>JAVJOU010000032.1:0-47972 GCA_040216635.1 Rhodospirillales bacterium | reverse complement strand
CGTGGCGCCGGGATTATACTTCTAGAACCGCAGAATGTTGCCGACTTAGGCGCCGTGCCAGGAATAGATCGATTGGTCGTCGTCGCCGACACTGCAGATGTTCGTATGCTATTGGGCCAGCTGGCGCAGGCACAGGTATTGCGCCACGTTGGTGTCCTGATATTCGTCGACCATGATGTAGCGGAACTGGTTCTGGTATTTGGCCAGGACTTCCGGTTCGTTTTGGAACAATTCCAGGCACAGCAGCAACAGATCGCCGAAATCGCAGGCGTTGAGCGCTTCCAGCCGGTCCTGATAGGCTTGGTAGATTTCCAACCCCCGCCCGTCGCACAGGCTTTGGGCTTCTTCCTCGGGCAGTTTGTCGGGGGTCAGGCCCCGGTCCTTGAAGCGCTGGATGGTGCCGGAAACGATGCGCGCGGGCCATCGCTTGTCGTCGATTTCCATGGCTTCCAGGTGCTGTTTCACCAAGCGCACCTGATCGTCGGCATCCAGAATGGTGAAATTGGGTTTGCGGCCGACCAGTTCCGCGTTGGCACGCAGGATGCGGGCCCCGATGGCGTGAAACGTGCCGACCCACCAGCCTTCGACCGGCGCACCGACCAGCCGTCCGACCCGTTCCCGCATTTCGCGCGCGGCCTTGTTGGTGAAGGTCACGGCCAGGACTTCCCAGGGCCGGGCCTTGCGCTGCATCAGAATATGGGCAAGGCGGGTGGTCAAAACCCGGGTTTTGCCGGTGCCCGCCCCGGCCAGGACCAGAACCGGGCCGTCCACGGCTTCCACGGCCTGGGATTGGGTGTCGTTCAGGCCGGCCAGATAGGGGGCCTGGGCCGCGGGAACCTGGGGGCGTGGTGCAGGGGGAATTTCAGAGGGATCGGACATACCCCGACTTATAGCCTCCCCGGACGGGGGATGCCATCTCGTCAACCGGAATTGACGGCTCCAGGCTGAAAACCGGCAATAGGATTAATCGTGACCCAATTCTTCGCGCCGGCGTTCCATCAGCACACGGTTGAATTCGGTCATTACGTCGTCATGGGTGACGGCACCGACCAGGGTCTTGTCCCGTTCGCTTTCCGTCACCGGAATGACGCTTTCACCGGATTTGTCCATCAGGGCGACCGCCGTTTCAATGTCGTCGTGGCGGGCCAGGGTCGGCGGATGGGGGCGGGCCACGTCGCCCGCATTGACCAGGGCGTCCAGGTCGTGATCGAAGGCGAGTTCGCTTAAGTCCTGAAGCGTGATGGTGCCGTGCAGGCTGCCGTCATCGCGCACCACGAACAGTTCGCCGACGGTCGAATCCTGCAACAGGTGGCGCAGCGAATCCAAATCCGTGCTCATGCCGACGGTGCTGATGTTCCGGCGCATCACCGCGTTGACGGCGATGGTCTGCATGACCTCGGATTCGATGCCTTCCTTCAGGTCGATGTCCCGTTCACGCAGTTGCCGGACGAAGAACGAGCGGTCATAGAAATGATGGGAGATTTCCGACGACACCACGACCGCGACCATTACGGCGAGCGTCAGGGTATAGTCCGAGGTCATTTCGAAGATGATCAGGGTGGTCGAAATCGGTGCCCCCAGGACCGCGGCGGCGACCGCCCCCATGCCGACCACCGTATAGGCCGGCACGCCCGATGACAGGTCGGGGAAGATCGCCGTCGCGACGATGCCGTAGGCTCCGCCCGCAACCGCGCCGATCACCAGGGCCGGCGAGAATATGCCGCCGGAAAAGCCCCATCCCAGGCTGATCGCGGTGGCGATGATTTTGGCCGCGAGAATGATCAGCAGCGTGCCGAAACCGTAAATATGCAGCATGGCATCTTCCGTCACGCCGTAACCGACCCCCAGAACCTGCGGCACGACCAGGGCCATGGCGCCGACGGCAAGGCCCGCCACCGCTGGTTTCAACCACAATGGCAAAGGCGTGCGTTTGGCCAGTTCCGAAGCGGTCACGACGGAATGCATCAGCAGGATCGCGCAAATTGCCGAAACCACGCCGAGGCCGGTAAACGCCGGAAATTCCCAGAACGAGGCAAGCGGGTTGTCGACCAGGGCGAAGGCCGGGAAATTGCCGAACCAGTAGCGCGAAATGGCCGTGCCCGCGACGGACGCCACGACCACGGGGGCAAAGGCTTTCAGCGCGTAATGGCCGATCACCACTTCATTGGCGAATAGGGCCCCGGCAAGCGGCGCGTTGAACGACGCCGCCACGGCCGCCGCGACCCCACACCCCAGCAAGGTACGGTTGAGGGACCGGGTCAGGTGCAGGCGTCGCGCCAGCCAGGCCCCCAAAGAGGCCCCCAGATGCACGGCCGGGCCTTCGCGGCCCACCGATGCCCCGGCCCCGATCGAAAGGGCGCTGGCGATGGCCGACAGCAGCCCGACCCGGGACGACATCCATCCCCCGTGCAGCTGTTCGGCTTCGACCACGTCGGCGACCCCTTGGGGCCGCCGGTTGGGCATCAGGAAATACACGAACAGTCCGACGATCAGGCCACCCACGGCGGGTGCCAGCAGGACATGCCACCACACCAGCCCGGCGGCATGTTGACTGAGGCGTTCGTGGTCCGTGCCGTAGAAAACATGTTGGACAAGTTCGATTGCTTCGCGAAAGGCGACGACGGCCGCACCCGAGGCACAGCCGACGACCAGGGCCAAGACCATCAAAATCAGATGGTCGTTGCGAATCACCCGTCGGGCCGCCAGCAGAAGCCGGGCGTATTTTAAGCGCGAAATTACCATAACCTTCCCGCCAGTATGATAGGGCGAGAAGGTTAATTAGGTCTCTACAACAATACGTTATGTGGTTGATGGCGCAGGATGCCCAAGATTGGGCGTGGAGCCGGCCAAGAAATTCGGCGGCGGTCAGTCCGGGGAAGAGTCCAGGGCATACCCGGCGGACCGCACGGTGCGGATCAGATCGGGCAGGTCTTCTGTGTTCAATGCCTTGCGGAGCCGGCGGATATGAACATCGACGGTGCGTGATTCGACATAGATATCGCGCCCCCAGACCCGGTCGAGCAGCTGTTCGCGGGAATAGACCCGGCCCGGCTTTTCCAGGAACACGCGCAGCAGGCGGAATTCCGTCGGCCCCAGGCGCACCAGCTCCTCGCCCCGGTAGACCCGGTGTTCTTCCAGATCCATGCTGAGGTCGGCATAGGTCAGAACCTCGCCGGAATGTTCCGGGTCGGCACGGCGCAGCACGGCGCGCACGCGGGCGATCAGTTCGTTGGGGGAAAAGGGTTTGACCACATAGTCGTCGGCCCCGGAATCCAGGCCCCGGATACGGTCGGCTTCTTCGCCGCGCGCCGTCAGCATGATGATGGGCAGGCTGCGGTTCTCGGGCTTGCGCCGCAATTGGCGGCAGACCTCGATGCCGGACAGATTGGGCAGCATCCAGTCCAGGATGACCAATGACGGGTCTTCTTCTTCGACGGCAAGCACCGCCGTTTCGCCGTCTTCGACGACCAGGGCATGGAAACCTTCCTTGGACAGGTTGTAGCGGACCAGTTCGGCCAGCGACGGGTCGTCTTCGACGATGAGGATGCTTTTGCTCATGGGGCCTGTCACTCCTGCTTATTTGTCGTCGGGATCGACGACGGTGAAGCTGGACGCGTCGCTTTTCTCGCGCTCGTCCGAAGGAAGCTCGCCGTTGACCAGATAATACACGTTTTCGGCGATGTTGGTGGCGTGATCGCCGACGCGCTCCAGGTTCTTGGCGACGAACAGAAGATGCGTGCAGGACGTGATGTTGCGCGGATCTTCCATCATATAGGTCAGGATTTCGCGAAACAGGCTGGTGTGCAGCAGGTCCGCATCGGCGTCGCGCGCACGCACGGCTTCGGCTTTGTCCACATCGCGCGAGACATAGGCATCCAGCACGTCCTTGATCATGCCCTGGACCAGGGTCGCCATGCGGGCGATGCTTTTGGTCGGGCCCAGGGGCGGCGACTGGGACAGCACCACGGACCGCTTGGCGATATTCTTGGCATAATCACCAATGCGTTCGATCAGGCTGGCTGTGCGCAGGGCCGTGATGGTGACGCGCAGATCGTCGGCCATGGGCTGGCGCAGGGCCAGGGTCACGGTCGCGTGGTTGTCCATTTCGGCCTCAAGGGCGTCGATTTTCTTGTCGCTGGCGATCACGCTGTCCGCCAGTTCGGTGTCGCGCCGGACCAAGGCTTCGATGGCATCGGCCAGCTGGACTTCGGCCAGACCGCCCATTTCGGCGATGGTGTTGTCCAGTTTCTTCAGATCTTCGTCGAAGGACTTGACGATATGTTCAGTACTCATGACGTGCGGGTCTCCCGAATTGGCGAAAGATCGATCCGTTAGCCGAACCGGCCGGTGATGTAGCCTTGGGTCCGTTCGTCGGACGGGTTGGTGAACATTTTCTCGGTATCATCGACTTCGACCAGATAACCCAGGTGGAAGAAGGCCGTGCGTTGCGAAACGCGGGCCGCCTGCTGCATGGAATGGGTGACGATGACGATGGTGTAGTTGGCGCGAAGCTCGTCGATCAGTTCTTCGATCTTGGCGGTGGCGATCGGATCCAGGGCCGAACAGGGTTCGTCCATCAGGATGACCTCGGGTGCTACGGCGACGGCGCGGGCGATGCACAGGCGCTGCTGCTGGCCGCCGGAAAGGCCGGTCCCGGGTTGATCGAGCCGGTCCTTGACCTCGTTCCACAGGCCGGCTTTCTGCAGCGAGGTGTGCACGATTTCGTCCAATTCGGTCTTGGAATTGGTCAGGCCGTGAATGCGCGGGCCGTAAGCGACATTGTCGTAGATCGATTTGGGAAAGGGATTGGGCTTCTGGAACACCATGCCGACCCGGGCACGCAAATGAACGGTATCGATGTTGCGGTCGTAGATGTCTTCGCCGTCGAGCGATATCTGACCTTCGACCCGGCAGATGTCGATGGTGTCGTTCATGCGGTTCAGGGACCTGAGAAAGGTCGACTTGCCGCAGCCCGATGGGCCGATCAGCGAGGTCACTTCGTTCTCGTTGATGTCCAGGTCGACATCGAACAGGGCCTGTTTCTGGCCATAGAATACCTTGACCTGACGGGCCATGATTTTGACGGCGGGGGCGGCGTCGGATTGGGTCACAGGGGTGTCTCCGGCCGTTTCCTGGGGAATGCTCTGGTTCATTGCGGCGTATTCCTTACCATTTTCTCTCAAAACGCTTGCGCAGGAAAACCGCACTTACGTTCATGAATACCAAGAAGGCCAACAACACGCAGATCGCGGCCGAGGTCCGTTCGACAAAGGCCCGTTCCGGGGAATCGGCCCAAAGGTAGATCTGCACGGGCAGGACCGTCGCCGGATCAAGCGCACCCTGCGGAACGTCGACGATGAAGGCGACCATGCCGATCATCAAAAGCGGCGCCGTTTCACCCAATGCCTGGGCCATGCCGATGATCGTGCCGGTCAGGATACCCGGCATGGCGAGCGGCATGACATGATGAAGGATGACCTGCAGCGGAGATGCGCCCAAGCCGAACGCGGCCTCTCGGATCGACGGCGGCACGGATTTCAGGGCCGAGCGCGCGGCGATGATGATGGTCGGCAGGGTCATCAGGGCCAGCACCAGGCCGCCCACCACGGGGGCGGAACGCGGCATACCGAAGAAGTTGATGAACACCGCCAGCCCCAGCAGGCCGAACACGATGGACGGCACGGCCGCCAGGTTGTTGATATTGACCTCGATGGTCTGGGTCCATTTGTTGACCGGCGCGAATTCTTCCAGATAGATCGCCGCACATACGGCCAGCGGGAAGGAGACCAGCAAGGTCACCAGCATGGTGAAAAACGATCCCACGGCCGCACCCCAGATACCGGCCAATTCCGGCTCGCGGCTGTCACCGGCGGTGAAGAAGGTGGTGTTGAACACGGTTTCGATCATGCCGCGGTTTTCCAGCCGCTCGTACCATCCGATCTGCTTGTCCTTGACGCGGCGTTCCGTTTCGGGAACGTCCTTCGATATCTGACCCTTGTTCAACTGGTCGATGTCGTCGGACATGGGCATTTGCACGGTTACCCGCTCGCCGAGCAAATTCGGGTTGGCCATGACCATGTCGCGGATGATGTAGACGGCACCGGGGCTGATCATTTCATACAGTTGCCGTTTGTCGCGGCGCGAGGTGACGTCGGGGAACAGGTCGAAAAAGGCCTGGCGGATCACCGAACGGTAATTGGCGCCGGACAGGGTGGCCTGATCGCGCGTGCCTTCGGGGTCGATGTCCTGTGGGTACAGCGTGATCTCTAGATTGATCATCGTCTGGGTGAAGGCCGGGGTGGCCTTGGACACGATGGTCGAGAACAGCAGGCCCAGCATGCAGACGGCGAACGCGATGGCAAGAATGCCATAGGTCTTGAACCGGCGTTCGGCGGCATATCGCCGCTTCAGGTTTTTACGCACGGCCTCGTCGGAAAGGCGGTTCGTAAACCCGCCGCCCGAGGGGCCGTTCAAAGTCGTTGCCGCGTCAGTCATATTGCTCTCGATATTTGTTGACGATGGTCAGGGCGATGATGTTCAGCACCAGCGTGACGCAGAACAGGATGAGGCCCAGCGCGAAGGCGGCCAGCGTCTTGGCGCTGTCGAATTCCTGGTCACCGACCAGCAGGGTGACGATCTGTACGGTCACGGTCGTGACCGCTTCGAACGGATTGGCCGTCAAATTGGCGGACAAGCCGGCGGCCATGACGACGATCATGGTCTCGCCGATGGCCCGCGATACGGCCAACAAGACCGATCCGACGATGCCCGGAAGGGCGGCCGGCAGAATCACTTGTTTGATGGTCTCGGACTTGGTCGCACCCAGACCGTAGGACCCTTCGCGAAGGGACTGCGGCACCGCCGAAATCACGTCATCGGAGAGGGACGAGACGAAGGGAATGATCATGATGCCCATGACCATGCCGGCGGCCAGGGCGCTTTCGGATGAGATGGTCAGCCCGAAATCCAGGCCCAGATCACGAAAGAAGGGGGCCACGGTCAGAGCCGCGAAAAAGCCGTACACCACGGTCGGAATACCGGCCAGGATTTCCAGCAAGGGTTTGACCGTGCCGCGCACCTTGGGCGGGGCGTATTCGGCCATGTAGATCGCGGCCATCAGACCGACCGGGGCGGCCACGCACATGGCGATCAGGGAAATCAGCATGGTTCCGGCCAGCAGCGGCACGGCCCCGAACAGGCCGGTGGCACCGACCTGATCCTTGCGCAGCGCCGTCTGCGGGCTCCATTCCAAACCGAACACGAAGTCCAGCGGATGGACCATCTGGAAGAAACGCAGGCTTTCGAACACCAGGGAAAGGATAATGCCGAGCGTCGTCAGAACGGCGATGGTCGAACAGATGATCATGATGACCATGAAGGCGCGCTCGACGCTGTTCCGTGCGCGAAGGGCCGGTTGGATGCGCCCGCGGGCGATCAGGATGCCGCCGCAGGTCAGGACCACCATCAATGCGGTCACCAGCAACTTCGACGAGGACGTCAGGCTGGCATAAAAGGCGGCTGCGTCGCGCAGGTCGGCGTCGATGACCTCGCGGCTGACGATGTCGCCGTTGGCAAGGTTCTTCACGTCGTTCAGCAGCAGGGAAAGTTCGGCCTTGGGCAGCCCTTGCAAGGAGGCCGGCAGATTGGCGATCAGCATGCTGTCCATGACCGAGGTTTCCAGGGCCATCCAGCCGATCAGTAAAAGGAACCCCGGCGCCGCACACCACAGGCCGATGTAATAGCCGTAGTAATTGGGCAGGGAATGCAGGTTCCGGGCATGACCGTTGGCAGTGGACAGAGCGCGGGCGCGGCCCAGGAAGAAGCCGAGAACGGTGAGAAGGGCGAGGACGCCAAACAATACGGGGAAGCTCATGTCGCTTCTGATCCTTCGGTCGCGGCGCCCGAAATACGGGCAATTGGGAAAATGAAAAAACGAATGGAAATGCGGAACTTCAAGGTAGGCCAGGGGCCGGGGCCCCCCGGAAGGTGAAATCCTTCCAGGGGGCTTGGACCGGGAGATATTACAGGTCGATGTTGTTGCGCAGGTTGGCGCCGTCTTCACGGAACTTGTTGCGTTCCTTCTCACCCATGGAGATCAAGCCCTTGTCGCCAAGGTATCCATCGGGGCCGAAAGCTTTTTCGGATGTGAACTCGGCGACATATTCCTTCATGCCGGGGATCGAGCCGACGTGTGCCTTCTTCACATAGAAGTACAGCGGGCGCGACACCGGATAGGAGCCGTCGGAGATGGCTTCGAAGGTCGGTGCCTTGCCGTCGACCAGGGAGCCCTGGATCTTGTCGGCGTTCTGGTCCAGGAAGCTGTAGCCGAACACGCCGAAGGCGTTCGGGTTGGCTTCCAGCTTACGCACGATCAGGACGTCGTTTTCGCCGGCTTCCACATAGGCACCGTCTTCACGGACGGAATGACAGACGGCCTTGTACTTCTTCTTGTCCGTCTTCTTCATGGCCTTGATCCAGCCGATCTTCTTGCAGCCGCCTTCCAGACCCAGTTCGGCGAAGGCGTCACGCGTGCCGGACGTCGGCGGCGGGCCCAGGACTTCGATCTTGATGTCGGGCAGGGACGGATCGACATCTTTCCAGGTCTTGTGCGGGTTCGGGATCAGCTTGCCTTCGCCGGCCGGAACGTCCTTGGCCAGGGCCAGGAACAATTGTTCGCGTGTGATTTTCATCTGCGGCGAGGCCTTAGAGTTGGCGATGACGATGCCGTCATAGCCGACTTTGACTTCGACGACGTCGGTGACGCCGTTCTTGGCGCAACGTTCGACTTCGGATTTCTTGATCCGGCGCGAAGCGTTGGTCATGTCAGGGTGCTGGGCGCCGATGCCGGCGCAGAACAACTTCAGGCCGCCGCCGGAACCGGTGCTTTCGACGACCGGGGTTTTGAATTTGGTGGTTTTGCCGAACTGTTCGGCAACGGCAGTCGAGAACGGGAACACCGTCGACGAGCCGACAATCCGGATTTGATCGCGCGCTTCGGCGGCGTTGGCCATGGAAAGAGCCATGCCGGCAACAGCGGCGACTGCAAGAGTCTTGCGAATCATGGGTTACTCCTACGTGTCATGAGAGATACTGGGTTGTTCGTTACTTCGGAAAGCGTCGCCCCCGAATTTCATCGCCGCCCAACCTAGGCACGCCTCACGTCGTATTTATGACACGTATGTTGCACTTTTATGACATCGAGACATAAAAAATGGCAGAAATCCAAGGTTTTTCGGATTTCCGTTAAATGACACACCTTGCGGATGTCACATTAAATACGTCTAAGAACCCGCGGCCGGTGATGCCGGGGTGACATTTGACCCGCCGTATTCGGGCCCGTCAGGAAAAAGACCAGGCGAACAGCTGGAACAGCCCCGCGCCGATCAATGCGGCCGACGGAACGGTGATCACCCAGGCAGCGATGATGGTCATGAAGTGCTGACGGCGAACCAGTTTGCGCCGCCGGCTGCGTTCCGCCGTGTCGCGTTCCGCAGATTGGGATTCCTTGGTGTAGCGGCCGTGGTTGATATGGGTCTTCCGGCCGGTAATCCATTCCCGGAAGAACCCGACCCCGAACACGGCACCCACGGCGATATGGGTGGACGATACGGGCAGCCCCAGGGCCGATGCGATGATCACGGTGATGGCGGCGGCCAGGGCCACGCAAAAGGCCCGCATGGGGTTCATCTTGGTGATTTCGGCACCGACCGTGCGGATCAGTTTCGGCCCGAACAGCAACAATCCCATGGTGATCCCGGCAGCGCCCACGAACAGGACCCAGGTGGGAATCCCGACCTTGCCGTGTGTGCCTCCGGTGGCGGCCGTGTCCACGACGGCGGCCAGGGGGCCGACCGCATTGGCCACATCGTTGGCGCCGTGGGCGAAGGACAGCAGGGCGGCGGCGCAGATTAGCGGCATGGTGAACAGCGACCGCACGGATTTGTTGCGGTTCTCCATGCCTTTTGCCTTGCGGTGGATCAGGGGGCGGACCACGGCGTAGGTCACGATGTAAACACCGACCCCGATCAGGACGATCATTTCCGGCTCGGGCCGCCAGACCTTTTTCAGGCCCTTCATGACCAGATAGGAAGAAAATACCCCGGCCATGAGGGAAACCAGCACGGGCACCCAGCGTTTGGCGCCGGCGATCTTGTCTTCCCGGTAGATCACGTTGAATTTGATGAAGGCAAGGAACGCGGCGGCGATCACGCCGCCCAGCAGGGGGGAAACCACCCAGCTGGCGGCGATCGCGCTCATCACGCTCCAATCGACCACGGCGAACCCGGCGGCGGAGATGCCGGCACCCATGACCCCGCCAACGACCGCATGGGTGGTCGAGACGGGAGCACTCAGCCAGGTGGCCAGATTGACCCAAAGGGCGGCCGCCAGAAGTGCCGACATCATGGCCCAGATGAATATGTCCGGATCGCTGATCTGATTGGGGTCGACGATCCCCTTGGAAATCGTCTTGACCACGTCGCCGCCCGCGACGATGGCGCCCAGGGATTCGAACACGGCGGCGATGATCAGTGCACCGACCATCGGCAGTGCGCGCGAGCCGACCGCCGGGCCGACATTGTTGGCGACATCGTTGGCGCCGATGTTGAGCGCCATGTACCCGCCGATTACGCCCGCCGCGACGATGAACATCTGATGGTCCATGCCGACGGTGGCGATCATCGCAACGTTCGATGTGATCGCCAGGAAGAGCAACGCCCAGCCGATACGCGAGAACTGCCGCGACAGGGATTGGGTCGCGTGTTCGACGGCAGCCAGCTTGCTGAGGTCTTTGCTGAGAGTCTCTTTATACATACGGGAAAATTAGCCTTTGGCGGGCGTTCAGGAGACGGGGCGCAGTCGATGTGGCCCACGCGGGCGCGAATGGGCACCGACGTCTCCGATGGGAAGTTACTTTGTGACAGATTTATGACACATCAGAGGAGCGCGTGGCTACAGCTTCGCCGCCTCCCGCTAATATTCCTTGCTGATGGGTTTCGGCGGGCAGATAGACCGTAAAGGTCGAGCCCGTGCCCAGCGTGCTTTCCACCGCCAAATGGCCGCGATGACGGTTGATGATATGTTTGACGATGGCAAGGCCGAGCCCCGTGCCGCCGACGCTTTTCGACCGCGCCTTGTCGACCCGGTAGAACCGTTCGGTCAGGCGGGGGATGGCGTCTTCGGGAATGCCGTCGCCATGATCCGTGACCTTGATCGCGACACCGGCACGGTTGGTGCCGGGGATGCGCTGGGCATGTTCCACGCGGACGTCGATGGCTTCGCCTTCGGCACCGTAACGGATGGCGTTTTCAATCAAGTTGCGGAACACCTGGAACAACTGATCGGCCTCGCCGTGGATGGTCGGCAGGTTGCTGCCGTAGTTGACGCGGATCGGCATGTTGCGCGATTTGGCCTGAACGCCCAGGGCTTCCGTGACATTCAGCAGCACGCCGGCGATATCGACCGGGACCGTCGGCCGGACATGTTCGTTGATTTCAACCCGGGACAGGGACAGAAGATCATCGATCAGGCCGGCCATGCGGCGCGCTTCGCGCAGCATGATGCCAAGGAACCGCCCACGGGTGTCTTCGTCCCCGCCCGCCGGCCCTTCCAAGGTTTCAATGAATCCCAACAGGGCCGCCAGGGGAGAGCGCAGTTCATGTGATGCATTGGCCACGAAATCGGCACGCATCTGTTCGGCGCGGCGGGCGGTCGTCAGGTCGCGCAGGACCAGGACCGCGCCGACGGATTTGCGGCCTTCGGCCGGCAGGTCGGCGTCTTTCGGCACGCCGGCGACATGCATTTCGAAGTTTCGCGTGGTGTTGCCCGGCAGGGTGACGTCGACCGTGCGGGTTTCATTGCGGCCGATGGTCTGGTCGACCGCGTTCAGAACCCGGGGATGGCGCAGGGACATCGCCAAATCCTGGCCCACGCCGGTGATGTCCAGTAACTCGCGCGCGGCACCATTGGCGTACAGAACGGCGCGCCGGCCATCCAACAGGATTGTCGGGTCGGGGAAGTGGTCAAGAATGCGGTCCGTCAAAGGGACCATGCATCAGGTTCCCTGCCTGTTTGCGCGATCAGCAAGCCGCTGCCCAGGTGCACAAAAATGACAACACCGGCGCGGGTTCCCCGGCGTGATGGGGTTGATATCGGAAAAAGTCAAGAAACGGTTCTGCGACAGTCGGCTGCCTATGGGGGCAAGCCGGGCCTGTGCGGAACGGCCGCTTAAGTATGTGCGCGCTGTGCATCCTGTGGGGGGGTGGCGTCGGAAATGCCCATTTCGACCCGGTTGCGGCCATTGTGCTTGGCCAGATACAGCGCCTCGTCGGCCCGTTCGATCAGGCTTTCCACGCTTTCGCCGGGTGTGAATTCCGCGGCCCCTACCGATACGGTGATCGTGCCCAGGCTTTTGCCCGTGGCACGGTTGATGACGGCTTTTTTCGATACCTGAGTGCGGACGTGTTCGCCGACCTTGGCGCCGTTTTCCAGCGTCGTATTGGGCAATACGATGGAAAATTCTTCGCCGCCGTAGCGTGCGGTCAGGTCTTCGCCGCGTACGCAGCTTTTCAAAATGCGCGCGACGAACCGCAGAACCTGGTCGCCCACTTGGTGGCCGTGGCTGTCGTTGAAGGCCTTGAAATGATCGATATCGATCATCAGCAGGGTCAGGGGCTGGCCGCGGTCCATGGCTTCGGCCGCACCGATGCGGATTTCCTCGTCGAACAGCTTGCGGTTGGCGACCCCGGTCAGGGCATCCGTCATGGCTTCGTGGCGCAGGGATTCGACATCTTCCTTAAGACTTTGAATCTCGCCGGCGGAATCCTTCAGCCGGTCTTCCAGTACCTTGTTCCGGTCTTCCATCGTACGGGTGGCGGCGATGACTTTCTCCAACACGCCGCGCAGGTCCTTCAGGCCGGCTTCGGATGTTAACTGCCCGGTCACGACGGACAGCGTGTCGCCATACGCCTGGGCGTCGTTGCCGGCCTCGTCCAGGTAGACCATCAGCTTTTTCAACTCCGTTTCCACACGGAGTGTGGCGTCGTTGAGAAAGTCCTCGTCCAGCGTCACGCCCAGAAACCGGTCATAGATTTCCGCGTTGCGTTCCTCGGTGAAGGGTAAGCCGGCCTCAAGAATGACGTCGAGCGTACGGGTCAATTCGGGATAGGCGCCCGAAAAGTATCGATACCAAACAGCGAAATTGTTCGGTTTCGGTGGAATCCCTTTTTTCTCCATCATCTGGAGCGCCGACTTTGCGTAAGCGTTGGGATTGCTTTCTGATTTAGTGTCGTTGGACAACGGGCCTGCCTTCCAAAGGTTTCGGAATCACCGTTCTCACCTTCTTTGATGCCTGCCGGTCGTTTATCGCCGCCATTTCATCAGCATATTATCTACCATACCCCATATGCCGAATTCATACCTTTTTCTTTATTTCGATATGGCGACCGGCCTGCGGGGGGCGGGGTAAGGCGGATTGGTCCGCTTTCATCCGTACAAGGGTGCTGAAAACCGTCTCGGGAAACGGTGCCGTGCGCCGTGTCTTCAGATCCACATGCAGAATCATCAGTTCGTTGGTGGCGGCAAGCCGTCCCTCGCCGTTGTCGTCATCACCGGCATACATTTCATGGAACAGATGCAGGCGCTTGGCGTCGACATCCATCACCCGGGTGCGGATGCGCATTTCCTCGCCCAGCACGACTTCGTTGTCGTAAGTCAGATGCGCTTCGACCACGAAGATCGACCCCCCGGTCGCCTCACGGTAGGCGGCATCCAGGCCGACGATATCCTGCAGGGCATCGGTCGCGTGGTCGAACACCAAAACGTAATAGGCCAGGTTCATATGGCCGTTGTAGTCGATCCAATCCGGTTGAACCGTTTCCCGGTGCACGATAGGGGCCGCGCCTGCGGTTCCGTCCTTATTGGCATTCGGTTTCGGGGGGGTGTCGCTGCCGGTCATATCAACCTCTGATTTTGGTCTTCGGTTTTGGCCTGCCTTAAAGCCAAAGTGGCCTAAAGTCCTTTGGGGGCGCTTCCGTTCCCACCCTTGGTGGGATTGTCGTGGGAATGCAAGATATTTGACCTTTGCTTGTGCGGGTGCAATAAGCGGTCGCGCATGCCGTATGCCATAGTTCCCGCGGCATCGCGACGACGGAAAAGCGCGAAGTTTCCAAATGACCGGCTCCAAAAACAACAGCAAACACCCGGCCCTCGCCGTGGTTGTTCCCGTGCATAACGAAACGGAGAACCTGGACCCGCTGATCGGTGAAATCCGGGCGGCGCTGGACGGTACGGCCTATGAAATCATCTACGTGGATGACGGCAGCACCGACGAAACCCTGGCCAAGCTTAAGGACATCGCCGGCCGAGTGCCGGAACTTCGGATTTTGCGGCACGTCAATTGTTGTGGGCAAAGTGCCGCCATCTGGACCGGCGTGCGCGGCGCGCGCGCGTCTGCGATTGCGACCCTGGACGGAGACGGACAGAACGATCCCGCCGATATCCCGGCCTTGCTGGACAAATACAACAGCGAAGGGGGCGGCGAGCGCCTGATGATTGCGGGCCTTCGGGCCAAACGGCGGGATACCTATATCCGCCGTCTGTCGTCACGTGTCGCCAACGGCATCCGTTCCGGCTTATTGAAGGACGATACACCGGACACGGGCTGCGGGCTCAAGGTTTTCCCCCGTCAGGCCTTTCTCGACATGCCGCGGTTCGACCATATGCACCGGTTCATGCCGGCCTTGATGATCCGCCTGGGCGGCCGTGTCATGTCCGTGCCGGTCAATCATCGCCCGCGCGAGCGGGGGACCTCCAAATACGGTGTGTGGAACCGTCTTTGGGTCGGCATTGTCGATCTGTTCGGCGTGATGTGGCTGCAAAGCCGAGGCTCCAAACCGGAAGTTGTCGAAGAAACCCCCGGTTCCGACGGCACGGAAAGCGCCGGGCGATGAGCCTGAAACTCGTCTTGCGCGGCGGGACGCTGCTGTTGTCGCTGATCGGGGTTGTGATTCTGATCCGGGCCACGGGGGTGGATGCCCATCTCGATGAGACCTGGATCGATACTTACGTGCGCGGCAAAGGCGTTCTGGGCGTGCTGATCTTCGTCGTGGCGGGCGGGCTGGTCACCGGGGTTGGGTTGCCGCGCCAATTGATTGCCTTCCTCGGCGGCTATGCGTTCGGCATTGCCGAAGGCACGGCGTTGGCGGTGCTGGCGACCGTCGTCGGGTGCATCATCACTTTCTATTACGCGCGGTTCATGGGGCGTGATCTGATCGCCGGCCGCTTTCCCGGCAAGGTCAAGCGGGTTGACGGGTTCCTTTCGGAAAACCCGTTTTCCATGACGCTTTTAATCCGCTTCCTGCCGTTCGGCAGTAACCTGCTTACGAATTTGGCGGCCGGTGTTTCCAGTGTTCCCGGACTGCCTTATTTTGCGGGCTCGGCCATCGGTTATGTGCCGCAGACGCTGATTTTCGCGTTGATCGGCACGGGCATGAAAGTCGATCCAACCGCCAATATCGCCCTCGCCGCCGGACTGTTCGCCTTGTCCGGTATTCTTGGTGTTTATCTTTATCGCCGCCATCGCCACGGTAAGGTTTTGGACGACGATCTTGATGCGGAATTCGACGACGCCAATCCCAAGACGGCGGATTGAAACCGTGAAGACAGCGGCCTGTTAGGCTCGGGGAGGCTGTCATGCATATCCTGCTTATACCTTCCTGGTATTCCCATCTGCGGTCCGTCGGCGCGGGGTCTTTTTTTCGTGACCAGGCGCAGGCCCTGGCGGCCGCCGGGCATAAGGTCGGCATGATCTATCCCAAGGTCTGGGGGGTTCGTGATTATCGCGCCGGTCCGTTGCCGGACATGAACGTCATCCGAAACGAAGATGAGGGGCGGGTGCGTCTGTATCGGCTCGATACCCTGCACCGCCTTCCGCGCATGCCTTTTCGCGACGCGGCTGCATTCACCCGGGCGGGCCGGAAGCTTTTTGATGCCTATGCCGCGGCCGAAGGCCGGCCCGATATTCTGCACGCCCATGCCGCCCTGAACGGGGGGGTGCTTGCCGCGGGCCTGAAAAAGCGATCGGGCGTTCCCTTCGTGCTGACGGAACATTCCACGGATTTTGCCCAAGGGAAGCACCGGTGGTGGCAGAAGTCTCTGATATCGCGGGTGCTTTCGGCGGCGGATGCGCGTATTTCGGTCAGCCCGGAACTGCGTGATTTACTCGTCCGGCAATATGGCGAGCGCGCTGAACCGGTATCGGTCGTCCCCAATATCCTGACGGCGGCGTTCGAAAAGGAAGCACCTGCGGAAAGTCCGTCGGGAACCCGGCCGGTGTTCCTGTGTGTTGCCCGCATCTCCGCGGAAAAGAACCAGGACGGCCTGATCCGTGCCTTTGCCGATGCCTTCCCGCCGCAGGACGATACCGTATCCGCGCCCGAACTGCATTTCATCGGCTCCGGCGATGGCCAAGGCCTGATAAGTCTGGCCAATGGGCTTGGGATCGGTGACCGGGTCAAAATATTGGGTGTTCTGCCGCCCGATGAGGTTCGGCGCCGCATGGCAGCGGCCTTTGCCGTGGTCCTGGCCAGTTTCGTGGAAACGTTCGGCGTCGTGGTGATCGAAGCCTTGTCCCAGGGAACGCCCGTGATTGCGACGGTTTCCGGGGGGCCCGAAGGCATCCTGACGCCAGAGAGCGGTATTCTGGTGCCTGTTCGGGATCACGCGGCATTAGTTGGGGGGCTGCGGGATATGGCGGTGCGGGGCAGGGCTTTTGACCGGGCGAAACTGCGTCGGGACTGTCTTGAAATCTACGGCGAAAAAGCCGTGGTCGGGCAGTTGGAAGGCATCTATGGTCGCGTCCTTGGCCAGGATAGTGGCAAGAGGGCATGAGCAAAACATATTCGGCATTTCTTACGGGACTCGTCCGGGGATTGGCGGCACCCATGTCGCGCTGGCCCCGTTTCGCCACGCTGGCCCGCTTGGCCGATGCGGTTGCGCCGCGCGTGCCCGTGGATACCCCGCAGGGTCCCATCACCTTTTATACCCCGGGCAAAAGTGCCCTTTATTTCGCGCGCCATGCCTTCACGCGTGAGCCGGAAACCATTGAATGGATCGATGGGTTCCAGACCGGCGACGTGTTTTGGGATATCGGTGCGAGCGTCGGGCCCTATACGGTCTATGCCGGTAAGCGCGGGATCGCCACCGTTGCTTTTGAACCCAACCCGTTCTCTTTTCACTGTTTGGTCCGCAACGTGGTCGAAAACGACGTCGGCGAGGCGGTTGCCGCCCATTGCCTGGGCCTGTCGGACAAAAACGGGCGCGGGCGGTTCTACATGCCGTCGTTCGAAGCGGGCACCTCGGGTTCGTCCCTCTATGACAGCGGATTGTCGCGTTTGGGCTTTGCCCGGGCGGATATCGCCGTCGATGCGTTCGCGTTGTCCGCCGACAGTCTGATCGAAACGTTCGGCTTTGCCCCACCCCAGCACATCAAGATCGATGTCGACAGTATCGAGCCGGACATCATCCGGGGCGCCATGGGCGTGCTGAAAAGCGGCCGGGTGAAGTCGGTGTTGATCGAAATTGCGCCTGACGATGCCGAAATTCCGGGCCTGCTGGCCGAAGCCGGCTTCACGGAGGCCAAGCGCGGCATTCAGCGCGCGGATACGGACGTCAACGTGATCTTCACAAAGGGCGACTAATCTAAAGGGGACTTCCCGGCAGGTGGCGCCGGGAAATCACGCCTCCTCAGCCTGGCCGGGTGAAGAAAACCCGGCTGTTTCTGTGCATTTCCCCCCATTCCCCTTGACAGCAGGGCGCCAGCGGACTACATCGCTGGCACTCACTTGGGTCGAGTGCTAACAAATGCAAAAAACCCCTTACGTTTCCACTATTTAACGGAGAGCAGACAATGAAGTTCAGGCCTCTGCATGACCGGGTCTTGGTCAAGCGCATCGAACAGGATGAAAAGACCAAGGGCGGCATCATCATCCCGGACACGGCGAAAGAAAAGCCCATGGAAGGCAAGATCGTTGCCGTCGGTTCCGGTACCCGCAATGAAGACGGTTCCATCACGCCTTTGGACGTGAAGAAGGGTGACAAAATCCTGTTCGGCAAATGGTCGGGCACGGAAGTCACGATCGACGGCGACGAGCTGCTGATCATGAAGGAATCGGACCTGCTGGGCGTTATCGGCTAAGGCCGACTGTCCGCAAGGTATCCGCCAAAAGATTGAATAAAGAGGATAGAGAAGATGGCTGCTAAGGAAGTTAAGTTTTCGACCGACGCCCGCGACCGTATGTTGAAGGGTGTCGACATTCTGGCTGACGCCGTCAAGGTCACCTTGGGCCCCAAGGGCCGCAACGTGGTTCTGGACAAGGCCTTCGGCGCGCCGCGCATCACCAAGGACGGCGTTACCGTCGCCAAGGAAATCGAACTTTCCGACAAGTTCGAGAACATGGGTGCGCAGATGGTCAAGGAAGTCGCTTCCAAGACCAACGACGAAGCCGGTGACGGTACGACCACCGCGACCGTCCTGGCCCAGTCCATCGTGCGTGAAGGTGCCAAGGCCGTTGCCGCCGGCATGAACCCGATGGATCTGAAGCGTGGCGTCGACATGGCCGTTGAAGCCGTCGTCGCCGACGTCAAATCCGCCTCCAAGAAGGTCAAGACCTCTGACGAAATCGCTCAGGTCGGCACCATTTCCGCCAACGGCGACGCCGCCATCGGCGCCATGATCGCCCAGGCGATGCAGAAAGTCGGCAACGAAGGCGTCATCGAAGTCGAAGAAGCCAAAGGTCTGGACACGGACGTGACTGTCGTCGAAGGCATGCAGTTCGACCGGGGTTACACCTCGCCGTACTTCATCACCAACGCCGACAAGATGACCTGCGACATGGAAAACCCCTACATTCTCATCCACGAGAAGAAGCTTTCCACGCTTCAGCCGCTGCTGCCGGTTCTGGAAGCGGTTGTTCAGGCTTCCCGTCCGCTGATCATCATCGCCGAAGACATCGAAGGCGAGGCGCTTGCCACCCTGGTGGTCAACAAGCTGCGTGGCGGCCTCAAGGTTGCCGCCGTCAAGGCCCCGGGCTTTGGCGATCGCCGTAAGGCCATGCTTGAAGATCTTGCCATTCTGACCAACGGTCAGGTGATCTCCGAAGATCTGGGCATCAAGCTGGAAAACGTCGGCCTGGAAATGCTGGGCACGGCCAAGCGCGTCATCATCACCAAGGACGACACCACCGTCGTCGACGGTGCGGGCAAGAAAAAAGACATCGAAGGCCGTTGCAGCCAGATCCGTGCGCAGATCGAAGAAACCTCTTCGGACTACGACCGCGAGAAGCTGCAGGAACGCCTGGCCAAACTGGCCGGCGGTGTTGCCGTCATCAACGTCGGCGGTGCCACGGAAATCGAGGTCAAGGAAAAGCGTGACCGCGTCGACGATGCGCTCCACGCCACCCGCGCCGCGGTTGAAGAAGGTGTCGTTCCGGGCGGTGGTACGGCTCTGCTGTATGCCACCAAGGCCCTGGACAAGCTGAAGCCGGAAAACAACGACCAGAAGGTGGGCATCGACATCGTCCGCCGCGCCCTTCAGGCGCCGGTCCGTCAGATCGCCGAAAACGCCGGCTTCGACGGTGCCGTGGTTGCCGGTAAGCTGCTGGAAGGCAAGACCAAGACCCAGGGCTTCAACGCTCAGACGGGTACCTACGTCGACATGCTGAAAGCCGGCATCATCGATCCGACCAAGGTCGTGCGCACGGCGCTGCAGGATGCGGCTTCCGTTTCCGGTCTGCTGATCACGACCGAAGCCATGGTCGCCGAGAAGCCCGAGAAGAAAGAAGCCGGTGGCATGCCCGCCGGTGGCGGCATGCCCGACATGGGCGGCATGGGCTTCTAAGTCGCAACACCCAAGTGCCGCCGGGGGTTCCCGGCGGCGCGAAGGTTGGTTTGCGCGAAAGAAGACCAAGCGTCTTTTGCCAAGAACTTTCAGGAAAGGGCCGTGCCTTCGGGTGCGGCCCTTTTCTTATGTGCGGCTCTTGACGTGAATGCGGGGATCAAGGGCCAACAAAGCAGCCTCGGCTATATGGCCGGGTGCGAAACTTTGCTACGGTTTGCTAAGCCCTGCGGCGCTCTCTGCGCGGTGGGGGATCCATCCAGGCCGGGTATCAACGAATGACCATCATCAGCAGCGGTACCGACAGCGTGAAGGAGCTGATCAAGGCGGGGCGTCTGGGCGACGCCGGGCAGGCGGCCTATCAGGCGGCCGTGACCGGGCGCGCCGATGCGGAAACCCTGGGGCTTGGGGCGCAGGCGGCCTATCAGGCCGGGGTCGATGATATGGCCCTTGATTTGTTCGCGCGCCTGGATGCACGGGCCGCGTTGGATGCATCGCAATGGGCGATGATGGGCCATGCGGCGGAACGCCTGGGCACGCCGCGCATCGCCTTGCGGGCCTATCACCGGTCGCTGGACCAAGCGCCCGACAATCCGGCCGTTCATTACAACCTGGGAAGCCTGTATCTGCGCCGTCATCAATGGACCGAGGCGATCCGTCATCTGCAGACGGCCTGCGATGCCAAACCGGATTGGGAGGCGGCCTGGGAAAACCTGGTCCAGGCCATGATGGGGACCGAACATTACGAGACGGTCATCCCCTTTCTGAAAGACTGCATGGCGCGGTTTTCCGATAACGCGACATTTTATTTCCAGCATGCTGAGGCCCTGATGAACATGGGCGACCGGGCGGCGGCGGAGGCCGCATACCGCACCCTGACGGAACTGGCCCCCCAAGAGGCGACCGCCTGGGCCGGATTGGCGGCGGCCGTGATCCAGGACGGCCGCAAGGACGAAGCCGCCACGATTATCGCGCAGGCAGCATCTGCCGGTGCGGCGTCGCCGGACCTGGAAGAAATGGCGGCGACCTTGAAACTCGACGCGGGGGACGCCGTGGCGGCCAAGGCCGGCTACGAAGCCGTGCTGGCGACCACGCCCGGTCACAGGCTTGCCCGCATCAATTTGATCGATGCCTTGGTCCAGGCAGGTGACCACGAACAGGCGCTTGGCATTTGCGACGAACGTTTGGCGGAAATTCCGGGCGATCCGGAAATGCTGGCCTACCGCGCGGTCGTGCTGACGGACATGGGGCGTGCGGACGAAGCCGAAGCCTTTCTGCCGCCCGATCTGATCATGGGCCATCGCCCCATGGCGCCGGACGGGTTCGCATCCATGGCGGATTTCAACAAGGAAATGGTCCGCCATATCCTGAGCCATCCCTCCCTGGTGCCGTCACCGCCCAGCCACGCCACGGTTCAGGGCCGCCATACCGGCAGTCTGGTGTGTGAGCCCTGGGGGCCGATGCAGCACTTCAAGGAAATGATCGCCGAAGCCGCGCGGGTCTACCGGCGGCGCCATCGGAACAGTGATCATCCCGTGTTCACCCGTTGGTCAGACGAATATTCCCTGACCCTTTGGGCGGTGGAAATGAACGCGGGTGGCCATCAGATGCCGCATATTCATCCGTCGGGGTTTCTGTCGGGCGTCTATTACCCGCAATTGCCCCGGCAGGTGACGGACCCGGACGACACCAAGGGCTTCATCGAATTCTTCCAGGCACCTGAACAGTTCAAGCTTCGCCATGCGCCCAGGCTGCAGCTGTTCGCCCCGGAAGAAGGGGGCATGTATCTGTTCCCTTCGGCCTATTTTCACCGCACCATTCCGTTCGAAGGTGACGGTACGCGGATCAGTGTCGCCTTCGACCTGGTCGCGTTGTAGGGGGACGTCATGGTGCGCTTCGTTCTTGTCCACGGTGCGTATCATGGCGGTTGGTGTTGGGACCGGCTGGTCCCGCGCCTAAAGGATGCGGGTGTTGAAGCCATTGCGCCTGATTTGCCGGGCCACGGCCTGGATGCCACGCCGACAAAGAATTTGACGCTGGGTCTCTATGCCGACCGGATCGCCGAAGTCATTCGCGGGCAGGACGGCCGCGTGACCCTGGTCGGCCATTCCATGGCGGGGGCGGTTATTTCCGAAGTCGCGGAGCGGGTGCCGGACAGGATTGCGCGGTTGGTCTATCTCACCGCCTATATTCCCGGTAACGGGGAAAGCATCGTCGACTGGGCGCGCCGGGATGTCGGCACGCATGCCCGGTCTGACAAGGTCGAATATGAACATGTTCCCTGTCTGACCCTGACCAAAGACATGACCCGGGACGCTTTCTATCAGGACGCGACACCCGAAGACCTGGATTGGGTCTATGGCAATCTGCGCCCGGAACCGCTCGCCATTTTCCGACAAGCCCTGACGTTGACGCCGGAAAACTTCGGACGCGTGCCCCGGGATTACATTTCCTGCCGGGGCGACCGGGCGATCACGCCGGCCCTGCAGGACGCCATGCTGGGCGCCCTGCCGGCCCGACGGGTGTGGGATATGGATTGCGGTCATTCGCCTTTCGTCGTTTATCCGCACGATCTGGCGGATGTTCTGATGGACGGCGAGGTCGCGAATATCTAGCTGGCGGTCAAACGGCTGTCGTCAAAGGCCCAATTCGGTCAGGCCCGGGAAGTCGTCGGGGCGCGGACCCAGGGGCCAGGTGAATTTGCGGTCGGCTTCCGCGATCAATACGTCGTTGATCGAGGCTTCGCGGCGCTGCATCAATCCTTGCGGCGAAAATTCCCATTGTTCGTTGCCATGGGCGCGGTACCACTGGCCGTTGTCGTCGTGGAATTCGTACTGGAAGCGCACGGCGATGCGATTTTCATGAAACGCCCAAAGCTCCTTGATCAGGCGGTAATCCAGTTCACGCGCCCATTTGCGGGTCAGGAATTCGACGATCTTGTCCCGGCCCGTGAAGAACTCGGCACGGTTACGCCAGGTGCTGTCCGGGGTATAGGCCAGCGAGACCTTGACCGGATCGCGGTGGTTCCAGGCATCTTCGGCCATGCGGGCTTTTTGTCGGGCGGTTTCATAGGTGAACGGGGGCAGGGGGGGACGCGTCTCCATGATGAGACTCCTTCTCGAAACAGATTGATTTAAGTGTCGGGAGGGCGTCTCGGCCCGGGGTCGCGGTCGTTCGCGCTGCGCCGACGGTCGTTCGCCGGGCACTCAAGAATTGCACAGCTGAGGCACGAATGCATCTTGAAAGGTTGGCAAACTAATTCTACCGTCAGGATCAAAGAGGGACGGCATATCGTAAGCCCGTCCCCGGGGGCGCATCCGAGCAAGGTTGATTAAAAGCGAACACGCATGTGTTTGGAGTGGAAGTATGTCGGGTGCCGGCCTGAAAATTCTGGTCATCGATGAAAGTGCCGAACGTGCCCAGGTCCTGCTGGCGGGGCTTGAGGACGCCGGATATACCCAGGTCCAGTATCTTCAGGATATGAGCGACCTGGTCCCCCGGATCGCGGCCATCGACCCGGACGTGATTTTGATCGATCTTGAAAACCCCAACCGCGACACGGTCGAGCAGATGTTCCGCGTATCGCGCGAGGTCAAACGCCCGATCGCCATGTTCGTCGATGAAAGCGACCCGGAAATGACCAAGCAGGCCATCCGGGCCGGGGTCAGCGCCTATATCATCGACGGGCTGCGCCGCGAACGCATTCAGCCGGTGGTCGATGTGGCGATTTCCCGGTTTGAATCCTACCGTGAGCTGGAACAGCGGGCGACCGACGCGGAACTGCAGCTGGCTGAACGCAAAACCATCGAGCGCGCCAAGTCCGTGCTGATGGACAAACGGGGCCTGACCGAACCCGATGCCTATGACGCCATTCGCCAGATCGCGCGCTCCAAGGGCAAGCGCATGATCGAGGTCGCGGAAAGCCTGCTGACGGCGCAGGAATTGGGTATTTGACGAAAGTCTGATCCGGCGGCATGTCGCCCAAATTTCTGATTAAAATTTATGCGATTAATAAATTCTTGCGCAAATTTTGTGCGAGTAATTACTTGCCTGTGACCTGCGCAGGGATTGATTATTCTTTGAATTCAATTAGTTAGGTGATCCCTGCAAGTTGGCACGGGGATTGTAATAGGGACTGTGCCGGTCGGCTTGCCCACCGGCATCCTCTGCGCCCAAAGGCGGGCGATCCTTTAGAGGCCTTCTGCCCCATGACGGGCTGAAATGCCGGCATGTGCCGGGTTTTTAGCTGAATGCCGCCGAAATCTTCGGCGGGTTGGATTGGAATACGGGGCGACGACAGTCATGCAAATTCGGTTAATGACGCCTGTTGGCACCAGTGTCCTCGTGGTCGAGCGGGACCGTCCGCGCGCCGAGGCGACCAAGCGTCTGTTGGTCGAGCAGGGCTACAGCGTGACCGAACTTCTGACGGATATGAACCGGTTCGCGGATGCCGCCGCCCGCACCACCGCCGACGCCATCATGATTTACGCCGCCGAGCCCGATCAGGAATTGTTGGACGCCTTGCGCGCCCTGCCGACGGAGCAGCGCCGGCCGACCATTCTGATCACCGAGGACGGATCGACCGACGCCATCCATGAGGCCGTGGCGGCGGGCGTCAACGCCTGCGTCGTGGTCGGCGTCAACGGCAACCGCATCCGTTCCGCTATAGATCTTGCGAAGGCGAATTTTTCCAACACCCGCGGTCTGCGCGAAGAACTGGACGAAGCGCGCAACGCGCTGCGCGACCGCAAGGTAATCGAACGCGCCAAGGGCATCATCATGCGAGAGCGCGGCCTGGATGAAGACGCGGCCTATACCTTGCTGCGGACCCGGGCCATGCAGCGCGGCGTGCGCTTGGTGGTGGTCGCGGAAATGGTCAACGAGGCTGCCGAGGTCATGCAGCTGTAAGGAATTCGTCGGCCGGCGCGCCCCGATACGAAAGGGTGATGCGCGACGGCGGCACGACAGTTTGGCGGTTGGACGATGACGCCCGACCGCTGGAGAACCGAACCGGGCGACGATGATGTCGTCGGGCTCATACAGGGGGACGATGACGGCCCCCGACAAGGACCAAGACGTCCATCGGCCGGACCCATTCCGTGGTCTGCGGCGTTGGGCGTTTTTTAATGGAGTAAATCAATGGGCGCTTTTGCAAACCCGTTTGATCCCGACAAGCTCTTGTGGAACGGCTGTCCCTGTGGCCAGCACCGCTCCATCATCGAGCACAACATGGCAATGGCCGCGGCGCAGGGTAAGGACGCGTCGCGGTTCCAATGTGAAGACGTGGACGGCGCGGAAGCCACTTCGGCTGCCGCTTCCGGACACAGCCCCGCCAATTGCTTCGATCCGGCCTGCCAGGAAGCCGCTTGCGTTTCCATGCGTCAGTCCGCCGAAGCGGGTGGTCAGGGCGACATGATGCGTGCCGTTCAGGCCCATCAGGCCGAACAGGAAGCCAAGCTGGCGGAACCGGAAGCCTCGGACCTGGAAAGCACCATGTCCCGCGCGGTGGAATCCGCCGTCATGCAGGGCATGTTCGGAACCGACATGCACCGCCGTGGGTTCCTCAAGGCCGTGGGTGCGGGGACGGCTTATGCCGCCATCGCTTCCATGTTCCCGCTGGAAGAAGCCAAGGCCATGGCCGTTGAAATGGCCATGAAGGGCGGCAAGCTTGAAAAGACCAAGCTGAACGTCGGCTTCGTTCCCATCACCTGTGCCACGCCGATCATCATGGCGCATCCCATGGGCTTCTATAAAAAGTACGGACTTGATGTTTCCGTGATCAAGACGGCCGGTTGGGCCGTGTCCCGCGACAAATCGCTTTCCGGCGAATACGACGCGGCGCACATGCTCACGCCCATGCCGCTTGCGATCAACATGGGTGCCGGTTCGACCAAGGTGCCCTGGACCATGCCTGCAGTGGAAAACATCAACGGCCAGGCGATCGTTCTGTCGAAAAAACATATCGACAAGAACGATCCGAAAATGTGGAAGGGCTTCAAGTTCGCCGTTCCCTTCGAGTACTCGATGCATAACTTCCTGCTTCGGTACTACGTCGCGGAAGCCGGGCTTGATCCGGACAAGGACATCCAGATCCGCGTCCTGCCGCCGCCTGAAATGGTCGCCAACCTGCGTGCTGACAACGTCGACGGCTATCTTTCGCCCGATCCGTTCAATCAGCGCGCGGTCTATGACGGCGTCGGGTTCATCCATAAACTGACCAAGGACATCTGGGAGAAGCATCCGTGCTGCGCCTTCGCGGCAAGCAAGGGCTTCATCGACGAAAACCCCAACACCTTCCTGGCGTTGTGGAAGTCGATCCTGGAAGCCACCGACTTCGCGTCGGTCAAGTCCAACCGCAAGGAAATCTCCGCGGCGATTTCGCCGAAGAACTACCTGAACCAGCCGGTCACGGTTCTGGAACAGGTGCTCGTGGGGACTTATGCGGATGGTCTCGGCAACGTCAAGAAGGTCCCGGACCGGATCGATTTCGACCCGTTCCCGTGGCATTCCATGGCCGTGTGGATCCTGTCGCAGATGAAGCGCTGGGGCTACATCAAGGGTGACGTCGACTACAAGCAAGTCGCCGAAGAGGTCTATCTCGCGACCGATGCTCAGAAGCTGATGAGCGAGATGAGCCTGACCGGGCCGTACGGCACGCCGCCGAAATCGACCTACGAAAACTACACCATCATGGGCAAGACGTTCGATCCCGCGAAAGCGGAAGAGTACGTCCAGTCCTTCGCCATCAAGAGAACGTAAGAGGTAAAATCCATGTCCTTATCACTTCGAACCCGTGCCATCGTTTTATCGATTGCGCTGTTCTTCGCCTTCGCGGCGATCTGGGAACTGTCTCTGCCCAAGGGGACGGGCTCGGCCGAGGGCATGGACCCCGCTTATGCCGCCTTGATGGGGGCTACCGCCAAGGGGGCCTCGGCAATGCCGGGGCCCCTGAAGGTGGGCTCGCAGATCTGGGAACATGTCCTGGATCCCTTCTATGACGCCGGCCCCAACGACAAGGGCATCGGTATCCAGCTTGGATATTCGATCCTGCGCGTGCTGGTCGGGTTCGGCTTCGCCGTGTTGGTCGCCATCCCGCTGGGATTCGTGATCGGCATGTCGCCGCTGTTCTACCGGGCGCTCGACCCGTTCATACAGATCATGAAGCCGGTCTCGCCGCTGGCCTGGATGCCCTTGGCGCTCTACACGATCAAGGATTCGATCATTTCGTCCGTGTTCGTGATTTTCATCTGTTCGGTCTGGCCCATGCTGACCAACACGGCATTCGGCGTGGCCAGTGTGCGCAAGGAATGGCTCAACGTGGCCAAGACGCTTGAGGTCGGCCATCTGCGCACGGCCTTCCGCGTGATCCTGCCGGCGGCCGCGCCCACCATCATGACCGGCATGCGGATATCCGTCGGTATCGCCTGGCTGGTGATCGTCGCGGCCGAGATGCTCGTGGGCGGTACGGGCATCGGCTACTTCGTGTGGAACGAATGGAACAACCTGTCGATCACCAACGTGATCGCCGCGATTTTCTTCATCGGTCTGATCGGCATGGCTTTGGACCTGATGCTTTCCTACCTGGCGCGTCTCGTCACCTACGCCGAATAAAATGAAAAACGGAGCACAGAAGATGATCGAGAGCACAAAAACGCCGCAGCCCCGTATTCGGGTCGAAGGCTTGGCACAGCGCTTCCCAACGCCTGACGGCACCAGCGAAACCACCGTCTTCGAAGATGTCTGGTTTTCCGTCGAACCCGGCGAATTCGTCTGCCTGATCGGCCATTCCGGCTGCGGCAAGACGACGCTGCTGAACATCCTGGCGGGTCTGGCCACGGCCAGTTCCGGCAACGTCATCGTATCGGGGCAGGAAGTGACCGGGACCTCGCTTGAACGCGCGGTGGTGTTCCAAAGCCACGCGCTCATGCCCTGGATGACGGTGATGGGCAACATCGCCTTCGCGGTGTCGTCCAAATGGCCGCGCATGGCGAAGAAGGAATTGTATGAACATTGTCAGAAGTTCATTGACCTGGTGCATCTGACCGGGTCCGAAAACAAAAAGCCGTCGCAGCTTTCGGGCGGCATGAAACAGCGTGTCGGCATCGCCCGCGCCATGGCGATCGAACCGCAGATCATGCTGCTGGACGAACCGTTTTCGGCGCTGGATGCATTGACCCGGGGGTCGCTGCAGGACGAACTGCTGAGCATCTGTTCCGAGACGGAACAGACCGTGTTCATGATCACCCACGATATCGATGAAGCGATCCTGCTGGCCGACAAGATCATCCTGATGACCAACGGACCCGACGCGCGCATCTGCGAGATCGTCGAAAACTCGCTGCCGCGCAACCGGACCCGCGCCAACATGCATACCCAGGATAATTACTATCCCGTCCGCAACCATCTGATCGAGTTCCTGGTGAACCGGTCGGTGGGCTTCAAGGACGAACTGGCATCCCCCGATTACGATCCCCGTCATCCGCCGGTCGTTCGCCCAACCGTCATCACCGACGAGGCCGGCGAAACCGGCACGGGCGCCCTGCGCGCCCAAGCCTGACTTTCACACAGCTTACGCAAGCGTCATCAACGAAGGAGACATAACGAATGACCCGCGCCGAACTGACCGAAAAGATCGTCACCCACAAGATCATGAACGAGATCAAATGGGCCGACGTGGCCGAAAAAGTCGGCCAGTCCAAGGAATGGACGACTGCTGCCCTGCTGGGCCAGATGTCCATGACCAAGGACCAGGCAACCGCGGCGGCCAACGCCATGGGCCTGAACCTGTCGGAAGAAGAAATCGCCATGCTGATGACCGTGCCGTCGCGCGGCTCGCTGGACAATCCGGTTCCGACCGATCCCCTGATCTATCGCCTGTATGAACTGATCCAGGTCTACGGCACCACGTTCAAGGCATTGATCGAAGAAGAATTCGGCGACGGCATCATGTCCGCCATCGATTTCGAAATGGATATCGACCGCAAGGCCGACCCCAAGGGTGACCGCGTGATCATCACCCTGAACGGTAAATTCCTGCCCTACAAGGTCTACTAGAACAACAGTCCGGAAAGCCATCAACGGCGGTGGGCCGGCACTCAAAACCATCAGACAGAGAGGTGTACCAACATGAACGCTCGTAAACTCACCAAACTGGTTCCCGCATTGGCCTTGGCCTCCGCGGCTGCCGTCACCGCCGATCCCGCCCTTGCCCACCATCCCTTGGGCGGCATGCCGATGGAAACATTCGCCCATGGCGTGCTGTCGGGCATCGGCCATCCGCTGCTTGGCTTCGATCATCTGTTTTTCGTGCTGATGGTCGGGGTTGCGGCCCTTTACACCGGTCATCGCTTCACGGCCCCCGCCGGCTACATCGTCGCGATGCTTGCCGGCTGCCTGATGATGAGCATGGGCGTCGCGATGCCGGCCAAGGAAATCGTGATCGGCCTGTCGCTGCTGGCGCTGGGTGCGGTCGTTCTGTCCGGCCGTGCGATGAGCATCATTCCGGCCCTGATCGTGTTCGCCGCCTTCGGCCTGTTCCACGGTTCGGCCTTCGGTGATTCCCTCGCCGCGCAGGAAGCTGGCGTGAACATGCCGGTTCTGGTCGGCTATCTGATCGGCCTGGGTGTCCTGCAGTACGGGATCGCCGTCGCCGCCGGCACGGTTGCCCTGAAATTGTGGAACGCCACGGAATCGACGGCCCTGGAAACCCGCCTGGCGGGTGCCGTGGTCGCCGGTGTCGGCATGTTCCTGACCCTGGAAAACATCGAAGGCATCGTGTTCGACGCCCTTCTGTAATTTCCGGCTTTCGAATACCCGGGCCACAGACGGGCCCACAGTCGGAGCACGGCGTGGCGGGACAACACGCCTGCTCCACCACTGATCAAACAGACGATGCGGCCCGTCCAACGACGGGCGGGCCGCTGACCCAAGGGAGAGTACCGATATGGAACAGGCAAAGGTGCCCGTTACGCTCATCACCGGATACCTGGGTGCAGGCAAGACGACGCTGTTGAACCGCATCCTGACCGAAGAGCACGGCAAGAAATACGCCGTCATCGTCAATGAATTCGGCGAAGAAGGCATCGACAACGAACTGGTCGTCGACGCCGACGAGGAAATCTTCGAAATGAACAACGGCTGCATCTGCTGCACCGTGCGCGGCGACTTGATCCGCATCATTTCGACCCTCATGAAACGCGCCGATGATTTCGACGGCATGATCATCGAAACCACGGGCCTGGCCGATCCGGCGCCGGTGGTGCAGACATTTTTCGTGGATGAAGACGTCCAGGCCAAGGTTTCGCTCGACGCGGTGGTCACTGTGGTCGATGCCTGCCATTTCCTGGACGCGGTCGATGAAGAACACGAACTGGCCGAACAGGTCGCATTTGCCGACATCATCCTTTTGAACAAGACCGATCTGGTCGATGCGGACAAGCTGTCGGCGGTGAAGGCCAAGATCGCGGCGTTGAACAAGATGGCCAAGGTCATCGAAACGGTGCAGAGCCAGGTTCCGATATCCGACGTTCTGGACCGGGGCGCATTCGATCTTTCCCGCGTGCTGGAGTTTGAGCCCGGACTGCTGGACGAAGAAGACGATCACGAACACGATGAAGATATTATTTCAGTCAGCCTCAAGACCGAAACGCCGATCGAGCCCGAGAAATTTTCCGAATGGATCCGCGGCTTCATCATGGAGCGTGGTGTCGACGTTCTGCGCACCAAGGGCATTCTTCATCTCAGCGGCCAGGAAAACCGGTATGTCTTTCAGGGCGTGCATATGGTGATGGACAGTGCCTGGGGGGCGCCCTGGGCGGGTGACGCGCGGTCGTCCCGTCTGGTCTTCATCGGCCGTAATCTGGACGAAGCGGAACTGAACACGGCCTTCCAGGCCTGCACCGTTGAAGCGGAACGGGGGGCGGCATGACGGGCAGCGCCGCCTTTGATCCCCAGGCCATGGGGCTTGCCGCAACCGGCAACCCGGACGTCGGTGCCAAGGTCATTTCACCTTCGGTCAAGCTCAGCGAAGGGGTGCCTGTCGGTGTTCATCCGACCTTCACCGTGATCGAACCCACCCAGGCGCGGGCGGTCGTCGGGTATGGCGACGGCACAATCCGGGGCCTTGGGCTGGTGCTGGACGGTGCTGAGCCGACGGAGCTGACGCGCATTTCAGCCACACCCATCGCCGCCACCACGGATATCGGGGGTGACGGGGTGCTGATCGGCACGGACGGCGGTGAACTGTTGCGGCTCGACGGCTCGGAAATCGTCAAGCTGGCGGAAACGGGCGGGCCTTGGGTCGGCGAGATCGCGGTTCATTCCGGCAAGGCCTTGCGTGCCTTTGCCGCCGGTAAGGCCGTGACCGTGCTGGACGGCGAAGGTGCGACCGTTCTGACAAGCGACGATCATCCGTCGACGATCGCGGGATTGTCGTTTTCCCCGGACGGCACGCGCATCGCCTGCGCCCATTATGATGGCGTCACGGTCTGGACCCTGACTGATGCCAAGCAAAAGCCCGTGCGCCTGGAATGGCATGGCTCCCACACGGCCGTCGCCTGGTCGCCGGGCGGCGGGTTCATCGTCACCGCCATGCAGGACAAGGAAATGCATTGCTGGCGCTGGAAGGACAAGACGGGTATGCGCATGCGCGGCTATCCGTCCAAGATCCGCTCCCTTGCCTGGACGGCCGACGGCCAGTATGTGGCCGCGTCGGGGGCGGATACGGTCACGTCCTGGGATTGCGCGGGCAAGGGCCCGTCAGGCAAGCCGCCGCTGGAATTCGGGTATGTCTATGACGGCGTCGTCCGCCATGTGGCGGCCCATCCAAGCGACCGCGTGGTCGCCGGGGGCTATTCCGACGGCACGGTACTGATCGGCACGATCGAGCAGGAAACCGCGATGATCGCCCGGCCCGCCAGCGGCAGCCCGGTGACGGGCCTGGCCTGGACCGCCGACGGCTCGGTATTGGTCGCAACGGATGAAGCCGGGGCAATCGCCGTCATGCGGGTATTGGAGCCGATGGTGGCCTGATCCCAGGCCATCGGCACGGCGCCCGCCCATTACGGGCCATGCGTTGTTGAAGGGGAGGCAAGATCATGGATGACATTCTCGGCCTGTCGCGCGGTAAGCCCGACGGCAATGCCGGGCGCATAAAGGACCTTGTCCGCATGCGCTTTTGCCTGAGCGACGAGGCGACGCTCATGGTCTCGGAATTGCGGTGCCACGAAGACGGCTGTCCCGACGTGGAAACGGTCATTGCCGTCATGGGGACATCGCAGAACCAATTGACCTGGAAGATCGCCAAGCCCATGGCTCGGATCGAGGCCGGCGACATCGCGGCTCTTTCCGTCGCCGACCCGGGCGACGCCTGAACGCAGGTGTCCTGCGATGCCGCAGTCTGGCGGATAACCGTCTTCGTCGAGATTTGGATGAAGGGGAGGAAGGCGGCGGGTCCCGAGGAGAGTGGCTGTCATTACCGACCCGCCGCCTTCCCTAAGTCCGTCTTGGGAGGTGATGGACTTAGAAATCGATTTCAGTTTTCCGGGGGTATCCCTGGGTGGTTGGAAATCACAGAACGTTCAGATCTCATCCTTTGCACAGAACCAAGCTTTCGGTGTCGATGATCTGTTCCGCGATCACGCGCATCGGCTGTGACCGTTTCATGGCGAGCTTCCTGATCTCGTGATAGGCCGTGTCTTCTTCCAAGCCCTTCAGCTTCATGACGATGCCTTTGGCGCGCTCGATGGTGATGCGGTCGGCCAATTTATCTTCTTTTTCCTGAAGCCGTGTTTTGAGCTCACGCATGCTGAGAAACTGGGCGCGGGTCCATTCGGCCAGGCTGGGGAAGGCCTTCAGCCCGGCCTCGACCGGAAGATAAGCCGACACGCCGGCGCGCGACGCCTGGGTCATGATTTCGGGCCGTTCATCATCGGCGAGGAACATCACGGGAAGCGGTTGTGCTGCGTTCAGGTTTTCAATTTCAGTGAAGGCATATTCGTCGGGCTTGGCGACACGAACGACAACCATATCGGGGGCGGTATCACGGGCTTTGTCCGTAAGGGCTTCGTGAGGGGCCGCGAGGGCAACAATCTCGTGTGCCGCGCCATTCATTCCCTGAGCGTGGGCCGTGAAGGCCTCAACCGCGTCAGGAACATCCGTAACCAGCATTACACGCATCGTCGTTTTCTTCGTTGCCTCTGTTGTTGTGTTTTTGTCAGGCGTTGGGGCCTTGAGACCCAGACTTCGCATATGCAAAAAGCAAGTCTCATGCCAAGTTTGCACAGCAAATTTTTGTATTTGTTTGCAGTTAGTTAGATGGTTTCCCAGTCCTGTAGTGGAATTTTAGCCAAAAATATTGAACAAAAAATAAGCTAAAAAAATATAATGGTTAAAATATAGACATTAAAGATCGACGGCGGAAATGCATGCTGTATGGCCCACAGGGCCATACAGCGCTAGGCTGCTTGCTTCGCAAGTAGAACAGGATCGGTGCGAAGAGCGCCCGGCACGCAGGAGCACATAGGGTGACAGAAGATGAATTCCGGGCATCCGCCCAGGACAAAGGTTACGACCTGCCCGTTGAAAAGGCCTGGAACTCCGGTCATTTCAACGATTGGCACGTTCATCCATTCTGTCTTTATGTGTTCGTTCTCGAGGGTGAGATGACCTTGGAATTGGAAACGGATGGCGGTGTTGAAACCACGGTCTGCCGGCCCGGTGACAGCATCGAGGTTCCCCTGAATGTCCGTCATACGGAACGCATCACCGGCAGCCAAACACGATTTGTAAGCGCGCCGCGCCATCCCGCCGGGTGACGCCGCCGATCTCTCCCACGGCGGGGATCATCGCCCTTTACTTATGGATAGATTATCTTCGCCGTTTGATTGCAATACGATTGTGTTCTTATGTTCGCAGAATTCGCCAAAGCGGCGTCGTTGTTGCTGTCTCTTTGTTTGCTTTACGCTTTCATTGCGCAACGGTGGCCGAACAATGAGATAGCAGGCCGGATCTTTTCCGGATTGCTGTTCGGCATTGTCTGCGTGATCGGCATGGAATCGCCGGTGACCATATCGCCGGGCGTCATCTTCGATCCACGATCGGTGATCATCAGTCTGTCCGGTGTGTTTGGCGGGCCGGTCGGCGGCGTCATCGCGGGTGTCATCGCCGGCGGGTACCGCGCCTATTTGGGTGGCGGGGGTGCGCCTGTCGGCGTGTCGGTCGTCATTGCCTGCGTCTTGTTGGGTGTTGGATTCCGGGCCCTTTATACGTCCAAACGAATTCCGTTGAACTGGCTGACATTGCTGGTCTTCGGCCTAGTGGTCCATGTCACCGTTATCGGGGTGTTCACGTTCCTGCCGCCGCCCGTGGTCGAAAAAGTGATGAAGACCGTCGCCTTGCCGTTCGTCGTTGCCTTTACCCCGGCGACGATGATCCTTGGGATGATCCTTGCCTATATCGATGACCGGATCGAAACCAGAAAGGCGCTTTTGAACAGCCAGGCCCATTTGCAGGCGATCGTCGACAACGCTCCCAACGGTCTGACGCTGAAGAACAAGGAAGGTGTGATCCTGTTGGCCAATCCGACCTATGCGGCCTGGGTCGGCTCCACCCCCGATGCCCTGGCCGGCAAAACGCTGTTGGATGTCTTTCCCGATGCCACGGCCCGCGCCATCTGCGCGAAGGACAATGCGGTGCTGGCCTCTGGCGAAGTCAGTATCGAGGAAGTGACCCGGGTGTTCCCCAAAGCGGGGTTGAAGCGTCTGAGGAACCATAAGATACCCATCCGGTTGGGTGCGGACGCAGGTCAGGCCCTGGTCACCATCATGGTTGACATTACCGGGGAAAAGGCCGTGCAGGAGGAATTGCGCGACGCCTTGATGTTGGCCGAGGATGCCAACAGAGCCAAGACCAAGTTCCTCGCCACCATGAGCCACGAACTGCGCACGCCCCTGAACGCGATCATCGGGTTCTCGGAGGTTCTTTCCGGTCAGTATTTAGGCCCGCCAGACACGGCAAAATCCCGGGAATACGCCAAGGACATTCATTCCAGCGCCGGATACCTGCTGTCCTTGGTCGAAGACCTGTTGGATGTGTCGGCGATCGAGGCGGGAGAAGCCAATTTCGATCCCGAAGAAATCGATCTTCTACCCCTGGCCGGGGAATGTGTCGAAGCGGCACGCAACCGGGCCTATGAGAAGGACATTTCGGTTTCGCTCGCGATCCCGGCGTCCTTGCCCATGGTCATGGCGGATGAACGCGCGATCAAGCAGGTCTTCCTTAATCTTCTGGTCAACGCCATCAAATTCACGCCGACGTCCGGGCGTGTCAGCATTTCGGCCATTCAAAACGGTAACTTCATCGAAGTTTCCATCGCCGACACAGGCCCGGGCATTGCGCCGGAATTGGTCGCCCGGCTGCTGGAACCCTTTTCCAAGGTTCAGCAAAACCCCTTCACCACGGAAAAGGGCTGGGGTCTGGGCTTGTCGATTACCAAATCCCTGGTCGAAATGAATGGTGGCGAAATCAGCATCGACAGCGAACTGGGAAACGGCACCAAGGTGACGTTCAGCCTGCCCGTCGCCGCGGCCAAGGCCGCCCAGGCGGGCTGATACGGGGGCGCGCCCACGCTATCCGTCGGTTTTACTGTTCGTTGACCGGCCAGTCCGGGCGGATGGCGCGAATCAGGCCGGAATGGTCCAGGTCGCCGTCGCCCGCATCGATTACCCGGTCGTACAGATCTCGGCTAAGCGCCGTGGCGGGAAGCTCGATCCCCAGATGGTCGGCCAGTTCCATGGCCTGATCCATGTCCTTGCGCTGAATCGGACAGCGCGCACCGGGCGTGAACTTGCCCTCGACCATGCGCAGACCGTGGACTTCTAGAATGCGGCTGTCGGCGAAGCCGCCGCCCAATGCCTCGCGCACTTTTCCGGGATCGACCCCCGCCGCCTGGGCCAGGGACAGGGCTTCGGCGACGGCACCGATGTTCAGGCCCACGATCACCTGATTGGCGGCCTTGGCGACCTGCCCGGCCCCGGTCGGGCCGACATGGGTGATCTTTCCGCCCAAAACCTCAAGCACCGGCCGCGCCCGTTCGAATGCGTCGTCCGTGCCGCCCGCCATGATGGTCAGGTTGCCGGCTTCCGCCCCCAGGGTGCCGCCGGATACGGGGGCATCCACGTAATCCGCGCCCAGTTCCTGGGCCTTGGCCGCCAGCATGCGGGTGACCAGCAGCTTGGACGTGCCCATGTCGATGATCAGTTTTCCCCGGGGCGGGGCCGCGAACACGCCGTCTTCGCCGACCAGAACTTTTTCCAGGGCGGGGGTGTCGGACAGCATGGCGATCACCACGTCCGATTTCTCGCAGGCTTCTTTCGGGCTCGTGGCGGGGATCATGCCTTCCTTGGCCAGTTCCTCGATCACGCCTTGCGAGCGGTTGTTGATGACCACGCCGGCACCCGCGGCCTTCAGGTTCCGGGCCATGGGTTTGCCCATCAAGCCCAAGCCGATAAAGCCGATGGTCATGCCTGCAAGTTTGGTCATTCGGATTTCTCCCCTTTATATATAACGGCGCACCCGTTATGGGAGGCGGGCCGTTCGCCGGTCAAGCCTTCACGCCAAATTTCGGAGCTTTCATGGAACCCGTCATCAATGTCGTCCTGCCCGTTTTCGCCATCATCCTTTCGGGGTATGTGGCCGGGCGCATGGGCGTCATGGGGCAATCATCGACCGATGCCTTGAACCGCTTCGTCTATTTCGTGGCGCTGCCGGTGCTGCTGGGTCATTCCATGGCCCGGGTCGATGCCTCGACCATTTTCGACTGGCCGTTCATCCTGGCCTATCTGGGCGGCAACGGCGTGACCTTCGCCGGGGCGTATTTCCTGTCGCGCTTCGCCTTCAAGAACGACATGTCGCAATCGTCCCTGTTCGCCATGGTCTCGGTCTTCGCCAATACGGGCTATATGGGCATTCCGCTTGCGATCGTCGCATTCGGGCCCGATGCGGCTCTGCCCGCGGCCATCGCGACCGTGTTCCAGACACTTGTTTTTATTGCCGTGACCGAAGTTCTGATCGTCGCCGGGAAAAGCAAAGGCACGGGGCAGGCCCTTGCAAAAGTGTTCGTCGATTCCCTATGGGGTCTGTTGAAAAGCCCGCTGTTCATCGCCTGCGCCATCGGCATGGCCTGGTCCTTGGGCGGGCTGAAACTGCCCGTGCCGGTCGATACTTATGCCTCGGTCCTGGGGGCGGCGGCCGGGCCGGGGGCTTTGTTCGCGCTGGGCCTGTTCCTGGTCGGCAAGCCGATTTCCGAAGGCATGGGCGAGGTTTCGGCCATGGTGGTGATCAAGCTTCTGATCCATCCGGTGATAACCTGGGTGATGGGGGCTTATGTATTCGATGTGCGCGAAGACTGGCTGATCGTGCTGGTCATGCTGGCGGCCCTGCCGACCGGGGCCAGTTGTTTCGTCCTGGCCCAACAACAGAACATGTACATCCGCCGGACCTCGGCGGCGACCCTGTTCTCGACCCTGATCGCCGTCGTCACCATCGGCGCGTTCTTCGCCCTGCCGCAGGTCGCGGGTTTGCTGGGTCCTTAATCTTCCGTGTCCATATCACTTAAGAACGACCGCACCTGGGTGACGGCCTCGCTCAGCCCGATGCGTTGAACTTCGACCGCTTCGGGGAAGGCCGCGGCCAGGCGCGTCGGCAGGGCCCGGTCCAGCATCACGAACACGCCCCGGTCACCGGCCCGGCGGATCAGCCGCCCGAAGGCCTGTTTCAGCTTCAGGCGCGTCAGGGCTTCGTCGAATTCCCGCCCGCCGAAGGCATTGCGCCGGGCCTTGTGCAGGATGTCCGGGCGCGGCCAGGGCACCCGGTCGAATACGATCAGCCGCAAAGACCGTCCCGGCACGTCGACCCCGTCGCGCACGGCATCCGTGCCCAGAAGACAGGCGTTTTCCTCGGCCCGGAAAATATCGATCAGCGTGCCCGTATCCAGCGGCTCCACATGCTGGGCGTATAACGGAATGTCCAGGTCTTCCAGGGGGCCCGCGATGCGCTGATGCACGGCGCGCAGCCGGTGGATCGCCGTGAACAGGCCCAGGCCCCCGCCGCCCGACGCCGTGAACAGCTCGCGGTAGGCCGCCGACACCTGATCGGCCGAATTGCGGTTGACGTCGCCGACCACCAGCACGCGGGTCTGCTTGCCGTAATCGAAGGGTGAGGGCACGGCCACATGGACGGCCGGGCGCGGCATATGCACGGCGCCCGTGCGGGCGGCGGCCTGCGGCCAGCCGTCGCCGTCCGGGTCGCGGTCGTCGTTGGTGATGTCGCGCAGCGTCGCCGATGTCACCAGCACGCCATGGGCCTCGCCGGCGACGTCTCGTGCAAAAGGTACGGTCGGGTCCACGTAATGACGGTGGAAGGCGACGTCGATTTCCCGCCCGGATATGCGCTCCAAGGCGAACCAGTCGACGAAGGTTTCGGGTGTTTCACTTTTCAGCGCCTTCAGCATGTCGCGCCAGGCGGCGATCTGGGTCAGGCCCCGGCGTTCCAGCGACCGGGTCATGGCTTCGATCCGGTTTCGGGTCTGGGTGTCCAGGCTGTCGGCCTCGTCATCCAGTTTGGCGGCCAGGCGTTGGATCAGTTCACCCAACGGCTTGCCCAGCTTGCCCAGGGCGGTTTCCAGTTCGCCGGCGGCGGCCAGAAGGCCGTCGGTCGTGGGGTGCGGTTCGCACTCCAGAGAATAGGCGGCGTCTGCGTCCTCGACCCGGGCCAGAACCTGGGCCCGCAGGCGGGAAAGGAAATCTTCCGCCGGGCCGCGGGGGCTGCCTTCGATCCGCTGGCGCCAACCGGGGCCGGGCAGGGCGCGGGCCGCACCCAGGGCCGTTTCCAGGGCGTCCTGGGCCTTGTCGTCGTCGGAAATCAAATCTTCGATGCGGGCTTTCAGGCCGCGTGACCGCGACCGCTGGCCTTCTTCCGCCCCGACCAGCCAACGCCGCAGGTCCGCCGTCTCATAACCCGACAGATGGGCCGAAAAGGCCCCGTCGGCGGCGTTGAACAGATGATGCCCTTCGTCGAACACATAGCGCAGCGGCAGGCCGCCGCCTTCGTCCGATCCGATCCCCCCCATGGCGGCCTGGATCATCACCAGGGCATGGTTGGCGACCACGATCTCGGCGTGTTTGGCTCGGCGTTGCGAGCGTTCGATGAAACATTTTCCGTAATGGGAACAGGCGGCATAGACGCATTCTCCCCGCGTGTCCGTCAGGTCCGTGGTCAGGCCCTGACCCATTAAATCGGCCAGCCAGGCGGGAAAATCCCCGCCCACCATGTCGCCGTCGCGGGTCGCCAGCGCCCAGCGCGCCAGCAGGCCCAGGGCGATGGCGTCGCGCCCGGGTGTCTGCATGGATCGGCTCAAGGCTTCTTCGTAATTCAGGATACAGAAATAGTTTTCCCGTCCCTTGCGGACGACGACCTTTTGTTCCTTCTCCACGGCATCGGGATACAGGCGGTCCAATTCCCCATCCAATTGCCGTTGCAGGTTGCGGGTAAAGGTCGAAATCCACACCGTGCCCTGGTTCTTCTGGGCCCATAGGCTGGCCGGCGCGATATAGCCGAGCGTCTTGCCCACGCCCGTTCCGGCTTCGGCCAAAACGAACCGCGGTTCGCCCGCCCGGTCGCGGGGCAAAAAGGCGGCGGCGGCGCCGGCGGCGTAATCGGCCTGCTGCGGGCGTTGCTCGGACTTGCGGCCCAGCAGGGCCGCCAACTGTGTGCGGGCTTCGCCGGCCGCTACGGGATGATTGCCGGGCGGCGGCGGCGGGGCTTCGTCTTCCCAATCGGGTAGGCGCTGCCAAATGCGCAGCCCTTGGCGGGCTGAGGACGAATGAGGCTCTTCCCCCGCCCCCAAGGCGGCCAGAACGGCCCCGGCCCAGGGCCAACCGCCCCGGTCCATGGACCAGGCGATGGCGGCGCTGTCGCCGCGCCCTTCCTGGGCCAGTTCGCGCAGCATGTGATGGGCTGCCAGGGCCAGGATTTCGGCTTCGGCCTCAAGGGAGGCGGGCAGGGCCAGGTTCAGGGCTTCGGCCAGACCTCGGGGGGTCGGCAGGCAGAACCGGGCCGGCCGGCAGAATGCGAACAGTTCTAGCAGGTCCAGGGCCTGGATGCCCTGTAGGTTCAGGCGCCGGGCCGTCGTCTTGGCGTGGCAGACCATGACCGGGCCCGCCGTGCGGACGCGCCTGGCGGCTTCCGCCGGGCTCAGGGTTTCGATTTCCCCGTCGGGGCTGAGCCAGGCCGCGTGGCGCACGCCGACCACCAGGGTGGGCGTGTCGCGAAGCTGCGGAAAGGTGCCGCCGGACGCAGTCACGGCAGGTGTACGCCTTGGGGGCGGGGCGGGGGGCTCATGGGGGTGCGAATCATCGCGCCATGATGCGCCAGCCGCCCCGTAAATCCAAGCCGTGCAAACGCGGAATTAGCGGTCGTAAGACAGGTTTGGCGCCAGCCAGCGTTCCGTGGTCTCCAGGTCCTGGCCCTTGCGCTTGGCGTAGTCTTCGACCTGATCCTTGGAAACCTTGCCGAGTCCGAAATACTGGCTGTCCGGATGAGCGAAATAGAAGCCCGAGACGGCGGCCGTCGGCATCATGGCGAAGCTTTCGGTCAGCTCGATCCCGGCGTTCTGTTCCACCGCCAGCAAATCGAACAGTTTGCGTTTCTCCGTATGGTCCGGGCAGGCGGGATATCCCGGCGCCGGGCGGATGCCGCGGTATTTTTCGTGGATCAGCTCGTCGTTGCTGAGTTCCTCGCCGGGGGCATAGGCCCAGAACTCCTGCCGGACGCGTTCGTGCATGCGCTCGGCGAAGGCTTCCGCCAGACGGTCGGCCAGGGCCTTCAGCAGGATGTCCGAATAATCGTCGTGGTTGGCCTTGAATTCGGCGAGTTTGTGTTCGATCCCAAGGCCAGCGGTGACGGCAAATCCCCCGATATAGTCCGCATTGCCGCTCGCCTTGGGGGCGATGAAGTCCGCGAGGCAGAAATTCGGCCGCTTCGCATCCTTCTTCATTTGTTGACGCAGGAAGTTGAGGGTCATGAGAACCTCTGACCGCGTGTCGTCCGTATAGACCTCGACGTCGTCGCCGACGCTGTTGGCCGGGAAGAAACCGACCGCCGCGCGGGCCGTCAGCCATTTTTCGCCGACGATCTGCTGCAGCATGGCATCCGCGTCCTTTTTCAGGTTGCGGGCCGCTTCGCCGACCTTGTCGTCTTCCAGAATGGACGGATAGGTGCCCGACAGCTCCCAGGTGCGGAAGAACGGTGTCCAGTCGATGCGCGTGACCAGTTCGGCAAGGTCATAATCATCAAAGGTCCGGATTCCGGTGAAGGTCGGTGCCGGCGGCGTGTAGGACGACCAATCGCCCTTGAAGCCATTGGCCCGGGCGTCGGCCACGGAGCCTTGATTGTCGGCCTTTGATTTGTTTGCGTGCTTTTCGCGGATGCCGTCGTATTCGTCCGAAATCTGGCTGACATAGTTGTCTTTCAGCGTATCCGACAACAGGTTCGACGCGACGCCCACGGCGCGGGACGCATCCAGCACATGAATGACCGGCCCGTCATAGTTGGGCGCGACCTTGACGGCGGTATGGACCTTGGACGTGGTCGCCCCGCCGATCAACAGCGGCAGGTTCAGGTTCTCGCGCTTCATTTCGCGGGCGACCGTGCACATTTCTTCCAGCGACGGCGTAATCAGGCCCGACAGCCCGATGATGTCCGCGTTCTCGGCCTTGGCCGTTTCCAGAATCTTCTGGTAGGGCACCATGACGCCCATGTCGACGACGTCGTAGTTGTTGCACTGAAGCACCACGCCGACGATGTTCTTGCCGATATCATGGACGTCGCCCTTGACCGTCGCCATGACGATCTTGCCCTTGGCGCGGCTGTCGCCGGCGGCGGCCTTTTCCTTTTCAAGATAAGGCGTCAGATAGGCCACGGCCTTTTTCATGACGCGGGCGGATTTAACCACCTGCGGCAGGAACATCTGGCCCGATCCGAACAGATCGCCGACCACGTTCATGCCGTCCATCAAGGGGCCCTCGATGACCTCGAGCGGCTTGTCGAACAGTTGGCGGGCTTCTTCGGTGTCTTCGTCGATATAGTCGGCGATGCCGTTGACCAGGGCATGGGTCATGCGCGCGGCCACCGGCTTTTCGCGCCAAGACAGGTCTTCCTTCTTGGCCTTGGCCTGCCCTTTGACCGTATCGGCCTTTTCGACCAGTTCTTCCTGGGCTTCCTTGCGGCGGTTCAGGACCACGTCTTCGACCAGTTCGCGCAGGTCTTCGGGAATGTCCGCATAGACCGTCAGCTGGCCCGCATTGACGATCGCCATGTCCAGGCCGGCATGGATGGCGTGGTACAGGAACACGGAATGCATGGCTTCGCGCACGGCATTGTTGCCGCGGAACGAGAACGACATGTTGGACAGCCCGCCGGATGTATGGGCATGCGGCAGCTGTTCCTTAATGGTCTTGACGGCGGCGATGTAGTCCTTCGAGAAATTGTCGTGTTCGTCGATGCCCGTAGCGATGGGGAAGATGTTGGGATCGAAGATGATGTCCGCTGCCGGGAAGCCGATCTCTTCCGTCAAAATCTTGTAGCTGCGGGTGCAGATCTCGATCATACGGTCGTAATTTTCCGCCTGGCCCGTTTCGTCGAAGGCCATGACCACCACGGCGGCGCCGAACCGCATGATTTCCTTGGCCTGTTCGATGAACGGCTCAGGCCCTTCTTTCAGGCTGATGGAATTGACCACGCCCTTGCCCTGCATGCAGCGCAGGCCGGCCTGCAGGATCGACCATTTGGAGGAGTCGACCATGATCGGCACGCGCGCGATGTCCGGCTCGGCGGCGATCAGGTTAAGGAATTTGGTCATGGCGGCTTCGCCCTCGAGCATGGCGTCGTCCATGTTCACGTCGATGATCTGCGCGCCGTTCATGACCTGCTGGCGGGCGACTTCAAGCGCGTCGGCGAAGTTGCCATCGCGGATCAGGCCCGCGAACTTGGGCGATCCGGCGACGTTGGTGCGTTCGCCCACGTTGACGAAGCCGGTGGTGTCGTCGAAGGTCAGCGGCTCCAGCCCCGACAGGCGCAGAACGTTATCCGGTTCGGCCGGGCGGCGCGGTGTCACACCGGCGACCGCGTTGCAGATCGCTTCGATGTGATCCGGCGTGGTGCCGCAGCAGCCGCCGACGATGTTGATCAGGCCGGAACGGGCAAATTCGCCCAGTTGTTCGGCCATGTGTTCGGGGGTGTCGTCGTATTCGCCGAATTCGTTGGGCAGGCCTGCATTGGGGTAGACGCTGACGAAGGTCGGCGTGGCCGTGGCGACGGCCTGCACGTGGGGGCGCAGTTCCTCGACGCCCAGCGCACAGTTGAAGCCGACGGAAACGGGATTGGCATGGGCGATGGAGTTGTAGAAGGCTTCCGCCGTCTGACCCGAAAGGGTGCGGCCCGAGGCGTCGGTGATGGTGCCGGAAATCATCAGCGGCCAGCGCCGGCCCGTGTCATCGAAATATTTCAGGATGGCGTAGATCGCCGCCTTGGCATTCAAGGTGTCGAAGATCGTTTCCAGCAACAGAAGATCGACGCCGCCGTCGGTCAGGCCGCGGATCGCTTCCGTATAGGCTTCGACCAGGGCGTCGAAAGTGACGTTGCGGAAACCCGGATCGTTGACGTCGGGCGAAATCGACGCCGTGCGGTTGGTCGGCCCCAAGGCGCCCGCGACGAAGCGGGGCTTGTCCGGGGTCTTTTCGGTCCAGGCGTCGGCCGATGCGCGGGCCAGCCGGGCACCTTCGTAATTCAGCTCGTACACCAGGGATTCCATGCCGTAATCGGCCTGGGCGATGGAGGTCGAATTGAACGTGTTGGTTTCCGTCACGTCAGCCCCGGCGGCCAGGAACTGGTCATAGATTTCGGCCAGGATTTCCGGCTGGGTCAGGGTCAGAAGGTCGTTGTTGCCCTTCAGATCGTGGCCATGGTTCTTGAACCGGTCGCCGCGGAAATCCTCCTCCTCCAGCTTATGACGCTGGATCATGGTGCCCCAGGCGCCATCCAGCACCAGGATGCGTTCGTTCAGAATCTCGCGCAGTTCGTCGCTGCGGTCCCGGACGTGGCGCGCCGGGAAGCGGTCGGACATATCATTCATTTGATCAGCCTGCTTTTGTCTTGTTCGTTTCGGCACCGGCATCGCTCCCTGCAGGGGGCTTGGGCCGCACACCCAGCATGTGGCAGATGGCATAGGTCAGATCCGCCTGATTCAGGGTGTAGAAATGGAATTGCTTGTCGCCGAAGGCATGCAGCGTCCGGCACTGTTCCGCGACCAATGAGGCCGCGACCAGTTTGTGGGTATCGGGGTCGTTTTCCAGGCCGTCGAACAGATCCGACAGCCAGCGCGGGATCGTCGCCCCGCAGCGTTTGGAGAAATTCGCGACCTTGGTGAAATTGTGGATCGGCATGATGCCGGGGATGATCGGCACCCAGATGCCGGCCGCCCGGGCCTGATCGACGAAACGCAGGTGGACGTCCGTGTCGAAGAAATACTGCGTAATGGCCTGATCGGCGCCGGCGTCGATTTTGCGCTTCAGGTTGTCCATATCGGTCTTGGCGCTGCGTGCTTCCGGATGAACTTCCGGATAGGCCCCGACGGAGATGTTGAAATCACCGATCTGACGCAGGCCCGCGACCAGATCGCAGGCAAAGGCATAGCCGCCCGGGTGGGGTTTGTAGATACCGGACGAATCCTGCGGATCACCGCGCAGGGCAACGATGTGGCGCACACCCATGTCCCAATAGTCCTGGGCGACGGTATCGATTTCCTGGGTTGTGGCGTCGACGCAGGTCAGATGGGCCGCCGGCAGCAGATCCGTTTCATCCAGCAGGCGTTTGACCGTCGCATGGGTGCGCTCGCGGGTCGTGCCGCCCGCACCATAGGTCACGGAAACGTATTTCGGGCCCAGCGGGGCCAGGCGTTGGATGCTGTTCCACAGGGTGTTTTCCGCGCCGTCGGATGACGGCGGGAAGAATTCGAACGACACCTCGACATCATCGGGCAGGGGGGCGGCAACGGAGCCCCCGGCAACGGCGGCGCGGCCGAAAGCGGCGACTTGTCGAAGGTTATCGGTCGGTACGGTCGGCATTAGGCTGATTTCTCCAAAGTTTGGCCGGCGGTGCTTTTGGCCAGCACGGGCGCGGCGTCGGTGTTGGCGGCGGCGGGCGATTTGACGGCGGACCATAAGGTCACGGTCAGGGGCTCGCCGGTGAGATGGCGGATAGCACCCGGCTTCAGGCCGGCGCTTTTCAGCCAGGTTTCGGCTTCGGCATCGGAAAAGCCCAGGCGCCGGTGCTGATGATCGCGGCGCAGGGTTTCTTCTTCGTGCGGGGCGAAATCGATGATCAGTACGGTTCCGCCGGGGCGGACCATTTGTGCGGCGGCTTCGATGGCGCGGGCCGGGTCGGGCAGAAAGTGCAGGATTTGATGCAAGGTGACCAGATCGAAGGTTTCCGCCGGGAACGGCAGCTGCATGATGTCGGCCTGCCGCACTTGGCAGTGGCTCAGCCCGGCTGAGTCCAGATTGGCGCGGGCGACCGAAAGCATTTCGCGCGACAGATCGACGCCTTGTCCCAGGCCCGTGCGGTCGGCCAGAAGTTCAAGAATACGCCCCGTGCCCGTGCCCAGGTCCAGGTGCCGTTCGATATGGTCCGGTGCCAGATTCAGAATGGCGTCCTCGACCACGGCATCGTCCACATGCAATGAGCGCAGCCGATCCCACTGCCCGGCGTTGTCGCGGAAATAAAGGGCGGCTTCCTCGGCCCGTTCACGCTTGATCTGAACCAGTCCCTGGCGGTCCCGGGCGAAAATTTCGTCGTCCAGGGGGGCCAGGTCGACCAAGCGCGCGGCCAGGTCCGTCTGCGGCCCGTCCTGGGCCAGGCGGTGAAACACCCAGCTTCCTTCCGGAATGCGGGTCAGCAGGCCGGCCGCGGTCAGAACCTTCAGGTGGCGGGAAATGCGCGGCTGGCTCTGGCCCAATATCCGGACCAGTTCGGAAACCGTCAGGTCGCCGTCCGCGCAAAGGGCCAGAATACGAAGGCGGGTCGGTTCCGCCGCCGCCCGCATGCCAGCCATGGTGTCATCCAAGGATCTCATAGGCCGTCATATACATATAAACATATCTTTATGTCTACTGAAAAATAAGGCCCTGCATCATTTTATTTTTCCACCAGACGGAAAGTTTAAGGATATGGCGCGGCATGCGCGGATAGTTGATGCACTCGATAGTAGGCGGCTGACTCTCCTGTGCGGTATAGTTCGGCCACGGTGATCGACCCGGGAGATAACCCGGGCGGCGATAAGATCAAACGTAATCGGTTTGGGAGGCTTTTGTTCTGGGAGGACAAACGGCACCTTCTGTCGCTTCGCTGACACCCAACAGGTGCAGGCCTGAACATCTTGGCACGTGTATTGCGTCGTGCGGGAGAGATGCGCGCAATATGCGAGACCTATCCATCAGGACAGGTAGCCGATCCTGTTCCAACAGGTTATTTACATATAAACGCCGTAAAAACGGCATGCGGTCGGATATCCGGCAACAGGGGGAAATATGAAGAACTTGCGGATCAGCATGGCGAGCCGTCTGCTTCTGATCGCCATCGTGGTCACGGGTGTGATCCAGGTGATGAATGTGCTGCGGATCACCAATAATGTCGAAACCATCGACGATGCCTGGGGCGAATTTCAGGAAGCACAGAATGAAAAGGTCCGTCTGCTGGGTGATCTGCGCTCGGCGTTGGGTTACGGCGGCCTGATCGAGCATTTCAAGAATTACATGCTGCGCCAGTCGGACGAACAACTGGGTGAAATCAAGAAATTTTCCGACAAAGCCGCAAGCGTTCTCAAAACCTATGGGACCTTGTCGCTGAACGAAGCCGAACAGGCCGCCGTCACGGCGTTGGAACAAACGGTGACGACCTATGCGGAACAAAGCGGCGAGATCGAATCCCTGACCTACGATGCCCTTCCGGCCGAAGAAATCGACAAGCAAGTGATGGTCGATTCTGCGCCGGCGCTGGCCGCCTTGAAGACCTTGGCCGAGATTGCGCAGGGTAAGAAAAAGGACGGCGCCAAGAAAACCAAGTCCCAGTTGTTGAACGCCATGCGCGAGCATCTGGGTTTCGGCGGGCTGATCCATCATTACAAGAATCTGGTGATCCGCAAGGACCCGGCCACGGTCGATAAGGTCAAGGCCGACCTGGCGGCGATTGCGGCCGTCACCGATGCCTATAAGGCGCTTGGCGTTTCCGATCAGGAAAAGCAGCTGTTGGACGGCATTTCCGCCGTCATGGCGGCTTACGACGAGGCGGTCGAGGCGTTGATGGCGCAGGCGGCCCAGGGGGCCAGCGCCCAGCAGATCGATCAGGAACTGGAAATCGACGCGACGGCCCTGGTCGCGGGCCTGGACGGCCTGAAGAACGAGGTCAAACAGCAGTTGGATGCGAAGTCCCAGGCGGTCGAGGATTCGCTCGGCGATGTGCGGGAATTGGTCAAACTTGGTGTTTGGGTCACGGTCATCCTGCTCGGCTCATTGGTGGTGGGAAGCTATTGGATGCTTCATTTCCGGGTTGAAAACCCGATCAAGGCGATTACCCAGGCCATGAACGATCTGGCCGGTGGAAAGCTCGATACCGCCATTCCCGCCCTTGGCGAGAAAACGGAAGTCGGCGAAATGGCCGGCGCGGTTCAGGTCTTCAAGGAAAACGCGCTCGAGGTCGAGCGTCTGGCCTCGGCGCGCGAACTTGAGGAACGTCAAAACAGACGGCGACTTCGCTCGGAAGTTCTGGCCCTCAACAATGCGCTGGAAGAAGAGGTCGAAAAGGCCGTCGATCTGGTTAAGGAGCGGGTCGATACGGTCGAAAACTCGGCCCGCATGGCGGCGGACCTGTCGCAGTCGGCCCATTCGCAGGCATCCACGGTGGCCAGTGCGGCCGAGGAAGCGACCATCAACGTGCAGACCGTGGCCAGCGCGGCCGAGGAGCTGTCGGCCTC
>JAVJOU010000031.1:0-5332 GCA_040216635.1 Rhodospirillales bacterium | reverse complement strand
CTGCATTTCCGTCGCAAAGCGCCCGGCTTGGAAGAGGCGCTCACCGTCCCAGGTCAATAACGTGGGATCTGTCGGGATCTCAGCGTCCGGCGCCAGATCCTCCAGCAGCCATTCGTTGATGAAGTCGATATCGCCCGAGGCCAGGATGGTCAGCTTCTGCGCCTCCACCTGGCGGTTGTGTTCCGAGTGGAACACGTGGTGAACCGCGGTCAGGCCGATGTTCTCGTTACCGCGCCCGTCGCCGGTGATGAAGTGGCGGTCCAGTAATTCATTGTCATACTTGCCCTCCGTGCTCTCGCTGTCGGACAGGCCAATCGCGTCGTCGTTGTCGGCAACCTTCAGCATGCCGGTTTGCGAGTCGAACGGGTTCGCCGCATGCGCGATATCGTCAAGGAACGCGTGTCCGATCCGGACCGCGCCGGTTCCGCCCGCCGTGAACGTGTTCACCGGGTTGTCCAGATCGCCTTCGACAACGTCGTCGTCAGCCGTGTTCGGAATACCGTCCGGGCCAATACCGGTCACGATGAGCGGCAGCCCATTCGGCCCGCGCACGAACTCGCCATAGGCGTCCGTCCGCAGCAGCGGAATGTTGAGAACGTCGCCATCGGTCAGCTCGATCCCGAGCATGTCACGCGCCTGCGCCTTGATTTCCGCCCAGGTCGGCAGGCCGCCGTTCGCACCGTCCAGGAGGTGGCCGGTTGCCACCGGCTCGCCGTTTGAATCGAACGCGTATTCGCGCAGGAACACCTGGTGCGAGGCATGAGACGTATAGGTCTGGTTCTGGTCGACGAAGGGCGTCGTCGTGTTCTCGCCTTCGTGATCCGTGTCATCGGCCGTGCCCAGGATACCGTCCGGGCCGGGGCCTTCGGTCGGCGTCGACCGGGTTACCGCCATGAACCTCAGATGCGTCGGAAGGTCGTCGCCAAGGGCCTGACCCATCGCGCCGATGCCATCGTTGACGCCATTGGCCCCCACGACCAGCGGATCGTCCGGCTGAAGCGGAATGTAGATCGTCCCGTTGTCACCCTTGGTGATAAGGTCCAGCCCGTGGTCGAAGAACTGGCCGAAGAACGTCATCCAGGCGTTGAAGGGCGCGGATATGCCGTCATCGGGCGCAATGTTGGGAAGCGTTGCCAGATCGACGTTGTCGATCTCGATCTCGTTGCCAAAACGGGCCGTCAGCGAAACATTGTCCACCAACACCTGTGGAGCGCCGCCGCCATGTTCAACCTCGATGCGCAAGGTCTGACCCTCAAGGCCCGCGGGGATGGGGCCTGCCTCCAGCATCACATCTTCCCACTGCCCGTTGGCAGGCTCCGGGAATGCGACGGACGACAGAACCGTGGTCGCACCGCCTGCATCAACGGCAACAAGACGCGCGGTGCCGCCGGACCAAACCATGTCAGACCGATCGCCAACGCTCAGGCTCAGCCCATAGCTCGCACCCTCGGTCAGAACGCCAGTGTCCTGAGACAGGACTGCACCGTCTTCGAGCCAAACTACGTTCGGGCCCGAATGCCCCGCCGAAGCCGATACGCCGTCGATCGGCGCCCACAAGCCGCTCTGCCCACCGGTGACCGTCCAACCAGAGGGCGGTGTCGGCGTCCAATTGCCAAGCGCAGTCACGTGCACGCCCGGCCCGCCATTGACGATTACCTGATCCTCGAAGCTCGCATTGAGAATTTCTACGGGGTTCGGCCCTTGGCCCGGACGGAGCGGGATCGCGTCTTCGCCATAGCGCTCATGGAAAGCGGCCAGTGCTGCGTCGTTGGCGAACCACGCCTCGACCGCGGCCGGGTTGTCGACGGTCTGGCTCACCACCAGGTTCGAAATGATCCGCGGGTCCGCGTCGGCTACGTTGCCGGTATGCCCGCCATTCACGCTCATGTCGCCCGTCGGCGCGCCGATCACTCCGTAGTCGGTGTTCGTGACGGCCGGTCCACCCGGAGGCCCGAACGGCATCGTGTCGCCATCCATATCGTCGCGGAAATTCGGGCTGAGCATCCGGGGCATGGCCGTGTCCGCCGCGCCCCAGGTTTCCCGCCCTTCGATCAGGTTGTTCAGCGTCCCATCGACAGTGCGAAGCCCTCCGGGCACGAGCGGATGGGACAACGCGAGCACAGCGCCTTCCGTTCCTTCAGGCACGACGTTGCCATCAGCATCGACGTAGATTTCCGTGAGCGGTGTGCCCGCGGCATGCGCTTCCGCGATTTTGACCTGACGAATGAAGAACTCCAGATCCGCGACATTCAGTTTGACAGCCATTTCAGATTCCCCCGCTGGGCTCGCAGCAGCATCTGCGCGAGCAATTAAATTTAATTTATCAAAGTCTTAGGCCCCGCTCTCCCGACTGAGAAAAGCAGCGTCGCTCTGTAGAAAAAGCAGAGACCCCCAATTGCCCGTTTACGGTCTCACTTCTGTCACATTTCCGCCATGGGCAGAGGTCCGCCGTATCTCGACTGCAAAAGGCTGAAGAAAAAGTCAGACCAAGGATCGCGGAATTTTCAGACCAAAGGCCGAGACGACATGCGGACTAAAGCCCATACCGCGAAACCATCCAGTGTGATTAAGATGTTATTAATTCCCCGTTAATAATAGTTAATTTTAGGTTAGGACTAAATCGTCAGCCAGGCAGCGCAGATGGCGTTTGCGCATCTTCAAAGCGCACCGACCCGACGTGCCTGTCTGCGCCAGCAGACAAAAACATGTCCCAGAAAAAGAGTCCCACGCCGAATCGCGAACCCGAGTCGCTCCAGTCAGCCGAATCGCCGGAGGCCAGGTCCAGACGGTTCATCCTCGCACCCAGCCCCCTGGCAACGGTCTTTACCTTGATCGTACTCGTGGTCATGTTCTCGCTAGGGTCCTTCGTGATCTGCGAGTATCGCTCTCTGCAACTTCAATCGCAGGGTCGCGTTGGAAGCGCCTATATCGAGAATGTTCTTGTACCATTGGCTTTGGGAGCTCCCGAAAATAGCGAGAGAGCCGACACAGGCGCAGAACAGATATTCAGCAATGTACCTTTCGAGAAAACAGATTTCGTTATGCGTATATGGAGCCTTGACGGAAACCTTCTCCACTCGACGCTGGCCGACGACTCTCCCCAGCATCACGACGAAGATGATCTTCAAGTGGCGTCGGAAGGGGATTTCATCGTGGATCTGGAAACGTCAGGCACCATCGAAACGAATTTTCCCCTCGCCCACCCCTTTCTTGAGGTCTACGCACCGATCCACGATCCCAATACGGACAACGTGATTGCCGTCGGAGAGATATATCTGGACGCCGCGAAGATCTTGCAGGAGCGTAGCTTTGTTGAGCGCATGGTTTGGGCTGCCGTAGCACTTGTGACCATTGGCATGCTTGGAATGCTTGCCTTGACGTTCAGTCAAAGCGCTCGATTGGAACTAAGGCTCGAACGCGAGCGCGAGATAACCAAGCAGAACGACCAGCTACGCCGCGACGCCAATCAGGCGCGGCTGGATGCGGCTCAAGCCAACGAACAGGTCTTGAACGTCGTCGGGGCCGAGTTGCATGACGGTCCAATTCAGATCCTCGGACTTGTCTCGCTGATGCAGGGCAAAGATGGCGACAAGGAGATGCCAGACGGAAAAAGCGCAGGCGACTTGGTCCATCAAGTCATGACGGAATTGCGATCCATTTCCGCCGGTCTGATCCTACCCGAATTGGAGGGCTTGAACACCGAAGGCGTCGTCGGGCTGGCCGTCGATCGCCACAAAGCACTTATGCCGGGCGATGTCGAAACCGATGTGGCAAAGCCGCTTGATGATCTGGATCTTGCGCGAAAGATCTGTCTCTACCGCGTCATCTGCGAAGGCCTTGGCAACGCGGTACGCCACGGCCATGGCATCCCTCCACGTGTAACGGTCCGCCAAGCAGGTTCCGCTTTGCACATCTCCATTCTCGGAGGTCATTCGAAATCCGCACGGTCAATTCGCCCGGGCACCCCTTGGCACCTCGGACTACAAGGCATGCGCCGTCGGCTCGACGCATTCGAAGGAAAAGTCGACCTGCAAATCCTGGACAACTCGTCCGAGCTTCAGGTGGTTTTGCCCGTGCGATCCTCGAACGAAGAAATCGAACTGCCCCTCAGTTAAGCTGCGACGCACCGCCCAACAACTCTCCGCTGTTGTGAAGTTGCTGCGCGGCCAACACGACTTCGACCCTGTTTCGAACGTTCAGCTTCTGGATCAGTACGGACATGTAGTGCTTTACTGTCTTCTCTTGCAAAGTGAGCGCTTCGGCTATTTCACGGTTCGTACATCCCTGCAGCAAGAGTCGAAGAACATCTTCCTCGCGCTTGCTGAACCTGACCCGGGGCACCAACCGCGAGCGTGCTTTCTGGCGCAGGCCGGCAATGACGGTGGCCGAAACGCTCGGCGACAGATACGTTTCGCCGACTTGCACCTGCCGGATCGCCTCGGACAGTTCATCCAGGCTGCTTCCCTTGAGCACCTAGCCGAGCACGCCGGCCTCAAGTGCTGCAATTGCCGTGTCCTTACTACTTGACGCCGTGAAGGCCACCATCTTGGTTTCAGGAAAATTGTTGGCGACCTTGACGATGGCCTGGACAACGTCGCCTGGCATGTTGAGGTCCAAGACTATTACGTCCGGTTTAATGGATTGAGCAATTTCAACAACGTCTGCCGAGGCACTTCCGGATGCCACAACGGAAAATTCGCCTAATTCTTTGAAAAGATGACAAATCCCTGAAAGCATAATTGGATGATCGTCAACAAAAGCAACGGTAATAATGGACATGTCAGTACGCCTACTCCTAAGTGCGTATGCAAGCTATGGCCTTTGAATCAGCTTGAAAAAAAACTGAACGTGGGAAACTAAGAAAATGAAAAACAACCCTATGAAATAACTGTGAACGGGTCTTAACATTTATTAATCGGCATTTCAATGCTCATGAGAATTTTAAGTATTGACATATTGTTTTTAGATCTTTTCGCAAAATTCAACTATTAGGTGTTTCGCTCATCGGCCGATAGACACGCCAGGGTATTGAGCGAAGATCGATGGATCGCGCATGCCATCTGCCCGGGCAAACGCCAACTTAAGGCCCCCGACTTGCGCAGCGTTTTCTACCTGATAATAGCGCAATTACCGCTTCGCCGAGCAGATCTTAATTAGGTCTGACCTGCCTCCGCAGATGTCCCGTTCCGATGTGGATTTGCACAACCTATTGCTGTGCTGCCCCGAATTTCAGGCTCTCGTTTCAAGTGGGGGACCATTGAGGCGGCCAGGTCCGGATGTGGTCCGTTCCAAAGAAGAAAAGTTTCTCGTTCGCTTTGCCGAACGACTGATC
>JAVJOU010000030.1:0-202158 GCA_040216635.1 Rhodospirillales bacterium | reverse complement strand
CTTCATCATCTCGGCCACGGTGTGCTTCCTGTTCACCATGAGCGGCCTGGAACTGGTCCTGAACTTCTTCCAGGCCTGGGCCCCGGCGCTGATCGTCGATACGGTGGCCAGCCTGAGCTTCCTGGTCCGCTTCGATGCGGTCATGCGCGGCGTGATCGACCTGCGTGACGTTCTGTTCTTCGTGTCGCTGATTGCGTTCTGGTTGTTCACCAACGTGATCGTCGTTGAAGTGAAGAAATCGGCATAAGACGACCGGCGGAGACGAAATTCATGGATGCCCTCAAGAATATCGACCGCAACCGTCTGGCCGTTCTCGGCGTGGCCTTGGCCGCCGTGCTGTTCCTGGCGGTCAATTTGGCGGTCAACCTGTCCATGCGCTCGGCCCAGGTCGACCTGACGGAACGCGAGCTTTACACTCTTTCCGACGGCACGCGGAAGGTTCTGACGTCATTGAAAGAACCGATCACCCTGCGTCTGTATTTCACCCGCAAGTTGGGCGAAAGCTATCCCGGACATGCGGCCTATGCGGGCCGCATCCGCGAGCTTCTGGAACGCTACGTCGATATCTCGGGCGGGAAAATCCGCCTTGAGGTCAGCAACCCCGAGCCGTTTTCCGAGGTCGAGGACGAAGCCGTAACCTTCGGCTTGCAAGGCGTGCCGTTCGATCAGTCGGGCGACCGCGGGTATTTCGGCATCGCGGGGACCAATTCGGTCGACGGTAAGGCGGTCATTCCCTATTTCACGACGGAACGCGAACCGTTTCTGGAATACGACCTGACCAAGCTGGTCTATACCTTGTCCACGCTGGACCGCCCGATCATCGGCATGGTCGCGCGCCTGCCGGTCGAAGGCGGCTTCATGATGGGCCAGCGGCCCGTGCCGCCCTGGGCCGTGGTCAGCCAGATCCGCGAACTGTTCGATGTTCGTACCATGCCGGCGGAATTCGCCGCCGTGCCGCCGGAAGTCGGCGTTCTGATGATGGTGCATCCGAAGGAACTGAGCGAAGAAACACGATACGCCATCGACCAGTTCGTCATGCGGGGCGGGCGTGTCCTGGCGTTCATCGACCCCAACGCGGAAGCCGAGATTCCAGGCCCGGGCAAACAGCCGGGCCCGTCCGATATCGACCGTCTGCTGAAATCCTGGGGCGTGACCTTCGTCAAGGACAAGATCGCCGCGGATCTTAAGACCGCCCGCCGGGTCAGCGTGCGTGACAAGGGCCAGATCACCCAGATCGATTACGTCGCCTGGAACACGCTGGGCGCGGAAAACCTGAACACCAAGGATGCCGTGGTCGCCGACGTGCGCAGCCTGAACGTGGGATCGGCCGGCATCATCGAACCCGCCCCGGGGGCTACGACGACGTTCACGCCCATGCTGACCACGTCCGAGAATTCCCAGGCGCTGGATGCGGCCAAACTGCGCGGGCGGATCGATATCGTCGGCCTGTTCCGGGATTTCCAGCCTTCGGGCAAGAAGCTGACCATGGCCGCGCGTGTCACCGGCCCGGTCAAATCCGCCTTCCCCGACGGCCCGCCGCTGGTCGGCACGGGCCCCGATGCGGAAAAAGCACGGGCCGAGCGGATGAAATCCCATATCGCGGAATCCAAGAAGCCGCTCAACGCGGTGGTCGTCGCCGACACGGACCTGCTGCACGAAGGCCTGTGGGCGGAAGTCAGCAACGTCAACGGCGAACAGCTGCTGGTGCCTTATGCGGGCAACAGCGATTTCGTCATCAACGCGGTCGAGAACCTGTCCGGCGGGGATGCGCTGTTGGGGCTTCGTTCGCGCGGCGATTCACGCCGGCCGTTCGAATTGGTCGAGGAAATCCGCCTGGAAGCCGAACGCAAGTTCCGCACTGAGCAGGAAAAGCTGGTCAAGGAACTGCAGGAAACGGAGCGGCGCATCGAAGGTCTGACCAGCCGCGAAAGCGGGGCGGGCGATGCGATCCTGACCGAAGACGAAAAACAGGCGATCGCCGAATTCCGCCGCAAGATGGTCGATATCCGCCGCGATTTGCGCGATGTTCAACACGCCTTGCGCAAGGATATCGACGCATTGGATGCTTGGCTGAAATTCCTGAATATCGCGGCCATCCCGCTGTTGCTGGGATTGGCGGCCCTGATCATCGCCATCGGCCGGCGCTTCAGCCGGGCGCGTGCGCGGCCGGTGACGGAATAGGGGAGATTTAGACCATGAGCCCCAAGAATTTTCTGATCCTTCTGATCATGACGATCGCCGGTGTGGCCGCCGCCGCTGTTGCCGTGATGACCCGGCCCGGTGACGACGTTTATGCCAACCTGGGCGACCCGATCGTGCCCGGTCTGATCGACACGGTGAACGAGGTCGCCACGGTCCGGATCGAAAGCGCCGAAGGCGGGGTGCTGACGTTCCAGCGCCAAGCAGACCAAAGCCAGTCCGGCGAGGACAAAGCCGGCTGGGGTATTGTCGAACGCGCCATGTATCCGGTGAAGGCCAATCTGGTGAACGCGATGGTGCTCAAGGTCGCGGAGCTGAGCTATCTGGCGCCCAAGACAGCCAATCCGGATCTTTACCCGCGCCTGCAATTGGGAAGCACCACGGAAGAAGGCTCACATGCCGTGAGTCTGCGCCTTGCGGCCAAGGACGGCCGTCCGCTGGCCGATATGATCGTGGGGCTGTCGCGCAGCACCCTGGAAGGGTCTTCCCAGGGCGGCACCTATTTCCGCCTGCCGGGGGATGATCAGACCTGGCTGGCCAAGGGGGCCTTGGAAATCGGCAAGCTGATTTCCGAATGGATCGAAACGGATATCTTCGACATCAAGACCCAGCGTATCCGACGAGTCCAGATCGACCACCACGACGGCGAAAAAGTGGTGATATTCAAGGATCAGGAAAAGGATCTGGATTTCATTCTTGAAGGCATCCCCGACGGCAAGAAGGTCAAAAGCCCGTTCAGCGTCAACGGCGTCGCTTCGTCCATCGATGAATACAAGATCATGGATGTGGCGCGGCGCGACGCCCATCCCATCGACCCGGCCAAGGCGACGCGTGCGGTTTATGAAACGTTTGACGGCATGACTGTGACCGCCCTGATCCAGGTGCCGGATCAAGATGCCACAGGGGATGATGCGCAATATTGGGTCGCCCTGGATATCACGGGGGCTGAAGGCTCCGACGAAGCGGACGGCCTGCGGGCCCGGACGCAGCCCTGGGTCTTCCGCATTTCCGATTTCCGTTATACCTCGATCGCCAAGCGCATGGACGATCTTGTCGAGGATGCGGGCGGGTCGTAACGGCCGCGGAATAAATTTTCCGAAAATTAGATTATTGTGCCGCCTGTCACAGATGGGCGCGACCTTACCCCGTACCCTTCATCCGGTAGAGGACGGCCAGGGGGGCCGCCCGTGGACCCCGTTGGCGGGGTGAGGTAGGGTCGGTATGAGCGAACTTGCGCTCGAGCAAGCGGGGGATGCCATGGGCGGTGCAAATTCAGGCAACGCAGCCAAGCAACCGAAACCGGCGGCCAAGTCGCGCGCCCAGGGAAAGACCGACCGCGAACGTTTCGTGGCCCTGGCTTTTTGCCGCGCGGACCTGCTGCTGGAACTTGATGGCAATTACGACATCGTCTTCACCGCCGGGGTAACGCCGGTTCTGGGGGTGACGCCTGAAAAATTGCAGGGCTCGTCGTTCTTGAATTTCGTCGGTGACGAACACAAGGCCTATGTGCGTGACCTTTTGGGCGGCGGCGGCCGCAACGGCCGGCTGGAAGATGTGGTGTTGGACCTGCAAAGTACCACCGGCAAGCGGGTGCCCGTGGTGTTTTCCGGCTACCGGATGCCCGATTTCGATGATCATTATTTCCTGGCGCTGAAGGTCGAGCCGGTGCGCAAGACCCATGTGGCCCCGGAAGATCTGATCGAAGACGAATGGTCCGGCGTGCTGGAGCGGGAATCCTTCACCCGCGCCGCCGTCGAACGCATCCAGGATTACGACCGCACGGGTGCCAAGGGGCAGGTGACGTTCGTTCGCCTGGATAACGTGCAGTCTCTGACGGAAACCTTGGGTGCCAGCGAAAAACGCGATCTGATGTCGGCGGTCGGCAATATTCTAAAATCCCATTCCCTGGGCGGCAGCACGGCCGGGCAATTGGATGCGCAAAACTTCGCCTATGTCCATGGTGCCGATGTCGACCCCGAGGACGTGAATTTGAAGGTCGAGGAAGTGGCGCAGCAACTGTTGGGTGAAAAGGCGACGGACCTGGGGGCCCGGTCTTCGACCCTGGATGCGGATGGGGCCGGTCTCAGCGAGGACCAGGTCGCGCGGGCATTGGTTCATACCATGCAGGAATTCTGTACCGGCAAGGCCAAGGTGCCGGTCGAAAAGTTGTCCGACGCATTGGATGAAATGATGCAGGACACGGTGGAAACCGTGAAATACATCAAGGACACCACGGAACGCTGCGATTTCGACCTCGTGTTCATGCCGATTTGCGACCTGCGCCTGGGCCGGGTTCATCATTTCGAAGCCCTGTCCCGGTTCCGCGATCAGGCCCGGGCCAAGACCACATTCCAGATCATCACGCTGGCCGAACAGCTGGGCCTGATCGTCGATTTCGATTTTGCGGTCGTCCGCCAGGTGATGGATATCTTGGGCCATATGTCCAAACGCGGGACGTTGCCGCCGGTCGCGGTCAATCTGTCGTCCCTGTCCCTGGCGGAACCGCAGTTCGTGGAACGCCTGATCGGCATTCTGGAAACCCGCCAGGACATGAACCGGAAAGTCATGTTCGAACTGACGGAATCGGCCGAGGCCGATGACCTGGAATCCCTCAACAAGGTGATCCAGGAAATCCGTTCGCGCGGGTTCCAGTTCTGCCTGGATGATTTCGGCGCCGGTTCGGCAAGCTTCGATTACCTGAACGCTCTGGACGTGGATGTGGTCAAATTCGACGGCCCCGTGGTGCGCCGCGCCTGCGCATCGGACAAGGGCCGGGACATGCTGTCGTCCATGGCCAAGATGTGTTCAAGCGCCGGCGTGCATACGGTCGCGGAAATGGTCGAAGACCAGGAAGCCGCCAATAAGCTGTTCTATTGCGGCATCGATTACGGACAGGGCTGGCATTTCGGTAAACCCAACCCGGATCCCTTCGCCTTTGCCGACCGTTTCATCGGCGCCGAATAGGCGGCCGCTTCCGGCGTAATTTTGGATGGTTAGGACGCGCGGCCCTTGTAGGGGTTTTCGATCGCGTTGACGACGCCCTGCAGCACTTCGCGGACCTGGGATTCATCGCATCCCATGAGGACCGCATCCTCGAACGCGTCCTGACAGTACTGGCGGATTTCATCCAAATTCTCGTTCAGGACCTTCAGTTTTTCCTCGCAGGACACGGGCTCGCCGTCCGGCTGACGCCAGAGAATTCCTGCTTCAAGGGGAGAACGTTGGGCAGTCATGGTCCGAGGTCTCACTCCGATCCGGCCCGACTTTTCGGGCGCGGGGCATATGCCGTTGAATGTAACGGCATAAATGTAATCTCTTCTGGGGGCTGATCAAGCCTTCTTGGCATGAAGGGTGGGCGATATCAGGACAGGCCGGCGGCCCGGCTTTTCAGGCCGCTGTCGTCGTCTTCGTCCTGCGGGGCGTCATAGACGCTCATATCGCCTTCTTCCTCGTCGTCGTCTTCGATGTCAGGGACCTCGGCCAGATGCGGCGCATAGTCGCGGGGCTCCCACGGCAGGGGCGGCGGATCCTTGGGCCGTGAAATTTCCATCATGCGCTCGACCCGGGCCTGGTTTTTTTCCGTGATCAGGGTCAGGCGGTGCGCGCCGCGGGCTTCATAGACGCTTTTGGCCAGCCCGAAGGCTTCGCGCGCGGCTTCCAACTGGGCCGGATCATGGGTCTGTTTGGCCATCATGAACAGGGCCGACCCCAAGGTATTCTGAGTCGCCGCCCAAAGCATGGGGTGATCCAGCTTGTGGCGGACTTCCAGTGCACCCGAGCAGGCTTCGATGGCTTTTTCGAACAGCGGCACGGACTTCATCTGCTCGCCCAGGATCGCGGCGGCCTGACCGATGTTGTTCAGAACCTCGGCCCAGCGCATGGGGTGGTCGACCCGGTTAAAGACCTGAAGGGCGGCCTGATAATGGTTGAGGGCTTTTTTCAGAAGGTCCTGGTCGCCTTCCTGGGCATCCATGCGGTAGCAAAGATGGCCCAAGCGGTTTTGCAATGCGGCCCATTCCTTGGGATGGACCTCGCGGGTGAAATGTTCGCTTGCGGCTTCCAGAAGCGCCATCGCCTGGGGCATGGGACCTTCGGGCTTGTCTTCTTCTTCGGTGACGACCAGGTCTTCCATTTGCGGGGCCAGAACCGGCAGGATCGCGCCTAAGGCACGTTGCGCCACGGCACGGTCGAGCGCGTCCGTGTCCTCATTCAAGGCCTCGATCGTCTGGCCGTAAATATCGGCGGCCATGCGATAGCCTTCGATCTGGCCGGAGGGGGCCGAAACCAGGGTCAGAAGATTGGCGAAGAACAGGCGCGCGATGATCTTGTCGCGGTCCGTCAGGGCGCCGGTATCTTCCAGCGCCTCGACGGCGGGTGTTGCCCGCTCGATCGCTTCGGGCAGAAGTTTCGCCAGGCGGTTTTTCTTCACGTCGGTCAGGGGCACCGTCGCGGCCAGGGCGACGGCGGCAGCCAGGGCGCACAGGGCTTCGCCGGGGGGTGCGGGAAGAACCAGGGTTTGCGCCGGATGCAGCAGGCCGGCCGGGTCTTCGTTCTGGATACCGAGCGGCAGGAACCGCAGGATCAGGCGATTGGCCGACGCGTCCGTTTCGTAGCCGATCAGGATATCGGCTTCCGCCTGGGCCAGGGTCTGGCGGGCCATCCAATGTAAGCGGTTGAAAACGTCATCCGGTTCCGTGTCTTCGGGCACGGTGACGGGTTTTTTCAGCTGGCGAACGCGCACCCCTTCCAATCCCGCGAAGGCATCCATGATCGCCGTTTCCGGCGTGGGGTCGAGGGTGGCTTCGGGGTGGTCTTGTTCGGGTGCTGGAACCTTCGCAGACAACGGGGCCAGGCGGATTTCAATCCGGGTCGGGTCGGCGGGCTGGCTCGCTTCCTTGATCTGGCGGAACCACCCGAATAACGAAAACCGCCGTCCGCTGCCCGCGGGCGTACCCGCCAAGGGGCCGAACAGGCGGGCCAGAAGACCGGGACCGCGCGGTGCCGTGTTGTTGACCAGGGCAAGTGCCTGCTGATCAAGCGGGCGCAGCGTGACCGTGCCGGCGGCGATTGCCGTCGCCATATGGCGGCCGCGGCTCATGTCCGTGTCGCCGAGGTTTTTCCCGGGGCCGAGCAGGCCCAGGTGTTTTTCCTTGCCGTCGACTTCCGTGACCAGTTCCACCTTGCCGGAAATGATGGTGAAGGCACGGGTCGCCGGATCTCCCTCGCGGAAGATGATGTCCTTGTCCCGGAACTGTTGTTTCTTTGTGGTCAAAGGCCGTTGCCTCGTCGCCAAATCACGCGTCATTTGATCGGCTTGATGTCCGTTCCCGCGCAGACCGCGGTGCTGGACGATTGCCGTCCCGTCCATTAAACAGAAAGAAGGTTTACCCTTGTTTAAGGCGCTTTTGCTTCCTTATGCCGGGTCAACGACTGGGGACATGGGGTGCGGGACCGGCACTCAAGAGGGTGCGAGGGAAATTTGTCTAATCATATCAAAATATTGTGCTGGGTGGTTGGGTTCAGCCTGTTGCCGATTTCCGGCGCCGAGGCCAACAGCGTGGCGACGGGCTACGACATTCGCCTTCTGATGGGCAAGATCAGGGGCCTGAACGCCCCGGCCCAACAATGGGACCGTCCGCAGGCGCAACCGAGCGCCGGGCAGCCCGCGGCCGGGCGTTCGGCGGCCCCGGTTTATGCGCCGCAGCCCGTACGTCCCGCTCGGCAACCGGCGCGCCCGACCTATCGTCCGCAGGCGCAGCCCGTATCCGCCCCGGCACCCGCCGCAGCCCCCGCGCCGGTCATGCGTTCGTCGGCCAAGACCGGTCCGCTTTGGCCCGGCGGTACGGAACGCGGTGCCCGCGCCAGTTCGCGCGGCAATCCTCTGGGCGGCATCCTAGCGGAAGTGTCGATCGGTGCGCTTTTGCACGACGAGGGTCCGTTTTCCAATTCAAAGGAAGATGGTTATGACGGGCATATCGAATTCCGTTTCAAGTCGCCTGAATTCCTCGACATCATCTGGTCGCCGGAACCCCATATCGGCGCCAACATCAATTCGGCCGGCGACACCAGCCAGGTGTTTTTTGGGCTGAGTTATGAATGGAACCTGTGGAAGGGGTTGTTCGCCGGGATCAGCGTCGGCGGCGCCTACCACGACGGCGAAACGGATTCAGGAGCCGTCGACAAGAAGGACCTGGGCTGCCATCTGCTGTTCCGTGAATCCCTGACCCTGGGCTGGCAGTTGACCGAGCACCACAAAATCGCGGCCGTCTTCGACCATATTTCCAACGCCAAGATTTGTGATTACAACGAAGGCCTGGAAAACGTCGGGCTGCGCTACAGCTACCGCTTCTAGCTTCCGTTATGACCGCGCCGGACCCGGGCACGCAGGTCGCGCCGGGTCTGATCCAGCAATCCCTGCCAATCCGCCCGCCGTTCGGCACGCAGCACGCGCGCGCTTGGATACCACGGCGTGGTATCGCCCGATGTGCCCCAACGCCAATCGGGGGAAACCGGTGCAATGACCCAGGTTTCCTTGCCCAAGGCACCGGCCAAATGGGCGACGGCGCCGTCGACCGCGATCACGATATCCATCTGATCGATGTAGGCGGCCAAGCCTGCCAGACCGCCGGCGCGGCGCGCCAGATCGATGATCAGGGCTTCCGTTCCTTCGCTGTTCAGGTCGCCCGCCGCCGGGCCCGTCTGCAGCCCGAATAGGGTCACCCCGGCCAATCCCGCCAGTTCCAGGAATGGCCTGAGCCCCGGTGTGGGGGTGATATGTGTCGCGGGGCGTTCATCGGCCCAGGCGATGCCGACCTTCAGGATATTGCCGCTGGGCGGCAGGCGAAAGGCACCCGGATCGGGGGGCGTCAGATACGGCGTGTCCGCGGGAACTTTGCCGGCGGCGGTCTTGAAGACCGACGCCAGGGACAGCAGCGGCGCGTGCATGTCGAATTTGGGCAGGTCCGCCCCCTGAACGACGACCTTGTCGGCGCCGGAAACGGTGGCCAGCAGATCGGCCAGGACAGCGGGGGCTTCCAGCACCACGTTGGCCCCCTGCTGTTTGATCAGCGGGATATAGCGAACGAACTGGATGATGCCGCCCAAGGTGCCTTCGCAAGACACCAGGACCGTCTTGCCCTTGGCCTTGCTGCCGTCCCAGCGCGGCGTGTCCATGCCGCGCAGGCGGAACCGGCGCAACTGGAAACGGGCTTCAAGATCCTTGAAGCCGGCGGCGTACTCGCCCGCCAAAAGCAGGGACCGGCCACGGTCCAGCTGACTGGGGACGTGGGCGGGGTTGTTGTCCAACGCGCGCTCGAAACAATCGAGGGACTGGTCGCGGCGCCCCAGGTCGCGCAGGGCCACGCCCAGGTTATGCAGGGTGTCGGCGTTTTTCGGGTCCAGATGCACGGCCTGCTGATGGCTGGCCACGGCAGCCTCGAACCGGCCCAGGTCACGCAGGACGTTGCCCAGGTTGGAATGAGATGACGCATTGCGCGGTTTCAGCGCGATGGCGCGGCGATAACAGGAAACGGCTGCTTCGGGGCGGCCGGTCGCGCGCAGAACCACGCCCAGGTTGTTATAGGCTTCGGCAAGGTTGGGATTAAGGCCGAGGGCCCGGGTGTATTCGGGGATTGCCTCTTCCAGGCGCCCGTTCCGTTGATGGTCGGAGCCGATCGCGAACAGGCGCGCGGCTTCGCGGTCGCGCAAGGCTGTCCGCTCTTCTTCGGGAAGGGATTCCCAGACGGCGCGGGCATCGTCAACGTCGACCGGAGATTGTTCCGGGGTAACGTGGTCGTCGGCGGCCATTAAACCTCCACGGTGTCGGCGGTTCCATGCCCGCCGTCGATTGAGTCCGCCTGGCCCGCTCCGTCCCGTTTTCGGTGATCTTTGAGCAGGTCAGGGAGTCGACCTGAATTCAATCTCCCCTCGCGGGCACATATTGAAGTGTCCACCGCCGAACCGCAAGTCTCGTAACCTACGAAGATTAAACTAAAACTCGCCCGTTCTCCTGGTTTGTCAGGTCCCGTTCAGACTAGGTCGAGAACGTTCTCCGGCGGCCGCCCCAAAACGGCCTTGGCCCCCTTGACCACGATCGGCCGTTCGATGCATCGGGGATTGGCGATCATGCCCTTGATCAGGGCGTCCTCGTCCATGTCCGCGGACAATCCCGCTTCCTTGGCCTCTGCCTTGCGCAGGATGTCGCCGGCACGCTTGCCCAGCTTTTTCAGCAAGTCCTTCATTTCGTCCGGCGTGGGCGGCGTGTCCAGATACAGGACGATATCCGGGGTCACGCCCTTGTCTTCCAGCAATTGAAGGGTTTGGCGGGATTTGCTGCATTTCGGGTTGTGATAAATGGTGATGCCCATGATTTCGGGTCCTCCCTTGGATTGTGTCGTCAACCGGCGTTCCGGCGGCTGTGTTCAACGGGGCTCGGCGGGGCCGGGACCCGGCGGCTGAAAGATTTCGGGCGCATCGCCGCCCGGCAGGCTTTCCACATAAATCGATTGGCTGGGGAAGGCAAAGCCCGTGCCGGCACCTTCGACGATGTCCTTGATGCGATAGGCCAGGCGTTCCTTGATCTCCAGATACTCGCCCCATTTCGTGGTCAGGGTGAAGCAATAGACCAGAATGTTGATGGAGGAATCGCCGAAACTGTCGACACGCACGAAGGTCGACACCTCGGTCGATGGCGCGAACTCGGGCGTTTCTTCGATATAGGCGGCGACGGCATCGCGGATTTGGCGCAATTGGTCGACGGTGGTGCGGTATTCGACGCCGATCAGCCATTTGATGCGGCGATGGGTCATGGCCGTGAAGTTGATCACGGCCGTGTCGGAAAGCTTGGAATTGGGAACCATCACCGGCGCTTTATCGAACCGGCGGATCATGGTCGACCGGAACCCGATCGCCTCCACATGCCCCTCGACCACGCCTTCGACGTTGATCCAATCGCCCTTGTGGAACCGTTTTTCCGCCAGGATCAGCAGGCCCGCGATCAAGTTCTTGAACAGATCCTGGGCGCCCAAGGCCACGGCGACACCGATCAGGCCGAAACCGGCGATGATCGGGCCGACCTGGATGCCCCAGACCTCCAACACGGCCGCCGCTCCGATGATGAACACCAACACGCGGATCGCGCGGGTCAGCCATTCCACCATTTCGACGGAGAAAATCCCGTCAAGGCGGTGAAGGACGCTGCTGAGCGGGGTAATGGCGCGGAACAAGGCCCAGAAAATGGTGAACGCGATCAGCGAGCGCACCAGATTGGAGGTCATGATCGCGGCCGCTCCCTCCAGTTCCAAAACCTGGAAGCCGAAAAACAGGCCCATGACAACAGGCACGAAGCGTACGGGCGGCTCGATCGTTTCCAGAATATGATCGTCCAGGGTCCAGGGCGTGCGCTTGGTCAGCAGGCGCAGCCAGGCCATGAGGAACCGGGTCAGTAGTCCACGCAGCATGAGGAACAGGACGAAAATGCCGAATGCGGCCGCCATGCGGCCCACATCCACACCCCCGACACCGTGCTGCCAGACGTCTACGACGAGATTCCAAAACTCAGCTAGGTCATTCATATCAGTTGTTTATTGTATGTTGGCCCTGCTTGACTAGACTATTGGCGATAGAAATCTGTTTCTCGGGGACGAGAGCAGGGCCAATTTTCCGGAAGGCAGCCAAGGGGAGCTTAATGGGCCTGTCCCGTCTCACTGTATTTGCGGGTATCTTTGCGGTGGTAATCTGTGCGTCGTCGGGTGCATGGGCGGCGGCGTGCATCGCCTCGAAAAGCGAAGTGGCGACGATCCCCTATGCATCGCCTGCCGAAGGCGCCAATTTTATCTTCAAGATCACCCATAATCCCGATTCCAAGACGCCGGACGTGACCCATCAACGCTACCGGGTGAAGTCCATTTCGGGCGACAAGGTGCGCTGGTTCCGGGAACCGATCCAGGGCAAGGGGCCCATTCAGGACGTCACCCTTTACCGTGCCTTTGCCCGCACCGCCAGCGGCGGCGGCTGGCAGTTCGATTTCGATATGCCTGAATACGACAAGCTGTGGCCCTTGAAACAGGGCAACGAGGCCGATTACGTCGTCGAAGGCAAGAAAGACGGCAAGTTGGTGATGAAGCTGCAGTCGTCGTTCTGTGTGCGGGGCTCCAAGGCCCTTAAACTGCCGGCGGGTGAATTCACCGCCCATCTGATCGATATTTCGCAAAAGGTGCTGGAAGGCCCCAAGTCCATGAAATGGGACTTGGTCGAGATCAATGCCTGGTACGTGCCCGAGTTCGGTACGGCCCTGCTGATGGAAGACCGCATTTCCTACAAGGGGAAGCTGATCCTGGTCCGTCGGCGCGAGGCTATCGAAACGCCCAAGTAGCGATTTCCAAGCAGGCGGCTTTCAAGCAGGAAATTTCATGGGGTGAGCGGCCCGTCAGGCGTCCGTGCGGGCGACCGGTCGGGGCGCGAAATGTTCCCGTGTGAAACGGACCCGCTGTTCCGCCGTCTCAAGTTGCTCCGGGCTGTCGCGCAGGCAGTCCTCGATCCGGACCAGGCGCAGGCCCAGCCCTTCGCCGTTGGCGATCTGGATGCTCAGACCCGGGCGGGCATTCAGTTCCAGCATGACCGGTCCGCGTTCGGAATCCAGCACCATGTCGATGCCCTGATAGCCCAGGTTGGTCAGCTCGTAGGATCGCGCCGCATGGTGCAACAACCGATCCCAATGGGGAATCTGTACGCCGGAAACCGCGGCCCCCGTATCGGGGTGCTGGGTGATGATGCGGTCATGCCATACGGCGTTCAGGGTCTTGCCCGTGGTCATGTCGATGCCGGCGCCGATCGCACCTTGGTGCAGGTTCGCTTTGCCCGACGATTCCTCGGTCGGCAGGCGCGTCATGGCCATCACCGGCACGCCGTAGAACACGATGATGCGGATGTCGGGCACGCCCTGAAAAGCGATGCGATCGAAGATGGGATCGAACCGGATGCGGTATTCGATCAGGGCCTTGTCCGGCTGCCCGCCCAGGGAAAACGTTCCGGCCAGGATGTTGTTGATATGAAACCGCATTTCGTCGGGTGCCATGACAGTCCCGTTGGCCAGGCGGAAGGCGTCGCCCTCGCGTCCCATGACCACCAGAATGCCGTCGCCGCCGCTGCCTTCGGCCGGTTTGACGACGAAGTCGTCGCGGCCCCGCACGATATGTTCGAAGGTGCGGACTTCGTGCGGATATTCGATCACGCCGAACAGTTCGGGTACTTCGATCCCGGCGTCCTGGGCCAGGCGTTTCGATTTCAGTTTGTCATCGACCAGGGGGAAGAACTTGCGCCGGTTATGGACCAGCTGGAATTCCGCGTTCCGCCAGTTAAGTCCCAGTACGCCGTTGGAGCGCAAACGCCGGTACAGGTCGATGATCTGCATGTCAGGTGCCGCCGCCGGACAAGGGTTTGAACCGGTACAGTTCCGTCAGCCGGTATCCCGAATAGCGGCCCAGCAGCAAGACTGCCGCCAGCACCACCATCAGCAGTTCCGGGAATTGGAAGAACAGATGTTCGGTCATGGGATAGCTGATCAGCAGGTAACAGGCGGTCGCCACGATCAGGCTCCCCACACCCTGCTGCATGGCGTCGCGCGGGCCGCGTTCGTCCCAGATCACCGACATGCGTTCCACCGTCATGGTCAGGATGACCATGGGGAACAGGGCCACGGACAGACCGCCCGCAAGCCCCAGTTGCGCGCTGAGCACACTCAGCCCCGCCATGGCGCCGACCACGATGATCAGCACGGCCGCCAGGCGCGGTACGACCAACAGGCGCAGCCGTTCCATCCAAAGCCGGATGGCAAGGCCGATGGCGACGATCACGGTGAACAGGATAATGCCCCACAGAAGCTGGGTTTCGCGAAAGGCCAGGGCGATCAGCACGGGCATGAAGGTGCCGAAACTTTTCAGCCCGATCACGTTGCGCAGCACGACCAGCAGCAGAACCCCCAAGGGCACCACCAGCAGCACGCGGTAGACCTGCTGAACCTCAAGCGGCAGGGACGTCATGGCCGAGGTCAAAAGGTTCTTGGATTGGGTGTTGGCCGCTCCCAGGGTGTCGACGATCGACCGGTCGGCGGCCCGTTCCACCGTGATCCGCACCTTGGGGGTGCCGCCGCCATCGACCTGGGCCAGCTTGGCCGTCCCCCGCCACCAGGGGAACCAGGTTGCCGGGACCTCGGGCGCCGCCGGGTCGGCGGTCATGCGGTGCCAGACGCCGCCTTCGGCGACTTCCATCCAATGCACGAAGCGCACGGGTTTTTGCCCGACCTCCAAGGCGATGCCATGGACCGCCCGCGCATTCATTCCGCCCAGCCGCAATACCGCCGCGGCGGCGGTGACGCGGCGTTCCGCGCCGTTGCTGTTGCCCAACAGGGTCTTGGCGACGTCATCCGGCTCGGACCGGGCCAGGCGTTTCAGGACCGCATCGGCGATCACCAGGGGGCTTTCCGCTTCGACTCGCACCTGGTCGAGCATTGCCCGCCCGGCTTCCAGGCGCAGCCCCTTCCAGGGCGGCGGCTGGACCGGTTCCGGTTCGGCGACGGCGGGTGTGGTCACGGGTTCGGTGCGATGGATCAGAAAGCGGAAATAGACGCTTTGCGGCCCCTTTGCCTGACGCCGGGTCAGGCGGGCCATGCGGCCTTCGGGGGTGACGTCGGTCGATAGGGCATAGCCCCGGGAAATGAAGCTTTGGTCCAGCACCGTGTGGTTGCGCGTGCTGCGGGGCACGAACAGGCGCACGGTCGCCGGGCCGTCCACTGCGGTAAAGGTGACGCGGGCTTCGACCTCCCAGTTGTCGGGGGCGTCGTCGGGGCTTAGCGGGAATTCCAGGGCAACCACCTTATAGGCGAACAGCGCCAACCCGGCGGCTGCAAGCAATGCCGCCAACAGATAGACCGAGCGGTTCCTCATGGCTTCGCCCCGGTGCAGGACGGCTGCGTCATGTCTGATTTCGATACGTCCACCACGTAGGTGCCGGAAAGAAAGCTGGCCCCCAGCAGCATGCGGTAGGTCAGGCGCGGGCGCTTGGCCAGGTTGACCTGAACCTCGCGCGCGACGTCGCCCACGCAAAGGCTCATAAGGACGATGGGACGTTGGTGGTCCCCGGCGCCGGCCCGGATGATCGTCGCCATGCGGTGCAGGGGGCGTTCCATGGGTTTCTGTTCGCCGCCGTCCAGACGCAGGGTGAAGCGGACCCAGGTCTGGCTGTCACGTTCGAACGTTTCCCAGTCGGAAGTGTCGATGGAGGAATGGTCGGCGCCCGTATCGACCTTGGCCCGGACGGCGATGTTTTCCGGCTGGATCAGGACGGGTTCGACAAAGCCGACGGTCTTGGCGGGGCTGTCGGCAAGCGCGGCTCCCACACCCGCCGTCATAAGGATGGCGGCCCCTGCAATTCCGGAAAACCAACCCATCATCCGTCCCTCCCAGACATCAGCGGTCATTGTTCCTGAAAACGAGTGCTGCCGCAAACCCTAGCCGTCGTCCAGCATCTGCTCCAGATCATCCACCGTGTCCGCCTCGATCACGCGCCTGGCGGTGTCGTAATCGAACCCGGCCCGGGCCAGGGTCGCCAAATCCTTATCCCGACGGTCTGTGCGCTTGTCGGGGCTGGCATAGGGGCCCAGGCGGCGGCGCCGCGCCAGGGCGGCGGCGGCGGCAAGGTCCGGTTGCGGCATGTCTTCGGTCGCGGCGGCAAGGGCCTGGTCGATATCGTCCGGACCCACGCCTTTCTGCATCAGTTTGAACCGCACACCCTTGACCGGCGTGCCCCGGCGCAGCATGTCGCCGGCCCGGGCTTCGGCATAGGCGGCATCGTTCAACAGGCCCGTGCGTTGATAGCGCTGGATCAGGTCCTCGATCCATTCAGCACCTTCCGCCGGGTCCGTGCCGTGGTGGCGGGCCGACTTCTCGACCCGGCGCATCAGCACCCGGCGCAGGTTCTCGGCCGTGGTCGCGAAGCGCGACAGATAATGCAGGGCCGCGTTCTGCAGATGGCTCTGCGTGACCTTTTTGGGGGCGCGCGGCTTGCGCGGGGCGCCCTTCTTCGAAGGGGCCTCCGGCATGTCGTCATCGGATCGGGGTGGACTCTCCATGGGCATATCTTATAAGGAGCCGGATGATGCGTGACCAGTCACCCCAATCGACCCTGCCCGAACTGCCTTCCGCCCCCGGCGGGCCGGCGCCCATGGGCGCGGTCAACTGGATCGGGCTTAAGACCCTTTATCTGCGCGAGGTGCGCCGCTTCATCAAGGTCTATACCCAGACTCTGGTCGCCCCCCTGGTCACGACGATGCTGTTCCTGGCCGTGTTCGCCCTGGCGCTGGGCGGCGACCACCGCACGGTCGCGGGGATCCCGTTCATCACCTTCCTGGCCCCCGGGCTGATCATGATGGCGATCGCCCAGAATGCCTTTGCCAATACGTCCAGTTCGCTGATGATCGGCAAGATCCAGGGCAACATCGTCGACAGTCTGATGGCGCCCCTGAACGAACACGAACTGACGTTCGGCTTCGCCATCGGCGGCATGACGCGGGGCATCGCCGTGGCCGTCGTGGTCTGGGTGGCGATGGCGTTCGTGGTCGGCCTGGGCGTGCACAGCCTGTTCTTCATCGTCTATCACGCGGTGATGGGAGCCTTGATGCTGTCTTTGCTGGGGGTTGCCGGCGGCATCTGGTCGGACAAGTTTGATCATATCGCGGCGGTCACCAATTTCGTCATCACGCCGCTGTCGTTCCTGTCGGGCACGTTCTATTCGATTCAAAGGCTGCCCGAAGCGGCGCAGATCGCGGCCCATTTCAACCCGTTCTTCTACATGATCGACGGTATCCGCTACGGCTTCATCGGCCATGCGGACGGCAACCTGTGGATCGGCGTCGCGGTGATGGCCGTGATCAACGCGGGCCTGTGGTGGCTTTGCACCTGGATGTTCCGCACGGGCTACAAGCTGAAAGCCTGATCCGGCCCCTTTTAGGTGCACGGAACGGTAACGTTCCCGCCGTTGACAACCCCACCCCGGATACGGATACTCGGCGGCTTTCCTGGAAGGGAAGACCGATGAAGCTCCTGGAGAACGGGGGCTTTTTTCCTTTCTGTCACTTCAATGCCGTTTGGCAAGCCATAGGAGAGCGAAATGATCAGCGCCGTCATGCCGAATTACGCGCGGACCGCTTTCGCCCTGGTAAAGGGTGAGGGCATGTATGTCTGGGCAGACGACGGCCGACGTTTCCTCGACATGGGGTCGGGCATCGCCGTCAATTCGCTGGGTCATTGCCATCCCAAGATGGTTGCCGCCTTGACCGAACAGGCGAAAACCCTGTGGCATGTCTCCAACCTGTACCGGGTCGCGGGCCAGGAAAAGGTCGCCGATCAGCTGGTCGCCCATTCCTTCGCCGATACGGTGTTCTTCAACAATTCGGGCGCCGAAGCGGTCGAAACCGCGATCAAGATGGCGCGGCGTTATCACTTCGCCGCCGGCCATCCGGAAAAGAACCGCATCCTGTGCTGTGAAGGCGGCTTTCACGGCCGCTCCCTGGCGGACCTTGCCGCCGGGTCGAACGAAAAGCACCGCGAAGGGTTCGGCCCCCTGCCGGAAGGCTTCGACCATGTGCCGTTCGACAACCTGAATGCCCTGCGCGCCGCGGTCACCGACCAGACGGCGGCGATCCTGCTTGAACCCGTACAGGGCGAAGGCGGCATCCGCACGGCCTCGCCCGGTTATTTGAAAGGCGTGCGCGATATCTGTGACGAATTCGGCATCCTGATGGTGCTGGACGAGGTACAGACCGGTAACGGCCGCACGGGCAAGCTGTTCGCCCATGAATGGGCGGGCGTGGCTCCGGATATCCTGTCGACGGCCAAGGGGTTGGGCGGCGGGTTTCCCGTCGGCGCGGTGCTGGCGACGGAAGACGCGGCCAAGGCCATGGTGCCGGGCACGCATGGTTCGACCTTCGGCGGCACGCCGCTGGCCATGTCGGCGGTCGGCGCCATGCTGGATGTGATCCTGGCGCCCGGATTCCTTGCCAATGTGGATAAGATGGCGCGCCTGCTGTGGGACAAACTGGGCGATGTCGTCGCCAAGTATCCGGATATCCTCGTGGACGTGCGCGGCCAGGGCCTGATGGTCGGCATGCGCTGTGCCGTGGAAAACAACCTGTTGGTCAATCAGATGATCGACAACGGTGTTCTGACCGTACCGGCAGGGGAAAACGTGGTGCGCATGCTGCCGCCCATGATCCTTGAGGAAAGCCACATCGACGAAGCGGTTTCGGCGCTCGACAAAAGCTGCGCCGCCATCGCCGCCGAACTGAACGCGGAGAAAACGGGATGAGCGGACTGCGCCATTTCCTTGATCTGAATCGAACGGACAAGGGCACGCTGCGTCGAATTCTCGACCATGCCGCCGGCATGAAAAAGAACGGCCGGGCGCATGCGCCGTCGCCGTCGCTTGCCGGCAAGACGCTGGTGATGATTTTCGAGAAACCGTCGACCCGCACCCGCGTGTCGTTCGAGGTCGCGATCCAGCAATTGGGCGGACAGGCGGTTGTCCTTTCGGGCGGGGAATCCCAGCTTGGCCGCGGCGAAAGCGTCGCCGACACGGCGCGTGTGCTGTCGCGTTATTGCGATGTGATCATGATCCGCACGGACGACCCGCAAAAACTGCACGATCTGGCCGAATTCGCGACCGTGCCGGTCATCAACGGCCTGACGGATGCTTCGCACCCTTGCCAGTTGATGGCCGACGTCATGACCTTCGAGGAACACCGCGGCGGTATTTCCGGCCGCACCGTGGCCTGGGCCGGCGACGGCAACAATGTCGCCAATTCCTGGATCCACGGGGCCGCGCAGTTCGGCTACAAACTGCGCCTGGCCTGCCCGGAACAATTGTCGCCGACGCCGGCGGTGGTCGATTGGGCCAAGGCGGAAGGCGCGGATGTCGTCGTCACCCGTGACGCGGACGAAGCCGTAACCGGGGCCGACCTAGTGGTCACGGATACCTGGGTATCCATGGGTGATGACGATGCAAGCCAGCGCCATAATCTGCTGGCCCCTTATCGGGTCGATGATCGCCTGATGTCCAAGGCGGCGGCCGATGCCGTGTTCATGCATTGCCTGCCCGCCCACCGGGGCGAGGAAGTGACGGAATCCGTGATCGACGGCCCGCAGTCCGTGATCTGGGACGAAGCCGAAAACCGTCTGCATGCGCAGAAGGGAATCCTGGCTTGGTGCCTGGGCGACATCTGACCGGACTGTCGGTCGTGGACAAAGGCGGCCATCATGTTTGACGAAGAGGGCATCCGCGACCTGGAACGCCGGGCGGCTGAATGCTGGCCGCCGTTTAGCCAGGGTATCCTTGAAGGCTGGCGGTTGCGGGTGTCCGAAGGCGCGTCCCGGCGCGCCAATTCCGTCCTGGCATTGGAAGAAACGGGCGACAGCAGCCTGGACGCGCGTATCGACGCCGCCGAAAAATTCTATCGTCAGCGCGGCCTGCCCTGCCGGTTCCAGATTTCCGGGGCCGTGCAGCCACGCGGCCTGGACGCGGAACTGGAACGCCGCGGTTACGGGATCGAAGCCCGCACCCTGGTCATGACGGCCTCGGCAGATGCTGTGCGGGACAATTTGGCAGGCCGGTCGTCGCCGCGGTTTCGCACGCGCCTGTTTTCCACCGCCAATCCCGCCTGGCTGCAGGTCTTCAGCGCCGGTCTGGCCGAGGGGCGCGAACGGGGCCTGCGTTGCCGATTGGCCGAAGGCCTGCCTACGCCCCGTGCCTATGCGGTGCTGGATGCGGGGGCAGAGCCCGCTGCCGTGGGGGCCGCCGTGATGCGCGATGACTGGGTGATGATCCTGTGCATGGCGACCCATGCCCGGGTGCGGCGCCAGGGCCATGCGGCGCGAATTCTTTGGTCCTTGGCGAACTGGGCCTGCGAGCCGGCCCAGAACCGGCAGTTGTTTTTGCAGGTCGAAGACGATAATTCACCGGCTATGGCGCTTTATCACTTGGCGGGCTTCCAGCCTGCCCATACCTATTATTATCGGACCCAGAACACGAATGCCCCGAACGATGCCTGACGCTTCTTCTCCTTTCGACGATATCATTCAGCCTTTCCACGTGGATGCTCTGGGGGTGAACGGGCGCGTGGTGCGTCTGGGGCCGGTGCTTGATGCACTGACGTCACCCCATGACTACCCGGCCCCTGTCGCCGACATGGTGTCGCAGACCGTGGTTCTGGCGGCGGCGTTGTCCAGCGTCTTGAAGTTCGATGGCGTCTTTACCCTGCAAATCCAAGGGGACGGCCCGATCGGCTTGGTCATGGCGGATGTGACCTCGGCGGGGGATATGCGCTGTTACGCCCGGTACGATGCGGACCGGCTTGCCGCCCTGGATGCTTCGGGTGCGTCGGGGGCTCCCGTGCCGGCTTTGTTGGGATCGGGATATCTTGCTTTCACCGTCGATCAGGGACCCGATACGGACCGTTATCAGGGCATATCGGAACTGACCGGGGCGACGCTGGCCGAATGCGCCCATGATTATTTCCGTCAATCGGAACAATTGGAAACGGCGATCCTTGTCGCGTCCGGCGCCGATCCGCTGACCGCCGGTGCGATCATGGTTCAGCGCCTGCCGAAGGGGCGCGGGGACAGTGATGAAGACGCCGAAGAAGCCTGGCGCCGGGCGGTCATTCTGATGAGCAGCCTGTCATCGGACGAGCTGCTTGATCCCGCCGTCAGTACGGAACAACTGCTGTATCGCCTGTATCATCAGGACGGGGTGCGGGTGACCGACGGCCGGGCCGTGAAACAATCGTGCCGCTGTTCCCGGGAAAAGGTCGAAACGACCCTTCGGTCCTTTCCCCGGGCCGAGGTCGAGGACATGGCCGAAGACGGCATCATTACCGTGACTTGCGAATTTTGCCGCACGGACTACGTTTTCGATCCGGGCCAGCTTGACGCGCTTTACGGCGATTGATCCTGGCCTGGTCTGATATCCGGGCACTGTGCCAATCGTTGCCTTGATCCTGTCACACGGCAAGCTCAGTATGGAGATGTCGGGGATGACAACCGAGAGAGGAGACGTAAGCGCCATGAAATCCAGAATGCCCTTGATGACGGCCTTGTTCGCAGGGTTTCTTTCGCTGGCGGCCTGTACGACGCCCGATCCCAGCGTGAATCTTCCTGAAATCACGTTTCAGCACGCACCGGCCCTGACGCTGGGTGTCGACAAGGTGGAAATCGTCGATGCCCATAAGGCCACGCTGGCGCCGCCCAACGTGGAACATAAAATGGCGACCCCGCCGGCAAAGGCGTTGAATATCTGGGGTCGGGACCGTCTGAAAGGCATGGGCGGCGGCACCGGCACGGTTGCCCGACTGACCATCGAAAAAGCCCAAATCATTGAAACCCAATTGCCCCGCACGAAGGGGATCAAGGGGGCGTTCACGACCGATCAGGCGGCGCGTTACGATCTTGAAATGTCGGCGGTGGTCGAGGTTTTTGATTCCCGCGGCCGCCGCGTCGGCCATGCCGAGGCGCGCGTGATGCGTAATCAGACCATGCCCGAGGATGCGACCCTGAACGATCTGCACAAGGCCTGGTTCGCGATGATGGAGGCGGGGTTGAACGATTTCGACCGGGAGATGGAAGGCAATATGCGCCGTTTCCTGGGCGAATGGATGCGCTGAACTGGGTGTTTGCAGCACCTAGGCCGCGCGGTTCTTGACCGGCCGGCTTCCCGCCGCCACCATGTCCGACCTGGGCCGCCACCGTTCGGCGCGCCGTTCATTTTCATATTGATCTGTCCCAACATGACCGGAAGGCTTTCATGCTGACCTTTGCCGCCGCCTGTTTTTTTCTGTTCATCACGCCGGGCCCCGGCGTCCTGTCGCTTGCGGGGGTCGGCTCCGGCTTCGGGTTCGCGGACGGCAGGCGCTATATGCTTGGCTTGTTCCTGGGCACCAATTTCGTGGCCTTGGCCGTGGTGTCCGGCCTGGCGGCGGCCGTGCTGGCCGTGCCGCATGTGCGCACGGTGCTGCTCTATGCATCGGCGGCGTATTTGCTCTATCTGGCGCTCAGAATCGCTTTCGCCGGATCGAAGATCGCCTTCATTCAACGCCAGTCCGCGCCCGGCGTCGGCGGCGGGTTGATGCTTCAGGCGATCAACCCCAAGGCCTATGCCGTCAACACGGCGTTCTTTTCCGGGTTCGGGTTCATGCCCGAAAATCTGGGGATGGAGCTTGCGATCAAGTTCGCGATCATGAACGTGATCTGGATCAGCATCCATTTTCTATGGCTTTGGGCCGGGGTCACGCTGCATCGATTGGATCTGTCCGACCGCACGCAATTCGCGATCAATGCGGCCATGGCATTGTCCATGCTGGCGGTCGTGGCGCTGGCGGTGATTTCCCAGCAGTAAGAGGGAAAAGCTCAGTTCCGCCAGAATGCCTGGGTAAACAGCACGATCACCGTGAACAGTTCCAGCCGGCCCAACAGCATGCCGATCGCCATCAGCCATTTTGCGCCGTCGTGAAGGTCGGCGAAGGTCGCGGCCGGCCCGGTTTCACCCAGGGCGGGGCCCACGTTGGCGATGGCCGTGGCGGCGGACGAGAAGGCGGTCACGAAATCCAGCCCCAAAAGCCCCAGTCCCAGCGCCAGCAACGTGAAGCACAGGAACCAGACAAAGAAGAACGACAGGACCGAGATGATGACCTCGTCCGAAATGGGCTGTTTGTTGTAGTAGGGAATGAACACGCCATGGGGATGCAGAAGATGGCGCAGCTGGGTGCGGCAGGCGGCATAAAGGCTCTGAAAGCGGAAAACCTTGCTGCCGCAGGTGGTCGATCCCGCACAGCCGCCGATGAACATGATGAAGAAGAAGATCGGCAGGGCGAAATGTCCCCAAAGGGAATAATCGTCCGTGGCGTAGCCCGTGCCGGTGATGATTGAGATGATGTTGAAGGTCGCGAGCCGAAGGGCTTCGAACGGCGCGCGCTCCTGTTCCAACCAAAGCCAGACGGTAGTCGCCAGGACCACGGCGCAGACCGTTGTCAGGAACCATTGCACCTGCGGGTCCCGGTGCAGGGCGGAAAACTGGCCCTGCAGCATGCGGACGTAAAGAATGAACGGCAGCGCGCCGATGACCATCCCCAGGGATGCGATGAAATCGATGGCGGCATGGTCGAAATAGCCCATGGATTCGTCATGGGTTGAAAATCCGCCCGTGGCGATGGTCGTCATCGCATGGGCGACGGCGTCGAACCCGCTCATCCCCGCAAGCCAATAGGCCCCGGCCCACAGGAAGGTGAGAAACAGATAGATCACGCCGATCGTGCTGGCGATCTGGGCCGCGCGCGGCATGGCTTTTTCCGCCGACTGGTCGGAGGATTCCATGCGGAACAGCTGCATGCCGCCGACCTTCAGCATGGGCAGAATCGCGATCGCCATGACGATGATGCCGATCCCGCCCAGCCATTGCAGCAACGAACGCCACAACAGAATGCCGGGCGGCAGGGTGTCCAGATCAGTCAGGATGGTCGAGCCGGTCGTGGTCAGCCCGGACATGGCTTCGAAAAAGGCGTCGGTAAAGCTCAATTCCCGTTCCGAGAACATGAAGGGGAAGGACGCGAACACGGTCAAGGCGACCCAGCTAAGCGTCGTCATGACGAAGGCCTGGCGAACGGACAGCCGGCGCACCCCGCCGGTGGAGGCCGTCAGTGCCATGGCCACGCCCAGAAACAAAGTGACGCCCGCAGACGCGGCGAACACTTCCCAGTCCGGGTTGCCTTGAAAGGCGTCGACCACCGCCGGCACGCACATGACCAGCGCCAAAGTCGCCAGCAGCGTGCCGATAATCATCAGAATGGGGCGGAAATCCATACCCGTGCCTTGTTCTGTCCCCTATAGGGGACGAGGTTTAGAGCATTTCAGGTAAAGAAGGAACTAACCGTCGCGTCCATATGCCGCGTGGATTTTGCGGAATTGTTCGGATTTCGCGCAAAACGACCGTCGCGGCTAACGCCGCTTGGGTTTTGCGGCTAATGCCCGATCATGCCCAGGAATTCGCGCCGCGTGGTCGGGTCGTCGCGGAACGCCCCCAACATGCGTGAGGTCACCATGGTTACGCCTGGTTTGTTGACGCCGCGCGTGGTCATGCACTGATGGGCGGCCTCGATCACCACGGCCACGCCCTTGGGCTCCAGCACTTCGTTGATCGTATTGGCAACCTGGGCGGTAAGCTTTTCCTGAATCTGCAGCCGCTTGGCATAGGTTTCGACCACCCGCGCCAGTTTGGAAATGCCGACCACCCGGCGGTGCGGCAGATAGGCCACATGGGCAACGCCGATGATCGGTACCATGTGGTGTTCGCAATGGCTTTCCAGGCGGATGTCTTTCAGCACCACGATTTCGTCGTAGCCGTCCGTTTCCTCGAAGGTCCGCTGAAGAATTTCCGTGGGATCGGCTTGGTATCCGGCGAAAAATTCCTCATAGGCGCTGGCAACGCGTTTGGGGGTATCTACCAGGCCCTCGCGCGCGGGATCGTCCCCGGCCCAGCGCAGCAGCGTGCGCACGGCGTCTTCTGCCTCGGCGCGGGATGGCTTGTCGCCGGCGGGCTTGGCTTCATCATTTGCCAATTGGGCGACGTTCAGATGTTTCTTGGCTGTCACGGTCGGGTTTCCCGGTCCAGTTGTTGAATAGGGCTAGTTAAGGTTGATGCGTTCGTGCGGGCTGTCGAGCGAAAAGGCGGGAACGGCCACGTCGAAGTAATCGCCCGTCTGGGTTTCCATTTCATAGGATCCCATCATCATGCCCGACGGCGTCGCCAACGGTGTGCCGCTGGTATACTCAAAGGCTTCGCCGGGCGCCAGGATCGGCTGTTCGCCGATCACGCCCTCGCCGCGAACTTCGTGTGATGTGCCCTGGGCGTCGGTAATCCGCCAGTAGCGGTTGATCAATTGGACCGTTTCGGCCCCCTGGTTTTCGATCCGGACCGTATAGGCCCAGACATAGCGGTGATCTTCGGGCACCGACTGATCGGGCAAATACTGTGGCAGGACGCTGACGCAGATGTCGCGCGTGGTTTGTGAATAGTTATGGCTCTTGGTGTTCATCACGTTTCTTCGTTGCTGGGCGGCGACGCGCCGGAAGTGTCAGTTTATCCCCGCATATGGGGGGTTTGTCCACCGGGGCCAAGGGATTGTTTCCCCATGATAAGGCGCGCGGTACGGGGATAAGATGGTTTTGTATGAGATTGTTCCGGAATGAATCTTTCCCGAATTCCCGGATTCTTCTTGAATCCGCCGTTGGGCGAGATACGCTTTAACCATAAATGGATATCGAAGGCCGGTGAAACGGCCCCTTCCTGCGACAAAAAAGAACGCACTTGGGAGGTAACGATGACCAATTCCGACAGCCGACCCCGCGTTGCGGCGCTGGTCGGCCCGTATCTCAGTGGAAAGACATCCCTGTTGGAGGAAATCCTGCGTCAATGCGAGGTCATTGACCGTAAGGGTTCCGTCAAGGACGGCAACATGGTCGGTGACGCCACGCCGGAAGCCCGCGCCCGCCAGATGTCGACGGAAATGAACATCGCCAGCGCGTGTTATTTGGGCGGCGATTGGACGTTCATCGACTGTCCGGGCTCGATCGACATGCTGCAGGATGCGCATAACGGCTTGATGGTGGCGGATGCCGCCGTGGTGGTCTGCGAGCCGGGGCGCGACCGCGCGCTGACCGCGGCGCCGATCCTCAAGTACCTGGATCAACATCAGATTCCGCACGTGATTTTCATCAATAAGATGGATTCAGCCGAAGCCAGCGTCGCGGAAACGCTGGAAGCCCTGCAAAGCCTGTCCGACAGCCCACTGGTGCTGCGCGAAATCCCCCTGCGCGACGGCGACGACATTACCGGCCATGTGGACTTGGTCAGCGAACGGGCGTTCCGCTGGCAGGAAGGCAAACCGTCGGAATTGATCGAACTGCCCGACGCGGCCAAGGATCGGGAAGAGGCGGCGCGCACGGAACTTCTGGAAAGCCTCGCCGATTTCGATGATGCCCTGCTGGAACAATTGCTGGAAGATATTGTGCCCCAGTCGGACGAGGTGTTCGAACATCTGGCCAAGGTGCTTCAGGACAGCAAGGCCGTGCCGGTGTTTTTCGGCTCGGCCGAACACGGCAACGGCGTGCGCCGGCTGTTGAAAGCATTGCGCCACGAAGCCCCGGGACCGGACGTGACCGCCGAACGCCTGGGCGAGCCGACGCCAGGTTCATCCGGCGGCGAAGCCGCCGCGCGGGTGTTCAAGACCCTGCATGCGGGCCATGCGGGGAAATTGTCTTTCGCCCGGGTGTGGTGCGGCGAGATCACAGACGGCATGGCGACCGACAAGGGCAAGGTTTCCGGCATGTCCAGGGCGCTGGGCCAGAAGATGGAGAAAATCGCCAAGGGCGGCGTCGGCGAAGTCGTGGCGCTTGGCCGCATGGACGATGTGCAGACCGGCGATCTGGTTTCGCCGTCGGGTAAGGCCAAGGGCATGGACTGGCCCGCCCCCCTGACGCCGCTGTTTTCCATGGCGGTGCATGCGGCCAACCGGGGAGACGAGGTCAAGATGTCGACGGCCCTTGCCAAGATCATCGAGGAAGATCCCTCCATTTCCCATGAGCACAACCAGGATACGGGGGAAATGCTGCTGTGGGGCCAGGGCGAGATGCATCTGATGATCGCCATGGACAAGATGAAGGGCAAATTCCACATCGACATGGAATGGGAACGGCCCCAGGTGCCTTACAAGGAAACCATCCGCAAACCGACGACCCAGCATTCCCGCCACAAGAAACAGTCCGGCGGGCATGGCGAATTCGGCGATGTGCACCTGGACATCAAACCGGTCAATCGGGGCGACGGATTTTCCTTCGGCGACAGCATCACCGGCGGCGTGGTGCCCAAACAATACATTCCCGCAGTCGAAGCGGGGGTGCGTGAATACCTGCAGCGAGGGCCCCTGGGATTTCCCGTGGTCGACCTGTCCGTGACCCTGACCGACGGCCAGTACCACAATGTGGATTCGTCGGACATGGCGTTCCGCAAGGCCGCCCAACAGGCCATGCGCGAAGGCATGCCCAACTGCAATCCGGTCCTGTTGGAACCGATCTGCAAGGTTACGGTGTCGCTGCCCAGCGAATTCACCTCGCGCATGCAGCGTCTGATTTCCGGGCGGCGGGGCCAGATCATGGGGTTTGATGCCAAAGCGGGCTGGATCGGCTGGGACGAAGTGCAGGTGCAATTGCCGCAATCGGAAATGCATGATCTGGTGATCGAGCTGCGCTCCATGACCATGGGGGTCGGCACGTTCCAATGGGAATTCGACCATCTGCAGGAATTGCAGGGCAAGGAAGCGGATCAGGTCGTGGCCCAGCGCGCCCAGGCGGCGCAATAACAATGCCCTTGTCTGTTCCGTAACCTCTGCGCATAAAAAAACCGCCGGTCTCCGAAAGGAGACCGGCGAGTTTGACAGGGAGGCTTCACGTCTGGGAGACGTCGGGGCTGCTGCCCGGGGGGGCCAGGAGCAGTCCCGGTGCCGGATGACCTCCGGCGGGGTGGATCTGGGAGGATCCAAAACTCGGTCGTTGCCGCGCCGAAAAGGTGGGATCGGCGGCAACAGGATGCAGGTTATATAGGCTTCTTTATTTGGTATACCAGACATAAACACGCATTCCAGATATGCATTTTACGCATACCTTTGGCGTTGACGTGCAATTATTGCATTAGGATGACACGATACGTGCGACGGTGGGGGCGGTGCCCTGGAATCCGGATGTTACAGGTTTTCCGGGTTGAGCCGATCGACCAGGAAATCCCGGAATACGGTGATGCGTTTGGAATTCCGCAGTTCCTCGGGATAGACGAAATAGGCTTCGATCGAAGGGCCGCGCAATTCCGGCAGAACTTCCTTCAGATTGCTGACTTCCCGGCTCATGTAATCGGGCACGGCACCGATTCCAAGGCCCGCTTGCACGGCCCGGAAAATCCCGTAGATCGAATTGACCCGCAGGACGGGCTCGCGGCGGGTTCCCGGCTTGGCGCCCGCCGTCAGCAGCCAGTTCAGGTTTTCCACCGGCGGGCGGGCGCCGTCGCCGTACACGATCAGGTCGTGGTCGTCCAGGTCCTGGGGCCGTTGGGGGGTGCCATGGGCGGCCAGATAATCGGCCGAGGCATAGACATGGTAATGCATGGTCATCAGATAACGCTGGATCAGGTCCGGCTGTTTGGGCGGAGCCAGGCGGATGGCCACATCGGCTTGGCGCATGCTCAGGTCCAGTTCCGTATCGGCCAGCGCCAAGGTCACGTCGATATCGGGATAAAGGGTCTTGAACTCGCTCATGCGCGGGGTCAGCCAGATTGATCCGAACGCGACTGTGGTTGTTACGGTCAGCGAACCCTGGGCTTCGTCCTTGTTTTCGGCGATGCGGGCTTCGACCATGGCCAGTTTGGAAAACACGTCATGGGCCGTGCGGAACAGAAGCTCTCCCTGTTCCGTCAGGATCAGGCCGCGCGCATGACGGTGGAAAAGAGGCACCCGTAGGCTGTCCTCGAGGGCCGAAATCTGGCGGCTGACCGCCGACTGGCTAAGGTGCAGATCTTCGCCCGCGCGGGTAAAGCTGCCCGCTTCGGCGACGGCGTGAAAGACCCGCAATTTGTCCCAGTCCATGGGATAAACCCCCTGATCAGCCATTCGGGGGAAATGCCTACGCCGCCCCCGGCTGGTGTCATGCCTATTCGGCGGCGACCTTGGCCGCTTCCTGGCCGGCCAGGAAATGTTCGGCTTCCAACGCCGCCATGCACCCGGTGCCGGCGGCCGTTACGGCCTGGCGGAACACCTTGTCCTGAACGTCGCCGGCGGCGAACACACCCGGAATGCTGGTCTTTGTGCTGTCCGGCTGGGTCAGGATATAGCCTTCGTCGTCCATATCGATCTGACCGGCAAACAATTTGGTGTTGGGGTCGTGGCCGATGGCGATGAACACACCGTCGGCGGCCCGCTCTGTCACCTCGCCGGTCTTCACGTTCTTAAGCTTCATGGCCGTAACGCCCGGCGGATTGCTGCCGCCCAGGACTTCTTCAAGCACCGTATCCCAGATGATTTCGATCTTGTCGTTGTTGAACAGGCGGTCTTGCATGATCTTTTCCGCGCGCAGTTCGTCCCGGCGGTGGATCAGGGTCACGCGCTTGGCGAAATTGGTCAGGAACAGGGCTTCTTCGACCGCCGTGTTGCCGCCGCCGATCACGGCGACTTCCTTTTCGCGGTAGAAAAACCCGTCGCAGGTCGCACAGGCCGACACGCCGAAGCCCATGAAGGTTTCTTCCGACGGCAGGCCCAGCCAGCGGGCACTGGCCCCCGTGGCGATCACCAGGGTGTCGCCCGTGTAAATGGCGCCTGAATCGCCGACCGCCCGGAACGGCCGGGCGTTCAGGTCGATTTCCATGATCGTGTCCTCGACCATGTCCGTGCCCACGTTCTTGGCCTGTTCAAACATCTGTTCCATCAGCCAGGGGCCCTGAATCGGTTCGGCGAAACCGGGATAGTTCTCGACATCCGTGGTGATGGTCAGCTGGCCGCCCGGCTGCAGGCCGCGCACCAGAAGGGGGGACAGGTTGGCGCGCGCGGCGTAGACGGCGGCCGTATAGCCGGCGGCGCCGGATCCGATGATCAGAACCTTGCTGTGGCGTGGCGTGGCGTCGGTGGAATTGGGCATGGAGCGATGTACCTTCTTAAACGACTGTTTCAGGGGACCCGACTGCCCAGGGTTCGTGTCCAATTGGGGCCTAAGATAAGAGCGCCCCGCCCGGGGTGCAAGCGCAAGCGGCCCTCCTAATGGCGGAATAACCGGCCCTGCGAAGTCGTGAACGCATATGTCACGCAACGGGGCTTTCCCCCGGAGGCGTTATAATATAATTTCGCAACAAAATTTCACCAGACTCGGGGGTTGGGAAACGATCATGCAGCGCGTGAAACTGGATAAGATTGACCGGCGTATCCTGCGCGACCTGCAGGCTGACGGCCGCATGACCAATGTGGAACTGTCGAAACGCGCCGGAATTTCAGCACCGCCCTGCCTGCGCCGGGTCCGGGCATTGGAGGAAGCGGGCTTCATCCGCGGCTATCACGCCGATCTGGAGCCGAAAATGCTGGGCTACAACGTGACCGTTTTTGCCCAGGTTGGGCTCAATTCCCAGGCGGAACACGACCTTGAAGCCTTTGAAGACGCCGTGCGCGCCTGGCCGCAGGTGCGTGAATGTCACATGCTGGCGGGCGAAACGGATTTTCTGTTGAAGGTCGTGGCCGCCGATTGGGATGCCTATCAGGAATTTCTCACCACCAAATTGACGGCGGCGCCCAATGTCAGTCACGTCAAATCGGCCTTGTCGATCCGTGCGTCCAAGGCCATGCCGGGCGTGCCCGTGGATTTGGACGCACCGGATGAACCTGCCGATTAAGGCGATATTCGGAACGATTTCCGAACGCCATCCGCCCAGGCCATGCCGTGACCCGCGACGTCCGGCATGGTGATCTCGCCGTTGATGACTTGGGCGGGGATGTCGAACAAAGGTTCCAGCAGGGGAAAGTCTTCCAGCCAGGTAACGTTTGGCTGTGCCGCGGCTAGATGGATGAACAGACCCGGTAGAAAGTGCGGAGCCACGGACAGCCCGTGGTTTTCCGCCAGCCGGGCCGCGGCAAGACTGGGAGTCAATCCGCCGGCCATCGCCAGATCGGGCTGAACGATGTGCAGGCCTGCGCCGGAAACATAGGATTGGAATTCGGCGATCCCTTGAAGATGTTCCCCCGCGGCAATCGCCGTTTTGCCCGTGGCGGCTAGACGCTTGAATGCATCGATGTCACGCGAAGGAAGCGGTTCTTCCAGCCATAGGCAACCGTGGTCCGCACAGATTGAGGCAAGCCGGAGCGCGGATGCCAGATCGCACTTTTCGTTGGCATCGGTCATGATATCGACCGAGTCCGGGACGGCGTCACGCACAGCGGACAGTCGTGCGGCATCCGACGCGTCCCCTGCCAAGCGTGGTTTGATGGCGGGAAAGCCCTGTTCGACATGCGCAAGAGCCTGATCTCGGGCCTGTTCCGGGCTGAAATTGGGCCGGTATCCTCCGGACCCGTACACGGGGACGGTCCGGGGGCCGCCGCCCATGGCGACGCCCAAGGGTTCGCCCCGGCGTTTCGCATGAAGATCCCAGGCCGCGACATCAATGGCGGCCATGGCAAGGTAATGCGCGCCCCGGCCGACGCGGTTAAGGCTTTGGTCCATGCGGTGCCACAACCGTTCGGGAGCGTTTGTGGGTTGATCGCTGACAAAATTTTGCAAAAGGTCACGGGCTGCGGCAAGGACCACGTTTGATCCGCCGCCCAGGCAGTAACTGAAGCCCGTGCCCGCCGCACCGTCGCTATCGGTCAAATCGACCGCGATCACATCGATTTGCGCGACCCCCGATCCGCCGACAGGTTTGTCCAAAGGGAAGCGCAGCAATTCTGCGGCGATGCCGGTAATGCGTGATGTCAATTTCCCATCCCTTCCAATACGTCTTGTGCGATTTCTGATCCCAAAGCTTTCGCGCGGGTGATTGCGACCATGGCTTGTGCCCGGCTTGCCGTCGTCCCGCGTCCGAATAAATATGCGCGCCCGACCATGGCGAGCGCATCCGCATGCCCCTGATCGGCGGCTTTTTGGAACCATTTGAATGCAGCCTTGGGGTCTTCATCGACGCCGTCACCGGCATCCAGCCTTCGGGCGAATTCGTATTTCCCAGCAGGGTGATGGCGGTCCGCCGCTCGCCGGAAGGCTTCGGCCGCGACCTCGGGCAGACGCGGCACGCCATGGCCCAGGGCGAAACTGCGCCCGACCCGGTAATAGGCCTCTGCCTGATCGATCGATTGTTTTTGGGATTCCACCAGGACAAGGTCGTCCAGTCCCAAAAGTGCTTTTTCCGTCACGGCTTTGCGCATTTCCTGGGCCCGTGGCTGGCCACGGGCGGCCGCTCGCGACAACAACCGATAGCCCTTGACCGCGTCCTGTTCGACCCCCATGCCGCGCATGTAGAACCATCCCAGCATGGTGGTGGCGTGAAGATGCCCCTGGTCGGCGGCCCGGGCGTACCAGGCGGCGGCTTTGTCCAGGTTGGCATCCACTCCCTGACCGCGCGCATACAGTCCGGCAATCAGTGCCTGGGCCTCTGCATTGCCGGCTTCGGCCGCGGGTTTCAATTCCTTGAAGGCGTTTTGGAAATCCCCGCTGTTATAGGCGGATTGGGCCTCTGCCAATCCGGCATGGGCAGCCCCGGCGACGGCCACGGCAAGAAGGCCGCCGGCCAGGACGGTTGAAGCTATTTTCCTTGAGTTGATCATGAAAGTGCGTCTGCCAAGTCACGCGCCACGGCTTCGACCACCGAATTCCAAGTCCGTTCGATGTTTTGTCTGTAGAGCCTTGCAGTCGGATACCAGGGACTGTCGGACCGTGCCGTCAACCATCGCCAATCATTGCCGTAGGGCAACATGATCCATACTGGCCGGCCGAGGGCACCGGCCAGATGGGCGACCGCCGTATCGACCGTGATCACCAGATCCAATTGCCGGATAAACGCCGCCGTCTCCCAAAAGTCGGTCAGGTGTTCGGACATGTCGCGCAGGTTCGCCGGGGCTGGTGGATCGTCCCTTGAGGTTTCCTTCTGCAGGCTGAACCAGGAGACGCCTGTGATGTCGAACAATTGTGCAAGGGCTGTCAGGGGAACGGTCCGGAACGCGCTGCCGCGGCGTTCGGCGAATGCGCGCCAAGCTAAACCGACCTTCAGGCCGGGTGCATCGGCAAGGCGTTTGAGCCATTTGCCGTCCCCTTCTGCCACCGACAGGCAAGATTGCGGTGCCAGCAGATTGTCCAATGTCATATCAAGGGCCCGGGGCAGGCTCATCATGGGGAGCCGCAAATCGTGGGCGGGAACTTTTTCGTCCTGTCGGGACACTTCGTATCCGGCATTTTGTGATGCGAACAACCGGTAAAGGGCGGCCGGCACATCGACGATGACCGTGCCGCCCCGTGCCTGCGCCAGGGGCAGGAACCGTGCGAACTGAAGCGTGTCGCCGAATCCCTGTTCCGCATAGATCAGAAGGCGTTTTCCTGTGAAGGGTCGGCCGTCCCACAGGGGGGTGGATAGGTCGTCCCGCAAGGTCAGGCGGTTCGGTAGTTTCCAACGCCATTCGTAAGACTCCCAACCTTCGGAATAGCGGCCGGATAACAACAATGCCTGTGCGCGATGCACATGCGATGGGGCATGGTCCGGTGCACGCTGGATGGCGCGGTCAAATGCCGCGATGGCATCGTCCGGCCGATGTTGGTCGAGGGCCGCATTTCCCATATTGTGCCAGGGTTCATAGGCGGTTTCGTCGAATTCCGCCGCTCTGGTAAAGGCCGCTTCGGCCTCTTTGGGGCGGTTGAGTTCCATCAGGCACAATCCTTCCTCGTTGCAGACTGCGAGGCTCGGTTGTGTTGTGGAAACTTGATGCAGAAGATCCAGGGCTTCGCGTTCGTGCCCTTGGGCCCGTAAGCTGCGCGCAAGAGTCAGCAGGACGACGGGGTTGCCGGGTGCATTGGTAAGCGCCCGGCGGGCGGTCTCTTCTGCGGCGGCGGCATCGCCGCCTGCCAACAGGGCGATGGCGTAATTCTGATTGAACCCGGGGTCGGCTGTATGAGCTTCGGCAGCCAGCCGAAAATACGGCAGAGCAGCAACCGCGTTTCCCTGCGACAGATGGATCGTGCCGCGAAATGCATTGGCCTGGGAATGTCCCGGGATGAGGGCCAATACCGCATCGAGCGCGTCGGCCGCGTCATCAATCCGGGTTTCCCGCAAGGCCGTGATGGCTTGGGTAAGTAACTGATCTGCGTCGGTCATGCCTGAATGAAACGGGAACCGGTACGGAAAAGCAATTCCTGCGGCAAGGTTATTCTTCCGCGGTCAGCTCAGGTTGGCGCAGGCTCGCTGAATCCGTTGGCAGGCGTCTTCCAGCACATCCGTCGCGGTGGCGTAGGAAATGCGGAAATGAGGCTCCAGCCCGAACGCGGCGCCGTGTACGGCGGCCACGCCTTCCGATTCCAGGACGTAGGTCACGAAATCCTCGTCGTTCTTGATGACCTGGCCCGACGGGGTCTTTTTGCCGATGGTGCCCGCGCAGGACGGGTAGACGTAGAACGCCCCTTCCGGCGTGGCGCAGGACAGGCCGTTGGCCTGGTTCAGCATGCTGACGACCAGATCGCGGCGTTCCTTGAACACGGCATTATTCTGTTCGATGAAATCCTGCGGGCCGTTCAGGGCGGCCACGGCGGCGGCCTGCGACACGGCGGCCGTATGGGTGATGCCCTGGGACTGGATCATGGTCATGGCCTTGACCAGGTCTTTGGGCGCACCGCAATAGCCGACACGCCAGCCGGTCATGCAGAAGGCCTTGGACATGCCGTTCATGGTCACGGTGCGGTCGTACAGGCGCGGCTCCACCTGGGCCATGGTCGTGAATTCGAAGCCGTCGTAGACCAGCTTTTCATAGATGTCGTCGGAAAAAATCCAGACATGCGGATGCTGCAGCAAAACGTCTGCCAAGGCCTTGATCTCGTCGCGGGTATAGGCGCCGCCGGTCGGGTTCGACGGCGAATTGAACACCAGCCACTTGGTCTTGGGCGTGATCGCGGCGTCCAATTGTTCCGGTGTCATCTTGAAGCTGTTGTCTTCGCCGCATTGCACGATCTTCACTTCGGCGCCGAACATCAGGGGGATGTCCGCATAGGACACCCAATAAGGGGCCGGGACGATCACTTCGTCACCCGGATTGATGGTCGCCATGAAGGCGTTGAAGATCACCGGTTTGCCGCCGCAGCTGACGTGGATCTGGTCGCGCGCGTAGTCCAGGCCGCTGTCGCGTTTGAACTTGGCGATGATGGCGTCCTGCAGTTCGGGGATGCCGTTGACCGAGGTATAGCGCGTCATGCCGGCGTCCAACGCCTTCTTCGCCGCCTCGATGATATGGGCGGGGGTGTCGAAATCGGGTTCGCCCGCACCCAATCCGATCACGTCTTTGCCTTGGGCTTTCAGATCGTTGGCCTTCTGGGTGACGGCGATGGTGGGGGACGGTTTGATGGCGGCAAGGCGGTCGGCGAGGAAAGGCATGGTGTGGTCCTTGTCTCTTGAAGTCGATCAGGCGGGTCTGTCAGTTGTGCCCGGAAAAGGAAATTCCGAGCGCCCGGAGACTACGCCCGCTGCCGCAAACTGGCAAGCGGGCGCGTCTTTTGGGTGGATCAAAATATGCCGGGACGGCGTCATCCGGCGGCGGTAAGCGCCTGATCCAGATCGGCGAGGATATCGTCGATATGTTCGATCCCGATGGAAAGGCGCACATAGCCTTCGGTCACGCCGGCGGCGATCTTATCTTCGTCGCTCAGTTGCTGGTGGGTGGTCGACCACGGGTGAATGGCGAGTGATCGGGCATCGCCGATATTGGCGACATGGTACAGCAGCTTCAGCGCATCGATGAACTTGGCGCCCTGTTCGGCCCCGCCCGCCAACTCGAATCCGACCAGTCCGCCCCAACCGCCGGCCATGTGCTGTTCATTGCGGGCTTTGGCGTCCGCGTCTTTTTCCAGGCCGGGAAAGATCACCTTGGTTACCGCCGGATGGGCATCAAGATGGCGGGCGACGGCATCGGCGTTGCGGCAATGCTCGCGCATGCGCAGCGGCAGGGTTTCCAACCCCTGAATGAAGGTCCAGGCGTTGAACGGGCTGAGCGCCTGTCCCATGTCGCGCAGCATGGTCGTCCGGGCCTTCAGGATATAGGCGATGGGGGCTCCTAAGCCCTTGGCGGCTTCCGTCCAGACGGCACCGTGATAGCTGGCGTCCGGCTGGGTCAGCATGGGGAAGCGCGCGGCGTGCTTGTCCCAATCGAAATTGCCGCCGTCGATGATCATCCCGCCGATCGACGTGCCGTGCCCGCCGACATATTTGGTCAGGGAATAAACGATGATGGCCGCGCCGTGGTCGAACGGCTGGCACAGGGTGGGGGCCGCCGTATTATCCATGATCAGCGGCACGCCCAGTTCGCGGCCGATAGCGGCAACGGCTTCGATCGGGAAAATCTTGAGCTTGGGATTGGCCAGGGTCTCGCCGTAATAGGCGCGGGTCTTGTCGTCGGTTGCCTTGCGGAAATTTTCCGGGTCGGACGGATCGACGAAACGGGCCTCGATCCCCATGGTTTTCATGGTGTTGCTGAACAGGTTCCAAGTGCCGCCGTAGATATCGGTGGACACGACCACGTTGTCGCCGGCCTGGGCGATGTTCTGCACGGCCATGGCCGATGCGGCCTGTCCCGACGACACCGCCAGCGCCGCCACGCCGCCTTCCAATGCGGCCATGCGCTGTTCCAGGACATCGCAGGTCGGATTCATGATCCGGGTATAGATATTCCCCAGTTCCTCCAGCCCGAACAGGCGCGCCGCATGGGCCGTGTCGTCGAACTGATAGGACGTGGTCTGGTACAGCGGCACGGCGACCGAATTGGTCGCGGGGTCGGCGCGGTATCCGTGGTGCAGGCAGATGGTGCTTTTATGCATGGGGGAGGTCTCCTTACAAGCGATGCCGTCAAAGCGCGCCGTAACCTAGAACCTTTTATCGATGGGTTGAAGTCTTCGCGGACAGAACCGCCGGTGCGGCGTGAACTGTGGCGAAAAGGCGGCTGCATTGCCCAGAAATGACCTTTCCCGAACCCCAGACCGGCCCCAGTCCCGAACTTTACTGTGATCCATCGCCGCTCCCCATCGGGGCGGCGGATCGCCACCGGGAGGATCCGCAAGCATATGCCCATCGTCAATTTCATTGGCCGCCGCTGGTGGTCCTTTCCCCTGGCGCTTGGCCTGACGTTGGTCCTGATCACGGCGGTCGCCGCCGCGTCGGCGCGGGCCGATACAGGCCTGTCCAAACCGGCGGTCGTGCCCGCCGCGGCCATGGATCTGGGCGGGCTGTTCCTGCCGGCGGACAGCGACGACGGCGATATGCCCGGCGGCCGCGTGCGTGCGGTGCCCGTTCTGGGCACGGAGATCACGGTGCGGGTTTCGGGCCTGATCGCGCGCTATGCCGTGACCCATCATTTCCGCAATCCCACGGCCAAATGGACCGAAGCGATCTATACCTATCCCCTGCCGCCCGACGGCGCGGTCGACCGACTGCGAATGACCGTGGGCGGGCGGGTGACCGACGGTGTGATCAAGGAACGTGCCCAGGCGCGGCGGATCTACACGGCGGCCAAAAGTGCCGGGCGCCGGGCGTCTTTGGTCGAACAGCAACGGCCCAATATTTTCACGACCTCGGTCGCCAATCTGGGTCCCGGCGAAACGGCGACCGTCGCCATTGAATTTCAGGAACGCCTTGCCTTCCGCGACGGGCAATTCACCCTGCGCCTGCCGTTGGTCATCGGCCCGCGCTATATCCCCGGGCGCGCTCATCCCGTGAACTTCGCGGGCGGGAACGGCTGGGCACGGGATACGGACCTGGTGCCGGATGCGTCCAAGATCACGCCGCCCCTGCGGTCTGCCGAACAAGGCAAGGGAAACCCCGTCACCCTGGATATCCGCATCGATGCCGGGTTCAAGATCGGCAAACTGGCAAGTTCCAGTCACGATATCCGGGTGACACGGCCGGATGGCGGCCATGCCCAGATTGCCTTGGAAGGCGACGGGGTGCCGGCTGACCGCGATTTCGTGCTGCGCTGGGCGCCGGCAGATGCGGGCACGGCCCCCCAAGCGGGGTTTTTCTGGGAAAAGGCCGGTGATCAGACCTATGGGCTGTTGATGCTCATGCCGCCGGTCTCGGGCGGGGCGGGGATGACCCTGCCCAAGCCCGCGCGGGACGTGACCTTCGTGATCGATACCTCCGGTTCCATGAAAGGAGCGTCGCTGCCCCAGGCCAAAAAGGCACTTGTCATGGCGCTGGACCGTCTGACCCTGAATGACCGGTTCCGCGTCATGCGGTTCGCCGGCGGGTTTTCCGACATGACGCCCGAGCCCGTCCATGCCGAAGCGGACATGATCGCGCGCGCCAAGACCTATGTCCGGGGGCTTCAGGCCGAAGGCGGGACCGAAATCGTCAATGCCGTGACGGCGGCGCTTGAAGGCATTCACCGTCCGGTTCAGGACCCGGCCGGGGAAGGGGCGCGGCGGTTGAAACAGATCGTTCTGATCACCGACGGGGCGGTCGGTGACGAAGACCGCCTGCTGGCCATCATCAACGGCCGCATCGGCGATGCCCGCCTGTTCACCGTGGGGATCGGATCGGCGCCCAACGGCTTTCTGATGACCCGCGCGGCACGGGCCGGGCGCGGCACCTTCACGTTTATTCCCGCGTCGGATGATGTCGCCGAACGCATGGCGGAACTGTTCCTGAAGCTGGAACGCCCGGCGCTGACCGATGTCGCGCTGACCTGGCGGGACAAGAACGGCAGGCCCGCCGCACCGGCGGCCGAGGTATGGCCCCGTCCGCTGCCGGACCTTTATGCGGGCGAACCGCTGATCGCCTTGATGAAGATCAATGGCGCCGGTCCCGAAGTCGCCGTGTCCGGCCGCCTGGGCGGGCGGTTCTGGGAACAGACCGTGACGATCACCGGGGGTGCACCGGCACCGGGCGTGGCGGCCTTGTGGGGGCGGGAAAAAATCCGCCAGCTCATGGGCAACATGCGGCGTGCCCGGGATGAAGAAGAACGGGATGCAATCCGCCGGGACATTGTCGATACGGCCCTGTCCCTGAATTTGATCAGCAAATACACCAGTCTTGTCGCCGTCGACCGGGCCCCCGGCCGCCCGGCGGGTGAGCCCTTGGCCGATGGCACGGTTCCGGCCAATCTGTCCGCCGGATGGGACCGCGATGCGATCGAAGGCGCGCCGGCATCCCCGGTGCCGGGCTCCGTGCCGAATTTGAATAAGACCAGGGCACCCCTAACGCCGATGACGCCCGATGCCGTCCCGGCAGCGCCGGGGCAGGCGGCGACGCTTTCCTTCGACCGCAACGATCCCCGCATGCGCGTGCATTTGGCGGCGGGGAGCGGCACGCCCCTGCCCGTTGTGCCCCAGGGGGCGACGCCGGCCCAGGCCTATATGGGGCTTGGCGTGCTGTTCGTGATCGCGGCCTTGGCCATGTTGACGCTCGGCTGGCGCGGCCCGCGCCGCCGGCCCCGCAATGACGATGCCGGTGACGACTGATGCGCCGGCGCCGTCCGTTCCGTTTTTTGCTCCCTGCCTCCACTGAGCCTTCCAGGCCGGCGGTGATCATTCTGGCCGCCGCCGGCCTGGGTCTTTTTGCCTGGGGCGCCTATATCCCGGCCAAGGCCTGGGCGGCGCAGGTTCTGTTGGATCGTGCCTGGCAGCAGTCACGTGCCAACACGGCGCCTTCGGGCCTGTTCGCCAAGCCCTGGCCCTGGGCCGACATGACGCCGGTGGCAAGATTGGGGATCGGGCGCCTGGGGGCATGGAACATCGTGCTGTCGGGGGCATCGGGCAGTTCGCTGGCGTTTGGGCCCGGTCATGTAGACGGCACGGCCCTGCCGGGGCAGCCGGGACACAGCGTCGTTTCCGCCCACCGGGACACTCATTTTTCCTATCTGAAGGATGCGCGCATCGGCGACCTGATCCGGGTCGAACAGCCGTCGGGCGCCGTCAGCGGCTACCGCATCATCGATCTGAAAGTCATCGACAAGGATAAAGAACAGATTATGCTTCAGCCGGGCGGAAATTTTCTGACCCTGATCACCTGTTTCCCGTTCGAGGATTGGACCCCGGGCGGCCCCCTTCGCCTGATCGTCACGGCGGAACGGCGCCAATACAAAACAGGCGAAATGAAAAGATGACCTGATGACCGGGTGGGGGTTTTGCCTCTAACATGGCGGCCGTTTAACGATCCGGGCAGGCACCAGCCCCCGGCAACAGAAGAAACGCCGCCCAAGGAGGACCCCCCATGGCCGCCAGCACCATCGATTCAACCCTGTTCCGTGATCAATTCTCGACCCCGGCCATGCGGGCCGTGTTCGACGATGAAATGACCGTCCAGAAATGGCTGGACGTGGAAGCGGCCCTGGCCCGGGCCGAGGCATCGCTGGGCATCATCCCCGAACAGGCGGCCAAGGACATCACCCGCGCCGCCGATGTGTCGCAATACGATCTGGACGCCATGCGCGACGAAATGGCGCGCACCAGCCACCCCATCGTGCCGCTGGTCCGGGCCATGGCCAAGGCCTGCGAAAAACTGGGTGCGAAGGAAGCGGGCGAATACGTGCATTGGGGGGCGACCACCCAGGACATCATGGATACGGGCCTTATCCTGCAGATGAAGGACGGCCTGGAATTGCTGCAGGACGCATTGGGCGTGCTGGACGCCAATCTGGAAAAACTGGCCCGCGATCACCGCGACACGCCCATGGCCGGGCGTACCCACGGCCAGCAGGCCCTGCCGATCACCTTTGGTTACAAGGCGGCTGTCTGGCTGGACGAAGTGCGCCGCCACCGCGCCCGCCTGGACGAAATGGCGCCGCGCGTGCTGGTCGGCCAGTTTTCCGGCGCGGTCGGCACCTATGCGGCGATCGGTGCCCAGGGGCCCGAGGTCATGGCCCGCATGATGGCCGACCTGGGCCTGACCGCACCCGCGATCTGCTGGCATGTGGCCAAGGACCGGCCGGCGGATTTCGCCTGCAACCTGGCCCTGGTCGCCGGCACCATGGGCAAGATCGCCCACGAGGTCGCGACCCTGCAGCGCACGGAACTGGCCGAACTTGAAGAACCGCACCAGCCGGGCAAGGTCGGGTCTTCGACCATGCCGCAGAAACGCAATCCGTCGATCTGCGAAGGGATTCAGTCCCTGGCCCGCGTGGCCTGGGCCTGCGTGCCGCCGGCCTTCGACGGCATGATCGCCGAACACGAACGGGACAAGGTCGCCAACCAGGGCGAGCGCGATTTCATCCCAAGACTATGCTGTTATACCGAGGCGGCCGTGCGCAAAGTTGCCTTCGTGACAGGCGGTTTGACCGTGCGGGCGGGCAATATGCGCAAGAACCTGGACCTGACCGGCGGTTTGCTGCTGTCGGAAGCCGTGATGATGAAGTTGGGCCAGAAGATCGGCCGCAACACGGCCCATGACGTGGTTTACGAAGCGGCCATGGAAGCCTTTGAGAAGGACCTGGTGTTCCGCGACCTGTTGTTGAAGGACGACCGGGTCACGGCGGTCATGTCGGCGGCGGACCTGGACGGAATTCTCGATCCGGCGCGCTATACGGGCCTGTCGGCGGAAATGGTCGATGCGGTTCTGAAAACGACGAAAGCGGCGCCCTCTTGAGGGCGCCGATGAGGAGGCAAGCGCAACCGCGCGCCGCCGCCCCTGCGGCGGTTGAGGGAAACAGAAAAGCAAGGGTGACCGGTGCGGACAGCGCGCCTATATAATCAACCATGGCCATGGAACTTCAGAACGACCCAGTTGTGTTCAGCCCGCCCAAGCGGGCGCCGGGTGCGGGCGGGGTTCCGTTCGACCTGCAAAGTGAATACCAGCCGGCGGGCGATCAGCCCCAGGCCATCGCCGAACTGACCTCTGGCCTGGAAGAAGGCGAGCGGGATCAGGTTCTGCTGGGCGTGACCGGGTCGGGCAAGACCTTCACCATGGCCCATGTGATCCGCAACCTGGGGCGGCCGACCTTGGTGCTGGCCCCCAACAAGACCCTGGCGGCGCAGCTCTATGGCGAGATGAAGGAATTTTTCCCTGAAAACTCGGTCGAATACTTCGTCAGCTATTATGACTACTACCAGCCGGAAGCCTACGTGCCGCGCACGGACACCTATATCGAAAAAGACGCCTCCATCAACGAACAGATCGACCGCATGCGCCATTCGGCCACGCGGGCCCTGTTGGAACGCCACGATGTGGTGATCGTGGCTTCCGTGTCCTGCATCTACGGCATCGGTGCCGTCGAAACCTATGCCGAGATGATCGTACGTCTGAAGCCGGGCGGCACGGCGGACCGGGAAAAACTGCTAAAGCAGTTGGTCGAGTTGCAATACAAGCGCAATGACGCAGCCTTCTTTCGGGGGACGTTCCGGGTGCGGGGCGATGTCGTGGAAATTTTCCCGTCCCACCTGGAAGATCGGGCCTGGCGGGTGTCGCTGTTCGGAGACGAGGTCGAAGCGATCTGGGAGATCGATCCCCTGACCGGCGAAAAGGTCGCGGCGCTGGATGAAATCATTGTCTATCCGAACAGCCACTATGTGACGCCGCGCCCGACGCTGATGCAGGCCATTCCCCAGATCAAATCGGAGCTGAAGGAAACGCTCACCCGTCTGATCGCCGAGGGCAAGCTTTTGGAGGCGCAACGGCTGGAGGAACGCACGACCTTCGACCTGGAGATGCTGGAGACCACGGGACATTGTTCCGGTATCGAAAATTACAGCAGATATCTTACGGGGCGCGCGCCCGGCGACCCGCCGCCGACCCTGTTCGAATACCTGCCGGAAAACGCCCTGTTGGTGGTCGATGAAAGCCATGTAACCGTGCCGCAGATCGGCGGCATGTACAAAGGCGATTACGCCCGCAAAACAACCTTGGCGCAGTTCGGGTTCCGTTTACCCAGTTGTGTCGACAACCGGCCCCTCAAGTTCGAGGAATGGGAAAGCATGCGCCCGCAGACGGTGTTCGTCTCGGCCACGCCGGGCCCGTGGGAGCTGGATCGTACCGGAGGCGTAATAACCGAGCAGGTGGTCCGCCCGACGGGCCTGATCGATCCGCTTTGCATCGTCCGTCCGGTCGAAAATCAGGTCGACGATCTGCTGATGGAGGTCAAGGAAACGGCCGCCAAGGGACAGCGCACCCTGGTCACGACCCTGACCAAACGCATGGCCGAGGACCTGACGGAATACCTGCACGAACAGGGCGTGCGCGTGCGCTACATGCATTCGGACATCGATACCTTGGAGCGCATTGAAATCATCCGCGATTTGCGCCTGGGTGCATTCGACGTACTGGTCGGTATTAACTTGTTGCGCGAAGGTTTGGACATTCCCGAATGTTCCTTGGTCTGCATTCTGGACGCGGACAAACCGGGTTATCTGCGATCCAAGACATCGTTGGTGCAGACCATCGGCCGGGCCGCCCGCAATCTGGACGGCCGAGTCATTCTGTATGCCGACAACACAACGGAGGCCCTGGATTACGCGCTCACGGAAACCAGCCGCCGGCGCGAAAAGCAACAGGAATACAATCTGGCCCACGGCATCACGCCGGAAAGCGTGAAGAAGGGGTTCTCCAAGGCTTTGGAAAGTGTCTACGAAGGCGATTACGTCACCGTGGACACGGGCGAGATCGGCGCGACAGAACTGGCCGGCCACAACCTGGCCGCCGTCATCGCCGATATGAACGACAAGATGAAACAGGCCGCCGCCAACTTGGAATTCGAGGAAGCGGCCCGTCTGCGTGACGAAATCCGCAGACTGGAAGCCGTGGAACTGGGATTAGGGGCGCCGGGAACTGCACCCTCGCGCCTGGTCAGCCGCAAGCCGGGGGCTGAAAGCCGCGCATCAGGCGGCCCATCCTGGAAGCCCAAGGGCAAGGGTGCGCGCAAATCCGCCAACCGTGCGCCGAAGAGGCGGTCATAAGACACTCAGCGCCAATTTCAACGGATATCGGGGCTATTCGTAATCGGATAGTCGCCTAGTAGACGGTCACGTCCCCAGCAACACCGGGCTCATATGCCACATCAGCATCCAATGCCCGCCTTTTTCCGTGATGATCGGATCGCGTTCCAGGCAGGCGACGGCACCCGGATCGAAGGCAATGACCCCGGCGCTGGCGTCGCCGCAGGTCAAGTAAGAGGCGATGCGGCTCATGAACGGGTCGTGGCCGACCACCATGGTGTCCTCGTTCCATAGGCCCGCGGCCTCGACCAGGCTGTCCAGGCGGGAAGACGGGGTCAGGTCCTTCATTTCCTCGACGATGCGGCCGGGCCCGATGACCGGCGATAAGGCCAAGGCGGTCTGCTGGGCGCGCAGGATTTCCGAATGAATGACGCGGGAAACCCGAACACCGGCCCGGCCCAAAAACGACGCCATCCGGCCCACGTCCTTCTGCCCCTGTTCGTTGAGCGGACGGTCCGGATTTTCATCCTTGGTCATGGCGAGGCCATGGCGCACGAGGTAAAGGCGCATTCAATATCTCCATTTATTGCCATCGGCGGATGCACGCGCCGATATGCCGTTATAGCAGGCTGCCCGGCCTGTTCGAAAGGTGAAGTCCGATCCCTGCAGGCATAAAAAAACGCCGCGAAGCGCGGCGTTTTTTATAAGTCTGAGGTGATGCCCTTAGCCGGCTGCGGCCACCATCGCTTCGGCGATCGTCACGGCGTTTTCGGCATCGGCCTTGGCCTTGTCGTCGCCGGCTTCGGCAAGCGCTTTTTGCGCTTCCTGAAGGCGGTCGTTGGCAGCACCCTTGTCGATATCCGCGACGGGCACGGCTTCCTCGGCAAGAACGGTGCAGGTTTCCGGGTTGATTTCGACGAACCCGCCGGCGACGAAGATCTTGTTGGAGACCTTGCCGCCTTCGTGGATGTCGATCACGCCCGGCCGCACCGTGCCGATCAGCAGTGAGTGGCCCGGCAGGACACCCAGGTCGCCCTCGCCACCGGGGACGACGACCATGTCCACGGCCTGCGACGCCACCAGTTTTTCGGGCGAAACCAGATCGAATTGGATCGTATCGGCCATCTATTGAGTGTCCTTTGTCCGAACCAAGGCTTAAGCGGCTTCCGCAGCCATCTTTTTGGCTTTCTCGACGGCTTCGTCGATGGTGCCGACCATGTAGAACGCCGATTCCGGCAGATGGTCGTATTCGCCTTCGACGATGCCCTTGAAGCCCTTGATGGTGTCTTCCAGCGGCACCAGAACGCCCGGCGTGCCGGTGAACACTTCGGCCACGTGGAACGGCTGCGACAGGAAGCGCTGGATCTTACGCGCCCGGGCGACGGTCTGTTTGTCTTCTTCCGACAGTTCGTCCATGCCCAGGATCGCGATGATGTCCTGCAGGGACTTATAGGTCTGCAGGGTCTGCTGAACCTTGGTCGCGACGCCGTAGTGCTCGTCACCGATGATGCGCGGATCAAGCATGCGCGAGGTGGAATCGAGCGGGTCAACGGCCGGGTAGATGCCCAGTTCGGCGATCTGACGCGACAGAACCGTGGTTGCATCCAGGTGCGCAAAGGACGTGGCAGGTGCAGGGTCGGTCAAGTCATCGGCCGGGACGTAAATGGCCTGGACCGAGGTGATGGAACCCTTCTTGGTCGAGGTAATACGTTCCTGCAGCATGCCCATGTCGGTCGCCAGCGTCGGCTGATAGCCCACGGCCGAAGGAATACGGCCAAGCAGGGCCGACACTTCGGAGCCGGCCTGGGTGAAGCGGAAGATGTTGTCGATGAACAGCAACACGTCCTGGCCTTCTTCGTCGCGGAAGTATTCGGCCTGGGTCAGGCCGGTCAGGGCGACACGGGCACGGGCTCCCGGAGGCTCGTTCATCTGGCCATAAACCAGGGCGGCCTTGGAGTTGTTGCCTTCCAGGTCGATAACGCCGGATTCGATCATTTCGTGGTAAAGGTCGTTGCCTTCGCGGGTACGTTCGCCGACACCGGCAAACACGGAATAACCGCCGTGGCCTTTGGCGACGTTGTTGATCAGTTCCATGATCAGAACCGTCTTGCCCACGCCGGCGCCGCCGTACAGGCCGATGTTACCGCCCTTGGCGTACGGCGCGATCAGATCGACGACCTTAATGCCGGTGGTCAGAATTTCCGTTTCCGTCGACTGTTCGTGGAATTCCGGGGCCGAACGGTGGATCGGCGAACGGGACTTGGTGTTGACCGGGCCGCGTTCGTCAACCGGGTCGCCGATCACGTTCATGATGCGGCCCAGCGTTTCCGGACCGACGGGAACCTGAATGCTGTCACCGGTGTCGGAGACTTCGGTGCCGCGCTGCAGGCCGTCCGTGGTGTCCATGGCGATGGTTCGCACGGTGTTCTCGCCCAGGTGCTGCGCAACCTCGAGAACCAGCGTCTGATCGCCGAGTTTCACATGCAGAGCGTTCATAATCGCCGGCAGATCGCCTTCGAAATGAACGTCCACGACGGCGCCCAGAACCTGAGACACCTTACCAACACTGTTCGTAGACATAGTTTTTTAGCTCCCGTTCAAACGGACTTCTAAAGCGCCTCGGCGCCCGAGATAATTTCGATAAGTTCTTTGGTGATGAAGGCCTGACGCGTGCGGTTGTAGGTCAGCGTCAGGTTGTCGATCATTTCGCCGGCGTTGCGCGTGGCGGAATCCATGGCGGTCATACGCGCTCCGTGCTCCGAAGCCGAGCTTTCCAGCAAGGCCTGGAACACCTGCACCGCCAGATTGCGCGGCAACAGGTCGGCGAGAATCTCTTCCTCGTCCGGCTCGTACAGATAGACCGCAGACGGGCCGGAGGATTTTTCCTCGTCCGCTTCCACCGTGGTCGGCTGGAACGGAATGACCTGTTGTTTGGTGATGATCTGGGTCATGGCCGACTGGAAACGGTTGAAGATGACCGTGCAGACGTCGAATTCGCCGGCTTCGAACATTTCCGTGATCTTGTCGGCGACGCCGTCGGCTTCGTGGAATTGAACCCCACGTTTACCGATGCCTTCGACCGTATCGACGATGTCCTTGGCGAAATCGCGGCGCAGAAGGTCACGTGCCTTCTTGCCGACGCACAGAATTTTCACCGTCTTGCCGTCTGCTTTCAGGCGGCGGGCCGTCGCGCGGGTTTCCCGCACGATGGAGCCGTTGAAGCCGCCGCAAAGGCCGCGGTCGGCCGTGCAGGCGACAAGCAGGTGGGTGTCATCGGCACCGGTTCCGGAGAGCATCCGGGGTGCTCCCTCGGGATCCCCGATCGAGGCACCGATGGCGGCCACCATGCCCTCCATGCGTACGGCATAGGGGCGGGCGGCCTCGGCACCTTCCTGGGCGCGACGCAGTTTGGCCGCGGCCACCATCTTCATGGCCGAAGTGATCTTTTGCGTCGATTTGACGCTGTTGATCCGGATTTTCAGATCCTTGAGTGAAGGCATGAAAGCGCTTTCCTCGTTCGTCCGTCAGGTTGGCTTGTGACCGTTCCCGACGCTTAGGCCGCGAAGGACTTGGTGAAATCGTCGAGGAACTTGGACAGCTTCTCGCTGGTGTCGTCGCTGAGCGCTTTTTCCTCGGCAATGGTGGCCAAAATGTCGGCACCTTTGTCGCGGATTGCGTCCAACAGACGGGTTTCATAAGCCGTGATGTCGGCGACCTTGATGCCGTCGGCAAAACCCTTGGTGCCGGCGAAGATCACGACCACCTGTTCGGCCACGGTCAGCGGCGAATACTGGGGCTGCTTCAACAGTTCGGTCAGACGCTCGCCGCGCGCCAGCAGACGCTGGGTGGCGGGGTCAAGGTCGGATGCGAACTGGGCGAAGGCCGCCATTTCACGGTACTGAGCCAGTTCCAGCTTGATCGAGCCGGCAACCTGCTTCATGGCCTTGGTCTGGGCAGCGGAACCGACGCGCGACACCGACAGGCCGACGTTCACGGCCGGGCGGATGCCCCTATAGAACAGTTCCGTTTCCAGGAAGATCTGACCGTCGGTGATGGAAATCACGTTGGTCGGAATATAGGCGGACACGTCACCGGCCTGGGTTTCGATGACCGGAAGAGCGGTCAGGGAACCGGCACCTTCGCTGTCATTCAACTTGGCCGCACGTTCCAGCAGGCGAGAGTGCAGATAGAACACGTCACCCGGATAGGCTTCACGTCCCGGCGGACGGCGAAGCAGCAGGGACATCTGACGATAGGCGACGGCCTGCTTGGACAGATCGTCATAGAAGATGACGGCATGCATGCCGTTGTCGCGGAAGTATTCGCCCATGGTGCAGCCCGTGTAGGGTGCCAGGAACTGCATCGGCGCCGGCTCGGAAGCCGTGGCGGCGACGATGATGGAATACTTCATGGCGTCGTAGTCTTCGAGCGTCTTGACCAACTGGGCCACGGTGGACCGCTTCTGGCCGATGGCGACGTACACGCAGTACAGCTTTTCAGATTCGTCCTTAGCGTTCTCGTTGACCGTTTTCTGGTTCAAGATCGTGTCGATGATGACAGCGGTCTTGCCGGTCTGACGGTCACCGATGATCAGTTCGCGCTGGCCGCGTCCGACGGGGATCAGGCTGTCGATCGCCTTCAGGCCCGTCTGCACCGGCTCGTGCACGGATTTACGCGGGATGATGCCGGGGGCCTTCACTTCGACCAGGCGGCGCTCGGTGGTTTTCAATTCACCCTTGCCGTCGATCGGGTTGCCCAGGCCGTCAACGACGCGGCCGAGAAGCTCCTTGCCGACCGGAACGTCGACGATGTCGCCCGTCCGCTTGACGGTGTCGCCTTCTTTAATGTCGCGGTCGTCACCGAAAATAACGATACCGACGTTGTCGGTTTCCAGGTTGAGTGCCATGCCCTTGATGCCGCCCGGGAATTCAACCATTTCCCCGGCTTGCACCTGGTCAAGGCCGTAAACGCGGGCGATACCGTCACCAACGGACAGTACCTGGCCGACTTCGGCGACTTCGGCTTCGGAGCCGAAATCGGCGATTTGTTTCTTAAGAATGGCGGAGATTTCCGCGGCGCGGATTTCCATGGTCGGGATCCCCTCTATCGCATGCTTAGGCGAAGTTGCTGAAGTTTCGTTTTGATCGAGGAATCGATCATGCGTGAGCCGATTTTGACCACAAGTCCGCCCAACAGGCCTTCGTCTACCTGGGCGTCCACGGCAACTTTCGTGCCCATGGCCTTTTTCAGTCCATCCTCGATCGCTTGACGCTGCTTGTCGCTCAGGACCTGGGCGGACGTGACCTCGGCGGTCAGTTCACCCCGGCGCTGGGCCAAGATTGCCTGGAATTGCTTGATCATGGTGGTCAGCGCGAACAAACGGCGGTTCTGCGCGACGACACCGATAAAGCGTTTCGTGAGTTCGGAAACACCCGCTTCCGTCAGGATCGCATCCATGGCGGCAACCTGATCGTTGCGGGCGATCACGGGTGAGCGGATCAGACGCGCCAGGTCGGCACTTTCGTCGACCATGTTGCGGATCGTGGTGAGATCGCCAGCGACCTCATCCAATTTATTATCGGCCTCGGCCAATTCGTATAGGGCGGTCGCATAGCGGCCTGCAAGGCCGGAAGCGCCTGCGATATCCGATGACACCTGGGAAACCCCTTGATTAAGTTTTTTACGGACCCGTGGAAGGCCGGTTTCGGTCAGTTCAAACGCCCAAAAAATAGGCGAAATCCCGCCAATTCCGGCGGACCCCGCCTGAAAAGCGCGGCCAGTCCTACCACAGAGGTTTCGCACATGCAACCAGAGTCGGCGGGGTTTTTTCCCGGCCCGCAAATTACCTGTTTTTGGGCCCGTTTCGGGCGCTTTTTCAGGGCCGTTTACATGAACGAATATGGATCCACGTCGACCTGCACGCGGACCTTCTTGGGGATCTGCGCGCGCTGGATCCAGGTGCGGATGATCGGCTGCACGGCGGTCCCCCGTCCGGCCTTCAAAAGAAGCCTGCGGCGGTGCCGCCCGCGGATCATGGCCAGGGGGGCGGGGGCCGGGCCCAAAACCTGAATATCCGCACCCTGCGGCGCCGTGCGGCCCAAGGCGCGGGCTCCGGCGTCAACGGCGCTTTCGTCCGTCCCGGACACGATCAGGCCGACCAGCCGGCCGTAGGGCGGCATGCGGGCGTCTTCGCGGCCCTGGGCTTCGGCGACCAGGAAGGCGTCCCGGTCGCCTGCCTGGATCGCCGCCATTACCGGGTGTTCGGGCATGAAGGTCTGGATCAGCACCCGCCCCGGGTGTTCGGCCCGCCCGGCCCGGCCCGCGACCTGATAGAGCAGTTGATAGGTGCGTTCCGCCGCGCGCAGATCGCCGCCGGATAGGCCCAAATCCGCATCGACCACGCCGACCAGGGTCAGCAGGGGAAAATGATAGCCCTTGGCGACGATCTGGGTGCCGATGATCAGATCGACCTCGTGATCTTCGATGCGCTGGACGAATTCGCGGGCCGTGCGCTGGTTGAACAGGTTGTCCGACGTCGCCATGGCGACGCGCGCGTCGGGGTAAAGGGCGGCCACTTCCTCGGCCAGACGCTCGACGCCGGGACCGCAGGGAACCATGCTGTCCTCGGTCCCGCATTCGGGGCAGGCCGGGGGCGGAGCCATCTGGTAGCCGCAGTGGTGGCATTGCAGGCGTTTCAGCAGGCGGTGTTCGACCAGCCAGGCGGTGCATTGCGGGCATTGCAGGCGGTGGCCGCAGGTGCGGCACAGGGTCAGGGGCGCGTATCCCCGGCGGTTGAGGAACAGCAGGGCCTGCTCGCCCCGTTCCAGGGTCTTGGTGACCGCTTCGCGCAGGGCCGGCGACAGCCATTGCCCCCGCTGCGGGGGTGTCTTGGTCATGTTGACCAGTTCCACGTCGGGCAGGTCCGCGCCCCCGTGGCGGGCCGGCAGATGCAGATGGGCGTAGCGGCCCCGGTCCACGTTGGCCTGGGTTTCCAGGGACGGCGTGGCCGACACCAGCACGACCGGAATTTTGCCCAGCTGCGCGCGCACAACGGCCATGTCGCGGGCGTTGTAGACCACGCCTTCTTCCTGCTTGAAGGACCCGTCGTGTTCCTCGTCGATGATGATCAACCCTAAGTCCCGGAACGGCAGAAACAGGGCCGATCGCGCACCGACCACCACGTCCGCCTTGCCTTCGGCCACATGGCGCCAGGTTTCCCGGCGCTGGGCCTGGGTAACCTCGGAATGCCAAAGGGCGGGCTCGGCCCCGAATCGCGCGCGGTAGCGTTCCAGCCATTGCGCCGACAGGGCGATTTCCGGCAACAGCACCAGAACCTGGCGGCCTTTGGCGACGGATTCGGCCACGGCCTGCAGATAAACCTCGGTCTTGCCGGAACCGGGCACCCCTTCCAACACCTGGACGGAAAAGCCTTCGGATACGACTTTGCTCAGGGCATCGGCCGATCGGGCCTGTTCTGGTGAAAGGTCCGGGCCGGGCCGGGACAGGTCGGGCGGCGGGGGCGGGGGGAAGGCCGGCAGGTCGCAGGCTTCCAAAGCCCCGGTCTTGGCCAGACCGGAAATCACGCCGGGTGTCACGCCCGCGGCGCGGGCCAGGTCCGATGCCTGACGGGGCGGGCCTTCCGATGCGGCAGCCAGAACCTTTTCCCGTGCCGGCGTGATCTTGATGTCGGGCCGGGGGACGGCGGCACGGTAGGCGGTCAGCGATTTTGGCGGATCAAGCGCGTCGGGCACGCTCAGCGCCATGCGCAAGACCGCCCCCGGCGAATGGATGGTGTAATCGGCGACCCAGTCGACGAAGGCCATGGCCTCGGGCGTCATGGGCAGGGCGTCCAGGCGCGCGATGATCTCTTTCATCTTGTGGTCGGGCACATCGCCGCCGCCCGGCCCCCAGACCACGCCTGTCATCTTGCGGGGGCCCAGGGGGACGCGCACGAAATCGCCCGGCGCCAGGCTTTCACCCGGCGGCACGCGGTAGTCATAGGCATCGGCCAGCGGCAGGGGCAGACGCACGGCGACGCGGGCTCCCGCCGGAAAGGATTTTCTGTCCGGCTTGGGAACACCCTTTCCGTCGTCGGTGTCGGGGGCGTCTGTCATGTCGGCGGTTCCGGCGTTCCTTGTGACGTTCCTTGGGGGCGACCCTAGGGGGCTGGGGAGCTTGGCATTATAATAGGGGACAAAGGCGCGCGCCTTCACCGCGCGTGAACAGGAAAGGATCCACAGGATGCCCCAAGGCAAGGACGATCCCGCCGTCAGCACCCTGGAAACGGCGGATTCCCGCCTTTCAGACGACGACGTGGCCGAATATCTGGTGGCCCATCCGGATTTCTTTCGCGAGCGCCTGGAAGTGCTGTCGTTCATGAACATGCCCGGCCGATTCGCGCAGGAAGGACCGCGGGACGGGGGGCAGGTGGTCGATTTCCAACAGGCCCTGCTGCATCAGCAGAAAGAGGCGGTCGAGGAATTGCGCGAATGCGTGCGCGACGTGATCGAAACCAGCCGCTCCAACATGTCGGTGCAACAGCGCACCCATGCCGCCGTTCTGGCGATCATGGAGGCCGCCGATTTCGATGCGCTGGTGCGTGTGATCAGCGACGATCTGCCCCGATTGCTGGACGTCGACGTGGTCAGCGTCGGCTACGAGCCGAGCGACAATCCGCTCGGCTGGCTGGTCTCGCCCGAAATCAACGATCTAGGGACAGGTCTGGTCGATGCCCTGTTGGGTGCCGGCGGGGCGGCCAAGTTGTACCGCGATATCGCCGACGACGGCTCCGTGTTCGGCGAAGCGGCCGGCCTGGTGCAATCGGCCGCCGTGGCGCGCCTGCGGCCCAGCCGGGCAACGCCCGTGGGACTGATGGCGTTGGGGTCGCGGTCCGATTCGTTCTTCCAGCCGGGCCAGGGCACGGAACTGGTGGTGTTCCTCGCCCGCGTGCTGGAAAACTGCATCGACCGTTTGCAGGAGCGGTCAATGTGAGCTTCGGAACTGCCCTGACCTGCGGCCCGGATCTGGCCGCCGCGGCAGAGCGGTGGCATGACTGGCTGGCCCATGAACGGCGCTATTCCCAGCACACACTCGACGGTTACCGGCATGACCTTGCCGGGTTCGTCGCCTTCCTGAATGCGCATTTGGGCACCACGCCCGATCTGGGCGATATCGACGGCCTGAAGCCGCTGGATTTCCGCGCCTGGCTGGCGGAGCTTGACCGGCGGGGGCTGTCGCGGACGTCCATCGCCCGCGCTCTGTCGTGCCTGCGGGGGTTTTTCCGCTTTCTTGAAAAGCAGGGCATCGCCCGCAATTCGGCCATCGGCGCCCTGCGCACGCCCCGGGTGCCCAAGTCCGTGCCCAAGGCGTTGAGCATCGAAGAAGCCTTCGATCTGATTTTGACCGCCCCGGAAATGGCCGATGACGATTGGATCGGCCAGCGCGACAAAGCGCTGCTGATTTTGCTGTACGGCTGCGGGCTGCGCATCGGCGAGGCCTTGGGCCTTAACCGGGACCAAGCCCCGGGCCTGTTCGGCAACGGCGGCGACGCCATGATGGTGCGCGGCAAGGGCGGCAAGGACCGGTTGGTGCCGGTCCTGCCTGTGGTCCGCGACGCCATCCGGGCGTATCTGGACCTATGCCCTTATGGAGGGGACGGCGATACGCCGCTGTTTCTGGGGGCGCGCGGCGGGCGGCTCGCCGCCGGGGTTGCCCAGGCCCGGGTGCGCGATCTGCGCAGGCTGCTGGGTCTGCCCGATACGGCAACACCCCATGCCCTGCGTCATTCCTATGCGACGCATCTTCTGGCCGGGGGCGGGGACCTTCGGACCATTCAGGAACTGTTGGGTCATGCGTCCCTGTCGACCACCCAGCGGTATACGGATGTGGACATGGCGCGGCTGTCCAGCGTTTACGAAAACGCCCATCCGCGTGCCCGGCAGAAGCGGTAACCGCCTTTAGGGTTTCGCAGATGTTTCTTTGGGTGCCGCGGAAAGGATGCGGATCGCGGCGGCACCCAGGAAGGTCACGCCCCCCATGACGGCGAAGGCCAGGCCCCAGCCGGTCACGCTTTCCTTGCCCATGCCGCTCAGCACCAGGCCGACCAGAACGGGGCCGACGAAGGCACAGGTCCAGGCCCCCAGATTGTAGACGGCAAGGGTGGCACCCCTGCGGCCGTCCTCGGCCACGCCGACGATCCCGGCGGTCAGCGAGGCCGAATCCGCCTGTACCATCAGGGCATAGAAAATAACCAGGGCGACGACCAGTTCGTACGGACCGGCGCCCAGGAATCCGATGACGCAGGCTAGGCAGGCGGTCAGGACCTGTACCCAGGCGATGAATTTCGGCCGGTCGACGCGTTGGGCCAGTTCGTTCCCGGCGATGGACGATGCCATGGCGGCGATGGCCGTGAACATGGCGATGCGCGACGGCTCGGCCAGCCAGCCGACCATGGGCTCCGCCTGCTGAGTCAGGGAAAAGGCCAGGAACGCGACCAGCCAGGCGCGGAAGGCGATAAGTTCATAAGTATGGGTCGCATAGGCGATGACGTAGCCCATGACCGGGCGGTTGCGCAGCACCGGGCGGAAATCCAGCAGGCGGGTGGGCTCCGCCGGCGGGGTCGGGGCGACCGGGGCCAGGCAGACCGCGATCAGGGCAAGGCCCAATAACGCCCCCCCGGCGCCGGTCAGAAAGGCCGTCTGCCAGCCGAAGGCATCCCCGATGATCCCGGATAAAAGATAGCTGACCGCCGTGCCGAGCGACCAGCTGGAGGTATAGAACGCGATGGCGCGGCTTTCGTTGCCGCCCGGGAATCGGTCGACCAGTACGCGCAGCCCCGGCATATAGGTCGCGGCGAAACCGAACCCGGACAGGCTGCGAAACAGCAGGGCCGACCAGAAACCTTCGGCGAACAGCGCAAACCCCGCCGCCGACAGGGCGATCACCAGGCAGCCCATCATGTACAGCCGCCGGGCATCGACCCGGTCCGTCAGGGCCATGATGACCGGCACGGCCAGCACGTATCCCGCTTGATAGATGCCGAGAATCCAGCCTTGTTCCGCCTTGGTCAGCAGCCATTCGACCTCGAACGTTTTGACCAGCGTGGCGAACACGAAGAAGTCGACCAGGGTCACGACCTGGGCGAGGCACATGAGAACGGTGATCAAGACGGGTCCGGGTTGACGAAACATGGGGGCAGACTAACCGGAATGCGGCTCCTCGTCCTTATTTGACGGATGGCCCTAGAACTGCAGGCTGACGACCCCGCCGGCGATGATCAGGGCGGCCGTCAGGCGCAAGGCCAGCCGGCCTTCCTTCAAAACGAATCCCGCCAAAAGGGCCGCGAACAAAACGCTGGTTTCGCGCACGGCGGACACCGGCGCCATGGGGGTGACGCTCATGGCCCAAATGACGATCCAATAGGCGCTCATGGACATGGCGGCCCCCATCAGACCGGGGCGCCAATATTCCCGTGTGGTGATCAGGAACTGCCGTCCGCGCCGCAGCCAGACGATCGGCGTGAACAGAAGACTGTCCAGGACGAACATCCATAGCGCATAGGAATGGGCGCTGCCGGCAAGGCGGCCGCCGATGCCGTCGACCACCGTGTAAGAAGCAATGAAGATCGCCGTGCCAACCGCGAAGGCAAGACCCATCAGGGGAATGTCGCGCCAGCCATTCGCGAAGGTCAGGCCCGAAATGGCGACGGCGATGGCGATGATGGCGGCCAGCTGCGTCGGGCTCAGGCTTTCGCCCGCGAACAGATAGGCGCCCAGTGCCACCAGCGCCGGGGCCATACCGCGAGCGATGGGATAGACAAGCCCCATGTCGCCATGCACGTAGGCGCGGACAAGAAATAGTTTGTAGCCCGCATGCAGTACGGCCGAAGCGATGATGAACGGCCAGGCGTCCGAGGCGGGAAAGGGAAACAGGGCCAGCAGCGGCAGGGCGAGCAGGCCGTGACCGGCGTCGATCACGCCCATCATCACAAGCTTGTCGCCGCGCATCTTGACCAGCAGGTTCCAGCCCGCGTGCAGGGCCGCCGCCAGAAGCACCAGCGAGAGTATCCAGATATCCATGTGCCGTCTTTCGTCGGGGGCTTTCGGCGGAGCGCCAATAGGAATAGACGTTTAGACCATTAATTTCGATCCAGGCATAGATGGATGAAATCCACCGGTCATGCCCCCGGATAGACGGCTTAACTTATTGGTCGATAAGGATTATCGCCGATCAGATGTGAATCGCGCGGCCCGCGACGCCCAAGGCCGCTTCCTTGACCGATTCCGGCAAACCCGGATGGCCGTGGCAGATGCGCGCGATGTCTTCGGACGATCCGCCGAATTCCATGACGTTGACGACCTCTTGAATCAGGTCGCCGGCCTGCGGCCCGACGATGTGACAGCCGAGCACCCGGTCCGTCGCGGCATCGGCCAGAATCTTCACGAAACCGTCCGTGTCGTCGTTGCAGCGGGCCCGGGAATTGGCGGTGAAGGGAAACTTGCCGGACTTGTAATCGATGCCCGCTTCCTTCAACTGTTCCTCGGTCTTGCCGACGGATGCGATTTCGGGATGGGTGTAGACGATCCCCGGAATGGCGTTGTAATCGATATGGCCCGTCTGGCCGGCCATGATCTCGACGCAGACGACGCCTTCGTCCTCGGCCTTATGGGCCAGCATGGCGCCGCCGATCACGTCGCCGATGGCGTAGATGCCTTCCACGTTGGTCTGGAAGTCGGCGTCGACCGGGATGAATCCGCGCTCGCCGACCTCGACCCCCGCTTCTTTAAGGCCCAGGCCCTCGGTGAAGGGGCGCCGCCCGATGGCGACCAGCACGACATCGACCTTGAGGCTTTCCGCATCGCCGCCATCGCGGGGTTCCATGGTCAGGGTCACGCCCTTGGCATCGGCCTTGGCGCCCGTGACCTTGGTCTTCATCTTGAAGGTCATGCCCTGTCTGGTCAGGATGCGCTGCGCCTGTTTGGACACCTCGCCGTCCATGCCGGGTAAGGCCACGTCCAGGAATTCGACAACCGTGACGTCCGCACCCAGCCGACGCCAGACGGAACCCAGTTCCAGGCCGATCACGCCGGCGCCGATCACGGCCATCTTCTTGGGCACCTTGGGCAGCGACAAGGCACCGGTGGAAGACACGATCTTTTTCTCGTCGATGGTCACGCCCGGCAGGGGGGTCACTTCCGATCCCGTGGCGATCAGGATGTTGGCCGTTTCCAGTTTCTGGGCCTTGCCTTTGCCCTCAAGCGGCTTGACGGAGACCTTGCCGGGACCCTCGACCTTGCCCCAGCCCTTGATGTAGTCGATCTTGTTCTTCTTCATCAGCATCTCGATGCCGCCGGTCAGGCCTTTGACGACCGTATCCTTGCGATCCAGCATGGTCTTCAGGTTGAGCTTCAACCCGGACACATCGATGCCGTGATGGGAAAATTCCTTGTCCGCCATCTCGTAATGATGGGATGACTGCAACAGCGCCTTGGACGGTATGCAGCCCACGTTCAGGCACGTCCCGCCCAGTGCGCCACGGCCTTCGATACAGGCCGTCTTCATGCCCAGTTGTGCGGCGCGGATTGCTGCGACATAGCCCGCGGGGCCGCCGCCGATGACCACCAGGTCGTAAGCGTCACTCATGAAATCGATCGCTCCTGCTTAGGCGTTTCAGGTCTTGATGACTATTTAACCGGCAGCGCTAGACATTCAACAGAATGCGCTGCGGGTCCTCGATGCATTGCTTGATGCGGACCAGGAAACTGACCGCTTCGCGGCCGTCGACGATGCGATGATCGTAGCTCAGGGCCAGATGCATCATGGGCCGGATTTCGATGTCGTCGCCGACGACCATGGGGCGTTTCTGGATCGAATGCATGCCCAGGATCGCCGATTGCGGCACGTTGAGGATCGGCATGGAATTGAGCGAGCCGAACACCCCGCCGTTGGAAATGGTGAAGGTGCCGCCGGTCATTTCGTCCATGCCCAGCTTGCCGTCGCGGGCCCGGCGGCCGAAATCGGCGATGCCGCCTTCGATATCTGCGAACCCCATCTGGTCCGCTTCTTTCAAGACCGGTACGACCAGGCCTTGCGGCGTGCCGACGGCGACGCCGACGTTGTAGTAGTTCTTGTAGATGACCTCGTCGCCGTAGATTTCGGCATTCACGGCCGGCCATTCCTTCAATGCGATACAGGCGGCGCGCACGAAGAACGACATGAAGCCCATGCGGGCCCCGTGTTTTTTCTCGAAGACTTCTTTGTATTCGCTGCGCAGGGCCATGACGTTGCCCATGTCGACCTCGTTCCAGGTCGTCAGCATGGCCGCCGTGTTCTGGGCTTCCTTCAGGCGCCGGGCGATGACTTGGCGCAGCTTGGACAGCTTGACCCGTTCCTCGCGATCATTGGGCGGGCGTTCCGGACGGGGGGCGAACATGTTTTCGGTCGTCAGCGTAGGCGCAGCACCCATGGCCGGGGCGGCGGCGGGCGCGGCCTGGCGCTTGGCCGTGCCGGCCTGAATGGCGGTCTGAACGTCGCCCTTGGTGATGCGGCCTTGCGGGCCCGTGCCGGTGATGCGGGCCGGGTCCAGATCGTTGTCTTCGACCATCTTGCGCACGGCGGGGGACAGGGGCGGGCGGTTGCCGCTTGCCGCCGGGGCGGGAGCAGGTGCTGCGGCGGGTGCCGGTGTTGCCGCGGGTGCGGCGGCTTTGGGGGCTTCGGCCTTGGCTGCCGGGGCAGCGGCCGCACCTTCGGCACCGGCTTCGATGGTACCGATCTTCACGCCGGGTCCCACTTCCGCGCCGGTTTCGGCATCGATGGAGGCCAGTTTTCCGGCGGCGGGGGCATTGACCTCGATGGTCACCTTATCCGTTTCAACCTCGACCAGGACCTCATCGGCGGCGACAGCGTCGCCGACCTTTTTCGACCAGGCGCCGAGCGTTCCCGTGGACACGCTTTCGCCCATGGTCGGGGTGACGATATCGACCGTCTGTCCCCCGCCGGATTTGGCGGCCGGCGCGGCGGCGGCCTTGGGGGCTGCCTTGGCGGCGGGTGCGGCCCCTTCTTCGATGGTGGCCAGCAGGGCGCCGACGGCGACCGTGGCACCCTCGGCTGCAGCGATATTGCCCAGGGTGCCGGCGGCGGGGGCGTTGACCTCGATGGTCACCTTGTCGGTTTCCAGTTCGACCAGTGCCTCGTCCTGGGCGACGGCGTCGCCCGGGCCTTTGGTCCACTTGCCGACGGTCGCCTCGGTCACGGATTCCCCAAGCGTCGGGACGTTTACTTCAACGGTCATCAATTCTTCCCCTGCATGTCTCGTCTACCCGGAAGTTTGCGATCGGTTCCGGGGTTATTTCTTGGCTTTGGCGGACGGCTTGGCCGCGGCCTTGGATCGGGTACGCGGCGGCGCCTTGACGGTCAGCGCCTCGTTCAGGAAGGCATCCAATTCGACCTTATGTTTGCTGGCGCTGCCCGTGGCGGGGGCCGCGGCGGCGGCGCGCCCGGCATAGGTCGGCTTGACCTGTTTGTATTTCAGTTCTTCCATCACCGCCATCATGGGCTCAAGGATGAAGCTCCAGGCCCCCATGTTCTTGGGCTCTTCCTGGCACCACATGATTTCGGCGTTCTTGAAGCGGGCCAGTTCTTCGCACAGGGCGCTGTGCGGGAAGGGATACAACTGTTCGACCCGCATCAGATAGACGTCCTTGATACCGCGCCGCTCGCGTTCTTCGAACAGGTCGAAGTAGACCTTGCCCGAGCACAGCACCACGCGCTTGATCTTGTCGTCGGCGACAAGGCCGCCCTTGACCAATTGCGCGTCGTCCCACAGCACCCGGTGGAAGGTCGTGTCCGGGCCCATTTCGTCCAGCCGGGAAACGCAGAGCTTGTGGCGCAGAAGCGATTTCGGCGTCATCAGGATCAGCGGCTTGCGGAAGTCGCGGCGCATCTGACGGCGCAGCACATGGAAATAGTTGGCGGGCGTGGTGCAGTTGCAGACCTGCCAGTTGTCGTCGGCGGAATTCTGCAGATAGCGTTCAAGCCGGGCCGAGGAATGTTCCGGCCCCTGGCCTTCGTAGCCGTGCGGCAACAGCATCACCAAGCCGCACATGCGCAGCCATTTCTGTTCGCCCGAGGAAATGAACTGGTCGATGATGACCTGAGCACCATTGGCGAAATCGCCGAACTGCGCTTCCCACAATGTCAGGGTCTGCGGTTCAGCCAGGGAATAGCCGTATTCGAAGCCCAGCACGCCGAATTCGGACAGGGGCGAGTTCAAGACCTCGAACGGGGCCTGACCGAAGCGGATGTTCTGCAGCGGGGTGTGGCGTTCTTCCGTTTCCTGATCGATCAGCACGGAATGGCGCTGGGAAAAGGTGCCGCGTTCGCAGTCTTCGCCGGACAGACGGACCGGATGGCCTTCCACGACCAGCGTGCCGAAGGCGAGTGCTTCGGCCGTGGACCAGTCGATGCCTTCGCCGGTTTCGATCATCTTGGCTTTGGATGCCAATTGGCGTTCGATCTTGGAATGGGGGGTGAAATTGTCGGGCACGCGAGTCAGGCCGGCGCCGACTTCCTTCAGGAATTCGATGGAGCAGCCGGTTTCGCCGCGCCGCGCATCGCCGGAAGCGACCGCCATGCCGGACCACACACCGTCCATCCAATCGGCCTTGTTGGGCTTGTATCCCTTCGATGCTTCGAAGGCTTCATCCATGGCGGTGATGAAGTTCTGCATTTGCTTCTCGATTTCGTCCTCGGTCAGGACTTTTTCGCGGATCAGCTTCTGGGCATAGATGTTCAACGTGGTCGGATGCGTCTGGATGGTCTTGTACATCTTCGGCTGGGTGAACATCGGTTCGTCGCCTTCGTTATGGCCGTGGCGGCGATAACAGATCATGTCGACCACCACGTCCTTCTTGAAGCGCTGACGGTATTCGGTGGCGATGCGCGCCGTATGGACGACGGCTTCGACGTCGTCGGCGTTGACGTGGAAGATGGGGGCGGAAACGATCTTGGCCGCGTCCGAACAATAGGGGGACGAGCGGTGCTGCTTCGGATTGGTGGTGAAGCCGATCTGGTTGTTGATGATGATATGGATCGTGCCGCCGGTCTGGTACCCGTTCAGATTGGACAGGTCCAAGGTTTCCTGAATGATCCCTTGGCCCATGAAAGCCGCGTCACCGTGCAGCAGAATGCACATGACCTTGTCCATTTCCGGGTCGTTGCGCTGGCGTTGTTTGGCCAGGGCCTTACCCAGGCAGACCGTATTGACGCATTCCAGATGCGACGGGTTGGCCGTCAGGGACAGGTGAACGGACTTGCCGTCGAACACGCGGTCGGCCGACGCCCCCAGGTGGTATTTCACGTCACCCGAGCCGCCGACGTCTTCCGGTTTGGAAGCCCCGCCCTGGAATTCGTTGAGAATCGCCTGAAACGGCTTTGACATGACGTTAGCCAGAACGTTCAGGCGTCCGCGGTGGGCCATGCCGAGAACAATTTCATCGATGCCCAGTTGGCTGCCGCGCTTGAAAATCTGTTCCATGGCCGGGACCAGGCTTTCGCCGCCGTCCAGACCGAACCGCTTGGTGCCGGTGAATTTCTTGTCCAGGTAGCGCTCGAACCCTTCCGTTTCGATCAGACGGTTAAGAATCGCGCGCTTGCCCTCGTTGGTGAAGGAGGTCTGGTTGCGGATGCGTTCGATCCGTTCCTGCAGCCAGGATTTTTCCTCGGGGTCCTGGATGTGCATGAACTCGATCCCGATCGACCCGCAATAGGTTTCGCGCAGGATCTGCATGATGGTGCGCAGGGTCGCGGTCTCCAGACCCAGAACGTAGTTGATGAAGATTTCCCGGTCCCAGTCCTTTTCCGTGAAGCCGTAGGTCGCGGGGTCCAGCTCGGAATGGGGCGGATGTTCGGTCAGGCCGAGGGGGTCCAGGTTGGCGTGCAGGTGGCCGCGCACACGGTAGTTCCGGATCAGCATCAAGGCGCGCAGGCTGTCGAGGGTCGCTTCGCGCACTTTGGCGCTGCTCATGCGGTCGGCGGGGGCCGCGGCGGCATCGCCGTCGTCGCGGCGGCGGCCTTTGTCCGTCGACATTTGTTCCGACAAGGGAACGGCATCGCCGTGACCGAGAATTTTTTCGGAACGGGGGGCCCAGCTTGCGCCGCCTTGTTCTTGCGAGAAGCCGCGCGCGTCGTCTTCCAGGCCTTTGAAGAAATCCTGCCAGCGCAGGTCGACGGAACCGGGGTCGTCCATGTAGCGCTCGTAAAGTTCCGCTACATAAACACTGTTCCCGGAATATAGGAATTGTGTGGGGTCGAGATCGATTTCCGTCATGCCGCTCAAGGCGCGAGCCCGGCGCGCCCTCCCTTATATGGGGGCCGCGCCGGGTCAAGCCAAAGCGCGGGTTACCCCTTGAATACCTTCATCATCGTTTCGCCGAGGGCCGCCGGTGAATCCGAAACATGGATTCCAGCAGCCTTCATGGCATCGATCTTATCTTCCGCACCACCTTTACCGCCAGAGATAATCGCACCGGCGTGGCCCATTCTGCGGCCCGGAGGGGCGGTGCGGCCGGCAATGAAGCCGACGACGGGCTTCTTGGTGCCCGAAGCCTTGAGGAATTCGGCGCCGTCTTCCTCGGCCGAGCCGCCGATTTCGCCGATCATCACGATGGCTTCGGTCGAATCGTCTTCAACGAACATCTGCAGGCAGTCAACGAAGTTGGTGCCGTTGATGGGGTCGCCGCCGATGCCGATGCAGGTGGTCTGACCCAGGCCTGCCTTGGTCGTCTGGGCGACGGCTTCGTAGGTCAGGGTGCCCGAACGGGACACGATGCCGACCTTGCCCGGCAGATGGATGTGGCCGGGCATGATGCCGATCTTGCATTCACCCGGCGTGATCACGCCCGGGCAGTTGGGCCCGATCAGGCGCGAGGACGAATCCTGCAGGGCGCGTTTGACGGCGATCATGTCGGCCACGGGGATGCCTTCGGTGATGCAGATGATCAGCGGAATTTCCGCATCGATGGCTTCCAGGATGGCATCGGCCGCGAAGGGCGGCGGCACATAGATCACCGTGGCGTTGGCTTCGGCCTTGGCGACCGCTTCCTTGACCGTGTCGAACACGGGCAGGTCCAGGTGTTTGGAGCCGCCTTTGCCCGGGGTCACGCCGCCGACCATGTTGGTGCCGTAGGCGATGGCCTGTTCCGAATGGAAGGTGCCTTGCGCGCCGGTAAAGCCCTGGCAGATGACGCGGGTGTCTTTATTGACCAAAACAGACATGATTACGCGGCCTCCTTCACGGCTTGGACGATCTTGCGGGCGGCATCGCCCAGGTCGTCTGCGGATTTGATGGGAAGGCCACTGTCGGCAAGGATCTGTTTGCCTTTCTCCACGTTGGTGCCTTCCAGGCGCACCACCAGGGGCACGGAAAGGCTGACTTCCTTGGCCGCCGCGACCACGCCTTCGGCAATGACGTCGCAGCGCATGATGCCGCCGAAGATGTTGACCAGGATGCCTTCGACGTTGGGGTCGGACAGGATGATCTTGAAGGCTTCGGTGACGCGTTCCTTGGTCGCACCCCCGCCCACGTCCAGGAAGTTGGCGGGCGAGCCGCCTTCCAGCTGGATGATGTCCATGGTCGCCATGGCAAGACCTGCGCCGTTGACCATGCAGCCGATGGAGCCGTCGAGCTTGATGTAGTTCAGCTCGTGCTTGGCGGCTTCCAGTTCGGTCGGGTCTTCTTCGTCCTCGTCGCGCATTTCCTCGACGTCCTTGTGCCGATACAGCGCGTTGTCGTCGAAGTTGACCTTGGAATCGAGGGCGATGACGTCGCCCGAACCAGTTACGACCAGCGGGTTGATTTCAACCATGGAGCAGTCGAGATCCATGAACGCCTTGTACAGGGCCATCACGAACTTGACGCCGGATTTGACCTGCGCCCCTTCCAGGCCCAGGCCGAACGCGACCTCGCGGGCATGGAACGCCTGAATACCCATGACGGGATCGACAAACACTTTGATGATCTTTTCCGGGGTGTCGTGGGCGACGTCCTCGATGTCCATGCCGCCTTCGGTCGACGCCATGATCACGATGCGCGAGGTTTCCCGGTCCAGCAGTACCGACAGGTACAATTCGCGGGCGATGTCGCAGCCTTCCTCGATATAGAGGCGTTTGACTTCCTTGCCTTCGGGGCCGGTCTGTTTGGTGACCAGAACATGGCCCAGCATTTCGGCTGCGTTTTCCTTGACCTCGTCGACCGACTTGACGACGCGCACGCCGCCCTTGCCGTCTTCATTGCCTTTGAAACGCCCGGCGCCGCGGCCGCCTGCGTGAATTTGGGATTTGACCACGAATACCGGCCCGCCCAGTTCCTGAGCGGCGGCGGCGGCCTCGTCGACGGTGTAGGCGACCTTGCCTTGCGGCACGGCAACCCCGTATTTGGCAAGTAGCTGCTTGCCCTGGTACTCGTGGATGTTCATCGCGTCCCCTTAATCTCCTAACGCTGCGGTTAAGTTCCCTCAAAAAAACCGGCCGTACCCGGGGATGGGTACGGCCGATCGTTCCAAACCTATGACTTCGCCGGCGCGCGCTTGGCAGCCGGTTTGCGGGCCGGGGTCCGTTTCGCGGGTGCCGCCTTTTTGGCCGGTGCGGCTTTCTTGGCGGCGGGCTTGCGCGTTGCCGTCTTCTTCGCCGGGGCCTTTTTGGCAGGGGCCTTCTTGGCGGATGCCGCTTTCATCAGGCGCTGGGTGGTGCTGAGCAACCCTTTCACCGCGCTGACCGACTTGCGGAACATGGCTTTCTCGTCGGCGTCCAGTTGGATTTCGACGATTTTTTCCACGCCCTTGGCGCCGATCACCGTCGGCACGCCGACGTACATGCCCTTGACCCCGTATTCGCCCGACAGATAGGCGGCGCAGGGCAGGACGCGCTTTTTGTCCTTCAGGTAGCTTTCCGCCATCTGGATGGCGGAGGACGCCGGCGCATAGAAAGCCGAGCCGGTTTTCAGCAGTTTGACGATTTCGCCGCCGCCCATGCGGGTGCGTTCGACGATGGCGTCGATCTTGGCCTGGGTCGACCATTTCATCTTGATCAGGTCGGGCACCGGAATGCCGGCCACCGTGGAATAGCGGATCGACGGCACCATGGTGTCGCCGTGGCCGCCCAGGACGAAGGCCGTGACGTCTTCGACGGACACCTTGAATTCTTCGGCCAGGAAATAGCGGAAGCGCGCGCTGTCCAGCACGCCCGCCATGCCGACGACCTTGCGGTGCGGCAGACCCGAGGCATCGCGCAGAACCTGAACCATGGCGTCCAGCGGGTTGGTGATGCAGATGACGAAGGCGTTGGGGGCGTATTGCTTGATGCCCGCACCGACCGATTGCATGACCGAGGTGTTGATGCCGATTAGGTCGTCGCGGCTCATGCCCGGCTTGCGGGCCACGCCGGCGGTGACGATGCAGACGTCCGCGCCACGGATGGCGCTGTAGCTTTTGGCGCCCTTCATGTTGGAGTCGAAGCCTTCGACGGGGCTTGATTCCGCGATGTCCAGGGCCTTGCCCTGAGGAATGCCGTCGACGATGTCGAATAGCACTACGTCGCCGAGTTCCTTGAGGCCGACCAGATGGGCCAGCGTGCCCCCAATGTTACCGGCGCCGATAAGCGCGATTTTGTTGCGTGCCATATTTCTTTCCCTTGCCGCGAGTCTATTGTCGTGATCGATTTTCGAATCCGGAGCGGGACAAGAGCGATATGCCCGAAAGTCCTCAAGAACTCCAAGAAACGCGGAATGTTCGTAGCGCGAAACGATCCTCAGGGCAACCGGGATGGGCTGTCCATCCCTTGAAGTGATATTGTGGTATACAATATCCCACGCTATTCGGTTCGCCGCAAGGCCTATCCCGGGGGTAAATCAATTTTTCCGCGGCCGGAATGCTGCCCGGAATATTCCCGATGCCACGGTGCCCGGCTTGGTCGTATAGTCGCCCGTTGATCAACTTGCGCCCGCATCGGAGGCCCGCCGTGTCCGCCAATACAGCCCGCTTCACAGGCCTTGCCGAAGCCTATCAGAAATACCGGCCCGAATACCCGCTGGAGGTTCTGGCGACGGTCCGCGCCTATTGGCAGGAAACGCCGGACACGCCGCGCCTGTTGGCCGATATCGGCGGCGGCACGGGCATTTCCACTCGGGTCATGATGTCGGTACTGGCCGAAATGGCGGGGCCGCCCTGGACCGCGCGCATGGTCGAGCCCAATGACGACATGCGCGCCCAGGCGGAACGTGCCCTGGCCGACCGCGCGGATGTGAGCGTGCATAAAGGTGAGGCCGAAGCCCTGCCGTTCGAGGACGGCGAGGTCGGTCTTCTGATGGCGGCGCAGGCCGCCCATTGGTTCGACCGGCCCCGGTTCTATGACGAGGCACGGCGCGTGCTGGCACCCGGCGGGGTGCTGTTGGTGCTTTTCAACAACCGCGAACTTTATGATGACCCGCTGATGGCGGCGTTTGAAAATCAGGTAGAAACCTCGGTCGAAGGATATTGGCGCAATTATCGCAGCTGGAACCTGATGGAAGAATTGCGCGCCCTGGACTGGCCGGCGGATGTTCGGGAATTCATCCATCCCTGGGTCTGGCGCCTGACGCCGGAAGAATTCACCGGACTGATGCTGTCACGTTCCAAGATGACGCCTTACAAAGAAGTGCACGGCGAAGCGGCGGCGGAACAGGCGATCATGGATCTGACCCGTTAGTTCGCGGACGGCGAGGGCCTGGTCGAAGTCCAATACAACACCCAGGCGGCCTGCGTGCGGCGGTAGTTGGGTGAAGATCGCCCTATTCGGCCAAATCCAAACCGATATCCACGGCGGGCGCACTCTGCGTGATGCCGCCGACGGAAATATAATTCACCCCGGTCTCGGCGATGGCGCGGATGGTGTCGAGCTTGACCCCGCCCGATGCTTCCAGCGGCACGCGCCCGGCAACCCATGCCACGGCTTGGCGCAGCACGGGCGGCGGCATGTTGTCGAGCAGCAGGGAATCAGCCCCGGCCTCGACCGCTTCGCGTACCTGGTCGAGCGTGTCGCATTCGGCCCGCACTTCCAGGCCCGTATCGGCATCCTTGGCTCGCTTGACGGCTTCGCCGACCGACCCGCCGCACACGGCGACGTGGTTGTCCTTGATCAGGATACCGTCGTCCAGACGCATGCGGTGGTTGGTGCCGCCGCCGGCGCGCACGGCGTATTTGGACAGACCCCTGAGACCCGGAATGGTCTTGCGCGTATCCAACAATACGGCGCCCGTGCCGTCGATGGCGTCCACATATTGGCGGGTCAGGGTGGCGATGCCGGACAGTTTCTGCAGAAGGTTAAGCGCCGTGCGCTCCGCCGACAGAAGGCCCTGGGCCTTGCCGGTCAGGCGCGCCAAGTTGGTGCCTTTGGAAACCTTTTGGCCGTCCTGGACGAAGACCTCGATCTCGGCATCGGGGGCCAGGCGGCGGAAGACGTCCAGCGCCACGGGCATGCCGCAGACGATAATGTCCTGGCGGGTGTTGAGTTCCAGCGTCAGGACCGTATCGGCCGGCACGGTCGCGCGCGTGGTCACATCGCCCTCGCCGATGTCTTCGGTCAGGGCGGCGTCGACGACGGCCTTGATGTCGGCCGGTTCAGGAGGGGCGAATGTCATCGATGGTCTGGGCGCAATCGGATCAGGCCGCGGCCTTGGAGCCGTTTTTGCCCTTGGCCGTTTTCTTGGCCGGGGGCGACATCTCCAACATTTTTTCAAGCGGCTTCAATGCCTGAATGCGCAATTCCTCATCGATCTCGACACGCGGGGCTTCGTTGAGCATGGAGAGGTACAGTTTCTCCAGCGTGTTGAGTTCCATATAGGGGCAGTTGGCGCAGTTGCAGGTGCCGTCCGCGCCGGGGGCGGCCAGGAAGGTCTTGCCGGGCGACGATTTCTGCATCTGGTGGAAAATGTGCTGTTCCGTCGCCACGATCACCGTGTCGGCCGCGTGGTCGGTCACGTAATCCAGGATCGAGCGGGTCGACCCCACATGGTCCGCGTGCTTCAGAATGCCTTCATGGCATTCCGGATGGGCAGCCACGGGGGCATCCGGATGGCGGGCCTTGAGCTTGACCAGTTCGCGCTCCGAAAACATGTCGTGGACGATGCAGGCACCGTCCCAGAAGATCATGTCGCGGCCGGTCTGGCGCTGGATGTAGGAACCCAGGTGTTTGTCCGGCGCGAACAGGATCGGCCGGTCGGCCGGCAGGTTCTTGACGATGTGCTCCGCATTGGACGAGGTCACGATGACGTCGGACAGGGCCTTCACCCGGGCCGATGAATTGATATAGGTGACCACGATGTGGTCGGGATGCTGGGCCACGAACTTGGCGAAGTCGTCGGGCGGGCAGCTTTCTTCGAGCGAACAGCCCGCTTCCATGTCCGGCAGGACCACGGTCTTGGTTGGGCTCAGGGTTTTGGCGACCTCGGCCATGAAGCGTACGCCGCAGAACACGATCATGTCGGCGTCCGTGGCGGCGGCCTTGCGCGACAGGTCCAGGCTGTCGCCGACGAAATCGGCCAAGTCCTGGATTTCTGGGTCCTGGTAATAGTGGGCCAGGATGACCGCGTTCTTTTCCTTGCGCAGGCGGTCGATCTCCGCCCATAGGTCGATGGCCGGGTCGACATCCGACCATGCAGTGGCCTCGGGGCCCGCCGGGATCACCGTATCGGGCACGATCAATGGGGTCATGTCGGCGGCCATTGCCTGAAAGCTCCTTGAAACTTGTGCCCCGGGATGGTGGTCGCGCCAACCTCCTGGGGTGTCTCTAGGCCCTAATATAGGCCCTGATTTTAAGAAAACCACAATAACGCCATGGGTCAATGTGATTTTTAGTGTGCGGAAACACCTGTGCCCCCGGGGAACAGACGGTCAGTCGCCTCCGCCATGGGGTTGGGCGATGTATTCCGGGGACTGCATTTCGATCAATCGCGACACCGTACGTTCGAATTCGAAGGCGCCGTCGCCCTCGGTATAAAGCTCGGTCGGCGGCGCATCAGCGGCACAGACGAAGTTGACGCGGGCGTCGTACAAAGCGTCGATCAGGGTCACGAAACGCTTGGCCTGATCACGTTTTTCGGGGCCCAGCTTGGGCACGCCGTTCATCACCAACGAATGGAATTTATCGGCGATCGCCAGGTAATCGCCCGCTCCCAGTGGCTTCGCGCAAAGCTCGGTAAAGGACGTGAAGGCGACCCCTTCGGCGGCCATGGGAATGTCGATCGACCGGCCGTTGACGCTGAGTGAGACAGAACGCGGTTCCATCCCCACCGTCAGGTCGTGGAAGGCTTTTTTCAGCTTCGCGTCGGCCTCCGTCGAATTGGGGGTGATGTAGATATCCAGTTCCTGCAGGCGCTGAAGACGGTAATCGGTGCCCGAATCGAGCTCGATAATTTCCATTTTCTCCATGAAGACATCAATGAAGGGCATGAACCGTTCGCGCTGCAGGCCGTCCTTGTACAGGTCCTTGGGGTGGCGGTTGGATGTGGCGACCACGACCACGCCCTGTTCGAACAGGGTTTCGAACAAACGTCCCAAGATCATCGCATCGGCGATATCGGTGACATGGAATTCATCGAAGGCCAGCAGCCAGGCCTGGTCGACGATGACCCGGGCCAGGGCAGGCAGGGGGTCTTTTTCCTCGCCGACCTTACCGGCCTTCTGGGCTTCGCGGAAGGCATGGATGCGGCGATGGACTTCCTGCATGAAGGAATGGAAATGGACATGCTTTTTCGCTTCGACGGGGGTGTTCTCGAAGAACAAGTCCATCAGCATGGTTTTGCCGCGCCCGACGCCGCCCCACATGTAAATGCCCTTGGGCGGCGGTTGCTTGCGCCCACCCAGGCCCAGCCGCGCGGCCCAGCCGGACCGGCCCATCTGCTGGCCATAGGCCTCCAGGGCTTCGGACAGCGCCTGCAGGCGGTCGATGCCGTGGGATTGGGCGGGGTCCGGGCGCACGTCGCCGCTGGCGGTCAGCGCGTCATAGGCTTCTTTTGGGGTGCGGGTGATCGACACCGGTTGATCACTCAATCTAGAGAAAAGTGCCGCCTTGCAATCAAGGCGGCAACCGTTTTTGCGGGTGCGAGATAGTCCCCCATTTTCCGTTCCGCGTCCACCCCCGGAAGCCCCTGACAGGGGTGGAAATCAATCCCCCGCCGCGGCGATGGGATTGTTCTTCGGCTTATCAGCGCCGGGTGTGTCAGCACCGGGCTTGGTGTTGGCCGCCGGTGCCGAAGGCGTGTTCGCGGGAGGCGAGGACTTTCCGGCATTGGCCTTGGCCGCCGGTGTGGGGCCGAACTGGGCCTCCATCTCGCGGCGGAACTGATAGGTCGCGTCCGCGCGGTCCTGTTCGACGTCGTCCCAGCCGATGATCGCCCCTTGCTTGATCGGGCGCTTCAGCTTGATCTTCTGCGCCAGGCCGATGGGCACAGCGCGGGTCTTCAGGCTTTCTTCGGCCGGCATCAATTTACCCCAAACGGTGAAGCCGCCCTCGCCGTCCAGTTCCTCGCCGGCGCGCAAATCACGCTTGGCGCAGGCCACGACGTCGCCGACGAAGCGGGTCGCGGCCCCGGTCGGCTGCTTCAACAGGGCGGCATAGGCGACGGACACGCCCAGTTCCAACCCGATCAGGTGATAGGGCCGCCACAGCGCCGAATAGCCGCCGCCGGCATCGGTGATCATGCCGTAGTCGGAAAAACAGCGCCGCACGTATTCCGTCGGCGCTTCGAACACCACATAGACGCCCCAGCGCAGATCGTTTTCCAGATCCTCGCCGGACCGTTCGCGCGAGGAAATGACTTCGACCTGGCCCTTGTGGTGAAGCACGCCGCCTGCGTCCTTGGGGATCAAGGTCGAGGCCAGTTCGTCCACCGGCACGGCCGGGAAATCGAGGCCGTGGGGGGCGGGCGTCAGCCCGGTTGCATTGGCGACGGCGGCCATTTCGATTCCCGATTTGGTGCCGTCCAGGAAGGAATTGAACATCTTGGCGTTCATGCCGCTTTCCTTGGCCCGCTCGGCGGTCAGGCCGTAATGGGCCCAGACCGTATCCGGGGTCGAGGCATGGAATTCAGGCATATACAGCGTGCCCTTGCCGGCGGAGACGACTTCAAGCCCGATGGTGCGGGCCCAGTCGACCTGTTGGCAGATCAGGGACGGCTGGTCGCCGTAAGCCATGGAATAGACGACTTCCATTTCAGCCGCCTTCTTGGCCAGCAGGGGGCCGGCCAGGACGTCGGCTTCGACATTGACCATGACCACATGGCGGCCGCGCTTGAACGCGGCGAGCGCGTGTTTGATGCCGATTTCGGGAATGCCCGTGGCTTCGACCACCACTTCCAGCCCGCCGTGTTCGATCAGCGACAGGGCGTCGTCGGTGACGAAGGTCATGCCCTGATCCAGGGCCTTGGCGGCGGAATGGCGGGTAATGCGTTCCTTGGGCCAGCCCGTGTTGATCAGGGCCTTTTCCGCCGTGGCGGGGTTGAGATCGGCCACGCCGACCACGTGGAAGCCCGGATGGTGCAGGGCCTGGCTGAGGAACATGGAGCCGAACTTGCCGGCGCCGATGACGGCGACACGCACGGGGTTGCCGCTTTCGGCGCGCGCATGAAGAAGCGAATTGAGGTTCATCCGTTCCCTATCCCCGGGCCGCTTTGCGGGCCCGTTATCAGGCACCCTTATTCCCAGGTACCGTTTTCCGGTTTGGCGCCGGGCTTTTGGTGCAGCCGCGCCCGGCGCAGGCTCCCCCTGGGAATCACATTCCCGTGGCCTGACTGGCCGCATGAGAGAAATGGCACCATACTACATTCGAACCCCTTTTCGGAACGGGAAACAGGGCCCGGCTGCCGAACGGCCTTCAGGATCAACACATGACCGCTTTCAACGACTTTATCGCGGCCCACGAGCCGCTTTTACGGATCGGCTGTTTCGCCGCCATGCTGGTGGCCATGATGGGGGCGGAAGCGCTTTGGCCGCGCCGTGCGGGTCTGGCGCGGGGGCGGCGCTGGCCCCATAACGCGGCCTTGGTCGTGATCGATACACTGGCCGTGCGGGCCTTTGCCTGGGTCTTACCCGCGTTCCTGCCCGTGGCGTCGGCGGTCTTGGCGGCGGACCGGGGTTGGGGGCTTTTCCCGATGATCGACCTGGACGGCTGGCCTGCCTTCTGGCTGGCCCTGATCCTGTTCGACCTGGCCATTTATGTGCAGCACGTGGCCGTCCACCACATCCCCGTTCTTTGGCGCCTGCACCGGGTGCATCATTCGGACATGGCGATCGACGCATCCACGGGCGTGCGTTTCCATCCCCTGGAAATTCTGCTGTCCATCGTCATCAAGGTCGGCTTGGTGCTGGCTTTGGGGGCTCCGGCGGCGGCCGTGGTGGTGTTCGAGGTCGTGCTCAACGCGTCCTCGGTCTTCAACCATGCCAATCTTCGCTTGCCGGCCTGGGCCGATGCGGCCCTGCGCCGCCTCATCGTCACGCCGGACATGCACCGGGTTCATCATTCGGTCCACCGGGACGAGACGGACAGCAATTTCGGCTTCAACCTGTCGGTATGGGATCGCCTGTTCGGCACCTACCGCGCCCAGCCGCGCGACGGCCACGACGCCATGGACATCGGCCAGCCGGGTTTCCGCGATCCGGCGAAACTGGGATTTCTGCACCTGTTGACCCAACCCTTCGGCCGGGGGCCAAGCGGTTAAACGTTCAGCCGCTTAACCGTCCAGCCGGTCCTTGTTGGACTGCGCCATGATTTCGGCGACGCGGGCGTGTTCTTCGCCTCCCAAGGCATGCAATCCGGCCATCGCACCTTTGACGTCCTCGGGCTTGCGGTTCTGGCTCATCTTGCGTTTGCCCTCCAGCCGTTCGATCGGCATCTCGAAGGCGACGATGCCTTTCAGCTGTGCCGCCACGAAATCTTCGGGCAGATCGCGGACTTTCCAGGCGTCTTCGCCCGATCCTTCGTATTGCGCGGTCAGGGACGACAGCAACTGCACCACCCGGTCCGGCTGTTCGATCAGCCGGGGGCGGCCATAGGCGTGCACGGCTTCGTAGTTCCAGGTCGGCACCGACTTCTGCGTTTCGTACCAGGTCGGCGAGATGTAGCTGTGCGGTCCCCAGAACACGGCCAGGGCCTCGGTCCGGCCGTCGAAGACCTGCCAATGGTCGTTGGCCTTGGCGACATGTCCCCAAAGAATGCCCCGGTCGCCGCCGTCCAGCAGGTGCAGCGGCAGGTGGGTCGCGACAAGGCCCTGCGGCCCGCCGGTCGTCAGCTGGGCGAAACCGTGGTCGCGGATGATCGCATGTTGTTCGGTGATGTCGTCGACGTCGAACATCTTGGGCCGGTACATGGCGGAGGCTCCTAAAAAAATCGGCCCGGAAAACGGGAGGTCGCAAGGGCCGGATAATGGCCCTTCGTTTATGGCCGATTGGCAAGCTTAGAAAGGACCGTTTCTACATGGCAGAAAGGGCCAATTACACATTGCCCGTCCTCATCCCTGCGCCTAGGGTTTTCCGTAACGGAGGGAGTTTCCCGTGCAATGGCGGACGGGACCCGAAACGGAGGGACCAATGGACGACGAACATTTCAACATGCAGATCAGGAAGTTCTTGAAACAGGTCGGCGTGACCAGCCAGCGTGAGATTGAAACCGCTGTGCGCGACGCGGTGGCTTCGGGCAAGCTGGCCGAAGACGGGGCCATCACGGCCAAGGTCACGCTCAGCGTGCCGGAACTGGGCATCAGCCACGACATCACCAGCGACCTGACTTTGGAAGAGCCGGAGGACGAGCCGTCCTACGACTGACAAGGTCAGCAGCATCTGACAGCAAAAAGCCCGCCGAATGGCGGGCTTTTCATTGCTGAGAACGGATGAAAATTACTGCCGTGCGGCGATCGACTTTTTGATCTCGGCGATCGCTAGGCCCGGGTTCAGGTGTTTCGGGCAGGTGTTGGTGCAGTTCATGATGGTATGGCAGCGGTACAGGCGGTACGGGTCGTTCAGGTTGTCGAGCCGTTTGCCCGTGGCTTCGTCGCGGCTGTCGGCGATCCAGCGATAACTTTGCAGCAGGATGGCCGGGCCCAGATAGCGGTCGCCGTTCCACCAATAGCTCGGGCAGGACGTCTGACAGCAGAAGCACAGAATGCATTCCCACAGGCCGTCCAGCCTTTCCCGTTCTTCCGGCGATTGCAGGCGTTCGCGGGTGGGGGCGGGGGTGTCGGCCTGCAGCCAGGGTTCGATGGATTTAAGCTGCGCATAGGGCACGTTGAGGTCGGGCACCAGATCCTTGATGACCGGCATATGCGGCAGCGGATAGACCTTCACATCGCCCTTGATGTCGTCGATCGCCTTGATGCAGGCCAGCGTGTTGGTGCCGTCGATGTTGAAGGCGCAGGATCCGCAAACCCCTTCGCGGCAGGACCGGCGGAAGGTCACGGTCGGATCGATCTCGTTCTTGATCTTGATCAGCGCGTCCAGAACCATCGGCCCGCAGCGGTCCAGATCGACCTCGTAGGTATCGATGCGCGGAAGATCGTCCGTGTCCGGGTCCCAGCGGTAGAGCTTGAACTTGCGGATGTTCGTGGCGTCGGGTTCGGCCTTGAAGGTCTTGCCCTCGGTCACGCGGGAATTGGCGGGAAGGTTGAATTCGACCATTTTCCTAAGTTCCTTCCTTCTCTTAATACACGCGAGCTTTGGGCTCGATGTATTCGACTTCGTCCGTGAGCGTCCAGGTATGAACCGGCCGGTAATCCAGCCGGACGGAGCCGTCGTCATCGACCCAAGCGAGCGTGTGCTTCATCCAGTTGTCGTCGTCCCGGTCGGGGAAATCCTCGTGCGCCTGGGCACCGCGGCTTTCATGGCGGGCTTCGGCCGAATAGATCGTCGCCTTGGCGCAGATCAGAAGGTTTTCCAACTCAAGCGCTTCGACCAGATCGGAATTCCAGATCATGGAGCGGTCGGAAACCTGCATGTCGTCCTTGGATTTCCACACCTCGTCCATTTTGTCGCAGCCTTCTTTCAGCGTCTTCGACGTGCGGTAGACGGCGGCGTCGTTCTGCATGGTGCGCTGCATGGCGTCGCGGATTTCCGCGACCTTGGTGCTGCCCGAGGCATGACGGATGCGGTCCAGGCGGTCCAGCGCCTTTTCCGTGCAGCCCGACCGATAGGGGCGAAGCGGCATGCCGGGCTTGATGGTTTCAGCCGCGCGCAGGCCGGCGGCCCGGCCGAACACGATCAGATCCAACAGCGAATTGGTGCCCAGCCGGTTGGCCCCGTGCACGGAGGCACAGGCGCATTCGCCGACGGCCATGATGCCGGGCGAAACCGCGTCGGGATCGTCGTCCGTGGGGTTCAGGGCTTCGGTCATGTAATTGGTCGGAATGCCGCCCATGTTGTAGTGCACGGTCGGCAGCACGGGGATCGGCTCTTTCGTGGCATCGACGCCCGAGAAAATCTTGGCTGTCTCCGTAATACCCGGCAGGCGCTGCAACAACGTTTCCGAGCCCAGATGTTCCAGGTGCAGCATGATGTGGTCGCTGCTTTCGCCGATGCCGCGGCCTTCGCGGATTTCCATGGTCATGGCGCGGCTGACGACGTCGCGGGACGCCAGGTCCTTGGCCGTCGGCGCGTAGCGTTCCATGAAACGTTCGCCCTCGGAATTGGTGAGATACCCGCCTTCGCCGCGTGCCCCCTCGGTGATCAGGCAGCCGGAGCCGTAGATACCCGTGGGGTGGAACTGCACGAATTCGTGGTCTTCCAGCGGCAGGCCGGCGCGCGCGAACATGGCGTTGCCGTCGCCCGTGCAGGTATGGGCCGAGGTGCAGGAGAAATAGGCCCGGCCATAGCCGCCCGTGGCCATCACGGTCTGATGGGCGCGGAAGGTATGGATGGTGCCGTCGTCCAGATTCCAGGCGATCACGCCTTCGCACACGCCGTCGTCGCTCATGATCAGATCAAGGGCGAAGTATTCGACGAAGAATTCCGCGTTATGGGCCAGCGACTGCTGATACAGCGTATGCAGCATGGCATGGCCGGTACGGTCGGCGGCGGCGCAGGCGCGGCGCACTGGAGCCTCGCCGAAATTGCGCATATGCCCGCCGAACGGGCGCTGATAGATGCGGCCGTCGTCCGTGCGCGAAAACGGCATGCCGAAATGTTCCATTTCGATCACCGCCGGCACGGCTTCGCGGCACATGTATTCGATGGCGTCCTGGTCGCCCAGCCAATCGGCGCCCTTGACCGTGTCGTACATATGCCATTCCCAATGGTCTTCATCCAGGTTGCCGAGCGCCGCCGAAACGCCGCCCTGGGCCGCCACCGTATGGGAGCGGGTCGGGAAGACCTTGGTGATGCAGGCGGTCTTCAGGCCCGCCGCCGCCATGCCAAGGGTCGCGCGCAGACCGGCGCCGCCGGCACCCAGCACGACGACGTCATATTTGTGATCGGTTAGTTCATAGGCCTTGGACATTTGCGGATCAGCTCCCGAAGGTCAGCTTTAATACGGCGAAGATGTTGATCACACCCAGGAAGATGGCGCCGAGCTTGATGAGAATAAGAGTGACGGTTTTGGCGCCTTCGGCATGGACGTAGTCCTCGACCACCACTTGCAGGCCAAGCTGCGCGTGATACATGCCGGAGACGATCAGCAGGATCAACAGAACCGCGTTCTGACCGGTGCCGACCCAGGCGGTCATGGCCGCAAGGTCCGCGCCCAACAGGCCGGACACGGCCCAAATGAACCACAAGGTCAGCGGCACCAGGGCAATGCCCGTCAGGCGCTGGGCCCACCAATGGGCAACGCCTTCATGGGCGGCGCCCAGGCCGCGTACCCGGCTTAAGGGGGATCGCATTTCCATGGGATCAGCCTCCGATCACGAAGTAGGTGCAGCCGAGCGTGGCCGCCGTCATGCCGATGGCAAACAGGATGACCAGGATGCCCGTGCGGCGCACGCTGGTCAGGTCGAACCCGGCGCCGGCATCCCAGATCAGGTGCCGGACACCGTTCGCCAAATGATAGTAGAGCGAGAACAGAAGTCCCCAAAGAACGACCTGTCCGACCCAGGAGCCGATCACGCCCTGTGCCGTGGCGAAGGCGTCCGGACCGTAGGTCGCGGCAGTCAGCCAATAGCTCAGCACCAAGGCGCCGCCCGCAAGGGCGATACCCGTCATGCGGTGGGTGATGGACAGTACAGATGTGATTTGCGGTCGGTAGACCTGGAGATGGGGCGACAGGGGCCGTTCTCGACGCGCCATAGTTGGGAACCTCGCCGGTTTGATGAATCCGCGGCAAACGTAACCCCTATTTCGCAATTGCGCAAACGTCTGATGACGAATGGTTATTTCACGATTCCAGATACTTATGGCATACGGTCTTTTGTATACCAGAATGGAATTGTGCGGCCGCTTTCCGCAGGTTCAGCCCGCGTTATGTCGGCGGCATTATCCGTTAAAGAGCACAATTGGGCTGACGGCCGCTTGGGGTGTCAGTTTCAATCTCTTTCAATGACTTAGCGGAAACGTCCCGGGACAGTTGTGGAAAAGGTGTGGACCGTATGTGGGAAGCTGTAGGAGTTATGCACAACTTTCGCCGCTAATCCCCAGGTTTCCGCGTTGCCGCTCTATACAGTGAAGCACATGATGTTGCGCGCTTTGAAAGAAGCCGACACGACCCCGGCCGTCCGGTGCGGGGTCACCCGAAGGCGACAGGGGGCTTGTCCCCGTGAAGCCAGAGGGAGGGAGCCGGTATCAGCCGCAGTCCGGCACCCGCCTAGGGCCCAGGCCCGGGAAACGTCTTCGGACGCCGACCGGTCGCAAGCTCAATAGACCATCCGTTCCGGGGTTCGATCTCTGCCCAGGGTGCGGCCACGGAAGGACGGTTTTTAAACAGGCGGATTGGTGACTTTCAAAGCGTGGAGCCTGGCCGGCTCCAAGAGAGGTGTCAGGTGCGTCGCTTGTCGGCGCGAGATGCAGGTGTCCCAGGACCTGTATCCCTGACGCCTCTTTTTTTGGGCGCCCTGTTCCGTCGCATCCGTTTTGCGCTGATGGCTGAATTGATCTATACAAATTGATCTAAGCTGGTGGATTTCATTATCCTCTCGCCGATCTCAGCCACAAAAGGAGAGCCCATCAGTGGTGTCGGATGCCCAGTTCCGCCGCGTCGTTTGGCCCCTTGCCATCGCCGAAACCTTGGTGTGGGCGGGCTTCTACTACATATTTCCGGCCTTGCTGCGTGTGTGGGAGCGGGATTTCCCCTGGTCCAAGGTTGAAATCGCCGGGGCTTTGACTGTTGCCCTCCTGATCTCGGCGGTGTTGGCGCCGGTTGCGGGCCGTATCATCGACCGGGGCCGTGGGCGGCTGCAGTTCATTGTGTCGACCCTGTTTGGGGCGGCAATGCTGGTGCTGTTGTCACGCGTCACTGAACTTTGGGAATTCTATGCGGTCTGGGCCGGGTTGGGTGTGGCCATGGCGGGCTGTTTGTACGAGCCCTGTTTCGCTGTTCTGACACGGATCATGGGGGATCGTTCACGTCAAGCCATCACCATCGTCACGCTGGTTGCCGGGTTTGCCGGAACTGTGTGTTTTCCTGCGGTGCATTCGTTGGAACCGATCATCGGTTGGCGCAATGTCGTGCTGGTATTCGCGGCACTTGCCGTTTTTGTCTGCGTGCCGCTTATGCTTTACGCCTTGGCGCAGCACGGGCCGGAAACGCAGGCGCCGCCGGAACCGGCGGCGGCCAATACGGGCAAACCGATCAATTTGGTCCGGTCCTGGGTGTTCTGGTTCCTTGGATTGTCCTACGCCATGATGGCGTTTGCCCATTTCGCCATCATTTCGCACATGTTCCCCATGTTGGCTGAACGGGGTGTCGCCGACGATACGGCGATCCTGGCGGCTTCGATGATCGGCCCCATGCAGGTCGCCGGGCGGCTTTGCGTCATCGCCGTGCAGCGCCATGTCACCTCGACCCCGCCGATCACGGCGGCGGCCCTGCTGGCCATGGCGGTGGCGTCGGCGGCTTTGCTCGGTGCGGATACGGTGCCGGGATTGCTGGTTGTTTTCGTGCTGTTTCAGGGGGCGGGCAACGGCGTCATGTCGATCACCCGGCCGGTCATCGTGGCGGAACTGTTGGGGCGCCGGAAATTCGGTGTCATCGCCGGTCTGCTGGCCATGCCCTACATTGGTTTCACCGCCTTGGCGCCGGGACTGGGCGGGCTTGTTTGGGTGGTCGCCGGATATGACGGGCTGCTGGTTCTGACATTGCTGTCCGGCCTGTTCGGTGCGGGGCTTGTCATGGCGGCGGCCATCGCGGCACGCCGCCGCGACGCCCGGGGCAACCCCGATCCGAAATAGGAAACGGGTCCCCTGATCAGGGGGCCCGCCGCCGAAATTTTTCAATGTTGCCTGGGCTTAGAAAGCCACAAGGGCGCCGGTCATGAAGGCATGGATCGCATCGTAGTCCGTGCCTGTGCGGTCAAGCGTGTGATAGCGATAAGACAGGAAAATACTGGACCCCGTGCCGTCGATTTCCTGAACGGCCTGCAGGCCCACCGTGTCGAAACTATCGCCGTTCTGGCCCATATCTTCGTAGCGGCCATAGTCGATGGCGAAGTTGGTATTGCCCAGGCTGTTCAGCTTGGCGATTTAGCCGGCCTTTCCGTAATAGAAGATCGGATCATCCCGGCCGGCCGTTGCCGCCGATTTGGTGCCGGCCGCCAAAGTCAGGTTAAAGCCGTTGGCGAAGAGCGCCGAGAGGGAACCTGAAACGCCGTCTTCGAAAGCATCGTCGTTGTTGGCATTGGATGAATTGTTGTACCAGCCCGCGGCGGCCTCGATCGCCGTGCCTTTGAATTCTCCGGCGTAGGTCACGACGGCATCGACGGCACCACTTGTGGTGCTGGTGGAAAACGCAAAGCCGCCAAACGTCGGCGATGTGTACATCGCCCGGTCGCCGGCATCCAGGCCGTCCAGATTGTCGGCGGTGTCGCCGATGGAGACGGCGGACCGTGCGCCGGTCGACGAATTTATGAACAAGAATCCGCCGGCCATGTCGGCGATGGCGGAATATCCCGCAAGGGCCGTGCCGGATAGGTCGACTTCGGATATTCCGTCGGAAGCAAGAGAGCCTTCGCCGAAGGTCAATGTGCCGAGACGCCGGTGGGCAAACCAAATGTCTGATTGATCGTGCTCGAAAGATCCGCCGGCGGTTTCCGACGCCTGGCTGACGTCGTTGGATCCGTTGGAGCGCAGTTTCACGGCGAAGGCCGCACCTAAAGACCAATCCGCATTGATCTTACCGTCCGCTTCGAAAAAGATGATCGTCGAATCGTTTTCATTATCGACGTGCCGGTAGGAAGCTTCTTCCCCGTCGTTGACGATCAACAGTCCCCGGCTCACTTGGCCGCCGACCGTAAGGTCAAGGGGGCTGTTGTTTTTGATCGAATCTGCTTGCGCGCCTAAGGGCAGGGTAAGTGCGGCGGCGCTTAACGCCAATGCGCAAATCGATACAGGAATACGGTGGTTTTTGGGTGTTGTCATGTCAGTCCTTTCGACAATTCTCCGAATGCCTTTCCAAGGTATGGAAAGGCCGTTGAGGCAAAATCGCCGCTGCGGACTTCCGCTCCTTCGGCAACCCTCGACCGAAAGATGGACGATTATTTGACGGCAGGTTTCCTGACTTGCGGGTCGACGGCGGCCCCTTCCTTCCCAGGCTTCGTTGCCCAGTGGACTCAGGGGATGCCGATTTCCCGCCTACAGTTGCGAGGACAGTTCCGGATTGAGCCGAGCGGCCCTGCCGGATTCCCTATTACCCCCGAAAGACCGGGGCACCGTCGATTTCCTCTTACCAATTTATCCATACATACTCAATGGATTTATCTAATATGTTATAACATAACATTTACGGGAAAGCCAGATGTTTCGGCTGATATGCGCGGCGAAGGCCGAGCGGTTGTTCGTGTTTAAGGCGGCCGGCTAGCTGGAGCGGACTTCCGCCAGGAAGGCATCGACGGATTGACGCAGGGCCGTCGACTGGCTCGTCAGTCCTTCCGCCGCGCTGAGGATCTGGCGCGATACTTCCGATGTTTCCGTTACGGCGCTCGACACCCCCTGAATATTGGACGAGACCTCTTGCGTGCCGGACGATGCTTGTTCCACATTGCGCGCGATCTCCGCCGTGGCGGCACCTTGTTGTTCCACGGCGGCAGCAACGGACGATGAAATCTCGTTCATACGGCCGATCGTGGTTGAGATGCCGGAAATGGCTTCGGCCGAACGTTCCGTCTCCAACTGGATGCTGGCGATCTGCTGGCTAATTTCATCGGTCGCCCTGGCCGTCTGGGTCGCCAGGTTCTTGACCTCGCTTGCCACCACGGCAAATCCCTTGCCGGCATCGCCGGCCCGGGCAGCCTCGATCGTCGCATTGAGGGCCAGGAGATTGGTCTGCTCGGCAATGTCCGTAATCAAATTAATCACGTCGCCGATCTTGTTGGCGGCCTCGGTCAGGCCCTGCACCATCCGCGTGGTCTGTTCGGCTTCGGTTACGGCCTCGGCCGCCATTTGGTTCGAAGCGGCAACCTGGCGGCTGATTTCCTGGATCGAGCTTGAAAGTTCTTCGGCGGCGGTCGCCACGGTCTGCACGTTCGAGGCCGCTTCCTCGGCCGCGGCGGCGACGGCCGTGGTCTGGCTGCTGGCCACGTCGGCCGCAGAGGACATGGTTCCGGAAGAAGCGCTCATGTCGTCGGCCGCTTTCCCGACCGCGGAGACAACGGCGCCGATGCGGGATTCGAAATCGTCGGCAAGCTGGTTCATGGCGGTGCGGCGCTCTTCGGCGCTGCGGCGTTCCTGTTCGGCCTGTTCCGCGTTCAGGCGGCGGACCTCGATGGCGTTTTCCTTGAACACCTGAACGGCGTTGGCCATCTCGCCGATTTCATCTTTGCGCCCGACGCTTGGAATTTCCACGGCATCATTGCCGTCGGCCAATTGACGCATGGCTGCGGTCATGGCGCCGACGGATTTGATGATACCGCTTCCGACCGAGAACAGAATCACGATCATGACGACAATGGCGGCGCCATAAGCGGCCCAGCCGCCTGTCCGTGACGTGCTCAGGGCGTCTTCCACCTCCAGAACCGATTTGTCGACGGCAACGCGCAGGTTGGCGATATAGGTCGTGAGGGTTTCGTTCATGCCCGCGCCGTAACTGTCGATGATGTCGTCGATCTTGGAGAATTCCTCTACCGGCGCGTTGGTTTCGATCAGTTTGGTCAAGTCGACCTGAATGCCCTGGGCCAGGGGGTCAACCTTTTGCAGGACGCTGCGCACGATCGTTTCCGAGGTCTCGTCTTCGGCCAATTCGAGCAACCGGATGCCCTTTTCCTGGATCGTCTGGATGCTCGTCGCGATGACCTCCTGGCGTTCCGGCAGTATCTGGCCTTCCTGTTTGTTGATGATGGAATTCATGGCGGCCAGAACCAGTTCCAGGTTGGCCTGTTTCATATCGTTCGCCAAGGCGATCTGCTCGTTGAGCGTGGTGCTATGGCTGACTGATTGATGAATCCGTTGGCCGGTCAGAAACGAAATGCCCTGTTGGCAGGTCAGGGCCAAGGCGGCGATAACGCCGATGAGAATGATCTTATTGCGGATGGTCCAATTCATGTCGGTTCCCCAGACAAGGCGTTGATAGCCCCCCAAACATTATGGTGGGTCGGATGTAGACAGGTGGAGTGGGCCTGGCAGGGACGCCGTGTCTCCTGCCGCAGGTACGCAATATCATGCCTGATGCTAAATTAGAAACGGCTACACGATATTGTGTTCAATATTGTCCGCGCCGTTACGCGGGATTTCGTGGCATCAAGGTCCAGATATCGAAATCCAGAACCGCGGCGGGATGGTCCTTCCCGTCGCCATCTTGCAGCGGAAAATCGGCACAGGGATGATCCTTGGCGGCGATCAGGCGCAGGCGCAGGGCGCCGACGTCGTCCCGTCCGGGCAGGGCGGCCTTGTCCAGGACTTCCGACCAGGCATAGACCGTGTCGCCCGCGAAACTGGGGGCCACGTGGCGCCCGCCGTTGATGGCGGCAACATGGAAGGCGTTGGCCAGGCCGTTGTAGCTGAGCCCCCGGGCGAGCGAAATGATATGCCCGCCGTAGATCAGGCGTTTGCCGAACCGGCCGCCTGATTGGGCATGCAGGTCGAAATGAACCTTGGCCGTGTTCTGGTACAGGCGGGTCGCCAGCATGTGCTCCGCCTCTTCCAGGGTCATGCCGTCCACATGGTCGATTTTCTCGCCGACCGCGTAGTCGTCCCAGAAATGCGGGCTGCCGGCGGCAATGCTGTCGTAGGCGGAAAGATTCAGGGTCTCGGAAACCTGCAGGCCGGCGGCATCGACCGCATCGGGTAGGTCGGGGATCAGCGGTTCGGGTGCGGGGGCATTTTCATCGCGTTTACGAACCATGACCCAGCGCACGTAGGACAGGACCTCTTCGCCCCGCTGATTGCTGCCTGTGGTGCGGACCCAGACCACACCCGTCTTGCCGTTGGAATTTTCCTTAATGCCGATAACTTCCGACACGGCGTTCAGCGTGTCGCCCGGATAGACCGGTTCGCCGAAGCGGCCATCGGCGTACCCCAGATTGGCCACGGCGTTGAGCGAGATGTCCGGGACCGTTTTGCCGAACACGATATGGAACACCAGCATGTCGTCTACCGGCATGCCTTCGTATCCCAAGGACATGGCGAACATGTCCGACGAATGCAGGGCGAAGCGGTTGCCGTAAAGTCCGGTGTAAAGGGCGACCTCGCCCTCGGTCACCGTGCGCGGCGTGGCATGGCGGAGTATCTGGCCGGGCGTGAAATCTTCGAAGAAATTGCCGCGGTTGGTCTTGTCGCTCATGCCGGTGGCGCCTTTTGGTTTTGGTTGTTCGGACGGAATTATTCAGCAGCCTCTGCCGCCTGTTCCATGGCGGCGATGGCTTCGGCCATGGCGACCATCTGTTTGGCCCCTTCGACGTGCAGGTTCTCGATCAGGCGCCCGTCGACCAGGACCACGCCCTTGCCTTCTTTTTCAGCATCGGCATGGGCTTCGATGATGCGTTTGGACCAGGCAAGATCTTCTTCCGAAGGCGAAAAGGCCTCGTTGGCCATGGCGATGGTCTTGGGGTGGATCAGGGTCTTGCCGTCCATGCCCAGTTCGCGGCCCTGGCGGCAGGACGCCTTGAAGCCGTCGTCGTCGGCCAGGTCCAGGTGTACCCCGTCAAGGATTGCGATCTTGGCCGCGCGGGCGGCCAGCATGCACAGCCCCAGCGAGGTCATGAACGGAATGCGGTCCGGCGTGTGCAAAGCGCGCAGGTCCTTGGCCAGGTCCGACGTGCCCATCACCAGGCATTGCAGGCGCGGTGAGGAAAAGGCGATTTCTTCCGCGTGCAGCATGCCCAGCGGCGTTTCCATCATGGCCCAGATCGGCAGGTCTTTGGGGGCGCCGGCGGCGTCCAGGATGGCGATGGCCTGATCGACCATGGCCTTGCTTTCGACCTTGGGCAGCAGCACGGCATGGGCCCCCATCTTGGCGGCGGCCTTCAGGTCATCTTCACCCCAGGGGCTGTCCAGGCCGTTGGTGCGCACGATCAGTTCGCGTCCGCCGTATCCGCCTTCGGCGATGGCGGCGGTGATCTGGTCGCGGGCGGTCTGTTTGGCATCCGGCGCGACGGCGTCTTCCATGTCCAGAATCAGGCCGTCGGCGGCCAGCGTGCGGCCTTTTTCCAAGGCACGGGCGTTGGAGCCGGGCATGTACAGAACGGAACGGCGGGGCCGAATGGTGGGGGCCATGTTCGAGCACTCCTCAAGGATGGCGGATGGGGCGGAAAAGTCGGGTTATGTTGCGGCGCACACTAGCAAGTTCCCTCAACCGGTGGCAAGCTTCGGCGCATGTCCGTGATGTCCATTCATTCGCGCGTTTCCAGGGGCTATGTGGGGAACAGCGCCGTCGTTCCGGCACTGCAGGCCCTGGGCCGCGACGTTGCCGCCGTGGACACGGTGACCCTGTCCAACCACCCCGGCCACCGTACCGTCACCGGGCGCCGGGTGCCGGCCGACGAAGTCCGCGCCCTGGCCGAAGCCGTGCTTGATCTTGCCGGTATGCCGGCGGTGCGTGCGGTCATGACGGGTTATATGACCGGCGTCGATACGGCGCGCGCGGCCCTGGGCATCATCAACCGGATCAAATCGGCGGGGCCGGGGGCCTTATACGTTTGCGATCCTATTTTAGGCGACCGGGAAGAAGGCCTTTATGTGGATGACGGTCTGGTGCCGTTCTTTCGCGGCGATGCCCTGCCGCGCGCCGATCTGGCTCTGCCCAATGCGTTCGAACTGGAACTTCTGACCGGCGACCGCGTGGTCGATGTGGGCACGGCGGTGGCTGCCGCCCATGCCCTGCGCGCGCGCGGCACAGGGGCCGTGGTGGTGACGTCCGTGCCCGATCACCCGGACCCGCAGGTGGGCGGCATGCTGATCGGCACGTTGGCGGTCGATGACGAAGGTGAATGGCTGATCGAGGCCCCCCGGCTTCAAAGAAAAGCCAAAGGGGCGGGGGACGTGCTGGCCGGACTGATCACCGGGCATTTGCTTTCCGGGATGTCCTTGCGGGATGCGGCGGCCCGCGCGACGTCGTCCGTTCATGGCCTGATGGAAGCCGCCGACGAAGACGATCTGGACCTGCCGGTTATCCGCCACCGCAAGCTTCTGACTCATCCCGAACGGGAATTCGTGCCCCAGGCCGTGCGCTGATCGGCCTGTTTCAGGCCCGCCATTGGGCGGGGTTGACAGGCATCGTGCGGAATAGTATTTAACCAACTAGTTAAATATAGGAACATTGATAGAGCCATGCCGACCGACCAGCTGAGTGAGACATTCCAGGCTCTGGCCGATCCGACCCGGCGGGCTATTTTGGCGCGCCTGGCCTTGGGTGAAGCCTCGGTCTCAGAGCTCAGCGAACCGTTCGATATGTCCCTGCCGGCTGTTTCCAAGCACCTTAAGGTTCTGGAACGCGCGGGTCTGATCGAACGGGGCCGGCAGGCCCAATGGCGGCCCTGCCGGCTGAACGGTGCGGGCCTGAAACCGGCCTTCGATTGGGTCGAGCAATACCGCCGATTCTGGGAGCAGAGCTTCGACCGGCTGGAAGCCTATCTGGAAGAAATTCAAAACAAGGATGCGAGCGATGAACAGCACTAGTGCCGGGGCCAACCCGGTCTTCAAGACCGGCCACCGCGCCAAGGCGCCGCGCGATCTTGTTTGGCGCGTGTGGACCGAGGCCGAACACCTGGTGCGTTGGTGGGGCGCCACGGGCTGCACTGTCGGGAAGTGCGACCTCGACCTGCGCGTCGACGGAACCTTCCACTATCAGCTGACCTTCCCGAACGGCATGGAGGTCTGGGGTAAGTTCGTGTTCCGTGAGATCACGCCTCCGGACCGGCTGGTCTTCCTGAACGGGTTTTCCAATCCAGAAGGGGAATTCGCGGCGTCTCCTTTCCCCGGTGACTGGCCGCGCCAGATGCTGACCGTTGTTACGTTCAAGGATCTGGGCGGTGAAACGGAAATTTCCCTGACGTCCGAACCCTTCAACGCGACCGAAGCCCAGCAGGCGACGTTCGAAGCCACCATGCCGTCCATGTTCGGTGGCTGGGGCGGCACCTTCGCCCGTCTGGACGCCTACTTGAAACAATAATCTGATCAACTTAAATGCCGGCCCAAGGAGAGGCAGACATGGATTCCATCGAAACCACGGAACTGGAAACACCGCGCACGACCTTGCTTTTGACGCGCGAGTTCAACGCACCGCGCGCCTTGGTCTTCAAGGTCTGGACACAGCCCGAGCATGTTGCCCGCTGGTGGGGTTGCGCCGAAACGGGCGAGGTCGACTTCACCAACGACCTTCGGGTCGGCGGCGAATTTTCCGTTGAAATGCGGTTGACCAACGGGACGGTGCACCGGATCTGGGGTGTCTATTGCAAGATCGAAGAACCGTCGCTTCTGGTCTTTACCTGGGCCTGGAAGGGGGCCGACGGGTTCGAGGGCTCGGAAACCCTGGTCACGGTCTCGCTTGAGGAAACGGCGACGGGCACCAAGCTGACCCTGCGTCATGAATCCTTCTCTACCGAAGACGATTGCCAGTCTCACGGCGAAGGCTGGGGCGCCAGCCTGGATCGCCTGGGCGAATTCCTGGCGACGGTTTAGGGGCAGGGTCCAAGCTGTCATGGCGATCGTGCACTTCACCAGCCAGCTGGAACGCTTCCTGCCGGCCCCCAGCGTCGACGTGGGGCCCGGGGCCGCAACTTTGGGAGCCGCCTTGAAGGCTGTGTTCGGGGATCACCCGGCCCTTCGCAGCTACATCCTGGACGACCAGGGGATGCTGCGCCGTCATGTCGCGGTCTTCGTGGCCGGGGCGCCGGCCAAGGACCGGGAAAAGCTGACGGACCCGATCGGGCCGGACGATGAAATTCATGTTTTTCAGGCCCTATCGGGCGGCTGAGCAAAAGGATATAGCGATGAGTAATCTGTTGCAGGTGGCAACCCGCAAGGGACTGTTTGAAATCACCCGCGGAAAAAGCGGATGGGATGTATCCGACATTCATTTCCTGGGTGATCCCATTTCCGCTGTCCTGACCATCGACGGCATGACCCTGGCGGCCCCCGACCTGGGCCATTTCGGGCCCAAGCTGTGGCGCCGGGACAAGGCGGGAAAATGGGCGGAGATGGCCATGCCGGTCTTCCCGGAAAAACCGGAAGACGCCGAGGACGACCCGCATCCCTGGACCTTGGGCCGCATCTGGAATTTCACGCCGGGCGGCGTGCCGGGCCGCATCTACGCCGGGACCATGCCGGGCGGATTGTTCCGCTCCGACGACAGGGGCGAAACCTGGTCCCTGGTCGAGGAACTGTGGCTGCATCCCGGCCGCAAGCAATGGTTCGGCGTCGCCGGCGGGGAGCAGCCGGGGTTGTCTTCGGTTCTGGTCGATCCCCGCGATCCGGCCCATGTCACCGTCGGTGTGTCCACCGGCGGGATCTGGGCGACCCGCGACGAAGGCGAAACCTGGAACGTCATCAACAAAGGCATGATCAACGACTACATGCCGCCCGATCAACAGGGGGATTCCATTCCCCAGGATATTCATCAACTGGCGCAATGTCCGGCCGCACCCGACGTCATGTGGTGTCAGCATCACAGCGCGATCTTCCGATCACTTGATGCGGGTGAGAACTGGGTCAAGGTCGATGCGGCCAAGCCCTCTGGCTTCGGCTTTGCCGTGGTCGCCCATCCGACGGACTCGGAAACCGCCTGGTTCGTGCCGGCTGAAAAAGACGAGCGGCGCATCCCGGTGGACGGCAAGGTCGTGGTGTCGCGCACGCGCGATGGCGGCCAGTCCTTCGAGGTCTTGGACAAGGGTCTGCCGGGCAAACACGCCTATGATCTGGTTTACCGCCATGCACTGGCCGTGGACGAAACGGGTGAACGGCTGGCCTTCGGCTCGACCTCGGGCGGGTTCTGGATTTCGGAAGACGCGGGCGACAGCTGGCAGGCGCTGGACGCGCGCCTGCCGCCGGTGGCAGCCGTGAAATTCGCCTGAGCCCCTGGCTGGCGCGAGGCTAGCCGCTGTTGCGCAGGCCCGCCGAAATACCGTTGATGGAGAGAAGCAGGCCGCGCAGCACCTTGGGGTCGTCGGCGCCGTCCCGATGAGCGCGCAGCAGGTCGACCTGCAGATGGTTCAGCGGGTCGATATAGGGAAAGCGGTTTTCGATGGACCGGGCGAGCAGCGCATTGCCGGCGAGCAGGCGGTCGTTGCCGGTGATTTCGAACAGCGCCGTGATGGTCGCGATGCGTTCCTCGCGGATGCGGTTGAAAATGGTCTCGCGCAGGGCCTTGTCCGAAAGCAGGTCGGCATAGCGCGAGGCGATCGCCATGTTCGACTTGGCCAGCACCATGTCCATGTTCGACAGCAATGTGGCAAAGAACGGCCAGTCGCGGTGCATCCGGCGCAGCAGATCAAGGGCGCCGTCGCCCGTTTCGTCCCGCCAGGCCTGAACGGCCGACCCGAACCCGTACCATCCCGGCAGCATGATCCGGCACTGCGACCAACTGAACACCCAGGGGATGGCGCGCAGGTCGGTGATCTGCCCGGACGCCTTGCGCGACGCCGGGCGGGACCCGATGTTCAGGGTCGAAATCTCGTCGATGACGGTGGAGGCGCGGAAGTAGTCGTTGAACCCGGGCGTTTCGAACACCAATTCGCGGTAGGCGCGGAAGGCCAGATCCGACAGCCGGTCCATGGCGCCGGTGAACGCCTCGGGCACGGGGCCGTCGGAGGGATGCAGCAGCGAGGCCTCGAGCGTCGCCGCGACGTGAATTTCCAGGTTGCGCCGGCCGACCTCCGGGTTGGTGTACTTGGACGAGATGATTTCGCCCTGTTCGGTCAGGCGGATCTGGCCGTCGACCGCACCCGCCGGCTGCGCCAGGATTGCGTCGAAGCTGGGGCCGCCGCCGCGCCCGACGGACCCGCCCCGGCCGTGGAACAGGCGCAGCTTGACGCCGTGGCGTTTGCACAGGTCGACCAGTCCCGTCTCCGCCTTGTACAGTTCCCACCCCGAGGTGACGTAGCCGCCGTCCTTGTTGCTGTCCGAATAGCCCAGCATGATTTCCTGCAGCCCGCCGCGGCTGTCGACCAGGCGGCGATAGGCGGGGGTCGACAGCAGGGCGTCCATGATCTCGACCGAGCGGCGCAGATCGTCGATGGTTTCGAACAAAGGCACCAGGTTGAGGCTGCTTTGCCCCGTCTCGTCGATCAGCCCGGCTTCCTTCAACAGGACCGCCAGGCACAGGATGTCGGAGGCTTCCCGGGTGTTGGACACGATGGCGGTGCGGATGGCATCGGCGCCGTATTTGTCCAGCCCGTCGCGGGCCGTCCGCAGCACGCCCAGTTCCTTCGCCGTCGTTTCGGAATAGGCGTGGCGCGGAATGATCAGGGGGCGCCGGCTCTGCAGTTCGGTGCCCAGAAGGTCGCGCCGCGCCATTTCGTCCATGCCCAGGTAGTCGGTGCCGGGCTCTGCCGCGTCCAGCAGTTCCGCCAGGGTTGCGTTGTGCACGTCCGATCCCTGCCGCAAGTCAAGGCGGGCAAGGTGGAATCCGAAACAGTCGACCGCCCGGCGCAGATGGCGCAGCCGGCCCTTGGTCAGCGCGAGGGAGCCGTTCTGCGCCAGGGAGTCGTGAAGAATCCGCAGGTCGCCGCTCAACTCGTGGGCGTCGTCGTAGGGTGCCGCTTCGCCCAGTGGTGCCCGCGCCGGGGCGGTTCCGTTCAGGTGCTGCTGCGTCGCGGCCAGGCGGGCGTAAATGCGGCTGAGTGCCCGGCGGTAGGGTTCCGCGTTGCGGTGCGGCGAGGTGTCCGGCGACCCGGCGGCGAATTCAGCAAGGTCCGGTGACACGTCCACGATCAGCGAGGACAGGGGAAGTTCCTGGCCGAGCTTGTGAACCTCTTGCAGATAGAAGGTCAGCGCCTTCTCGCTGTGCCGGCGCAGGGTGCCCCGCAGCACGTCGGCATCGACGAAGGGATTGCCGTCCCGGTCGCCGCCGATCCAGCTGCCGATCATCAGGAACGACGGCAGGGCCGCCGTGTCCGTATCGGCGCCGGCCGCGGCAAGGCGGTCCTCGACCTCGGCGAACAGGCGCGGCAGTTCGGTGAAGAAGGTATGGTCGAAGTAGGTCAGGCCGTTGGTGACCTCGTCCATGACGTCCAGGCGCGTCTGGCGCAGCAGGTTGGTCTGCCACAGCACCAGAACGGCCCGGGCCAGGCGGTCTTCGATCTCGCGGTGTTCATCAGGCGTCAGGTCGGCCCGCTCGCGCCGCGCGATCAGGTCCGCGATGGCGATCTCGCGGTGCATCATGCTTTGCCGGCGTACTTCGGTCGGATGCGCCGTCAGCACGGGACTGATCTGGGCGCTGTCGAAGAACGCCCGAATCTCGGCCGGGGACAGACCGGCGCCGAAGGCCCGGTCCAGGGCGTCGGCGATGGTTCCCCGCCGAGGCTTCGATCCGGCGATGGCGTGGTGGCGGGTGCGCCGCACGTGGTGATGGTCCTCGGCGATGTTCGCCAGATGGGAAAAATAGCTGAAGGCACGGATGACCTGGACCGCCAGTGCGGGGTCGAGGGCGCGGAGGATGTCCTCCAGCGCCTGCCGCGCCGACAGGTCGTCCTCGCGGTGGAACTGCACGGACATGCGGCGGATGGTTTCGATCAGCTCGAATACCCCGTCGCCCTGCTGCGCCTTTACCGTCTCCCCAAGCAGCCGGCCGAGCAGCCGAATGTCTTCGATCAGCGGCTGGTCTTTCGTGATGTCCTCGGCTTCCGCCGTCAAGTCGATGTTTGCCGTCATGACCGTGCCCGTGCCGCTGTTGGTGGGTTCAGACCGGTCAGAATTTGCCACCCGGTCAAGGCGCGATCATAGCGGTTTTCGGCAAACCGGAAAGCGGAGACAGGGGGCATAGCGCCGTTTTCATCTAGGTGACCCGGAAGTAGCCCATCATCCCGGATTTCTGGTGTTCCATGATGTGACAGTGGAGCATCCAGTCGCCCGGGTTATCGGCGACGAAGGCGATTTCCGCCTCGCCGTCGACGGGCAGCAGCACCGTGTCCTGCCAGGGACGGTCCTTGGCCGGTTTGCCGTTTCGCGTCAGCACGCGGAAGGTATGGCCGTGCAGATGAATCGGATGGGCGAAGGCGGTCTTGTTGCGGATGGCGAGGACGACCGTCTCGCCCTTCTTGAAGGTGAACATGGGATGGTGATGGGTTTCGCCGTACTTCATGGGTGGATGGACCACACCGTTGAAGGACCAGACCATGCCGTGTTTGCGAGCAAGGTCACGGCCGGTCAGCTTCTCGCCCTTGTACAGGGCGCTTTGCAGCCCTCCCATGGCGCCGCCTTCCATGTCCAGGCTCAGGCGGGTCGGGTTGGACATGTCGGGCTCGGGTAGGGGATTGGGTGCCCAGGCGGTCGGTGCGGGGCGTTCGGCCCGGGCAGATGCCGGCGCCGAACCGTAGGCCAGATCGGCCAGACGGTAGCGGATGCCTTCGGGTGAATTGTCGATCACCGAATACCGTTCTCCCAGGGCGCCGTCCATATCGATGATCAGGTCGGCGCGGGACCCGGGGGCGATGATCAACTGCCCTTCGTTGAAACGGCGGGGCGGGATCGCATGGCCGTCGATCGCGGCCAGCCAGGGACGATGACCTTTGAAGCTCAGCCTGAAAATCCGCGCATTGGCCGTGTTGATCAGGCGCAGGCGGATGCGCTCGCCGGCCGTGACGGGCACGTCCTCGGCGATCTGGCCGTTGACCGTGACCGTATTGCCGAACCGGCCGCCGTGGGCCATGTCGTGAAACGGCCGGTCGAAGGACGCGATGGCGCCTGCTTCGGTCAAACGCCAGTCGTCGATCACCCATATAACATCGCGGTCCACATGGGGGGCGTCAGGCTCGTCGATGATCAGCGGTCCGGCCAGGCCCATGGCGACCTGTTCCGATGAATTGAAATGGGGATGGTACCAGAAGGTCCCGGCGTCCTCGGTATCGAATTCGTAGGCGAAGGTTTCACCGGGATTGACCGGCGGCTGGGTCAGGAAGGGCACCCCGTCCATGGCGTTGGGCAGGCGGATGCCGTGCCAATGGATGGTCGTGGGCTGTTCCAGTGCGTTTTCGAACAGCACGCGAATGCGTTCGCCCCGGCGTGCGCGGATCACCGGTCCCGGCGTTTGCCCGTTATAGGTCCAGACGGATGTTTCAGGCCCGCCCGGGCCGATCAGCCGCGCCCGCGCGGGGGCGGCCCGCAATCGATATTCGCGGACGGCGGCGGATGCGCGCGTCAGCGGCGGCAGGGCAATGGATGTCAGGACGGCCCCCAGGCCGGCGCCGATCCCGGCCAGAACCTTTCGTCTGGGGACCGGCAGGCCCGTCATTTCGGTGCGGGGACGACGGGCCGATCGCGCAGGTTCGTTTCCTTCTGGGATTCGATCTGCCGGGCGGTCCAGGTGGTCTTGAAATAGGCGATCAGGCCCCAGATTTCCTTTTCCGTCAGGCGCTGTTGGAACGCCGTGTCGTGAATCTGTTCGGTCTTGCCGCCTTTGACGCGCTCGCCCGTGGCGATGGCCGTGAAAATCTGCCGGTCCGACATGTGCCAGGTCGTGCCGTCGGCGGAAAGCGGAATACCGGCTTGCTTGCGCGTGGCCACTTCCCAGCTTGGCATGCCCTTCAGCTTGACCCCATGGCAGCTCATGCAGTTCTGCTGATAGACAAGCTGGCCCACTTCCACCTGTTTCTGGTTTTCGATCGCCGCCAGGCTTTGTTCCGCCGGCCGGTTGACGGCGATATAGCCGACAAGGGCGACGCAGATTGCGATCACGCCCAGGCCGATCCATTGGCCCACGCGGCTTCGATCCGGTGCGGTCTGCGTCGCCTGTGTCATGTCTGCTATGCCGCCTTTTTCATGTAGGAGCGGATCAATTCTTCGGCGATCTGCACCGTGTTGAGGGCCGCTCCCTTGCGCAGGTTGTCGGAAACAACCCACATGGAAAGCCCGTGTTCGATGGTCGGGTCCTTGCGGATGCGCGAGATATAGACCGGGTCTTCGCCGGCACATTCGACCGGCGTGACATAACCTTCGTCGGCGCGGTGATCGACCACCGTGACGCCCGGCGCCTTGCGCAGGGCCTTGCGGGCTTCGTCCTCGGTCACGGGATATTCGAATTCCACGTTCACGGCTTCGGCATGGCCGATGAATACGGGCACCCGCACGCAGGTTGCGTGAACGGCGATATCCGGGTCCAGGATCTTCTTGGTCTCGGCCACCATCTTCCATTCTTCCTTGGTCGATCCGTCGTCCATGAACACGTCGATATGCGGGATGACGTTAAAGGCGATCTGCTTGGTGAACTTGGTCTGGTACTTGTGGAAGGGTTCGTTGGAATAGATGCCGCGCGTCTGATTGAACAACTCGTCCATGGCTTCCTTGCCGCCGCCCGATACGGACTGATAGGTCGACACAACGACCCGCTTGATCGGCTGCAGGTCGTGCAGGGGCTTCAATGCCGCGACCATCTGGATGGTCGAGCAATTGGGATTGGCGATGATGTTGCGCTTGGCGTAGCCGGCCAGGGCATGGGGATTGACCTCGGGCACGACCAGGGGCACGTCCGGGTCCATGCGGAAATGGCTGGTATTGTCGATCACGACGGCACCGGCTTCGGCGGCGATGGGCGAATATTTGGCCGAAATCTTGGCGCCCGGGCTGGACAGCACGATATCCGTTCCGCGGAAATCGAAAGTCTCCAGGTTCTGGACCTTCAGAACTTGGTCCTCGCCATAGGAGATTTCACGTCCGACGGAACGGGCAGAGGCAAGCGCCACAACCTCGTCGGCGGGAAATTCCCGCTCTGCCATGATCTGCAAGACTTCGCGGCCCACGTTGCCCGTGGCGCCGACGACGGCAACTTTGTAACCCATGGTTCTCACTCTCCTTACATCCCAAGGGGGCCTTTGGCTTTCGGCACCCCGCCCGGGACGATGCGCGTATCATAACGCAAACGGCCCGCGGGGTGCATCCGCGGGCCGTTTGCTAATATCGCACAAGCAATCAGACCCGCGTCACCTCGTGGTGGCGGTTTTAATCTTCCCTTTGGTAATGGGAAGCGGGGCCAAGACTGCATCATGCAAATTCATGGCCGCTGAAATACCTCCAAGCGGGCACGGACGCAAGAAAAAAGCTCCGGCGCGGCCCTTTCGGCGAGGATCAGTCCGTGAAACTGATGGGCAGGTTCAGGCGCACGGTGGTTCCGTCGCCGGGAGAACTTTTGATGATGACCTCGCCGCGCAGCATCTCGATCAAGCGTTTGACGATGCTGAGCCCCAGGCCGGTGCCCATTTCCTTGCGGACATAGCTGTTGCCTGACCCGTCATAGGGGTTGAATACGGTTTCCACCATGTCGGGCGGCATGCCGATCCCCGTATCGGTCACACACAGGGAAAACCGCCCGGGGGCGGTGATGTCGGCGGAAACGGAAATGCGGCCGCCGTCGGGCGTGGCCTTGACCGCATTGGACAGAAGATTGAGAAGGGCCTGGCGCAGGAAGTTCTCGTCAAGCTGAACCACCGGGAAATCGGCGGGAACCAGATTTTCAATATCCAGGCGCTGGGCGCCGTCCGTGCGCTGAATCAGGTCCAGGCAGGTCGCGACACAGTCCCGCACATCCAGCGTGCTGAGGCGAAATTCCATCTTGCCGGCTTCGATGCGCGACAGATCCAATAGATCGTTGATGATGTTCAGCAGCAGTTCCGCGCTGCCGCGGATGTCGCCGGCATATTCCTGATATTTCGTGGGGTCGTCGAACCGGCTGTGCATCATCATTTCTGCGAACCCGATGATGGCGTTCAAGGGCGTGCGCAGCTCGTGGCTCATATTGGCGAGGAAATCCGATTTCACGGCGCTGGCGTTTTCCGCCTCGGCCTTGGCTTTGCGTAATTCCTCGGCGGTTTGAGCCCGCTCGGTTACGTCGTTGTAGATGGAGACGGCCCCGCCATCGGGCAGGCGCCCGCGGCAAACGTCAAAGGTGCGCCCGTCGGATCGATGGACGATTTCGTGGGGGGTCGGCGCGTCATCCCATAATTCGGTATAGCGGGCTTCGGTCAATGCGACGGGATCGCCGTCGCCGAGAAACCCCTTGCGCGCCGAGGACAGGATAAATTCCCGCAAATGCATGCCGATGGCGATTTCCGACGGGTCCTGGCCCGTCAGTTCGGCAAATTTGTCGTTACAGGCGACAAGGCGCTTGCCGCTGTCCCACACGCAGACCGGCTGGCTCAAGGTTTCGAACACGGTCTGCAGGATCGCGGATTTGCTTTCCAGTTCCTGCTCGACGGTCTTACGCCGGTCGATGCTGCGGGTGAAAGAAACGAGTTCACCCGTTTCCAGAAAATATCGCTCGCGGCTGACCGTCTTGCCGTCGGCCAGGGTGAATTCCTCGCCCTGTTGTTTATCGCGATTGGCGCGGATCACCGCCATGCGGTCTTCGGCGATGGTTCGGGGGGTGCCTTGGCCATAGGCGCCGCGTTCGGCGAAGGCTTCGAGCACATCCACATGGGGCATGCCGGCTTCCAGATGCACGACGGGCTTGCCCGCGGTTTCCGCGAACGCACGGTTCCATGCGACCAAACGGTCGTCGTTATCGAACACGCTGATCGCCGCGTCGATGACATCGACGATCGATTGCCAGTCCGGTCCCGTTGCGTCGGCCGATACTGATGCCGACGGCGGGTCATCCAATTCATCACAGTCCCGCATGCTCAACCCTTTCGGCTGTGATGCGCCCGGGGTGTGGGCGCGTCAATGCCGATGAAATCCGGTCATAACATAGTTAGGAATGACAGCCGGGACTGTGACGAAGGACACCTTCTCGCATATGCGGTTAGGCGGCCAGCTTGTCCAGTTCTTTGGTGACGTTCTCGCCCATATCGGTGGTCGAGATCTTGGTCATACCGTCTTCCATGATGTCGGCGGTCCGCATGCCGGCGTCCAGCACGTTTTTGCAGGCCTGATCGATCAGGTCCGCATCTTCACCCATGTCGAAGGAATACTTCAGACACATGGCGAAGGACTGGATCATGGCCAGAGGATTGGCGATGCCCTGGCCCGCGATGTCGGGGGCGGAACCGTGTACCGGCTCGTAAAGCGCTTTGCGCCGCCCGTCACTGTCCGCAGCCCCCAGCGAGGCCGAGGGCAGCATGCCGAGCGAGCCCGTGAGCATGGCCGCGCAATCGGACAGGATGTCGCCGAACAGGTTGTCGGTCACCATCACGTCGAACTGCTTGGGCCAGCGCACCAACTGCATGGCGCAGTTGTCCGCGTACATGTGGTTCAGTTCGATATCGGGGAAGTCCTTGCCGACTTCGGTCGCGACGGCGCGCCACAGCACGCCCGTTTCCATGACGTTGGCTTTTTCGACCGAATGCAGCTTGCCCGAACGTTTGCCTGCCAGCTCGAAGGCGATGCGGCACACGCGCTCGATCTCGCCTTCCGAATAGACCTGGGTATCGACGGCCTTTCGCGTGCCATCGGGAAGGGTTTCGATGCCGCGCGGTTTGCCGAAATAGACGCCGCCCGTCAATTCGCGGACGATCAGGATGTCCAGGCCGGACACCAGTTCTTCCTTCAGGCTGGACGCCTTGGCCATGGCCGGCAGGACCGTCGCCGGACGCAGGTTGGCGAACAGGTCCATTTCCTTGCGCAGGGTCAGAAGCCCCATTTCCGGGCGCAAGTCGCGCGCCACGGAATCCCATTTGGGCCCGCCGACCGCGCCCAGCAGAACGGCGTCCACGCCCATGGCGTCGGCCAAGGTGTTGTCGCCCAGCGGCTGGCCGTATTTGTCGATGGCGGCACCGCCGACCACGTCTTCGTTCACGTCGAACGACACATGACGGCGTTTATCCATCCAATCGATGATGGTGCGGACTTGTTTCATGACTTCGGGGCCGATGCCGTCACCGGGCAGCATCAGAAGTTTTTTGTTGGCAGCCATGGCTGTCTCCTTTTCTTGTGATGTTTCCGGCAGAGTCTATTCGGCAGCGGTGACGGACAGCCAGGGCTGTTGGGCCACGCGGTCGTTTTCGAAGTCGTCGATCTTCGATGCCTTCTGTTCGGTCAGGCCGATATCGTCCAGGCCGTTGATCAGGCAATGCTTTCTGAACGGATCGATGTCGAACGAAATTTCGCCGCCGTCGGGGCCCTGGATCGTCTGATTTTCCAGATCGATGGTCAGGGTCGCGTTGGCGCCGCGTTCGGCGTCATCCATGAGCTTTTCCAGGTCTTCCTTGGAAACCTTGATCAGCAACATGCCGTTCTTGAAGCTGTTGTTGTAGAAGATGTCGGCGAAGGACGTGGAGATCACGCATTTGATGCCGAAATCCTTGAGCGCCCAGGGAGCGTGTTCGCGCGACGAGCCGCAACCGAAATTGTCGCCCGCGACGATGATTTCCGCGCCCCGGTAAGCCGGCTTGTTGAGGACAAAATCCTCGTTTTCCGACCCGTCCGCCTTGTAGCGCATTTCATGGAACAGATGTTTGCCCAGGCCTTCGCGCTTGACGGTTTTCAGGAACTGCTTGGGGATGACCATGTCGGTGTCGATGTTGATCATGTCCAGGGGTGCCGCGACACCCGTCAGCTTGGTGAATTTTTCCATTGTTTTGGATCCTTTTGCTTCAGGGGCCGTGGTCAGAGTTTCCGGATATCGGTCAGATGACCGGAGATCGCGGCAGCGGCGGCCATGGCCGGGCTGACCAGATGGGTGCGGGCACCCGCACCCTGGCGTCCCTTGAAGTTACGGTTCGACGTCGAGGCACAGCGCATGCCTTCCGGCACCTTGTCGGCGTTCATGGCCAGACACATGGAGCACCCGGGGTCACGCCATTCGAAGCCGGCTTCCGTAAGGATCTTGTCCAAGCCCTCCTGTTCGGCCTGTTCCTTGACCAGGCCCGACCCGGGAACGACCAGGGCCGTGACGTGATCGGCGACCTTGCGGCCCTTAGCGACCTCGGCCACGGCGCGGATGTCTTCGATCCGGCCGTTGGTGCAGGAGCCGACGAACATGTAGTCGATCTTGATGTCTTCCATGCGCGTACCCGGCTCCAGGCCCATATAGCCCAATGCCATTTTGACCGATTCCTGTTTGTCCGGATTGGCGAAATCGGCCGGTCCGGGAACCACGGCTGAAATCGGCACGACGTCTTCCGGGCTGGTGCCCCAGGTGACCTGCGGCTCGATGGTGGACGCGTCCAGGGTGACTTCTTTCTGGTAGGTGGCACCCTCGTCCGACGGCAGGCTCCGCCAATAGGCTTCGGCGGCTTCCCAGTTGGCGCCCTTGGGCGACATGGGGCGGCCCTTCAGGTATTCGAAGGTGGTATCGTCCGGCGCGATCAGACCCGCGCGGGCACCGCCTTCGATGGTCATGTTGGACACCGTCATGCGGCCTTCCATGGACAGATCGCGGATCGCCTTGCCGGCGTATTCGATCACGTGTCCGGTGCCGCCGGCGGTGCCGATCTTGCCGATGATGGCCAGAACCAGATCCTTCGCCGTGCAGCCGAAGGGCAGGTCGCCGTCGACCGTGATACGCATGTTCTTGAGCGGGCTTTGCAGCAGGGTCTGGGTCGCCAGCACGTGTTCGACTTCGGACGTGCCGATGCCGAAAGCCAGCGCGCCGAAGGCCCCGTGGGTGGCCGTGTGGCTGTCGCCGCAGACGATGGTCGTGCCGGGCAGGGTAAAGCCCTGTTCCGGGCCGATCACATGGACGATGCCCTGGCGAATATCGCCCAGGTCGAACAGGGGCACGCCGAAATCGGCGCAGTTCTTGGTCAGCATTTCCAGCTGCGTGCGGCCTTCCGGGTCCTCGATCGGCTTGTCGCGGTCCTTGGTCGGGACGTTGTGGTCGGCGACGGCCAGGGTCAGGTCCGGGCGGCGGACCTTGCGGCCCGCGGCGCGCAGGCCTTCAAAGGCCTGGGGGCTGGTAACTTCGTGGGTCAGGTGGCGGTCGATGTACAGCAAACAGGTGCCGTCATCCTGAACTTCGACCAAGTGGCTGTCCCAAATCTTTTCGAACAGCGTTTTCGGCTGTGCCATGGGTAAATATCCTCCGACGTCTGCACAAACGCCGGCCCCCGACGGCGCTGCGGTTGTTTTAGTTTTCTATATTTGGCCTGCGGGCCCGGCCATGACAAGCCGGGCACACATGCCGACCTTGGAAATATATCCCTTGCGACGGCCCCATGGGGGCAATCCTTGGGGGATTATTCCTCGGCCTGGGCTTCCTGGTCGGCGGTCTGTTCAGAGGCTTGTGCCTTCTTGCCACCTTTTTTCTTCGAGGCTTCGTCGCGGGCAGCCTTTGCGTCACGCGCGGCCTGTTTTTCTTCCTGCGACACCTTACCCGAATATCCGTCCGTTTTCTCGGCGATACGCGCGGCCTTACCGGTACGTCCCCGCAGATAATACAGCTTGGCCCGGCGGACATCGCCGCGGCGCACGACTTCGATCGAGTCCACGTTCGGCGCATACAGCGGGAACACGCGTTCCACACCTTCGCCGTAGCTCAGCTTGCGCACGGTGAAGGCCGAATTGACGCCCGCGTTCTTGCGCGCGATGCACACGCCTTCGAACGCCTGCAGACGTGTCCGCTCGCCTTCGACGACGCGCACGTTGACGCGGATCGTGTCGCCCGGGGCGAACGACGGAATCTGCTTATCGCCGCTCAGGCGGGCGATCTGTTCCTGATCCAGTTCTTCAATAACGTTCATGGTTCCAAACCTTTCCTTACAAACGCTCTGCCGTTTCCGGCAATTCCTTTATGTCCGCTCCCGGGCCGCCCATAAGTCGGGCCGCCGTTCGCGGGTGACCTCTTCCGCCTGGTTTTTCCGCCAGGCGCTAATCTTTTCGTGGTGCCCCGAGGTCAGAACCTCCGGCACCGTGCGACCCTGCCATTCCTGGGGCCGCGTATAGTGGGGATATTCCAGCAATCCCCGTTCGAAACTCTCTTCCTCCAGCGACGCATCCTTGCCCATCACCCCGGGCAGAAGCCTGAGACAGGCATCCAACAAAACGATCGCCGCCGGTTCACCGCCCGACAGCACGAAATCGCCGAGCGATATTTCTTCCGCGCCTTGGGCTTCCAGCACCCGTTGGTCGACGCCTTCGAACCTGCCGCACAGCAGGATCACACCGGGCCCCGCCGCCAATTCCGCCACCCGTTTCTGGCCCAAGGGCCGCCCACGGGGGGTCAGATAAATAAACGGCAGATCCGCCGTACCGTCCTTCGCGTTTCCGCCTGCCTTGGCAAAATTGACCGCGCCGTCAATGACGTCGGGCCGCATCACCATGCCGGGGCCGCCGCCGAAGGGGGCATCGTCCACGGAGCGGTGTTTATCGCTCGCAAAGTCGCGAATGTCCACCGTTTCCAGGGCCCAGATGCCCTTTTCAAGCGCCGTCCCGGCGAGCGAACAACCAAGCGGCCCCGGGAACATTTCCGGGAAAATCGTCACCACCTTGGCCGTCCATGCGGTCATTTTCCGTCCGTGTCCTCGTCGTCGTTCTCACCGTCCTTCGCGTCGCCGTCATCGTCCAAAAGCCCTTCGGGCGGGTCGACGACGATTTTACCCGCCGCCAGATCAACCACCGGGACGAAGGCCCGGGTGAAGGGCACCATGACCGTTCCGAAGTCTCCACCGGCGATTTCCAGAATATCGCCGGCGCCGAAATCGAAAACGTGGCGCACGGTGCCCAGGTTTCCCTGGGATGCCTCGGCCGCAAGTCCGATCAGGTCCGAATGATAGTATTCGTCCTCGTCGGGGGGCGGCAGCTTGTCCCGGCCCACATAAAGGCGCAGGCCCTTCAGCTTGTCCGCCGCCGTGCGGTCGTTGACGCCGTCGGCGCGGGCGATCAGAACGCCTTTGGACTGGCCGGTCACCCGAAGCTCGATCCGGCGTTCGCCGGCCTCATCCTCAAGCGGCCCATAGGCGGCGATGTCTTCCGGGACCTGGGCGAAGCTCTTGATGCGAAGATCGCCTTTCAGTCCCCGGGACCCGACGATCGCGCCGAGACAGACCCGCTCCTGCGTATCCTGTCCGTCGTCCGTCATGGTTCGCCTGACCTATCGTCCGTGACGCGCGTCGCCAGCTACTCCTTCTTCTCCTCTGTGTCTTCCGCTGCTGCTTCTTCCGCCGGGGCTTCCGCAGCGGCCTCTTCAGCCGGTGCTTCCGCCGCCGCTTCTTCAGCAGGCGCTTCTTCTTCGACCGGGGCTGCGGCGGCTTCGGCCGCGGCTTCGGCGGCAGCTTTGGCCTTGTCTTCGCGTTCCTGCATGCGTTCCAGCGTCTTGGCCTTCGGGGCCGCGCGCTTGGTCTGGTTTTCCGGAACCGGACGTGCGTCGGTCAGGCCGGCGGCACCCAGGAAGCGATGCACGCGGTCGGTCGGCTGCGCGCCGACACCCAGCCAATGCTTGATGCGCTCTTCGTTGAGCTTGACCCGCTCGGGGCTGTCTTTCGGCAGCATGGGGTTATAGGAGCCCACACGCTCGATGAACTTGCCGTCCCGCGCGCGGCGGCTGTCGGCAATGACGATCTTGTAATAGGGGCGCTTCTTGGCTCCGCCCCGAGCAAGTCGGATCTTAACTGACATATTCTGTACGTTCCTTGTCTGGTTTGAATTCGAAAATTCGGTTTGTGTCTTAAGTGATCTTTTCAAGTCGTTCGGTGGCTGGAGATACCGCCGGGCTGCCTATCTGGGCATGCCGGGGGGCATCATTCCGGGCGGCATGCCGCCCATAAGTCCTTTAAGGCCGCCTTTTTTCCCGGCCTTCTTCATCATGTCGGCCATCTGGCGGTGCTGTTTCAAAACCCGGTTGACCTCGGGTACGGTGGTGCCCGATCCGGCGGCGATGCGTTTGCGGCGCGAACCGTTGATGGATTTGGGATTGCGCCGCTCATGGGGCGTCATGGACAGGATGATCGCTTCCTGATGGGCGATCATCTTGTCGTCCACGTTATGCTGGTTGAAGGCGTTCTTGACCTTGGCCGCCCCCGGCAGCATGCCCAGGATGCCGTCCAGCGAGCCCATCTTGCGCAGCTGCTTGAACTGCTCGGCCATGTCTTCCAACGTGAACTGGCCCTTGAGCATCTTCTTGGCCAGCTTTTCGGCGTCTTCCTGCTCGACGACTTGCGACGCTTTTTCGACCAGGCCGACCACGTCGCCCATGCCCAGGATCGAACCGGCGACCCGGTTGGCGTCGAACGTATCGATCGCGTCGGTGCCTTCGCCGGTACCCATGAACTTGATGGGTTTGCCCGTGACCGAGCGCATGGACAGCGCCGCCCCGCCCCGTGCATCGCCGTCGACGCGGGTCAGCACGATGCCGGTGATGCCGACCTTGTCGTTGAATTCAGAGGCCAGATTGACCGCGTCCTGGCCGGTCATGGCATCGACCACCAACAGAACCTCGGACGGGCCGGATGCCATGCGCACGTTGACGACCTCGGTCATCATTTCCTGGTCCAGGGCCAGGCGCCCGGCCGTATCCAGGATGACCACGTCGTAGCCTTCGCGCCGGCCCGTATCCATGGCCCGGTTGGCGATGGCGACGGGCTGTTCGCCCAGCACCGGGGTCATCACGGGGATGCCGGTCTGTTCGCCAAGTACCTGCAACTGCTGTTGGGCGGCGGGGCGGTAAACGTCGAGCGAGGCCATCAGCACGCGTTTTTTATCGCGCTCGGACAGGCGCCGCGCCAATTTGGCCGAAGTCGTGGTCTTGCCCGAGCCCTGCAGACCGACCATCAGGATCGCCTGCGGCGGGTTGCCGTCGACAGCCAGACCCGCACCGGCGGGGTCTTCGGGGCTTAGCATTTCGACCAGGGCATCGTGGACGATCTTGACCACCATCTGGCCCGGCGTGACGGAGCGCAGCACGTCCTGGCCGACGGCCAGTTCCTTGACGCCGTCGATGAAGTCCTTGACCACGGGCAGGGCGACGTCGGCTTCCAGCAGGGCCACGCGGATTTCGCGCAGGGCTGCCTCGACGTCGGCTTCCTTCAAGGCGCCGCGTCGTGTCAGGCCGTCGAAAATGCCGGACAGGCGTTCGCTTAAGCTCTCGAACATATGCGCCGGTTATCCCTTGTGATCCAAACTCTATTAGCCAACGAAAAACGCGCCAGTGCGCGAAACTCGCGGACTGACGTCGCCCCTCGGGACGGAAAAATCCGTACACCCAGTGGAATGTTGGCGCGCAATCTATGTACCCAGGGCCCGGAAGTCAACCATTTGGGCGATGTGATGGAACGGGGGCCCTTACTACCGGGGGGCCGCGTGAAATGTTGGAAGGTGCGGCGCAAGCATGCCCCCTTGCCGGGCATGCCAGGGCCTTGACCTGCGCACCCGCCGGGTGGACAACGGCAGGATGGAATTTATGGCCGTTGAACAACGTGTTACGGAAACAGGCTTGGCCCTGCGCGGCGGGTTTTGCCCCGTCGCGGCGGACGGCCTGCCTTCGCAGGTGCGGACCGTGGTGCTGGTTGGCGACCTCGGCGGGCGGCTGTGGCCGCATTTCAACAAAACACGCCGGGACGAGCCCGATCCCCTGGACAATTGGACGCGCCGGGTATTGGGGGCGGTCGCATCCGATCTGGGAGCGGGCGTGCTCTATCCGTTCGACGGCCCGCCCTATCACCCGTTTCAGCAATGGGCCGTGCGGGCGGAAGGCCTGCAATCGTCCCCCATCGGGCCCCTGATGCACCCGGAATACGGCCTGTGGCACAGCTATCGGGGGGCTTTGCTGTTCGAACAGGCGCTCGATCTTCCCCCGGCGCCTGAAGCGGGCCATCCCTGTGCCGCCTGCCGGGACCGACCCTGTTTGTCGGCCTGCCCCGTCAATGCCTTTCAAGACGGGGCGGATTTCAACCTGGATGCCTGTTTGGGGCATCTCGGGTCACCGGCGGGGACGCCCTGCATGACCGGGGGCTGCCGGGCGCGCAATGCCTGCCCGGTCGCCCGCGACCATGCCTACGGCCCGGACCATCAGGCGTTTCTTGCACAAGGCTTCGTTTCCGCCTTCGGTTCCTGACGCCGAAGGCACGGACCAAGACCCCAAACCAAGGGCATGGACTTCTGGGGCCATGGGGCCTATGTAGCCATCCATGGAACAGATGCCTTTCATAAAGATGCACGGATTGGGCAACGATTTCGTGGTGCTGGACGCACGCGAGACACCTTTGGCGATCTCTGCGGACCAGGCCGCGGCCATTGCCGACCGCCGGCGCGGTGTCGGCTGCGACCAGCTGATCGTGCTGGAACGGCCGCGCTCGGACATCGCCGATGTGTTCGTCCGCTTCCACAACACGGACGGCAGTGAATCGCTGGCCTGCGGCAACGGCACGCGCTGCATCGCTTCGTTATTGATGGCCGAAAAGTCGGCTGATCATTTGATCGTGGAAACCGGTGCCGGTTTGCTGGATGCGGAAATGGCATCGAATGACCTTGTGACCGTCGACATGGGTCCGGCCAAGCTGGATTGGCGGGAAATCCCCCTGTCGGAAGCCTGCGACACCCTGCATATCGATGTTTCCGCCGGCCCGCTTCAGGATGCGGTCGGCGTTTCCATGGGCAATCCGCACGCGATCTTTTTCGTCGACGATGCGGAAGCGGCACAGGTCGAAGTGTTCGGCCCGGTGATCGAACAGCACAAGATGTTCCCCCAGTTCACCAACGTCGAAGTCGCCTCCGTGCGGCCGGACGGTTCCATCCGCATGCGGGTGTGGGAGCGGGGCGTGGGCGTGACCCAGGCCTGCGGGTCCGGTGCCTGCGCGACCCTGGTCGGTGCCGTGCGCCGGGGCCTGATCGACGGCCGCAAGGCCGATGTCATCGTCGACGGCGGCACCCTGACCATTGAATGGCTGCCCGATAACCATGTGCTGATGACCGGCCCGGTCGCGACCAGTTTTTCCGGCACCTTGGACCCCCGCCTGCTGAACGGCGGCGGAGCGTGATGCCATGGCCGGGGCTCCTCTGACATCGACGGACGTGATCACCCTGGGCTGCCGCCTGAATGCGTTCGAGTCCGAGGTCATGCGTGCCAACGCGGCCAAGGCCGGCTTGTCTGACGCGGTGATCGTCAATACCTGCGCCGTGACCAAGGAAGCCGAACGCCAGGCCCGCCAGGTGATCCGCCGCGCGCGCCGCGACCGCCCGGGGGCGAAGGTCATCGTGACCGGATGCGCGGCCCAGCTGGATCCCGCCAAATACGCCGCCATGCCCGAAGTCGACCGCGTCATGGGCAACGAGGAAAAGCTCGACCCCGCCGCTTTCAGGCTGGACGGGCCGGACATTCAGGTCGCCGACATCATGACCGTGCGCGAGACGGCGGCTCATCTGATCGACGGGTTCGACGGCCGGGCGCGTGCCTTCGTTCAGGTGCAGCAGGGCTGCGATCATCGCTGCACCTTCTGCATCATTCCCTTCGCGCGCGGCAACAACCGCTCGCTCGCCATGGGGGCGATCGCCGAACAGGTGCGGGGGCTGGTGGCCGGCGGCTACCGCGAAGTCGTTCTGACCGGCGTCGACATCTGTTCCTACGGCACGGACCTGCCGGGCAACCCGACCCTGGGCCAACTGGTGCGCCGTTTGCTGAAGGCCGTGCCCGAATTGGAACGCCTGCGCCTGTCGTCCCTTGACCCGGCGGCCATGGATGACGAGTTGTTCCGGGTGCTGGCCGAAGAAGACCGCCTGATGCCGCACCTGCATCTGTCGCTGCAGGCCATGGACGACATGGTCTTGAAACGCATGAAGCGGCGCCACAGCCGCGATGAGGCCTATAAAGTTGCCGAACGAGCCCGGGCGCTGCGCCCCGATTTGGTGTTGGGCGCCGACCTGATTGCGGGCTTTCCGACGGAAACCGACGCCATGCACGAAAACACCCTGGCGGCGGTCCGTGATCTGAATCTCGTGCATCTTCACGTCTTTCCCTATTCGGAACGGGAAGGGACCCCGGCCGCCAAGATGCCGGCGGTCGACGGGGCCCGGCGTAAGGCCCGCGCGGCGGAACTGCGTGCCGCCGGCGATGCCAATTTGGGCCGGTATCTTGAAACCTGCATCGGCCAGACTCTGCCGGTCCTGATCGAACGGGACGCCATGGGCTACAGCCCGCAATACGCGCCCGTGCAACTGGATCAGACGGCCGCGGAAGGCACGATCATCACGGCGCGGATCACCGGCGCCGAGGCGGGCAAACTGACGGGCGTGCTTGCCTGATGGCGGAACAAGACCAACAGGATAAAAGCGGGGGCTGGCTTTCCCGCCTGCGGTCGGGGCTGTCGAAATCCGCCGACCGGGTCGGCGGTGCGATCACCGGAGTGTTCACCAAACGCAAGCTGGACCAGGGTGCCCTGGACGAGCTTGAAGAAATCCTTATTCGCGGTGACATGGGGGTCGCGACGGCGGCCAAATTGACGGCGGCGGTGGCCCGCGAGCGGTTCGACAAGGAAGTCACCGACGACGAGGTCAAACAGGCCCTGGCCGATGAAATTTCCCATCTTCTCGCGCCCGTGGCCATGCCGCTTGCGATCGATGCCAACGCCAAGCCTTTCGTGATCCTGGTCTGCGGGGTCAACGGCTCTGGCAAGACCACGACCATCGGCAAACTGGCCAGCCAGTTCAAGGCCCAGGGCAAGTCGGTCCTGTTGGCTGCCGGCGATACCTTTCGCGCCGCCGCGATCGAACAACTGCAGGTTTGGGGCGAGCGTTCGGGCTGCCCGGTGATTGTGCGCGACCAGGGGGCGGACCCGGCCGGCCTTGCCTTTGATGCGGTCAAGGACGGCCGCGATCAGGGCCATGACGTGGTCATCATCGATACGGCCGGGCGCCTTCAGAACAAGAAGGATCTGATGGCCGAATTGGAAAAGGTCGTGCGTGTCATCAAGAAACAGGACGACACGGCCCCCCATGCCTGCCTGTTGGTGATGGATGCCACCATCGGCCAGAACGCCCATACCCAGGTCGAAGTGTTCAAGCAGGCGGTCGAGGTCACGGGCCTGGTGATGACCAAGCTGGACGGTTCGGCCAAGGGCGGCGTGGTGGTGTCATTGGCGGAGAAATTCGGCCTGCCGGTTCATGCCGTCGGCGTGGGCGAGGGCATCGACGATCTGCGCCCGTTCGAGGCCAGGGCCTTTGCGCGTTCGCTGATGGGTTTGGAAAACTAGGCGTTTAACCCGGGCCGGGTGCGCGTTCGTGCCAGTCCGTGGCCTGTTGATAGGCGTGGCCCAGGCGGTACAGCAGGCCTTCGTCGAAGGGCCGCCCCATCAATTGGAATGAGCACGGTAGGCCGTCCGGCGTAAAGCCGCAGGGTATGTTCAGGCCGGGCAAGCCCAGGAAATTTCCCGGCCGGGTGTTGTGGCCGATCTTCAACAGGTAATCGGCGAAGCCCGGATTGGCGGCCATGTTGCTTTCGGCCAGGGTCGGCACGGGCATGACCATTAGCGGCGTGTGCAGCGCATCGATCTTTCCAAACACCTGATCGCAGAATTCCCGCACCAATTGTTTACGCAACGTCAGCACACGCAGATATAGGCTTGCCGGTGTGAACAGGCCGATGGCCAGGCGGGCACGGGTCTGCGGGCCGTAATCGGATGCCTGTTCGGCAAGCCAGCGAGCATGGACCGAGGCCCCTTCGGTCGCGGTGATCAGATTGGTCAGGCGGTTCATGACGGTGACGGCGTCCGGCACCTTGACCGGCACGATCACGCATCCCAGGTCTTCGTAGGTCTTCAGGCTGGCTTCGACCAGGGCGCGGATTTCGGGCGCCACGCCGTCGTAGAAGAAATTTTCCGGCACGCCCAGTTTCAGGCCGCGCACGTCTTTTTCCAATTCCGCCTCATAATCGGTGACAGGCATGGTCGAGGTCACGGGGTCGTTGGGATCGTGCCCGGCGATGGCCTGCATCATCAGCGCGTTGTCGCGCACGGTGCGGGTCAGGGGACCGACCGTATCCAGGGAATGGGCCAGCGGCATGGCGCCATGGCGGCTGACCCGGCCATAGGTCGGTTTCATGCCGACCAGGCCGCAGCAGGCGGCGGGCAGGCGGATGGAGCCGCCCGTGTCCGACCCCAGGGCACCGAAACACAGCCGGGCCGCGACGGCCGCGCCCGAGCCCGAGGACGACCCCCCGGTCATATGGGCCGTGTTCCAGGGGTTCTTCGGGGTGCCGACGACATCGTTGTGCCCGGTCACGCCGAACGCGAATTCCACCATGTTAAGGCGCGCGATATCCAAGGCCCCCTGGGCATCCAGGCGCAAGAGCGCCGTTGATGTGTGATCCGGGATGAAATCCTTGCGAATGACCGAACCGCAGGCCGAGCCCCGGCCCTTGCGGTAATACATGTCCTTATGGGCCAGGGGCACGCCGTGCAGCGGCCCCAGGTCGCCACCTTTGGCACGCGCCGCGTCGGCTGCATCGGCCTGGGCCAGGGCGTCATCCTCGTCGAGACCGGCAATAACATGCAGGGCGTCGTTATGTGCCTTCAGGCGGTCCAGACAGATACGCGTCAACTCGCGCGACGATATCTTGCCGGTGGCCAGCAATGCGGCGGCTTGGGCCAAGGTCATGAAGGCGGGATCGGCGGCGTTCGTGGTCACGGGTCTTTCCGGGCCAAGCTGTCCAACAAAAGGGTGAAGCCCGTGGGGTCGGCATCGAACGGAAGGCCCAATGCGGCCTCGCGCCCGGCCTTGGCGGCGGCGCGGGCAGCCCCTGCCGGGTCGGCCAGTTCCACGCCTTCCGGCTGGAAGCCCTGAAACTGCTTCAGCCAGTCGAGGACCGCGGTCACGTCGTCGGTGTCGGATGGGCTCATGAGGGCGGTGCCGTTACTTTCGGACCCATTGTCCGCCGGGCGTCATGACGTATTCGCCGGGGGCCGCGCGGGAAATGAGCTTTTGGCCGACGAACTGTTCGACGGCGCCAAGCGAGGTGCCGCGCTTCTGCGCAATCGCCTGGTATTTGGCGCGGCGGCGGTTGTTGATGTCGTTGATCAGGGTTTGCACATCGCCCCGCCCCGCGGCGACGGCGCCTAGATATCCATCCGGCCGTTCGCCGACCAGCCCCCGGCTTTTGGCTGCGTCTAGGTCCATGGCAAAGGCGCTGGCCAGCATCGCGAGCATCAGGACTGCCGACAGGACCGTCGATTTCATCATGCGTTTCATCAGAACAAATCGCTGTTTTTCTTGAGAAGATCGTCCACGTCTTTTTCCAGTTTGACCCGGACTTCGTGTTCGATCTTCACATTCAGATTGATGACGATGGGTTTATCCGGCGCGGTGACCTGCACCTTGGGCTCGCAGCCGGCGACGACAAGCACGGCAACGGCCAATGCCCAAGCGGAAAATACCAGGCCGAGACGTCCGGGGCGCTGGGGCCGCTCTGTCATTCGGGGTATCCTTTCTTCGGGGTCATGCCGGAAAAAACCGGCCGCGATGCGGCCTGGGCGTATACGCTATCGCGCAAAGGGAGACATAACAAGAGCCTGCGGGCCTGTTATGATCGGCAGGACAGGAAAACTGGCGAGGAGGTCCGAATGTCCCGGGCGGAGGTCATCGACGAGGTTCTGGAATTCTGGTTCGAATACGACAGCGCGGGGGAACCTCAGTTCCGTGATGTCTGGTTCCAGGAATCCGCCGATTTCGATAAGCAAATCCGGGTCCAGTTCGAAGATCATTATCATTGGGCGGCGGAAGGCCATTACGAAAGCTTGGCCCGCAAGGCCCTGGGGTGTTTGGCGCTGGTCATTCTTTTGGATCAGGTCCCGCGCAATTTGTTTCGCGACAGCGCCCAGGCCTTTGCAACGGATGAGCAGGCCTTGGCCCATACGCGCAAGGCCCTGCTTGCGCGGCACGATCGTGAACTTGATTGGGCGCAGCGGATGTTCCTCTATATGCCGTTGATGCATGCGGAAAACCTGGAAATGCAGGAACGGTCCGTTTTGCTGTTCGCGACCATCCCGATCGAGGCCTGTACCGAATCCGCCCTGAAGCATCATGCGATCATCCGCGATTTCGGCCGGTTCCCCCATCGCAACGAGGTCCTGGACCGTCAGTCGACCGAGGAGGAACTCACGTTCCTGGCGGAACAGGGGCGGGGGTTCTGACGGCCGATCCAATGCAGGAGAGTGGTATGTGTCGTTTTTCGTGCACGAGAAGTTGATTTCCCTTATGTCTGACCGCAAATTAAGATGCAGAATTGAAGCTAGTTCCGGGATGGGACGGGTTCCGGATCGTGCCATTGTTTCGGAGTGTGTTGAAATGACATCTGCCTTGTTTTCAAAAGTGTCCCGAACTGCGCTGGCCGTTGTCGGGATTCTTGCGGTCACCGGCTGCGTAGGCAATGGGCCGCGTAACATTTACCCCGCCGTATCGGCTGTTCCGGCGGGGTTGGAACTTTTGACCTTCAATGCGCCGGGGCTTGCGCCGCAAAGCGCCTTGCGCGCGGAATACAAGGACAACTACCAGGAAGAGGAATACGCCCTGTTCCGTGGCGTGGGCGGTGCCCAGGCCGAGGTTATTTTCGTTGAAGCTTCGTTCTATAGCGGTGGTGCTCAGGGCGGCGACCGCCATGTGCTTGATTTCGCCAAGCTGACCCGCGAAACCCTTGAGATGTGGAACATATCCAAGGCCGCCAATCTTAAATACGCGGACCAAAGCTTCCCCCATAGGGGTAAGGTTCCCTACTACCTGCTGGCGTTTGAGCGCGGACAAGCGGGGCAGAGTTGTGTGGGTTTCCACGCCGAATTCAATATTGATCCCGTCGACCCCCGGACGCGTTACGATAACCATCTGTTCGGGTATTACTGCGCGCCCGCCGGCACCAAGATGTCACGCGATGACATGATTGCAGCCGTCGATGGCCTGGACATTGCGGGCGTGACGGCGAAGGCACCGTCGGCGGTGCTCAGCCGTCCCTTCCAGCAATTGAAAAACGATGCTCAACTGGCAGAAATGATTCAACGTGGCGGGCCTGATGGCTCGTTCGGGATGGCGGCCTTCCCCTTGGACATCGCGCAGATCTATCAGCAGGAATTTGGCGGGTCCGACGTTCAATAACAGCCCACGTGCCGGCTGCACCGTTAGCCGTTAATCGTTTCCCAGATCGATCACGATGGTGCGGCCGGGGCCTTCCAAGGTAAAGGCCGCGTCTTCGAACGCCGGTGCGCTGAGTATGGCGCGGGCCCCCATGGAAAATCCGAAATCCTCAAGCGGGATGCCGAACACCCCCTGATCGAAGGAATGATTGCCGTTGGCGTCGTGGAAAGTGGCAATGGCGTAAGTGCCGGGTTCCAGCCCCTTGAATGTCCAGGTCGCACGCCGTCCGTTGGGGACTGCACGGCCTTCGATCAGCATGCCGTCGCCGTTGGGAAAGGTTCCCGGGACGTTATAGACGGCGATATGCACATCACCTTGATCGGATGACAGACCTTGCACCGTCACCGACAGGTCGGCTGCCTGTGCGCTTGCGGCGTTTAATGCTCCCCACAACAAGACCGAAACTTGAATGGATCTGAACACGGGCCGGGTAACTCCGGGGCGATGGGGCGGATAAGGGCAAAAAACTGATGAGGAAAAGCTATGGACAGCGGCGCCCGGGATCAAGCCTTAGGCGCAGCTGAATGCAGCGGGCGCGCTAAACCGTGATGTTGAGGTAGAACCCACGCGGCACGTCGCGGCGCAGGTCCTGGCCGGAATCCATGGCTTCGTTCAGGCGGCGCATGCCCCGCCGCTCGATGGCGGTCTCGCCATGGCGGATGTGGGTGGCCCGGGCCTGAACTTCACGAAGGGATTCGGACTCGTAAACGACCGACGTTTTCGCCGTGGTTTTGGCGGGAAGGGCGGTCGAGCCGCCGGGCGTGGTGTTGACGCTGTCCATGACGCCGAGAATAGGCGGGCAAAGGTTAACGGAATCTCAAAAGGCGGAAAATTTTGCCTAGCTTGCGGGCGGACGCGGCGGGGCCTGGGTAATGCCGGGCGGCAGGCCTTCGCGATGGCGTTCCAACGCCCAGCGGATCGACGGAAAGGCCAGATCGTCCCAGGGAATTTCATCCCAGTGCAGCAGGTGTGTTTCGGCGCTTTCCGGGCCGGGGGCGTGAGCTTCGGACGTCATGTGTCCCGCGTGAAGAACGTAGATCTGGGAAATCCGGGGAATTTCGTAAAGACCGATCAGCCCCGTTATCTCGACGTCGATCCGGGCTTCTTCCCAGGCTTCGCGCTTTGCCCCGTCGGATGTGCTTTCCCCCAGTTCGAGAAAGCCCGCCGGAACGGTCCAGAAACCCTTGCGCGGCTCGATCGCGCGGCGGCACATCAGATAGCGGTCTTCCCAGGTTGCGACCACGCCGGTGACGACCTTGGGATTGTCGTAATGAATGAATCCGCAATCCAGGCAGGTCAGGCGTTCGCGGTCGTCCCCTTCGGGAACGGCCCAAACGCTGGGACCGGATTTATTCGGGCCGGATTTATTCGTGTCGTCACTCATGCTCCGGACTGTATCCGATCAGGCGGCCCGGCAAAACACACCATCATTCCGTGCGGCGGCGGGGCGCCCGGGACGTGATCTTGCTTTACATGGCGGTAAGAGTGCGAAGGATCAGGCGATCACGTCGATGATCTGGCCCCGGCGGGCGGGGGCGTTGGGATCGATTTCGGAAACGTCGACGGCCTGGGCGCCGGCTTCTTGCTGGTTCTTCTGTGCCTGTTGCGCCAAGTCGACGGCCAGTTCTTCCTGCTTAAGAGTACGCTTCAATCCCAACAGGTTCGCGACGGCGCCAAGCGGTCCGACCGGTCCAACCATGATGTTGATGTCCCCATATGCGAATCGATGTCAAATGATGCCATATTCCGGGGAGAATACAACCAACCGAAAGGTCTAGGTTTTGGATTTTACCGTCTCGGTTTTTTAAGGAAATCTTCGCAGGCTGTGGCCTAGGCTTTATATCTACTAGACAGCACCGGGGTTTAGGCGATACCGGTGTGCAATAAGGCATTAGGCACATAGCACCCGTGGCAGATCGCGACTACGACCATACTTATCTCGCCCTTCGGCGCCCGACATACGGCAGCCGGACGTTTCTTGGCGGCATAAGCCTGTCCTCGCGGACGGGAATTTTCGTCGTGCTCGGCCTGCTGGCGGTGATGATTTATGCGGGCCTGATCGTCCATGTGAATGACCGGGTATCGGCCGCCCAACTGGGGTTGGAGCGGGCGCAGAACCTGAACGCCATGGTGACCGAGGTGGCCCGTGGGCAGGCGGCCCTTCAGGCCCGGGAAAAACAGTTCATCCTGACCCGCAGCCAGGACGACGCCAAGGAAATCCGCAATCGTCTGAATACGCAGTCGCGGGTGTTGGATGCCTTGTCTTCCCATGCGGATGCGGGCGATCTGGAACGGCCCATCGCCACTTTGAAGGACGGCCTGGTCCAGTATGATCAGCACCTTTCGTCGCTCGATACCGGATTGCCGGGTGATCCCGCAGCGGCGGGTGCGGCCCTGCGCGACGCCGATCAGGCCTTGGCGCCCCGGTTGGCGACATCGGGCAAGCGGGGGGTGATGGAACTTCTTTCCAGGATCAATCACCTGGGCAGCGAAATGGTTCTGACCGGCGATCCGGTCAACCTCGTGCAGCTGCAGGATGCCTATAAGGAATTGAACAGCCGTGTGAAGGATGTGGGCCTGCCGCGGGTCGACCGGGACGCCATTGCCGAACTTCTGGTCCGCCATCAGAACGCCATGATGGCGCTGATCACGGCGCGGGTCCGCGTCAACGAAGAAGCCCAGCGGTTCGACGACATCCAGGCCTATGTGTCCCCGTCGCTGGCCACGCTTACATCCGTGGGCGATGAACTGGCGGCCGAACGCTGGCAGAACCTGTCCGATGCGCGCAAATTCGCCGCCGCGTCCCTGGTCGGGGGTGGTGCCGGGATCATTTTGTGGGTCATCACCATCGGCCTGATCGTCATGCGCTCGCTGACCCGGCCCGTGCAGGCCCTGGCCGAAGCCGCCGACCGCCTGGCCCGGGGGGACCGGACGGTCATCATCCCCGGGCGCGGTAACCGCGATGCCATCGGGCAACTGGCCCGTGCGTTCGATGACTGGATGGCGGCCACGGCCGATGCCGAACATCTGCGCCAGGACCTGGACCATGCCCAGGCCAAGACGCAGCAGGCGGTTGAAAACATGGAAGAGGAAGCCCGCCGCGCCCAGGCCGCCGCCGATGATGCGGAAGCCATGCGCCGTACCCTGGCCGATTACCGCCGGGAAATGGACGAGATGGAAAGCCTGCTTGCCGCGATCGAAGAAGACCAGGCCAGCCAGCCGCCGGTGCCCGCCTTGGCCAAGGCGCAGGCCATGGCCCGTGTGCAGTCGGACGGTCAGGAATTGCCCCGCGAAGCGGCCCTTGGCCAGGTTTCAAGTCATCTGTCGCAGGTCAGCCGCCAGGCATCGGCCGCGATCATCGATGTGGAACTGACCGATGCCCTGATCCGCGACCTTGCTGCGACCCGCGATCAGTTGGATGGATTGGGCGGACATGTCGGCCAGGTGAAGGAAGAATTCAATCAGTTCCTGTTCGGTCGTCCGCAGGGCGGCGGTGATACGCCCAATGCATCCGACGGCGACAAGACCGTCGCCTTGAACGGCGGTGCCGTGCGTCAGGCCAGCCTGAAGGATCCGGAATCCCGTCAGCGACTGGCTGCCATTCGCGACGCCGTCGACCGGGCGGAACGCGCCCTGGGTGTCTGCGCCGGCGATATCGACCGGGTTACGGAAACGGCGCAGCGCTTGGCGGCCTCTGCCTCCGACGAAGCGCGCCTTGCGACCGACCAGTTGTCGGCGCAGTCCGATTATCTGAAGGCCCTGCTTGATACGCTCGGCCATCGCACCCGGCCCCAGGCCATTGCCGACGGCCGCACTGACCGCGGCGGCGAAAATAACGCGTCCGGTTCAGCCGCGCAGGACCGCGACGCCGGGTAGGTCCTTGCCTTCCAGCCATTCCAGGAATGCGCCGCCCGCGGCGGACACATAGGAAAATTCCGCGCTCACCCCGGCGTTGATCAGGGCCGCGACCGTGTCACCCCCGCCCGCGACTGAGGTCAGCGTGCCTTTCTGGGTCAATGTCGCCGCCGCGCGGGCAAGGGCATTGGTGCCGTCGTCGAAGGGGGTGATTTCGAACGCACCCAGGGGGCCGTTCCAAACCAGGGTGCGGCAATCGGCAAGGCGCTCCGTCAGGTGCCGCACGGTCACGGGACCCACATCCAGCATCATGGCGTCACCGGGCACGGCGGTCACGTCGACCACCTCAGATGGGGCTCCTTCCTTGAATTCTCGGGCGATCACGGCATCCACGGGCAGGGCGATTTCGCAGCCGGCTTTCTCGGCGCGGGCCAGTATCTCCTTGGCCGAGTCGGCCATGTCGTGTTCGCACAACGATTTTCCGACGTCGATGCCCTGAGCATGCAGGAAGGTATTGGCCATGCCGCCGCCGATGATCAACAGATCAACCTTTTCCACCATGTTGCCCAGAACCTCCATCTTAGTCGAGACCTTGGCGCCGCCGACCACGGCGGCGACGGGGTGTTCGGGGGCTTCCAATGCCTGGCTCAGGGCGTCCAGTTCCGCCTGCATCAGGCGGCCGGCGGCGGCCGGCAGGGCGCGGGCGATGGCTTCGGTCGAGGCATGGGCCCGGTGCGATACGGAAAAGGCGTCGTTGACGTAAAAATCACCCAGGGCCGCAAGTTTGGCCGCGAAACCGGCGTCGTTCTTTTCTTCCTCGGCGTGGAAGCGCAGGTTTTCCAGCACGCAGATCGCGCCGTCTTCCAGTCCGCTGACCACGGCTTCCGCTTCCGGCCCGACGCAATCGGGGGCGAAGGCGACCGGGCGTTTCAACACATCCGCCAAGGCGTCGGCCACGGGCTTCAGGCTCATCTCGGCGACCCGCTGGCCCTTGGGCCGGCCGAAATGAGACAGCACACAGACCCGGGCACCGGCATCGGCCAGATCGGTCAGGGTCAGGGCCGACCGTTCCAGGCGCGTGGCGTCCGATACCTGACCGTCCTTCATGGGGACGTTCAAATCACAGCGGACCAGGACGGTTTTGCCCCGGACGTCTAGGTCGTCGATGGTTTTGAATTGGCGCATGGCGAGGTTTGTCCCCTTGGAACGTTTTTTGTGATCGGATTGCCGGGGGTTATAGGCGGAAGTGCTGGCGCCGCCAAGAGGGCAGTGCCAAAACGGATTATTGGGACAGCCGCTTGATCTGGGCGGCGGCTTCGTCGGCCTTGGCCGTCTCGCCCAGCACGCGGTAAGCCTTTTCCAAACGCTGCCAGCCGGCCAGATCGTCCGGGTTTTCCCGCATGCGGTCGGCCAGGCGCTGAACCATGCCGCGGATCATCGCCGCCCGGTCTTCGGCGCTCATGTCCTGGGCGGCTTCCATCTGTTCACGGCTCGGCCCCGGCTGGCCATCGGGTGCGGCCTCGGCCTTTGCATGGGGATGGCCGGCATGGGGGTCAGCACCTTCGGGCGGCATGATCGGGGTGTTGGGGCGCAGGACCGGCGGTTGGGACGCGATCAGTTCGCGGGCGTCGTCCGACACGGTCAGGGTCGTCGGGTCGATCTTCAGCTCTGCGGCGGCGCGGGCGATCTGTTGGCGGACCAGGGGCACCCAGGGCGCACCTTCGTCTGATATGGCGACCAGGTCGGCCCAGCCCTGCAAGGCGCCGGCCACGTCATTGGCCTGGGCTTTCTTAAGCGCCAGGTAATAGCGTGATTTGGGTTCGAACGGGGATTTCTCACGCACGGCCCGGAACACGGCGGCGGCTTCTTCGGAGACCTTCATTCCGCTGATCAGGATCAGGGCTTCCGCATAAGCGATGTCCACGTCCGGGCGGTCCGGGGCGATCTTGCGCGCCTGGGCATAGGCGTTTTTGGCGTCGTCGAACCGTTCCACGGAAATGAGACTGCGGCCGAGCAGCAACCAGCCTTCGACATTATCGGGATTGGACCGCAGACTTTCCGCAAGCCGCTCGATCATCGCGTTCATGTCCGCGACCTGGGCTTGCTGCTGGGCGGATTGCCCCGGGGTTTGCGCAGGTGCTTGCCGTGCAACTTGCTGGGTGGGCTGTTCGGTGGGGATGTCGCGGGCGGCGAAAGGCTGATTGGGCTGATCGGGCGATCCCAGGATCACATACAGGGCCGCCGCCGCCAATGGCACGCCACCGGCGATCAGAACGGCACCGAGCCCGGCGCGGGTGGGGGCTGTTTTATCCTCGGCGGCCGCGGTCCGGCGCAGTTCTTCGTCGGCGGCCAGCATGCGGCGCTGGACCTCGACGCGGGCGGCTTCGGCGGCATCTTTATCCAGCAGGCCGTCCTCGGCGTCGCGTTCGATTTCCTTCAATTGGTCGCGGAATACGGTCAGGTCGTATTCGGCCCGGGCGGCGGGCGGAATATTCCGGCGCAACAGCGGACGCGCCAGGACCAATCCCACAATCGCGGCCAGCACGGCCATGGCGGCGATCAGGCCGGTCATGACGGCTCCTCGTCCATGATTTTCTTCAGACGTGCCTGTTCGTCCGCGTTCAGGGGTTGGGCGGCGGCCGGCTGGGGCAGGCTGCGGCGGCGGCGGAAAAACAGGACCAAAGCGACGATGCCGAACAGGGCGACCCCGGCCGGCCCGACCCAAAGTACGATGGTCGAGGCCTTGAGCGGCGGCTTCAGCAGCACGAAATCGCCATAGCGTGCGACCACGTAATCCAGAACTTGTTCGTTGCTGTCGCCTTCCTTCAGGCGTTCGCGCACCAGTACGCGCAGATCCTTAGCCAGGCCCGCATCGGAATCGTCGATCGACTGGTTCTGGCAGACCAGGCAGCGCAGATCCTTGGAGATCACGCGTGCCCGTGCTTCCAGGGCCGGGTCGGCGAGCATTTCATCGGGATTGACGGCGAAGGCCGGTGCAGGGGCAAACGGCAGGGCGGCGGCCAGCACGGTGGCAAGGATCAAGGCGCGTATCATTGGCCGCCTGCCTGGATCTGGCGGATCATCGGCAGGATGACCGTTTCCAGCTTGTCGCCGACGATGGGTCCCACATGCTTGAAGCGGATGCGACCCGTCCCATCAATGATGAAGGTTTCCGGCACGCCATAGACGCCCCAATCGATGCCGACACGCCCGCTTTCATCCGCGCCGATGGCGGTATAACTGTTGCCCAGTTTTTGCAGCCAGGCGAGGGCGTCCTGGGGTTGGTCTTTGTAGTTCAGGCCGTAAACGGGAACGATGCCCATCTTGGCCAGCTTGTTGATTTCCGGGTGTTCCGCGCGGCAGGGCACGCACCAGCTGGCGAACACGTTGACCACGCTGACCGTGCCTTTTTTCAAATCCGCCGTGGAAAAGCCGGGACCCGTGCCGCCCGTGATCGGCGGCAGGTTGAATTCGGGCGCCGGTTTGTCGATCAGGGCCGAAGGAATGATCTTCGGGTCCTTGGTCAGGCCGACCGCGAAATAGATGGCGAGCACCAAAAACAGGCAGAGCGGCAACAGAAAGATCAAGCGTCCACGCATGGTCGACCCCGTCCCTAGTCCGCGCCGGCGGCTTGTGCCGCCGCACTCCGCTGGGAAGATGCCGGGGCGCCGATGCGGTGGCGGCGGTCGGTCAGGCTGAGTGCGCCGCCCGTTATCATGATCAGCAATCCACCCCACATCCATCCGACCAACGGGTTGAAGTACAGCCGCGTGACGAAGCCCGGCTTGCCGTTGGGCGCCGTGCCCTGATCGCCGATCACGGCATAGATGTCGCCGCTCATCATGGTTTCGATACCGGCTTCCGTGGTCGGTGTGCCGGAGACGTTATAGACCCGTTTTTCCGGTGTCAGGACAATCGCCCGCCCGCCATCCTTCGAGACCGTGAATTTGCCCATGGTCGTCGCGTAGTTGGGGCCCTGACCGGTTGAGGCACCGTCGAACCGGAATTCGTAACCGGCGAGTGTGGCCGTATCGCCGGGTGCCATGACCTGGATGCTTTCCTTGACCCAGGCCCCGGCCCCGGTCATCCCGGCGATGGTCACGGCCAGGCCCAGATGGCCCAGGGTCATGCCCCAGGCGGCGCGCGGCTGGCGCGTCAGGCGCGAGACCGAGCGTGCCAGCGGCTCGCGCCCCAGGCGGATGCGTTCGGACAGTTCGACCAACGTGCCGATGCCGAGCCACGCCGCCAGCGCCATGCCGATGATGCCCAGCAGCGGGCCGTCCGTGACCAGGGCCCAGGCGGCGATGGCGGCCAGCAGGGCCGCCACCATGGCGGGCCACAAACGGGCCACGGCGGCGCGCCAATCGCCCCGTTTCCAATTCAGCAGCGGGCCCACGGCCATGACGGCGATCATGGGCAGCATGATGGGGATGAACACGGCGTTGAAGAACGGCGGGCCGACCGAAACCTTGCCGCCGTCAATGGCGTCCAGCAGCAGGGGATAAAGCGTGCCCAGAAGCACCACCGCCGTGGCCGTGGCCATGACCAGATTGTTGAACAGCAGACCGCCTTCGCGCGAGATCGGCTGAAACAGGCCGGTCGAGATCAATTGCGGGCCGCGCCAGGCATAAAGGGCGAGCGAGCCGCCGATCACGATGATCAGCAGGACCAGGATGAACACGCCCCGCGTCGGGTCCGTGGCGAAGGCATGGACCGATGTCAGCACACCCGAACGGACCAGGAAGGTGCCCAAAAGGCTCATGGAAAAGGTGATGATGGCGAGCAGGATGGTCCAGCCCTTGAGCGTGTCGCGCTTTTCCACCACCGTCGCTGAATGCAGCAGGGCCGTGCCCGCCAGCCAGGGCATGAAGGATGCGTTTTCGACCGGATCCCAATACCACCAGCCGCCCCAGCCCAGCTCGTAATAGGCCCACCAGCTGCCCAAGCCGATCCCGGCCGTAAGAAAGCACCAGGCGGCGAGCGTCCAGGGCCGCACCCAGCGCGCCCAGGCGGCATCGACCCGGCCTTCGATCAGGGCCGCGATGGCGAAAGAAAAGGCCATGGAGAAGCCGACATAGCCCAGGTAGAGCATGGGCGGATGGAAGGCCAGGCCCGGGTCCTGCAAAAGCGGGTTGAGGTCGTTGCCGTTGACCGGTGCCGGGATCAGGCGTTCGAACGGGTTCGAGGTCAGCAGGATGAACAGATAGAAGCCGACGGCGATCAGCGATTGGATCGACAGCACGCGGGCGCGCAAGCTGGGCGGCAGGTTGGCGCCGAAGGCCGCCACGGCCGACCCGAACAGGGCCAGGATCAAGACCCACAGCAGCATCGAGCCCTCGTGGTTCCCCCACACGCCGGAAATCTTGTAGATCAGCGGTTTGTCCGTATGGGAATTCTGGACCACGTTGAGGACCGAAAAGTCCGACGTGATGTAAAGATGGGTCAGGCAGCCGAAGGCGACGGCGACCAGCAGGAATTGCATCAGTGCGGCCGGGCGGGCCATGGCCATCCAACCGGCATGGCCCCGGTGTGCGCCGACCAATGGCAGCGTGGCCTGTGCGATGGCGACGAACAGCGCCAGGATCAGCGCAAAATGCCCCAGTTCAGCGGTCAATACTTGGCTCCAGTTTTGCCCGGTTCATCTTTTCTCTTCTCGCCCTTCCATTGCCCGGATTTCTTGATCGCGTCCGCGACCTCAGGCGGCATGTAATTCTCGTCGTGCTTGGCAAGCACTTCCTCGGCCACGAAGTTGGCACCTTGCAGGCGTCCTTCGGTGACCACCCCCTGGCCCTCGCGGAACAGGTCGGGAAGAATGCCTTTATAGGTCACGGCGATCACGTTGGCGCCGTCGGTGATGCGAAAGGCGGTGACGGCGTCGGCCTGTTTCTGAACGCTGCCTTCTTCGACCAGGCCGCCTAGGCGAATGCGCCGGTCGGACTGGACCTTGCCTTCGGCCACGTCGGTGGGGGAATGGAAGAACACGATGCTTTCCTCGAACGCGGTCAGCACCAATGCCGCCGCCACGCCCAAAAGGCACAGGCCGACGGCCGCGAAGGTCAGGCGCTTATGCTTGCGTTTCACGGCTGGTGGGCTCCGTCATCCGGGGCGTTTCTTCGACCGTTACGCGGGTTGCCGCTTTCCAGCCGGTCAAGTTCGGCCTCGGCGGATTTGAGGCCGCGCAGGCTGACCCACAGCAGCACCGCCAGCACGCCCAGCACCGCCGCGTAGCTGGGCCAGACAAAGCCCGCGTAGCCGCCCATGTCGAAGAATGTGCTGATGGTGTCCATGACGCCGGTAAAGGCCCTCTGATTTCGGCATTTTTATGGTGATCGCGCGGCGAAAAGGCAATGTCGGAAACGAAAGCCGGGCAGCACCGTTCTTGGTTGAGATCAGTTTAGCGTCCCTGATCTGGTGGGCAAAGTTGCATTTTTTTTGAATATGTTTTGCGAAGCATTGTTTGTTCATACCCCGGCTTCCTCTGCCTGAATTTGGCGGCGGGCGCGCAGGCGGCTTTCGGTCAACTCCCGGCGCATGCGCAGCAGCAGCACCCACAGGAAATAGGTCGTGAACGCCCCGATCATCAGGAACAGGGGCCACAGCATGTCGGGGTGAATGGTCGGACCGTCCATGCGGACGATCGATGCCGGCTGATGCAGGGTGTTCCACCAGTCGACGGAAAACTTGATGATCGGCACGTTGACGAAGCCGACCATGGCCAGGATGGCGGATGCCTTGGATCCCCGCTGCGGATCGTCGAAGGCGCTGTTGAGCGCCATATAGCCGAGATAAAGAAAGAACAGCACCAGGACCGAGGTCAGGCGTGCATCCCACACCCACCAGGTGCCCCACATGGGCTTGCCCCAAAGCGACCCGGTCAGCAGCGCCAGAAAGGTGAAGCACGCCCCGATGGGGGCCGTCGCCCGCGCCGCCACATCGGCCACGGGGTGCTTCCAGATCAACCCGACGGCGGCCGAGATCGCAAGCGAGGTGTAGCAGAACATGGCCATCCAGGCCGCCGGCACATGGACATACATGATGCGCACGGTCGCGCCCTGTTGATAATCGTCGGGCGACGCGATCAGGCCCAGGTAAAGCCCGGCGGATGCCAGCACCACCGTCGCCCCGGCCATCCAGGGGGTGAGGACGGTTGCCAGTTTCATGAAACGGCGCGGATTGGCGAAATAATTCAACATGGCCGGGAACCTAGCCTCTTCATTCGGATTATTCCAGCGCTTGCCTGAGCCCGGCCGCCGCCCCCCAGGGGCAGAGCGCCAGGGCGCCCGCGAAAATCGCGCCCAGCAGCAACAAGGGAGCCCGGGCCGGGAAGCCGCCGATCGCGGCCTCGACCGCGCCGACGCCGAAAATCAGCACGGGAATGAACAGGGGCAGGACCAACAGCGCCAGCAGCACGCCGCCCCGGCGCGAGCCCAAAATCAAGGCCGCCCCCACGGCGCCGATCAGGCTGAGTGTCGGTGTGCCCAGCAAAAGCGCCAGCAGCAACAGCCCGAAACCGTCTGCCGGCATGTTCAACAGCACGGCCAGCACGGGGGCGGCGACGATCAGCGGCAGGCCGGTCACCAGCCAATGGGCCAAAACCTTAGCTAGCACGACGATTTCCAGGGCGGGCGGGCTGAGCGCCAAAAGCTCCAGCGAGCCGTCCTCGAAATCCGCATGAAACAGACGTTCCAACGACAGCAGAACGGACAAAAGGGCCGCGACCCACAGCACCCCGGGTGCGATGCGGGCCAGGATATTGGCTTCGGGCCCGACGCCGAGCGGAAACAGCACCACGGCGATGACGAAGAACATGACGACCAGGGCGCTGTCCATGCCTTGGCGCAGGGCCAGGCGTAGGTCACGCATCAGGATGGCGCGGAAGCCGATCATGCGGCCGTGTCCTGGTTTAATTCGCCCCCGCGCGCGGCGAATTGGGCCAAGTCCAGGGTCGCGGCACCGGAAAGCCCTAAATCCGAATGGGTCGAGATCACCGCCATGCCGCCTGCGTCGCGGTGTTTCTGGATCAGGGTGCGCAGGCGGTCGGTGGTTTCCGCGTCCAACGCCGTCGCCGGTTCATCCAGCAGCCAAAGGGCCGCCGGGGCCAGCGCCAGACGGGCCAGGTTGAGGCGCCGTTTCTGCCCGGCCGAAAGAAAGCGCGCCGGCAGGTCGGCCAAATGGCCGATGCCGAGGGCGTCCAGCGCCGGGGTGACCGCCGTATCAGGATCGCTGCCCATCAGCCCGGCCCAGAAGGCAAGGTTTTCCGCCGCCGTCAGGGCCGGTTTCACGGCATCCAGATGGCCCAGATAGCGCAGGCGCCCGCGATGGGCGTCAGGGTCTTCCGCGATATCCGTGCCGTTCCACGCAAGGCGGCCCGCCGCCTGGGGCAACAGCCCCGACATGAGGCGCAGAAGCGAGGATTTCCCCGATCCGTTGGGGCCGACCAGAACAAGGGCCCCGCCCGCCTGCAGCGTGAAATCCAGACCGCGAAACACAGCCCGGGTGCTGCGCAGGCAATCCAGCGATGTGCCTTCAAAACGGTCCACGGCGGCTGGAATCCTTTTCGTCGAAACGCGGGGTCTTCCAAATTGATAACCCGAAAAGCATCGCGAATACAGGTGCCTATGGCATGAAGGACGGATAAAAAAAGCCGGGCTCTGGGGAGAGCCCGGCTTGAGTTCGGCTGGTTGCCGATTAAGGGGACCAGAGAGGGGGGTCTCTGGTTAATAGACGAGGAGGTCTATGGTCCCTATATAGCCAGCGGATTAGGGCGAGATTATGACCCGAATGTGATTCTTTCGGGCAAGTCCGAAGGGGTTGAGATTCCAGCCTTTTCCATGCGTCCCAAGAAGGATACCCTGTTGGTCATGGTATGGTTTGAACGATTTCGGGCCATGAATTGGGCCGTTGTACTGATCGGGTGTCTGCTGGTTTTTCAGCCGGCGGCACCGGTCGGGGCGGCGGACAAGGCCCTGATCGAGGACCTGCGCGCCGGGGGGCTGGTGATCTATTTCCGTCATTCGGCCACGGACTGGACCCAGGACGACAATGTCACCAAGGCCGGGGATTGGAAAAGCTGCGACGGGGCCGAGATGCGCCAGCTGTCCGACAAAGGCCGCGACATCGCCCGTACCATCGGCAAGGCCATGCGCGCGCTTAAAATTCCCGCGGGCGAGATTGTTTCTTCGGAGTATTGCCGGTCTGCCGAAACGGCCCGCCTGTTCGACATGGGACCCGTGCAGACCACGACCGAGATCATGAACCTGCGGTCTCAGGATTTCGTCGGCGGCCTTGACGCCGCCGTGAAAAACGCCCGCAAGCATTTCACCCGGCCCGTGCCGCCCGGCACCAATCGCATCATCGTCGGCCACGGTAACCTGATGCGGGCGACCACGGGCGATTACGCGGGCGAGGCCGGGGCCGGGGTTTACCGCGCCAGCGCGGATGTGCCCGTGGGTTTCGAGCGGGTTGCCCTGATCGACCCGCCGGACTGGCAGCGGCTGGTGGAAAAGTTCAACACGAAGGATTAAGCCTCTGCCCCCCGCCGATCATCGACCACCTTGCCGTCATTGGGCAGGCTGTCCGGTGCGACGGTCTCGACCCTGCCCTTAAGCTTGCAGACGGCCTGGATGGTTTCGGCGATCTTATCGGCAAGGCCCGCGCCGGTTTCCGCCGTCTCGCATTTCAGCGTCATTATGTCCTGTTCACCGTCGCGGGTGATGACCATGCGGGCACGCCCGATTTCCGGGTGGCGGGCCACGATGTCGGCGATCTGGCGCGGGTGGACGAACATGCCCTTGACCTTGGCCGCCTGGTCGGCCCGGCCCATCCAGCCCTTGATGCGGGTGTTGGTGCGCCCGCAAGGACTGGTTCCTTCCATCACCGCCGACATGTCGCCGGTGGCGAAGCGGATCAGGGGATAGTCGGTGTTGAACGGCATGGTCAGGACGACCTCGCCGACCTGACCCGGTTCGACCGGATCGCCCGTGCCGGGGGTGACGATTTCCAAAATTAAACCTTCTTCCAGGATCAGGCCTTCGCGGGCAGGGCTTTCATAAGCGATCAGGCCGATGTCGGCCGAGGCATAGATGTTATGCGCGGCGATCCCGGCGGCTTCGAAGGCGGCGCGCTGGTCGGGCAGGAACGGCTCGCCGCCGACGGCGGCCTTCGACAGGGACGTGACGTCCATGCCCAGTTCCGCCGCTTTTTCCAGAATGATCTTCAGGAACGACGGCGTGCCGCAATAGGCCTGGGGCCGGATGTCTTGGATGGCGCGGACCTGCAGGTCCGTGTTGCCGACCCCCGCCGGCACCACGGCGCAGCCGATGGCTTGCGCGCCGGAATCGACCATCAGCCCCGCCGGGGTCAGGTGATAGGAAAAGGTGTTGTGGACGATGTCGCCCTTGCGCATGCCGGCGGCGTAAAGCCCCCGCGCCATGCGCCACCAGTTCTCGCCATGTCCCTCGGCGTCATAGGTCGGCCCGGGACTTTGATAGATACGGCGCAGGGCGCCCAGGGCCCCCGCGTTCATATCGCCGAGCGGCTGGCCCGGTCTCTGAATATCGACCAAATCCGATTTGCGCGTGACCGGCAGTTGGGCAAGGGCCGCGCGGTCGCTTACATCGCCCGGATGGACGTCTTCGAACAAGGCGCTGAAATAGGGTGCGTGAAGCTTGGCATGGGAGACCTGTGCGCTCAATTGCGCGAACAGGGTGGCCTCGCGGTCATCCGGCGACCGGGTTTCGAGTGCGTCGAAATGAGTATCCGTTGCCATCCGGGGTGCACCTGATCGTGATCGTGTTGATTGCCGAAAATACGCCGCCGCAATCCGTTCCGGTCATACCGGAATTATTGGGACCGGCCTTAAAGCCAGCGCTTGCGCCGGCGGTAATGTTTGACGTCGCGGAAGCTTTTGCGTCCCTCGCCCGCCAGGCCCAGATAGAATTCCTTCACATCCGGGTTTTCGCGCAGGCCCGCCGCATCGCCGTCCATGACGACGCGGCCGTTTTCCAGGATATAGCCGTAATCGGCGTATTTCAGCGCGACCATGGTGTTCTGTTCGGCCAGCAGGATCGAGACCCCTTCGTTTTCGTTGAGGCTCTTCACGATTTCGAAGATTTCTTCGACCAATTGCGGCGCCAAGCCCATGGAGGGCTCGTCCAGAAGAATGGTGTTCGGATTGGCCATCAGCGCCCGGCCGATGGCGGTCATCTGTTGTTCGCCGCCCGAGGTATAACCCGCCTGCGAGGTGCGCCGTTCTTTCAGGCGCGGGAAATAGTGATAGACCTTTTCCAGGCTTTCGGCGACGGCGGCGGCCCCGTCCTTGCGCGTGTAAGCACCCGTCATCAGGTTGTCTTCGACGGTCAGGTGTTCAAAGCAATGGCGGCCTTCCATCACCTGGATGACGCCGCGTTTGACCAGTTCGTTGGGGGTCAGGCTGTCGACCCGTTCCCCGCGGTAGAGAATTTCACCCTTGGTGACTTCGCCGCGTTCGGCACCCAGAAGGTTGGAAATGGCCTTGAGCGTCGTCGTCTTGCCGGCGCCGTTGGCCCCGAGGAGGGCGACGATGCCCCCCTCGGGAACCTCAAGCGATACCCCCTTCAACACCAGGATCACGTGGTCGTAGATGACCTCGATATTGTTGACCACCAACGGTGATTGCGTGCCGGTGTCCTGTCCGGCCTGCCCGTCGGTTTTTTGAACGGTTTGTTCCATGGTCTGGTCCTTAAGGTGCTGTCAGTCTGGGGTTTGTCGTTGGCCCTGTGCCTTAGTTGCAGGTCCGGGGCGTGATGTTGTTTTCCTTGGCATAAGCCGCGGCATCGGCTTCGACCAGCGGACGGACGATGTCGCGCATCGGCGTCAGCCAGTCACTGGCGTAGGACCACTTGGCGCCGTCCCATTTTTGGATGATCACCGGCCCCATGGTCTCATGGTCTTCACAGGTGATTTGAATGGGGCTGACCATGTCCTTGAAGCCGCGTTCGGCCAAGGTGTCGGCCGTGATGTTCAGGTTTTCCAAGCCCCAGCGGACCTGTTCGCCGGTCAGGGATTTCTTGCCGAACTTGCCCTGGGCTGTACGGATGGCTTCCGTGGCGAACAGGGCGTTGACGAGAGCCCGGTTGTAGAGCACTTCGCCGACCTTGTTTTCCTTGGCCGCCGCTTCATCGCCGCCATAGACGTGCTTGATGATTTCCTTGTGGATGTCGAAACCGGCACCGGCACCGTGGAAGGTGGTCGACAAATAGCCCTTGGCGCCGTCGCCTGCGGGGATGACGTCCGCGTCGGAGCCGGACCACCAGTTACCCACGAACTGATCCATGGGATAGCGGATGCCCGAGGCTTCCTTGATGGCGACCTGGTTCATCACGCCCCAGCCGGACATGAAGATGAAGTCCGGTTTGATGCGGCGGATCTGGCGCCATTGCGATGCCTGTTCCTGGCCGGGATGGTCAACCGGGATCAGGGTCAGTTTGAAGCCGTAGCGCTTGGCCAGGACTTCCAGGGTCGGGTTGGCTTCCTTGCCGTAGGCCGAGTTATGATGCAGGTGGACGATCTTCTTGCCCTGCAGCTTGTCGTAACCGCCGGCCCGGCGCGAGAAGTACTTGATCACGGCGGATGCCTGCGACCAATAGGTGGCGGGCGGGTTGAAGACCCATTCGAACACCCTGCCGTCGGCGGCCGAGGTCCGGCCATAGCCCATGGACAGGATCGGGATTTTATCGACGCTGGCCTTGGGGATCAGCTGATAGGTGATGCCCGTGGAATAGGGGTTGAACAGGCTGGCACCCGTCGGGCCGTTGCCCTTGAGCTTTTCGTAGCATTCGACGCCCAGGTTGGTCTTGTACTGGGTTTCGCATTCTTCGAACGTCAGGGTGACACCGCCGACGCCGCCGTCACGTTTGTTGAGCAAGGTGTAATAGTCACGGAACCCGTTCGCTACGGGGATCCCCGACGGTGCATAGGCGCCGGTACGGTACACGAGCATGGGCAGGAACTGCTCGTCCGCCTTGGCGATTTCGGCCGCGGCGAAAGTGCCGAGGCCGACCGCGACACCCGCCGCGGCCATTACCAGTTTACGGAACTTCATGGCTATTTCTCCCAGTCACGGATGCCCCGTTTTTTTGGGGCTTCTTCCTTTTGGTTACGCTTCGGATCGTAGCACGGTGGTATATAAGCACCAACGCACATAACCCGGTTTCCAACGTGCTTATTATTGGTTTTGGCGGCGCCGGGCGCCGCGGCATTCAAATTTTCAACGCGGCCCATGCGGGCGCGGTCTGTACGCGGGCCGTTAATAAGGGAACGGCCATTTCCTCAATTTCTCGCGCAGAATCTGCCACAGACGGGCGAACCCTTCCGGTTCGACGATCAGGAACACGACGATCATCACGCCGAAGATGATTTCTTCCAGATGCTTTTGCAGGGCGGTCGAAATGTCCAAGCCGATCATGGGTGGAAAATTGGTCAGGAAGATCGGCACCAGGATGATGAAGGCCGCGCCCAGGATCGATCCGCCGATCGACCCCAGACCGCCGATAATGATCATAAACAGCACACGGAAGGACACATTGAACAGATCGAAGGCTTCCGTTTCGGCCGACCCCAGCCAGCAGAAGATCATCAAGGCCCCGGCCACGCCGCAATAGAACGACGAAATGGCGAAGGCCATCAGCTTGGTCTGCAATGGGCGGATGCCGATGATTTCGGCGGCGATATCCATGTCGCGGATCGCCATCCATGACCGGCCGATATGCCCGCGCACCAGATTCTTGGCGAACCAGGCAAAGGCCACAAGGAAGGTCAAACAGACCCAATATCGTGCTTCGGGCGTGGCTCTGGGCCCGGTGATCAAAAAGCCCATGAATTCGCGTGGCGGGGCGGTGATCGTGCCCGACGGGTTGTCGTTGTAGAACCAGCCGACCTTGTTGAACAGCCATAGGATGAAGAACTGTGCCGCCAAGGTCGCGACGGCCAGATAGAATCCCTTGATGCGAAGCGAAGGCAGGCCGAACACGATGCCCACGGCGGCCGCACAGCCGCCCGACAGCAGGATCGCGACGATCACGTTCATGCCTTCGATGTTGGTCGTCAGCTTGTAACAGGCATAGGCCCCCACGGCGGCGAAGGCCCCGGTGCCGAGCGAAACCTGACCGGCGTAGCCCATCAACAGGTTCAGGCCGATGGCCATCAGGGCGAACACCAGGAACTGGATGAAAATCGCCTGCAGCCAATATTCATTGGCGACCAGCGGCACCATGTAGGCGACGATGATCAGGGCGAAGACGGCGATCTTGTCCTGGAAAATGGGAAAGACGGCCTGATCGCCCCGGTAGGTGGTCTTGAATTGTCCGGCTTCGCGGTAGAACATTTCGTCAGACCCTCTCGATGATCTTTTCGCCGAACAGCCCCTGCGGCCTGAACACCAGGAACGCAAGTGCCAGCATGTAGGCAAACCAGTTTTCGATGGCGCCGCCGAAGGCCGGGCCCCAGAAGCCCTCGGCCACTTTTTCGCCGACGCCGATGATCAGGCCGCCGACGATGGCGCCGGGGACGGACGTGAATCCGCCCAAAATCAGCACCGGCAGGGCCTTCAAGGCGATCAGCGAGAGCGAGAACTGCACCCCCGACTTGGCGCCCCAGACGATGCCCGCAACCAGGGCCACGATCCCGGCGATGGTCCAGACGGCGACCCAGATGGTTTTCAGCGGGATGCCGACGCTGAGCGCGGCCTGATGATCATCGGCGACGGCGCGCAAGGCGCGACCCATGGGCGTTTTCTGAAAGAAAACCGCCAGTGCGATGACCAATGCCGCACCGATGAACGCCGCCGTGACGTCGAAGGTGTTAAGCAGGATCGGACCCAGATCGAAAGGCTTGTCGGGAATGCCGATTTCCAGGCGCTTGACGTCCGAACCCCAGAACAGCTGCCCCGTGCCCTCAAGGATGAAGTTCAGGCCGATCGTCGCCATGAACAGGATCAGGCCTTCCTGGTTGACCAGATAGCGCAGCATCAGGCGTTCGACCGCGAAGGCCAGCCCGACCATGACCGCCATCGACAGCAGCAGGGCGGCCCACAAGGGCACGCCGTGTTCCATCAGGCCGACCAATGTTAGGGCCGCGAACAGGACCATCGCACCCTGGGCGAAATTGAACATGCCGGATGCCTTGAAGATCAGCACGAAACCCAAGGCGACCAGGGAATACAGTACGCCGGTCGACAAGCCGACCAGGATCAATTCAGCCAGGAACTCTGGGTAATTCCACATTTCGACGAAAGGGGCGACGAAGATGGATTCGAGAAACTCCATGTGCGTTGTTCTCCCCGGGCCTAATCGTGGCTCACGCCGAGATAGGCGTCGATAACGTCTTGGTTGCCCTTGACCTCGTCCGGCGTGCCGGCGGCCAGCTTCTTGCCGTAGTCCAGCACCACCACGCGGTCGGAAATATCCATCACGACGCTCATGTCGTGTTCGATCAGGACGATGGTCGTGCCGTATTCGTCATTCACGTCGAGGATGTAGCGGACCATGTCCTCTTTTTCCTCGTGGTTCATGCCGGCCATGGGCTCGTCGAGCAAAAGCAGATCGGGTTCGGCCGCCAGGGCGCGGCCCAACTCGACGCGTTTTTGTAGGCCGTAGGGCAGGCGCCCCACGGGCGTCTTGCGGATGGCTTCGATTTCCAGGAAGTCGATGACTTCTTCGGCCTTGGCGCGGTGTTCCAGTTCTTCCCGCAAGGCCGGGCCGTAATAGAGGGCTTGCCACAGGAAGTTACGTTTCATTTTCAGGCCGCGCCCGGTCATGATGTTGTCCAGGGTCGACATGCCTTTGAACAGGGCGATGTTCTGGAACGTGCGCGCGATGCCTTCCTCGGCCGCTTCATAGGTCTTGGCCGTATCGCGGCGCTTTCCCTTGTAGGTGATGGTGCCTTCCTGGGGGTGATAGAAGCCGTTGATGCAGTTCAGCATGGACGATTTGCCGGCCCCGTTGGGGCCGATGATGGCGAGAATTTCATGCTCGCGCACATCGAACGACACGTCGTCGAGTGCCCGCACGCCGCCGAACGACAGCGACACGTTTTCCACCTTCATGATGACGTCGCCGATGACGCGTCCGGAATTTGTCTGGGCGGTGCCTTCCGGCATGGTGCTCCCCTTCATCCTGCGCGCCGCCGGTCAGGCCGCGGCCTGTCCCGCGCCGGGCGGGACAATCTTGGCATCGCGGATTTTCAGATCGGCATGAATGGTATCGGTGCGGCCGTCTTCGAAGGTCACGGTCGCGGTGACTTCGCAATGATCCCGGTCGGAATAAAGGGCCGCGATCAGATCGTCGTACCGTTCCGAGACGACGGAACGGCGGACCTTGCGCGTGCGTGTCAATTCGCCGTCATCGGCGTCCAGTTCCTTGTGCAGGACCAGGAAGCGCTTGATCTGCGAGCCCGCAAGTTTTTCATCCTCGGCCAGGTCCATATTGACCTTGTCGACACAGTCGGAAATCAGCTCCATGACTTCGGGCCGGCCGGCAAGATCCGTATAGCCCGTATAGGCAAGGCCCCGGCGCTCGGCCCAGTTGCCGACCGCTTCCAGATCGATATTGATGAACGCCGCGACGTAATCGCGCCCGTCGCCGAAGGTCACGGCCTCCGACACGAAGGGGAAGAACTTCAGCTTGTTTTCCAGGTACTTGGGCGCGAACAGGGTGCCGTCCGTCAGCTTGCCCACGTCCTTGGCCCGATCGATGATCTTCAGGTGCCCGTCGGCGTCCAGGAAACCGGCATCACCCGTATGGACCCAGCCGTCCGGTGTTTTGGTCTCAGCTGTGGCGTCGTCGTTCTTGTAATAGGCCTGGAACACGCCGGGACTTTTGAACATGACCTCGCCCGTGTCCTCGATGCGGATATCGACCCCGGGGGCGGGCACGCCGACCGAATCGGACCGGATGTCGCCGTTGGGCTGAATGGTGATGAACACCGAAGCTTCGGTCGAGCCATACAGCTGTTTCAGGTTCAGGCCGAGCGAGCGGTAGAAATCGAAGATGTCCGGGCCGATCGCCTCGCCCGCCGTGTAGCCCAGGCGCATGCGGGTCAGGCCCAGCACGTTTTTCAACGGGCCGTAAACCAGGAATTCCCCCATCCGGTATTTCAGGCGATCCATGAAAGGAACCGGCTTGCCGTCCAGGATGTCGCGGCCGACGCGGTTAGCGTGGTCCATGTAATTATGGAACATGCGCTGCTTCCAGGGGGCCGCATCCTCGATCCGGATCATCACCGTGGTCAGGATGTTCTCGAAGATGCGCGGCGGCGCGAAGAAATAGGTCGGCCCGATTTCGCGCAGGTCTTCCAGCACGGTTTCGGCACTTTCCGGGCAGGACACGCAGAACCCGGTGGTAAAGGCCTGTCCGACGGAAAAGATGTGATCGCCGACCCAGGCCATGGGCAGATAGGCGAGCATTTCGTCGTCGTCGGTCAGCCCTTCCCATTCGGCGGCGTTGCGCGCGGTCTGTATCAGGTTGTCGGCGGACAGCATGACGCCCTTGGGCCGTCCCGTGGTGCCCGAGGTATAGACCATGATGGCTAGGTCGCCGCCCGTGCCCATGTCGACCTGGGCGTCATAAAACCCCGGATTGGCCGTGTCGTGTGCGCGGCCCTTGTCCTGAACGTCGGCGTAAAGATGCAGGAAATCCTGGGTGTAGCTGCGCATGCCGCGCGGGAAGTGATAGATGATCGTTTCCAGTTTGGGCAGGCGGTCCTTGATTTCCAGCAGCTTATCGACCTGCTCCTGGTTTTCGGCAATCGCGAACCGGCATTCCGCATGCTCCAGAACGTACTGCATCTCTTCGGCGACGCTGTCCTGATACATGGGCACCGGTACGCCGCCCACGGCCTGCGCCGCCGGCATGGCCCAATACAGGTGCGGGCGGTTGTCGCCGATGATGGCAAGGCGGTCTCCGCGTTGGAAACCCAATGCCGCCAGCCCGCAGGCCAGGGCACGAACTTCCTCCGCGACCTCGGACCAGGTCCAGGTCTGCCAGATACCGTAATCTTTTTCGCGGCTAGCCGGTTTGCCCCCCCGGATGCGCGCGTTCGCGGCCAACAGTTTCGGAAAAGTGTCTTGGCCCGCCGCATGATCGCCGGACATGAATGTCTCCCTGGTGAATCCTCAGCCTTCTTAATTTGTCGTGCTTTAGGATTTTTCTTGAGTTTAGCGCCTCTTGAAGGGCGTTGAGATAAAATAACATGCAGATTGAACCGCAAGACGCAAGCCGAAATATCCCGCAGGGATACACGCCTGCGTGAGGAAATCGGGTTGACGCTACGAAAACTTGGGGGTTCGCGGCCGGTGACGTTCCGCCAGTCGAAACGGCGAAGAAAATTGACCGAACAAAAGGCACCGCATCGCGATGCACATGAAGGGGCTTGCGGTGCCTCTACGCCTTGTGCGCAGGCGCCGATATGGAATTTAGGCCGAATTTAGGAGGCGCCGGGTGAGACGCGTTTCAGAAAGTCGACGCATCTCACCGGGGCATAATCCCCCGTCTTAATCCTCGGTCAATAACGATGCAGCGAAGCTGGTCCGCACTTACACACGTGGCGGTGCGAATTTGGTCAGGTTGATGCCGTCCACGGCGGACTTGTATTCGTCAACGTTTGGTGTCCGGCCGAGGATCGTCGACAGCACCACGACCGGTGTCGACGCCAGCAGCGATTCGCCTTTCTTTTCATTGGAATCCGCCACAACCCGGCCCTGGAACAAACGGGTCGACGTCGCCATGACCGTATCGCCCTTTTCCGCTTTTTCCTGGTTGCCCATGCAAAGGTTGCAGCCGGGACGCTCCAGATAGAGGGTGTTTTCGTAAGATGTGCGTGCCTCGGTCTTGGGCGAGGTGTCGTCGAATTCGAACCCGGCGTATTTCTGCAGGATTTCCCAGTCGCCTTCGGCCTTCAACTCGTCGACGATGTTGTAGGTCGGCGGTGCGACGACCAAAGGCGCATTGAATTCGATCTTGCCGTTGGCCTTTTCCAGGTTGCGGAACATTTGCGCGACGATGCTCAAGTCACCCTTGTGCACCATGCAGGAGCCGACGAAGCCCAAATCGACTTTCTTGCTGCCGCCGTAATAGGAAATCGGGCGGATGGTGTCGTGCGTATAGCGTTTCGCCACATCGATGTTGTCGACGTCGGGGTCGGCGATCATCGGCTCGTTGATCTGGTCGAGATCGACGACGACTTCCGCGAAATATTTCGCATTGTCATCCGGCTTCAGCGCCGGTTGCTCGCCGGATTTGATCTGCGCAATACGCTCGTCCGCTTTGTCGATCAGCCCCTGAAGCATTCCTGACGGAATTTCCATGCCCTTGTCGATCATGATCCGGATGCGGGACTTGGCGATTTCCAGGGACTCGATCAGGGTTTCATCATTGGAAATACAGATCGATGCCTTGGCCTTCATCTCGGCGGTCCAGTCGGTGAAGGTGAAGGCCTGGTCCGCCAGCAACGTGCCGATGTGCACTTCGATGATGCGGCCCTGGAAAACGTTTTCTCCGTCATACTGGGCCAGCATCTGGGCCTGGGTCGCATGGACCACGTCACGGAAGTCCATATGGTCGGCCATCTTGCCTTTGAAGGTCACTTTAACGGACTCAGGGACGGTGATGTTCGCCATGCCCAAGGCCAGCGCCAGCGCAACGGTCCCCGAATCAGCCCCGAAGGCGACGCCTTTGGACATCCGGGTGTGCGAATCGCCGCCGATGATGATCGCCCGGTCATCGATGGTGATGTCGTTCAAGACCTTATGGATGACGTCCGTCATGGGCGGATAGACGCCCTTCGGGTCGCGGCCGGTGACCAGCCCGAACTTATTCATGAAGGCCATGAGCTTGGGCGTATTGGCCTGTGCCTTACTGTCCCACACGGAGGCCGTGTGACAGCCGGATTGGTAGGCGCCGTCCAGAACCGGGGAAATCACGGTCGCGGCCATGGCCTCCAGTTCCTGGACGGTCATCGGGCCGGTCGTGTCTTGGGAGCCGACGATGTTGACCTTCACCATGGCGTCGGATCCGGCGTGCAGAACAGTGCCTTCGGGAACGCCCACGGCATTGTTGTTGAAGATTTTTTCGACTGCCGTCAGGCCCTGGCCCGGATGGGAAACCACCTTGGCGGGCGCGAAGACCGGTTTCGGTTCCACGCCCAGGGTTTCGGCGGCGAAGATCTGCAGTTTCTTGCCGAAGTCGATGGCATAAGAACCGCCGGCCTTCATGAATTCGACCGATTGCGGCGAGAAGGCCGCCGAAACGTCGGCCAGTTCTTCCGTACCGTCTTCATTCAGGAGCTTCTTGGCTTTGGTGTCGATGGTCAGGGTCGTGCCCGTGGCAACGGAGTATTTTTCCTCCAGCACCGGGCTGCCGTCATTGTTGATGATCGCCTTGCCTTCCGAGTCTACTTTCTTGACCCAGTTCTTAAGGTCCACGCCGATGCCGCCGGTGACGCCCACCGTGGTCTGGAAAATCGGCGAAATACCGTTGGTACCGGCGACGATCGGCGCAATGTTGACGAACGGCACATAGGGGCTGGCCTGTTCACCCATCCAAAGCGCCACGTTGTTGATCCCGGACATGCGCGACGAGCCGACACCCATGGTGCCTTTTTCGGCGATCATCATCAGGCGCTTCCCGGGGTGCTGAAGCTTCAGTGCCTGAATCTCTTTCTGGGCTTTTTCCGAAATAAAGCTTTTGCCGTGCAGTTCCCGATCGGCGCGGGAATGCGCCTCGGCGCCCGGAGACATCAGGTCGGTGGAGATATCGCCTTCCGCCGCGACGTAGGTCACGACGTCGATCTTTTCCTCGATCTCCGGCAACTTGGTGAAGAACTCGGCATCGGCGTAACTTTGCAGGATATCCTTGGCAACCGGGTTTCCGGCCTTGTAGGCCGCCTGCAGCCGGTCCGTATCCGCGTCATATAGGAAGACCTGCGTTTTCAGAACTTCGGCTGCCGCCTTGGCGATGTCGGCATCGTCGCCCAGCGCCAGATCAAGCAGCATCTCGACCGACGGTCCGCCCTTCATGTGCGACAGGAGTTCGAACGCGAATTCCCGCGTGATCTCCTTGACGACGGTCTGGCCGAGAATGATCTCTTTCAGGAACGCCGCTTTGACGCCGGCGGCGCTGGTCGTGCCCGGAATGACGTTGTAGATAAAGAACTGTAACGAGTCTTCCCGGTGTCCATTCCCGGTGTCTTTGATCTGTGCGATCAGTTCTTCGACAAGCGCGCCGTCTTCAATCGGTTTCGGATGCAAATCCTGCTTTTTACGTTCTTCGATTTCGGCCAAATAATCCGTGTACAAGCTCATGATTGCTCCGCGATGCTGGGTGTTCTCGACAAATCTACGGCGGATCGAGTGGACGATCTCGCCAAAAAGGCGCCCGAGATAATTTAGCGATGGTTTAGTTTAGCCTAGTTCGGCTTGCAAGGTGAATCTAATCGCTTGATATGTTAGGGTTTAGTGGAATTTCATTCCGTATAAGCAGCCGCCTCGGGGGCATGCCTGTGTGAGGCCCCCGGTTGACGTCATGTTACCCTTTGGCTGCTGCGTGGGTATGAAAAATTGCTCCCCTTCCTGGTTGACCTGGCCGATGGCGCACCGTAGCTATAGACAGAAGGGGGATTAGTGCTGAGTCCAGCATGCGCAGAACCATGCGCGAGCGCCAAGCGGAGGTCTCCCATATGTCCATCACCGGCCAAGATACCCTTAAAACACGCCGCACCCTCAACGTCGGGGGCAAGGAATACGATTATTACTCGCTCGAGGCGGCCGAGGCCGCCGGGATCGGCGCCGTCGGACGGCTGCCCTTTTCGCTGAAAGTTCTGCTGGAAAACCTGCTGCGCCGCGAAGACGGCCGCACGGTGACCGTGGATGACGTGAAAGCCGTGGCCAAATGGCTCGACACCCGCACGTCCGATCATGAAATCGCCTATGGTCCGGCCCGTGTGCTGATGCAGGACTTCACCGGTGTCCCCGCCGTGGTCGATCTGGCCTCCATGCGCGACGCCATGAACACGCTGGGCGGTGATCCGTCCAAGATCAACCCGCTTTCCCCCGTCGATCTGGTGATCGACCACTCGCTGATGATCGACAGTTTCGGCACCGCGACCGCGTTCAAGGAAAACGTGGATCTGGAGTTCGAACGCAACCAGGAACGCTATGAATTCCTGAAATGGGGCCAGGGCGCCTTCGATAATTTCCGCGTCGTGCCGCCGGGCACGGGCATCTGCCACCAGGTCAACCTGGAATACCTGGCCCAGGTCGTTTGGACGACCGAGGTCGACGGCAAGCAGGTCGCCTATCCCGATACCTGTGTCGGCACGGACAGTCACACCACCATGGTCAACGGCCTGTCGGTTCTGGGTTGGGGTGTCGGCGGCATCGAAGCCGAAGCCGTGATGCTGGGTCAGCCCGTGTCCATGCTGATCCCCGAAGTCGTCGGCTTCAAGCTGACCGGGGCGCTGGCCGAAGGCATGACTGCCACGGACCTTGTGCTGACCGTCACGGAAATGCTGCGCAAGAAGGGCGTGGTCGGCAAATTTGTCGAATTCTACGGTGACGGCCTGGACCATCTGTCCCTGGCCGACCAGGCGACCATCGCCAACATGGCCCCGGAATACGGTGCGACCTGCGGCTTCTTCCCGGTTACCCAGGCAACGCTCGATTACCTGATCTTCACCGGCCGCGACGCAGATCGCGTCGCTTTGGTCGAAGCCTATGCCAAGGCCCAGGGTATGTGGCGCGACAATTCCACCCCCGATCCTGTCTACACGGACAGCCTGGAACTGGACATCGGCACCGTGGTGCCGTCCCTGGCCGGCCCCAAGCGTCCCCAGGACCGCATCAAGTTGACGGACGCCGCGTCGTCCTTCAAAGACAACTTCAAGGAAATCTCCGCCGGTCGGGACACGCAGAAGACCGTCGACGTTCCCGGTTGCGATTTCAAGCTGTCCGACGGTGCCGTCGTGATCGCCGCCATCACCAGTTGCACCAACACCTCCAACCCGGCGGTGCTGGTCGCCGCCGGTCTGGTCGCCAAGGCGGCCAACGAACGCGGTCTGACCAAAAAGCCCTGGGTCAAGACGTCGCTTGCCCCGGGCAGCCAAGTCGTCACCGATTATCTAGACTCCGCCGGTTTGACTGAACACCTGGACGCCATCGGCTACAACCTGGTCGGTTACGGCTGCGGCAGCTGCATCGGCAACTCCGGCCCCCTGCCGGAAGACATCCACGAGGTGATAGAGGAACAGAACCTCTGCGTCGCCGCCGTGCTGTCCGGCAACCGCAACTTCGAAGGCCGCGTGCATCCCTTGACCCGGGCCAATTATCTGGCTTCGCCGCCGCTGGTCGTCGCCTATGCGATTGCGGGCAACATCAACATTGACCTGCTGAAGGACCCGATCGGCCAGGACCGTGACGGCAAGGACGTCTATATGAAGGACATCTGGCCGTCGAACGCCGAGGTCAAGAAGGTCATGGACGCCTGCGTCACGCCGGAAATGTTCCGCGCCCGTTATGCCAACGTGCTGGACGGCGACGAAAACTGGCAGGCGATCAAGACCACCAAGTCCCTGACCTACAATTGGAACGCGGGATCCACCTATGTCCAGCATCCGCCGTTCTTCGAGGACATATCCATCGACGACGAAGGTAAGGCCGAGGACATCATCGGTGCCCGCCCGATCGCGCTTTTGGGCCAGTCGGTGACCACAGACCACATCTCGCCCGCCGGCAACATCAAGGAAGACAGCCCCGCCGGGACCTATCTGATGGAACATCAGGTGCGCCCGATGGACTTCAACTCCTACGGCTCCAGGCGCGGCAACCACGAAGTCATGATGCGCGGCACCTTTGCCAATATCCGCATCAAGAACGAAATGGCGCCGGGTACGGAAGGGGGCGTCACCATCCTGCAGCCGACCGGCGAACAGACGACGATCTACGAAGCCGCCATGGGCTACAAGGCCCAGGGCATTCCCCTGGTCGTGATCGGCGGCGCCGAATACGGCACGGGGTCCAGCCGTGACTGGGCCGCCAAGGGCACGCGCCTGCTGGGCATCAAGGCGGTGATCGTCGAAAGCTTTGAACGCATTCACCGCTCCAACCTGGTCGGCATGGGCGTTTTGCCGCTGCAATTCCCGTCGGGCGTGACGCGCCAGACGCTGAAACTGGACGGCACGGAAACCTATGACGTCACGGGTCTGGCGGGCGGCATCACGCCGCGCATGACCCTGGCGCTCAAAATCCACCGCAAGGACGGCGCGACCGAAGAGGTCCCGGTGCTGTGCCGCATCGATACCTTGGACGAAGTCGATTACTTTCTCGCCGGCGGCATCCTGCAATTCGTCCTCAAGCGTCTGGCTGCTTAAAAGCCGCCGGGCACCGGACAGTGAAACGATCAAGGCCGGTCCCTTCGGGGGCCGGTTTTTTTTCATGCGCGCATTCATAAAGGTATTAGAGAGAAGCGGAAATTAACGCCGGAGATTCACAGCCCTGTCATCATCCATTCACAGGCCGGGACTATGGTCCGGTTCTGCGGCACCAAGGGCGGCCCCTGGGGAGAGACGGCCCGTCCGGTGATGTCCACGGTCAATAAATTTCAGTGCGACCAATGAGGAGTCACACAAAGTGAACGATATGGCGATGATGTCCCGATACTATCTGGACCCCCGGCGCGAGCCCCAGTTGGACGACATGCTGTCCGACCCGGTGGTGCGCCTTGTGATGGCGCGCGACGGCGTCACCCTGGACGACATGCGCGACGTGGTTTCGGCCGCGCGCTCGCGCCTTTTGTTCCGCCAGATGGTGGCGGCCGAAAGCTCGTTCTAGAAAAGTCGGACTCAAGAAAACCGCTGCACCTATCCCGCAAGGCCCTTCGCCATGAGCGACGATAGCCGCTTGGAAAAGGCCGGGGCGTCGATCACCGGCTCGCCTTCCAGGATGCGGGCCTGATCCAGCAGCAACAGTGCGGCCTCGTCCAGTGACGGGTCATTGGCGTTCTTGTCCTCGGCCAGTTTGGCAAGCTTGCCGATCAGGGCGTGGTCCGGATTGATTTCCAGAATGCGGGGGGACAGTTCCCGCCCGTCCAGCTGTTTGTGCTGTTTCAGCAGCCGTTCCAGGTTCATGTCCAGATCGCCCTCGTCGGCGACCAGACAGACCGGGCTGTCGGTCAGGCGTTCCGACGGGCGCACGTCCTTGACCTTTTCGCCCAGCGCCACCTTGAACGCGGCGACCAGCTGATCCATGCCGGGTGTGGTCTTGGCCGTATCGTCCGTGTCTTCGGCGTCGTCCTTGCCCTTGCCGTCCTCGGACTTGGCGCCCTTCGGTTTGGCGATCTTGGCAAGATCGGCGCCGCCCCGGGTCGCCGATTTGAACGGTTTGTCTTCGAAACTGCCGACATGGCCCAGCCAAAATTCGTCGACCGGGTCTGTCATCAGCAGAACCTCGACTCCCTTGGCCTTGAAGCCTTCCAACTGTGGGCTGGCAAGGGCCGCTTCCGGGTCTTCGCCCGCGATATAGAAAATGGCGTCCTGGCCGTCCTTCATGCCGGCGACATAGTCCGCAAGGCTGATCCAGCCCGGGCGTTCCGAGCTTTTAAAACGTGCGAGTTCCAGGATTTTCTCGCGGTTGTTGCCGTCTTCATACAGGCCTTCCTTCAGCACGGGGCCGAAGGTGTCCCAGAATTCCAGGTACTCGTCGGGTTTTTTCTCGGCCGATTTTTTCAGTTCGCCGAAGATGCGCTTGGTCAGACCCTGGGAGATTTTCGCGACCACGGGATTGTGCTGCATCATTTCGCGGCTGACGTTCAGCGCCAGGTCTTCCGAATCGACCACGCCCTTCACGAACCGCAGATAGGGCGGCAGCAGGCCTTCGCAATTGTCCGTGATGAACACCCGTTTGACGTAAAGCTTCACGGCGCCGCTGCGGTCCGGGTTGAACAGATCCATGGGCCGCATGGACGGAATGAACAACAGGTTGGTGTAGCTCAGCACGCCTTCGACCTTGTTGTGCAGGGTCATCCAGGGGTCGTCGAAGGCATGGGCCGCGTGGTGATAGAATTCTTTGTACTGGTCGTCCGATATGTCCTTCTTTTCCCGGGTCCAGATCGCCGATGCGGTGTTGAGCGTGCGCTCTTCATCGTCTTTCCCGACGGGGGCCAGGACGATGGGAATGCCGATATGGTCCGAATAGGTACGCACGATATGGGCGATGCGCTCGGGCTCCAGATATTCCTTTTCGTCTTTCTTAAGGTGCACGACGACGTCCGTGCCGCGCCCGTCACGGGCGGCGGTTTCGATGGTGAATTCGCCGCGCCCGTCGGACGACCATTTGAAGGCCGCGTCGGTGCCTGCCTTGCGGGTTACGACCTCGACCGTATCGGCGACCATGAAGGCCGAATAAAAGCCGACGCCGAATTGTCCGATCAGGGAAACCGCCTTGTCTTTGTCCTTCTTGGCATCGTCGCCCAGGTTTTCGACAAAGGCCTGGGTTCCCGACCGGGCGATGGTGCCCAGGATGCCGGTCAGGTCGTCCTTGTCCATGCCGACCCCGTTGTCCGATACGGTCAGGGTCTTGGCTTTCTTGTCCAGGGTGATGGTGACGCGGAAGCCGGGATCGCCCTCGATCAGCTTGGGTTCGGTCAGCGATTGATAGCGCAGCTTGTCACAGGCGTCGGATGCGTTTGAGATCAGCTCGCGCAGGAAAATCTCCTTCTGGCTGTAAAGCGAGTGCGCGACGATATCGAGCAGCTTGCCCACTTCAGCCTGGAAGGCGTGTTTTTCAACGGTCGATGCGGTTGTCATGGTCTATGTACCCCCAATGGTTCCGTTTGGTCGGCGGGTTCCGGCCCGTCTTGCCCTTGGTGGGCGAGATATGTGACGGTGAGCGGGAGTTTGCAAGCCCCTTAAGCTTGCAGGGTCGATTGGGGGAGGTCCATGGCCGACGATCCGTTCGAGGAAAAACGCCAACGGCTTTTGCGAGAAATCGAACAGGATGCCCGCGACACGGCGTTCTGGACCGGGCGCAAGGCGTTTTCCGACCGCACCATGGCCGCCATGGCGGCCGTGCCGCGCCATGAATTCGTGCGGGATGAGGACGAGGTCGTGGCCTATATCAACCGGCCCCAGCCGATCGGCCACGGCCAGACCATTTCCCAACCCTATATCGTGGCATTGATGACCGATCTGTTGGACCTGGACGGCACGGAAAAGGTGTTGGAGATCGGGACCGGATCGGGCTACCAAGCCGCGGTTCTTTCGCGTGTCGCGGCCCGCGTTTATACCATAGAAATCGTCGAGGAACTGGGTCGGCAGGCGCAAAAGCGGCTTGCGCGCCTGGGCTATGACAACGTTCACGTGCAGATCGGCGACGGCTACAAAGGCTGGCCCGAAGAAGCACCGTTCGACGCGGTGATGGTGACGGCCGCACCCGAGCGAATCCCCGAAGACCTTATTCATCAACTTCGCCCCGGCGGGCGCATGATCGTGCCCATCGGCCGGGCCCATGACCGCCAGACCCTGACCCTGGTGGTCAAGGCTCTGGACGGCAAGGTCACGATTGAAAGTGTGCTGCCGGTTGCCTTCGTGCCGATGATAAAGAGCAAACAAGCCGACTAATGCCCTTGCACGGTCCCGTCAGGAAGGCGACATTTAATCCGTTATGGAACTCTCCACACAGCACCGGCGTATTCTCGCAGTTCTGGGCCCGACCAATACGGGCAAAACCCATCTGGCGATGGAACGCATGCTGGCCCATCCGTCCGGCATCATCGCCTTTCCCTTACGCCTGCTGGCCCGGGAAAATTACGACCGCGCGGTCCGTGCCAAGGGTGCGGGGCAGGTGGCGCTGATCACCGGCGAGGAAAAAATCCTGCCCGAAGGGGCGCGTTATTTCCTGTGCACGGTCGAAGCCATGCCGTTGGGCCGGCCCGTGGATTTTCTGGCGGTCGACGAAATCCAGATGTGCGCCGACCCGGACCGGGGGCATATGTTCACGGAACGGCTGCTGAACGCCCGAGGCCGGTATGAAACCATGTTCCTGGGCGCCGAAACCATCCGTCCCCTGATCGAACATCTTGTTCCCGATGTTGAATTCATGACCCGGCCACGCATGAGCGTGCTGCGCTATTCCGGGCAGAAAAAGGTCACGCGCCTGCCGCCCAGATCGGCCGTGGTCGCGTTTTCGGCGGCCCGGGTCTATGCCCTGGCCGAACTGGTACGCCGGCAGCGCGGTGGGGCCGCCGTGGTACTGGGGGCACTCAGCCCGCGCACGCGAAATGCCCAGGTCGCCATGTATCAGGCGGGCGAGGTCGATTACCTGGTCGCCACGGATGCCATCGGCATGGGCCTGAACATGGACATCGACCATGTGGCTTTCGCCGGGATCGCCAAATTCGACGGCCGCCAGCGGCGCACGCTGGCCCCGGCAGAACTGGCGCAGATCGCCGGGCGCGCCGGACGCGCCATGAACGACGGAACGTTCGGCACGACGGCGGATCAGCGCGCCCTTGACCCTGATTTGGCCGAAGCCATCGAAAGCCATAAGTTCGACCCCCTTGGGAAAATTTTCTGGCGCAACGGCGATCTGGATTTTTCTTCGGTCCATGCGCTAAGGCAGACACTCGGCCGGCCGGCACCGCGGGGCGGGCTGATGCGGGCCCGCGCGGCCGAAGACGAACAGGCCTTGGCCCTGTTGCTGCGTGACGAGACAGTAATGGACCGCGCGGTCACGCCCGAGACCGTGCGCCTGCTATGGGATGTCTGCCAAGTGCCTGACTTTCAGGGCGTGATGACCGATGCCCATGCCAATCTGCTGACGACCATCTACAAATACCTGACCGGCCCCGAAGGCCGCCTGCCCGAAGACTGGATGGCGGAACAGGTCAAACGCCTGGACCGGCTGGACGGCGATATCGATGCCCTGACCCAGCGGATCGCCCATATCCGCACCTGGACCTATGTGTCCTTCCACGGCGCTTGGCTGCCCGATGCCCTGCATTGGCAGGAACGGACCCGGACCATCGAAGACAAGCTTTCCGATGTGATGCACGAACGCCTGACCCAGCGGTTCGTCGACAAATCGACGGCACACCTGATGAAAAAGCTGAAGGACACGCCGGATTTGATGGCCGCCGTGACAGTATCGGGCGATGTGGTGGTCGAAGGCCATCCGGTGGGGCACCTGAAAGGCTTTCTGTTCGATGCCGCGGCGGCCGGCGGGGATGCCGCCGGCAAGACCATCGCCGCAGCGGCCGGCCGGGCGCTCAAGGGTGAATTCCGTCGCCGGGTCCAAGCGTTCGAACAGGCGCCGGACAGCGTTATTTCCTTGGCGCCGTTCGATGGGCCGGAAGCGGGCGTGATCCTGTGGGACGGCGTTCCCGTGGGACGCCTTGTGCGGGGTAATGCCTTGTTGCGGCCCGCCGTGCGGGTTACGGCATCGGATTTGTTGGACGGCAGCGGGCGCGACCGGATTGTCAAGCGTCTGGAAGGCTGGATCGCCGGGCATCTGGCGGAACTGTTCCGCGATCTGTTCGCCCTTGAAAAAGCGCCTCTCAAGGGGCCGGCGAAGGGTTTAGCCTTTCGCTTAGGCGAGGCCTATGGCTCTTTGCCGCGCCGGGATGTGGATGAACAGCTTGCTTTGATCGCGAAGGACGACCGCCGGGACCTTCGCGCCGCCGGGATCAGAATCGGCCGTGAAACGGTATTCCTGCCGGCCCTGGTCCGCCCGGCACCGGCCGCCGTGCGGGGGTTTCTGTGGTGCCTGGCCGAAGGGCGCAGGCCGGTTCCGCCGCCCGCACCGGGCCGGGTCTCCGTCGCGGCGGGGCGGTTGCCGGCTGCGTATTGGGAACAGGTCGGGTTCCGCCGGTTCGGCAAGATCGCATTGCGCATCGACATGGTCGAACGGGTCGTGGCCAAGGCCTGGGCGCTGTCCAAGGCCGGCGGCAAGGCCGGGTTCGTGATCGAAGCCGATCTGCTGTCCCTTGCGGGCTGCAGTGCGGCGGATATGGAAACAGTCTTGAAGGGGCTTGGTTTCCGCGCCAAGGAGGTCGAGGGGACCTTGCGGTTCCGCCCCGCGGGCCATACGGGGCGGCCGGAACGCAAGGCGATGTCGCCGAAGGCTAAATCCACACCACGGCGCAAGGAAACAGCGGCGGCAACGCCTGCACCCCGCGTCGATCCCCATTCGCCCTTCGCCAAGTTGAAGGATTTGGTGGTGTCATGACCGGCACAGCGAACGGCGGAGACCTGCGCTTGGATAAATGGCTGTGGTTCGCGCGGTTCTTCAAGACCCGCTCACTGGCGACCAAATACGTGCAGTCGGGCAAATTACGAGTCAATACGGTCAATATCGCCAAGCCTCATTATTCCGTGAAGGTCGGCGATGTGCTGACCTTTCCCATGCGTTCCGGGGTTAAGGTCGTGAAGGTTCTGGCGCTGGGTCAGCGGCGCGGTCCGGCCCCGGAAGCGCAAGGGCTGTACGAGGACATGTCCCCCCCGTCCCCGCCGAAGAATGCGGCTGACGGTGACGGCGCATTGGTGTTGGACGGTTCCGTTGCCCGGCGCGAACCGGGTGCCGGGCGCCCGACCAAGCGGGAACGGCGGGATACGGATCGCCTGCGGGGCGATATCGACGGATAGCCGGTCAGGCCATCCCGGCGCGTTTTTTAAACACCACCGACAGATTATTGGCGGGCATCTTGACCGTTTCCACCAGATGCAGGCCGCGCATGCGGGCTTCCATGGCGACGTCGTCCAGATTACGCACCCCCCAATCCGGGTTTTCGGCCCGCAGGCCGGCATCAAACCGGGCATTGCTTTCCGCCGTATGGGTCCCGCCCACGGCAAACGGGCCGTACAGATAAAGAAGGCCCCCTTCGGGCAGAATTTCGGCCGCGCCGGACAACAGGCCCAGGCAGGCCTCCCAGGGTGAGATGTGGATCATGTTCGCGGAAATGACCGCTGCCGCGCCGGGCACCGGCCAAGGATGGCGGCGGACGTCCAGATCAAGGGCCGGCGGCAGGTCCAGGCCCGCGTGACGTGCCCAGGCATCGATGGAGGCCCGGTAGGTCGGGTCCGGGTCCGAGGCCTGCCAGTCCAGATGGGGCAGGGCCCGGGCGAAGGCCGCAATATGCTGGCCCGAGCCGGATCCCACTTCGAGCACCAGACCGTCGGACGGCAGAATGCGGGCGAGAACCTCCAGGATCGAGGTTTTGTTGCGTTCTGTCGCCGGGAAATTCAGGCGGGCATCGGTGGGCGGATTTGTCATGGTCCCTGTCGTTTAGGGGGCGTTTCGCGCATCGGCAAGAAAAACCGCAACTTTGCTGTGGTTGAGGGCGGCCCCCCTGCGTGCTAGTTGGAGTTCATGTTTGCCAAACTGAAATCATGGGCCGACGGGCTCGCCGCCGATGAATCCGCTGCACCGGCGGCGGACGCAAAGGCGTTGGAACAGGCCACGGCCTTGCTGCTGGTCGAAGCGGCGTCTTTGGATGGTGATTTCGACGGGGAAGAAGAGGCGCTTATCCGCGGACTTCTGACCGGCGAATTCAACCTGGAAGACGGCGAGGCGGAAACCCTGATCGCCGATGCGCGGTCACGCGCCGACACGTCGGTCGAACTTTACGGCACGACCCGGGCGATCAAGGACCATATGGCGCCGGAAGACCGGGTGCGGGTTTTGGAAATGGTCTGGGCCGTCGCCTATGCCGATGGTGAACTTCACGATTATGAATCCAATCTGGCACGGCGCGTTGCCGGGCTGCTGCATGTTCCTGACCGCGACAGCGGTGCCGCGCGGAAACGGGCGTTGGCGCGGCTTGAGCAAAACGCGGATAGGGCGTAATTAGATGCGCGCGCCGGTGTTTTGCGATCTGGATGTTTGCAAGTTGGGCGTTTTACAAATTTATTGCCCGTCTTGACCGACGGCCTTCTGAATTTTCTTAGGTATCGACCATACGGAGCTCGCAATGACCTATATCGTCACCGAAAACTGCATCAAATGTAAATTCCAGGACTGCGTTGAAGTCTGCCCGGTGGATTGCTTCTACGAGGGTGAGAACTTCCTGGTCATTCATCCCGATGAATGCATCGATTGCGGCGTGTGCGAGCCCGAGTGCCCGGCCGAAGCGATCGTTCCGGATACGGAACCCGGTGTCGAAGACTGGCTGGAGATCAATACCAAGTTCGCCGCGCAATGGCCCAACATCACGTCCAAGGGCGAGCAGCCGGCGGATGCCGAGGACTGGAACGGCAAGGACGGCAAGAAAGAGCTTCTGAGCTCCAACCCGGGCCAGGGCAACTGACCTTATTTAAGGCGCGGCTGACTTCAAGCCGCGCTGAATAACGCTAAATATGGCAGAATTCCTGTCGTTTCTCCGGTTTTGTGCGCCTGCGAACCGGGGGGTGGTTTTTGCCTTAAATTTGTGTTACAATCACCAATTGTCGACCGAAAGGTCTATGTCCCCTCGGAACAGCTTATCAGTCCGTCCGGGGGGATTTTTTCGGGCCGACATCTGGCTGTGGGATAAGCGTTCAAACGCTTGCCGGGGAAGGACAGCCGCCCACTTCAGGAGAGGATCGGTCAGCGACCATGTTCCGTGTCGCGGGGCGGTTCTTGTACTCCCTGAAGACTGCTTTCGGCACCTGATCGTCAGGAAAACGGGCCGGGGCGGGGCTTGGGCAGCCCAAGGCACAGAAGGGTAATATCGGAGTTGACCGCACCTATGTCCAAACAAGAAGAACTGCAGATCGACACCGGCGACTATGTCGTCTATCCGACGCACGGCGTCGGCAAGGTTATCGGTGTCGAAACCGAAGAAATCGCGGGCCACAAGCTCGATCTTTTCGTCATTTCCTTTGATAAGGACCGGATGACCCTGCGGGTTCCCGTTTCCAAGGCCCCGACGTCGGGCCTGCGCAAACTGTCGACGCGCAAAATCATGGAAGAGGCGATGACAACCCTTAAAGGCCGGGCGCGTGTCAAACGCACCATGTGGAGCCGCCGGGCCCAGGAATACGAAGCGAAGATCAATTCGGGCAATCCCGTTTCAATCGCCGAGGTCGTGCGCGACCTGCATCGGAACGTGGGGCAGCCCGACCAGTCGTTCTCTGAACGCCAAATTTACGAAGCCGCCCGCGACCGTCTGGCCGCGGAATTGGCGGCCGTCGACAAGACGGACGTGGAAAAGGCGACTGAGAAGCTGGAGAAAGTCCTGCGCGCCGCTTGATTACCGGCGCAAGGCACCGCCTGTTCTCTCAGGTGGCCTGAACATCGGCAAACGGCCGGATTTCCTATCCTTTCGGGGAAATGGAAACCGGCCGTTTCTCTTTGTGGAATAATTATAATTCAGACCAATAAAAGCCTCCCCCGATCCGCATAAATATGTATGCTTTCTCAGGGAGAATTGGGGGAGAAGAAGGTGACAGCGCCGTTACCGAATGGGGAAGATTTGTCCGCAATCTGCAACCGGGTTGCGGAGCTGACCGAGATTGCGGTCATTCGGGAATTCTGCGAATTCATCGTATCCGGCTTGGGCGAGAAAACCCTGCCTGATTACGCCACCATCGACCTGATGAAAGTCCCGCGCCTGGCTCCCAACATGTTCGTCCACGATTATCGTGATGGGATCGAACAGGGCTTGTTGGTCAAATTCTCCGGCACCGCGATCGACGAGCATTACGGCAGGGTTCTGCAGGGCCGCTATGTCGAGGAAAATTATACCGGCAGCGACGGGCCGGACCATTATTTCCCGCTTCACCGCCGGGCGATCGCCGAACGCCGGCCGTTCTTTGCCAAACGGTCCATTCTGTTCGACCAGGGAAGCGAAAAAGAACGTTTCAAACAATCGACCACACTATATTTTCCCTGTTCCTCGGATGGAGAAACGGTCAATTTCGGTATCGGTGCGGTCGTGTTTGAAGCGGTCGGGGATGATACGGAAGCGCTTTATCTGACGCTGTGAGCATTGGTCATCAGGGGGTGACGACCTTGACCTTTGTCCCCGCCGTGAGCCCGTCGTTCGGCCCCAGGCCGTTGAGCACCTGAAACCAGTCTAATTTGAACGATTCCAGCGGCATCAGGTCCGCCAATTTTTCCGGCGTATCGCCCGGGTTGACGGTGATTACGCGCAGTTTCAGCGGCGTGATGGCTTTCGCTTCGGCCTCGCTCAGCCGGTTGAAGCTGTAAGTCACGCGTCGAAGGTCTTCGCTTCGTCGCTGTGTCGTCCCCGGCGGCGTCAGAAACAGAAAACGGTATATCCGTTCTGGCGCAAAGCGGATCGCGACCAGGCGCACATCGCGCACCCCTTCCGAGGTATCGATCCGCGCCTGTCCTGTGGCGGCATCGAAGCCGTTGATCTTGATGCGTTCAACGTTTTCCAGACGCCCTTTGCCCCAGCCGGCGACATAGGCGCGGACGTCGCGTACAGCGGCGGCGTCTTTCTGGTTCAACTGGTTGAAGATGATGACCGCCTGATCCGGGCCGTGGGCGATGACCTGCGTTGGCGAATTGACAAGGTAGAATCCGGGCGGGACTTCGAACCTGAAATGCAGGTCCGGGTGTGCGAACACACGGCCATGGACGATACCCTGTTCCGGAGCATCCCCCCAGAGCATGCCGTTGATGCGTTGAAGATAATCTTCACGGCCGACGCGCGGATTGGCATCGGGGGGCACGCGGGCCAGGCGAATGGCCTGGGCGATGCGGTCGGCGGTACGTGGGTGGGTCGACAGAATGCTGTCGGCCGGGTCTTCGTCGGGACGGCCGCGCACGCGTTGGGTGATCGAGGTATGCTGGCGCATCTTGCGGAAGAAGCTTTCCAGCGCCCGGGGATCGTAGCCCGCGCGCGCCATGTAGCGCACGGCCAGCATGTCGGCTTCCAGTTCCTGTTCGCGGGAATAGGACTGTAGATAAAGATGCCCGACCTGTCCGGCCAGCCGGTTCAGATCCCCCGGCACGCCGAAGATCGACCCCAGAATACTGGCGCCGATCAAGCCGATATTGGTCGCCATGGCGGCGGAATAGCGCTGCGCCGTATGGCGTGCGGTGACATGGCCGATTTCATGGGCCAGGACACCCGCCATTTCGGCCTCGTTCTCGGCCAGGGAAATCAGACCGCGGGTGATGTAGATATAGCCGCCGGGCAAGGCGAAGGCGTTGATATTGGGTTCGTTCAGGACCGTGAACTTGAATTTCAGCTTGGGCAAGTCCGATACCTTGGCCAGCTTTTCCCCGACCCAGTCGATATAGGTCTGGATTGTCGGGTATTGATATTCGCCCCCCATGTCCTTGAGGATTTTGGGGTGTTCCTCGGCGCCGACCCGCAATTCGTCTTCTTCGGACATGAAGGCGGTGAAGCTTTGCTGGCCGGTTGCCGGATTGGTCGAACAGCCGGCTCCGAACAAAAGCGGTGTCGTCAGGGCCAGAGCGGTCAGAAATTTGCGCATGGGATGAATATAAGGAGGAACGAACCTACTTTTCCAGAACCTCTATCTGTTCCGGATGGCTGGCTTCGATCATCGGGCCGTTCCAGGACTTCAACCAACCACGCACGCGAACGTGCTGTCGCTTGAATATGTCCGGCTCCAGGCCCGCGGCCTTGAGCTGGCGGGCGACCTTTCGGTCGATTCTTACGGTGAAATCATCGCGCCAGTTCACACCGAAATTCAAGTAGATCACGCCGCGTACGTCGGTGGCGTCTTCGATGCGCCCTTCGATGATTTGAAAAGTGCCGATGTCGGCGGCAAGCCGACCGGCGTCGCCCGGGCGAACGGCGTAAAAAGGATGCGCCCATATACCGCGCCGGTTGGTGCGGGCGGCTTGTTCCGCCTGATACATCTCGGTCGCCCGTTCCCGGTTGTCGGGAAAGGTATAAACCCGCGCCATGCCTTGACGCAGCATTTCACCCTGGGTCCAGATTCCATCGGCAGTGACCAAATGGGCAAGCAGCCGGCCGTGCCGGTCCATGCGTGCCCCGCCGTAATACAGCCGGACGGACTTGCCGAGGGATATGGATTCCAATGCCGCCTTGGCTTCCTGGGCGAGCGGCCATTGCTGGAACCCCTTGCGGCCCAGGGGCAGTTTGGGCGCCTGGATGCCCGTCAGGCGGACCTGTATCGCACCGGCGATTTCCCGGTCCAGCACCACGGTATCGCCGTCGACCACCGATGCGACTACGGCCTGCTCACCGGCGGTCAGACCATCAAGCGCCGCCGCCGGTGCGCTGATCAATACGGCCCAGAAAAGGAAACACATCAATCCGGCGGGCAATGACAACAGTCTCATGGGATGTCCTTCGGCTCTATGCCTGCGCGGGTCCAGACATCCGCAGGGCCAAGGCCAGACCGGCGCAGGCTTTCGATGGTTTCCGACTTATCGCGCTTGGCGAACCGCTTGCCGTCGGGTCCGGTTATCAGGCCGTGATGACGATAGACCGGGGTCTCCAAGCCCAACAGGGCCTGCAGCAGGCGGTGGATATGGGTGGCGTCGAACAAGTCCTTGCCCCGGGTCACACGGGTCACGCCCTGGATGTGGTCGTCCAGGGTGACGGAAAGGTGATAGCTGGTGGGGGTGTCTTTGCGGGCCAGCACGACGTCGCCGAAAATATGCGGGGTTGCGGCTTGTTCCCCCCGATCCAGGTCGTGCCAGGTAAGACTGCCCGCCTGTTGCGATGCGGCATCCGTCTTCAGGCGCAGGGCATGGGCGTCGCCCCGGGCAATTCGGTCCTGAGCTTCCGCTTGTTCAAGTCCGCGGCAGGTTCCAGGGTAAAGCGGGCCGTCCGGGCCACTGGGGGCCAGGTGCGGCGCATGGCCGGCGGCATCGATTTCGCGCTGGATATCTGCCCGTGTGCAGAAACAGGGATAGATCAGGTTCCGCCCGGCAAATTGTTCAAGGGCGGCAGCATAATCATTCATATGGTCGGATTGTCGGCGCACCGGGGTTTCCCAGGAAAGACCCAGCCAGGCCAGATCTTCCAGAATGCCGTCCTCGAATTCGGGCCGGCATCGTCCCTGGTCGATGTCTTCGATGCGCAACAGGAAACGGCCCCCGTCCCGCTGTGCCTGAGCCCAGGAAAACCAAGCCGAATAGGCATGCCCTAGGTGCAGACGCCCCGTCGGGCTGGGGGCGAAACGGGTCACGGTCCGTCGGTAGGTGGCAGGGGGCGCCATGGAAGGTCGATCAGCCCTTATCAGATTTAAGAATCGGCACCATTCGTTAACCATTCTGCGGTAACAACAAGGGCCGGTTCCAGCCATAATACCGGTACACTAATGGATAAGACGAGCCTGCAAAGATGAGCAAATCGAAGAAGCCCGGCGACCTCGGGCCCGATCTTCCGAACGAAGAGGAAATCCCCCACCTGACGGGACCGCTGGTTTTGCCGGCCGATGGTTCCAAACCGGAACAGATCGTGTTGTTGCTGCACGGTGTCGGGGCGGATGGGGATGATCTGATCAACCTGGCGACCTATTTCGGCAAGGTTCTACCCAAGGCCGTGTTCATCGCCCCCAACGCACCGTTCCGGTTTGACGGCGGTCCCATGGGCTTTCAGTGGTTTTCCATTACCGACCCGGCCATGGAACAGAAGCTGGAGGGCGTCAAAATGGCGGCCCCTGTTCTGAATGCGCTGATCGATCATCTGTTGGCCGAATACGGCCTGGACGAAAGCAAGATGGCGATCGTCGGGTTCTCGCAAGGCACGATGATGGCCCTGCATGTAGGGCCCCGCCGGGTCAAACAACTGGCCGGCATCATCGGCTATTCGGGTTCACTGGCGGGCAGCGATTTGCTGGCCAGCGAGATTAAATCCAAGCCGCCGGTCCTGCTGATGCACGGCAATATGGATCCCATCGTGCCGCCGGATCTGATGCACCATGCCGAAGATACATTGAAATCGGCGGGTGTGCCCGTGGCGGCGTATCTGTGCCCCAATCTGGGGCATGGGCTGGACGACATGTGCATTCAACTGGGCATGGAATTCCTGGCGGAAATGTTCGATGTCGATGTGTTGGATGTGGCCGGCTTGAAGCCGTAAGCAGCCGTCCGCCCTGCGATCCGCCGCCCCGCAACAGACGAGGCCAAAAGACCGCATCATGAACCTGATCTGTTTTCCCAGGATATTGGCTGCTTTGTGCGCTTTGACAGTGCTGTGCTGGGTGCTGCCTGGAACGGCATTGTCCGCCGGTAACATTGGGGTGGCCAAGCGGGTCGTGAATGACGTCACCACACAATCCTTCGGTCAGTCCGTGCAACCCGGCGATGATTTGGTTGCCGCGGAAACCGTCGTTACCCGCAACAAAAGCGCGATTGACATTCGGCTGACCGACCAGTCGACGGTGATGATCGGGGAAAATTCCGAACTGCTGCTGGACGAACTGGTCTATGGCCGGGATGAGAACAAGGTTACGGGCGCATTCCGTATGGTGTCCGGCGCGATCCGTTTCGCCTCGTCCGGCGTGCCCATGGATTTCCTGATCAAGACGCCGACGGCGACGATCGGCATTCGCGGCACGCAGTTCGACGTTCTGGTCGATCGGGACCGGACCGAGGTCGCGGTGATAGAAGGCCTGATCCAGGTTCAGTCCCGGTTCGGTGTGGTCGATGTTGGGACGGGCCAGATTTATCAGGTCTCGACGCAGCAGGCCGTATTCCTGCAGACACAGTCGGCACAGATGCAAAGCGCCATGCAATTCATCCTGGCGATGCTGCAGGGCAGCGGCAGCGCGCCCGTGTTTCAAACCCAGCAGGCCGGTGCGGCGATGGCGCAGGTTGTGGCCCTGCCGTCGTTCCTGGTCGGCCGGGACATGGAAAATCTTCTGGTCATCGACCTGCCCCAGGGCAAAGTTTATGTGGAACTGATGCCGGGTGTCGCCCCGCTTCATGTGCGCCGGATCAAGCAACTGGTGCGCCAGCAATTCTATGATGGCTTGGCGTTCCATTACGTGCGCCAGGACTATGTCGCGGAAACGGGCGATCCGTCCTATACCTCGGGTGGGGCGGGTGGCGGCGGTTCGGGCACAACCCTAGCGGCTGAATTTTCGGCCACACCCTTTACCGAAGGGACCGTCGGCATGTCGCGCCTGCAAAACGATCCGAACAGCGCTGACAGCCGATTTTTCATCGCCTTGGGGCCGACGGCGCGCACGCTTGACGGTAAGTACACGGCCTGGGGGCGGGTCGTGTTGGGCATGCAGTATCTGAAAGCCCTTAAAGCCGCCAACAAGCCCAGTGCGCCGGAAAGAATTCGAACCATCCGCGTGGTTTCGGACCTTTACAAATAACACCCGGCCCGGATACGGCTGATTCCGCCCCGGCGTTGTCCCGGGCCTGTCAAAAAAACTTCATTCCCGTAACATTTGGCGACCTAACGCAATATGTAGTATTCTCCGCGTCATTAGGATGGAGATATGAGGGTTTGACCCAGTGAGCGCTTCAGCCGAAAGCTGTCCCGCACTCGTTCTTAACGCCGATTTCCGGCCGTTGAGCTACTTCCCTCTTTCCCTTTGGTCCTGGCAGGATACGCTTAAGGCGGTGTTCCTCGAGCGGGTCAATGTAGTGTCCGAATACGACCGGGTCGTCCATTCCCCCAGCCTGGATTTCCGCCTGCCCAGCGTCATCGCGCTGAAGGAATATGTTTCCATGGGGCGCCGCCCGGCGTTCACCCGGTTCAACGTGTTCCTGCGTGATGCTTTTCATTGCCAGTATTGCGGCGATCATTTTCCCGCCGAACATCTGACATTCGATCATGTGATCCCGCGCTCGCGCGGCGGACGGACGTCCTGGGGCAACGTGGTCACGGCCTGCGGACCCTGCAATCTGCAAAAAGGCCACCGCCTGCCCCGGCAATGCGGCATGGTGCCCTTGCGCGAACCGGAACAGCCGTCCAACTTCCTGCTGCAGGAAAACGGCCGCGCCTTTCCGCCCAACTACCTGCACGAAAGCTGGCGTGATTTCCTTTATTGGGACACGGAACTGGATCCCTAAACCGCTTACCGGGATTGCTTCCCCTGGTGCCGGGCATAGACCTGCGTCGAGCCGTCGGACTGGAAAAGCAGCACATCGTAAGTTTCGGGGTTCGGGCCCTCCATGCCCGGCGATCCGACCGGCATGCCGGGCACGGATAGGCCTCGTGCTTTGGGCCGTTCGGCCAACAAACGGGCAACGTCGTCCGCCGGCACGTGTCCTTCGATGACATAGCCGCCCACGACCGCCGTATGACAGGACTGCAGGCCCTCGGCCACGCCGGTCATTTTCTTGATGGCGGACAGGTCTTCCATTTCGACGACCTTCATCTCGTGTCCATGGGCCTGCATGTGTTCGACCCATGCACCGCAACACCCGCACCAGGGCGACTTGTACACAGTCACTTCGGCGGCATGAACGCCGGGGGAAAGATAAGCCATGGCGGCCAAGGCCAGGGCAAACGCGGACAGGGCGCGCCGGATACGGATGTTACGGAACATGATGTGGTCCTTTCCTAAAACCAGAAACTGACGCCGGCAACGAAACGGACGGCATCCGTATCCTCACCTTCGTCACGGGCGAAATTGGCGGTGGCGCCGACCTTGCGTTCGTAATGCACGCCGACATAGGGGGCGAATTCGCGCCGGAATTCGTACTTCAGGCGCACCCCCAGCTCGATGTTGTTGATTCCCGCACCGCTTTCAATGGCGGCATCCTCGGAAAAGGCGAGATTGATCTCCGCCGACGGCTGCAGGACCAGCCGCTGGGTCAACAACCAATCGACCTCTGCTTCCAGCCGGGCGGAAACGTCACCCTTTTCGCTGATGAACAGATCGGCACCCGTTTCCACGAACTGTTTTGCCAGTCCTTGGATGCCGACCACACCATAGGTGCGGTCCGGGTTCGGGCGCAGGTCGTGCCTGACACCGATATTTCCGTCGAAGAAGGTTGAGATCGGCCGGCGGTACAGGAATTGAAGTTCCGCCGCTTCCAGGCGCTTGCCGACGGGGTTCTCTCCTTCCGATTTGAAGGCAAGCCGGTGATCGTCGTTGCCGATCCAGGCATTGACGTCCCAGGCGACGACGTCGTCGCTTTCGCCGGTTCTGTATTCAAGCTGTTCGGCCTGGACATGCCAATAGATGGCGTCGTCCATATCCGCCGCCCGGGCCTCGGATACCGGGATGAGATGTGCCGCCGCAAAGACCGCCGCGGCGAAGATCTTGTTTGAATGGGTCATCGGGCAATCTCCGCCGTCTCGCGTTCGACCACGACCTTGCGGAACATGCCCGACGCCATGTGGTACATCAGGTGACAATGAAAGGCCCATTGGCCCTCGGCATCGGCCTCGATATCGGCCTCGACCGTGGTGCCCGGCGCGATGGATATGGTGTGCTTGGCCGGATTGTCCTTGCCGGACCCGTTGTCTAAAATCTGCCACATGCCGTGCAGATGCATGGGATGGGTCATCATGGTCTCGTTGATGAACTTGAAGCGCACCCGCTCGCCGAACTTGAGCTTTATGGGCTCGGCGTCGGAATACTTCACGTCGTTGATGGACCAGATGTAGCGCTCCATGTTGCCGGTCAGACGAACCTCGATCACCCGTGTGCTCTCGCGTTCCGGATAAAGCGGTCTGAACGCCTTCAGATCGGCATAGGACAGGAATTTCCCGCCGTTGGCCGCCTTGGGCATGAGGCCGCTGCCGGGGGCATAGAACGGGTCGTCCTTGGGTTTCGACGCCATGGCGTCGTGACCCATTTTGCCGTGGTCCATGCCCTTCATCATGCCGTGGCCCATCTGGCTGTGATCCATGCCTTTCATCATGGTGCCGTCCGGCATTTTGTGATCACCCCCCGGCATCTTCATGGCGCCATGGTCCATGCCTTTCATCATCGACCCATGATCCATACCGGCCATGTCGCCGTGGGCCATGCCCATGTCGGCCATGGTCAGGAACTGTTTCGGGCGGGCATCGGGGACGTCCGCCGTCCGGCCCATTTCCGGGGTCAGGGTGCCGCGGGCATGCCCCGTGCGGGCCATGCTTTCGGCAAAGATCGTATAGGCCTTGTCCTCGGTCGGGCGGACGATGACGTCATAGGTTTCCGCCACGGCGATGCGGAATTCATCCACCGGCACGGGCCGCACGTTGTTGCCGTCGGCCTGCACCACCGTCATCTTCAGGCCGGGGATGCGGACATCGAAATAGGTCATGGCGGCGGCGTTGATGAAACGCAGACGAATACGCTCACCCGGTTTGAACAGGCCGGTCCAGTTCTGTTCCGGGTTCTGTCCATTCATCAGAAAGACATAGCCGGAAACATCGGCGATGTCTGACGGCAACATGCGCATCGATCCCCAATCCATGCGGTCGGACAGGGCCGCACCGAAGCCCATTTTTTTGGCGTCGTCGATGAAGGTGCCCAGCGTGCGTTGCTGGTAGTTGTAGTAATCCGACATCCGTTTCAGATTGGTAATGATGGCTTCCGGCTTGTCCGTCTGATGCCAATCGGACAGCACGACCACATATTCCTTGTCGAAGCGGAAAGGCTCACGTTTTTTCGGCTCAATGATGATCGCACCGTAAATCCCCGCCTGTTCCTGCAAGCCCGAATGGCTGTGATACCAATAGGTGCCCGCCTGTTGAGCCGGGAAGCGGTAGGTGAACGTTTCGCCCGCCTTGATGCCGGGGAAACTGATTCCCGGCACGCCGTCCTGTTTGTAAGGCAGGATCAGGCCATGCCAATGGATGGAGGTATCCACGTCCATGCGGTTGGCGACGTTGATGGTCAATTCCTCGCCTTCCTTGAAGCGCAGAACCGGCCCCGGAACGGTGCCGTTGATGGTCATGGCGTCCCGGTTGTCCTGGGTCACGTCGATGGTACCGCGGGCGATTTCCAGGTTATAGGTGCCGGCCATCGCGGCAGGCGCCAGGGCAAGGGCGCCGACGGCAAACGCCGCCAGCGCGAAGATGGATCTAAATGATGGTTGCATCGTTTTCTCCTGTTCCCTCTGCCGCTACTTGAAGCGGATTTCGCCCATCATCCCGGACTCGTAATGCCCCGGAATGTTGCAGGCGAATTCCAGTTTGGTCGGCTTGGTGAACTTCCAGATGATTTCGCCCGACTTTCCGGGTTCCAGCAAAATGCTGTTGGGGTCGTCGTGTTTCATGGCATGGCCGTCGCCGTGATCCATCTTCATCTTGTCGTGATTGATGCGGTCGGCTTCGATCATGCCGTGCTCCCACATCTTCATCATTTCCGCCTGATGCTTCTTGTGCATGGCGGCCGTGCCCAGGCCGAATTCGTGCAGGAATTCGCCCTTGTTGACGATCTTGAAGCGGATGGTTTCTCCGGCCTTCACCGTGATGTTCTCCGGGTCATATAAATTGTCGATCATGGTGACGGTGATGGTTCGGGTCACGTCCGCAGCCTTTCCGGCTTCGCCGATGGCGGCCATGGCGCCGTGATGGCCCGGCGCGCCGTGTCCGTCCATCTTCATGCCGTCCTTCATATGGCCCATCTTCTGCCCGTCGCCGTGACCGTGGCCTGCCTTGCCCGCGCCGGCCAATGCAGGTGCCGCACCGGCCAGAAACACGAGGACGGCGGCGGAGCGAATGGAATTGCGGATAACGCGGTTTGAGTTGTTCATCATTGTAGAGTTCCTTGAATTTCGATTGGAGACACTCACGGCAAAGGCAGGGCAGGGGGCCTTGATCCTCGCCGGTGCGAAAATTTCCCACTTGGTCGGAATTCGAGAGGAAGGCGGAACCTGGCAACATGCGTTCCGGCTACCGGTGTCAGATGCCGCTCATGACGGTTCGGTCATGTAATGGGGCTGAGCCGGCTGAATGGAATTCCTTGCGGACGATAACGCCCGAGCGGGAATTATGCGGAGTCTCGCGGCGGGCGGAACGGGCCTTTGGGCGATGCCAGCGCCGGTGTCCGGTCGATGCTCGCAATCACTTTTTGGATGACGAATGCCGGGGGCGTGAAAGTCAAAACGTCGCGCGGCATGACCGTCGGAAAACAGACGTTCACACAACAGCCGCCGGTTTCGTGCTGCATTGACAAGGGGCGTTTATCGGAAGGGGTCGTCTGGCCGTGACATTCCGTGTGGTCCCGGGTTTCGGAATGCTCACATTTGACGGTTTCGACGCTGGCTGCATGTCCATGATGCATGCCGTCGGCAGGGGCGGCGGGGGCCGCATGTCCGATCCCGAACCCGGAAAGGAAAATCGCCAGGGTCAAAACCGCAGCACATATGCGCCGCGCCTTCTTGCCTGCGATAATTTTCCTTAGGTCAAATTTCACATCGATAACCCGAAGATAACCCGAAATCATATTCGTGAAGGACAAAGCTTAAGGCCTCCCCTAACTGGAAGGTCAATAGCCGGAATGGCGTTTTATATGCGGCATGCAGTAAGGCATGGCGCATTCATGCAGTAAATCCTATTGGTCCGCTTGGCGGTTCAAGGCGTCGTGACGGGCCCGGACGGTCGCGGGCCAAGTGCTTTTGATATAGGACAGAACCGCAATGATTTCCGGGTCCGTCAGGATGTCGGCATAGGCAGGCATGTCGCTTTGATAATTGCCCCCGACGATTGCGGCGGGACCGCGCTTGGTCAGATCGAACAACTGGGCGTCGGTATGATGCCAGGTATGTCCTGTCCTGTCGTGGGGCGGTGCGGGCAGTCGGCCCGAAGGCAGGCGTTCCCGCCAATTGGGCTGTCCTTCCAGATTGACGCCATGGCATTGGGCGCAGGCGTCCTTATAGATTGCGGCACCTTGCGCGACGATCCGACCGTCATCCGGCATCAAGGTGACGGATCCGTTTGATAATTGCGGGCCGAACCACATCCAGGCGACGCCGCCCAAGGCCACCACGCCGATGGCAGCGGCCGACCATGCAAATTTCAAAGGGCCCGCCATTAATGATCCGGCCCGGCCAGGCCGTCGATAATGGGACAGCTGGGCCGGTCATCGCCGTGGCAATTGTCGACCAGATGTTTCAACGTCTTGCGAAGGGCTTTCAGTTCCTCGATCTTTGCTTCGATTTCCGTCAGGTGTTCCGCCGCGATGGCCTTGACGTCGGCGCTGGCGCGGTTCTGATCCTCGTACAGCGACAGTAAAGTCCGGCAGTGTTCGATCGGAAAGCCCAATCCACGGGCGCGTTGCACGAATTGCAGTTTGTGGACGTCGTTTGCCGAATAGGCCCGGTAGCCGTTATCGCTGCGCGCGGGAACGACCAGGGAGATATCCTCGTAATAGCGGATGGTCTTGGGCGGAAGCCCCGACAGCCGGGCCGCGTCACCGATGTTCATGGCTTAATCTCCTCCGATGTCGGCGCGCCGTAAACGCAACGCGTTGGTGATGACGGAAACGGAACTCAGGCTCATGGCGGCGGCGGCGAACATGGGCGACAGCAGAATACCGAACACGGGATAAAGAACGCCCGCCGCGACGGGAACTCCAAGGGCGTTGTAGACCATGGCGAAAAACAGGTTCTGACGGATGTTGCGCATGGTTGCCAGCGCCAGTTTGCGTGCCCGCACGATGCCGCCCAAATCCCCTTTGACCAAGGTGATGCCGGCGCTTTCGATCGCCACGTCCGCCCCCGTGCCCATGGCGATGCCCACGTCGGCCTGGGCCAGGGCCGGGGCGTCGTTGACCCCGTCGCCCGCCATGGCGACCTTGCGGCCCTGTGATTGCAGGTCCTTGACGATCCGGGCCTTGTCCTCGGGCAGGACGTCGGCGCGGATGTCGTCGATGCCTAATCCTTGCGCCACGGCCCGGGCCGTGCGTTCGTTGTCGCCGGTCGCCATGACGATATGCAGCCCCGCCGCGTGCAAGGCGCGGATGGCGGCGGCGGTGGTTTCCTTGACCGGGTCGGCGACGGCGATCAGGCCGGCAACCTTGCGGTCGGCGACGACGAACATGATCGTTTCCCCGTTATCCCGCCCAGCATCCGCCTGCGTCATCAGGTCGCCCGCATCGATGTTCAGGTTTTCCAGCATCCGGATATTGCCGAGCGCCACGGCTGTGCCGTCCACGGTGCCGGTCACGCCCATGCCGGTAATCGATTGGAAATCATCCGCCGTGGCCATGGTGATGCCGCGATCCTCGGCGCCGGTTACGATGGCCTCGGCCAGGGGATGTTCGGAGCCGCGTTCCAGGCTGGCGGCAAGGCGCAGAATTTCGGCCTCGTCATGGCCCTCGTTGGCAAGCACGACGACAAGTTTCGGTTTGCCCAGGGTCAGGGTTCCGGTCTTGTCGACGATCAATGTGTCGACCTTGGCGAAGCGTTCCAACGCCTCGGCGTTCTTGATCAGCACGCCGGCCTGCGCACCCCGGCCCGTCGCCGTCATGATCGACATGGGCGTGGCGAGGCCGAGCGCGCAGGGACAGGCGATGATCAGCACGGCCACGGCAGACACCAGGGCATAGGCCAATGCAGGCGGCGGACCCCAGATCGACCAGGCGATAAACGACAGGATGGCGACAGCGACCACCGCCGGCACGAAAATGCCGGCGACGGCATCCGCGACCTTTTGAATGGGGGCGCGCGACCGCTGCGCACTTGCGACCATTTCGACGATCTGGCTGAGGGTCGTTTCGGCGCCGACGCGCCGGGCTTCCATGATCAGGCTGCCGGTCCCGTTGAGGGTGGCGCCGGTAAGGGTATCCCCCTCCGTTTTTTCGACCGGCACCGGTTCGCCGGTGATCATGGATTCGTCGACGGAAGACCGGCCCTCCAGAACGACACCATCGACCGGAATTTTGTCGCCTGGGCGCACGCGCAGGCGGTCGCCGCTTTGCACCTCGTCAAGGGGCACCTCGGACTCGGTTCCGTCGGGGGCGATCCGTCGGGCTGTCTTGGCGGCCATGTCCAGCAAGGCGCGAATGGCCGCCCCGGTGCGGTCCCGTGCCCCCAGTTCCATCAATTGCCCCAGCAGGACCAGGACGATGATCACGGCGCCGGCTTCGAAATAGACTCCAACATGGCCGTTCGTGTCGCGGAAGCCATCGGGGAAAATGCCGGGGGCCAGCACGGCGGCAAGGCTGAACAGATAGGCCGCTCCCACGCCCATGGCGATCAGGGTGAACATATTCAGGTGACGCGTGATGACAGACCGGACGCCGCGTTCAAAGAACGGCCAGCCGCACCACAGAATAACAGGGCTGGCCAGGGCCAACTCGATCCACTGTGCCCGGCTTTCGCCTAGGGCGTCGCGAATGCCCAGGCCCAGCATCGGCCCCATGGCCAGGACCAGAACCGGTACGGTCAGGACGGCACCGACCCAAAACCGGCGGGTGAAATCGACCAATTCCGGATTGGGACCTTCATCGCCCGTGGGTATGCCCATGGGCTCCAACGCCATGCCGCAAATGGGGCAGGTGCCGGGGCCGATCTGGACGATTTCCGGATCCATGGGGCAGGTGTATTTCGTTCCGGCGGGCATCTCCTTCTGGGGCTTCAAATGGGCGCCGGAAAGATAATGTTCCGGATCGTTCGCGAACTTCGTCCGGCAGCCGTCGTGGCAGAAATGATAGGCCGTGCCGTTGTGATCGAATGTCGGCTTGCCCCTACCCAAGGTTACGGACATGCCGCAGACTGGATCCTTGGCCGTGGCCTCATGTGCGGTTTCGGCACCGTGGCTGCCGCCGCAGCAGGATGCCGTATGTTGTGTCGATGTGGCGGCCGGGTTCGTAGGGGCTGTCATGACTTTCTCCTGTGTCGCGGTGCGGCGCAGAATGCTGAAGCCGGTCCGACCCTGGTTATATAATGATTCCAGTCACTGGAAGGTCAAGGCCTTGCGCTGACTTAAATCGGTTGCCTGATCGAGCATAGGTCTTGCCGATAAATCCTATCGGCATTAGCGATTTGACTTATGGCTGGGGCGCCCGCGAAACTCCGTTGTTTGACGCCACAACCGGTAGCCGTCCCATGCCCAACGAACGCCTTCATGCACCCGCCCCTTCGGAAGGGGAAAGCAATGCATCGCCCCGGCGCCGGGAATGGGCGGCGGGTGCCTTGGGCAGGGCATCCAAGGCAGCGCTGGCCGAAGATGCGGATCTGTTCCTGCATCAATCCGTGTCCACCCCCTGCCTGTCGGTGATCGCCAAGGCCGAAGGACCCTGGATCGAAGACGCCGAAGGCCGGCGTTACCTCGACTTCCACGGCAACAACGTACATCACATCGGCTACGGCCATCCGCGTCTGAAAAAAGCCATCGCCGACCAGATGGACACCCTTTCCTTCGCCCCTCGGCGGTTTGCCTGCGCGCCGGCGACGGACTTGGCCCGCAAGCTGGTGGATATCGCGCCGGGTGATCTCGGCAAGGTGCTGTTTACCACGGGTGGGTCCGACGCGGTCGAGGTCGCGTTGAAACTTGCCCGCGCCGCGACCGGGCGGTTCAAGACCGTATCGTTCTGGGATGCCTTTCACGGGGCCGGGTTCGGGGCGTCGTCCGTGGGCGGGGAACAGTTGTTCAGATCGAACCTGATCGGCCCGCTATTGGCGGGCACGGAACATGTCGCCCCCTTCGCCTGCTATCGCTGTCCTTACGGCTATCCGGAAACGGACGGCCAGCCGGATTTGGACCTGTGCAAAATGACCTGTGCCAACATGGTGCGCTACGTGCTGGAAAAAGAAGGCGACGTCGCCGCCGTGATCGCCGAGCCCGCCCGCGCCGTGCCCTTCGTGCCGCCGCCGGGGTTCTGGACCGCCGTCAGGCAGGCCTGCGACGATGTCGGTGCCTTGCTGATCTTCGACGAAATTCCCACGGGCCTGGGCAAGACCGGGCGCATGTTCGCCTGCGACCACGATGATGTTGTTCCGGACATCCTGGTCATGGGCAAGGGGCTGGGCGGCGGCATTCTGCCCATCGCCGCCGTGATCGCCCGGCCGGGCCTGGACGTGGCGGGCGACTATGCCTTCGGGCATTACACGCACGAAAAAAACCCCGTGACCACGCGGGCGGCGCTGACCACCATCGAAATCATTGAAGACGAAAACCTGGTCGACAACGCGGCGACCGTGGGGGCCCATGCCTTGGCCCGCCTGCACGACTTGAAGGACCGTCTGCCCGTGATCGGCGACGTGCGCGGGCGGGGATTCCTGATGGGGGCGGAATTGGTGGTCGACAAGGCGGGGAAGGAACCGGCGGTGGCCCTGGCCGAGGACGTGCTCTACCGTTGCCTGGACGGCGGGCTTTCGTTCAAGATTTCCATGGGCAATACATTGACCCTGACGCCGCCCCTGGTGGTGACGCAGGCGGAAATGGATCAGGCCCTGGATATCCTGGAAGGGGCCATCACGGACGCCGCCCGCGCGGCGGGACTGGTCTGAACGACAACAACCCGGAAAGGGGAACCGCCATGGTCAAGGTCGTCCGCACGGACCGTGAACTGCAATGCCCGGTGATCGACGCGGGCCTGCGCGACATGGGCGTCGATCTGGTGCTGGTGCCGGACGGGGCAGGGGAGAACGTGTTGCTCGACGCCGTCGCCGACGCGGACCTGATCCTGATGTGCTACACGCCGATCACGGAAAAGGTCATCACGGCGGCCCCCAAGCTGATGGGCATCGTCAAATACGGCGTCGGCATCGATGCCATCGACATGGTCGCGGCCCGCGAACGGGGCATCCCCGTGGTCAATATCCCGGAATATGCCGAGCGCACGGTGGCCGAGGGGGCGTTTACCCTGATGCTGGCGCTGGCCAAGAAGCTGGTCCCGCTGGACCGCGCCATGCATGCGGACGGCTGGGCCTGGCCCGAGCAACAATGGCTGGCATCGGACATCGCGGGCAAGACCGTGGGCATCGTGGGGGCCGGGCGGATCGGCCGCGCCTTCGCCCAGATGGCCGGGGCCGGGTTCGGGGCCCGGGTCATCGCCTATAGTCCCCATACGTCCGACGCGGAATTGATCCGGGCCGGGATCGAGCCGGTGTCCGATTTGATGGACCTGATGGCGCGGTCGGATTTCGTCTCGGTCCATAGCGTGTTGAATGACGAGACCCGGCATTTGATCGGCGCGCAGGAACTGGCCGCCATGAAGCCGACGGCCTTTCTGATCAATGTCGCGCGCGGTGCCATCGTCGACGAAGCGGCCCTGGTCCGGGCCCTGGTCGAAGGCCGCATCGCGGGTGCCGGGCTTGACGTGTACAGCCGGGAGCCGCTTGCCCTTGAAGGGCATCCGCTCAGCCCCCTGTTCGCCATGGACAACGTGATCCTGCTGCCGCATCTGACGTTCTTCACCCACGAGGCCATGGAGCGCCTGGAACTTGAAACGCTGGAGCGTTGCCGCGAGGTCCTGGAAGGACTGCCGGTGACGGTCAAATCGCCCGATCCGCGTCTGCGCGCGCAGACATCGGGCGTGCGGTTCGAAAACCCGTGACGGGGGTGCGAAATCCGCTGGCGCGGTTCAATCCTGCGGGCTAACGTCCCGCAATTGCCCCTGTTCCCAAGACATTACAGGAAACGCCGAATTCACATCATGACCGAAACGCTCAGTTGTATTTCCCCCGTTGACGGATCGGTCTATGCCGAACGCCCCGCCGCAAGCGACACCGAAATCGCAACAGCGTTGGACCGCGCCGCCCGGTGCCAGGAAATCTGGCGCCGCATGCCCGTGGCCGAACGGGCCGTGATCTGTTCGCGCATGGTCGATGCCTTCATCACCGAACCCGATGCCGTTTCCCGGGAACTGGCCTGGCAGATGGGCCGGCCCGTGCGGTATGGCGCGGGCGAGGTCGCGGGCTTCGAGGAACGGGCGCGGCACATGATCGCCATCGCCGGGGAGGCCCTGGCCGACCGGCCCGCGCCGGACAAGCCGGGCTTCACCCGCTTCATCCGCCGCATGCCCTTGGGCGTCGTGCTGGTCGTCGCCCCCTGGAACTATCCTTACCTCACCGCGGTCAACGCCATCGTGCCGGCGATCATGGCGGGCAACGCGGTGGTCCTGAAACACGCGACGCAGACGCCTTTATGTGGCGAGCGCATCGCCCGCGCGTTCGAGGCGGCGGGCGCCCCCGAGGGCCTGTTCCAGGTTCTGCACCTGACCCATGATCAGACCGCCCGCGTGGTGGCATCCCCCGAGATCGATTTCGTCGCCTTCACGGGCTCCGTCCCCGGCGGGGCGGCCATGGAGCAGGCGGCGGCGGGCCGCTTCATCGGCATCGGGCTGGAACTGGGCGGCAAGGATCCGGCCTACGTGCGCGCCGATGCCGACCTGCCCCACGCCGTCGAGAACGTGACCGACGGCGCCTTCTTCAATTCCGGGCAAAGCTGCTGCGGGATCGAGCGGGTCTATGTCCATGCCGATGTCTATGACGATTTCGTCGAGGGCATGGTGGAGATCGCCAAGGGATACGTCCTGGGCGACCCGCTCGACGAGGCGACGACCCTGGGCCCCATGGTTCGTCCCAAGGCCGCCGATTTCGTGCGCGGGCAGATCGCGGGCGCCGTCCAGGCCGGGGCCCGGGCCCTGATCGATCCCAAGGCGTTCGGTCGGGATGCCCCCGGCAGTGTCTATATGGCGCCGCAGGTGCTGGTCGATGTGGACCATTCCATGCGCGTGATGACGGAAGAATCCTTCGGCCCCGTGGTCGGCGTGATGAAGGTTGCCTCCGACGACGAGGCCGTGGCTCTGATGAACGATAGCGACTTCGGTCTGACCGCCAGCATTTGGACGGCGGATACGGACGCGGCTCTGGCGCTGGGGGGCCGGATCGAAACGGGCACCCTGTTCATGAACCGGGCCGACTACCTGGACCCGGCCCTGGCCTGGACCGGGGTCAAGAATTCGGGCCGGGGCTGCACCCTGTCGCCGCTCGGCTATGATCACCTGACCCGGCCCATGTCCTTTCACCTTCGCACCCAGGTCTGACGCCCATGACGAACATACCGCTTAAAGGAAACTGGAACTATCCCACATCCATCCGCTTCGGCGCTGGGCGCCTGGGCGAACTGGGCGAGGCCTGCAAACAAGCGGGCATGGCCAATCCGCTTCTGGTCACGGACCCGGGGCTGGCGGCCCTGCCCATGGTGACCGACGCGGTCCGGGCGGTCGAGTGGACGGGGCTTGCCGTCAAGGTGTTTTCCGCCATCAAGGGCAACCCGACCTTGGAAAATGTCGAGGCCGGGGTGGCGGCGTTCAAATCGGGCGGCCATGACGGGGTCATCGCTTTCGGCGGCGGCAGTGCCTTGGACGCCGGCAAGGCCATCGCCTTTCAGGCCGGGCAGACACGGCCGCTCTGGGATTTCGAGGATGTGGGCGACAATTGGACCCGGGCTGATGCGGCCGGCATCGCGCCCAATATCTGCGTTGCGACCACTTCGGGCACGGGGTCGGACGTGGGCCGCGCCTCGGTCATCACCGACAGCGAGCACCACGTGAAAAAGGTCATCTTCCATCCCAAGATGATGCCTTCCGTGACCATTGCCGACCCGGCCCTGACCTTGGGCCTGCCGGCGCATGTCACGGCGGCGACGGGCATGGATGCGCTCTCGCACAACTTAGAAGCCTATCTCGCCCCCTTTTATCATCCCTTCGCCAAGGGGGTGGCGTTGGAGGGCATGCGCCTGGTCAAGGACTGGCTGCCGACGGCGGTCCGGGACGGGGGAAACATCGAAGCCCGGTCCCACATGATGGCGGCGGCCATGGCCGGGGCGACGGCGTTTCAGCGCGGGCTCGGCGGCATTCATGCGCTCGCCCATCCCTTAGGCGCGCTTTACGACGCGCATCATGGGCTGTTGAACGCCGTGCTCATGCCCTATGTGGTCAACGCCAACAAGGCGGCGGTGGAACAGGATCTGACGGACCTGGCCCGTGCCCTTGATCTGGCCGAACATTCACCCGCGGGCGTGATCCGCTGGATTTTGGACCTGCGGGCCGAGGTCGGCATTCCCCATACGCTCGCCGAGATGAACATCCCGGCGGGTGATGCGGAAACCGTGGGGGCGATGGCGGTCGAGGATCCGACCGCGGGCGGCAACCCGATCCAATTCACGCCGGCGCAATACGCCGCATTGTTCCTGGACGCCCATGGGGGGCGTCTGGAATTCTAGGGGCGAACGATTTTCATGAAGGGGGACAGGCAGATGAAACCGGGACAGGTCAAGACCGCGGCCGACGCCAAGAAGATCATCGCGGAACGCAAGCTCGATTACGTCAAGGTCGGCGTGGTCGACATGGACGGCGTGATGCGCGGCAAATACATGAAGACGGAAAAATTCCTCGCGTCCCTGGATAAGGGCTTCGGCTTTTGCGACGTGGTGCTGGGCTGGGATTCCTATGATCAGCTGTACGACAACGTTTCCGTCACCGGCTGGCACACGGGCTATCCCGACGCGCCCGTGCGCATCATCCCGGAAAGCTGCCGGGAAATCGCCTGGGAAGACGGCATGCTGTTTTTCCTGGGTGAATTCGCGGGCGACCACGAAGCGGTCTGCCCGCGCGCGGTTCTGCGCCGCACGCTGGATAAGGCCGACAAGATGGGCTTCAAGGTTCTGGCCGGCCTGGAATACGAATTCTTCCTGTTCGAGGAAACGCCCGCCACCGTGCGCGAAAAGAACTACCGAAATATGAAACCGATCCAGCCCGGCTGGTTCGGCTATTCCGTTCTGCGCAACACGGTGGAAAGCGATCTTTACCGTGATCTGCTGGACGGCTGCATCAAGATGGACATGGCGCTGGAAGGCCTGCACGAGGAAACGGGCCCGGGCTGCATGGAAGCGGCGATCGAGGTCGCACCCGGCCTGGATGCCGCCGACAAGGCCGTGCTGTTCAAGACCTTCGCCAAGATCATGGCGCAGAAGCGGGGCCTGATGGCGACCTTCATGGCGCGCTGGTCCGAAGACTGGCCGGGCCAGTCGGGCCATATTCATATGTCGCTCACCAGCAAATCGGGCAAGCCCCTGTTCCTGGACAAGAAAAAAACCCATGGCATGAGCGACGCCATGCGCCATTTCGTCGGCGGGCAGCAGAAACTGATGCCCGAATTCCTGGCCATGATCGCGGGCACGGTCAACAGCTACACCCGTTTGGTGCCGGGCTTCTGGGCGCCGACGGATGCGACCTGGGGCGTCGATAACCGGACCTGCGCGATCCGCGTGATTCCGGGCTCGGAAAAATCACAGCGCGTGGAATTCCGTGTCGCGGCGGCGGACGCCAACCCTTACCTGGCGCTGGCGGCGGCCGTGGGGGCGGGGCTGTGGGGGATCGAAAACAAGGTTGAGCCCGATACCGCTGTCGAAGGCAATGCCTACGACAAAAAATTCCCCAAACGCCTGAACCTGCCGCGCTCGCTGATGGAGGCCGCCGGGCGGCTCAAGGCGTCCAAGCCCGCGCGGGAGCTTTACGGCGACGCCTTCGTCGACCACTACGCCGCGACCCGCGAATGGGAAGAACGCGAATTCCGCCGCGCCATCACCGACTGGGAGATGGAGCGGTATTTTGAGATTATTTGACCGGCGGGCCCACCCTGGCCTCATTCGTCATGGCCGGGCTTGACCCGGCCATCCACGTTGGATGTAGCGGCTTGGCCCGTTCAAACATAAAATCGGCCCATGTCAGGCGGTTGGGTCTACATCATGACGAACAGGCCAAACGGGACGCTCTACGTCGGCGTCACAAACGATCTTACGCGCCGTGTCTGGGAGCACCGGGAGGGTTTGGTTGATGGCTTCACGAAGAAATACGGCCTCAAACGTTTGGTCTGCGCGGAACCTCAAACACTGGTCGCGCGCATGGAAGGTCCGCTTGATTTTGGAAACGAACCCAAATTGGGACGATCTTTTCGATAGCCTTGCGTGAAGGCGTGGATGACCGGGTCAAGCCCGGCCATGACGGGACAAAATTTCGAACTGTCCGACTACCCCGGACCTCTAATCCCGCTCCGTCACCGCCAGTTCCCAGAACGCCCGCACCACCCGCGTTTCCGCCCGGTTTTCCAGGCAGACCATGTATTCGTGCATGGGCAGTTTGCAGTCCTTGAGTTCGATCATCACGAGGCGTGAGTCGTAGCCGAATTCGGGTTTGGAGACGAAGCCGATGCCGTTGCCGGTGGCCACGGCCTCGCGGATGCTTTCCCGGCCTTCGACCTCCATCACCGGGCCCATCTGCAACTCCAGCCTTGCGAATTCCTGTTCGACCAGCCGGCGCGTGGTCGAGCCCCGTTCGCGCAGCACCAGGGGCTCGCCGGCCAGTTCCTTGAACTTCACGGCGCCGCGCTTGGCCCAGGGATGGTCGCGGTTGATGACCGCGACCAGCGGGTCGTCGCGGAGCGACAGCACCTTGAGCCTGGCGTCATCGGGCACGTGGGAAAACACGCCCACGTCGGCGTCGAAATCGTAAAGCTGGTTCAAAATGTCTTCCGAATTGCCGATCTTCAGGTTGACGGTCACGCCCGGATACTGATTGCGAAAGGCCCGCACGATGCGCAGCACGTGAAAGGGCGCGTCGGCGGAAAGGGTCAGCGTGCCGACCAGAAGGTTCTGGGATTCCTTGAGGTATTCCAGCGCCTCACCCTCGCATTCGAACATCCGGTTGGTGATCGCCAGCAGGTGCCGCCCGGCATCGGTCAGCGAGACCGAGCGCGAGGTGCGGTTGAACAAAAGGATGTCGAAATCGCGTTCCAGCTTGCGCACCTGATCCGACAGGGTCGGCTGGGTCAGGTGCAGGAATTCGGCGGCCTTGGAAAAACCGCCTTGCGTCGCCACGGCATGGAAAGCCCGCAGTTGCGAATAATACATAGAGTAAACCTATACGACCTATATAAACTGACGATTTGACTTATATTTCCCGGATGCGATTGAGTCTATATGGAACCATCGGAAGCGGCGCGTTGATTGGCGTTTTTGAAGGGTTTCATGCCGCGGCCAACGAGGGCGGCGTTCAAGGGGGGCGTTTGACGCAGTGCCGAAGAAATCCTGTCCCCTGAATTCATAATTGGTAATATTGTCACACGCCGGTCATGGTTTTGTTTGACAATCCGGCGACCACACAGGGAGTTTCACGATGAAATCGACATGGTTCACAGGCCTCGGAATGGGGCTGGCGGTGGCTGCCACGGCGGCCATCCTGGGCGTCACGCCCGCCCAGGCGAAAACCGACCTTCTGGTTTATACCGCGGTCGAAGCGGACGAGCTGAAGAAGTTCAAAAAAGCCTTCGAAGCGGATTATCCGGACGTCAACATCAAGTGGGTGCGCGATTCCACGGGCATCATCACTTCCAAGCTTTTGGCCGAAAAAGACAACCCCAAGGCCGATATCGTCTGGGGCGTGGCGGCGACCAGCCTGTTGCTGTTGAGCGAGCACAACTACTTCCAGGGCTATGCGCCCAAGGGCTTGGATAAGCTGTCCAAGAAATATTACGACACCAAGAACAGCCCGCCGCTGTGGGTTGGACAGCGCGCCTGGATCGCGTCGATCTGCTTCAACACGGTCGAAGGTGAAAAGCACAAGCTGCCCCTTCCCCAATCCTGGGACGATCTGGCCAAGCCGGTCTACAAGGGCCATGTGATCATGCCGAACCCGAATTCCTCGGGCACGGGCTTCCTGGACGTATCGTCGTGGATTCAGATCAAGGGCGAAGACGCGGCCTGGAAATACATGGATGCGCTGCATGAAAACATCGCGCGTTATACCCATTCCGGCTCCAAACCCTGCAAACTTGCCGCCAAGGGCGAAATCCCGATCGGCGTGTCCTTCGCCTATCGGGGGGCCAAGTCTAAAAACGCCGGAGCACCGCTTGAAGTCGTGGCCCCGTCTGAAGGCGTGGGTTGGGATTTGGAATCCTTCGGGATCGTCCGCAACACCAAGAATCTGAAGGCCGCCCAGGCATTGGCCGATTGGTCGGTGACCAAGAAGGCGAACGAAATCTACAACGAAGAATACGCGGTCGTTGCCATGCCGGGGATTGCCAAGCCGGTCAAGAACTTCCCTGCGGGCATCGAAGACAAGATGATCGACAACGACTTCCAATGGGCGGCGTCGAACCGCATCCGTATTCTGGATGAGTGGCGCAAGCGCTACGACGGCAAGTCCGAACCCAAGTAATCAAGATTGCCCCGTGCAAATCTGACGTAACGGCAAGCCCCGGCTCCTCAATTGGGGCCGGGGTTTTTCGTTTGGCTTCGGCGGCGGCGTCCTTTGTGGGGATGTCGCGGGTGCACAGAACAAATGCGGTTCTGATAGACTTCAGCCTTGGAGGGCAGGGATGGTGAACGACAATAACAACGACACCTATCTTCAGGTCAGAAACCTGACCAAGAAGTTCGGCGAATTCACGGCGCTGCAGACCGTGTCATTGGATGTCAGCGAAGGCGAATTCGTGTGCTTTTTGGGACCGTCGGGTTGCGGCAAGACGACGCTGCTGCGCGCCATCGCGGGCCTGGATATTCAGACCTCGGGCACGGTCGAGCAGGCCGGACGCGACATTTCCGACCTGCCGCCCAACGAACGCGATTTCGGCATCGTGTTTCAGTCCTATGCGCTGTTCCCCAATCTGACCGTCACGCGGAACATCGCCTACGGCCTGGAAAACCGCAAAATGCCCCGCCCGGAAATCACGGCGCGGGTTGCCGATTTGCTGGATCTGGTCGGCCTGCGCGATCATGCCGATAAATATCCCGCCCAATTGTCCGGCGGTCAGCAGCAGCGCGTGGCATTGGCCCGCGCACTGGCGACCTCGCCGGGGTTGCTGTTGCTGGACGAACCCCTGTCGGCGCTGGACGCCAAGGTGCGCGTTCACCTGCGCCACGAAATCAAGGAATTGCAGGAAAAGATCGGCATCACCACCATCATGGTGACCCACGATCAGGAAGAAGCCCTGGCCATGGCCGACCGGATCGTGGTCATGAACCACGGCGTGATCGAACAGGTCGGCACGCCGGAAGAAATTTACGCCGAACCGGCTTCGCCATTCGTCGCCGACTTTATCGGCACGACCAATTTCATCGACGGCGAGGTGCAGACCGATGCGCGTGTCGTGGTCGCGGGCCATGCCATTGAATGCGTGGGGGCCTTGGACGGACTGGCGCCGGGCGACAAGGTGACGGTCTGCATCCGGCCCGAAGACATCCAGGTCGCGACGTCGGGAGACGGCGGGGCCGGGATCGACGTGACCATTACGGATATCGAATTCCTGGGCTCGTTCATGCGCTGCCATGTCGAACCCACGGCCTCGGCGACGGAGGGTGGTGATGACGGCATGAATTTCATGATCGATCTGTCGGCGGGCCGGGCGCGTGACCTCGGCATCCGCGAGGGCATGACGGTTCAGGCCGCCATGCCGCCCGAGTTCGTGCGGATCTACCGTCCCATGGGCGGGGCCTAGGCCATGACGGACAACGCCATGCCTGCCCCGGCTGCCGACGGTGTATCCGCCCCCCTGATCAAGCCGAAGGTCAGCGGCGAGGATTGGATCATGCGCGCGGTGCTGATGGGCATCGCGCTGTATCTGCTCGTCACCATCGTCTTTCCGCTGTACGCGATCTTGTCCAAAAGCTTCAAGAACGCAGACGGCGTGTTCGTCGGCCTAGCCAATTACGCCAATTTCTTTTCCACGCCGGCCTTGTTCTGGTCGATCCAGAACAGCCTGACCGTGACGCTGATCTGCTGCGTGATCGTGGTCACCCTGGCGTTCATCTATGCCTATGCCCTGACCCGAACCTGCATGCCCTTCAAAAGCGTGTTCAAGGGATTGGCCTTACTGCCCATTCTGATGCCGTCGCTGCTGCCGGCCATCGCGCTGGTCTATTTTTTCGGCAACCAGGGCATCATCAAGGATTGGCTGTTCGGCTACGAAATCTACGGCCCCATCGGTATCATCATGGGCGAATGCTTTTACGTCTTTCCCCATGTCCTGACGATCATGCTGATCGCCATGGCCAATTCAGATGCGCGCCTGTACGAAGCATCCGAAGCCCTGGGCGGATCCAGGATCAAGACCTTCTTCACGGTTACCCTGCCCAGCGTGCGCTACGGCGTGGTGTCGGCCTTTTTCGTCTGCTTTACCCTGGTGATCACCGATTTCGGCGTGCCCAAGGTCGTGGGCGGTAAATACAACGTGCTGGCGACCGACATCTACAAACAGGTCGTCGGCCGCCAGGATTTCGAAATGGGGGCCGTGGTCTCCATGATCCTGCTGCTGCCGGCCCTGTTCGCCTTTGCCGCCGACCGCATCGTACAGCGCAAACAGGTGGCGCTTCTGTCCGCGCGGGCGGTGCCGTTCCAACCCAAAAAGAACGCGACCGTCGATACAAGCATGCTGGTGTTCTGCGGCGTGATCGGCTTCATCCTGGTCTCGGTCCTGATCATGGCGGCCTTTGCGTCCTTCGCCAAGTTCTGGCCCTATAATCTTGAACTGTCCTTGAAGCATTACAGCTTCGATCTGATGGACGGCGGCGGGTGGAATGCCTATTGGAATTCCATCGAACTGGCGGCCTGGACCGCCGTGATCGGCACGGTGATGGTGTTCACCGGGGCCTATCTGGTGGAAAAAAGCAAAGGCTTCCATTCGGGGCGTGCGGCCATGCAGCTGCTGTGCATGGTGCCCATGGCGGTGCCGGGCTTGGTGCTGGGGTTGGCCTATGTGTTTTTCTTCAACGCGCCGGACAACCCGCTGGGCTTCATCTATCACACCATGCCGATTCTGGTGATCTGCACGATCACCCATTTCTATACGGTGGCACATCTGACGGCGGTGACGGCGCTGAAGCAATTGGATGCGGAATTCGAAAGCGTGTCCCAGTCCTTGAAGGTCCCGTTCTACCGGACCTTCATCCGCATCACCGTGCCGGTCTGCATGCCGGCGATTCTGGATATATCCATGTATCTGTTCGTCAATGCCATGACGACCGTGTCGGCGGTGGTGTTCCTGTATTCGCCGGATACGGCCCTGGCGTCGGTCGCGATTCTCAACATGGATGATGCCGGCGACGTGGCGCCGGCGGCGGCCATGGGCATGATGATCGTGGCCACGGCGGCGGGGGTGCGCTTGGTGCATGCGGTGCTGACACGCGGTATTCTGTCGCGCACACAGGCATGGCGAAAACGGTGAGCCGGGCCTGAAAAGCCGCCCGGCATATCATAGTTGTAATCTATTGATGATATCCGAATTAACGATTTGACGGATCGACGCTTCGGCATGAAACTCCGCGCAATTGGCGGGGTCATGCCCGTCCGCGAAGTCAGAATTGGAAAGGCCCCATCATGACCTTGACCCCCGGTGATCCCCTGCTTCTCACACCCGGCCCGCTGACCACGGCGGCCGAAACCCGCGACGCCATGCTGCACGATTGGGGCTCGCGCGATCAGGCCTTCATCGACGCCAATGCGGCCGTGCGCTCCAAACTTCTGGACATCGCGGAGGCGTCGGACAGTCATGTCTGCGTGCCGCTGCAGGGCTCCGGCACTTTCGTGGTCGAAGCGGCGCTCTGCACCCTGATCCCGAAATCGGGCAAGGCGTTGATCCTGGTCAACGGGGCCTACGGCAAGCGCATGGCCAAAATTCTGGATTACGCGGGTCGTGCCTATGAGATTTCGGAAACGGCCGAGGATGTGCCGCCGGACGCAGCGGTGCTCGCCGCCAAGTTGGCCGATGATGCATCCATCACCCATGTCCTGGTTGTTCATTGCGAGACCACGTCGGGCATCCTCAATCCCATCGAAGACATCGCCCGCACCGTCAAGGACGCGGGGCGGTCGCTGATTATCGATGCCATGAGCGCGTTCGGCGCCATCGAGTTGAAAGCCGACAAAGTGCCGTTCGACGCCGTCATGGCGTCATCCAACAAATGCCTGGAAGGCGTGCCCGGCATGGGCTTCGCTTTGATCCGCAAGTCCGTGTTGGAAGGCTGCGAAGGAAACGCCCATTCCCTGTCACTGGATCTGTACGACCAGTGGAAGGCCATGGAAGGCAATGGTCAATGGCGTTTCACCCCGCCGACCCATGTGATCTTCGCCTTTGCAAAAGCGATCGAACAGTTCGAAGCCGAAGGCGGTCAGCCCGGCCGGTTCAAGCGCTATGCCAACAACTGCAAGATTTTGATCGACGGCATGGCGGAATTGGGATTCCGGACTCTGCTGCCGCAGGGCCTGCAAGCACCGATCATCGTGACCTTCCACATGCCGTCTGACCCGGCTTTCGATTTTCAGGAATTCTACGACCGTGTGAAGGACAAGGGGTATGTTCTTTATCCCGGCAAGCTGACGGTGGCGCCCAGCTTCCGCGTCGGCTGCATCGGGCATTTGGGCGCGGATGAAATGAAGGCCGCACTCAAGGCCATGTCGGATGTGCTGGCCGATATGGGGGTCAAGACCGGTGCGCCCCAGGCCGCCGAATAGGACACGCGGCCTTGTCCGATACCAAGAAGTCTCCGCCCCAGTCCTGCGAAGTCGTCGTCATCGGCGGCGGGGTCATCGGTTGTTCCATCGCCTATCACTTGACCAAGATCGGGATCACCGATGTAACGTTGCTGGAGCGGCGCAAGCTGACTTCCGGCACCACCTGGCATGCGGCGGGCCTGATCGGCCAACTGCGCGGCAGCGCCAATATGACGCGGCTGGCCAAATACACGGCCGAGCTTTACCGCGAATTGGAAAGCGAGACCGGCCAGGCCACGGGTTTGAAGCAGAACGGATCTGTTTCCGTGGCGCTCCACGAAGGGCGGATGGAAGAATTCCGCCGCAATGCCTCCATGGCCAAGGTGTTCGGCCTGCAGGTCGACATCATCACCCCGGAAGAGGTCAAGGAACGCCATCCCCTGGTCGAAACCGGCGACGTTCTGGGCGGCACCTGGATTCCCTCGGACGGGCAGGGCAACCCAGCCGACATCACCTTGGCCCTGGCCAAGGGGGCCCGCATGGGCGGTGCCCGTCTGTTCGAGGACACCAAGGCCACAGGGATCATCGTCGAGAACGGCCGCGCCGTCGGCGTACGGACCGATGCGGGCGAGGTGCGGGCCCGCTGGGTCGTGCTGGCCGCCGGGATGTGGGCGCGCGACATGGCGGCCGAGGTCGGCGTGACCTTGCCGCTGCATGCCTGCGAGCATTTCTACATCGTGACCGAACCGTTCGACGGCGTAACACCGGACTTGCCGGTGCTGCGTGTTTACGACGAATGCGCCTACTACAAAGAAGACGCCGGCAAGATGCTGATCGGCGCGTTCGAGCCTAAGGCCAAGCCCTGGGGCATGGACGGCATTCCAGACGATTTCGAATTCGACCAACTGCCCGACGACTTCGATCATTTCGAACCGATCTTGGAAGCCGCCATGGCGCGCCTGCCGGCGCTGGAAAGCGCGGGCATTCAGACCTTCTTCAACGGCCCGGAAAGTTTCACGCCCGACGTGCGCTATAACCTGGGCCCCACGCCGGGGCTGGACGGGCTGATGGTGGCGGCAGGGCTTAATTCCATCGGCATACAATCGGCGGGCGGCATCGGCCGCGTGGTGGCCGATTGGATCAAGTCCGGCCATGCGCCCATGGACCTGTGGGAAGTGGACGTGCGCCGCCAGATGCCGTTCCAGGCCAATCGCGCCTACTTGCAGGACCGGGTGTCGGAAAGCTTAGGATTACTTTACGCCACCCATTGGCCGTTCCATCAATATACGACGGGACGCGGCCTGCGCCGCTCGCCCCTGTATGAACAGATGAAGGCGGCCAATGCCTGTTTCGGCGAAAGTGCCGGGTGGGAGCGCGCCAACTGGTTCGCTCCCCAAGGGGTCGAGCCCAAATACGACTACAGCTATGGCCGCCAGAACTGGTTCGATCATTCGGCGGCGGAGCACCGGGCAGCGCGCGAAGGCGTGGCCTTGTTCGACTTGTCGTCCTTCGCCAAGTTCCGCGTCGAAGGCCGGGATGCGGCCCGGGTGTTAAGCCGAGTGTCCGCCAACGACGTTGTCGGTGAGATGGGCCGTGCCGTCTATACCCAATGGCTGAACGACCGGGGCGGGATCGAGGCCGATCTGACCGTCACCCGCCTGGCCGAGGACGCCTTCCTGGTCGTCACCTCCGGCGCCTGTCAGGTGCGGGATTTCCACTGGCTCAAGGGCCATGTGCAGGACCATGAACATTGTATCGTCACGGATGTGACCTCGGGTCATGCGGTGATCGGCGTCGCCGGTCCCAAATCCCGTGATCTGTTGGCGGTGCTGACGCCGGAGAATCTCGGCAATGACGCCTTTCCCTTCGGCGCCAGCCGCGAGGTCGAATTCGCCATGGCTATGGCGCGCATGACCCGCATTTCCTATGCGGGAGAACTGGGTTGGGAAATCATGGTGCCGGCGGAATTCGCGGCCCATGTGTATGAAGCCCTCATCGCGGCGGGGCAGGCGTTCGGCCTGGTCCACACGGGCATGCATGCCATGAATTCTCTGCGCATCGAAAAGGCCTACCGTCATTGGGGGCACGATATTTCCGACGAGGAAACGGCGTTGGAAGCCGGGTTGGGCTTCGCCGTCGCTTGGGACAAAGCGGGCGGCTTCATCGGCCGGGATGCCTTGATGGCGCAACGCGAAGCGGGGGTGAAACGCCGCCTGCTGCAATTCCTGCTGCGTGATCCCGAACCGCTGCTCTATCACAACGAACCGATCTGGCGCGAAGGTGAGATCGTCGGGCGGGTAACCTCGGGCATGTATGGCCATACGCTCGGCGGTGCCGTCGGACTTGGCTATGTCACCGTGCCGGACGGCGATCTGGCGGGCTTGGACCGGCATGCCTATGAGATCGAGGTCGCCGGTCTGCGTTATCCGGCCCAGGCATCCTTGCGCCCGCTTTATGATCCGAAATCCCAACGGATGCGTGCCTGAAATAAGGTCTAATTTCCTTTATATCAATGGCTTATGGCCCTTGTTCTGTCGCCTTCGGTAGATTTTTGTCATATTGGTTTAACCTATCAATTACATCGTTATTAGCGATTTGACATATCCTTTGCTGCTCACGAGAATTCCTGAAACCGGGCCAGGGGTCATCTGGCCGGATGATTTCAAAGGTGAGCAGCATCATGGACCAACACTCTTCCTCCTCCCGTTCCGTCTCCGTCAACGGCCGCACCTATGCCTGGCCCAGCCAGCCGCTGGTCGTCGTGTGCATCGACGGGTCCGAGCCTGATTACATCGAACAAGCCATCGCCGGCGGCCATATGCCGTTTCTTGAAAAGGCGCTGGCTGGCGGCTCCGACCTGCGCGCCGATTGCGTGGTGCCCAGCTTCACCAACCCCAACAACCTGTCGATCGTCACCGGCGTGCCGCCCAAGGTTCACGGCATTTCCGGCAACTTCTTCCTGGATCCGGACACGGGCGAGGAAGTGATGATGAATGATCCCAAGTTCCTGCGCACGGACACGATCTTCAAGGCCTTCCATGATGCGGGCGCCAAGGTCGCGATCGTCACGGCCAAGGACAAGCTGCGCCGCCTGTTGGGCCATGGCCTGGACTTCACCACGGGCCGCGCCGTGTCGTTTTCGTCGGAAAAAGCCGACGAGACGACGGTTGCCGAAAACGGCATCGACGATGCCCAGGGTATGGTCGGCCGCCCGATCCCTGATGTCTATTCGGCGGAACTGTCGGAATTCATTTTCGATGCGGGCGTCAAGTTGATGGAAACCATGCGGCCTGACGTCATGTATCTGTCGACCACCGATTACATCCAGCACAAACACGCACCGGGCACGCCCGTGGCCAATGCCTTCTACGCCATGATGGACAGCTATTGGGCCAAGTTGGATGCCCTGGGGGCGGTGCTGGCCATGACCGCCGACCACGGCATGAATGCCAAATTCAACGATGCCGGCAAGCCCGACGTGATCTATCTGCAGGAAGTGATGGACGGCATTTTGGGCGCGGGCAAGGCCCGGGTGATCCTGCCGATCACCGACCCCTACGTGGTGCACCATGGCGCGCTGGGTTCGTTCGCTACGGTCTACCTGCCGGCGGACGCCGATCAGACCGACGTGATTTCCAAACTGGCCGCCGTTTCGGGCGTGCAGAAGGTCTATGACAAGAAACACGGCTGCGCCGAGTTCGAATTGCCCGAAGACCGCCTGGGCGACCTGATCGTCGTGTCCGACAAATCGAAGGTCTTGGGCACCTCGTCCGACCGCCACGATCTCAGCCAGTTGAAGGAACCGCTGCGTTCCCACGGCGGCGTGACCGAACAGAAAGTGCCGCTGATCGTGACCCGCACCGCCGATGTCGATGCCGGGCGCCGGCTGCGCAATTTCGACATCTTCGATGTCGCGCTGAATCACACGGCGCTTGCCCAAAACGCCGCTTAAACGAACACCGATCAATCAAGGGCCCGCAAGGGACTTCTGGAGGAAATTACCATGGATACTGCCGTTGCCATTGCCAAGGATGAGGTCATCCACGAGCGTCTGCGCATCGTCGGGGACGACGGCCAGCGGGATGAACGCATCGACGTCATGAACCCCTATACCAATCAGGTCGTGGGAACGGTGCCCAAGGCTTCCGTCGCCGACGTGAAAAAGGCGTTCCAGACGGCGGCCGACTACAAACCGACCCTGACCCGTCACGAGCGCTCGGAAATCCTGAAGAAGACCGGCGAAATTCTCTATTCCCGCCGCGATCAGGTGTCCGACCTGATCACCGCCGAATGCGGCCTGTCGAAAAAGGATTCGATGTACGAAGCAGGGCGTTCCAACAGCGTGTTCAACCTGTCTGCGGCCCTGACCCTGATGGACGACGGCGAGGTGTTTTCCTGCGATGTGTCGCCCTCGGGCCCCAAGCGCAAAATCTTCACCACGCGCCAGCCCCTGACCGCGATCAGCGCCATTACACCGTTCAACCACCCGCTCAACCAAGTCGCGCATAAAATCGCGCCCTCGGTCGCGACCAATAACTGCATGGTCCTGAAGCCGACGGAAAAGACGCCGCTGACGGCGTTGCTTTTGGCCGACGTGTTGTACGAAGCAGGCCTGCCGCAAGAAATGTTTCAGGTCATCACCGGCGATCCGGCGGTGATTGCGGACGAATTCATCACCAACGAACATGCCGAACTGATCACCTTTACGGGCGGCGTGCCGATCGGCAAGTACATCGCCGAAAAGGCCGGTTACAAGCGCACGGTTCTGGAACTGGGCGGCAACGATCCCCTGATCGTGATGGAAGATGCGGACCTGGAAAAGGCCGCGACCCTGGCGGTCGCAGGTGCCACCAAGAATTCAGGCCAGCGCTGCACGGCCGTTAAGCGTATCCTGGTGGTTGATGCCGTGGCCGACGAATTCGCCAAGATCGCCCTGGAAAAGGTCAAGGCCATCAAATACGGCGACCCCATGGATCCGGACACGGACGTGGGCACGGTGGTCGATGAACAGGCCGCCATGCTGTTCGAGCGGCGCGTCAACGACGCCGTCGCCAAGGGTGCGGAACTGCTGCACGGCAATCACCGCGAAGGGGCGGTCTATTCACCGACCCTGGTCGACCGGGTGCCTTATGATTGTGAGTTGGTGCGCGAGGAAACCTTCGGCCCCGTGGTGCCGATCATCCGCTGCCCCAACGATATTGAAGAGGTCATCAAGATTTCCAATTCCACGGCCTTCGGTCTGTCGTCGGGTGTGTGCACCAACAACATGGAATACATCACCCGCTTCATCGACGGCCTGGTCGTCGGCACGGTCAACGTCTGGGAGGTTCCCGGTTTCCGCATCGAAATGTCGCCCTTCGGCGGGATCAAGGATTCGGGCCTGGGTTATAAGGAAGGCGTGATCGAAGCCATGAAGAGCTTCACCAATGTGAAGACCTTCTCCATGCCCTGGCTCAGCTGATCGACGTATTCACGGATACATCCATTTGCGCGCACCGGGCTTTCGATTTATAAGCGCACTCAGTGCGGTTTTGAGGGCGGGGAGTTTGCACCGGGACCGCCGGGTGGATCGGCCATCCGGCGCATCGGCCCCGATACCTGAACCGGAAAGCACATAAGCACGTGGAAACAATCATCAATATCGTCGGCGGCGTGGCGCTCCTGCTTTGGGGCATCCGCATGGTGCGGACGGGCATTACGCGCTCGTTCGGCGCCGCACTGCGCCAGGCCCTGGCGGCATCGTCGCGCAATCGGGTGACGGGCCTTGCTGCCGGGTTCGGCGTGACGGCGATTTTGCAAAGCTCGACCGCGACGGCCTTGATTGTCTCGTCCTTCGCGGGCCAGGGCATGATCGCGGGCGTCGCAGCCTTGGCCATCATGCTGGGGGCCGACGTCGGCTCGACCATGATCGTGCAGGCCCTGTCGCTGGACCTTGAATGGCTGTCGCCGGTGTTGATTTCCGCCGGGGTGTTCCTGTTCCTGTCGACGGATAACAGCCGCCGCCGCGCCATCGCGCGGGCCTTTATCGGCTTGGGCTTGATGCTGCTGTCCCTGCGCCTGATCGCTATGGGCTCGTTGCCGTTTCGCGAAAGCGAAGCCATGGCCGTACTGGTCGGCCCGCTGACCAGCGAGCCGCTTCTGGCGATAGTGTTCGCCGCCGCCCTGACCTGGGCGTCCCATTCCTCGGTCGCGGTGGTGCTGCTGATCATGTCGCTGGCCGGGATGCAGGTGCTGAATACGCAGCTTGCCATGACCATGGTGCTGGGTGCGAACCTGGGCGGTGCCCTTGCCGCCGTGGGGCTGACGGCCAAGGCCTTGCCGGCCGTTCGGCGGGTGCCGCTCGGCAATTTGATCATGCGCACTGTGGGGGTCCTGGCCGTGGTGCCGTTGGTCCCCTATCTGCAGCCCTATCTGGCCGTACTGGGTGACAGCCCGGCGCGCCTGCTTGCCAATTTCCACACGGGCTTCAATTTGGCCCTGGTTGCGGTGTTCCTGCCGTTCCTGGCGTTGGTCGACTGGGCGGCCAAGCGGATCATGCCGGACCGCCCGGCCACGGACGACCCCGGCAGCCCGCGCTACCTTGACGAAGGGGCGCTCGATACCCCCTCTGTGGCCTTGACCGGGGCGGCGCGCGAGACGCTGCGCATGGGTGACGTGGTCAAATCCATGCTGGCGGCGGCGCGCGACGTGCTGCGCACCAACGACGCCAGCCTACGCAAAACGGTCGAGGCACAGGACGACGTGGTCGACCGCCTGCACGAGGCGATCAAGCTGTATCTGACACGCCTGACCGAAGAAGAATTGGACAAGGCGGAAAGCCAGCGCAGCATCGAGGTTCTCAGCTTCACCACCAATCTGGAACATGTCGGCGACATCATCGACAAGAACCTGATGGAACTGGCTGCCAAGAAAATCAAGGGCCGGATCAACTTTTCGGACGAAGGGCAGGCGGAACTGGAAGCCTTTCATGAACGCATCCTGCAGAACCTGGATCTGGCCCTGCATGTGTTCGTGTCGGCCGACGAGGATGCGGCCCGCAGGCTGCTGCACGAGAAAACGGAAATCCGCGACCTGGAACGCCGCTACGTTGAAAACCATTTCCGCCGCATGGGCGAACGCCGCCCGGACACGCTGGATTCAAGCGCCCTGCATCTGGATGTGCTGCGCGATCTGAAACGGGTCAACAGCCACCTGACCTCGGTCGCCTATCCGATTTTGGAGCGCATGGGTGCTTTGACGGAAAGCCGTCTGATCGAAGATGCGGAACAGGCCAACGGCCCGTCCGTGCCGTTGGGTGCGGAGCCCCGCCGCGAAGACGGCTGATTCTTTCGATATCTTATTGAGGGGCGAGCCCGCGCAGGCGTTCCGTGCGCCGGCGCAAAAGTTCCAACGTTGTCAGCAAGGCGATGGAAAAGGCGATCAGGATGGTCGCCGCCGCCAGGATGGCGGGCGATATCTGCTCGCGGATGCCGTTCCACATTTGCAGGGGGATGGTCTGCTGGTCGTAGGACGCGACGAACAGCACCACGACGACTTCGTCGAACGAGGTGACGAAGGCGAACAGGGCGCCCGAGATCACACCCGGCAGGATCAAGGGCAGGATCACCCGGCGGAATGTTTCCACCGGCGAGGCCCCCAGGCTGGCCGCCGCATGGATCAACGAACGGTCGAAACCCGACAGGGTCGCGGTCACGGTGATGATCACGAACGGGATGCCCAGCATGGCATGGGCCAGGACCACGCCGATGTAGGTATGGGCAAGTCCGACCTTGGAATAGAAAAAAAACAACCCCGTCGCGGAAATAATCATCGGCACGATCATGGGCGAAATCAGAAGCGCCATGATCGCCCGGCGGAACGGCATTTCCGGGCGTGACAGCCCAAGGGCCGCCAGGGTGCCCAGCCCGGTCGCGATCAGGGTCGAAGCGATGCCGATCCCGAACGAGTTCTTGGCGGCGTGAATCCATTGTCCGTTGGCCCAGGCATCGGCCCACCAGGCACCGTCGCGCACGGCATCGGGGTTTGTCATGCCGTGGGTCAGGATGCGGTCGTACCAGCGCAGGGAAAACCCGTCGGGGTCGAGCGCCAGCATGTCGCGAGTGAAGGTGAAATAGGGTTCTGCATTGAACGACAGCGGCACGATGACGATGATGGGCGCGATCAGGAAAAAGAATACGAAGGTGCAGAACGCCAGATAGACGTAGCGCCAGACTTTTTCGAAGACCGTTGCGTGCGGTGGTAGCGGCATTTGGATCACCCGAGCTTCATGTTGTCGACGCCGATCAGCCGGTCGTACAGCCAGTACAGCAACACCACACCGCCTAGCAGCAAGGCCCCCAATGCCGCCGCCAATCCCCAGTTGAGGGATTGCAGCATATGGAAGGCGATCTGGTTGGAAATCAGTTGGCCCGACGACCCGCCGACCAGGGCCGGGGTGATGTAGTAGCCGACGGAAATAATGAACACCAACAGCACGCCCGCGCCGATGCCGGGCACGGTCTGCGGGAAATAGACGCGGACGAAGGCCGTGACCGGCCCGGCCCCCAGCGACCGGGCGGCGCGCACGAAATCCTTGGGCACGGTCTTCATCACCGAATAAAGCGGCAGGATCATGAACGGCAACATGATATGGGTCATGGCGATCACCGTGCCCCATTGGTTGTACATCAGCTGCATCCGGCCGCCGTCGCCGACGATGCCGAGGAACACCAGCAGGTCGTTCAGCACCCCCTGGCTTTGCAGCAGGGTGATCCAGGACGTGGTGCGGACCAGCAGCGACGTCCAGAACGGCAGCAGCACCAGAACCATCAACAGATTGGAATAGCGGAGCGGCAGATTGGCCAGAAGGTGCGCGACCGGATAGCCCAGCAGCAGACACAGAAACGCGATCAGGGCCGACAGCATCAGCGTGCGTTTGAAAAGCAGGACATAGATGCGCCGTTCCTCGGGCGCGCGTGTAAGGTCGCCCTTGTCGTCATAGGCCAGATCCAATGCCTGGGCATAGAACGCCGCCGTATGTGGTTTGGCGGCCCGCGCCATCACGGTCCACAAATGCGGGTCGTCCCAATCGGGCTTGAGGGCGAGAAGCTTTTCCTTATAGGGCGGGCCGTCCAGTTTGCGCAGGCGTCGGGCGGTCGATTTGAACAGGCTGGTCGCCCCCGCGCGCTCATAGTTGACGCGCGTGCCGACCTGGGCGTGGGTGCGGTTCTTGCGTGCGTCCTTCAGGTCCAGGACCAGGGCCTCGAAGGCGTCTTCGCCCGGAACCCCGTCCAACGGATTTTCAGTCAGCCAGGCGGACAGGCGCGGCATGTTGTCGGAAAACACCGGGTTATAGATGCTGAGATAAAGCATCTGCCCGATGGGCAGGGCAAAGGTCACAAGCACGAACAGCAACAGCGGGGCGACCAGCAGCACCGCCCGGAACCGCGCCCGGCGCCCGGCCCGGGCAAGCGCGGTCTTCAGCGGCGTGCCGTCGCCCGTGGTCAGGGGTCGGGCGGTGCCCGCCGCCGTTTCCGCCATCATGGTCGTGTTCGTCCCGTCCCCGCGGTCAGTTGGTGGCGATCCAGGCGTTGAACCGTTCGTTCAGTTCCGAATCCCGGTCGGCCCAGAATTCGAAGTTGTTGACCAGGGCGTTCTTCAGGTTCATGTCCGCCGTCGGCATGTGCGGGGCCATCCGGGTCTTGCCGTCCTGATACAGGCCGACCAGCGCGCCCGATGATTTGCGTGCCGGGCCATAGGCGATGTACTTGGCCTGATCGGCCAGACGCTGGGTGTCCGTGGCGAATTTGATGAACTCAAGCGCCAGGTCCTTGTTGGGGGCCCCCCTGGGAATGACGAACAGGTCGAAATCCAGAACTTGGCCGTCCCAGACGATTTCAAAGGGTTTGTCTTCGCCGATGGCGGCATTGAAGATGCGACCGTTATAGGCGGTGGTCATGCTGACTTCACCGTCGGCCAGAAGCTGCGGCGGCTGGGCACCGGCTTCCCACCACACGACATGGTTCTTGATGCTGTCCAGTTTGGCGAAGGCGCGCTTCACGCCCGCGTCCGTGCTGAGCATTTTGTAGACCTCACGTGCCGGGATGCCATCGGCCATCAAGGCCATTTCCAGGTTGGGCTTAGCACCTTTGCGCAGGCCCCGCTTGCCGGGAAATTTCTTGACGTCGAACAGGTCGGCGATGGTCTGGGGCTTGGCGTCCTTGAACTTCGACGCGTCATAGGCGAACACCGTGGACCAAACGATATTGGCCACGGCGCAATCGGTCAGCGCGCCGTCGATGAAGTCTTCGGTCGCCGGTGTGCCGTCCGGCGCCGGCGGCAGGACGGCCGGATCGATCAGTTCAAGCAAGCCTTCGTCGCAATAACGCACGGCGTCGGAATATTCCACGTCGGCGACATCGATGGACACGTTGCCGGCCTTGACCTGGGCCTTGATGGGCGCTGCCGGGTTGGGGGCATCGACCGATTTGATCTTATGGCCGGTCTTGGCCATCCAAGGCTTATGATAGGCTTCGACCTGGCTTTTTGTATAAGCCCCGCCCCAGGATACAACGGTGATTTCCCCGGCCCCTGCGGGCTGGCCCGCCAGCACCAGGCCCGCGGTCAGGGCGGCGGCGGTGATCGTTTTCTTGGCGTTCATCTTCGTCCTCTCCTATCTCCAGATATGTCCGGTTTCAGGTCTTAACGTTCAGGTATCGATGGGGTCGAGCGCACGGCAGTCTTCGGCGTCCCAGGCGACGGCGATATCCGTGCCGACCTTGATCTGCTGGCGGGTGCCGTCATTGCGCAGCTTGACCACGAAATCGTCGTTGCCGCAGACCGACAGGCGCACGCGGATGTGGTCGCCCAGGTAGATCAGTTCCTGCACCCGGCCGGGCAGGTGGTTGGAGGCGTCCGTGCCGTCCGCGGCCAGAACGACGCGTTCCGGGCGGATCGACAGGGTTGCCCGGTCGCCTGTCTGACCGACATTAACGGCAAGGGCGTGAACGTCCCGGCCGCCGTCCAGTTCGACGCGGCAGGTGCCGCCCCGGATTTCCCGGATCGTGCCGCTTAGACGGTTGTTTTCGCCGATGAACTGGGCGACGAAGGAATTGGCGGGCTTTTCATATAATTCGTCCGGGGTCGACAGCTGCTGAATGATGCCGTCGTTGAACACGGCGATGCGGTCGGCCATGGTCAGGGCTTCGGACTGATCATGGGTCACATAAACCACGGTGACGCCCAGGTTGTCATGGATGTGCTTGATCTCGTACTGCATCTGCTCGCGCAATTGCTTATCCAGCGCCCCCAGGGGCTCATCCATCAGGATCAACTCCGGTTCGAACACCAGGGCGCGGGCAACGGCCACGCGCTGTTGCTGGCCACCGGAAAGCTGGGCCGGGCGGCGGGTGCCGAAATCGGGCAGTTCGACCATTTCAAGCGCCCGGGCGACCTTAGCCTCGATCTCGGCCGCCGGCATCTTGCGCACGCTCAACGGAAAGGCCAGATTTTCGGCCACGGTCATATGCGGGAACAGGGCGTAGTTCTGGAACACCATGCCGATGCCCCGTTTGTGGGGCGGCACGTTATTGATCGGCTTGTCGTTCAGGAAAATCTCGCCGTGGGTGGCGGGCTCGAACCCGGCCAACATCATCAGGGTCGTGGTCTTGCCTGACCCGGACGGGCCCAGCATGGTCAGGAACTCGCCCCGCGCGATATCCAGGTTCAAATCGTCGATCACCAGGGTTTCGCCGTCGTAGCTTTTCTGCACGCTGTCAAAGCGCACGCTGGCGCCGCTCCCCGCCGGGGGCGGAGGGGCGGGACTGTCGTCGTCCGTCACTACGTTGCCACGCTGGATATTCACGTTGAATCCAAGCGGTTAGCTTCCCTGGTCACAGTCTTGTTCGCGGTGTGTTGCCCATCAGGGTAGAGGACCGGCACGGCGCCCGCAACTGCCGCCCATGTGATTTCAGGGAAAAGCGCGGAAACCCGCCGGATGCGTTGACATTCCCCGCGCGATGCCTATACTCCCGCGCTCCATTTCCGGGAACGTGGATGTGTGCTGCCGATCGGGCCCATCCCGCCCCCTTGACCGAATATCGGTGCTAAACCGGTTTTCGGATGAGGGATCAAGGCCTACCGGGACAAATTGAAAAGCCGGACGGGACAACCCGCCGGACAAAAGAGAAGGACGTAACTCACCATGTCGAAGCGCATTCGCTCGAAGTACAAGATTAACCGCCGTTTGGGCGAAAACCTTTGGGGTCGCCCGAAAAGCCCCGTCAACACCCGCGAATACGGCCCCGGCCAGCATGGTCAGCGGCGCAAGAAGCCGTCCGATTACGGCACGCAGCTGATGGCCAAGCAGAAGCTCAAGGGCTACTACGGCAATATCTCGGAAAAGCAGTTCCGCCGCTATTACGCCGAAGCCTCGCGCCGCAAGGGTGATACCTCTGAAAACCTGATCGGCCTGTTGGAGCGCCGCCTGGACGCCGTCGTCTATCGCATGAAATTCGTGCCGACCGTGTTCGCCGCCCGTCAGTTCGTCAACCACGGCCACGTCAAGGTCAACGGCAAGAAGGTCAACATCTCTTCCTATCAGGTTCGCGAAGGCGACGTGGTCGAGGTCAAGGACAAGTCCCGGGAAATGCCCCTGGTGCTGCTGGCCGTCGAATCCGCTGAACGCGACATTCCCGATTACATGGAAGTGAACCACAAGAAAATGGCCGGGACCTTCCTGCGCACGCCGAAACTGGCGGATGTGCCTTATCCGGTTCAGATGGAACCGAACCTGGTTATCGAATTCTATTCCCGATAAGGGACTTTCGAATTCAGGCGCTGTTTTCACTGCGCCGGAAAAGGGGCACCATTGGGTGCCCCTTTTTTATTTGGAGACGTATCGAAATGTCCGCGATGACACCGGAACAAATCGTCGAAAGCTTCTATGCCGATGTGTGGAACCGCCGCGATTACGATCAGGCCCGCCGGATCATCGCCCGGGACTTCGCGTTCCGGGGCTCGCTCGACGATGACCGCACCGGGGTCGAAGGTTTCATCGATTACAACAAGGGCGTTCACAATGCCCTTGGCAATTATACCTGCACGATCCTGGACAGGGTCGCCGATGGCGGGCGGGTCGCGGCCAAGATGTATTTCGAAGGCATCCATCAGGGGGATTTCTTCGGCGTCGCTGCGACGGGCAAGGCCCTGCATTGGCATGGCGCCGCGTTTTTCGATATCGCGGGCGGCCAGATTCAAAGCCTTTGGGTGCTGGGCGATATCGACGGTTTGAAACGCCAGCTGGGTTTGACCGAGGCCGCCTGGGCATAGGTGCGGCAAGCCAGTCACCACCGAAACGGGAAAGGCCGCATTACGCGGCCTTTTCATTGATCCCCTGGAGGCAGAGGGTCCGACGCCCGTTCCCCAAGGAGCAGGGGATACGGGCGCCGGTGTGGATTCAGGCCGCGATGTCTTCGGCGGGGGCCAGGCGGATCATGTAATCGAAGGCCGACAGGGCCGCCTTGGCGCCGTCACCCATCGAAATGATGATCTGCTTATGGGCGACGGTGGTCGCGTCACCGGCGGCGAAAATGCCGGGGATGGAGGTTTCGCCGCGCGGATCGATTTCGATCTCGCCATGGCCAGTCAGGGCGACCGTGCCTTTCAGCCATTCCGTATTGGGGACCAGGCCGATCTGCACGAACACGCCTTCCAGGTCGATGCTGTGGGTTTCGTCGGTCGTGCGGTTCTTATAGGTCAGGCCCGTCACCTTGTTGCCGTCGCCGACCACTTCCGTGGTTTGGGCGGAAACGATGACGTCGACGTTCTTGAGCGACCGCAGCTTGGTCTGCAGGACCGCATCGGCGCGCAGCTTGCCGTCGAATTCGATCAGCGTGACATGACCGACGATGCCGGCCAGGTCGATGGCCGCTTCGACGCCCGAGTTGCCGCCGCCGATCACCGCCACGCGCTTGCCCTTGAACAGGGGGCCGTCGCAATGCGGGCAATAGGCGACGCCGCGGTTGCGGTATTCGTCCTCGCCGGGAACGTTCATCTGCCGCCAACGCGCACCGGTCGAAAGGACCAGGGTCCGGGATTGCAGTTCGGCGCCGTTTTCCAGTTTGATCCTATGCAGGCCGCCGGGGGTATCGGCGGGAATCAGTTCCGTGGCGCGCTGCAGGTTCATGATATCGACGTCGTATTCCTTGACGTGGGTTTCCAGGGCGGCCGCCAGTTCGGGGCCTTCCGTATGGGGCACGGAAATCAAATTTTCGATCGACATGGTGTCCAGCACCTGGCCGCCGAAGCGTTCCGCCGCGATGCCCGTGCGGATGCCTTTGCGGGCGGCATAAATCGCCGATGCGGCCCCGGCGGGACCACCGCCGACGATCAGCATGTCGAACGGGTCTTTTTCGGCGATGGCTTCAGCCATGCGGTCGCCCGCACCTGTGTCGATCTTGGCCAGAATTTGTTCCAGTTCCTGGCGGCCCTGGGCGAACGGTGCGCCGTTCAAATAGACCGAGGGCACAGCCATGACTTGGCGATCTTCGACTTCGTCCTTGAACAGGGCGCCGTCGATGGCGACGTGGGTGATGTTCGGGTTGAACACGGCCATGATGTTCAGGGCCTGCACCACGTCGGGGCAGTTCTGGCAGGACAGGGAAAAATAGGTTTCGAACCGGAATTCGCCAGACAGGGCCGCGATCTGGTCCAGCACGTCCGTATCGACCTTGGGCGGATGGCCGCCCGAATGCAGCAGGGCCAGCACCAGGGACGTGAACTCGTGACCCGTGGGGATGCCGGCGAACCGCACACCCGTTTCCTCGCCCTTACGGAGAATCGTGAACGACGGGGTCCGGCTGTCCCGCTCATTTTCTTCGGCCTTTCGCCAGGTGACCTTGTCGGAAAGCTGAGCAATATCGGAGAGCAGGGAGTTCATGTCAGCCGAGGGTTTTCCGTCGTCCAGGGTGGCGACGAGCTCGATCGGCGACCGGAGGTTCTCCAGATAGCCTTTCAATTGGGATTTAAGGGTGTCGTCCAACATTGTCTTTATGCTCTCTTTCTTGGGCTTTTGGCTTTTTGGACCTGTAAAAAGGCTGGGTAAAAAGCGGGGCGAAAGGGGCGCGTGCCGACGCGGCGCCGCGCCCGTTTGCCTTGACTAGATCTTGCCGACCAACTGCAGGGAGGGGGCCAGCGTTTCCGAGCCTTCTTCCCATTTGGCGGGGCAGACTTCATCCGGATTGGCACGCACGTACTGAGCGGCTTTGATCTTGCGGAGAAGTTCCGTGGCATTGCGGCCGACGCCTTCGGAGGTCGTTTCCAGGATCTGGATCACGCCGTCCGGGTCGACCACGAAGGTACCGCGGTCGGCCAGGCCCTGGCCTTCACGCATCACTTCGAAGTTACGGGTGATCGTGCCGGTCGGATCGCCGAGCATGGGGAATTTGATCTTGCCGATGGCGTCCGAGGTGTCGTGCCAGGCTTTGTGGGAGAAATGGGTGTCGGTCGACACGCCGTAGATTTCCACGTCCATGGCCTGGAACTGGTCGTAGTTGTCGGCCAGGTCTTCAAGTTCGGTCGGGCAGACGAAGGTAAAGTCGGCGGGGTAGAAGAAAAACACCCCCCATTTACCCTTCACGTCTTCGTCGGTGATCGTGACGAACTTGCCGTCCTGATAGGCTTCGGCCGTGAACGGCTTCATTTCGGTATTGATAAGCGACATAACTGCTCCGTTGGTTGGTGTTGAGGTGTTGACGGAGACGTATTTAGCAGGCGCACAATAAATTATAAAATTGATTTATTTATAAAATTAAATCGTTAAAAACGATTATTGATGCAGAAGCCCGGCAATCGGCTCAAACGCCCTGAAATCCGGGCGCGCGCATCGGTGATGAGAATTCGGGTATTGGCTGTGGGGAGATAACGATCGCTGTACCTATTGGATGCTGCACAGCACCCAAATAGGAAAAGGACCGCCAATTGGCGGCCCTTCCCTCAAGCCCCTCCCTGGAAACTCGGGGGCCTCATTTTTTATGGGGTGATTATACCCAGACGAATAAGACGAAATTCAGGCGGCGTTTTCAACGCCTTTTTCGTCGAATAACTGTTTCAATTCACCGGTTTCGTACATTTCCCGGATGATGTCGCAGCCGCCCACGAATTCACCCTTAACGTAAAGCTGGGGAATGGTCGGCCAGTTGGTATAGGCCTTGATGCCTTCGCGGACGTCCATGTCGTCCAGGACGTTCACGCCCTTGAACTTCACGCCCATGACCGAAAGCGCCTGCACCACGGCGGCGGAAAACCCGCATTGCGGGAACATGGGCGTGCCCTTCATGAACAGCACCACGTCGTTGTCGTCCACTTCCTGTTTGATCTGGGCGAAAACCGGATTCTCGCTCATATGTCTTGTCCTTTCCTAGAGGCCCGGGCCGTATTCCGCGGGCGGGTCGTCTGCGCTGGTTCCGGATCAGTCCTGGGGCGCGGAAGTCTGCAGGGCCAGGGCATGCAGTTCGTTGCCCATGCGCCCTTGAAGCGCCTGATAGACCATCTGGTGTTGCTGAACGCGGGATTTGCCCCGAAAGGCGTCCGACACGACGACCGCAAGATAATGGTCGCCGTCGCCGCGCAGGTCTTCAATGGTCACCTCCGCGCCGGGAATCCCCTCGCGGATAAGGCTTTCGATGTCGCCGGCGGCCATTGCCATATCTGCATCTCCGAATTCAGCACGTTATTGGGTGAAGATATGGCCCGGCGCGGGCCGAAGGTCAACAGTCCGCGTGACCTGAAAAATCGACAGAGGCTCTGGATACGGCTCAGGTCCCGGTCATAAAGGCCGGCATCCAGGATTCATGGGTTTCCCGCAACTCCGACAAAGCGATGGAGCCTAGGCCAATGATCTCGATTGCGTTGCCCTGGCATACACCCAAAGACACAGCCGGCACGTCTGTATCCAGGGCCGCATTCACGACCTGTTGGGGGTTGTCGGTGACGATCAGATATCGTGCCTGATCCTCGCCGAACAGGAAGCCTGTCGGATTAACGCCGTCGGGCAGGGTGATGACCGCGCCCAGGTCGCCGGCCAGGGCCATTTCCGCAAGTGCCACCAGCAATCCGCCGTCCGACAAGTCGTGGCAGGCGGTGATTTGTCCTGCTTCAATCAGGGTGCGGACGAAATCGCCGTTGCGACGTTCCGTGCCCAGGCTGACGGGCGGCGGGGCGCCTTGTTCGCGGCCTTCGACCTCTCGCAGATAAAGGGATTGGCCCAAATGGCCTTCGGTGGCACCCAGAAGAACGATGGACGCACCGTCCTTCGGCAGGCCCAGGCCGACGCGTTTCGATGCATCCGGCAGCAATCCGACACCGCCGATGGTCGGGGTCGGCGGTATGCCCTTGCCGTTGGTTTCATTGTACAGCGACACGTTGCCCGAGACGACGGGGAATTCCAACGCCACGCAGGCTTCTCGGATGCCTTCGACGCAGCCGACGAACTGCCCCATGATTTCCGGGCGTTCGGGGTTGCCGAAATTCATATTGTCGGTGATGGCCAGCGGCCGCGCACCCACGGCGGTCAGGTTGCGCCAGGCTTCGGCCACGACCTGACGGCCGCCTTCGACGGGATCGGCCTGGCAATAGCGCGGTGTGCAGTCCGACGTCATGGCCAGTGCTTTTTGCGTGCCGTGCACGCGCACCACACCTGCGTCGCCGCCGGGACGACCGATGGTATCGCCCATGACCATGTGGTCGTACTGTTCCCAGATCCAGCGTTTGGAGGCCAGATGCGGGCAGCCCATCAGTGTCATGAGGGCGTCCAGCGGGGCAACGACTTTCTTGAGGTCAGCCGGGGTGATTTCCGCCTGCTTCGGCGTCGCAACCCAGGGGCGGTCGTATTCGGGGCTGGCCAGGGCCAGCGGGTCGATCGGCAGGTCGGCGACGATTTCTCCCTTGTGGCGCAGGACCATATGCCCCGTGTCGGTCAGCTTGCCGACCACGGCGAAGTCCAGCTCCCATTTTTCGAAAATCTTGCGGGCATCGTCCTCGCGTCCCGGCTTCAAGACCATGAGCATGCGCTCCTGGCTTTCCGACAGCATCATTTCATAGGCCGTCATGCCCTCTTCGCGCTGGGGCACGTGGTCCAGGTCCAATTCGACCCCGGTGCCGCCCTTGGACGCCATTTCGAAGCTGCTTGAGGTCAGGCCCGCAGCACCCATGTCCTGGATGGCGATGATCATGTCCGTGGACATCAATTCCAGGCAGGCCTCGATCAGCAGTTTTTCCGTGAACGGGTCGCCGACCTGAACGGTCGGGCGTTTTTCATCGGAATCATCCGTGAATTCGGCGGACGCCATGGTCGCACCATGGATGCCGTCGCGCCCGGTCTTAGAGCCGACGTAGACGATCGGATTGCCGATGCCCGTGGCGGCTGAATAGAAAATCTTGTCCTGATCGGCCACGCCCACGGTCATGGCATTGACCAGGATGTTGCCGTTGTAGCCTTCGTGGAATTCGCATTCACCGCCCACGGTCGGCACGCCGACACAGTTGCCGTAACCGCCGATCCCGGCGACCACACCGCCCACCAGATGGCGGGTCTTGGGATGGTCGGGAGAACCGAAACGCAGGGCGTTCAGATTGGCCACGGGCCGGGCTCCCATGGTGAAGACATCGCGCAGGATGCCGCCCACACCCGTCGCCGCCCCCTGATAGGGTTCGATGAAGCTGGGGTGGTTGTGGCTTTCCATCTTGAAGATCACCGCCTGGCCGTCGTCGATATCGACCACGCCCGCGTTCTCGCCGGGCCCGCAGATCACCCGCTTGCCTTCGGTCGGCAAGGTCTTGAGCCATTTCTTCGAGGATTTGTAGGAGCAATGCTCCGACCACATGACGGAAAAGATGCCCAGTTCCGTCAGGTTCGGGGCACGGCCGAGGATTTCCAGCACCTTTTCGTACTCGGCAGGGCTCAGGCCGTGCTCGGCGACGATTTCAGGCGTGATTTCCGGGGAATCCGTAGCAGAATTTTGGGGTGCGTCCATGGCGGCACTTCTTAGCAAATCCCCGGCATTTGGCAATGTTTTATCGGCCATGAGAGGCCGTTTGCCGGGGTTTTCTGCGTTAAGAGGCGAATCCTTAGTGCCAGGGCCGCTTCACACCGCCCCGGCCGGGCCGACGCAAGCGGATTTTGGGGGCGCGCTCATCTGAACGGGATTGGCCCCAGGGGCCTTGGCCGGGCGCGCCGCCGCCCCGGGGTTCAGCCGGATGAAGGGGCCTGCCGCCGATCCCGGCCAGAAGCGGCACGTCACGCCGCTTAAAGAACGGCACCAGTACCATGCCGGCAACCGCCCCCCCGATATGAGCCCAAAAGGCGACGCCGCCGCCCGATCCCGGGTCCTGGGCGGCGCTGAAGACCTGCAACCCGATCCAGGCGGCCAGCGCGATCCAGGCCGGCACGGGCACGATCTTCACGAAGATGAAAATCCAGATCAGCACGTTGATATGGGCCTTGGGATGCAGCAGCAGATACGCCCCGATCACGCCGGAAATCGCCCCGGATGCCCCCACCAAGGGCACGGTGGAGGTGGGGTCGATCAGCATATGCGCCATGATCGCGGCGATGCCGCACAACAAATAGAAGATCAGAAACCGCACATGGCCCATGCAGTCTTCCACATTGTCGCCGAGAATCCACAGATACAGCATATTGCCGATCAAGTGCATCCAGCCGCCGTGCATGAACATGGAAGTGATCAGGGTCGCTTCGGCCGGAACCCAGACCAGTTCCGGCGGCAGGCTTTTGTCACCGAACACCACGGCGGGAATGGTGCCGAGCGCATAAACGGCTTCCTGCGCGCTTCGGGGATCGAGTGTTGCCTGCCACAGGAACACGGCGCCGCAGATCGCGATCAGGGCGACGGTCACGTATTGAAACGGGATGCGGTGCCGGGGATTGGAATCGTATAACGGCAATAACATCGGCCGGGTTTCTCCTGCGGCGGCGGGTGAGGTTGTTCTTCAATAGTCAGGGATTATGACCAAAGGCGGGCGGGCCCGCCAGCACGGGAAATCAAGAAACTCCGGCCCGAAACGTAATTTGGTTGTCTCTCTGCCGCGTCAAATTGTATACAATGTGCCGCACCGCAGATGAGCCGGGGTGTGCCTCTGCAGACCGATCAGCCGATATTCCAGGGAGACGACTTTCGATGACCGAAATCCTGCGCCAGCCCGTGACCGACGCGACCGCATGGCGGGCGGATACATATCCCGACAAGGCTGTCTGGACCTTGACCCTGAGCGCCGACGAGATCGCCGAAATCGATACCGCGCTGCGCACGGTCAAGGCCGAAGGCAAGGCGCTGGGTTTCGGCAAACAGGATTTCCCGCTGCCCGGTCTGGCCGCGCGGCTGCAAGACGTCTCCGACGAGATACAGTTCGGGCGCGGGTTTCAGGTCCTTCGCGGGCTGCGGCCGGAACGCTATTCCGTGGACGATCTGAAGATGATCTTCTGGGGGCTCGGCCAGTACCTGGGAATCGGTATCGTTCAGAACAAACAGGGTGAGCTGATCGGCTCGGTCATGGATTACGGTGAAGCCCCTAAGGGATCGGATCCCTATCTTTCGGGCGTGCGTTTCTACCGCACCTCTTTGGATTTGCCGCCCCATACGGACAGCTGCGACGTGGTCGGCCTGCTGTGTGTGCGCCGGGCCAAGGCGGGCGGGGAAAGCACCGTGGTGTCGTCGACCGCCATGTACAATGAAATCCTCAAAGAACGCCCCGACCTGATCGACACGCTGTGCGACGGCTTTCACGTCGACCTTGCGGCCAAGACCGGCAACATGGCCGAGGTCACGGCCCAGAAAATTCCCGTGTTCGCCTATTATCAGGGCGCGCTTTCCTGCAAATACAACAAACGTCAGCTGGAACTGGGCGCCGAGAAATCCGGCCATCCCCTGACGCCCGTACAACAGGAAGCCGTCGATTACGTGCGTGAACTGTCCATGCGTGACGACATGAAACTGAAGATGGATCTGTTGCCCGGCGACATTCAAATTCTCAACAACCGCACGACCATGCACGCGCGCGAAGAATTCCATGATTATGACGAGGTCGAACGCAAGCGCCTGTTGCTGCGTATCTGGCTGAACACGCCCGAAGGCCGCCCGGTTGCACCGGAAATGTTGAACCAGCTGAACACCGGCCCGCGCGGCGGCGTTCGTGCCCAATAATCCGGGGCGGGGGCATATTATGAAAGATGGCGACGCCATGACGCATGCAGAAACGGCGGTCCCCGGGGCTTCCGCCATCCTGGCCGATTTCGCCGCCGGGCTGCAATTCGAAGACCTGCCGCCCAAGGTCATCGACCACCTGAAGCTGGCGGTGCTGGACGGGCTGGCCTGCTGTCTGCACGGGGCGACCCTGCCCTGGACCCGCATGGTCGCCGAACTGGCCGATGCTGACGGCGGCACGCCCGAGGCGTCGCTGATCGGCATGCTGCGCATGGTCCCCGTGGCCAATGCGGTGCTGGTCAACGCCACGGCGGGGCATGCGTTCGAAATGGACGACATCCACCGCGATGCCATCACCCATCCCAATTCCATCGCCGTGCCGGTGGCGCTGAACATGGGCGAACGCCTGATGGGAACGCGCAAGGACGGCGTGCCCGGATCACTGGTTCTGACGGCCATCGCGGCGGGCTACGAAGTCGCCTGCCGGGTGGGCGCGGCCGCCGGAACGGATTTACTGCTGCGCGGCTTTCACCCCCAGGGCACGGTCGGCCCGCTGGTGGCCGCCGCCACGGCGGCCCGCATGATGGGCTTGGATGCGGCGCAGACCGCCCATGCGCTCGGCATCGCCGGATCGTTGGGGGCGGGGCTGATGGCGGCCCAGGAAGGGGCCATGGTCAAACGCCTGCATTCCGGGCGCGCGGCCGAAGCCGGCGTGCGCGGGGCCGAACTGGCGGCCAAGGGCTTTACCGGTATCTCGGACATGGTCGAGGCCGAATACGGCGGGTTCCTTGCGGCCTTTGCCGGAACGAACAATGTCGACCGCGCCGTCCGGGGGCTAATGCCGGGCCAGGACATGCAGTGGGAGACCTTGCAGACGGGGTTCAAGCCCCATGCCACGGTGACCAGTATTCATGCGGCGCTGGATTGCCTGAAAGCGGTGATGACGGACAACGGCATCGACGCCGGCGAGATCGCGGGCATCACCGCCCATGTCAGCCATCCGACCTATGTCCATTGCGCCTGGCCTTATAAGGCGCAGAGCATCACGGCGGCGCAGATGAACCTGTATTACGGCTTGGCCATGATCGCGTTGGATGGCGAGGCCTTCACGACCCAGTTCACCGAAGACCGCATCAAGGATGGGAAGGTCCTGGCCTTCATCGACCGGATCGATGCGGAAGTCGATCCAGCGATCGAAGCCGAAGGCCCGGGCGCGCGGCACATGGCACGGGTTACGGTCCGCACCAAGGACGGCCGCGAATTCAGCCATAGGGAACGCAACCGCCGGGGCAGCCCGGAAAACCCGGTCAGCGCCCAGGACCTGGAGCGCAAATACCATGCCCTGGCCGAACCGGTGATCGGGGCGGACAAGGCCGCCCGGGTAAAGGCATTCGTGGCTGATTTGGACAAGGTGGCGGATATCCGCCCGCTGATGTGCCTGTTGACGGCTTGAGCCGTGCCTTTGGGGCTTAATTAGGGTATTATTTGCACCAAAGGGATGACCAAGGGGATGGGGAGGCAGACAGGAGATTGCCTCATGACCCAGGAACGCCGGGCAAGTACCCGCTTTGATATTCACGAACTGATTTTCGTCAGCGGAGACGCGGAGACGCGCGCCGGATTGCTGATGAACATCTCGCCCCAGGGGGCGCAGGTCGAGTTTTCCGAACCCCTGGCGCGCAATCATCACCATTTCACCGTGGGCGATCCGGTCGATCTTCAGATCGAAGAACTGGGTGAATTGTCCGCCCAGGTCAACCGCACCTGGGAAAAGGGCGTGGCCGTGGAGTTCCGCATCGACGGGCAGGAACAGGAAATGCTGCTGGCGGAAATTCAGGAAGCCTTCGCCGCCGCTTAAAGGCTGCTATCCCTTGAACACCATCCAATAGAGGTTCAGGAACGGCAGAACCGTCGCCAGACCGCCGAACAGATTCCAGCGCGCTGCCAACTGCCGGTAGCGTTCGGGAACGTCCCCGCCGTCCTTGAACGTGCGGGCCAGGCGCATCTGCTGAACCTGTGTGGGAATCAGCACGATCAGCCAGATGCCCCCGGACAGGGCGAACAGGCCGATCCCCCATTGCAACCAGCGTGCTTCCATCACATCCCAGCCGGCGGCGGCGATCATCGCGGCCCCCGATCCGGCGATCAGCACCACCCCCAAAGACGTGAAGATCACATCCGTCAGGATCACCTGACGCTGGCCGTGGGCGATCACCGCCGGGTTGCCGGTACGGTCGGCGGTGACTTTCCACCAGGCCGTGACAACGATATTGCCAAGGAACAGAATGACACCCAGCAGGTGCAGAAGTTTCAGCGTTTCATAGCTCATCGTCGGACAAACCAACCAACCAAGGTGGTGGATCTCGCGGTGATTGCTTAATGCAGCGCGGTCAGCAGACCGTCGAACATGGGCTTGCCGTCCGTGCCGCCAAGCGCCGCTTCGGCCAGGCGTTCGGGATGGGGCATCATGCCCAACACGTTGCCGCCCGCGTTGACGATGCCGGCGATGTTGCGGCGGCTGCCGTTGGGATTGGCGTCTTCGCCGGTCTGGCCCTTGGCGTCGCAGTAGCGGAACGCGACGCGGCCTTCACCTTCCAGGCGGTCCAGGGTCGCGTCGTCGGCGAAATAATTGCCGTCATGATGGGCCACGGGGATGCGGACGACCTGGCTGTCCTTATAGGCGCCGGTAAACGGCGTTTCGGTGTTTTCGACCTTCAGCCAGACATCCTTGCACACGAACTTAAGGCCCGCGTTGCGCATCAGCGCCCCCGGCAGCAAACCGGCTTCGGTCAACACCTGAAAGCCGTTGCAGATGCCGAGTACGGGCACACCCTTGTTGGCGCGCTCGACCACCGTGCGCATCACCGGCGAATTGGCGGCCATGGCGCCCGAGCGCAGATAATCGCCATAAGAAAACCCGCCGGGAACGGCGATCAGGTCCACATCCGGCAGGCCCAAATCGCGGTGCCAGTGCATGATGACGTTGCTGTCGCCGTCATGGGCTCCAAGGGCGGCTTCCAGCGCGACCTTTATGTCGCGGTCGCAGTTGGAGCCGGGAAAGACGATGACGGCGGCTTTCGTATTGCTTGGCATGGGACGGGGATCAGCCTTCGGAGATATCGACGGAATAGTTTTCGATCACCGTGTTGGCCAACAGCTTTTCGCACATGGCTTCAACGGCGGCCTTCGCCTTGGCGGCGTCGGTTTCGGTCAGGTTCAGTTCAATGAATTTGCCCTGGCGCACGTCGTTGACGCCGGCGAAGCCAAGGTCCGCCAGGGAATGCTGCACGGCCTTGCCCTGGGGGTCGAGAACGCCGTTTTTCAAAGTTACGTGGACGGTTGCTTTCATTGGATCGTTTCAGGTTCTTTCAAATCAACGGGGCCCGATTCCGGCAGAATGCCGAGGCGCCGGGCGACTTCCTGATAGGCTTCGGCGACGTTGCCCAAATCACGGCGGAAGCGGTCCTTGTCCAGCTTCTCGTTGGTCTTTACGTCCCACAGGCGCATGCTGTCGGGGCTGATTTCATCGGCCAGGACGATGCGCATGTTGTGGTCGTTTTCCCACAGGCGGCCGAATTCCAGCTTGAAATCGACCAGTTTCAGGCCGATGCCCATGAACAAGCCCGACAGATAATCATTGATGCGCAGGGACATGGCCATGATCTCGTCCAGGTCCTGGGGCGTGGCCCAGCCGAAGGCGGTCACGTGTTCCTCGGCGATCAGCGGATCGCCCAATTCATCGGATTTGTAGCAATATTCGATGATCGAACGTGGCAGCGCGGTGCCTTCTTCCATGCCGAAACGCTTGGAAAAGGTGCCGGCGGCGACGTTGCGCACGATGATCTCCAGGGGGATTATCTCGACCTCGCGGACCAGCTGTTCGCGCATGTTCAAACGGCGCATGAAATGAGTCGGAACGCCCATGTCCCCCAGCCGGGTCATGAGGAACTCGGAAATCCGGTTGTTCAGCACCCCCTTGCCGGTGATGGTGCCCTTCTTCTGGTTGTTGAAGGCGGTCGCGTCGTCCTTGAAGTACTGAACGATCGTTCCGGGCTCCGGGCCTTCAAAAAGGACCTTCGCCTTGCCTTCGTAAATCTGTCTGCGTCGTGCCAT
>JAVJOU010000029.1:0-401501 GCA_040216635.1 Rhodospirillales bacterium | reverse complement strand
CAAGATCGCGGTCATCGGCCAGGCCTTTCCCTATACGCCGATCGCCAATCCGCGCTATCTGATGCCCAACTGGTCGTTCGGGATCAACGAAGACAACGTCAAGAAACAGGTGGCCGCGGCCCAGGCGGCGGGGGCGGATCTGATCGTCCTTTTGTCGCACAACGGCTTCGACGTGGACCGTAAGCTGGCGTCGCGTGTCGACGGGATCGACGTGATCCTGACCGGCCATACCCACGACGCATTGCCGGCCCCGGTCACTGTCAACAACACCCTGTTGATCGCATCGGGCAGCCACGGCAAGTTCCTGTCGCGCCTGGATCTCAAGATCGAAGGCAAGAAGGTAACGGATTTCAGCTATCGCCTGATCCCCGTGTTTTCCGATGCGATCGAACCGGACAAGGAAATGGCCGCCCTGGTCGATGAAATCCGCAAACCGCATCTGGCCGAGATTTCCCGCGAGCTTGGCCATACGGAAGACCTGCTGTATCGCCGGGGCAACTTCAACGGCACTTTCGACGATGTGATCTGTCAGGCGCTGATTCAGGAACGGGATGCGGAAATCGCCCTGTCTCCGGGCTTCCGCTGGGGGGCGTCACTTCTGCCGGGGCAGGCCATCACCGTGGACGATGTGCATCATCACACGGCGATTACCTATCCCAACGTCTACCGCACGGAAATGACGGGCGAATTCCTGAAGACGATTTTGGAAGACGTGGCCGACAATCTGTTCAACGCCGATCCTTATTACCAACAGGGCGGCGACATGGTGCGGGTCGGCGGCATGTCCTATACCATCGACATCAACCAGAAGATCGGCTCGCGCATTTCCAACATGACGTCGCTGAAAACCGGTCAGGCCATCGACCCGGCGAAGAAATACGTGACCGCCGGCTGGGCCTCGGTCAACGAAGGCACTGAAGGACCGCCCGCCTATGATCTGGTCGCGGGCTATATTCAGCGCGAAAAAGTGGTCAAGGTGCCCAAGAACGAAACGGTCAAGGTGATTGGCGCCTAAGGCCTTATCGGCCCGGGCGGACAGAAGGACTAATTGACGGCGATGGACGTTTCCTACGGCGGTGCTTTTCTTGCTGGCTTGTTGAGCTTCCTGTCACCCTGCGTTCTGCCGCTGGTGCCGCCTTATCTGTGTTTCCTGGCGGGCACGACATTCCAGGCATTGGAAAACCAAGGGGACGACACGGACAGTGCGGCCCTGGCGCGGGTGCGTTGGACGGCGCTGGCCTTTGTTCTGGGCTTTTCCACCGTGTTTGTCGGCATGGGGGCGACGGCTTCGGCCGTAGGGCAGTTGATCGCCGAATACCACCCCGTCCTCGCCAAGATCGCCGGCGTGATCATCATCCTTCTGGGTTTGCAGTTTCTGGGCGTATTCCGCATCGGATTCCTGCAACGGGACGCCCGTTTCGATGGGCCCAAGAAACCCATGGGGGTGGTCGGTGCCTATGTCGTCGGTCTGGCCTTTGCTTTCGGCTGGACGCCTTGTGTGGGGCCTGTCCTGGCGGCGATCCTGATGGTCGCGGCAACGGGCGACGGGCCTTGGTCCGGCGCGGGTCTGCTGGCGGTCTATTCCGCCGGGATTGGTCTGCCGTTCCTGGGCGCGGCCTTTGCCGTCGGCCCGTTCCTGGGTTTCATGAAGCGGTTCCGCCGCCATCTGGGGGTGGTGGAAAAGGTCATGGGTTTGCTGCTGATCGCAACGGGCATCCTGTTCGTGACCGGCAGCGTGCCGGAAATCGCCAATTGGATGCTCGATACCTTCCCCAGCCTGGGTAAGGTCGGCTGATCCGGTCAGGGCCGGGCTATCCCAATTTGAAAAAGAGAATCCGGTCGAAGGACCGCAGTTCGCGCAGGATGTTGACCACACTCAGCGCGTCCTTACGCTCGACCGCCGCCGGCATGGACGAAATCGAGATATCCGCACCGTCGTAGATGCGTTTGAAATCCGCTGCATTTTTCAGTTTCTCGCCGGCAAGCCCCCGACAGCGGCGCAGAATGTCGCGATACTTGACCGCCGCCGCCATGACCGCATCGGCCGTGCCCGGCTTGGCGAAATCGGGCCGGTCATGGCGCCATTTGAACAGCAGGTCCATCTGGCGGTTCAGATCGGTGACGCATTCGGAATAGCCCTTGCGCCCGGCCCGGTCGCGCAGGCCGTACACCAGGTCGCGTACCGGCGCCAGTTCCCGGCGCGCGGCCTTGCCTTGTTCCATATCCAGCAGTTCCAGCCCTTTGGCGACCCGGCCGGCGATTTCCTTCAGGTCAGCTGTCCAGCGGCTGTCGTTGGCATAGGCCTTGGGCGGCTGGGTGCCGTATTCGGAAATAATCCCGTCCCAGGCATCCTGTGCCTGGCCCAGTTCGATCCCGGCCAGGGCCGGGTTGCCGGTGCGGGCATAGAACAGGGCGGCGCGATATCCGGCCTGGGCCTCGTCGACCAGGGCGTCGAACGCATCCGCATCCGCCCGGGCCGCACCGGAAAATGCGCCCACCAGCAGGCAGAATACACCGGCGATGAAAAGGGGTCTTGAATTCACGGTCTTGGATTCCTTCTTATAGCGTCTTGCCAGAGCATGGCTGCTGCGGTCAATATACATTCAACGAACCGAATGTGTATGATGATAAACGGAACAGGTCAGAGGAACATCGTAACGTGATTACCCGGCGACTATTCAACCGATGGATTTCGGCAGGCATGGGCATTGCGGCCGTGGCGGGGCTTTCCCTGGGCAGTGCCGGCAAGGCGTCCGCCGCCATCGTCGGTGCCGACGGCCTGATGACCGAACCCTGGTTTCTTAATTCCTTCATGATCCTGAAGGAAGACCTGGAAGAAGCGGCCCAGGCCGGCAAGCGTTTTGCCGTGATCTTTTCCCTGGAAGGCTGCCCCTATTGCCGGGAAATGCACGAGGTCAATTTCGCCCGTCCCGACATTGCCGAATATGTGAACAAGAACTTCGCGATTCTGCAGATCAACATCATCGGCTCGCGCATGGTCACGGATTTCGACGGCGAGGAACTGCCGGAAAAGAAACTGGCGGAAAAATGGGGCGTGCGCTTTACGCCGACCACGGTTTTCTTTCCGTCCCTTGACCGCCTGCCTAAGGATGTATCGGGCAAGGCGGCGGAAATCGCCCGCATGCCTGGATATATGAAGCCCTTTCACTTCATGACCATGTATCGCTTCGTTCATGAGCAGGCCTATCTGAAGGGCAAGTTCGGGCCCTATGTGCGGGAAAAGATCAAGGCGCTGAAAAGCAGCGGGAAATCGCCGGAAAATTGGTGAGATCCCGTGATTTTTTCGTGTCTTGCCCTGGACACATATTCATAAAATATATAATGTAATCTCCGTAATTGATTAGGTGACGCTGCCCGTTGACGGAAAGGGGCGGGGCCGCCCCGATCTGTTTGGAGCCTGCATCAATGAAAAAGACCAGACCGCCCGTAACGCCGGGAAACACCCACAGCAAACAGCCCGTAGCATCAGGCACGGGAATCGACGCCAGCCGCCGCAAGGCGCTGCTGGCCGGCCTGGGGGCTGCCGGCGGGGTTGCGGCCGCGGGGTTGATCACGCCGGCCCGCGCTTTGGCCGATCCGGCCAACCTGCCGCCCAATGTGGCGGATTGGTCGCGTGTTCTGGGGCCAGGGGTGGATGCCTTTCCTTACGGTGTGCCGTCCAAATTTGAAAAATCCGTCGTGCGCCGCCATGTGGATTGGCTGACCGCGACGCCCGAATCCTCCGTCAATTTCACGCCGCTTTACGCTTTGGACGGGATCGTCACGCCCAATGGTCTGTGTTTCGAGCGCCATCACGGCGGGGCCGCCGAGGTCATTCCGGAGGATTACCGCCTGATGATCCACGGCATGGTCGAACGGCCCTTGGTCTTCACTTATCAGGACCTGAAGCGATTTCCGCCGGAAAGCCGGTTTTACTTTCTGGAATGTGCGGCCAACGGCGGCATGGAATGGCGCGGCGCGCAATTGAACGGCGTGCAGTTCACCCATGGCATGGTCCATTGCGTGCAGTACACGGGTGTCCCTCTGCGCCGCCTTTTGGAAGAAGCCGGGGTCAAGCCAAAGGCCAAATGGTTGTTGGTCGAAGGCGGCGATAGTGCCGGCATGAACCGCTCTTTGCCGCTGGAAAAAGCGCTGGACGACTGCATGGTGGTCTATTCCATGAACGGCGAGCGCCTGCGCACGGAACAGGGTTATCCCATCCGCCTGGTGGTGCCCGGGTTCGAAGGCAACATGTGGGTCAAATGGCTGCGCCGGATCGAGGTTGGCGACGGTGCCTGGCAGGCGCGAGAGGAAACATCCAAGTATACGGACCTGATGCCCGACGGCCGGGCCCGGCGCTTTACCTGGGAAATGGATTGCAAGTCGGTGATCACCAGCCCCTGCCCGGAAGTTCCCTGCCGCGACAAGGGGCCGCAGGTCATCAAGGGCTTGGCATGGTCCGGGCGCGGCAAGATCAAGCGCGTCGATGTCACCGTGGACGGCGGGCGCAACTGGCATCAGGCGCGCTTGGAAGATCCGATCATGTCGAAATGCCTGACCCGGTTCTATCTGGACGGTTGGGAATGGAACGGCGACACCGCCTACCTGCAAAGCCGTGCCATCGACGAAACCGGCTATGTGCAGCCTGAAATGGCGGCCCTGCAGGCCGTGCGAGGCGTCAATTCCATCTACCATAACAACGCCATTCAGACCTGGCGCATCAATCCGACCGGGGAGGTGGAAAATGTCCGCTTGGCGTAATCTAACCCTGGCCGCCGGTGCGGCCGTTCTCGTTCTTTCCTCCGCCGTTCAGGCCCCGGCCGGCGAACGCCTGTTCCCCGAATTGGGTGCGGCGGCCACGCCCGAACAGATCAAGGCCTGGGACATCGATGTGCGTCCGGACGGCTTTGGGGCGCCTTCGGGGTCCGGCACGGCGGTTAAGGGCGAAAAGGTTTATATCGAACGTTGCGCCGCCTGCCACGGTGATTTCGGCGAAGCGCGCGGGCGTTATCCCGTGCTGGTCGGCGGGCATGGATCCCTGAAGGAACAGCGGCCGGAAAAAACCGTCGGCAGCTACTGGCCTTATGCTTCGACCGTGTTCGATTACATCAAGCGGGCCATGCCGTTCGGCGAGGCACAGACCCTGACCGACGACGAGGTCTATGCGGTGACGGCGTATCTTTTGTACATGAACGACGTCATCGACAACGATTTCGTGTTGGATGATACGACCATCGGCAAGGTCGAGATGCCCAACGCGGCGCAATTCTTCGAAGACCCGCGCCCCGACGGTCAGACCGTCAAGGCTGCCGACCTATGCATGAAGAACTGCAAGGCCGAGATCAAGGTCCTGGGCCGGGCCAAGGCCATCGATGTGACGCCGGAAAAAGGCGGGGCATCGGCGCAGAAACAATCGGCTGAACCGGCATCGCCGACGCAGACGGCCGCTGCCGACGCCGCGCCACAGGGCGACGTCCAGGCGGGCAAGAAGGTGTTCCGCAAGTGCCAGTCCTGCCATGTCATCGACAGCGACAAGAACAAGCTCGGCCCGTCCTTGAAAGGCATCCTGGGCCGGACGGCGGGTTCCGTCGACGGGTTCCGCTATTCCAAGGTGTTCAAGGCCGCCGCAGGCCAGGGGCTGAAATGGACCGACGATGCGTTGATGGCCTTCGTCGCCGATCCCAAATCCTTCGTGAAGGAAAAGATTGGTGCCGACAAGGGCCGCACGCGCATGGCCTTTCCGGGCCTGCGCAAGGAACAGGACGTCGCCGACCTGATGGCCTATATCAAGAAAGCCGCCCAGGAATAACTGCGAGCGTCAGTGCTCAGCCGTCAGGGACAGGCGAATTCATTCAGGGGAATTGGGCCGGGGTCAGGCGGCGGAACGGCTGTTCGCCTTGATCAGGCGGCGGCGTTCAATCGCTTCTTCGGAACAGAACAGGCCGTGCATCAGTTCAAGCGTCTTGCCCGCTTCGTTGCTGGCGAGGCTGTAATAGATGATTTTGCCCTCGCGCCGCGTGGATACCAAGTCATCGGCACGAAGACGCGCCAGTTGCTGCGACAAGGTCGGCTGACGCAGATCAAGGGCCTGTTCCAGTTCCGTGACCGACTTTTCACCGTCACCGAGCATGCAAAGGATCAGCAGGCGGTTTTCGTTGGCCAGCGCCTTCAGAAACTGTGCGGCTTCGCGGGCACCTTCAATTACATCTTCTTCGTTCATCAGAACCCAATATCTCCAGGTATGCCGCCGTTGAGGGCGGGCTGTCCTCCCTGGACTTTTCTAACGCGCCGCCTCTTGGGCGAAACGCCTTGTCGCCAGATTATGCCGGACTCCCGATCGACTTCGGCAAACCATATGCGAATTGAAAACGATTCTCAACAACGCCGATGACCGTTCCTTCGCTTCTCACCACAATGTGACCTACGGTAAGAAAGTGGGAAAGCAAATCAAACTACACTTCCGAAAGACAGTTTAATTTATTTGAATATATCTCACAACGGCAATCGTGCCGATGCCAGGATGCGGCCGGGACCGCCGGTCATCGATGTGCTGGTATGGAAGGGGATGGAAAGTGAATGGTGCCGCCGCACAGAATCGAACTGTGGACCTCACCCTTACCAAGGGTGCGCTCTACCCCTGAGCTACGGCGGCATCGGGTCGTGGAGAGGGGCGGACAATAGTATAGGGTTTCATCAATGACAAGTGTCCCATAGCCCTTTATTTCAGGTGTCGGAACAAACCATTTTCAGGGCGAATCGGAGGCCCCATGACCACTTCGGAAACGCCGCCCGGCGGCGGCGGTAAGCGCCCGGGACAAACCACCAAGGGTGCGCAATCGGATCAGGCGCGCAAGGACCGTCAGGCCGCGCAATTGCGCGCCAATCTGGCTAAACGCAAGCAACAGCAGCGTAAACGCGATATCGGGGAGGACGGCGGCGGGGAATCCTGACCGGACGGCCGCGGGATCAAGGCCCGGCGCCACCAATAAAACCCAATCCCGCCATGACAGGGCCCCATTGCTTCTGTTAATCAACATTCATGGACAGCATTCAAATCCGGGGCGGCCGTCCCCTTAACGGCACCATTGCCATCGGGGGGGCGAAGAACGCCGCCTTGCCGCTGATGGCGGCTTCCCTTTTGACCGAAGACCCGTTGGAACTGACCAACATGCCGGCTCTGGCGGATCTCGCCACCATGGGCAGCCTGTTGCAGGAACTGGGGGTCGAGGTCACCCGGAACGAAGGCGGCGATGCGGCCGGCACCGGCAAGAACGAACCGGTCGTACGCCTGCAGGCGCGGGAGATCGCGGCCACCGAAGCGCCCTATGAGTTGGTCCGCAAGATGCGGGCCTCGGTCGTCGTCATGGGGCCGCTGTTGGCCCGGGCAGGCCGGGCACGGGTTTCCATGCCGGGCGGCTGCGCCATCGGCACCCGGCCGGTCGATCTGCACCTGCAGGCGCTGGAAGCCCTGGGGGCGGAGATCGAGCTTAAGGAAGGCTATATCCAGGCGACCGCACCCGACGGCCTGAAGGGCGGGCATATCCTGTTTCCAAAGGTCACCGTCGGCGGCACCGAAAACGCCCTGATGGCGGCAGTTCTGGCCAAGGGTGATAGCGTCATCGCCAATGCCGCGCGCGAGCCCGAAATCACCGATCTGGCGGAATGCCTGATGGGCATGGGAGCCAAGATCGAAGGGGTCGGTACGGATACCCTGCGCGTTTCCGGCGTGGCCGAACTTTCCGGCACCCGTCACCGGGTTCTGCCCGACCGGATCGAAACCGGCACCTATGCCGCCGCCGCCGCGATCACCGGCGGCGAACTGACCCTGACCAACACCCGCGCCGACCTGATCGAAAGCACCATCGATCTGTTGCAGCGCGCCGGGGTCGAGGTTTCCGAAGACAAGGAAGGCCTGAAGGTCAACCGCGCCAATTGCGAGCTGCGGGGTGTGGACAGTATGACCGAGCCCTATCCTGGTTTTCCCACCGATATGCAGGCCCAGATCATGGCCATGATGACGGTCGCGAACGGGGCCGCGATGATCACGGAAACGATCTTCGAAAACCGCTTCATGCATGTGCCCGAACTGTGCCGCATGGGGGCCGACATCAACGTGCACGGTGCGTCGGCCATCGTGCGCGGTGTCAAGAAACTGTCGGGCGCGCCCGTCATGGCGACGGACCTGCGTGCGTCGGTCTCTTTGGTTCTGGCCGGTTTGGCGGCCGAGGGCGAAACCCGGGTCAATCGGGTCTATCACCTGGACCGTGGGTACGAACGGCTGGAAGAAAAACTGGCGGCCTGCGGCGCCGATATCGCCAGGGTGCCTGGGGACTAACCCCGAGAGCTAATTCCCGGAAACTGGGCGAGGGACCAGTGGCGGGGGATGGGTGGCTTTTGATATGCTCCTTGGCAAGAAACGAGGAGACATCCCATGCTGAAGGTCCTGAGCACCGAAGCCCTGCGCCAGTTCAAGGAAGAAGGCTATTACAGCCCCGTCGATATTCTGGGCGCCGACGAGGTCGCCGATTTACGCGCCCGCCTGGAAGCCTTCGAGGCCGCCCAGGGTGCCCCCCTCAACGGCCTGCAGCGCAACAAAACGCATCTTCTGTTCAAATGGCTGGACGATCTGGTCCGTGACGCGCGCATCGTCGACATCATGGAAGACATCCTGGGCCCCGACATCCTGTGCTGGAACACCCTCAGTTGGACGAAAGAGCCCGGTTCCGGGCAATACGTGTCCTGGCATCAGGACAGCAATTATTGGGGGCTTGCCGGCGGCGAGGTCGTGACGGCCTGGCTGGCCCTGTCCGAAGCCAGCGAAGAAGCCGGCTGCATGCGCGTCATGCCGGGTACGCACGAAGGCCCGCCCCTGAAGCACGAAGACCTGTACCACGACAACAACATGCTGACCCGGGGGCAGGAAATCACCCAGGGCATCGACGAGGACAGGGCGGTTTCCATGCCGCTCAAGCCCGGGCAGATGTCGCTGCACAACATCCGCCTGGCCCATGCCTCGGGGCCCAATCTTTCAAACGACCGGCGGGTCGGGATTTCGTTCCATTACATGCCGGCCAAGGCCATGCAGAGCGTGGGGCAATGGGATTCCGCCGCCCTGGTCCGGGGCGAGGACCGTTTCAATCACTTCGAACACACGCCCAGGGTCAAGGCGGACATGGACCCGGAAAGCGTGGCCTATCATGCCAAGGCCGCCGAAGCCGTGCGCCAGGTGCTGTACCACGGCGCCGATCAGATGACCGGCAAGCTCTGACCAACCTGAACGGATCCGGCCCGGAATCATGCAGACCGATTTCCTGACAATCGGCGGAAAACGCCTGGAATATGCCTGGTGGGGGACGCCGACGACGGGGGAAGGACCCGCCCTGGTGTTCCTTCACGAAGGGCTCGGCTGTGTCGACATGTGGCGCGATGTGCCGGAAACCCTTGGCCGGATGACCGGCCTGCCGGCCCTGGCCTATTCGCGCTTGGGTTATGGCCGCTCGGACGGGGTGGAACTGCCGCGCCCGACGGACTACCACCTGCCGGAAGCCCGGGACGTCCTGCGCGCCGTGCTGGATGCCGCCGGAATCACGCAGGCCGTGCTGATCGGCCATTCCGACGGCGGGACCATCGCCCTGATGGCGGCGGGCTTTGATGCGCGGATCAAGGGCATCGTGACCATGGCCGCCCATGTGTTCAACGAGGATGTGACGGTCCAGGGGATCCGCGACGCCCGCAAGGCCTGGCAGGAAACCGATCTACGGGACAAGCTGCGGCGCTATCACGGCGATAATGTCGATACGGCCTTTTTCGGCTGGAACGATACCTGGCTGACCGATGAATTCCGCCATTGGAACGTGGAATACTGCCTTGCCGGCGTAACCTGCCCGGTTCTGGTCGTTCAGGGTGCAGACGATCAGTACGGCACGGCACGGCAGGTCCAGGCCATCGCCCGGGGCGTTTCGGGCCGGACGGAAGCATTGATCCTTCCCAAATGCGGGCATAGCCCCCATTTAGAGGCGCCTGAACCGCTTTTTCCCGCCATTAACCAATTCATTGCGGGGCTTGGCCTATAACGCCCCGAGAAGTGGGATTTCCGTGCCTGTTCCCTGGTAAGATGGCACGAAAGTCTATATGTATGCCGCCCGACCCCCCAAAGAGATTGGGCCTTAAGGAGACCGGCTTATGAGCCAGCCCGCGAATGCGAACGAAAAACTGGTATTGGCTTTGCCCAAAGGGCGCATCCTGAAAGAAGTGATGCCGCTGGTCCGTCATGCGGGGATCGAACCGGAACCGGCCTTTGACGACGATAAAAGCCGCCAATTGCGATTCACCACCAACGTGCCGGAAGTGGACATCATCCGCGTGCGCTCGTTCGACGTGGCGACCTTCGTTGCTTTCGGGGCGGCCCATCTGGGCGTTGCCGGCAACGACGTGCTGATGGAATTCGATTTCTCCGAAATCTATGCCCCCGTGGACCTGGGCATCGGGCATTGCCGCCTTGCCGTGGCCGAGCCCGCGGAAATGGTTAAAGGGGACGATCCGCAGCAGTGGTCGTCGATCCGCATCGCTACGAAATATCCCGGTCTGACCCGCCGCCATTTCGCCCGGCGCGGCGTCCATGCCGAATGCATCAAGCTGAACGGCGCCATGGAACTGGCGCCGACGTTGGGGTTGTGCCGCCGCATTGTCGATCTGGTATCGACCGGGGCGACCTTGAAGGCCAATGGCCTGGTCGAGATCGAAACCATTGCGGAAATTACATCGCGCCTGGCCGTGAACCGCGCCGCCTGGAAAACCCGCCCGCGCGAAATCGGCGGCTGGGTCAACAAGTTCAAGGAGGCCGCCGATGCCCTTGCGGCTTGATTCCCGCGATCCCGGTTTCGAGCAGGCATTCAAGGACTTCCTGGGGGCCAAGCGCGAAACGGAAACGGACGTCAACGACGCCGTGGCAGCGATCCTGGGCGACGTCAAGGCGCGCGGCGATGCGGCCGTTCTGGAATACACAAAAAGGTTCGACCGGTTCGAATTGACGGCCGAGGGCATGGCCATCACCGCCGGTGAAGTCGATGCAGCGCGCGGCCAGTGCACGGATGAAACCCTGTCGGCCCTGGCGACGGCGGCCGGCCGTATCCGTGCCTTTCATGAAAAACAACTGCCCGAGGATCTGGATTTCACCGATGCCGCGGGTTTGCGCCTGGGATACCGCTGGCAGGCGGTCGAGGCGGCGGGTCTTTACGTGCCGGGCGGCACGGCGGCCTATCCGTCGTCCGTGCTGATGAACGCGATCCCGGCCAAGGTCGCCGGGGTGGACCGTCTGGTCATGGTCGTGCCCACGCCGGACGGCATATTGAACCCATTGGTTCTGGCGGCGGCGGCGATTGCCGGGGTGGATGAAATCTACCGCATCGGCGGGGCGCAGGCGGTGGGCGCCCTGGCCTACGGCACGGAAACGATCCGTCCGGTCGATAAGATCGTCGGTCCGGGCAATGCCTATGTGGCGGCGGCCAAGCGGCAGGTGTTCGGCACCGTCGGCATCGACATGATCGCGGGCCCGTCGGAAATTCTGGTGCTGGCCGACGGCCAGAACGATCCCGCCTGGATCGCGGCGGATTTGCTGAGCCAGGCCGAACACGACACCGCCGCCCAGGCCATTCTGATCACCGACGATGCGGCCTTCGCTGATGCCGTCGAACGCGCCGTCGAAGGGCATCTCAAGACCTTGCCGCGCACGGGCACGGCGGGTGAAAGCTGGGCGAATTACGGTGCGGTGATCACGGTCGAAAATCTGGAAGCGGCCATTCCCCTGGTCGACCGGGTGGCCCCTGAACATCTGGAAATCGCGACCGATAATGCAGATGCCCTGGGCCGGAAAATCCGCAACGCCGGGGCGATCTTCATGGGCCGGTTCGTGCCCGAAGCGATCGGTGATTACATCGCGGGCCCCAACCACGTGTTGCCGACGGCGCGCAGTGCGCGCTTTTCGTCGGGCCTGGGTGTGCTGGATTTCATGAAGCGTTCGTCCCTGATCGAATGCGACGCCCAGGGACTGCGCGCCATCGGGCCGGAAGCCGTTGCCTTGGCCCGGGCCGAGGGCCTGGACGCCCATGCCCTTTCCATATCCATCCGCCTGAACGAGCCGGCGGCGGACTAGATAGGAGCGCCGGGGGATGAGCGGCGACACACATCGTATTGTCCAGATCGATCTGGACGAAAAAAGCGTCGTCAGCCGCAGCCCCCAGGTCGATCACGAACGGAAAGTGGCGATCTACGATCTGCTGGAAGACAACGTCTTTCATCCGCTGGAAATCGATTATCCGGGGCCTTATGCGCTGCGTCTGTCGATCAAGGACAACCGTCTGGTGTTCGATGTCGACGACGAAAGCCAATCCCATCTGGTCAAGATCACCTTGCCGATCAGCGTAATGAAGCGGGTCGTGCGCGACTACTTCATGATCTGTGACAGCTATTTCAAGGCGATCAAGACCATGTCGCCCAGCCAGATCGAAGCCATCGACATGGGGCGCCGGGGCCTGCACAACGAAGGGGCCGAGATTTTGCGCACGCGCCTTGCGGACCGGGTCGAAATGAACCTGCGCACCGCACGGCGCCTGTTCACGCTCGTCTGCGTGCTCCATATCAAGGCATAGGCGGGCGGGCCGGGATGTCTGACCTTCCTTCCGCAATTCTGTTTTCCTGTACGATGAATTCGATCCGCTCGCCCATGGCGGAAGGGATCATGAAGTTCCTGCACGGACATCAGGTCTATATCGACAGCGCCGGCGTGCGCGAAGGGCAGATCGACGGCTTCACCATCGCCGTGATGGATGAAATCGGCATCGACATGTCCAAACACAAATCCAAGACCTTTGACGAAATGGAAGACGATTTCTTCGATTTGGTCATTACCTTGTCGCCCGAGGCCCAGCACAAGGCCATGGAACTCACCCGGATCATGGCCTGCGAGGTCGAGTTCTGGAATACCTTCGATCCGTCGATCATCGAGACCGAAAACCGCGAGGAAAAACTGAAAGCCTATCGGATGGTGCGCGACCAGTTGATGGAGCGCATCAAGGCCCGCTTTCCCGTTCAGGCCGTGGTCGATACATGACCCGCAGGGCCGCGGAATGCTGTTACTGTTGCGCGTGGAAATGATGGAAAACCGATGCGCAGGAGACGATCAATGAACCGCAGGTTTCTGACGGGGTCTGTCCATGGGACGTGGGCTGCCATTTTCGCCGTGGTGCTTGCGGGGCTGTCGGTTTCGTCTGCGCAGGCACAGCAGGGCGATCTGTTCGACACATTGGCAGCACAGCCCGTGACTTTGCTGGACGCCGGGATCAAACGGGCCCGCGCCGGTGCCCAGGCCGCGGCACGGCGCCTGACCCCGGCCGCCGGACCGCCGGCGCAATACCGGGTGTGGTTCGACCGCAATCAGCGCCGCCTGGAAATCCGTTTCGACGTGACAGTCGGGGCCGACAAAATCAACGAGCCGTTTTGCTGGGCCCGGCGCGCGATCGCCATTCGCGAAGCCTTCGGCGTTGGTGTGGTTAGACACGCGTTGAAACTGACGGACGAAGAACGCATCAGGCGCCGGTTGGGGGTGATGTTCTCGCGCGAGCCCGATACGACGGAACGGGAATTCGTGGCCCTGGGCCAAAGGTTGGCGGAACTGACCTTCGTTGAATTGAACCTGATCAGTCCCGCCAGTGAATCTCCGGTAACCTGCCGGGCCGTCGTTCACCGCCTGGAATGGCGGTGAACGTACAAGGTTGGCTATATCAGGCGCTGGCCTGAAGGGCTGCCTGCTGAGAATTCCAGTCTTGCGACTGGCCTTCCGAACAGCGGGCCTGTGCGGCATCAAGAATCATCCGCAACAGGTCCGGATAGGTTAAGCCTTCGAACCCGGCCATCAGATTGAACTTGCCGTCCCAGCACCAGCCGGGGTTGGGATTAACCTCAAGCAGCTTGATCACGCCGTTCGCATCCGTGCGGAAATCGAACCGGGCGTAATCCCGGCATCCCAGGCGCTGGAACAAGGTGGCCGAGGCGTCGACCAGGGCACGGCGGCTGTCTTGGTCCAGTTCGGCTTGCTTGTACTGAATGTCGTTCCAGTAGGGGGAGTCCGGCTGCCATTTCGATTCGTAGCCCAGAAGTTTGGGCAATTTGGGATCAAGGCCCGAATAATCGACGCCCAGGACGGGCAGGGCATGGAAGCCGTGCCCCGGGTTGCCGATCAGGGCCACGCTGTATTCCGCGCCGCTCAGAAATTCCTGCACCAGAACGGCGCGTCCCGGCAGGGTGCGGCGCAGTTCCGCCAGGTAGGCGACCATGTCTTCCGGGGTATGCACGACGGCGTTCATGGTGATGCCGATGGAACTGTCGCCCTGTGCGGGTTTGATCAGGGCCGGGAATACGGACGGGATGGTCGCGACCTGATCATCCGGGTCGAAATAGGTTTCCAGCGGCACCGGAATTTCACATTGCTGGGCCACGGCGCGGACGATGGCCTTGTCATAACACAGGCCGAGTGCGGCCGGGCCTGCTCCCGTATAGGGAACGTCGAGCATTTCCAGCATGGCCGGAACATGCAGTTCCTTGAGCGCTTCGTTGTTGTAGCCCTCGTCGCACAGATTGAAGACGAAGGACGGACGGTTATCTTCCAGGCGCTGGTACAGTCCGGTGTGGTCGTCTTCGTAACTGAACGAATAATCGGCCAGGCCGTCCAAGGCAGTCTTCAGTTTACGGACCGTTTCCATGTCTTCGGGATTGAACTTGCCGCCCAGTTTGACCGGGTCGGGGCGGCGCGGGTCGCCCAGCAGCACGGTCACGTGCGGATAGGCGGGGCCGCGTCCGCCGCTGGCCGCCTTGACGGGGGCGCGGCAGGTCACAAGATGGCGGCGGGCCATCATGCCCAGGTCGGCGCCGCGGTCGGTCACGCGGTTGGAATTGCCTTCCAGTTCCTGATGGAAGGTGATGTCGCGGAAGCCGGCGGCCTCCAACAACGCTTTCAGGGCCTGGTCACCGTAAAGCCGTTCCGCATAGAACTGGTCGGCGATCACGCCTTTTTCCGCATGGATGACCACTTCGCGGGAAATCAGGCGCGACCGGTCGGCGGACAAGGATCGTTCCCGGCAGACCAACTGGTTGCCGTCGATCCATTCCCAGGATCGGGGTTCGTAGTTCTGGCGCATCCATTCGCCGTCGGTGATGTCCAGGACCAGGCGTCCCGACGAACGCAACACCCGCTGTACGGCGGTCAAGACCGCCAGGTCGTCTTCTTCCTGTTCGAAATAGCCGAACGAGTTTCCCAGCAGCAGGACGTGGTCGAAGGAATCCGCTTTCATGGAAAAACGCCGGGCGTCGCCCTCTTTGAATTGCACGTGCAGGCCCTGGGTGCGGGCCCGGCGGCGGGCAAGACGGATCAGATAGCGTGACCGGTCGACGCCGGTCACGTTGCCGTAGCCGCGGCGTGCCAATTCAAGGCAATGCCGGCCCTGACCGCAGCACAGGTCGAGGATGCGGTCATCGGGCGAAAGCCCGGCGACGGACAGTAGTGCGTCGATCTCGGACCGGGTGGCGTCGTCGTTTTCCGTGACGTCGCCATCGGTCTTCAAGTAGAGCGCGTTGAAAAGAGAGCGCCACCATTCCGGAGGCAGGTGGCGCTCAAGATCACTGATCGGGCCCAGAGTTTTCTGGGTCGCGGAAGCGTTCATGGGAGGGGGTTCCGGTTTTTTGGGCATGTTCCGGCGTTAGCGGAACATAAGTCCGTAGAAAAACAGAGCGAAGGGCGTAACCACGCCGCCACCCATGATCAGAAGAAACAGGACAAAGCCCGTTATGTCGTCGGCGCGGCGCCAGAAGGAAGTTTCAATCTGGGCGGCGGGGACTTGAACATTGTCGGGCGTAACGGGGGACGGCGTGGGAGATTGCGTCAACATGGCGGATGCCTTTCTGAAAAGGGGCCATTCGAGGGAGGGCGATTTGGCCTGGGTTTAAGAGTGATGTCTGTCGTCAGTCAGGATGGGCGTAGGAAAATTGAGGTTCTTTCTGGAACGTCACTTGGGAGGATCTGTGTCGCGTCTTGATTGCGCCGCTCGGGAACGGGGGGTGCGTCAGTTTCGGCCTTTACCTGTGGGGCTGGGCTTCAAGCCTGTCGTTGACCACACCCGTTCCCGATGACGCCCTCCCAGGCGCGTTCCGGCAGGAACGGGCCGAAGCCCGTTCCTACGTTCGTCGATTAGTTCGTGCGGATGGAAATCTTGCCGCTGCGGATCACGGCGATTTGGTCGCCTTCCACATTTAGGGATTCTTCACCCAGCACGAGTTTGCATTTTTCGCAGAGGTTCGGGATGGTTTCGCCGGCGGCGACGTTCACCATTTCAGAACCTTCAGAGTCGGATACCGTCAGTTGAATGTCGGTATCCTGTTCATTGGTCACATCCACGGCGTGCGCCGGGGCCGCAACCGCGAAGAGAAGAGCGGCAGCGCCAATGAGGGGCAGAACTTTCATGTAATCCTCCAGAAAAGGATGGGTGTCCACGATTGGACGAGGTGACTCTCCTGTAAAATCGAATATTACTCAAACGAAATAAAATTAAGTTTCGTATCAAAATTTTCGATATATAATCCGTGACATCCCACCCACGGAAAGCCTGGAAATCATTCATGGATATCAATCTTGCCTGGACCTTTTTGGCGATCTGTGAGGTCGGCAATTTCGTCAAGGCATCGGAACGCCTGTACGTCACGCAATCGACCGTCAGCACCCGGGTCAAACTGCTGGAAGACATGCTGGGGCAGCCGCTGTTCGTGCGGACCAAGGCGGGGGCATCGCTGACGGCCGCGGGCGTGCAGTTTCGCCCATTCGCCGAAAAACTGATCCAGACTTGGGAACAGGCGCGCCACAACGTGGGCCTGCCCACGGAATTTTCAGCCATGTTGACGATCGGGGCGGAATTCACCCTGTGGGAACGCATGATGGTCAGTTGGATTTCCTGGATGCGCTCCGAATTGCCCGAGGTCGCCCTGCGGGCTGACGTCGGGACTTCCGATACGTTGATGATCCAGGTCGTCGAGGGTTTGATCGATCTTGCCCTGACCTATACGCCGCAGCACCGTTCGGGCCTGGTGGTCGAAAAAGTGGCACAGGACAGTCTGGTTCTGGTGTCGTCCTATCCGACGGCGAAAGGTCCTTGGGACGCGGGTTATGTGTTCGTCGACTGGGGGGCCGAATTCCGCATGGAACACCTTGATGCCTATCCGGATTTGCCGGCGCCGGAATTGGCGGTCAGCTACGGCCCCTTGGCGCAACAGCATATCCTGCGTGCCGGCGGGACGGCCTATTTGCCGCTGCGCGCGGTGCGCCCGCGCCTGGACGAAGGGGTCTTACACTTGATCAATGACGCCCCCGTATTTCGCCGGCCCGTGTTCATTGTCCACCTGGAGGGCATTGAAAACACATTGTTCGATACGGCCGTCGATGGCCTGCGCCGTGTCGCGATGGAGGAGGCGGATCCCCCGGGCGGGGCCTAGTTTTCAAGCCGATCCGGTGTAAACCCTGCAATCCCTTGATTTTTGCGCGGCTTGCCGTCATGTTCTGGGGCGTTTTGGCCGAATTCATGGAGTACTAATGGCGAAAGAAGACGTTTTGGAGTTTACGGGCACGGTGACGGAACTGCTGCCCAACGCCATGTTCCGGGTGAAACTGGACAATGACCACGAAATCCTTGCCCATACGGCGGGCAAGATGCGCAAGCACCGGATTCGCGTGCTGGCGGGCGACCGCGTCAACGTCGAAATGACGCCCTACGACCTGACCAAGGGTCGGATCACTTTTCGTTTCAAGTAAAGTTCGGCCCGCACCCCGATGGCTGGCCGCTTGATTCTCGCCTCGGCATCGCCCAGGCGGCTTGACCTGCTGGCTCAGGTCGGGATAACGCCGGCTGCCGTCGTTCCGGCGGATATCGACGAAACGCCCTTGCCGGGTGAACTGCCCCGCGCCCTGGCCCTGCGCTTGGCCGCGGAAAAGGCGCGCGCCGTGGCCAAGGATCATGCGGAAGACTTCGTGCTGGCTGCCGATACGGTGGTGGCCTGCGGCCGCCGGTCTCTGCCCAAGCCGGAAGACGCCGCCGAAGCCAGGCATTGCCTGGGCCTTCTGTCCGGCCGTCGGCACCGGGTGATCGGCGGTGTGGCCCTGGCCTGCCCGGACGGGCGGATGGTGACCCGCGCCGTGGTCACGGCCGTACAGTTCAAACGGTTGAGCCGCCCGGAAACCGATGCCTACCTTGCGACCGAAGAATGGCGGGACAAGGCTGGGGGCTATGCCATTCAAGGCCGCGCCGCCCTGTTCGTGACGGCGGTCAACGGCGATTATAACAATGTGGTCGGCCTGCCGCTCGCCCTGACGGCGAACCTGCTGGCCGGTGCCGGGGCCTGGTCCCCGCTTACCGGAGACTAAGCCCATGCGCGCCGACACGATTCTGATCAATGCCTCGCCGGGGGAAACGCGGGTCGCCCTTTTGGCACGGGGCACGGTCGTCCAGGTTTTGTTCGAACGGGACACGGACGAAGACAACGTCGAAGGTGCCGTGTTCGCCGGGCGGGTGACCGCCATCAACCGCGATCTCAACGCCGCCTTCGTCGATATCGACGGGGTGGAACCGGGGTTCCTTGCCGCCGGTGACGCCCGCCGCACCTTCGCGCAGCGCATCAAATCCATCGCCGAAGCGGCCGGTGAGGGGGATAAAATTCTGGTTCAGGCCGACCGCGAAGCCATGGACGGCAAGGGCCCGCGCCTGACCTGTCGCCTGACGCTTTCCGGTCGTTTCACGGTCCTGCACATGGGCGGCGAGGGCATGAAGTTCTCGCGCTTCATGGCACCGGACGAACGCAAGGCCCTGGGCGTGCTTGAAGAACTTCTGCCGGCGGACTGCGGCCTGCGCTTCACGCCGGCGGCGGGGGGTGCTGTGGTCGAAGACGTGGCGGCGGATCTGGAACGCCTGCTGGCCCTGCGCGACGAGATCGAAGATGCCTTCAACGACACCCAGCAAGCGCCCGAACCCTTGCTGGCACCGACCGATGCGGTGGAACGGGCGTTGTCTCTGGCAGCCCCCGGTTGCCGTGTGATCGCCGACGACCCGGACATGGCCGGCGAGGTCGAGGCCCTGGCCCCCGGCCTGAAGGCCGAGATCTGGTCCCGGCCGGAAGCGCTGTTCGAACACTTCGGGGTCGAGGAAATTTTGGAGGGCGTGCTGGAACCCGCCGTCGCCTTGCCGTCGGGCGGGCGCATCATCATTTCGGAAACCGCCGCCCTGACGGCGATCGATGTCGACACGGGCCAGACCAAGGGCGGGCCGCTTGGTTCCGGCAACCCGCAACGGATGGCCGCCAAGACCAACCGCGAAGCCGTGGCCGCCATCGCCCGCGAATTGCGCCTGCGCAATCTGTCGGGCCAGATCGTGATCGATTTCCTGGCCATGAAGGGCAAGAAGGAAAAGCAGGAAATTCTGGGCCAGTTACGCGATGCCCTTTCCGCCGATCCGGTGGAATGCCATGTCCTGGGCTATACGGGATTGGGATTGATCGAGCTGACCCGCCGCCGGCGCGGCCCGTCGCTGGCGCGGCTGTTGGGCCGCCCGGGCGGCTGGATCCCCGATGCCACGGCGGCGGCCCTGGCCGCATTGCGGGGGGGCTTGGCCCAGCGGGGCGCGGTGATCCGCATTATCGCGGCCAAAGACGTGGCGGATGTGCTGAAAGGCGCCCTCAAGGACGCTTTGGAGGACGCCAACGGCCGCACGGGCGGCGCCATCCGTATCGAGGCCGATCCCCAAATGGCGCCCGGCCGGTTCGAAATCAGGGAGGGGTGATCCCATGAGTGACAGCACCGGTGCCAAGGTCGTGCCGTTGAAACGGCGGCCCTGTCCCGTCTGCAACAAACCGGAAGTGACCGAATACCGGCCGTTCTGTTCCAAACGTTGCGCCGATATCGATCTGGGCAAATGGTTGAACGAGGATTACCGCATTCCGACCCATGAAGTGCCCGACGACTTCGACCCCGATGCGGAATATTCCGAAGAATGAGCGCGGGAATCCCAAGGAAAAGCGGCCCCCGGCACGGCGGAATTTCTCCCTGATTTGCCCCGCTTCCCGCGCTGGACAGGGCCCCATAATTCTTCTATAAGCCACGTCTCTCCAACGGGCGGGGGCCTTCTGGCCGCCGCCGAACGCACGGTTCGCCCAGGTAGCTCAGTTGGTAGAGCACCGCACTGAAAATGCGGGTGTCGGTGGTTCGAATCCGCCCCTGGGCACCACTTTCCCTGATAACAAATTGAAATATATGGCTAATCCGAACCGTTTCGGATGGCCTGCGCCAGCACGTCATAGGTGCGCGGGGCGCGCATCTGGCTGACGTTGAAGCGCATGAAGTTCGGGGCGGATTGTGAGACGCTGAACACGTTGCCGGGGGCCAGGACGACATTTTCGCGCAAGGCCGCGCGGGCCAGGTCCGCCGCGTCCAGGCCGTCCGGCAGGCGGCACCACAGGTAAAACCCACCTTGGGGCATCAGCCAGGGTTCGATGCCCAGGGCGGCCAGCTTGGCCGCCACCTCGCGGCGGCTGCGCGCAAGGCGGCGGCGCGTTTCTTCCATATGCTTGCGGTAGCTGCCGTCGCTTAACGCTGCGAACACCAATTCGGCCGCGACGGGGCTCGGCCCGCCGAAGGTCGTCGCGACCTGAAGATCGATCAGGGCTTCGGTCCAGTCCGGGCGGGCCGCGATATGGCCGCAACGGATGGACGCCGACAGCGTCTTGGAAAAACTGCCGATGCGGATCACCCGTTCCAATCCGTCCAGGGCGGCAAGGCGGGGCGTGGGGTCAGGGGCGAACCCGGCGAAGATGTCGTCTTCGACGATGATCAGGCCGTGTTCTTCCGCCGATTTCAGGATGCGATGCGCCGTCTGCGGCGAGACCGTTGCCCCGGTCGGATTGTGAAGGGCGGAATTGGTGATGTAGAGCCGGGGTTTGTGTTCGGCCAGGGTCCGGGCGAACGCGGCCGTGTCGGGCCCGGTCGCGGTATAGGGCACGCCGATCACATGGGCCTGATGGGCCCGCAACAGGGCCTGAAAATTGAAATAGCAGGGGTCGTCGACAAGCACGGTATCGCCGGGGCTGAGCAGGTATCGGCAGATCAGGTCGATGGCCTGTGTGCCCGAGCCGGTCAGCAATATCTGGTCGGGGCCGACGGCCAGGCCTTCGTCGGCGAACCGGCGGGCGAGAAGACGGCGCAGGTTCAACGGCCCGCGCGTGCCGCCGTAATCCGCCAGAAGGGCATCGTCGGCCCGGGCGAGGCCGCGGATCGCCTTGCGAAGGGCCGCATTCGGCATCCAATCGGCCGGCAGCCAGCCGCATCCCGGTTTGAGCATGTCCGGCGCGGCGTCCAGGGATTGGCGCGAAACCCAGAACGGGTCGATCGCCTGGTCAAGGCGGGGGCCGACCTCGGCCAGGGTAAGGGGGGCGGGGGCACCCGCGACGAAAAAGCCGGAACCGGGGCGGGAGCGGATCACGCCTTCGGCCGCCAACCGCTCATAAGCCACGACCACGGTCGAGGGCGAAACCCCCATGGTCGCCGCGAAACGGCGGATCGAGGGAAGTTTCTCGCCGGGGCTCAGACTGCGGTTGGCCATCTTGCGGCGGATCGCGTCCATCACGGTTGTCGTGCGTGTGCTCATTTCGGGGCCTTGTCGGGGGCTCGTTGACTGTTGAGGGACGGTCTTTCATCAACTGTACTGTTTTTGTAATCAGTACAGTTTGTCTTAATTGTATTGATCCGTAGCTGTCACGGTCATCCCAATTCGGCTACACCCGTCCCGTCTGGAAAGGAACACAAGATGGATCGCTCGATGGCGGGATGGGGCAACGGCATGCTCGGCGTGATTATTTTTAGCGGGTCGCTGCCGGCGACGCGGGTCGCGGTCGGTGGGTTCGACCCGGTGTTCCTGACGTCGGCCAGGGCGGTGATCGCGGCCTTGCTGGGGGCGGTCTTGTTGTATCTGTTACGCCAAGCCCGGCCCGAACGAAAAGACCTGGGCTCGCTTATCATCGTCGGGGTCGGCGTGGTCGTGGCTTTCCCCTGCTGACCGCGCTGGCCCTGCAACACATCACCTCGGCCCATTCGATCGTCTACATCGGCCTGTTGCCGCTTGCCACCGCGATCTTCGGCGTGGTGCGGGGCGGCGAGCGGCCCAAGCCCGCCTTTTGGCTGTTTTCCTGTCTGGGCAGTTTGTCGGTCGCCGGGTTCGCCCTATCGCAAAGCAGCAGTGCCTCCGTGACCGGTGATCTGTTGATGGTCGCGGCGATTATCCTGTGCGGGCTGGGCTATGCCGAAGGGGCGGCGCTGTCGCGGCGCCTGGGCGGCTGGCAGGTCATTTCCTGGGCGCTTGTCCTGGCGCTTCCCATCATGGCGGCGGTTGCCCTGGCTACGCTGCCCGGTCTCTGGTCGGGGATTTCCGTCCCGGCCTGGCTGGGGCTTGGATATGTTTCCGTGTTCAGCATGATGATCGGATTCGTGTTCTGGTACCGCGGGCTGGCCCTGGGCGGGATCGCGGGGGTTGGGCAACTGCAGTTGCTGCAGCCGTTCTTCGGCCTGACGCTGGCGGCGCTGCTGCTGGGGGAACCCATCGCCTGGACCATGATCGCCGCGACCGTATTGGTCGTCTGTTGTGTTGCCGGGGCCAAGCGCTTCGCCTGATCCGGGCCGGTCCGGGTGGGGACACTAGGCCGCCGAGACCCGGCACATATAGCCCTTCAACGTCGAATGATCGGACAACGGGTCGCGTTGTTTTTCATCGGTCAGATGGTTGACCGACGGCCAGGGGTGATAAGGCTGTGCCGCGTCCCAGCCGATGGGCACGAACACCGTGTCCTCGCGGATGCCGGCATGCAGCCAGGCCCGCGCCGTGATCGTGCCGTGCGACGTGTCGACCGAAACGGTCTGGCCGTCTTCGATGTTCAAGGCTTCGGCTTTGCTTGGATGCATCTGCACATACATGTCCGGCCACATTTCCTGGGCCTGCCAGGAATAATGGGTCCAGGAATGGAAATGGGGCGCGGGCGGGCGGCCGGTGATCAGATGCGTGTCGAACCCCCGGTCCCGCAGGTTCCGGGACGGCGTGTCGCTGCCGCCCGGCTGAAGGATCGTGACGGGCAGGGTGTAGGTATATCCCTTGGACAGTGGGTTGCGGACTGGCGGACAGGTCGCGGGCACGGGGTCCAGATAGGGCATGTCGACCAACTGTTCGCGGTCCGAATAAAATTCGGGCAGGGCGGACAGCCCCAGGGCCTGGAACTTGTCTTCCAAGTCCTGGGTCCAGAATTCCAGCTTGCCGCTGGGCGTGGGAAAGCGGTGGCCGTCGGTGGCGCCCAAAGCGGTGGTGCCTTCCAGGTGCAGGGTATCGGTCTCGGGCGCCTGTTCATCGGCGACGGGCACGCGGACCCACCGCCAGGGCACGGAATGCAGGCGCTTTTGCGTGCAGCCCCGCATCCAGGGATCCTTGATGCATTCCTTGTCCCAGAACAGGGCGGAATCCTTGTATTCCTCTTTCAGGACATCGTCGAAGCCGAACCGTTTACCCAGCTCGATCCAGATCCAGCCGTCGGGCTTGGCCTCGCCCGGGGGCTCGATCACCTTGTCGATCCAGACAACCCGGCGGTCCTCGCTGGCGCGCCCGATCTCGCCTTTTTCCACGCCGGTGGCGGCGGGCAGGACATAATCCGCATAGGCGCTGGTTTCGTTCTTGAACAACTCGATATGAACCATCAGGTCGAGTGATTTGAACGCCTCGCGCACCCGGTTCTGATTGGGGAACGCGGTCATGGGGTTGTTGCAGGTGATCAGTGCGCGCAAGGGATAGGGATCGGCATTCAACATGGCGTCCAGCCAGCGCACCGGATTGGCGCCGACCATGGGTTTTTCCGGCTGATGGATGCGGTCTTGGGGCGCGTTGGCATAGACCGGCGAATGGGTGCCGAAATTGAAATAGGTGCCGCCCTTGCGGCCCATGTTGCCGGTGATCGCGGCCACGAACATCATGGCGCGGTTGGTCTGCGTGCCGTTGCAATGCTGGTTCAGGCCGCGCGCACCGAATATGACACAGCCGTCGGCGGCGGCGATTTCTTCGGCCAGGTTGCGGATGCGGTCGGCGGACAGGCCGGTGATCGGCTCGGCCCATTCCGGTGAATAGCCTTTGTCGAACAGAAAGTCGCGCCAGGCTTCCCAGCCCAGGACCCATGCGTCGCAGAACGCCCGGTCGTGCAGGTCGTTGCTTAGAATATGATGTGCCAGGGCCAGGGCCAGGGCCATGTCCGTGCCCGAGCGGATCGGCAGCCATTCGTCGGCCTTGCTGGCCGTCACGGTCAGGCGCGGATCGCAGACGATCATGCGGGCCCCGTTCTTGAGGCGCCAATCGTTGACCATGCCGAAATGCACGGGGCGGGATTCGGCCTGATTGTCGCCCACATAGACATAAAGCGCGGCACTGCCGATGTCGTCGGGGGTATAGCTGTTGCCGCTGCCGGACAGGCCCGTCGTGGTCTGGAACGACAGGTACTTGGATTCCGAACAGAAGGTTTCCGTGTCGCCGATGTTGGGCGTGCCCCACATCTGATTGAACATCTGGATATAGCCCTTGCGGGTCAGGGTGCCCGTGCGCGTGCCGGCGAACACGGCCAGGGTCTCGGGCCCGAATTCATCGCGCAGGCGGCCGAGCTTTTCCGCGATCTCGTCCAAGGCCTGTTGCCAGGAAATGGCAACGAACTTGCCCTCGCCCCGCTTTCCCACCCGCTTCAAGGGCTGGGTCAGGCGTTCCTTGCTGTTGTACAACTGCAGCAGGAATTGCGATTTCGGGCAGACCTTGCCCTTCCACAGGGGGTCGTCCTCATTGCCGGTCACGCGGATGACCTTACCGTCCTTCAGGTGATATTGCGTCGAACAGCAGTTGAAACAGATGTTGCAGCCGCCGGGCACGACTTCGTCGGGTTCCCGGTCTTCGCGCGTCGAGCCATAAGGAAAGACGATGTCCTCCGGCACGAAGCGTTTGCGCCGTTCGGGATCGTCGACCACGGCGGGGCGATGGCGGTCTTCCATGGTGAAATCCGGGGTGGCATCGCCGCGCCCTTTGATGCGTTCCAGAAAGATATTGGCCGGGTTCAGCAAAAAGGCATCATGGTCGACCGGCTTGCGGCCTTCGGCCGCGATCCGTTGCAGATGATCCTCGCGGTCGCCGAAGGTGATGGCTTCGCCCGGGCAGACAGTGGCGCAGGCCGGGCGCTTGCCGATTTCCCGGCGGTCATGGCACAGGTCGCATTTCACCGCGTGATGATCCTGGGCGTCGTAGCCCATGGCCCCGTAAGGACAGGCGATCACGCATTCGCCGCAGCCGGTGCAGCGGTTTTCGTTGATGCGCACGACGCCCGTTTCCGGGTCTTTTTCAATGGCCTTGGGGACGACCGGACAGGCGCGCAGGCAGGCGGGCCGTTCGCAGTGCTGGCAGGACAGGGTCAGGAAATCCAATGCCGGGCGCGTGGTATCGCCCAGCCAGACCACCCGGTTGCGGTTTTCGCCGGGGCCCAGGCCGTGTTCGGCCTTGCACGCCGCTTCGCAGCTTTTACAGCCGATACAGCGTTCCAAATCGATCATGAGCGACAGGCGTGACAAGGCGATGTCTCCGATTTACCAGGCGGCCAGGTGCCACCAATAGATGTCCCGTCCGTCCGCGACATAGCCCGCGAAAAAGGTGACCAACAAGACGTGCAGGATCAGGCCGCCCAGGAACAGCCAGGCGAGCACGATATGGACCGGCCGCCACCAGGCCTGCAGCGGCGGGACCGTGTTGCGCGTGCCCATCAGCCTGGTTTCTTCGCGGGCAAGCCGCATATAGGCGATGGATTTGAGGGGGCGCGTCAAAAGGTGGCGCAGCGTGACGGAAAACAATCCTTCGTCGGCCGTGGGGTCGAGGCGTTTCAGCAATTCGGTCTTGCGGGTGATGAGGTCTTGCAGGCGCCCTTTAAGGACAGGGTCCGCCTGTTGAAATGCCCGGGGTTTGGTGCCGAAGGTTGCGGCCATCTTGGGTGCCATGATGATGCGGGCGAACGCGCCGGTGACAAGCAGCAGGATAAGGGCCGCCACCATTGCCAAGGGCGGGCCAGAAAAGGCCGCGGCGGCATGAAGGCTGACCAGGAACATCCCCAAGATGCTGGCCCCCACATGCAGAATGAAAAGGCGGTTGGGAATTTCCGAATGCCCGCTTCGTTTGCCGATGGAAAACAGGAACGGCACCAGCAGCAGCAGCCCGCCAAGGGCGGCGAGCGGCTGCAGAACGGTAGAGCCCGGGCGCTGCCAGTCCACGGGCAAGCCCGGCTTGATAAGCAGAAACCCCGCGATTGCGAGGCACAGGGCCAGCACCCACATCCGCAGCATGCGGTTCGACAGGTCCGGGCGGCGGGATGTTCGCCTCGGCGTGCCCGGGGCGGGGTGGGTCACGGTGCGGTTGGTATCCAAAGTCATTTCGCGAGCCTAGGGCATTGACGGCTAGTGGGGAACATCGCCTTCCACGCTGCAACGGATCATGTGCCGCCGTTCGGTCATATCGTAGTCCGCGACGGCGAAATGGCAGGTGCAGCGGTTGTCCCAGATCACCAGATCGCCGGCCGCCCAATTGTGGCGGTAGATGTATTTCGGCTGCTGGAAATGACGGAACAGGAAGCCGAGGATCGCACGGCTTTCTTCGGTCTCCAGTTCATTGATCTTCCGGGTGAAACCCGGGTTCACATATAGTGCTTTGCGCCCTGTGTCGGGATGGGTGCGAACCACCGGATGGACGACCGGCGGCACCTTGGCCCGTTCTTCATCGGTCAGGGGCGGGCGGTCGTCGATATGGGCGAAGAACGTGTCATAGGCGTTGGTATAGTCGTGCAGGGCGGTCAGCCCGCCCAGGAAGTCCTGTAGGCAGGGTGATAAATCCTCATAAGCACGGGCCATGTTCACGAACATGGTGTCGCCGCCGTAACTGGGAACCTCCTTGGCATGCAGCAGGGATGCCTGGGTCGGCGTCTTCGTATAGGACAGGTCCGAATGCCAGTACTGCCCGGCGTTGATGGCGCCGATGGGTTTGCCGTTTTCCTTGACGTTCGAGATCAGCAGAACCTCCGGATGTTCTTGCATGTTGAACTGGGACAGCACATGGGATTCCAACTTGCCGAACTTGCGCGAAAACGCGACCAGCTGTTCCGGCGACAGATCCTGCCCGCGCAGGACCACGACCGCATTTTCAAGCAGGGCTTCGTAGATCGCGGGATAGATGTTGTCGTAGTCCGGGCCGGTCAGTTCGATGCCCGACAGTTCGGCGCCGATGGCGCCGGTCAGGCGTGTTATGGCGATGCTGGTATCGGCGGTGGTCACATGTTTCTCCCTGCTTTGGTCTTGGCCGCGGGCCGGGTACGGCGGGCGCGGCATGTCGATCGGCAAAGACTCCCATATCGCATGCAGTCATGCTTTAAAAATACCGATATTCAGTAATCCATGCTAAAAAAGCATGTCTTGGGATAGGATGACGCGCTATCCCTGTCGGATAACAGGATTTAAGGACCGCCGGGCATGGACCTGAAGGCACTTGGCTATTTTGCGGCGATTGCCGAGTTCGGCAGCATCACAAGGGCGGCGCAGCACCTGCGCGTGGCGCAGCCGGCCGTCAGCCGCAAGGTTCAGAAACTGGAAAGGGATGTGGGCGCGAAGCTGTTGTCCCGCACGGTCCAGGGCGTTTCCCTGACCGAGCAGGGGGCCCATTTGCTGTCCCGCATCACGCCGGTCCTGGCGGTGTTGAAGCAGACGCGAGCCGAAATCCGGGATTGGGGGCAGGAACCTTCGGGGCGCGTGTCGGTCGCGATCATCCCCGGGGTCGGCCCGGCACTGGCGCCGATGCTGGTGGGCCGATTGCGGGAGATGTTCCCCAAGGTCCGCCTGAACCTGTCCGAAGGATTGGGGGCGGCCATCAGCGGCGGCGTGTTGAGCGGCCAATACGATCTGGGCCTCTATCAAGCCGACCAGGAACCCCCGGCGCTGCATGTCACCCATCTGTTGGACGAACCCATGTTCCTGATCGGGCTGGCCGATGGACTTGACACGCGGGCCGACAGCATCGACCTGGGCGGTCTTGCCGATTATCCCCTGCTGCTTCCCGAGCCGCCCAACCCCTTGCGGCGGACGATCGACCGCTTGGTCGAAGAACGGGGATTGGAACTGAACATCCGCGAGACCGTCAATTCAACCTCCATGCTCAAGACCATGGTCGCGGCCGGACTGGGCTATACGGTTCAAAGCTACAGCTTCTTCCACGAAGACATGAAAAAGGGCGACCCCACGTTCCAGGCTTTGCGGATCGACGGGCTGATGCGCAACTGGTCGCTGGTCAGGCTGCAGGATCGGCCCGCGGGCGGTGCCGTCTTGGCGGTCGCGGGCATGATCGAAGATATCGCGCAAGAACTGGCGGCCATCCAGGGCTGGCCCGGGGCAGGCGCCTGAGCCGCCGCTATTGGGTGAATTTGAGGCTCGAATCCTTGATCCGCGTTCCCAGGTCCAATTCATAGGGCGAGGGCGGAATGTAGAAATCCTGGAAATACATGGACCGCCCGTCGACGGAATAGGCGACGACGTTGACGATCGAAGCCATGGCGTCATCGGGCCAGGCACATTTGGATGTGACCCAGTCGGGTGGGGCTTCCATCCGCAGTTTCTGTTGGATGCGGTACACGGGCATATGGTGATGGTCGGCCATCACTTCGTGCAGGTTGGCGCCGTCAAGATCAGAGACGGGCGTCTCGACCAGTTCCGGGAAGCGTTTGGCAATGGCGCGGAACACGGCATAGACCTCCAGCGCCGTATCGATGGTGACGATGCGGTCGATGCGCACGACACTGCGCCCGTCCTGTTCCAGTGGTTTGCTCCAGGGGCCGGTTTCGCGGCCGACACGGCGGTCGATGACGCGGGTGAATACCGGCAGCAGGTCGTCCGGTCCGGCACCGGGGGCCCGGAACAGGAAATGCCAGGGTTCTGCGACCTGATGTTCCATGCCGGCGACGGTGGTGCCGCTGCCGCGTCGGCGCAGGATCAGGCCGTCATCGACAAGGCTACGCAGGGCCCGTTGCACGGTGCCCAACGAGCAGGGCGTTTGTTGGGCCCATTCCGATTCCGTGGGCAGACGTGCACCCGGGCTCCAATATCCATCGACGATGGAATTGGTGATCGCCTGGCGCAGGCGCTCATGCTTGGGCAAGTCTTCGTGTTCCGACCAATAACGCCGGAGAAATTCATCATAACCGCCGGGTATGTCCGTCTGCATGTGCAGGAAGCCCCTAATCCCGAAATCTTTTAATTTGCACCATAATTTTTACGACGGGACGGCCGCCAAGGCCATCCCGCTTGACATTTCGATTAACTATATAGTTACTCAAGTATCGCGTTTTCCACACTTAACGCGTCAAAAAAATATGCAGGGTTGCAAAAATCCGCAGAAACCGCAGGAAACGGTGCCCCATGGAGCCTAAAAACCTTATCATTCTGATGTCGGACGAGCATACTCGGTCCGTGACCGGGTGCTACGGCCACCCCTTCATCCATACCCCGAATATCGATCGATTGGCCCAACAGGGTACCCGATTCGACGCGGCCTACACGGTTTGTCCGGTCTGTGTTCCGGCACGGGCAAGCTTCGCCACGGGCAAGTATGTGCATCAGATCGGTGCCTGGGACAACGCGACGCCGTTCGACGGCACCCAGGCCAACTGGCACAAGACCCTGCGCGAGCGTGGCCATCAGACCGTTTCCATCGGCAAGCTGCATTTCCGGTCGGACGAGGACGACAACGGCTTCGCCGACGAAGAACTGGCCATGCACATCATCGACGGCAAGGGCGACCTTTTGGGCCTGATCCGCGACGAAGACACGCCCAAGCGCGGGGCTTCGTGGAAAATGGCCAAGCTGGCCGGGCCGGGCGAGAGCATGTACACGCGCTATGACCGCGACATCACGGCCCGCGCGCAATCCTGGCTGTACGAGGAAGCGCCCAAGCATACGGACAAGCCCTGGGTGCTGTTCGTGTCCTTCGTGGCGCCGCATTTCCCGCTGACCGCACCTTCGGAACATTTCTACCGCTACTACAATCGGGACCTGGCGCCGCCCAAGCTGTATGACAAGCGCAAGTCGCCGATCCATCCTTACATCGACGACTACCGGTCGATCTTCACCTATGACGACCATTTCACGACCATGGACATGGTCAAGCGCGCGCAGGCGGGCTATCTCGGCCTGATTTCCTTCATGGATGAACAGGTCGGCCTGATCCTGAATGCCATGGCGGATGCGGGCCTGTCTGCCGATACACGGGTGCTCTACACCACCGACCACGGCGACAACATGGGCAACCGGGGGGCCTGGGGCAAATCGGTGATGTACGAGGAAGCCGCCGCCGTGCCGCTGATCCTCTCGGGTCCCGACATCCCGGCGGGCAAGGTGGTGAAGACGCCGGCGACCCATTGCGACATCTATCCCTTCATCATGGACTGCGTCGGCGCCGCCGACGGCGAGACGCTGCCCAAGGACCTGCCGGGCACCAACCTGATGGACCTGACGGCGGGGGCGGAGCCCGACCGCGTCGCCTTTTCCGAATACCACGGCATGGGATCGAAAACGGCGGCCTTCCTGGTGCGCAAGGGTGACTGGAAACTGGTCCATTACGAGGACTATCCGGACCAGTTGTTCAATCTGGCCGACGATCCCGAGGAATTCACCGATCTGGCGGGAGATCCGGCCCATGCCGGGGTCATGAAAGATTTGGCGGCGGAACTGCGCAAAATCTGCGATCCCGCCGCCGTCGACAAGGCCGCGCGTAAGACCCAGGCCCGCATGATCGTGGAAAACGGCGGCAAGGACGCCATCATCAAGCGCGGCGACCTGGGCTTTTCCGTGCCGCCCGGCGTGCAGCCGATGTTCGATTGACCCAGTGTGACGCATGGAATGGTCCCCCCTCACCCCACTTCGGCTAGGCCCGGCTTCGCCATCCCAAGCCTTCGTAACCCTCTCCCCCTCAAGGGGGAGAGGGCAGGGTGAGGGGGCATTTTCCCCACGGGATAACCGCCCGGCGTGCAGCCGATGTTTGACTAACCCAGGAGACGACCAATGACCGCCAACGTACCCTTCGCCATGGTGCCCCTGCCCACGGCGCGCTCGCAAAAGCCGCGCAAGACGGGCCTGACCATGATGATGGACTGGGGCCTGCCCATGAACCGGGTGGCCGATTACATGGATCTGCTCGCCCCCTATGTGGATCTGGCGAAGATCGTGGTCGGCACGGCGCGGCTCTATCCCGAGGACTACCTGGTCAAGAAGCTCGCCCTTTATAAATCCTATGACGTGATGCCGTTCCTGGGCGGGCAGTTTTCCGAATACGTCTTCGCGACCCAGGGCTGGCCGGCCATGCCGGGGTTCTTCGCCGAGGCCAAGCGCCTGGGCTTCGGCGCGCTGGAGATTTCCGACAACTGCGTGCCGCTGGATGACGCGGAGCGCGCCAAGATGATCAAGATGGCCATCGCCGAGGGCCTGGAAGTCCATGGCGAGGTCGGGTCCAAGGTCGTCAACCAATCGCCTCAGGACCTGATCGACCAGACCCAGGTCTGTTTCGACGCCGGCTGCGAGATCGTGCTGGTCGAAGGGGCCGAATTGGTCACCGACGGCAAGGTCAACGAAGCCATGATGACGGCCTTGAAATCGGGTCTGGACCTGGAACGCACGTTGATGGAACTGACCGGGTCCTGGATTAAGGGCGTGACACTGAACGACGTGTTCGAGCTCAAGAAATTCCTGCTCGACGAATTCGGGGCCGACGTCAACCTGGCCAACGTCATGCCCGATGACGTGATGGAAACGGAAGCCCTGCGCTGCGGCCTGTCCGTGGTCGGACCCAAGGAACGCTCGCAGGCAGCGGAATAGAAATCGTAAAATTGTATACAATTTGCGCTGAGTAGGTTCGCGCGCTATCGTCTGGTCACTATCAAGACCACGGACGAACGCCCATGTACAAAACGCACGGTTCCCACTGGGGGGCATTCGAAGCCCGCGCCCAAGACAACCGCATCATGGATATTCGGCCCCTTGCCGGCGATCCGGATCCGTCGCCGATCCTGGACGGCATGGCCGAAGGCGTGCATCACGACTGCCGGGTCAAGGCCCCGGCTTTCCGCGAAGGTTGGCTGAAGCACCGCGACCGGGCGCGGGGCGGCGGCCGCTTCGTCGAGGTGCCCTGGGACGAGGCGCTCGATATCGTCGCCGAAGAACTGCGGCGGGTGAAGGGGACCCACGGCAACGAAGCCATATTCGCCGGGTCCTACGGCTGGTCCAGCGCCGGGCGCTTCCATCACGCCAAGACCCAGATGCAGCGCTTCATGAACTGTTTCGGCGGCTACACGGCGCAGAAGCACAGCTATTCCCTGGCCGCCGGGTTGGCCATTCTGCCGCATATCGTGGGTGATCTGGCGCCGCTGCGCGGGCTTACGTCCTGGGCATCGATCGCCGAGGCCACGGACACCCTGGTCGCTTTCGGCGGCATCCCCATCCGCAACACCCAGGTGGAGCCGGGCGGCACCGCGTCCCATACCACCGTGCCCTGGCTGAAGAAGCTCGCCGCGCGCGGCACCCATGTCGTCAGCATCACGCCCCTGCGCAACGACGCGCCCGGTTTCCTGAATGCGGAATGGATCGCCCCCCGTCCCAACACGGACGTGGCCTTGATGCTGGGCCTGGCCCATACCTTGGTGTCGGAAGACCTCCACAATCCCCATTTCCTGGCGGCCCATGCGGTCGGGGGCGACCAATTCCTGGCCTATGTGATGGGCGGGGCGGACGGCCAAGCGAAATCCGCCGATTGGGCGGCGGATATCTGCGACGTGCCGGCGGACACCATCCGTACCCTCGCCCGCCGCATGGCGGCGGGCCGCACCATGATCGCCACCAGCTATTCCCTGCAGCGCGGCGACCATGGCGAGCAGACCTTCTGGATGACCATGGCGCTGGCCTGCCTGCTGGGCCAGATCGGCCTGCCCGGCGGTGGTTTCGGCTTCGGTTACGGCAGCATGCACGGCCAGGGCAATCCGGTGCCCAGGATGCCGTCGCTGACCCATTCCGCCGGCACAAATCCCACGGGCAGCTTCATCCCCGTGGCGCGGGTCACGGACCTGTTGCTCAACCCGGGCGGCGAATACGATTTCGACGGCGAACGGCGGACCTATCCGGACACCAAACTGATCTACTGGTGCGGCGGCAACCCGTTCCACCATCATCAGGACCTGAACCGTTTGCTGGACGGCTGGCGGCGGCCGGACACGGTGATTGTGAACGAGCCTTGGTGGACGCCCACGGCCAAGCTGGCCGATATCGTGCTGCCCGCCACGACGACCCTGGAACGCAACGACATCGGCCATTCGTCCCGCGACCGTTTCCTGGTCGCCATGAAGCAGATCGTCACGCCGCAGTTTCAATCCAAGAACGATTTCGACATCTTCCGGGGCCTGGCCCAGCGCCTGGACATCGAAGCCGCCTTCACCGAGGGCCGCGACGAGGATGCCTGGCTGCGCCATCTTTACGATCAGGCCCGCGAGGGTGCGGGGCCGCTGGCCAACCGCATGCCCGATTTCGACGCCTTCTGGGAGGAGGGAATCCTGGAGTTGGAAGCCCCCGAAAAGCCCCATGTGGTCTACGAGGCGTTCCGCGCCGACCCCGCCGCCAACCCCTTGCCGACGCCGTCGGGCAAGTTCGAAATCTTTTCAGAGACCATTGCCGGGTTCGGCTATGACGACTGCCCGGGCCATCCGGTGTGGCGGGAGCCGGCGGAATGGCTCGGCGGGGCCGAGGCGAAGACCTGGCCGCTGCACCTGATTTCCAACCAGCCCAAGCACAAGCTGCATTCCCAGCTCGATTTCGTCGGGCCCAGCCGCGCCGCCAAGCAGGACGGGCGGGAACCCGTGTTCCTGTCGCCCGGCGACGCCCAGGCGCGGGGCATTCAGGATGGCGATTTGGTGCGGCTTTATAACGGGCGGGGCGAAACCCTGGCCGTGGCCGTGGTGAGTGACGACGTGCGGGACGGCGTGGCGCAGCTGCCGACCGGGGCCTGGTTCGATCCGGCCGACTGGGCGGCAACGTCCAGCCTGGAACGCCACGGCAACCCCAACGTCCTGACCCTGGATAAGGGCACGTCCAAGCTGGGCCAGGGGCCGATTTCCCACACCACCCTGGTCGAGGTAGAGAAGTACGGGGGGCAGGCGGAATCTCCGGAGCCCTTCCGGGTCCCGGAGGTGGTGGTCCTGCCCGCCGCCGAATAATCCGCTTAGAGCAGCTTCAACACACCCTTGAGGTCCTTGCCTTGATAGCTCGGCCCCAGGGTCGGGTCCATGGGCAGGTCGCCGGTGCGGTTGGACCAGTAGCAGGTCATGCCGTAGGCGATGGCGCCCACCACGTCGCCCGCACCGCCCGCGACATGCAGGATGTCCTTCGATCCGATGCCGAGCACGCGGGTCGGCAGCTCGTAGACCGAGGGATGGGGTTTGTAGAAGCCCGCCGTTTCCGACGACAGCACATGGTCGAAGGCACCTGGGCCGAACACGCCCGCGACGCTGTCCAGCTGATCCTGATCGCCGTTGGACAGGATCGCCGTGGCGTAGCCCTTTTTCTTGATCGCCTGCATCACCGCCGGGGCTTCGGGCCAGGGCGCCAGCGTGCCCCAGGCGGCGATCAGTTTGCGTTTCGTCGCCGCGTCCGCCTTCTTTCCGGACTTGCCGAGCGCATAGTCAAGGCCGATGGCCGTGCAATTCTTGAACGGCAAGCGGCCTTTGCCAAGGGAGTTGCTGGCCGCGGCGCGGCTCATCTGCACCTGCCGCCAAGTGCGGGAGAAGGCAGCGGCCTTGTCCTTCCTCATGCCCAGGGTCTGCTGCACGATGGCGGTCAGGCTCGACTGAATATCGAGCAGGGCGGAAAAGACGTCGAAGGTGACGAGTTTGTAGGGCTGGGTCATGGCGGTCTCCTTGGTGTGTCTGCGGGGCGTTGCGGGCAAAAAGATACCCTCTCCTCGGGATGAGGAGAGGGTTTTGATATTCACGTTTGCGATATTTGTTTAGCGGCCGTCAAACCGGGCGTGTGCCGCGCACGGTCGTGCGGTGCATGGAGCGTTCCTGGCTGAGGTCGTAATCCGTTGCCCGGTGCATGGTGCAGCGGTTGTCCCACATCACCACGTCGCCCTGATGCCATTTGTGGCGGTAGACGAATTCCTCCTGGGTCGAATGTTCGAACAGCCGTTCCAGAAGATCACGCCCTTCGTTGTCGCCCATGCCTTCCACGCGTGAGGTAAAGCCCTCGTTGACGTAGATGGCCTTTTTGCCCGTTTCCGGATGGGTGCGGGCGATGGGGTGGATGACCTCTGTCCACTGGGACAGTTCTTCCTCGGTCTTGGGCGGGCGTACGCCGGCATTCATCATCGCTTCGTAACGGATGCGATAGGAATGAACGGCCTTCAGGCCTTCGATCTCGGCTTTGGTGGCATCGTCCAGGGCGTCATAGGCCGCCGTCATGTCGGCGTAGAGCGTATCGCCGCCTTCGGGCGGGGTGATGACGCCGTGCAGGATGGAGCCCATGGGCGGGACTTCTTCGTACGTGATATCCGAATGCCAATAGGCCCCGCCGTTGTTGATCGGCTGTGCCCCGCCCCGGCCCCGGTTCGACAGAACCAGGATGTCCGGAAACTCGGGGTGAAGGATTTCCTTCACCGTATGGCGTTGCAGATCACCGAACCGGCGGGAGTACTCCAGATGCCGTTCCATGGTCAGGTTTTCCTGGCCCCGGATGATAAGGACCGGATAGGCCATCCACGCCTTGTGCAGATCGGCGATGGTTTGGTCGTCCAGGTCCATGTTCAGGTCAAGGCCCACGACTTCCGCCGCCACGGGATTGTCGAGCGGTTTGACGGGCAGGTTGATGGAAATGGTCACGGGTCTTCTCCAGGCTTAGCGTTGCATGCCCCAGCGGTTCACGGTGCGCAGTTCGATGTTACGGAAGATCACGTTTTCCACCGTAATGCCGATCAGAATGACCATGAACAGGCCGGCGAACACACCCTCTGTCTCGATGTTCTGAGACGATTCGAAAATATACCAGCCAAGACCGCCAGAGCCCGACGAGGCGCCGAACACAAGCTCGGCCCCGATCAGGGTGCGCCAGGCAAACGCCCAGCCGACCTTCATCCCGGTCATGATCGACGGCAGAGCCGCCGGCACCAGAACCTTGCACACGAAGGGAACGCCCTTGAGGCCGTAGTTTTCGCCGATCATGCGCAAAGTGGACGATACGTTCTTGAACCCGGTATGGGTGTTCAACGCCACGGCCCACAACACGGCATGGACCAGAACGAACACTAGGCTTGCCGTGCCCAGGCCGAACCACAGCATGGCAAGCGGCAGCATGGCGATGGACGGCAGGGGGTTGAACATGGCCGTGGCCATGGCGATGAAATCACCGCCCAGGCGGGACGACGTGCCCCATAGAACAAGGACGGCGGCAATCGCCATGCCCATTCCATAGCCGTAGATCAGGACCTTGACGGAAAACCAGACCTTCCAGATCAGGTCACCTTGGAACAGATCGGTGATCAGTGTTTGCAGAGAGACGAGAAACGTCGGGAACATCAGGGGTTCCACGTCAAACAGGACCGTATAGGCCTGCCAGATGGTGACCAGCCCCAACAGGATGACCGCTTTGCGGACGCCGTTGATGTTCCATACTTTTTCGATCACCGACAATTCGCGGGCCACGTCGCCCGTATGCGCATCGGCGATGTTCTCGTTGATGAATTCCGGCCGGATAACCGGCTCGGGAAGGGTTTTTTGCATGCTCATGATGATTGCATCCCCCATCGACGAATGGTGCGTGCTTCGATGGTCGAGAAAATCAGGCTTTCAACGATCACGCCGACCAGGATCACCGTGAACAGACCGGCAAAGACATAGGGAATCTGCATGTCCATCTGGCTGGAAAACACGAACCAGCCAAGACCGCCCGATTGTGTGCCCGATGTGTCGGCGATGGCGCCGCCGAACACCAGTTCGGCCGCGATCAGCGTCCGCCAGGCATAGGCCCAGCCGACCTTCAGTCCCATCAAGATCGACGGGAAGGCCGCCGGGATCAAAAGCTTGGTCACATAGGTGACGCCGCGCAGGCCGTAGTTTCGGCCGACCATGCGCTGCGTGTCGGACACCCCCATGAAGCCCGTATGGGCGTTCAGGGCGACCGGCCAGATGACCGAATGCAGCAGGGTAAAGACGACCGAGGCGGAGCCGAGCCCGAACCACAACAGGGCGAGCGGCAGCAGGGCAATGGCCGGAAGCGGGTTGAGCATGGCCGTCAGCGTCGACAGCACATCGTTGCCGAACCGGGTCATGATCGCGGCCGTGGTCAGCAGGGTCGCGATGACCAGGCCGATCACATAGCCCGTGAGCAGGACCGTCAGCGAGTTCTTGATCATGATCAGCAGCTGATCGTTGACCACCGCGTCATAGAGCGCCATGGCCGTGTCGGAGAACTTGGGCAGGATCAGCTCCGAAACACCCGAGATGCGGGTGTAGAATTCCCAGGCGAACATCAGGACCAGCAGGATGGAGAGCTTGCGCACCCCGTCCAAGTCGATGAGTTTTTCCCAAAGCGTCAGCTTGCGTGCGACATCGGCGTGCGATGCTTCGCCCAGGTCATCGGCTTCGAATTCGGGACGGATAACGGTTTCGGAAACGGTGCTCATGAATTTTGAGCTCCTTCCGCCGCCGCCGCCAGTTCGTCTTCGAGAATCCGATCCGCGAACAGCATGTCATGGATCTTGGACTGCAGTTCCCCGAATGCCGGATCGCCCGTGTTGTCGTGGTTCAGGTGGTGAGCGTTCAGTTCCGCTTTGACCTGGCCCGGGTGCGGCGACAAGACCAGAATGCGGGATCCGACGATCAGCGCTTCTTCGATGGAGTGCGTGACGAACAGCACGGTGAAACGCGTGTCATCCCACAATTGCAGAAGCTCTTCCTGCATTTGACGCCGGGTCAGAGCGTCCAATGCCGCGAAAGGTTCATCCATCAGCAGGATATCCGGTTCCATGGCCATGCCGCGGGCGATCGCGACACGCTGTTTCATGCCGCCGGACAGCATATGCGGATAGGTGTCTTCGAAGCGGTCGAGCTTCACCTTCTTGATGTACTGCATGGCGACTTCATCGGCTTCCGCCTGGGTCTTGCATTTGCCGCCGTTCATCAACGCGAAGGTGATGTTTTGTTTCACGGTCTTCCAGGGGAGAAGCTGATCGAACTCCTGGAACACCATGACCCGGTCGGGGCCGGGCTCCTTGATGTCCACACCTTTGAGCCGCATGTTGCCTTCGACCGGCTTCAAATACCCGGCGACACCCTTAAGCAGGGTTGATTTGCCGCAGCCGGACGGTCCCAAAAGGACGAACCGGTCGGCAGGGTAGACCTTGAAACCGACCCGATAGGTCGCGGTGATCAGGTGCTCTTTGGTTTTGTACTGAAGGGTTACACCGTCAACGTCCAGAATGGGGTCAACGGCGGCCGCGGCGGGGGTGTCCCCCGCCGCGGTGTGGGCGCCTTGATCCATAAGTTAGCTGCCTTCCTGGTCGTAGTTGTTTTCCCAGTAATAGTCTTTCCAGCTTGCCGGCATGTTCTTGATGGCGCCGATGGAGTGCATGAACTTGGCGAACTCCATGGTGCGTTGGGGTTTCAACGAATAATGCATTTCGTTGACGTCGCCGACCATGCCTTCGATGTCTTCGATCTTCAGCTTGGACTTGGTGAAGCGGTGGAAGAGTGCGGCCGCATCCTTCTTGTTGTCGTTGATCCACTTCATGGCGGTCCGGAAGGACGTCCAAACACATTTATAGAGCTTGGGATTTTCGTTCTTCCATTTCTCAGTGTTGTACATGGCGACCGTGGTGTGCTCGCCGCCGAGAACGTCATAGGACGACATCACCATCTTGACCTTGCCGCTTTTCAGTTCGGCGTAGGATGTGGGCAGGGTCGCGAAATGGCTTTTCACGGCCTGACCGCCGGCCAGCAGCGCCGCCATGGCGGACGGGTGCTTCATGGAAACGGTCATGTCATCCAGCTTGAAGGCGTTGTCCGGGCCCCATTTCTTGGCCGCGGCCATCTGCAGAACCACAGCCTGGATCGACACCTTCACCGACGGGGTGGAGATTTTGTGATCCGTCAGACCGACGTAGTCTTCCAGCTTCTTGACCCGGTCATCGTTGGTGTTGAGCTTCAGCGGCATGGCCGACAGGGTCGTCATGGCCTTGACGTTGATGCGGCCTTTGGTTTTGTCCCACAGCTTAAGAAGCGGGCCGACGCCGCCGGCGGCGAAGTCGACGTTGTTGGACAACAGGGCCTGGTTCACGGCGGCACCGCCCGAGAAGCGGTGCATGGTGATTTTAACGTCGCCCAGGCCGGCATCCTTGGCGCAGGTTTCGACCAGTTTCTTGTCGACGACGACGTGCATGGGCAGATACAGCAGCCCGAATTGCTGGGCAAAACGGACTTCGTCCGCTTCCGCCCAGGCCGGGGCGGCGCTTCCCGCCGTCATGGCGAGCGCGACGGCGCCGCATACGGCGGCAGTCGCTGTTTTCCTTGAGATTGAAGTTTTGGTCATATTTTCGTCCTCCCTGACGATGCATGGACTGTCAAACTGAGGGTGATGTGATGCTTGTGTATCGCCGCCGGACTTCGTTATCCGATCGGTTGGGACAAATAGCGTTCCGCCGACATCCGCTTCCCAGCCCCCTGGGAATTTCAACGCGGATCTGCGGAACCTCATTCATTTTGGTCGTCCCTGGCATCACAGTTTCCAAGACTATCGGGATTTTTCGGATATTCCTATATAGTTTTTAGATTCCAATCCCGATATAGTACCCGGCCATTACGATATAGTTTTAACGGGGGCTTGAAGCTCTTGCGTGACAAGGGCGCTCTTGACCGGCGCCGGCGGCTTTCAAGAGAACGCTAATTTAGGCAAAGAGGACCAAGATAGGTCCAGGAGGAAACAATATGCTCGACCAGCACGAGGAAGGTGGGCAGGGGGCGCTTAATTCCAGCTCGACCATCGAATCGCCCATTGCACCCGATGAATTGGGACATGCCGTTCTGACGCCGTCCGGCGCCTTCGAGGCGGGATCATGGCAAACCTTCAAGCTGGTCTATACCTGCGGCAAATACGGCATGGACGATAGTGCCTCCATGCGGGTCTGCTTCCGCTTTGCGTCCGACCAAAGCCGCCCGCAATTCGAGGACCCGACCTGGCGCAATTACACGACCATCGAGGCTTCCAACAACGCCGTGCTGGAAACCCGCTACGACCCGAAGGGCAACGTGCGGCCATGGGACCGTGCCCTTTATATCAAGGTGGTGAAGGGCTTCATGAAGGAAGGGGATACCATCACCATTACCTTCGGTGAAACGTCGGGCGGATCGCAGGGCATGCGGCTGCAGACTTTCTGCGAAGACAGCCTTGAATTCCGCGTGTTGGTCGATCCCATCGCCACCGCCAATTATCAGGCCCTGCCCGTGCAGCCGGTCATCCGGGTCGTGCCGGGCAAGCCCGCGATCTATGCCGCCGTGGTGCCGACCGCGCGCCGGGCGGGCGAGGCCTTTGATCTGAAGATCAAGGGCGAAGACACCTGGGGCAATCCGTCCGACCAATGCGACGTGACGTTCAAGGTTAAAAGCTCGCGCCCCGTGACGGGCCTGCCGGAAACGATTGCGATCAAGCCGGGTTCTTTCGCGACCGTGGTCGAAGGGTTGAGCGTCGACAGCGACGGTGCCGTACAGATCTGGTTCGAAGATGATGCCGGCGCTGAGGTCTTTCGCGCCAATCCGCTTTTGATCCAAAGTAAGCTGGACCTGAAACCCTATTGGGTCGATCTGCATGGTCAATCGGAAGAAACCATCGGCACGGGCACGGCGCGGGAATTTTTCGAATTTGCCCGCGACCGCGCTTTCGTTGACGCCACCGGGCACCAAGGCAACGATTTCCAGATCACCAAGGGGTTTTGGTCGCATCTCGACAATTTGTGCGAGGAATTCAACGAACCGGGAAAATTCCTGGCCCCGCTCGGCTATGAATGGTCGGGCAATACGGCGCTGGGCGGTGACCGCAACATCTTCTATCCCTCGAAGGACCGGGTTATCCGCCGGTCGTCCCATGCCTTGGTCGAAGACAAATCGGACCTTGCCACCGACTGCAATACGGCAGGCGACCTGTTCGAGGCCCTGGCCAAGGACGAAGAATGGGATGTCGTGACCTATGCCCATTGCGGCGGCCGCTATGCCGACGTGAAAATGGCGCACGACGGCCGGTTCGAAAAATCCATGGAAATTCATTCTTCCTGGGGGACTTTCGAATGGCTGGTCGAAGACGCCCTCGACATGGGATATCGCACCGGTATCGTCGCCAATTCGGACGGGCACAAGGGGCGCCCGGGGGCCAGCTATCCCGGCGCATCCCTGTTCGGGGCCGTCGGCGGGCTGACCTGTATGCTGATGCCGGAACTGACGCGTGAAGCGCTGTTCGACTGCATCCGTAAACGCCGCCATTACGCCACCACCGGCGGCCACGGCAGCCGTATGGTGATCGACGTGAAGGCCCGGTTCGATCAGCCGGGGACGCTTTATCACGACGATCCGGCGCTCGATTATCCGACACCGCCGCAAGGCGCCCAGGCCCAGGACGCCATGATGGGCGATATCGTCCATCTGCCGGACGGCGGGGTGCAGTTGGATGTGGATATCCTGGCGGCGGCACCGATCGAACGGGTCGATATCTTCAACGGCCGCGATCTGGTTGAAACGGTTCGCCCTTATGGCCAGGAAGACCTGGGTGCCCGCATCCGTGTGCATTGGGAAGGGGCCGAATACCGCGGCCGCTTCCGCCAGGTCATCTGGGACGGCACGGCCCATGTGCAGGATAATGAAATCGTCCGCGCCCAGGCCTTCAACTTCTTCAACCCGGAAAAGGTGTTGGAGCAGACGTCGGAAACGGCGCTTAAATGGATGTCGCTGACCACGGGCAACTTCGCCGGCTTCGACATGTGGGTCAAGGATGCCTGGGGCGGGACCTTGAAGATCGAAACGCCGCTGGTGCAATGCGGTGTGCCGTTGGAAGACATCGGCCTGGAGGACGAAATGTTCGACAAGTCGGGCATCCTTCCCCGGTTCCTCAAGGTCTTCCGCCTGCCTGACGATAATCCGCACCGCAAGGTTTCGTTCTCGCGCAAAATCGACCTCAAGGACGACAAGGACAATGCCTTGTTCATTCGCCTGACGCAGGAAGACGGCACGCGCGCCTGGACGTCCCCGATCTATGTCTGCCGAAAGTTGTAAACCGCGCCTTTGATCCTGTAACCTGAAGGCTGTGGGCGGATTGGGATGCCCGCAGTCGGCCGCGTATACGGCCGGGTAGCGAACCAAAGAGTTCGAATTCGGGGGGATCACCGTTTACATGTCTTCGCTTAACCGCTTGAACGGCGGACAGGTCATGGTCGACTACCTGATCCGCGAAAACGTTCCGTACGTATTCGGCCTGTGCGGTCACGGCAATATCGGCTTCATCGACGCACTGCATGAACGGTCGGACGACATCAAGACCATCTCGGTCCACCATGAAAGCATTTCCGGCTTCATGGCGGATGTGTATTACCGGGTGACGGGCCAGCCGACGGCGACCTTCACGTCCTGCGGGCCGGGATCATCGAACCTGCCCATCTGCCTGGGAAACGCGTTTTTGGATTCCGTGCCGTTCCTGGCGATCACCGGCAACGTGCCGACAAGTCAGTTCAGCCGCGGCGCCTTTCAGGAACTGTACCGCCATTATCAGGCGGATTTCCCATCGACGGTTCAGGCCTATTGCAAGCGGGTCTACCAGCCGACGCGCGGCGAACAGGTTCCGTTGATGATGCGCCAAGCCTGGAAAACGATGGTCACGGGGCGGCCGGGGCCGGTCGTTCTGGACGTGCCGTTCGATATTTTCAAGGAAGCGGCGGCCGAGGAAACACCGCGGCCTGAGGAATGGTCCGCCAATATCTCGTCCCGCTGCGGGGCCGATCCGGAAGGCGTGGTCAAGACCGTGGACATGCTGCTTTCCGCTGAACGCCCGGTCATCGTTGTCGGGCAGGGCGTGCGTTATGGCGGTGCGGCCGATGAATTGCTGACCCTGGCTGAACGTCTGCAGATACCCGTTGCCGGTTCGGCCAGCGGACTGGGGGCTCTTCCCGCCGATCATCCGCTGTCCTTAGGATTGGTGCAGCGGGGCGGGACCTATCAGGCCAACCATTCCTGCCGCCAGGCGGATGTTTTGCTGGCCCTGGGCGTGCGCTTCGATGACCGGACGTCCAGTTCCTGGCTGCCGGGTTATTCCTTCACCATCCCGCCGACGCAGCTGATCCATGTGGATATCGATCCCGAGGAAATCGGCCGGAATTATCCCGTTGCATTGGGACTGATGGCCGATGTGCGGACCTTCCTGCGCCAGATCATCGCGGAACTCGACCGCAGGGCTGACATTGAAGGAAAGGCCGATGCGCGCCGCAAGTGGCTTGCGGAAATCGAAACCTACAAAGCCAAGTGGGATGAATTCGTCGCTCCCGGCATGACCGACGATTCCTCGCCGATCAACCCGCAGCGCGCGGCGGTGGAAATCGACAAGGCTCTGCCCGAAGACGCGATCCTGGTTAGTGATATCGGCGTGCACCACAACTGGCTGCTGCAGTTCTGCAAGCCGTCGCGACCGGATTCGCTGATCGGTTCCGTCGGGTTCGGGCCCATGGGGTTCGGTGTCGGCGGGGTGCTGGGGGCCAAGCTGGCGGCGCCGGACCGCCCGGCCGTGTCGGTCTGCGGCGATGGGGCGTTCTTCATGCATGCCAACGTCCTGGGCACGGCGGTGGAATACAACATCCCCGCCGTCTGGGTGGTTTGGAACAATTACGCCTATGCCTCCATCCGCGGGCTGCAGCGGGGCTATCTGGACCAACGCGAACTGGCGACGGACTTCCACCACCCGGAAACGGGCAAGCCCTATAATCCGGATTTCGCGGCCATGGCGCGTTCGGCCGGGGTCGAAGGCGTCAGCATCGACCGCGCAGACGATCTAGGCGATGCCATCCGGGCGGGGGTCGCCGCCAACAAACCCTTCCTGATCGACGCCAATGTGGCGGGCGACCTGAACCCGCCGGGGGCGGGTGTGTGGGAACTGCCGGGCATCGGAATCAACAAGCCGGCAATCGGCGAACGGTACGAGCCCTAAACATCATCCAAGAAGAAAACAGAGGACTAAACGTGAAACCTAGCAAATGGGATAGGGAGACGGATGTCGTCGTCCTTGGTTTCGGCGGCGCCGGTGTTGCCGCCGCCGTCACGGCACATGATCTGGGCGCCGAGGTGCTTATTCTGGAAAAGGCACCCGAAGGCCATCATGGTGGAAACACCCGGATCGCGGCACAGGGATACCTGAACACGTCCGATGCGGAAAAAGCGGCGACTTATCTGGAAGCCCTTTGCGGGCCTTATCCGGTGCCGGACGCAATGATCCAGACATGGGCGCGGGAAATGAGCCGCAACAACGAATGGCTGTCCGGCCTGGGCGGCGATCCGCAGGAACACCAACATCAGCCCGAAGGGATCGAATACCCGGAACTGCCGGGCTCGGACTGTGTTCACAAATTCCATGACGGCGAGACCTATGGCTATTCCCTGACTTGGAAGCGGTTCGAAAGTTTCGTGCTGGAACGGGCCATTGCGGTTGAATACGAAATGCCGGGGCGGGAGCTGATCCAGGATGGCGAGACCCGGGAAATTCTGGGCGTGCGCGCCGAACGGGACGGCAAGTCGATTTACATCAAGGCCCGCCGGGGTGTGGTGCTGACCTGCGGCGGGTTCGAAAACAATCCGGAAATGATCCGCGATTATCTGCCGGGTGTGTCCCGCTGTTATCCGTCGGGCACGCCTTATAACGAAGGCGACGGCATCTCCATGGCCCTGTCCATGGGGGCGGATCTTTGGCATATGAACAACTATGCCGGTCCGTCCATGGGGCTGAAGGTACCGGAATTCCCCGCTACCATGTCGATCCAGGCCCTGCATTTCGCCAAGGAATATCCGGGCGGCATGATCATCGTCGGGCCCGACGGCAGGCGCTTTTACGACGAGAAGTTCAAGCACCGCCACGGCAAGGTGCCGATCAACGGCGTGTGGTCGCCCATGCACGTACCCAGCCCCATGTTCATGCTGTTCGACCAGGACATGATGTCGGCGGCCCCTCTTTACAATAAAGAGCCCAATCGGGGATGGACGCCGATCATCGAACAGTATGATTGGAGCGACGACAATTCCGCCGAACTGGCAAAAGGCTGGATCAAGTCGGCGCCGACCATCCGGGAACTGGCGGATATTATCGGCCTGGACCCGGCCACCCTGGAGGCCACGGTTGCACGCTGGAACGCCCAGGCCAGCGCCGGGGCGGATGACGATTTCGGGCGCAAGCTGATGCTGAACCCGCTTGCCAAGGGGCCGTTCTATGCCATGGAGCTGTCGCCTTCCATGATCAACACCCAGGGCGGCCCCCGGCGTAATGAAGAGGCCCGTGTCCTGCGGCCGGATCGGACGCCCATTCCCCGGCTGTACAGTGCCGGTGAACTGGGATCGATCTACAGCTACCTGTATCAGGGCACGGGAAACATCGGGGAATGCCTGGCCTTCGGGCGGATCGCCGGGCGCAACGTGGCGTCCGAAACTCCCTTGCCCTAGGCCTGTCAGGCTTAGGCTAATTCTTCGACCGGGGCGACATCCACGGCGACGGCGACCTTGTGTTCCCCGCCGCCCAGAACCATGCCGTTGATCGGGCTGACATCGCCGTAATCACGCCCCCAGGCGACGGTGATGTGCTCGTCCCCGGGCATCATGTTGTTGGTCGGGTCCAAATCGACCCAGCCGTGATCGGGAATCCAGACCGCCAGCCAGGCGTGAGAGGCATCGGCGCCGATCTTGCGTTCCTGCCCTTCCGGCGGGTGGGTCCGAAGATAGCCCGAAACATAGCGCGCCGGCAGGCCCAGGGACCGTAGGCAGGCGATCTGCAGATGCGCGAAGTCCTGGCACACGCCCCGCTTGTCGGCCAGCACGCGGTCGATGGGGGTCGAGATATCGGTCACGCCGCCTTCGTATTTGAATTCGTTGAAGATGCGCGACATCAGGTCCAAAGCACCCTCCAGCACGGGCTGCCCGGGCGGGAACGAGGCACGGGCATAGGTTTCGGCCTGGCCCGATACGGTGAACGGGCTTTCATAAATGAACTGGCTGGCGTCCAGGCAGGCCGGATCATCCTGTTTGTTCAGATACTCCGCGACGGTTTCCCACGGGACGGTCACGGCGGGGTCCGGTGCGGGGGCCGCATTGATCTCGATCCGGCAGGTGGATGTAATGGACAGCCGGTTGTGCGGTTCCTCCACGGTCAGATAGGTCGTCGGATTGCCGAAATAATCGACATCGTCCTTGGACAGGGTGGGGGCAGGCTCGATGATCAGGGCGTGGTGATATGTGGTCTGCTGGGGGCAGGGGCGCGGGGACAAATGGACAAGATGCTGGGACAGGGCAACATCCCAGGTATAGGTGATCGTCGTTTGATGACTGATGTCGTAGCGCATCAGGGAACGACGCCTCCCGCGGATGTGCTGCGTGTCGGCAGCACATGGCTGAAATACTTGCGGGCCAGGGCATCGGACATTTCCAAAGTCTGGTCGCTGATGCGGTCCAGAAACTGCGCCAGTTCGATCCGCTGCCCGCGCTTGTTGCGCCGTTCACACAGCGCCAATACATCGGCCAGACGAAGCTGGCTGTCCATGGATTGGACAAGGTATTCCTCGCGCGGCAGCGTTGCACGCTCGTCATCCGCCGGGAAATGCCGCATATGATCGGCCAGGGTCGCGACCTGAAAGGCCAGGGACCTGGGATTGGTGTCGTCGACCAGCAGCAGGTCGACCACGGCGGGAAGCTGTACCGTGGACAGATAACGTGTTCGATAAGTCATGGAACTGTCGCCCAGTTCCAACAGCAGGTCCAGGCGGCCTTCCTCGGCCGGATTGCCGTCCACCACCAATTCACGGATCAGCTTGGCCGTATGGGTCGTGCGGTCGACACGGCGGCCCGTGTCCAGCAGGCGCCAGCCGAGCGACCGCGTCATGTTTTCCATTTGCATGCCGCTGAAGGCGGATAGTTCCTCAAGAATATGGTTCAGAAACTCAAGGGCGGCGTTGACGTCCAGCCGGATGGTCGATGCTTGTCCGACCGCACGTTCATGCAAAGCGTTCAGAACGCGCCAGGAATCGGTCGACAGGCGTTCCCGGACCAACGACGCCGTGCGTTGCAGATTACCCAACAAGTTCAACAGCCCGTTGGCGCGCCCCCGGTCGAACAGGATCATGGCCAGTTCCCGTTCGACGGCGCGGATGCCGCCATGGACGGCTTTGTTGGCCGTACGCCGGTTCAGGTAATCCAGGTCCACCAGGATCGTGGTCAGGCGGGTCAGGGTTTGCGGATCGTCACCGGCCCCGGCTTCGCCCGCAAGACGCAGGATCATCGCCCGGATCAGGCGCACGGAACTTTCCGTCCTCTCCGCATAGCGGCCCAGCCAGAACAGATTGTCGGCCACGCGTGACGGCAGGTCATTGCCGCTGCGCCGAAGCGTCACCGCATGGTCCGGCGGCGTCAGCCGGGTAAAGGTCGAAACCGGGCTGTCGGATAAAACCCAGGTGTCTTTGGATGAATCGCCCTGCTGCATGGTGACGGCCTGGGCATTGACACTGTCCGCCGTGCGGGTCAGCCCCCCCGGCATGACCCGGTAGCCGTCACCGTCGGCACAAAGATAGACACGCAGAACGACCGGCCGGGGCTCAATCCCTTTTTCCGACCAGCCGGGCGTGGTCGACAAGGTCAGGGTTTCCTGCCCGAAATACTGATAGCCGCGCCGGCTCAGAAGATCGACAATTTCCTGGCGTCGTTCGCCGTTCGCCTGTCCGGGCAGAAGAGCACCCTTGCGGTTGTTCAGGATCGACGAATTGGAAAAGGTCGGCCGCAGAACAAGGTCGTCCAGGTGATGGCTGACGTATTCCCGTTCCTGTTCCTGGCCGCACCACCAGGTCGCCAAGGACGGAATCTTGATGTCCTCGCCCAGGATGTCGCGGCACAGCCCGGGATAGAATCCCATCAGGGCTTCGCATTCGACGATGCCCGATCCAAGGGAATTGGCGATCAATACATTGCCCGCGCGCACGGCGGCGACCAGCCCGGCCACACCCAGCAAGGAATCCGTACGAAGTTCCAAGGGATCGCAGAAATCGCTGTCAACCCGGCGTAGGATCAGGTCGACCTGTTTCAGCCCGTTCAGGGTTTTCAGGAAGACCTTATTGTCGCGCACCGTCAGATCGGCGCCTTCGACCAGGGGAAAGCCCAGATAGCGCGCCAGATAGGCGTGTTCGAAGTAGGTTTCGTTGTGCGGTCCCGGCGTCAGCAGCACGGCCAGGGGGTCGTCCTTACCGGTCAGTGAAATCAGATTGTCGCTGAGGGCCTGAAAAAAACCAGCCAGGCGGTGAACCTGGGCGTCGCGGAAGATGTCGGGCAGGGTGCGCGCCAGAACAATGCGGTTTTCCAGGGTATAGCCGGCGCCCGATGGGGCCTGCGTTCGGTCGCTGAGGACCCACCACCGTTGATCGGCGGCACGCGCCAGATCGAATGCCAGGAAATGCAGATGCACACCGCCCGGCGGTTTGATGCCGCTCATGGCGCGGAGAAAATCCGGGTTTCCGAAAATCAGGGACGACGGCAGCAGGCCGCGTTTCAACAGGGTCTGTTCGCCGTAAATGTCCTGGACGACCGCATTTAGAAGTTTCGCGCGCTGGATCAGCCCGGCTTCCAGCGCCTGCCATTCGTCCGGCCCGATCAGAAACGGGATCGGGTCCATGCGCCAGGGACGCGTCGATTCCCCGGTTTCATCGTAGATGTTGTAGGTCGTGCCGTTTTCACGGACGAGGCGCTGGGCCGTATCCCAGCGTTCCTGCAACTCGGTCTTGGAAAACCGGCCCATGCTTTCCAGGAAATGCTGCCAATGGCCGCGCACACCCGTGCCCGCATCCATCATCTCGTCATAGACGCCGTCGATGGGGGCATAGGTGTCGGACAGGAAAATTCCCTGTGTCGATGCAGCGTTGTTTGCCTGATCCATGCCGCTCACGCGATGCTCCAAGCCATCATCGGCCCGTCCCCGGATGTGAAGGGCGAGGATAGGAGATCACCGTGCTGACGGCTAGTGCGTTGTTTGATCAAGCTGAATCCGATCTGTGCGAAAGGTGCGCCGGTCAATGCACCGTTTTCGCGCGGCGCAGGTCCAGGGTCATGGGAAATTCGTTGTTGGCGCACCGTTTGGGGGCGTCCGACGGGCCGGTCGTATGGCCGATTTCCTCGAACCGGGCAAGGCGCCGGCTTTCCGCTTCGTAGGCGTTGACCGGGAAATGTTCGAAATTGCGCCCGCCCGGATGGGCCACGTGATAGGTGCAGCCGGCGACCGCCCGCCCGGTCCAGGTGTCGTACAGATCGAACACCAGGGGGGCGTCGACCTCGACGCCGGGATGCAGGGCCGATGCGGGCTTCCATGCGCGGAACCGCACGCCGGCGAAAAATTCGCCGGCCTTGCCGGTCGGTGTCAGCGGAACCTCGTAGCCGTTGCACGCGATGCGATGCCGCCCGCCGGTCAGACCCGAAACCCGGACCTGCAGGCGTTCGACCGAGGAATCGACGAAACGCACGGTGCCGCCGACGGCCCCTTCCTCGCCCATGACGTGCCAGGGTTCCAGCGCCTGGCGCAGTTCGATTTCCATTTGTTCGTACTGCACGGCGCCGTAGCGCGGAAAGCGGAATTCGAAATGCGGGGCGAACCAAGCCGCATCGAAGTCATGGCCGTGATTGTTCATGTCGGCGATGACATCTTCGAAATCGGCCCAGACGGCATGGGGCAGCATGAAGCGGTCGTGCAGTTGCGTGCCCCAGCGCACAAGTCCGCCGGAATAAGGCGTATCCCAGAACCGCGCGATCAGGGCGCGCAGCAACAATTGCTGGGTCAGGCTCATGCGTGCATGGGGTGGCATTTCAAAAGCGCGGAATTCGACCAGCCCCAGACGGCCGGTGGGGCCGTCCGGCGAATACAGCTTGTCGATGCATATTTCCGTGCGGTGGGTGTTGCCCGACACGTCTATCAGCAGGTTGCGCAGCGTGCGGTCGACCAGCCAGGGCGGGCAGTCCGTGCCCTTTTCCGGAATCTGTGCGAGCGCGATTTCCAATTCGTACAGGCTGTCGTGGCGGGCTTCGTCGATGCGTGGTGCCTGACTGGTCGGGCCGACGAACATGCCGGAAAACAGATAGGACAGGCTGGGATGATGCTGCCAATAAGTCACCAGGCTTTTTAATAGGTCCGGGCGGCGCAGGAACGGGCTGTCCTTGGCTGTCGCCCCGCCGGCGACCACGTGGTTGCCGCCGCCGGTGCCCGTGTGACGGCCGTCGAGCATGAATTTTTCCGTACCCAGGCGGCTGAGGCGCGCTTCCTCGTATAGGATTTCCGTGTTGTCGACCATTTCCCGCCAACTGGTCGCCGGGTGGATGTTGATTTCCAACACGCCCGGGTCCGGCGTGACCTTAATGACGCTGAGGCGGGGATCGTGGGGCGGCTCATAGCCTTCGATGTGCACGGGCAGACCCGTTTCCGCCACGGCGTCTTCGACGGCTGCGACCAAGTCCAGATAATCCTCCAGCGTTTCCGTCGGCGGCATGAACACGCAGAGCCGCCCGTCGCGGGGCTCGATCGTCAGGGCGGCACGGACATGGCCGTCTTTGCCCAGGGTTTGCCCTGAAACCGCCTGGCGATTGGCGTTCGGATGTTCGCTGCCTTGCAGATAGGGCTGACGTTTGGCGTCGGCCTTGGGCAGGTCGGGAAATTCGGAAAACGGGTCGGCGGGCACGATATAGGGATAGTCGACGGCCGCAATATGCGGCAGAGACGGCAGCGGCAGGCGGTAGCCCACGGGGGAATCGCCGGGGATCAGCACCATGCGGTCCGTGCGCATGGACCAGGGTTCGGACACCCAGCGCCGCGCCCCGTCGCGGGCGTTCCAGCGTTGCACCGGTAGGACGAACCCCGTCGGCTTCGACAGCCCCCGGGAAAACACCTTGGCCAGGCGTTCGCGCTCCAAGGGATCGTCAAGCTTGGAATCCTCCAAGGTCACGTTTTCCGGCAGACGGCGTTCCTGTTCCATGAAATGCCAGGGGTCTTCATAGGCGCCGACCACGGCGTCGGTCGGAACTTCCAGCCGTTCGGCAATGCCCTTGGCGAAGGTTTTCGCCGTGGAAATATCGGGTTTGTGGTCCACGGCTTCGCGGGCAAAGGCGTTCTGGTCCTGCCAGATGGGCTCGCCGTCCTTGCGCCAATAAAGGGCGAAGGCCCAGCGCGGCAATTGTTCGCCCGGATACCATTTTCCCTGACCGTAATGCAGCAAACCCTGCGGCGCGTATTTATCGCGCAGACGGCGGATCAGGTCGTCGGCCAGCGGCCGTTTGGTCTTGCCCGTGGCGGCGGTGTTCCATTCGTCGGCATCCACGTGATCGATGGATACGAACGTCGGCTCGCCGCCCAGGGTCAGGCGGACGTCCCGGTCTGCGAGCTGCCTGTCGATCTCATCCCCCAGGCGGTCGATGGTCTGCCATTGCTCTTCCGTATAGGGCTTGGTGACGCGCGGGCTTTCGGCGATGCGGGTGATCAGCATGTCGAAATCGAACGTGACTTCGCATTCCCCGACCGACCCGGTAATGGGGGCAGCACTTCTGGGGCGCGGCGTGGCGGCCAGGGGGATATGACCCTCACCGGCCAGTAGGCCCGAGGTCGGATCGAAACCGATCCACCCGGCCCCCGGAAGATAAACCTCGGTCCAGGCATGCAGGTCGGTGAAATCCGTCTCGGCGCCCGACGGTCCGTCGAGCGACTTAACATCCGGTTTCAGCTGGATCAGGTATCCCGATACGAAGCGCGCGGCGAACCCCAGATGACGCAGAATTTCAACCAGCAGCCAGCCCGTGTCGCGGCACGACCCCATGCCGCGTTCCAGCGTTTCGTCGCAGGTCTGCACCCCCGGTTCCATGCGGATCAGGTATTCGATTTCCGATTGCAGTCGATTGTTCAGGGCGACCAGGAAATCGATGGTCGAGCCTTCGGGCTTGGGCAGGGCGTCCAGCCATGTTTGCAGCAGCGGGCCGGCCGGTTCCGGTTCCAGATAGCTTTCCAGTTCCTGTTTCAGGTCCGGATCGTAGGCCAGGGGCAGTTCCTCGGCGTCCGGTTCCAGGAAAAAATCGAACGGGTTCTGGACCGACATGTCGGCGACCAGGTCGACCGTGACGCTGAATTTTTCGACCGGGTCGGGGTAGACCACACGGGCCTGATAGTTGCCGTGGGGGTCTTGCTGCCAGTTGATGAAGTAGCCTTCGGGCTCGATCTTCAGGGCATAGCTCAGGACCGGCGTGCGGGCATGGGGGGCTGGGCGCAGGCGAATGACCTGCGGGCCCATCTCGACCTTACGGTCGTACTGATAAGTCGTGCGGTGGTGTAGGGCGACATGGATGCTCATGCGAGGCGATCCGCGCTAAACGACGAACGCTTCCGGCATGGTGCCGGTGCGTCAACGGGGCCAATACCATCATGCCGGCGAGGGCCCGTCAATCGTTCGCATGCGCAAAAAAAGCCCGCCGACCCAATCGGGCCGGCGGGAAGTAGCAACAGGGAAGTTGATCTACGTTGCCTGCGGTCAATAGGACCGGGGCAACCCCAGCACATGCTGCGCGAGATAGCTGAGGATCAGATTCGGCGATATTGGTGCCGTACGGGCGAGTCGCGCCTCGCGCCATTTGCGTTCAATGTCGTACTCCTTGGCGAAGGCGAAGCCACCATGCGTGGTGAAACAGGCTTCGCCGCAGGCCCAGGCGGCATTGGAAGAGAGGAATCTGGCCATATTGGCTTCCGACCCGCAGGGCAGGCCTGCGTCGAACATGGCGGTTGCCTTGCGCACCATCAGATCGGCGGCTTCAAGCTCCGCGTACCCCTGGGCGATGGGAAACTGAATGCCCTGGTTCTGGCCGATGGGGCGGTTGAACACCACGCGTTCGTTGGCGTAACCCACGGCCTTTTCGACGAAGTAGCGGCCGTTGCCGATGCCTTCCGAGGCGGTCAGGCAGCGCTCCGCATTCATGCCGTCCAGAATATAACGGAAGCCCTTGCCTTCTTCGCCGATCAGCGAGTCGCCGGGGATCGGCACGTTGTCGAAGAACACCTCGCAGGTGTTGTGGTTGACCATGGCGTCGATGGGCTTGATCTCGCAGCCGTTTTTCTGTGCCTCGCGCAGATCGATCAGAAAGGTCGAAATGCCGTGCGTGCGTTTTTCGACCTTGTCGGCGGGGGTGGTGCGGGCCAACAGCAGCATCAGATCGGAATGGGCCGCGCGTGAGGTCCAGACCTTTTGGCCGTTGATCACATAGCCGTTGCCTTGTTTGTCGGCCCGGGTTTTCAGCTGCGTGGTGTCGGAGCCAGTGGTCGGTTCCGTCACGCCGAAGGCCTGCAGGCGCAGTTCGCCCGACGCGATCTTGGGCAGGTAGTATTCTTTCTGTTCCTTGGAGCCGTGACGCAGGATCGTGCCCATGGTGTACATCTGGGCATGGCCCGGCGAGGCGCTGCAGCCGGTCGCGTTGATGGTTTCCAGGATGACCGCCCCGCCGCGCACGGGCAGACCGGCGCCGCCGTATTCCTCGGGGATCAGGGCCGCCAGATATCCCGAAGCGGTCAGGGCTTCGATGAATTCGGTCGGATAGCTTCCCGACGGCGGCTGGTCTTCCAGCTTGCGCCAGTATTCACCGGGGAAATCGGCACAGACCTTGGCGACCTGTTCGCGGATTTCGGGATAATCCAGTTCGAGCGGAATGCTCAGTTCAGCGTCGGACATGGGAAAGGGGTGCTCCTGAATGCTTGGTCTTTTAATTGTGTGACGGCGTGCGTTACGCGGCGGCGGTGGCCGGTGCGAAGCCCTTGGGCGGGCCGGCATTGATGTAGGTGCCGTGCACGGGCTCGCCCTTGAGCTGGCGTTCCATGATCTCGCGGGCTTCCAGAAGGCCGTCCAGATCGACGCCCGTCCGCATGCCTTGGGCCTCGAGCATGAACACAAGGTCCTCGGTCACGATGTTGCCGCTGGCGCCGGGGGCATAGGGGCAGCCGCCCAGGCCGCCCAGGCAGGAATCGAATTCCCGCACGCCCGCATCCAGGGCCGCGAACACATTGGCAAGGCCCAATCCCCGGGTGTCGTGGAAATGGGCACCGACGGGTACGTCCTTGCCGACCGTGCGGTAAAGTTCCGTGAACAGATCGCGGACCTGTTTCGGATTGGCATAGCCGACCGTGTCGGCGACGTTCAGGCGGTCCGCACCCCGTTCCATCAGGCCTTCGGCGACCTTCATCACATCCTTGATGGGCACGGCACCGGAAATGGTGCAGCCGAAGGATGTCGCCATGCCGCCGGAAATCACCCGGTCCTTGTATTCAGGATTGTCGTTCCGGTACTTCACGATTTCGGCGAAACCGTCGAGGGATTCCTGAACCGTGCGGCGGATGTTGGCTTGGTTATGCTGTTCGGATACGGACATCACCACGCCGATCTGATGGGCGCCGGCGGCAAGGCCGTCGACCGCACCGCGCATGTTGGGCACCAGGGCCGAGACGATCAGATCGTCGATCAGAACGGACTGGCCGACGATTTCCTTCGAATCCGCCATCTGCGGCAGAAGCTTGGGATTGACGAAGGATCCGACCTGCATTTGCGGCACGCCGGCGGCGGCTTCGCGGCGGATCCATTCCATCTTGCCTTCGGTGGTGAAGATCGTTTCGATGCTTTGCAGGCCGTCGCGGGGGCCGACCTCGCTGACCAGAACGTCGATCTCTTTACTCATGATGATCTCCTTATCCTTATGCGCTTGGCTTCAGGAGCCCTTGAACACGGGTTTGCGTTTTTCGTTGAAGGCGCGAACGCCTTCCATGCGGTCGTCGGTGCCGACCAGGCGGTTGTAGGCCTGGAGTTCGAACTGGAATCCCGACATGCGATCGACCTGCGTGGCCACGCCCAACGAGCGTTTGGCGGCGCGGATCGACAGCGGGGCGTTGGATGCGATCTGGTTCGCCGTCTCGATGGTTTCCGCCATCAGCTTGTCCGGTTCGCACAGTTTGTTGACCACACCCCATTCCAGGGCTTCCTGGGCGTCGAACGGACGGCCCGTCAAAATGATTTCCTTGGCCCGGCGCTCGCCCACGGCATGGGGCAGGTTCTGCGTGCCCATGGCGCCCGGCATGATGCCCAGGGTGACTTCGGTCAGCGCGAACCGGGCATGGGTCGCGGCATAGGCGAAATCACAGGTCAGCACCGTTTCCAGGCCGCCGGCGAAGGCCGCTCCGTTGACCGCGGCGATGACCGGCACCGGGCACATACGAAAGGCGATCACCGCCTGTTCGAAGATGCGGTGCTGGACCTGCCAGTCGTGGTCGCTCATGCCGTTGCGTTCCTTCAGGTCGCCGCCGGCACAGAACGCCTTGTCGCCGCGTCCGGTCAGGATCACCACGCGCACGTCCTCGGGATCGCGGTAAAGGGCTTCGAAGATTTCCTTCTGCTCCAGGCCCATCTGGGTGTTCTTGGCGTTTCTGACTTCGGGCCGGTCCATCATGACGACCAGGATGTGATCGTCGATGCGTTCCAGGGTGAAGGTTTCGTAATCCATCCGCATCAGTCGTTGGTTCCTTCTTTCTTGGTTTGGCCGGGCAGGTTGATTTTCAGCATCTCGTTGTGCTGTCCGACCACGGGGGCGGATTGCCGCACCGGCGGGCGCGTGCCGTCGAAGCTGAGCGGCAGGCCGACCAGTTTGGGCCCGCCGCCGATCACGGTCTGCAGAATGCCCAGGGCCTCTGTCTGTGGATCGGCCATCATTTCCAGGGTCTGCTGAACCGGGGCGGACGGGATGCCGGCTTGGTCCAGCGCTTCCTGCCATTCGGCGCGAGTCCGGGTGATGACCACGGGTTCGATCAGCGCATTCAGTTCACCCAGGTTGGCATAGCGGTTCTGGTTGGAATTGAAACGCGGGTCCGTGGGCCATTCGGGATGGCCCAATACCTTGGACAGGCGTTCGAACAGGCTGTCGTTGGGGGCGGCGATGATCAGATAGCCGTCCGAACATTCGTAAGCCTGATAGGGCGCCATGCCGCGCGCGCCTGATCCTTCGCGCTGCGGATTTTTCGGGTCGATCGCGGCCGAGGCGACGGCGTTGTTCATCCAGCCGACGGCGGTTTCGTACAACGAGGCATCGACCGTGCAGCCTTCGCCCGTGTCGCCGCGGCGTTTCAATGCGCCCAGGATGCCGATGGCGCACCACATGCCGGTGCCCATGTCGATGATCGAGGTGCCGACGCGGATCGGCGGACGGCCTTCCTCGCCGGTGATGGTCATCAGGCCGCCGTAAGCCTGCATCAGGGGATCGTATCCGGGTTTGTCCTTGAGCGGGCCGTGATTGCCGAACGCCCCCAGGTTGCAATAGATCAGGTTGGGATTGGCGGCACGCAGCGTTTCCGCGTCCAGGCCCAGGCGTTTGACCGTGCCGGGGCGCATGTTCTGGATCACCACGTCGGCCTTGGTCGTGCAGTAGTCCCGCAGCCATTCGCGTTCGGCCTCGTTCTTCATGTCCACGGTGACCGATTGTTTGTCGCGGTTCAGGGCGTGAAAGTAGGATCCGATGCCGTCGGGGAACATCTTGCCCCATTGGCGGGCGTCGTCCCCCGCGCCCGGACGTTCGACCTTCATGACCTCGGCGCCCATGGCGGCCAGAATCCAGGCTGCATAGGGGGCGGCCACGCTCGACCCCAGTTCGACCACGCGAATTCCTGCCAGGCATTGCGAAGCCCCGGCGTTGGGTGCGTCCAAGATGTCCTCCCGGATTGCTTGCCGGCGCCGGTGGGCGCCGGTGCATCCTGATTTGTCTGTGTTGCGGTGTATCGAGCTTGCGATTAAGTATCGCATTGTGATACAAAGTTTCTATATGTAGGATTACAACGCAATGTTTCCAGGCTGTCAAGCGAGACCCGAATGCTTGAACTTTCCGATGACGATGCCCTTCCGGACCTGAGCGCGGAGGCCCCCGCCGACCGGCGCGGCAAACCCTTCGTGGCTTCCGTCGGCAAATGCTTCCAGGTGCTCAAGGCCTTTCGCCGGGGGCAGACGGAACTGCGTCAGCGCGATCTGGGGCTGACGGAAATCTGCAAGCTGTCGGGCCTGGATAAAAGCGCCGCGCAGCGGTTTTCCGAAACCCTGGTGACGCTCGGTTATCTGGAAAAAGACCCGGGTACGCGGCGCTATCGCCCGGGCATTGCGCTGATCGACTTCTATTACACCTTCATGGTGTCGCACCGTTTGGCGCAGATCGCCATGCCGATTTTGATCGAGGCCTCCAAGGTTTACGACACCACCGTCAACCTGTGCGAACTGGAAGGCACGGATGCGATCTATACCGTGCGCATCCCCCAGGCCAAGGCCAGCTACGGTACCATGCTGGCCGGGCGCCGGGTGCCCGCGTTCTGCACCGCGCCGGGTACGGTGATCCTGGCCAACATGCCGGAAGCCGAAGCCGATGCCGTATTGGCCGCGTCGGAGTTGCGCAAGATCACGCCGCACACCGTGACCGATGTCGCCGTTCTGAAGGCCCAGATGGCCGAAGCGCGGAGTCTTGGCTACCATGTGTCCGATCGGCAGTCGCAGATGCATAACGTCTCGACCGCAGCCCCTGTGCTTCGCCTGGACGGCAGGGCCGTCGCCGCCGTGCATATCCCCGGCTATGCCCCTCAATGGAGCCTTGAATCCGTACAGGAGAAACTGGTGCCGCTGGCCGTGGACACGGCGCGGCGCATTTCCGATTCCTTGACCGAGGCCATGTAAGAGCCCGGCAAAACACCAACGACAGCACATTCGCAGGAGGAACATCATGCCCGATACACATCAGAACGCCCAAAGCGGCGCGCAAACCGAAACCCCCACGCAGGATCTGGCCAATTGGATCGCCGGCGTGCCGTCCGCTGATTTCACGGACCGCCCGCGCCGCTGGGCCAAACATGCCATTCTGGATTGGTTCGGTGTGACCATGGCGGGGGCGACGGACCCGCTGGTCGGTATTCTGGCCGCGGAAGCGATCGATGCGGGCGAGGGGGGAAATGCCAAGCTGGTCGGCCGGACGGAAACGGTCACCCCCAACAGTGCCGCCATGATCAATGGAGCGGCCTCTCACGCGCTGGATTATGACGACGTCAACAAGCGCCTGCACGGCCATCCGACCGTGCCGGTGGTGCCGGCCATTCTGGCGCTGGCCGAACAGAAAGGTCTTTCCGGGCGCGATGTGGTCGATGCCTTCATCGTCGGCTACGAAGCGGAATGTCTGATCGGCGAAATGATGGGTCTAGCCCATTACGACCACGGTTGGCATGCGACGGCGACCGTCGGCACCTTCGGGGCGGCGGCGGGTTGTGCCCGCCTGTTGGGCCTGGACGGGGGCAAATCGGCCATGGCGTTGGGTATCGCCGCGACCCAGGCGGCGGGCCTGAAATCCATGTTCGGGACTATGTGCAAACCGCTGCATGCGGGCAAGTCCGCCATGAACGGCCTGATGGCCGCGCGCTGGGCGGCCCGCGGGTTCACCAGCCGAGCGGATGCCCTGGAATGCGCACAGGGGTTCGGTGCGACCCAATCGACGGAATTCCACGGCCTGCCCGTGCGCCCCGATGCCTCGGCGCCGTTCGCGGTCGAGGAGAATTTATTCAAATACCACGCGGCCTGTTACCTGACCCATTCGTCGATCGAAGCGATCCGGGCCTTGCAGGCCAGCCATCCCTTTAAAGCGGAAGAGGTGACGGGCGTGCGTACCTTCGTCGACGCAGGGCACCGCAAGGTCTGCGACATTCCCGAACCGGAAACCGGTCTGCAGGTGAAGTTCTCGATCCGCCACTGCATCGCCATGGCGATTTCGGGCATGGATACGGGCGACCGGGAAATCTATACGGAAGCCACCGCCGCACGTCCCGATCTGGTCGACCTGCGCCGCAAGGTCGGGGTCGAGGACAAGGTCCATGACAACCGTCATGCGGCGGAAATCGTGATCGATCTGGCAGACGGCCGCACGCTGGTGCAGTTCTTCGACGTGGGCATGCCCGCCGACGACCTGGAAGCCCAGGAAGCGCGCCTGATCGCCAAGTTCCGGCGTCTGGCGGAGCCGATCATCGGCGCGGAAAAAACCGCGAAGGTGGAACAATTGGTTCTGGGCCTGGACGAAGCCAAGACGGTCGCCGACCTGATGGATGCCGCCCACTGACCGTTAGAGCGGTTCGGACTGCCGCAGTTTTCGGGTTTCCGCCGCGACGTCGAAGAACGCGCTGACCAGACGGGAATCCCGCCGTTCCATCAGGCAGTTCACATGCGCCGTGGTGTGGATATCGGCGTTTTCGATGCGGATCGTGCGCAGGTCGGGGCGCGGGATGAATTCGATGTCGGACACCACGCCGATGCCGATGCCCCGCGCCACGGCCAGCCAGACGGCTTCGCGGCTGCCGATTTCCATCACCGGGTTGATGGTCACGCCGTGGTTGGCAAGGGCCCCTTCCAGGGCGCGGCGGGTGGTCGACCCACTTTCACGCAGCACCATGCGCTCGCCTTCCAAGTCTTCGATGCGGATGCTTTTACGCTTGGTCAAGGGGTGAGACTTGTGGGCGAACACCACCACGTCATGGCGGCTGTAGGGCATGGCGAAGATGCGGGGATCGTCCTCGACATGGGCCAGCACGGCGACATCGGCCGAATAGTCGAGCAGTCGGCCGACCATTTCGCTTGAATTGCCGACCGTGACGGCCAGGCGGATACCCGGATAGGTCTCGCTGAAGGCGCTTAGCATTTCGGTCGCGTGATAGGGGCCGACCGCACCCACATGCAGCGTGCCCGTATGGAACCCGCCATAGGCGTTCAACAGATCACGGGCCTGGCCTTCCATGTCCATGATCCGCCGGGTCACGCCCAGCAGGTCATGGCCGGCCTCGGTCAATTCGATTTCGCGGCCGCGGCGATGGAACAGTTCGACCTTGAACATATCCTCCAGCGCCTTGACCTGGCTGGTCAGGGTCGGTTGGCCCACGTTCAGTACCTTCGAGGCGGCGGTGAACCCGCGTTCGGTGGCGACAGCGTGGAAGGATCTGAGCTGTGTAAATATCATCGTATTTATAAATGGATTATATACGATATTTGAATTTGCCCAATAGGTTTAATTTATCGATCATGCATATGACCGGTCGCTAAAAGATCGGCGCAACAGGCAAGGGGGCCTCGATGCAGGATCGGATTTCACCTTCAGCGTTCGACGAACGGGTGACCGTCCTTGAGGCACGTGACTTCCCCGCCACCCCAGGGACCGGGTTTGGTTCCGATATCAAGAACAACAAAAACACCGCCATCGATGCGGGGCATGCCGGCGCGGCGCAAATGCCGCGATACGCCGGACATGGGAGTGCAACACGTCAAGAGGAGACATCCAATGACCATCGACAAAAGGGCGCGGCTTTCGGTTAAGCGCCGTGCAGGAAAAGTGATCTCGGCCCTGGCTTTGAGCGCCGCCGTCACCGTGACGGGGATCAATGCCGCCAAGGCGGAATGTGAGAACCCCGATGAACTGACCTTCGCCATCATCCCGACCGAGGAAACGGTCGCGGAACTGCAGCTTTACAAACCAGTCACGGACCGCATGGCTAAGATGACCGGCAAGAAGATCCAGTTCTTCATGCCGACGTCCTATGCCTCGGTGGTCGAAGGGCTGCTCAGCAAGTTCGTCGATGTCGCCGTGTTGGGCCCCTATACCTATGTGATCGCCAACGGCAAGGACGCCAACGTCGAGGTCTTTGCCACCTACGCGAAGAAAAAAGGCCATATGCAGGAAGAAGGCCCCGGTTACCGCGCGGCCTTGATTTCCAAGAAGGGCTCCAAGTTCACGACCATTGAATCTCTCAAGGGTGCCACGGTCGGTCTGACCGATCCGGGCAGCACCTCGGGCAACCTGATGCCGCGCGTCGTGTTCGCCAAGGTTGTCGGCATGGACATCGACAAATTCTTCGGCAAGGTCGCCTATACGGGCAGTCACGAACTGTCGTCCGTCGCCGTCGTGAAGGGCAAGGTCGATGCGGCCTTCGTCGCGACCCACCGGTTCGACAACATCGTCAACAAGGGTGAAGCCAAACTGGATGACGTCAACATCCTGTGGCAGTCCAAGCCGATCCCGCAGGACCCGTTCGTGTATCGCAAGCAGCTTTGCGAGGATATCAAGAAAAACATCCGCGAGACCTTCCTGGGCCTGGATAAAGAAGAAGGTGCCAAGAAGTTCCTGGCCAACGTGAAGTCGAACAAGTTCGTGGCCATGGGATCGGAAGATTACGATATCATCCGTGACCTGAAAGCCGCGAAGGACGCCCGCAAGAAGAAGTAGGGACTCAGACTCCTCCTGCGGCGGTCGGTTTTCGCCGGTTACTCCCTGTGTGGGGCCGGCCGCCGCTCATTTTCCCGATTGATCGGGAATGTGAATTCAACCAACGCATAAACCTGGATGAAACGTCATGGCCGTTTTGGAAGTAAGAGACCTGCGCGCACGGTACAGTGCCCGCGGCCCGGAGATCCTCAAGGGAATATCGTTCGACGTCGAAGGTGACGACTTCTTCGCCATCATCGGCCCCAGCGGTGCCGGAAAATCGACCCTGATCCGCTGCATCAACCGCCTTGTTGATCCGACATCGGGCTCGATCAAATTCAACGGCCGCGAAGTGACCAAGCTGTCCAGTTCGGACCTGCGCTATGCCCGCCGCGACATCGGCATGATCTTTCAGGAATTCAATTTGATCGACCGCATGAGCGTGATGGACAACGTGCTGGCCGGGCGGCTTGGCTATACCGGTAATTTCCGCACCTTGTTCCGCATGTTCCCGCGCAAGGACATCGACCACGCTCTGCATCTGCTGGATCGGGTCGGTTTGTCCGATCATGTGGACAAGCGTGCGGACGAACTGTCCGGCGGCCAGCGCCAGCGCGTCGGCATCGCCCGTGCGCTGATGCAGGACCCCAAGCTGATGCTGCTGGATGAGCCGACATCGGCGCTCGATCCGAAAATTTCGCGCGAGGTCATGGCCTTGATCAAGGAAATGGCGCAGGAACTCGGCGTGCCGTGCCTATGCAATATCCACGACGTCAAATTGGCCATGGAATTCTGCAACAAGATGATCGGTCTGCAGGACGGCATCACCATGTTTGCCGGCCCGACCGAGCAGATGAACGAGGCCAAGCTCGACGAAATCTACGCCATGGAAGTGTTGTGAGGAGCGGGACGTGGACAATTCAATCGGATACCGCACCATGGATATAAGAACGGACGAGATCATCGCCCGCCGCACCCGGCGCCAACGCACTACGGCGATCATAGGTGCTGCCCTTTTCGGTCTGGTGATCTGGAGCGTTGACGTCACCGTCGTGCAGGACACGGATTGGGAACGCATCGGCAGCTTGGGCGAGGTCATGGAATCCGCAAGCCAGTTCGCCGGGATCGATTTCTCCCTGTTTCCGGACCTGCTGGGGCCGACCTTGGAGACCTTGTTGATCGCCTGTCTGGGCACGGCCCTGGGGGTGATCCTGTGCGTGCCCGCGACCTGGTTCGGGGCCATGAACATCACGCCTTTCGCGCCGATCACCTATCCCCTGGCACGCCTGATGATGACGCTCAGCCGGTCGATCCATGAAATCGTCTGGGCCTTGTTCTTCGTCGCCGTGTTCGGCCTGGGCGCCATGGCCGGCGTGTTCGCCATTGCCATGCGGTCCATCGGCTTCATCGCAAAGCTGTCGGCCGAAGCGATCGAGGATATCGACCCGGGCCCGGTCGAAGCCATGCGCGCGACCGGCGCCAACGGCTTTCAGGTCATGCTCTATGCCATCATGCCGCAGGTCCTGCCGCAGATTGTCGGTACGGCGATCTTCGAATGGGAAATCAACATCCGCCGGTCGGCGGTGTTGGGCCTGGTCGGCGCGGGCGGTTTGGGGCTGGTGTTTTTCCGCCAGATGAACACCTTCAATTTCTACGGCGTGACCTCCGTGATCCTGGCCATTCTGGCCATCATTTTCCTGGGCGAGGCGATCTCTCACATGATCCGCCGGCGCATGATCTAGGGGGCCGCCATGACGATGAAAACAGCCGCCGCCGACACGCCCGTCCGCACCTGGTCGCGCTACAAGTTTCCCGATTCGCTGTACAGCTTCGTCGGGTGGTTCACGGCCTTTGCCGTGGTCGTGTTCAGCATCGAATACCTGAACATTCCGCTCGACCGGCTGTTCGGCATGTTCGGGCGCATGGGCGAAGTCGTCGCCGACCGCTACTACCCGGCCGATATCGACTACATCATGGATCGGGACTATATGGGCTATGTGGTCGAAACCATCCAAATGGCCTATCTGGGTGCCCTGTTCGGCCTGCTGATTACAGTCCCGCTGGCCTGGTTCGCGGCCTATAACATGACGCCGTCCAGGATTTTCGTGTATCCGGTGGCGCGCATGTTTTCCATGTCCTGCCGGGCCGTGCATGAAACGATCTGGACGATCCTGTTCGTCTCGATCCTGGGTTTCGGCATGTTGCCGGGGGTGCTGGCGCTGACCCTGTTCAGTGCGGGCTTCGCCGCCAAGCTGTTCGCCGAAGAGGTCGAAGCCATCGACATGGGGCCGGTCGAGGCCATGCGGTCGACGGGCGCCAATCTGTTCCAGGTCATGATATTCGGCGTGTTCCCCCAGGTCCGCGTGGCCTTTACCGGGATCGCCATTTACACCTGGGACGTGGCCTTCCGGGCCGCCACCGTGGTCGGGTTCTTCGGGGCCGGCGGCATGGGCTGGTACCTGAAACGCAACGTCATGCAGATCGAAACGGAACGGGTCGCGGCGATCATCCTGTCGATCATTGTCCTGGTCCTGATTTCCGAACTCCTTTCCGCCTGGGCGCGCAACGCCGTGATGAAGATGAAGTGATGCGCACCCCTGTCTATCCCTGTTTCCGCCGCGCCTTGGTCGGCGCGGTCCGATAAGTACGGAGAAATCACAATGCAAAAAAATGGTCGGGCCGTTGTCTACGATGCGCCGAACGCGCCCTTCGTCGTGCGCGAATACCCCGTGCGCGACGTCAATCCGGATGAAGTCCTGGTCCGCATCACCATGTCGACCATCTGCCGCTCGGACATCCATTCTTACCAGGGCCACCGCCCCAATCCGTGCCCCGGCGTGCTGGGTCATGAAATCGTCGGCATCATCGAACAGCTGGGTGCAGAGCGCGAGGTCGATCTGCGCGGTGACGTCTTGGCCGTCGGCGACCGGGTGACCTGGACGGAATTCTTCCACGACGGCGATTCCTATTACGCCGATGTCCACGACATGCCGCAAAAGGCCGCCGGCCTTCGCAAGTACGGCCATGACCTGGTCGCGGACGATCCTCACTTCCTGGGCGGGTTCGCCGACTACTGCTACATCATGCCGGGCACGGGCATCTTGAAGCTGCCCGACGAAATCACCGATGAAGAAGCGACGCCGCTGAACTGCGGGGCCGCGACCATGATATCGGTCACCGAAGCCGCCGAAGTCGATGTCGGCGATACGGTCGTCGTGCAGGGCCTGGGTCTGTTGGGGCTATACGGCTGCGCCATCGCCAAGGCGCGGGGGGCGCGCAAGGTGATCGGCCTGGACGCGGTCGTCGACCGCCTGGATATTGCCATGCGGTTCGGCTGCGATGTGACCTTCGATGTCTCGAAATTGAATGACGAACAACTGGTTACCGCCGTGCGCGCCGAATGTCCGCCCGACGGGGCCGACGTGGGGCTGGAAGTCTGCGGCCTGCCCGATGTGGTGCCGGCGGGATTGAAGATGCTGCGCGTCGGCGGGCGCTATGTTCTGGGCGGCCTGGTCAATCCCAACGCCATGTTCACCGTCGACGGTAATGAAATCCTGCGCCGCTGGATCACCATCCGAGGGGTGCACAACTATCACCCCCGGCATTTGGTGCAAGCGCTTGATTTCGTCATGGCCAACCGGGATCGCTTTCCCTTCAAGGACTTGGTTGATTCAAAATTCACCCTGGATCAGTTGGACGAAGCTTTCGCCCGTGCCGCGGACCGTTCGGTCCTGCGTGCCGCCATCGTGCCCTGATTATTGAATTATCCCGGCTGGGGCGGGGATTTCCCCTGTCCCAGAAAGCTGTTAAATACACCCGAAGGTTGGAAAATATCTGATCGCAAACCAACGGGCAGGAAACAGCGCATCCATGACACTCAACCCCAAGGTCATATCCTTCTTCGACGACCGCACCTTCACCATCACCCATATCGTCATGTGCCCGGAAACGGGCGCGACGGCGGTGATCGATCCGGTCCTGGATTACGATGCGGCGGCCGGACGGACGTATAAGGAATCGGCCGAAGCCGTCATCAATCAGATCGGGCAGGACGACCTGACCGTGGAATGGGTTCTGGAAACCCATGTCCACGCGGATCATTTGACGTCCGCGCCCTATGTGAAGGAAAGCCTGGGCGGGCGCCTGGGCATCGGGGCGAATGTCGGCACGGTGCAGACCGCGTTCAAGAAAATCTTCAATGTCGAAGACGCCTTTGCCACGGACGGCTCGCAATTCGACCATCTGTTTCAGGATGGCGAGGAATTCAAGATCGGCAATCTGACCGCGCGGGTCATGCACACGCCCGGCCATACCCCGGCCTGTATCAGCTATGTGATCGGCGATGCGGTGTTCGTGGGCGACACGCTGTTCGCGCCCGATTACGGCACGGCGCGCTGTGATTTTCCGGGGGGTGACGCGCGCGCCCTTTATGATTCGATTCAGAAAATCCTGTCCCTGCCGCCGGAAACGCGGGTTTTCCTGTGCCACGATTATATGCCGGGCGGGCGCGAGGTTATCATGCATTCGACCGTGGCCGAGCAGAAGGCCGCGAACATTCATCTAAAGGATTGCGCCGATGCCGATGCCTTCGCCGCCATGCGAAACGGGCGGGATGCCAAGCTCAACATGCCGGCGCTGATCATCCCGTCCGTGCAGGTGAATATGCGGGGAGGTGTCCTGCCGCCCGCCGAAAATAACGGTGTTCGTTACCTGAAGACACCGATCGACCTGCTGTAATCCCTTTAAAGCGGGCCGCGCGGGGATGATGGGAAACCTGGATTACTGTGATAGTCTTCGCCGGTAAAGCAACCTGCGGTAGACGGGGGCACGGCGGAATGCCCGACTTCAAGCCTCATGGGACGCGTCTTATGACGCTGCCGTTGGAGGACCTTAAATCACCGGACCTTGTGAAGGCGCTGGCGCTTTGGGATGCCTGGCGCGGAGACGATATTGCGCCCTTATGGAACAAGGTTGAGCTTTCCCGCTTTCCGCCGCCCCTGCTGCCGATGAGCACGGTCGTCGATGTGTTGGAGGGCGGGCGCGATTACCGCTATCGCTATTGGGGATCCGAGCTCACCCGGCTTTTCAAACGCGACGAAACGGGCAACCTTCTGTCACTTCATAATGTGACACAGTCGAGCGATATCCGGTTCCATCAGTTCGGCGCCGTGGTTGCGGAAACGCGGCCGGTCCTGTTCATGACGATCTTTGAAAAATTCGAAGGGGTGATGGCGGAAAAGATCAACCTTCGTTTGCCCACGGTCGATGGCCAGGGAGAGGTCGACAAGATCATTTCGCTCAGCACTTTGGAGCGCGTCGGCATGCATAGTTATGACGACCTGAGCGAGTTCTTGTACGGCAAGACAGTCGGTTGAGGGCATCGTCCATTCCTGTTCCTGTCGTTTGATCATTGGAATTTTCCGATTGTTCCGTCATCGCTTTAAGCGGTCTTCATGATTGTGTGGGGAACGAAGCGTATCGGTCCAGCCGGCCGTCTCGGCGTCATAGGAGACTATGACCGTTGGGTAGATTGATAAATTTTGTTTAGGATTCTTTGATGTAGGCAGTTTGGGCTGTCTCAGGTGACATACGACTTTGGCAAATGAGTTCGGATTCCTTGTGTTGTTTCAAGACACAAAGGAGGAAACGTGAAATCCCTCGGGGCCGTTTTTGGCGTGCCGGTTTACTTCGCGGCCGCGATGACAATTGCCGCTGCGTTCAGCGCGGCGATTGCCGTGTTGTCCGCGAAACAAAATATCGACGTTTATGAACAAAACCAGATTGCACTGGCCGAAACCGAGGTGCAGGTCGTGGCCAACGACGTCGGACGATTCATCGAAGATCAGAATCGTCGAATTTCGGCATTCGCCATTGATAATGAACAGGCGATTTTCGACCTTGCGAAAACCCCCGATAACGAGAAACTGAAAGTGGATCTGACGAAGCGCCTCAAACGATGGTTCCCGGACTTTTTCACCTTTACCATCGCCGATGCGAACGGCACGGATGTTCTTGATGATCTGGAGGGGTTCGTGGGGGGTGTCTGCAAGGCGGATATCCGCTCTTTCGTCGCCGCGACCCGGCAGTCAGTACCCAGACGGCATGATGGGCATGGCGGGCCTTCGCCGACAAGCTCCTATCAGGCGTTCGTGCATCCGCAAGCGTTCAATTATCACTTTGATTCAATGGCGCCGCTCTACAGGAACGGTGACGTGTTCGGCGCGTTCTTCGTCAGTTTCTATACCAAACGGATCGAGCGGCTGTTGGCGAACTACCAAAGTGCCGGGCACAACTTGATGCTGATCCACAGAGACCGGGACGGATTGATCGAAATTTCACCGGCAGGGACCCGCGACAAGATTGCTGATGCACGGGATATCCGTCTGACTCCCCGAGAAATAGACGATACCCTGGCTGAACAAGATGTGCCGGGCACGCGATGGCGTGTGGTCGCCTTTCAGGATTCAGGCGCCATGGCCTCGGGAATTGGCACGTTTCAAGTGGAAATGGCCTTTCAACTGGCAGCCGTTCTGGTGATTTGGTCGTTAAGCATGGTCCTTGGCATCCGCATGGAGAAAGGGCGCCGCGTAATCCAGGACTCGCTGGAAAAAAGCCGGGAAGAACTGGCCGATCACGTTGCGGAACTGGAGATGTCCCGCGAGATATTGACCGAACATGCGGAAAGCATGACCGCCCTGGCGGAGGAACAGGCCAGTTTGAAGGACCGGGCGGAAGAAGCGGAACGCACCAAAAGCGAATTTCTGGCCAATATGAGCCATGAAATTCGAACGCCCATGAACGCGATCATCGGGCTGACCCAATTGGCGCTTAAGACAAAACTGAACGCGCAGCAACAGGACTATATGGTCAAGGTGCAATCGTCGGCCGACGCGCTGCTGACGATCATCAACGATATATTGGATTTCTCGAAGATCGAGGCCGGAAAGCTCGAGATGGAGAGGATTACCTTCAATCTCGACAAGGTGATCGGTGATCTTGCCCCGATCATGGTGACGAAGGCCGAGGGCAAGGCGTTGGAACTCCTGTTCCAAACGGACCCGAACCTACCCGACGAATTGGAAGGGGATCCCCTGCGCCTGCGGCAAATTCTGATCAACCTGGTTACCAATGCGATCAAATTTACGGAACGGGGTGAGGTTGTCGTCGCCGTGGAAATGCAAACGCACGATAATGCCGGTGTGACGTTGCGGTTCTCCGTTTCCGATAGCGGCATCGGAATGAATCAGAAGCAGACCGAGAAATTGTTTCAGCCGTTCTCTCAGGCCGATATTTCCACGACACGGCAATTCGGCGGAACGGGGTTGGGTCTCGCCATCAGCCATACCCTTGTGACCATGATGGGAGGAGAAATCGGCGTCGATAGTGTCGAAGGCGAAGGCAGCACGTTCTGGTTTACGGCTAAATTCGGGGTTGGTGACGGAGAGGGACGTGAGGTTGAAAGCGTTCTTTCCGAGATCAGCAGTCTGCGCGTTCTGGTCGTTGACGATAACGACGTCGCACGGATGACATTCACAGATACATTGCAGGTGTGTGGGTTCACGGTTGCGGCCGTGGATTCCGGCGAAAAGGCATTGGCGGAATTATCCAAGGGGGCGACCGAAGATCGGCCCTACGACCTGGTGCTGTTGGACTATCTGATGCCCGGCATCGATGGCGTGGAGACAGCAAAACAAATCTTTGGTGATAAAGACCGGTCCGGCGAGGCTCCGCGCGTGATCATGGTAACGGCACACGGACATGAGGAGATCAGTGAGGTTGCGAAGCATGCGGGCGTAAGCGGTATTTTGACGAAACCCGTCAACAAGTCGGATTTGCTGGACGCCATCGTCACCGCATTCGGCAAGAAGCCAGAGGCGTCGAAGAGCACGGTCGATGCGGAACCTGCGGCTGGAGAAAACAAAATCGCAGGAATTCGGGTTCTGTTGGTCGAAGACAACGAGATCAACCAACAAGTGGCATCGGAACTGTTGCAGGGCGAGGGTGTGAAGGTGGAGGTTGCCGCAAACGGCCGGATTGCATTGGACCGGGTTTCGAAGGAATTATTCGATGCCGTTTTGATGGACATCCAAATGCCGGAAATGGACGGTTATCAGGCGACGCATGAAATTCGCAAGATAGAGCGCCTGAAAACGTTACCGATCATCGCCATGACGGCACACGCCATGGAATCAGAGCGTGAAAAATGCACTGCCGCCGGCATGAATGACTACGTCACAAAGCCGATCGACCCTGATCTGCTGTTTGCGGCATTGGGCCGATGGGCCGGAAAAGCCGCAGATGTCACTGTGCCCCAGGCCGAGGATGATTCCGCATCATCCGAAGATGAGGACAGGCTGCCCGACAACATCGTCGGCATCGATATGAAGGCCGCGCGCCTCATGTTGCGCGGAAACGATGCGATGTTGCGAAAATTTCTGACCCAGTTTCATGATCGTTATATGGATTATGCCGATAAAATATCTGTGCATTTAAGGGAGGGAGATTTGGAATCCGCCAAGCGTGCGGCTCATTCCCTAAAGGGTGTAAGCGGCAACCTTCATGCCGGCCGAGTATTCGAGGCATCAAAGGTATTGGAAAACGAGTTGAAGGAAAATGGCGACGATGGTCACGTTGAGGAATTGATTTTGGACATGGCCGATGCACTGGGCGAAGTAAAAGCGTCCCTTAAGAAAGTGCTGACAGAATCTGCATAGATCAGGACATGGCCCTTGCCGGGCTCTCGCTCAATCTATGTCTGTGAATTGATCCATACGCCCTTCGGCCTATGGATGATCCATCATTTTCGGTCGATGATTGATCTAAGATGTCCTCTTGCCGCATGGATGTGCGCAACGACTGATAACATTCCGGCTTGGTGGTCATATGCAGGCGTCTACAGTCAAAATTTGGGTATGGGTGGCGAACCTGACGGCGGCGGTGATGATCGGCGCGCTTGTCGTTTTCGGGTATACCGCCGCGGGTAAATTTGAAAACGTCAATGAGCGTTGGCGGGCCTTCAACGAGACGGCGACGACGAAGAGCCAGTATCTGTTCGAACTGCGGGCAGAACTTGGATACGGCGGGTTCATTCACAACTTCAAAAATATGGTGTTGCGAAGCGATATCCGGATTGCGCCGCAGGTTGCCCTGAACATTGAGCGCCTGACCAAGAAGTTGGACCGGATCAAGCCGCTGCTGACCCTGGAATCCGAACAGCAATCGTTGCATGCCATCGAAAAGGTCATTCAGGAATATTTCGCAAAATTCGAAACCGCGGCGCGGCTGGTCGATGCGGGGCGAAACCCTGTCTATATCGACAGCCTGGTCAAGGTTGATGATGGTCCCGCCGTCAAGGGGTTCCACGACCTGGCCGTGGGCTTCCTAGCGCAAAGCCGGGAAATGGCCGCAAGAACGGATCAGGAATTGGCCGATGCGCTTGCATATCTGTCGCTTGGCAGTTTTTTGATTCTGTTCGTGATCGTGGTTACCGGGATCATCAATTTGTTCCTGCAAAGAGTTTCGGCCGACAATGAACGTATTCAGACAGCGGATAGAACCAAGTCCGAATTTATCGCGAATATGAGTCACGAAATCCGCACACCGTTGAACGCGATCATCGGCCTGACGGGATTGTCATTGCGGACGGAATTGACGGACCAGCAGCGGGATTATTTGGATAAGGTCCAATCGTCGTCTCATTCCCTTTTGGGGATTATCAACGACATCCTGGATTTCTCCAAGATCGAGTCCGGAAAGCTCGATGTGGAGGAAATCGATTTCCAGCTTGATGAGGTGTTCGAAAGCCTTTCCGACATCATGGTCGCCAAGTCATCCGAGAAATCTTTGGAATTGGTTTTCCGGATTGAGCCTGACTTGCCGTTGGATTTGCGGGGGGATCCCCTGCGGCTTGGCCAGGTTCTGATCAATTTGACGGGCAATGCGATCAAGTTCACGGATGAAGGCGAAATTCTGGTCGAAGTCATTTTCCTGGGCCTGGAAGAGGACGATGTCCGGTTGCAGTTCAACGTGTCGGATACGGGCATCGGCATGACCGAAGAACAGGTGGCAAAACTGTTCAATCCGTTTTCCCAGGCAGACACATCGACGACCCGTCAATTCGGTGGGACAGGGTTGGGACTTGCCATCAGTAAGAACCTTGTTGAACTGATGGGTGGTGAAATCGGCGTGCGGTCCGAACGGGGGCAGGGCAGCACCTTCTGGTTCACTTTGACCATGCCGCGGGCCGCCAAAGTTTCCCAGCGCATGCGTCAGCCGACCCCCGATTTAAGAGGCATGCGTATCCTGATCGTCGACGATAACGCGACGGCCCGGACGATCTTCGCCGAAGCTCTGGAGTCCATGTCATTCAAATGCACGGCGGTTCATTCAGGTGCTGCGGCACTCGCGGAATTAAGCCGTTCAGTTTCGGACAAGGACGAACAGCCTTATAAGCTGGTCGTCATGGATTGGGCGATGCCTGAAATGGACGGCATCGAAACGATCCGCGAAATTAAGAAGCTCGAAGGGTTGCAGGGAGAGCTTCCCGCGATCATGACCGTTACAGCCCATGGTCGCGATAGCGTCAGGGAAGCTTCCGAGACAGAGGGCGTCGCGGCATTCCTGGTCAAGCCGGTCAATCAGTCGACCTTGTTTGATGCCATCATGAATATCTTCGCCGGTGCGGACCCAGAAGAAAAGGCGACGGACTATCGTGGTCCGGTTTCCGGTGCCGAGGTTCAGGTTGCGGGTGCGCGCGTGCTGTTGGCGGAAGATAATGAGATCAATCAGCAGGTCGCGGTGGAACTTTTGGAAAGTGCCGGCGTCAGGGTTGACGTGGCGGCGAACGGTGTCGAGGCCTGCCGCATGGCGCGGGGGCGTGATTACGATGCCGTGCTGATGGATATTCAGATGCCGGAAATGGACGGCTTCGAAGCAGCCCAGAACATTCGCGAGGACCGCCGCTTGCAAAACCTCCCCATCATCGCCATGACGGCCCATGCCTTGGCCGAGGAACGGGACAGGTGTCTTGCGGCGGGGATGAATGACCATGTCGCAAAACCTGTCGATCCAGAACGTTTATTTGCGGCCTTAGCCAGATGGATCAGGCCGTCGATATCCCCCAAGATATCGCCTGTCCCCTCTGAAAAGGCGCCGCCGGTTGAGACGGCGCCTGAAGAGACGTCAGGTAAAAAATCACTGGATAGATCAAAGCAGACCGAGGTTGTGAAACCGGCAAGGACGGAACCGGATGTGCCGTCAGCCGGCGGGCTGCCGGGCGAGATCGCAGGCATCGACCTTGCCGCCGCACGGCGCATGGTGGCGAACAACGATGCCATTCTTTTGCGCCTGTTGAACGATTTTCATGACAAGTACATGGATTATGCAGACAGCATCAAACGCCATTTGGATGAAGGCGATCATGAAACGGCGGAGCGGCTGGCGCATTCCCTTAAAGGTGTAAGCGGCAATCTGCGTGCCAACCGTGTGTTCAGCGTTGTAAAGGAACTCGACGAGGTTTTGCGTCGGGATCCAAACTCTGACAGCATTCCGGGATTGATCGATGATTTGTCGCAAGCCTTGGAAGAGGTGAAATCTTTGATCGCGGGGATGTCGGGCACCGGCACCTGAGGCTTTCCCGATTAATTCACGGGTATCACAGTGCTTTTGCAGAATGTGATGCGTTATTTTTCAATCTCATAAATATGTGTTTCCGCAAATATTTGACCGTTCGAGTTGTATTTGGCTAAGCTATGACTGCTTGGAAAACAGAGCGAATAATAGCAGACAAATATCAGAAAAATAGTCCATGGGGAGAGCGGGCCAGAATTATTGATATTTGAGGGTAGTTCCGGTGTGAATTGCTCTGGCAGACAGACCAAAAGGCTTGGGGGTAGAGCCACAGGGAGTCAGAGAGCTAATGTCAAAACCACGGAATGAGTGGGAATTCGTTCTACCTCGTGCCTTTTACGTCAACTACGGCGATATCGATACAGAACATGAAGCCTTGATCCGCATCATCAATGATTGCGCGGAAACGCTGGTTGACGGCGTTCTTGAAGATTTCGAAGAACCGTTCACCGAGTTTGTTGAATGCCTTGTTGCCCACTTCGAACATGAAGAAGACTACATGCGCGATCTCGGTTATTGCGGCTTGGAATGGCATATCGAACATCACAAGGAATGCCTGCAGCGAATGCAAAAACTGATCGATAACATTCGCGACAAGGGCCATGCCGGCCTGCACGATCTGCGGCTCTGCTTTCACGACATCATCTATGATATGGCTCATGCCGATATGAAATTCGGAGAGTTCGTCGTGGGCCTGGGTCTGAAACGCCAAAACGCTTAGGCCCAGCCCCACCTAGACTCCGTTCGGCTGAATGCTCGTGTCAGGGTGCTAAAGCAGCCGTCCGCGAATCTGAGCATCGACGACGGCCAGAGCCGCCATATTGACGATGCCCCGTGCCGTTACCGCACTGGTCAGGACATGCGCAGGCAAATCCGTGCCGATCAGGATCGGCCCGATGGGCAGGCCGTTATCCAAAGTTTTTAACAGATTGAATGCATTGTTGGCGGATTCCCGATTGGGGAAGACCAGCAAATTCGCCATGCCCTTGAGCTTCGAATTGGGAAACACGCGGTTGCGGACTTCTTCATCGATGGCCGCATCGGCCTGCATTTCACCTTCGACTTCCAGGTCCGGGGCCTTGTCCCGCAGCAGTTGCAGCGCTTCGCGCATCTTGCGGGCATCGGGCGTGTCGTCCGCGCCGAAATTGGAATGGGACAGCAGGGCGACCTTGGGGGTTTCCCCGAAGCTTTGCACGAAATCCGCCGACATCATGGTCATTTCCGCCAGTTCTTCGGCCGTGGGGTCGTGGGTGACCTGCGTGTCCACCAGGAAGAAGGTGCCCCGCGGCAACAGCAGAATGCTCAGGGCCGAAAGGTCGCACACGCCGGGGGCGCGTCCGACCACATCCATCATGTAACGCAGGTGATAATCATAGCGTCCGATCACGCCGCAAAGCATGGCATCGGCCTCGCCGCGCTTGAGCATGGTCGCTGCGATCACCGTGTTGTTGGTGCGCATGATCTGGCGGGCGGCCCCCGGGGACACACCTTTGCGTTCCATCAAGGCGTGATAGCTGCGCCAATATTCTTCGTATCTGGGGTCGTTTTCCGGGTTGCAGATTTCGAAATCCCGTTCCGGCTGAATGCGCAAGCCTAGGCGTTCGATCCGCATTTCGATCACGTCGGGCCGGCCGATCAGGATCGGCTTGGCGATGCCTTCGTCGACCAGAACTTGCGTTGCGCGCAGCACGCGATGGCTTTCGCCTTCGGCCAAAATCAGGCGTTTGGGGTCCTGCTTGGCGCGCTCGAAGATCGGCTTCATCAACATGCCGGATCGGAACACGAAGCGCTCCAACTGCTCGCGGTAGGCGGCGAAATCCTCGATCGGATGCTTGGCCACGCCCGATTCCATGGCGGCTTTGGCCACGGCGGGGGCGACCTGGACGATCAGGCGCATGTCGAACGGCTTGGGCAGCAGGTATTCGGCGCCGAACCGCAGGTCCTCGCCCGAATAGGTCCGCGCCACGGTTTCCGAGCTTTCCGCCATGGTCAGATCGGCGATGGCCTGAACGGCGGCCAGTTTCATTTCCTCGTTGATGGTGGTCGCACCGCAATCAAGCGCCCCTCTGAAAATAAAGGGGAAACACAGCACGTTGTTGACCTGGTTCGGGTAGTCGGAACGCCCCGTGCAGATGACGGCTTCCGGGTTGGCCGCGCGGGCGTCCTCAGGAAGAATTTCCGGGTCCGGGTTGGCAAGGGCCATGATGAACGGACGATCGGCCATGGTCTCGACCATATTCTTTTTCAGAACGCCGCCGGCCGAAAGTCCCAGGAACACATCGGCGCCACGGATGGCTTCTTCCAGCGTACGGTCCTTGGTTTTGGCCGCGTACAGGGCTTTCTGTTCGGTCATATCGGCCGTGCGTCCTTCGAACACCACGCCCACATGATCGACCAGGGTAATATTTTCGCGCTTCACACCCATGGAAACCATCAGGTTCAAACAGGCGATCCCGGCGGCCCCGCCGCCCGTGGACACGACCTTGACCTTGGACATTTCCTTGCCGACCACGCGCAGGCCGTTGGTCAGTGCGGCGCAGACGACGATCGCCGTGCCGTGCTGATCGTCGTGGAACACGGGGATACCCATGCGCTTTTTCAGCGTTTCTTCCAGGATGAAGCATTCCGGCGATTTGAAGTCTTCCAGATTGATGGCGCCGAAAGTCGGCTCCATGGCGGCGATGATGTCGGCCAGCTTTTCCGGGTCGCTTTCGTTCAATTCGATGTCGAACACGTTGATGCCGGCGAATTTCTTGAACAGGACGGCCTTGCCTTCCATCACCGGCTTGGATGCCAAGCCACCGATGTTGCCGAGACCCAGAACGGCCGAGCCGTTGGAAATCACGGCAACCAGGTTTTGGCGCCCCGTCAGTTTGGCGGCTTGTTCCGGGTCATCCTTGATTTCCAGGCAGGCAAAGGCGACCCCCGGTGAATAGGCGAGCGCCAAATCACTTTGCGTTGCCAAGGGTTTGGTGGGGGTGATCTCAAGCTTGCCGGGAACGGGCTCCGCATGAAATCGTAGTGCCCGTTCCTTTAGGGTGTCCTCCATCCCATTCCTCTTTTCTTATTTGTTGTCAGTTCTGCTACCAATAAGCTCTTGTAAGCGTGCGCGCTAATCGGCAGAAAGACAACGATTTTCATGAAAGAGCCCATCCTTTGACCGCCGACCCAAGCCTACAGCCCAATGACGCGCTGCCCAAGGTCATCGGCCACCGCGGTGCCGCCGGCCACGCGCCGGAAAACACCTTGGCCGGTCTGCGCAAGGCCCACGAGATAGGGGTGCGTTGGGTAGAATTCGACGTGATGCTGACAGCGGAAGGCACGCCCGTCCTGTTCCATGACGAAACCCTGGAGCGCACGACGGATGGCCGTGGACGCCTTGCAGACCACCGGTGGGACGACCTGAAAGGGCTCGACGCGGGTTCCTGGTTCGCGCCCGAATTCAAGGGAGAGCGCATTCCTTCATTGCACCAGGTGCTGATTGTTCTGGCCCGTTTGGGGCTTGGCGCCAACGTGGAATTGAAACCATCCCTGGATCAGGACGCCACCACGGGTGTCATTACGGCCAAAACCCTGCAGGAAAACTGGCCCACGGGCCTGCATGCACCGCTGTTGTCCAGCTTTTCAGAAAAAGCATTGGCGGCGGCGGCCGATCAGGCGCCGGAATATCCCCGTGCCTTGATCGTTGGCAAGGTACCCGATGACTGGCAACTGCGCTGTGACGACCTGGGGGCGACGGCGCTGCATGCCGGGGGCCGGGACCTCACACAGGCGCAGGCGGAAGAAATCATCACCGCGGGCTATGCGCTCCGCGTCTTTACGGTCAACGACCCGGACGAGGCCCGGAAATTTTTCGACTGGGGCGTGGAAAGCGTGTTCAGTGATTTCCCGGACCGGATAATACGGCCATGATTATTCCAAGCATGGCACGGACAGGGGGTATCTGATGGCGATCATGTCCGCCATGCAGGGCTCGGCAGCACCGGGCCGGGCCATCGCCCTGGCGGTCGCCGGGGGGGCGCTGCTGACGATTTCCGACGCGGGGCTGAAATACCTGGCGGGCGATCTGCCGCCGGGACAGATCATGTTCGTGCGCGGCGTCATCGCCGGGTTCGCCCTGATCATGGCGACCCTGGGCACCCGGGGGGCAACGGCCCTCAAGCCCCAAAAATGGGGTCTGCATGCGGCGCGGGGATTGATGGCGGCGATCGCGACCTTTACCTATCTGGTCGGTATCGATGAACTGCCGTTGGCGACCGCGACCTCGATCCTGTTTGCCAGCCCCATCCTGTTGACGGCCATGGCGCCTGTATTCATTGGGGAAAGCGTCGGTTGGCGGCGCTGGCTGGCGGTTATCGTGGGCTTCATCGGCGTGCTGATCATCGTGCGGCCGACGGGCGAAGCCTTCCAATGGGCGTCGATCATGATCTTGGCGGCGGCCTTGGGTGAATCGATCCGCGATCTGATCACCCGGGGGGCATCGGGGCGGGAAACCACCCATTCCATGCTGTTTTCGATGATGGTGGTGGTCGGCCTGGCCGGCCTGTTCGTGCCGCCTTATGACTGGCCGCCCCTGTCCGGCGTGAACTGGCTGTTGATCATCATGGCCAGCCTGATCTGGACATCGGCGCATTTCTTGCTGATCGAGGCTTTTCAGTATGGCGAGGCGGCGCTGCTTGCCCCGTTCCGTTACTGCAACCTGTTCTTCGCGGCGATCCTGGGGTTCCTCATCTGGTCCGATCTGCCCGATTGGCTGACCTGGGCGGGCAGTGCGGTGATCATCGCGTCGGGCCTTTACATCCTGCACCGCGAGGTTCTGCGCAAGGCCCCGGTCATGGCGGCGGACCCGGTCCACGATACCCCGACCGACGATGTGCCCGCCGGTGATGGCGACGAAGGAGCCGCCCGATGAACATCATCTTTCTGGCCATTGTCGCCATCGCCTTCATCATGGGGGCTGTGCGGCAGGTTGCCTGGGACGGCACGGGCGATGCCCCCATGGCCCTTTTGGGCAAGGCCATGATCGATGCCGCCGGCGGTTCCGTGACCCTGGCCATCGGCTTGGTCGGGGTGATGGCGCTGTTTCTGGGCTTGATGAAGGTGGCGGAAGAAGGCGGCCTGCTGCGCATCATCGCCAAGGTCCTGCGCCCGTTGATGGTGCGCCTGTTTCCCGAGGTTCCGGCCGATCACCCGGCCATGGGCTCGATGATCCTGAATATGTCGGCCAATGCGTTGGGCCTGGGCAATGCGGCGACGCCGTTCGGTATCCGCGCCATGCAGCAACTGGATACCTTGAACCCCACGAAGGGCACGGCGACCAATGCCATGGCGTTGTTCCTGGCAATCAATACGTCCTCGGTGACCTTGTTGCCGACGGGGGTGATCGCGCTGCGGGCTGCCGCCGGGTCGACCGATCCGGCGGGGATCGTGCCGACGACCTTGTTCGCGACCATCTGTTCCACGGCCGTTGCCATTATTTCCGCCAAGCTTCTGGCCCCCCGTTTCGCGCAGACCGCCGCTGACACGGAGCAGGAACCGGCGGCGGCTGTCGGGACGGAAGAAGATGTGCTGGAAGCAAGCGATGACCTGAACGGGGCCGGGTCCGAAGCCTATCCCCTTTGGGTTTCGTTGACCGCCCTGGGCACGGTTGCCGTATTGGTGCCGCTGACGGTCGTCTTCGGGCGCGAAATCGCGCCCTGGATCGTGCCGGGCCTGATGGTCGGGCTTTTGGGCTTCGGGGCGGCCAAAGGGGTCCAGGTTTATGAGTGTTTCGTCGAAGGAGCCAAGGACGGCTTCAACGTGGCGCTGCGCATCATTCCCTATCTGGTGGCGATTCTGACCGCCGTCGCGATGTTCCGGGCCTCTGGTGCCATGGACGCGATTATCGGGCCGCTCGGCAGCGTGACGGAACTGTTCGGCCTGCCGGCGGAAGCTCTGCCCATGGCGTTGTTGCGACCGTTGTCGGGTTCGGGCGCCTACGGCGTGCTCGCCTCGATCATTCAGGACCCGGCCCATGGCCCCGACAGTCTGGTCGGTTATCTGGTGTCGACCTTCCAGGGGTCGACCGAAACGACCTTCTACGTGCTTGCCGTCTATTTCGGTGCGGTCGGTATCCGCCGCATCCGCCATGCCCTTTTCGCGGCCTTGATCGCCGATGTCGTCGGCATCGGGGCCGCCGTTTTCATCGTCAACCAGCTCTATGGCTGATCCAACGAAGGATCCCCGACATGCCCTTGATGACCAGCGTTCAAGGTTCCAGTGCACCCGGCCGCGCCATCGCCCTGATGATGTGTGGCGGCATGCTGCTGACACTCAACGATGCGGTGATGAAATGGCTTACGACGGGCTATCCCGTGGGCCAGCTTCTGTTCACGCGCGCCATGTTCTCGTTTTTGATCATCGCCGTGTTCGTGCGTTTCTACGGTGGTCTGGAAAGCCTGCGCATCCATAACCCGCGGCTGCATGTCATCCGGGGTGTGGTGGTGCTGTGCGGCACGTTCTGTTTCGTCACGGGCCTGCGTTATTTGCCGCTGGCCGATGCCTTGGCCGTTGTCTTCGCAGGCCCCCTGTTCGTTACGTCCTTGGCGCCGTTGTTGATCGGCGAGCCCGTGGGCTGGCGGCGTTGGGCCGCCGTTCTGGCCGGGTTCGTCGGGGTCGTGATCATCATCCGGCCGGGCGGCGAAGCCATGCAGTGGGCGGCGGTGTTGCCGCTGGCTTCGGCCCTGTTCGGGGCGTTCCGCGATCTTGTGACCCGGGGGGCCATGTCGACGGAAAATTCCAACGCGTTGCTGGCCACAAGCACGGCGGCGGCGGCGATCGGCGGGCTTCTCACTTTGCCCTTCGGCTGGTCGCCGGTCACCTGGGAAGACCTGGGCCTGATGGCCTTGTCCGGCTTTTTGATGGGCGGTGCCTACTTTCTGATTATCGAAAGCTTCCGCTATGGCGAAGCGGGGCTGGTCGTGCCGTTCAAGTACTTCAACATGGTGTTCGCCGTCGGGTTGGGGTTCGTTTTGTGGGGGGATTTACCCGATGTCTGGACCTGGAGCGGTACCGCCGTGCTGATCTGCAGCGGGCTGTACATCCTGCACCGCGAACGTCTTAAGCATCTGACGCCGTCCCTGCCGTCGGACGTCCATGGCAGCGGGCCTGCCGGACGGACCTGACAAAGTCCGATCTGGGCCGGTTCTTCAGCTGATTGAATTACTGCTGGGTGCCTGGCGGGACGTTAAGCGGTGTGCCGTCGCCAGCCGGCGCAGCACCCGGGAAGGTGGGGGCTTCCGGCTTGGTGATATCGGCCGGCAGGGCTTTCTTCAAGGCATCGCGCGCGACGATGGCTTTTTGGTCGCCGTTTTCGGCGGCGGCGCTGATCCATTTATAGGCCAGCCGGTCGTCCTTGGGCACGCCCTGTCCGTTGTAATACAGGATGCCCAGATTGTACTGCGCGGCGGCGTTGCTTTTTTCCGCCGAGCGGCCGAACCATTCGGCGGCCTTGGCATAATCCTTGGCGACGCCGGTGCCGTTGTAATGCATCACGCCGATGGAATACTGCGCGCCCGGGTGCCCGCCGATGGCCGCCTGGGCGAACAGTTTGGCGGCTTCGGCTTTCTGTTCCTGGCTTTTGGCATCGGCGAACAGGGACAGGGCCCGCTTATAGGTCAAGTCGGCGGCGGCCAGGCGTTCCTCGGCCGTGGCGGGCGGTGCTTCGGCGGGGGCGGCTGGCGCCGCTGCGGGCTCGGGCGGCACGGATGCGGTTTGTTCCGCCGCGGGGGCCGGTTCTGCCGGTGCCTCGGGGGCTGGCGGGTTGGTCAGTTCCATGGGCTTGTCCGTGGCCTCGGGGGCCGCCGGTTCCGGCGCTGTAGCCGGTTTTTCTTCCATGGGGGCGCTTCCCTCCATGGGTTTTTCCGCTGTCTGCGCGGCGTCCGTTGCGAGGTCTTTCACGGGATCGGGTGCCGAAGGAGACGTTTCGTCCTTTTGCGCCATGTCGGGTTCGGCCGTGGGTTTGTCCTCGGCCGTGGGCGGCGTCATGGCGGCTTCGCCGGAACCTTCGCCCATGGGCTTGTCCGCACTCGGCTGCTCGCCGGTTTCGCGTTGAATGTCCGCCGGCAGGGCTTCGCCCGGCTTGTCTTCGGTCATCGGTTCCTTGGGATCGTCGGGCCGGGCCATGGGCTCCATCTGGGTCACATGACGGACGCGCGGCAGGGTGCGCGAAACCTGATCTGTCAGGTCCAGGTCGAACCGGTCGCGTAGATCCCACCAAATGGAGCGCGCGGTAAAGACCAAGTCACCGGGGTTTACATCGGCTTTGTCTTTGACCTGGGATTTCAGGTCCATGACCTTGGATATCTGCGCTTCCGGAACGCCCAGGGACCGCAACTGCGAGGCGAAGGCGTCATCGTCGTAGAACACGGCCAAGCCGATCATCGCGCCGGCCGCGACAATCATCAGCAGAATGAAACCGGTAAACAGTTGCCCCAGTGGGCCTCTGCGTTTCGCCATGCGGCGATCCCTCCTTCGCGGAAGCACCTAATCAATTTAATCTAATGTGTTTTTTCGCCCCGTGGAACCCGCCAAAAGACATATAGGAATGGTGGTGTAAGGGGAAGCAAGGTGTTTATCTCGCTGGCTTAGGCTTTCCCTGCGTCTCGTGCCTCTGCCTGACTGCGCAGGCCCGACAAGGTTGCGGACGGGCTGATCGCTTCCGGATCGGTGCGAAGTTCGATCAAGGCGGGCGAATCGGCGGCCTGGGCGCGTGCGAAGGCATCCGCGAATTGCGCCGTTTCCGTGACGATTTCGCCCGTCGCACCGTAGGCCTGGGCCAGGGCCGCGAAGTCGGGATTAACCAAGTCGGTACCCGAAACACGCCCCGGATATTCTCGTTCCTGATGCATGCGGATGGTGCCGTAGGTGCCGTTGTTGACGACGATGAAGATCACGTTGGCGCCGTATTGCTTGGCCGTCGCCAATTCTTGGCCGGTCATCAGGAAACAGCCGTCGCCGGCGAAGCAGACCACTTCCCGTTCGGGATGGCGCAACTTGGCGGCAACGGCGGCGGGCACGCCATAGCCCATGGAACCGGATGTCGGCGCCAATTGCGTGGCATAGCCCCGGTAGCGGTAGTAGCGATGGACCCAGGCGGTGTAGTTGCCGGCACCGTTACAGATCATGGCATCGGCGGGCAATTGGTCGCGCAGCCAAGCGACGATTTCGCCCATCTGCACGTCGCCTGGCGTTTGCGTGGGCTCGGTCCAGGCAAGGTAGTCGTCATGGGCGGTTCCGGCCCAGTTGTCCCAACGTCCGGTTACCGGTTGCATCGCCTTGGCGGCGGCGGCAAAGCCCGGCATGCCGGAATTGATCGCCATGGCCGGGCGGTAGACGCGGCCCAGTTCTTCCGCGCCGGGATGAATGTGAACCAGGCGTTGCTTGGGCACGGGGATGTCGAACAGGCTGTAGCCGCCGGTCGTCATTTCTCCCAGGCGCGGGCCGACCGCCAGAATCAGATCGGACGTCCTGACCCGTTCGGCAAGCTTCGGGTTGATGCCGATGCCCACGTCGCCGGCATACAGCGGGTGGTCGTTGGGCAGCAGGTCCTGGCGGCGGAACGATACGCTGGTCGGAATGTTGTTGGCTTCGGCGAAGGCGCGGATGTCCTGGGATGCCTGTTCTGTCCAACTGCCGCCGCCCAGGATCATCAGCGGGCGTTCGGCCGTTTCCATCATGGCGCGCAGTTCGGCCATGGCTTCGGGGCCGGGATGGGATTGCACGACATGGGCCGGGCCGGGGATGGCGGCCTGTTCCAGGACTTCTTCGGTCAACATGTCTTCGGGCAGGGCCAGCACGACCGGGCCCGGGCGGCCCGACATGGCGGTGTGAAAGGCGTGGCTCACGTACTCGGGCACGCGGGCCGGATCTTCGATCTGGGCGACCCATTTGGCCATTTCACCGAACATGCGGCGATAATCGATTTCCTGAAAGGCTTCGCGTTCGACCTGATGGCGGGCGACCTGGCCGATGAACAAAATCATCGGCGTGGAATCCTGAAATGCGATATGGACCCCGGCCGAGGCATTGGTCGCCCCCGGCCCGCGGGTTACGAAACAGATGCCGGGCTTGCCGGTCATCTGGCCGTCGGCTTCGGCCATGATGGCGGCCCCGCCTTCCTGACGGCAGATCACCAGATCGATTTCGGGCGCGTCGACCATGGCGTCGAGCACGGCAAGATAGCTTTCTCCCGGCACGCAGAATGCGCGGTCGACGCCGTTGGCGCGAAGCGTTTCGACCAGGAGCCGCGCCCCTGTTTGACCCTGTGACATGTTCGGATTCCTTAAATCTGCTTGTTTCCTCGGAAACCTGTCTTAGCGAATGTCGACGTCCGGGGAAAGGCTGTCGGATACGGGACAGGCGTTCTCGCCGGAACAGCAGGGATCCACGTTTTGCCCGCAAACCCGGCATTGCACGTGGCCGTGGACGTCCACCGGTTCGGACGGCTGGTGGCACATGGGACAGCGCCAGGTCGGTTGAAACTGGGTCATGGATGCTCCGGCGGTTACGGCGGAATTGTGTACAATCTTCGCCTCAAACCGGTGACAGAGGCCAGCCTGGAATTTAAGATGCCCGCAGGCGGGCGGCTTGCGGCGGCCCGACCGGTACCCTTGAGGGCCGGAATATGAACGAATCGACCAGGGAGGAAATCACGATATGAGCGGCACGGAAATCACGATCAAGGCCAAGGACGGCGGCAGCTTCATGGGTTATCTGGCCACGCCCGAGGGCGGCACGGGCCCCGGGGTCGTGGTCATCCAGGAAATCTTCGGTGTCAACGCGGTGATGCGTGAAATCACCGACGGCATGGCGGCGGCCGGCTATGTGGCGCTGTGTCCCGATCTGTTTTGGCGGCAGGAGCCGGGCATTCAGATCACCGACCAGACCGAGGCCGAATGGGCGCGCGCGTTCGAATTGTTCAACGGCTTTGATCTTGAAAAGGGTGTCGACGATCTGGAATCCACGATCCAGGCCCTGCGCGGGGTCGAGGGCTGCAGCGGCAAGATCGGCACCATGGGGTTCTGCCTTGGCGGTCGGCTGGCGTTCCTGACGGCGACGCGGACCAGCGCCGATGCGGCGGTCAGCTATTACGGCGTGATGTTGCCGGATCATACCGGCGAGGAACTGAAGGCACCTTGCATGCTGCATATCGCGACCGAAGACGAATTCGTGCCCAAGGAACAACAGGCCGCCGTACATGCGGCGTTGGACGGCAATCCGAAGGCCGTTCTGCATGACTATCAGGGCCAGAATCATGCCTTTGCACGGGTCGGCGGACAGCATTACGACAAGGATTCAGCCGATTTGGCGCGTGAACGCACGCTTTCTTTCTTCAAGGAAAATCTTGGATAAACAAAGAGTTGATTGAAGAAAGACTCGTTTTATTAGAAAAAACGGGAGCCAGTGACTCGCATCACAGCATTATTGACCCCGGCCCCCTATAAAGGAGGCTGATGAGATTCACTCTTTACCTATCCACACCGGGCCGGAAAAACCGCCCGGTGTTTTTTTTATCTACACTTCCATAAATCCTGATCCATTCTGTTCCTTGGACGTGCAAGGAAGGAATTTGCCATGCGGAAGACCGGTCTCGTGGTCATGTTGAGCCTATTCGGAGCGGCCATTGGTGCCGCTTGTGGTGCCGCCTGGGCCCAGGGGCGCGGGCCCCTTTGGACCTATCACAACGGCAACACCCTGCAGGCGCAATCAGAGGAATATCGGCGAGGGTTCTTCATCGGTGTGGTCGACGGGTATTTACAGGGCCATCGTGACCGCGTGGAAAAAGAGGACGACGGCATGTGGCTGGCCGATTGCCTGACGTCGGGGTGGACGTTGAAACGCACCGACCGGGAATTGGCCGAACGGTTCCAGAAATCCATACCATTGTTTCCCAATCCGGCCGCGGCGATTGCCCTGAAGAACCTGCGCGATGCCTGCGCCGATAAATAAGCGTGCGTAAGGACTATCCCGGGAACCGCAGGCGGCATAGAATAACGAATTCTTAACCACGATCCGCCCGGGGTCAGCCATGCGCCCACCGTCACCCAGCTTTGATGAAGACGTTCGGGATTTCTCGCCGACGATCAGCATCCGGCCCCGTGTCGGCAGGGTCGACCCGCGCTTGCGCGCCCATATCCATCATCTGGTCGAAACCTATCCCAAGGACTCCGTGCGGGTGATCCGTGAATGGATGGCGGAAGGGCCAATTCGCGCGCATCGCCATTGACGGTTTGCCGGCCGGCAAAAACCTTTTACAAGGCTCTGCAATCATCGACCCGCCCAAGCAGGAGCCCACACCCGTGTCCGACATCGACCTGAAAGACCCCGCCAACTACGTTTGGTGGACCGACGTCTCGATCCGTTTTTCCGATCAGGATTCCAACAATCACGTCAACAACACCGCCTTCACTGTCTATGCAGAGGCTGGTCGGGTCGATTACCTGAACGCCATGCAGCGCCATTTGGGGATCGAGCCGCGCTCGGCCCTTGCCAGCGTGCAGGTCAGCTATCTGAACCAATTGCATTACCCGGGGGTGGTCCGTGTCGGCACGCGGCTGATGCGCCTTGGCAACAAGTCCTATGTTCTGGGGCAGGGGTTATTCGCGGGCGAGACCATTGTCGCCACGTCCGAGGCCGTTCTGGTGTTCTTCGATTACAAAACCAATGCCAGTCGTGAAGTCCCTGCCGCTCTGCGTCAGGCCTTTGAGTCCGGGGCTGATCTGGTTCCGGACTGACCCGGAAACACCCCATGCGTGCATGATATTGATGCGATGCAGCATCTGAAGGCTGGCGCTGTCACAAAAACTTCATGCCTCTGACGCATTCCTTAAAATCAAATAAATATAGTGCACTAGGTCACTTCTGGTGAGCGCCTATCGATGATCGGCGTGATCCATGACCAAAGGTATATTGTGCACATGCGAAATAAGCGCCACCAATTCCCAATCGATGAATTGCGGCAAAGGTCCATGTGCGGATCGCCGCTGTAACGTGAGGAATTGAACATGCTAATCGGTCGTACATCCATCCGCTTCCGGACATTTCTTGGCTTCGCCTCGGTCATTGCTTTGATGATCATGCTGGCGGGGTTGTCGGTCAGCCGATTTGGTGAATTCGCCCGAACCGGCGACACGTTGATCGAAGGGGTCGAGCAGGTCGGCATTGCCAATGAATTCGCCGTCCGCCTGTTCGAACTGTCGGAGGCGGTGAATACCTTTCGTGATTCGAAACGTGACACCGATCTGGCGGCGATCGATCAGGCTCAGGAAACCGCCCAAGAGGCCGGTGCCTTGGTGGTTGACCTGCTGCATTCCCGCGATGAAATCGAAACGGCTGAAACCTTGGCGGCCGAACAGGGGCTTTACAAGCAACAACTGGCTGATGTCCTGCGGCGCATCAGCGGCGACAAGGAAGGTGCTGACGTGATCCTTCTGGCGCTGGAAAAACTGCCGCAATCCTCGGCCAAATTGGCGGATTGGCTGCGTGGGTTCGATGATGAACAGGCACCGAAACTGGCAACCGATATCGCGACAGGCGTACAACAGGCCTTGAAGGCCAGCTTGAATCTTGCCGTATCCCGCGATCTTGCCCATGGGAATGCCGCCGCCGAAGCGGTCTCCCAGCTTTCGGACAAGGTCGCTGCGGTGCGTGCGTTGATGAAGGAAAACGGCCTGCCGCGCCGTGAGCAACGGGTCGCCAAGTTCGTCGCGCGCGACATCGATACCCTGCGCCAAGGGGTTGCGGCCTTCATCGGTAGCGTCAAGGGGACGGAAGATTCCTGGAGCTTGCTCAAGGGGACAATGGACGCCTTGCAGGCCAGAATTTCGAACCTGCGGGGTGAAGCGATCGCCCGTCAGTCGGCGGATCTCAGCAGTCTTTCCGGCGGATCGCGCCGCGCCGTTCAGGAAGGCGTGGTGTTCGGCACAGCCGGTGTCCTGATTGCCGTGCTGCTGGCCTGGCTGCTGGGCCGCAGCATCGTCAATCCCTTGAAGCGCTTACAGGACGATGTCTCAGCGATGATTTCCGATTCAAGCGAAGAGACAGCAAGATCCCGTGACGAGGTTGCGCAATTGGCTTCTGCCTTCGATGTGTTGCGCCGGGAACATGCCGAGGCCGAACGCTTGCGGCAGGAACGGGATGCTGATCAGCAACGTCAATCGCAGCGCGCCAATATCATCGCCGGCATGACGGTGCAGTTCGACGATCAGATCAAGGCCGTGTTCGAAACCTTCGGCCAGTGCATTCAGCGCATGGGCAGCACGGCCAACAACATGAACGAGAACGCCGAAAAAACGACGGTACAGGCGGTCAACGTGTCGTCGGCGACGGAACAGGCCGCGACCAACTTTCAAACCGTCGCGGCAGCGGCGGAAGAAATGTCCATGTCCTTCGCGGAAATCGACGAGCAGGTGCGCCTGTCGACGCAGAAGGTATCGGAAGCGGTTATCGAAAGCCGCCGGGCCGGCGAACAGATCACGCGCCTGTCTCAAACCGCCGGGCGGATTGAAAACGTCGTGCGCCTGATCAACGACATCGCGGAACAGACCAACCTTTTGGCGCTTAATGCCACGATCGAGGCCGCGCGGGCAGGTGACGCGGGTAAGGGGTTCGCCGTCGTCGCGTCGGAGGTCAAGAACCTGGCGCAGCAGACCGCGCGTGCGATCGAGGAGATCGAACAGGAAGTCTCCGGCGTGCAGTCGGCGACGGGCGATACGGTCAAGGTGATTGAAACCGTGACGGCCCGGGTTGGTGAAATCTCGGACGTGGCGAATGCCATATCCGCGGCGATCGAAGAACAGGTCCGGGTCACGGCGGAAATCGCCCGCAATGTGGAAGACGCAACGCAAGGGGCCTCGACCGCGGCGGAAAGCATCGCCACCGTGTCCGAGGCAGCCAAGGCATCGGGGACCGTGGCCAATGATGTCCTCGGCACGTCCCGTGAACTGCAGGCCATGTCGACGCAGCTTAGAACCGTGATCCAGAACTTCGTCACGGACGTCCGCGCCGCCTGACCGCGACCCGCCGTTGACGTTCCGGTTCGTGCTGGTGCAGGCTTCCGGCTATCTAGGGGGCGTCATGCCCCGCCAATGAACCGGGAAACACCACATGTTCTGGAATATCGAAGAAACCATGGAACACGGCCTTCCGCGCAATCCGTGGAAAGCCTGTGTCGTGCCGCGTCCGATCGGCTGGATCACCACCATATCCGACGACGGCGAGGTCAATCTGGCACCTTATAGTTATTTCAATGCCTGCGGTGAGAACCCGCCCATGGTCATGTTTTCCGGCGGTCCCCGGCCGGAAGGTCCGAAAAAGGACACGGTCGCCAATTGCGAGGTCCAGGGCGAATTCGTGTGCAACATGTCGACCTGGGCGTTGCGCGATGAAATGAACCAGTCCAGCGCGGCGCTGCCTGCGGGCGAGGACGAAGCCCGGTTCGCGGGGCTGGAGACGGAACCTTCGACCTTGGTCAAGCCGCCGCGCATCAAGGCGGCCCCCATTCATATTGAATGCGTCTATCACCAGACCGTGGTCATGCCGCATAACGTCCGCGAAGAAGGCAACCGCGTGGTCTTCGGGCGCGTCGTCGGCCTGCATATCAAGGACGAGGTGATGACCGACGGATTCGTCGATATGGCCAAAGTGCAGCCCATCGCCCGGCTGGGCTATATGGATTATGCCCGCGTCGACACCGTGTTCACGATGGACCGGCCGACCCTGAAGGCCGCGGAATAGCTGGTATTTAATATGACGGCGGCGATTAGCCTGTCCGCTTAAGCCGCATCAGTTCGTGGACCGAAACCTGCGGGAAGATACCGGGCGCCCCTTCGCGGTACAGCATCATCACGCCGTTGCGGATATCGGGAAAGCCGTCGCGGGTATCGTCCACGTTGCGGATTTCCAATGACACGGCCTTTTGGGTGACACGGTCGATGGCGCGCCAGACCATCGTCGGGTTTTCCCGCCGGGTCTGGCCGAAGGGGGCGACGGACCGGGTGGTGGTCGAGGTCGGCGGGCCGAACCGCCGAACCAGCCAGTCCGCGATATCGGCGAAACCATCGGCGGCGAAAACGACATGCATGCGCGTCGGCGCCCCGTTATCGAACCGCACGACCGAGGCCGTCCCCGTGTACAGAATCGTCGAAACCAGGAAATTAGGTTCCAGGTAGGCTGGCCATTGCAGTTCCTTGATGCAGAACTGGGTCTGCCCGCCTGCCTTGTCGATGCATTCGGGGGCGCGGCCGTCGCCGCCCTTGGCGTTTTCCGGCACGAAGGTGTTGTACAGGCTGGCCCCCGCACCCAGGGAAAGTGTCACGCCTTCGAGCGCCTGTCCCTGATTGGCCAGGGCGGATCGAGGCTGGTCGCCGGTTGCTTCGGCGGGCGGCTGTACGACGGCACCGTCGGCCATCTGGATCTTGGTCACGGGCCAGGCGCTTGCCGTATTGGCGCCCGGTGGCAAGAGGCCGAGTTGCGCGCCGACATTGGATTTATCAAACCCGGCCCGGAAATTGACCGGCGTGATGTAGGCGCTGGCCAGATCCTGGATGGGCGGGGCCTGCCCCGGCAGGACGACGGGCAACGTCCAGGCCGAGGGAAGAACGGGGCGTCCTTCCGCATCCAGGCGGACTTCCGATCCCGCGGGCAGAGCGGATAAAATCTCTTCGGGTGATGCCGTCGGCGGTGCGGCATCGGCGGCATCGGCAGCGGACGGTGCGTCACTGTCGAGCAGGTTCGACAGATCGCCCAGCGCCTGGGATAGGGGGTCGGAAGATGCCGTGGCTTCCTGCGGCTCGTCGCCACTGGGGCCGATGCCGAGTTCCGCGGCCAGGGGGTCTGCAGCGGGCTGTTTGTCTTCGTCATCGCCTAAACCCAGTTCCGCCGCCAGCGGATCCGCCGCCGGTGCAGGGGCGGTCATTGAGGGTTCGTTTAATCCCAACTCTGCGGCCAATGGGTCGGCGGCAGCCGGCGGCGTGCCGGCCTGTTTTTGGTCCGTCGGCGCGGCCAGTCCCAATTCGGCGGCAAGCGGGTCATTGGCGGGTGACGGGCCGCCGAATTCCTTTTCCAACGCGTCCAGCGACCCGGTCGCTGCCTTCGGGGCGGCAACGGGTGCCTGCGGGCGGGGCGTTTCGCGGATGGGCGGCGGTTGGGGCACGTTCGCGGCGACTTTTTGGTCGCCGTTCTTGTCCTTCGGCAGATTGGCCAATTGTGGAACCTTGGGCACCGAAGGGGCAGGGGCACCCCGTTCCGGGGGGGCGGCCTTCAAGGAACGGTGGGCCGCGCGAACATCCGGTTCATCCGGCGAGACATCGCGGAACCAAGGATCGCGGGCAAAATTCTTGCGCCCTTTGGGATCGGGCGGCGGCAGGGGGATTTTCAGACGCCGCGACAGGTTGGTGCCCTTCGGAGGGCCTTCGACCGCCGATGTATCGGTTTCCAGGTTATCCTTTTCCGCCTGCGACAAGGCCGGGTCGGTGGCGCCGGTATCAGCGGCCTTGCGTCCGGCACGGTCCCGGAGATGGCTGAAGGCCTCGTCCCGGCTTTCCGCCAGGGAGTCCTCGGCGTTTCTGGCGATGGGTTTGGCCAGCAGTGAATCCAGCCAGGCCAGCCGATCCTTGGGCGCCATGGCCATCAGGTCGACCTTGGGCTTCGCCTGGGCGGCAGCGGGTGGCGTTTGCGCCGGCTCTGTCTTCTCGGCTTCCTGGTCGCCGAATAAGGAGAGCAGCGGATCGGTGTCTCCGTCGGGCAGGGGCTCGCCCGTGCCTTCACGCTGGGCCAGGGCCTGGCCAAGGGGATCATCGGGTACGGTTTCCTGGGCGACGGCCTGGGGTAGATCGGCCGCCGGGAGGTCCGTCTTCTGGGCATCCAATGCGGGATTGGTCCGGGCCGCCAGTTTGTCCAGGTCGGGTGGTGTATCGGCCAGTTCTTCCGGCGGCAGGGTATGGGCCGCTCGGGCCGGGGATGCGTCTTCGGCAGGCGGCGGGGTCAGGGCACCGGGCTGCGTTTCTGCAGTCTGTTCTGTAGGTGTATCCGTGTTGTCGCCGAAGCCAAGCAGGCCGCCCAACCAGCCCTTGGCGCGGCTCAACAACCCAGGTGTGCCTTCCGGTGCGGTCTTTGTCTCAGCTTTGGCAGTCGGTTCTGCAGGGGGTTCTGCTTGCGTGGTTTCCATTGCCGGGGCAGCAGGAGGCGGCGGCAGGGCGGTGTTCTCCCCGGGGCGGGCAGCGCCTCGATTTTGAGGAGTAAGGGCAAGGGGGGCCGTCTCATCTATCACTGTATCTGCAGGGATCGGGATCAGGACGGGGGTGTTCTTGTCATGGGGGGGGATCGCGGGCGCGTCACGTAGGTCGGCAATCTCTGACGGGTCGGATAGGGCTTCGGGGGTATTTTCTCGGCTTTCGGCAAGCGGTACCGTGGGTTCCGGCAGGGTCACGGGGGCGTCGGCGTTGCCGGGAATCGCAACCTCGGGGATGGGCCCCGCACTTTCTTCCGTTTCGGCGACGGCACGGTCCAGGGCCTGGTCGATGGCGTCCTGCACGGGGGGCTCGGTCCGGGGGCGGCGGTGGGCCAGCAGGAAATGGGCAATCACATGATGGCCCATGCGCACGGCCGCTTGCGGTGCGGACAGGCCCTTTTCATTGCGGGCCCGGGGATCTGCGCCCGAAGCAACGATCTGTTTCACGGCGGCAAGGTCATTGGCGCGGATGGCGTCGAACAGGGCGGCGGAGCCCCGGTCCTGGGCATGGGCGGTCACGGGCCCCATCAGACCGCCGGCCAGGCATGCGGCCAGAGCCACCGCCCATAGCGGTGAATGTATCTTAATACATTGTTTTAAATGGCATTTCGCCATCATTTCTGCCCAACTATCCGATCGTGGCGAACCCCATTCGCCAACGTCGGCCCCAAAAGCTTAACACGAACCGGGCCCCGGACGGGAGCCCGGCACCGTCACCCCGAATCCACCATGAAAATATGGCGAAATAGGGTAAAAAACCGGTTAAGCGCTTGAATCCATTAGGAACGATGTCTCAGGCAGCGGCCCGGGATTTGGCGTCCTCAAGGATCATGTCGCTGGCCTTTTCGGCGATCATGATGGCGGGCGAATTGGTGTTGCCGCTGGTGATCGTCGGCATGACTGAGGCATCGACCACGCGCAGCCCCACTAGGCCGTGTACGCGCAGCCGGTCGTCAACCACGGCATCCGTGTCCGATCCCATTTTGCAGGTGCCGACGGGGTGAAAGATCGTTGTGCCGATTTCGCCGGCGGCGTTCGCCAATTCATCGTCGGATGTCAGATGGGCGCCCGGGCGGTATTCCTGGGGATTGAAGCGGGCCAGGGCAGGTTGGGCCACGATCTGGCGTGTCAGGCGCAGGGCGTCGGCCGCGACCTTGCGGTCGCCGGGGGTCGACAGATAATTGGGCTGGATCGCCGGCGGGGCGAACGGATCGGGCGATTTGATCTGTACCGTGCCGCGGCTTTCCGGGCGCACGTTGCACACACTGGCCGTGAAGGCCGGGAACGGATGCAGCGGTTTGTCCCAGGAATCCAGGCTCAATGCCTGAACATGGTATTGCAGGTTGGGTGTTTCGCGCGATGGGTCCGACTTGGCGAAAGCGCCCAGGGTCGACGGCGCCATGGACATGGGGCCGGACCGGAACAGCGCGTATTCCAGGGCGATGCCGGCCTTGCCGATCAAGGATCCCGCCCGCTGGTTGAGCGTCTTGGTGCCTTCGACCCGGTAGACCGGCCTGATCTGCAGATGATCCTGCAGATTCTTGCCCACACCGCGCAGGTCGTGGCGGACCTCGATGCCCAGGCCGTTCAGCAAATCCCCGGGGCCGATGCCCGAGATCTGCAAAATCTGCGGCGAGCCGATGGAACCGGCCGAAAGAATGACCTCTCCCCGGCAGGTGACCTGGGCGTCTTCGCCTTCGACACGCAGGTCCAGGCCTGTGATTTTCTTGCCTTTGGTTTTCAGAGATTTCACATGAGCCTGGGTGACGATATCCAGGTTGGTGCGGTCCTTGGCCGGGCCCAGAAACGCCTTCGACGTGTTCCAGCGCACACCGGACCGCTGATTGACATGGAAGTAGCCGCACCCTTCGTTGTTGCCCTTGTTGAAGTCGTCGACCTTGGGGATACCGGCCTCGGCGGCGGCATCGCGGAAGGCATCCATGATTTCCCAGGTCGTGCGTACGTTTTCGACCCGCCATTCCCCGCCGGCCTGATGGAATTCGTCGACCGGGATGGCGGCCTGGTCTTCGGATTTCTTGAAGTAGGGCAGGACGTCGTCCCAGCCCCAGCCGCGGTTGCCCATCTGCGCCCATTGGTCGTAATCGCGGGCTTGGCCGCGCATGTAGATCATGCCGTTGATGGAAGAACAGCCGCCCAGCACCTTGCCGCGCGGATAATTGAGTGCACGGCCGCCCAGGCCGTCTACGGCTTCGGTCTTGAAACCCCAATCCGTGCGGGGGTTGCCCATGCAGAACAGGTAGCCGACAGGAATGTGGATCCAGTGGTAGTTATCCTTGCCGCCGGCTTCCAACAGCAGCACCCGATTGGCCGGGTCGCGCGATAACCGGTTCGCCAGAACACAGCCAGCTGTGCCGGCGCCGACGACGACGTAATCGTATTCCCCCAGATCGCGCATGGACCAGTCTGCTCCCTTGTTGGTATTTGGTTTTCCGCCGCTTGACGCGGCTGTCAGCCGCCGAACAGGCCGAAGAAGCCCCGGCGTTTGACCGTGCCCCCAAGACTACTCAGCGGGCGGCGCATGGCAATAGCTTCGACAATGCGGAACTGCCCGCCGGTCAGCTTGCCGAAGCGGCATCCCAGGCTGGTTTCCGCATAATCGATGCGCATAACCTCTGCCGCAGCACCTAAAGGTACACGCCCGTCGTCTTCGGTGACCACATGCGTGATCGTGAATTTCTGGCCGGGGCGCATCTTTCCGATGGCGGATTTCAGGCTAAAGCCGCCGACGCTCATGTCACCGATGGAAAATTCGTGATTGCTGATGACGAATTTGACGCCCTTAACGTCCAGGCGCACATCCCGGCGCCTGTTGTCGTCCTTGTATCCGACAAATTTCCGTCCGCTCATTCCCCGTGTCCTGCTTGTCGTCCCGCGTCTTTCTTGGCGGTGTATCTGTGTGATCTTACATCCGTTCGCATAATGTCGAGAACAAGGCTTTTGATCTTTTTTAATGACCGGAAAACGCGAGCCGGCCGTTTTTGCGAATATCTGGCCCGTCCGCACCCAAGGTTGTTACAGTGGCGCGGCCATACCAGGGAGCATGCAGACCATGACCAAGACTTTGATTTTGACCTTTATTGCCGACGACCGGCCGGGCCTGGTGGAACGCATTTCCCAAACCGTGGCCGATGCCGGCGGCAATTGGCTGGACAGCCGCATGGCGCATTTGGCCGCCAAATTCGCGGGCATTGCCGAAATCAAGATTGAGGAAGACAAAATCGCGGCCTTGGAAGCGAATCTGCAGGCGCTTGATGCCGAAGGCTTCCATCTGGTGGTCGAAGAAGCTGATGCCGACGCGACGGCGGCGGGGGCCGTCTACAACATTGATTTGATCGGCCCCGATCATCCGGGAATCGTGCGCGATATCTCGCATTTCCTGGCGGAACGGGGTGTCAGCGTCGAAGACATGGATACCGACATCCGTGAAGCTCCTCATTCGGGCGGGACCCTGTTTCACGCCCGCGTTCGGGCACGGGCACCGGAAACCCTGGGCGATGCCGATTTGCGCGACAGTCTGGAATCCTTGGCCGATCGGCTGATGGTTGATATTACGGTCGGCAAGATTCTCTAATACACCCTTGGGAGGGACCTTAATGGAATTGAAAATGACGGGGCGCAAGGCCCTGGTAACCGGCGGTAGCTTGGGCATCGGCCGGGCCATCGCCCATGCTTTTTGCGGCGCCGGCGCGGATGTCGCCATCGTCGCCCGGCGCGAAGACGTTCTGAACCAGGCGAAGGCCGAGATCGAAGCCGCCACGGGCAGGCGTATCGTGACCGTGCCCGGCGACGTCTCGACCGCCGAAGGCTGCGAAGCCGCGTTCAATGCGGCGGTATCGCAGCTTGGACAGATCGATGTGCTGGTCAATAACGCAGGCTCGTCCCACCGCGCCCCCTTTGTCGACGTCACCGATGCGGAATGGCAGGCGGATTTGGACCTGAAACTGTTCGGCGCCATTCGGTTGTGCCGTCTGGCCTTTCCGGGCATGACGGAACGCAAATGGGGCCGCATCATCAATGTGCTGAATTCGGGTGCCAAGGCGCCGCCGCCGTCGGGTGCCCCGACCGCCGTAACCCGCGCCGCAGGCATGGCCCTGACCAAGGTTCTGGCGGGCGAAGGGGCGCCCCATAACGTGCTGGTCAATTCACTGCATGTGGGCAAGATCGAAAGCGACCAATGGGTCCGCCGGGCGGAAAAAACCGGCAAGGATGTGCGGGAATTGTACGATGAAATGGGCGCCGAGTTGCCCATGGGCCGCATCGGCCGGGCCGAGGAATTCGCCGCCGCCGCCTGTTTCCTGGCATCGGATGCGGGGTCGTACATTTGCGGTGCGGCCATCAATGTGGACGGCGGCCTGTCACCCGTCGTCTAGAACGCGGCGCATCCGGCAGAGCGGCGGTCGGTATAGGCAGCGCGTCAACAATCGCTTAGTCTGTGCGCGCTGAATTGGCCGTGTGTCGGCCGAAGAGATAACGGGAGGCGGAGGCATATGCCTGGAGACGCCGAAAATTTGATTGTCCGCTACACGATCGAGAGCGAAGACGGCTCCCGTGAAGTGTTCAACCTGGACATTTCCCTGCCCGAGGTCGCCCTGCCGCAGCCCGATCCGTCGAATTTGCCCGAATGGGCGGAACTCGATTATCACAAATGCGAGCATTGCCCCCTGACCAAGGAAACCAACCCGCATTGTCCGGTGGCGGCCCTGCTGGTCGATTACGGTCAGCGGGTCGGGCGTATGGTGTCCTACGCCCAGGTCGATTTGACCGTCGAACAGGGGCCGACCGTGACGAAGGCCAAGGTGCCGGCGCAGGAAGCGCTGCGTTCGGTGCTTGGGCTGGTCATGGCGACCAGCGGCTGTCCTCATATGTCGTTTTTCCGCCCGCTTGCGCGCTATCATGTGCCCTTGGCGGATATGGAACTGACCATTTTGCGCGCCATGTCGTTCTATTTGGTCGGCCAGTACTTCGGCGGCAAGGAAAAGCCCGACTGGGACACCAGTTTCGATGGCCTGATCGACATCTATAAAAATGCGCAAGAGGTCAACAAAGGCATGGCGGATCGCCTGCGCAATGCCCAGGTATTCACGGAACTGAACTGGCTGGCGGCGTTGGACACCTTTGCCGGGATGATGCCGTTGACCGTTGAACGCTCCCTTCTGAAGGCCAAGGTCTATTTCCAGGACTAGCCCCGGACCACGACGAATTTCCAGACCACCAGACCAAGAGACCCCCCATGAGCCCTGACAGCACCCTTCCCAACGACAGCACGGGCCGCGTTGCGCCCGAAGACCTGCCCGCCCCCTATGACGGCCCCCGTCCGCAGGACGCGTTGGCCGAATTGTTCATCCAGGACGGATATGCCAACGACGATCCGCGCCTGTGGGTGCCGCTGGCACCGGGGCGCTGGTCGCGGCCTTTGTGCCTGAACGTTTCGAACGGTTACTGGGTGCATCTGACCAAGGTGGTCGGCGGCGGCCTGTTGTCGCGCCACCGCCATCCGGCTCCCGTGCACGGGTTCGTCATCAAGGGCCGTTGGCGGTATCTGGAACGGGATTGGATCGCCGAAGCGGGGTCCTATTTGTACGAACCGCCGGGCGATATCCACACCCTGGTGGTCGAGCCCGACTGCGACGAGATGATCACCCTGTTCCACAATTCAGGGGCCCTGATCTATTGCGACGAAGACGGCAACACGGTCGGCACGACGGACGTGTTCGACCGGGTCGATGCCTGCCGCAAGCATTTCATCGAGGTCGGCCTGGGGGCCGACTATGTGGAACGGTTCATCCGCTAGTCCGACGTCAGCACGACCAGCGCATCCACGGCGACCGGGCGGTCGCCCGCGATGATCATCGGGTTGATGTCGATTTCGACGATTTCGGGATGGGCGGCCGCGGCCTGTCCCACGCCGGCAATGGCACGGGCAAGGGTGGGTTTATCCACGGCCGGCATACCCCGGTAGGGACCCAACAGGGCCTTGGCGCGGATTTCATCCAGCATTTCCAATGCTTCCCTGTCGCTGACGGGGGCCAGACGCAGGACCGTATCGGCCAGGGCTTCGGCAAAGATGCCGCCGAGCCCGAAGGTCACGCAGGGGCCGTATTGCGCGTCCCGCGTCATGCCGATCAGAAACTCCCGCTTGCCCGCCGCCATTTCCTGGACCAGCAACTGTCCGCCTTTCGGCAACTTGGGCAGAAGGCGCCCGGCGGCGGCATGAACCGCCTGGGCATCGGCCAGACCGACCTCGACCAATCCGGCCTCTGTCTTATGGGCCAGGTCCGGCGCGTTCCCTTTCAGGGCGACCGGAAAACCGATGTCGGCGGCGGCCGCGGCCGCGCCGTCGGCATCATCGGCTAGGCGTTCCGCCGTGACCGGCACGCCGTAGGCGGCCAGGACCTGTTTGGATTGGAACTCGGACAGGCTGCTGACGCCTTGGGCACGGGCGTCCTTGATGATCTGATCCGGGGTCATCGGGCGGCCTCCTCAGTCCGGGCATCCAGAAAGCGCTGATAGTCCAGCAAGGCACGCATGGCATGCACGGCCCCCCGGGCCGAGAAATAAATCGGTACCTGATCCCGCTTGATCTGCGGGATCGCCTTGGCGGCCAATGACGGCGCGCCGGTCCAGCCGATGATTACGGGTTTGTCCGTTGCCCGCGCGGCCGCGGTGAAAATCTCGGCATAAAAGCTGGCGCGCGGTTCGGCCACCATGGTGACCAAAAGGAACAGGCCGTCGATGCCGTCTAAATCCAACACCGTCTTGATCGTGTCCTGATATCCCGTAGGGGAGGATCGGATCTGCTGGGTCACATCGATGGGGTTTCTTAAGGCGCCAAAGGGCGGGATGAACTGTTTCAGCGTTTCCTGAGCCGCTTGCGGCAGTTCCGGTACTTCCAGGCCGAAGCGGTGGCATTCATCGGCGCAAACCCCGCAGATACCGCCCGACGGCCCGATCAGGCCCATGCGCGGGCCCTTGGGCAGTTTATCCAACAGGCGGGAGAAGGTGATCGCCGTCGGCAACAGGTCGGCGGCGTCGTCGACCCGCACCACGCCGTACTTGCGGCATACGGCATCGAACACGGCGTTGGAGCCGACCATGGCGCCCGTATGAGATGCCGCCGATGCCGCAGACACATCGGACAGGCCGATCTTGTAGACGACGATGGGCTTGCCCGCCCGGGCGGCCTTGGCGCAGGCGCGGGTGAATTTTTCGGGATCGCGGATGCCTTCGATGAACAGGGCGAACACTTTTGTGTCCGGATCATCGACCAGATAGTCCAGATAGTCGGCGACCTGAAGGTCGGCTTCGTTACCGACGGAAACCCAATGGCTGAATCCGCCGTGCTCTTCCGTGCCGATTCCCAGCATGGACCCGCCGACAGCACCCGATTGCGTCAGAAAGGCGATCGAGCCCTTGTTGAAGCTTTCCATGGCGCAGACCATGGAGGTGCAGCTGACCATATCGTTCGCGATGGAGATCAGCCCATTGGTATTCGGGCCGCAGAACCGCACGCCGCCGTCGCGGGCGGCGGCGATCAGTTCGGCTTCCAGTTCCGGTTCACCCGCTTCGCCGAAGCCCGACGCCAACACGATGGCGGTCTTAACGCCCTTGGCGCCGCATTCCTTCATGACCGAAACGCTGGCTTTGGCCGGCACGGCGATCACGGCAAGGTCGATGTCATCGGGAATGTCGGTAAGGCTGGCATAGCAGGTCAGGCCCCGGATTTCCGTTTCCTTGGGGTTCACGGGATAGACCTTGCCCGGATAATTGTGGGCCAGCAGGTGATTGAGGGCGACCGTGCCGAGTTTGTCGCCGCCCGCTTCATTCTTTTTTTGGGACGCGCCGACAACGGCGACGGAGCGCGCCCGGATCATGGCGTCGAGCACGTTGATTATTCCTTGTCGCTGCCCTTGGATTTTGATTTGGCTTCGAGCATTTCCGCCATGGCGTTGACGGCTTCCTCGTGCTCGGGCGTGTTATGGGCCAGCGCCTGGAAGGCGGCCGACATTTCCAGCAGGGTTTCCATTCGGGCGTGATGGCTTTCGCGCAACAGCCGTTTGGTCAGGCGCAGGGCATGCCCCGGGTTGCAGGCGATCCGGCCGGCCAGTTCGTTGGCCGCGTCCATCAACTGGTCGGCGGGAACGACTTTCGAAACCAGACCGCATTCAAGCGCTTCCGCCGCATCGATGGTGTCGCCGGTAAAGGCCATCTCATAGGCCTTGGAAAAGCCCACGGCGCGGGGCAGGAAATAGGCTCCGCCGTCGCCCGGAATGATGCCCAACTTGACGAAGCTTTCGGCGAATTTGGCATATTCCGACGCGATGCGGATGTCGCACATGGTCGCCAGATCGCAACCGGCGCCGATGGCTGCCCCGTTGACGGCGGCGATGGTCGGCACCTCGATGTTATAAAATGCCTTGGGAATGCGTTGAATTCCCTTCAGATAGTTGTCGCGGATCTCGGCGGGGATGCCCCCGGACAGTCCGGTCTTGTTTCGCATGGCGAAAATATTCCCACCAGCGCTGAATGCCTTTCCGGCCCCGGTCAGGATCACGACCTTGACGCTGTGATCGGCGTTAACCCGCTCGCAGGCATCGACAAAATCCTGGGATTGAATTTTTCCCGACAGGGAATTGCGCTTTTCTGCGTTGTTCATGGTCAAGGTGACCACGGCGCCTTTTTGTTCGTAGAGGAGGAAATGTTCCATTTTTCTGTTCCGATTGTTTCCTTCGGCACTTGTTGTAACCCATTCGAGGGCGTTATAAAACGATTGTATACAATTGCAACAGAGGAAATAGGACTTAAATCTTGGAGGACATTCGTTTCACGCCGGGCCTGTTGCCGTCCGGGGCCGAAAGCCTTCGCGCCGAGGTTCGCGCGTTCATCGCAGAACACCTGAAGGGCTATCCCGGGGTCAAACGGGCCAAGTCCTGGGCCGGCGCCGATCCCGAATTTTCACAGAAGATGGGCGCTCAAGGCTGGATCGGCATGACCTGGCCGAAACAGTACGGTGGGCACGAGCGCAGCTTCCTTGACCGTTACGTGGTGTTGGAGGAAATGCTGGCCGCCGGTGCCCCTGTCGCGGCCCACTGGGTGGCCGACCGCCAAAGCGGCCCCTTGCTGCTGCGTTTCGGAACAGAGGAACAGCGCCAGAAAATCCTGCCCGCCATCACGCGCGGCGAAAGCTATTTCTGCATCGGGATGAGCGAGCCCAATTCCGGCTCCGACCTAGCCTCCATCCGCACCAAGGCGACCAAGACCGACGGCGGCTGGTTGATCAACGGCTCCAAGATCTGGACCTCCAAGGCCCATATGGCTCATTACATGATCGCCCTGGTGCGCACCCAGCCGCAGGACGTCAAGGACCGCCATGCCGGGATGTCGCAATTCCTGATCGACATGAAGGCGACCCCGGGCATCACCGTGCGCCCGATCCGCAACATGGCCGGTGAGCAGTTCTTCAACGAAGTGTTCTTCGAGGACGCGGAAGTGCCGGACGATGCCCTGATCGGCACGGAAGGTAACGGCTGGGGCCAGGTGACGACGGAACTGGCGTTCGAACGCAGCGGGCCGGAACGGTATCTGTCGAGCTACCAATTGCTGTTCGAACTTGTCCGCGCACTTGAAACCGATCCAAGCCCGGCGGATGCCGCCGGGATCGGGCGCCTGGCGGCCCATATGTCGACCCTGCGCCAGATGTCCATTTCCATCGCGACCATGCTGGAAGCGGGCGAAACGCCCAACCTTGCGGCCGCCCTGGTCAAGGAACTGGGTGTCGATTACGAACAGGACATGCCGAACCGGGCCCATGAAATCCGCGGTGTTTCGCCGCGCATGGGCGGTGACGGCTACGAACAGGTCATGGCCTATATGACCATGGCGGCGCGGTCGTTCTCCTTGCGGGGCGGCACGCGCGAAATCATGCGGGGCATCATCGCCCGTGGACTGGGGTTGCGCTGATGACCGGTACAAGCGAAATGGCCAACATCCTGGCGGAAACCGCCGGGCGTCTGTTGGAAGATCATGTCACCCGTGAGGTTCTGGGTGCCGCCGAAGAAGGCACCTGGCCGGAAGAGTTGTGGCGTGTGCTGGAAGAAAACGGCCTGACGCAGCCTTTGGCGCCCGAAGCGCGCGGCGGCATGGGGGCGACCTTTGCCGATGCCTTTGTTATCGCCTTCGCGGCGGGGCGCAAACGTGCCCCCGTGCCTTTGGTCGAAACCATGGCGGCGGGCTGGCTTCTGGGGATGGCGGGGATCGATGTGCCGTCGGGCCCGCTTGCCCTGATCGACGGTTCTGACGGGCTGGATTTTTCCGATGGGGTACTTAGCGGCACGGCCGAAGGTGTGCCTTGGGCGTCCCGTGCCGGACATCTGGTGGCCGAGGTCGATGGCACGGTGCTGTTGATCCCGTCCGACGCGGCGACCATTTCACCCGATGTCAACATGGCCGGTGACGGCCGTGACACGGTGACCTTCGCCAAGGCCGAACCGGCGGCATCCGGCCTGCTTCCCGCCAAGGGTAGTGTTTCCGTTTCCCGCTTGTTGGGGGCGGTCATGCGCGCGGCCCAGATGGCCGGTGCCATGGAATGGGCGGTGGCGTTGACGGTCAGCCATGTCTGCGACCGGGAACAGTTCGGCCGCCCGCTTGCCAAATTCCAGGCCATACAGCAGATGCTGTCCCGTGCGGCGGCACGCGCGGCCCAGGCCCGGTCGGCGGCGGAAACGGCGTTTCTTGCCCTGGACCGGGCGGGGGACGACCTGGCCAATGCGGAATGGGATATCGCCGCCGCCAAGGTCGTGGCCGGCGAGGCGGCGGATATCGTCTATGACGCGGCCCATCAAAGTCACGGGGCGATCGGCTTCACCTACGAGCACGAGCTTCATTTCACCACGCGCAGGCTTTGGGCCTGGCGGGGAGAATTCGGGGCCGAAACCTATTGGGCCGAGGAAATCGGCCGCCGGGTGCTGGCGCGGGGTGCGGAAAACATGTGGCCCGACCTGACGGAGCGGCAAAAAGGCTGACCGTCCGCCTGTCGGCTTAAGGGCCGGTTCAGGCGGCGGCCCTGGCTGTTTCCAGAAAGGCGTCCACATCATCCTCGGGCGTGTTGAAGGCCGTGACCAGTCGGATGCGATGGCGTCCCTGGTCGCCTTCGCCGTCGACGGTGCCCCGGTCGTAGAATAGAAAGCCTTTGGCCTTCAAGGCATCGGCCATGGCGGTGGGGATCAGGGGAAAGACCTGGTTGCCGTCGACAGGGTTTGACATCTCAACACCCAAGGTCGAAAGGCCTTCGGCCAGTTTGCGTGCCATGGCATTGGAATGGCGGGCATTGTTCAGCCACAGACCATCCGTCAGATAGGCCTCCATCTGTGCCGTCATCAGCCGCATTTTGGACAGCACATGGCCGGACCGTTTCTGCAGGTAGAGAAAATCTTCGCCCAGGGACGGGTTGAAGAACACCACCGCCTCCAATGCCAAGGCGCCGTTCTTGGTGCCGCCGAACGACAGAGCGTCCACGCCGGCCTTCCAGGTCATGTCCGCGGGTGAACAGTTCAGCCCGGCAACAGCATTGGCGAACCGGGCGCCGTCCATATGCAGGTGCAAGTCATGGGCGCGGCAGACATCGGCGATGGCGGCGATCTCCGCGACCCGGTAGGCCGTGCCCTTTTCCGTCAATTGCGTGACGGAAACGGCGCGGACCTGGGAATAATGCTCGTCCCCCCGGCCTTCCAGGGTCGCGGCTTCGACCGCGTCGGGCGTAATCTTGCCGCCCGTCCCGGCAAGGCCGATCAGCCGGGCCCCGCCTGAATACATCACCGGGCCGTTGCATTCATGGTCGAAGATATGAGCTGTTTCGTGGCAGACGACGGCTCCCCAGGCCGGGGTGAGCGAGGCCACCGCCAGCCCGTTCGCCGCCGTGCCCGTGGGCACGAAGAACACCCTGGCATCGGTTTCGAATACCTCGCACACCCGCTGGCGGGCCGCTTCGGTCCCTTCGTCGTGGCCATAGGGCATTGTGCGCCCGTCATTGGCCCGGGCGATGGCCATCATGATGTCGGGATGGGCGCCCGCCGTGTTGTCCGATGCGAAATTCATGGGCGTGGGCTCCTTGGGTTGGGATCAATTCGCGACGCGGTCGATAGGAATGGGATGGAACGCCGAACGGTCGGGGGCGACGCCATGGGCACGGGTATCGACCGCCTTGCCATTCTTGACCGAAACGATGACCCAGATCAGGTCCGTCTCATAGGTCATGCTCAAATCCGTGGCGCTGGGCTCCGCCGGCCCGCCCGGATGGGAATGATAATGGCCGACGATGCGCTCATCCGTGCCGTCCAGGGTCCGCATCAGGTCAAACCGCACCTGGGGATCGACTTCGAAGGAATCCTCGTGATCGGTCTCGGCGACATTCACCGACGGCACCACCCGGGTCACGGTCGAGCCGCCGTTCTGTATGTCACGTCCCGCCAGCAGGCCGCAGCATTCATGGGGAAAGGCATCCTCGGCGGCGCGGGTGATCTGGTCCAACAGGTTCTGGGAAATCGTCAGCACCGGCACGTGGCCTATGGTTTGATCCGGCCCGTGACGCGGCCCGTCGCCGGATCGACGATCAGCACCTGGCCGCAGACACCGGCGGGCTGGGTCAGCACATAGATCTGTCCGCCCAGTTGCGTCACGCCCTTGATCTCGCAGCCCGTGGGCAGGCCCAGTTCGATATCGCCGGAAACGGGCACGGGCGGTGCCAGGCCCGGGGGTGGGGGCGTTCCCGCGACCCCGCCTGCCGGGGCTTCCGTTTCGCCGAACAGGCGCCAGTTCGGATCCTGGCTGGTTTTGTAGAAACCGAACACCAACAGGCCCAGCCCCAGGACGATCAGCATGCCCATGCCGATGACGATGAATTTCAATACCGCTTGCATGGGCTTTTAAGTGCAACGGGGGGCGGGGGCTGTCAAGCATGGTTGAACTTGCCGTGCTTGACAGGCTGATGCCCCAGGCGTTTTCTCCATGCCCATGAGCGAACATCACACCCTGACCGTGCCCACGGACCTTGCCGGCGAACGCCTGGACAAGGCGTTGGCGGTTCTTTTGCCGGAATTGTCCCGCGCCCGTATCCAGGCCCTGTTGTCCGACGGACAAATCATCGACGGCCGGGAACGCGTTGTGGCCGAAGCCAAGCGCAAGGTCCGGGCCGGAGAGGCCTTTACCGTGACCATCCCGCCGCCCGTGCCGGCCCAGCCCGAGGCCCAGGATATCCCGCTCGTCATCGTGTTCGAGGACGACCACCTGATCGTCATCGACAAGCCCCAGGGCCTGGTCGTGCATCCGGCGGCCGGCAATGCGGACGGGACATTGGTCAATGCCCTGCTGGCCCATTGCAAGGGATCGCTTTCCGGGATCGGCGGGGTCGAGCGCCCCGGCATTGTTCATCGGCTGGACAAGGAAACATCCGGCCTGATGGTGGCGGCCAAGACCGATGCGGCGCACCGGGGGCTTGCCGCCCAGTTCGAAGATCATTCCATCGATCGGGCCTACCGGGCCGTCGTCTACGGCGTGCCCCATCCGGCCGAAGGCGAGATCGAAGCCAACATCGGCCGGGATCCCAGGAACCGCAAGAAAATGGCCGTACGGCAGGCCGGGGCGGGCAAGTTCGCGAAAACCTTTTATCGTGTCGTCGAGCGCTTCCACGACCGGGCCGCATTGGTCGAATGCCGGTTGGCGACGGGCCGCACGCATCAGATTCGCGTCCACTTGGCGTCGATCGGCTATCCGGTGATCGGCGACCCCTTGTATGGCGGCCGGCGGGCCCGCCCGACAGCGGTGCCGCAGGAGCTTAGGGCTGCCCTTTCAGGCTATAAAAGCCAAGCCCTCCACGCATATATTCTGGGATTTCAGCACCCGGTCACCGGGGAGGCGCTCAGCTTCTCTTCTGAAAATCATATATATATCAATGAAATATGTGACCTTTTCCGGTCGATTTAGAATTTCCTGTACCTGAGCAATTTGGTCGGTTAATATCCGAGCAAATTGGTATGGTTTAGCGCAGCGCGAAAAACACCCTCCTTCTGACCGTCAGGTTGGCGGCGGGTCCGCTGCGTCCGGACAAAAGGAAAATCGACATCATGGGTTACATGGCCCCTGACAGGGATTTGAGTTTTTCCCCGGATGACAATCTGTCGCGGTATCTCTACCGCATCCGGGAGTTCCCGATGCTGGAACCGGAAGAGGAAGTCGAACTCGCCCGGCGCTGGCAGGAAAATCAAGATGAAGAGGCGGCCCGCCGCCTGGTGACAAGTCACCTGCGCCTGGTGGCGAAAATCGCCATGGGCTACCGCGGTTACGGCTTGCCCGTGGGTGAACTGATTTCCGAAGGCAACGTCGGCATGATGCAGGCGGTCAAACGGTTCGATCCGGAACGTGGTTTCCGGCTTGCGACCTATGCCATGTGGTGGATCAGGGCGGCGATTCAGGAATACATCCTGCGGTCGTGGTCTTTGGTCAAAATGGGCACCACGGCGGCGCAGAAAAAGCTGTTCTTCAATCTGCGCAAGATGAAGGCGCAGATGCAGGCCATCGACGAAGGCGACCTGCACCCCGATCAGGTATCGGAGATTGCGCACCGGTTGGACGTGTCGGAAGTCGAAGTCGTCAACATGAACCGCCGACTTGCAGGTGCCGACCATTCCCTGAATGCCCCCTTGCGTCAGGATGCGGACGGTGAATGGCAGGATTGGCTGGTCGAAGACAGCGAAGACCAGGAAACCGACCTGGCCGACCGGCAGGAACTGAGCGAACGGCGCGGCATGCTCGACGCGGCGTTGCAGTCACTCAGTGAACGCGAACGCCACATCATTTCCGAACGGCGTCTGAAGGACAGCCCCGCAACCCTGCAGGATTTATCGGCGGAATACGGAATCTCGCGCGAGCGCATCCGCCAGATCGAGGTCCGGGCGTTCGAAAAGCTTCAGAAGTCGGTGAAGAACGCGGTTATTGACCGGCGTATTTCAAATTAGACCTGGGTGATGCCCGGCCCCAGGGCCGGGTGTCAGCCCGGCGGTGTCGTTTCCGCGCCCTCCGCGGGAGGGGTGTCGCCCTGTTCCTGTTCTCGGGCTTCGACCGCCTGAAGGGCCTCCATGGCGGCCTGAACGCCGCCGCCCGGCCCTTCGACGGGGGGCTCTTGTCCGGGAGCCCCTCCGGGGCTTGGCGCATGGGAGACGGGTGCATCTGCACCCGGTGCGCGGATGCCCATGGTGACCTCGTCGCCCCATTCTTCGACAATACGCCGTTGGTTGGCGCGCAGTGCGGACAACCGCCGTTCGGTCAGGACCGTCATGAATGAGGTAATGACCGGCGGGATCACGGTGTAGATGACCCAGCCTGCCATGGCCGATCCATACATTACCGCCAGGGCGAACACATCGGTGATGATGTTCATCGCCCCGGTGATGTTGTGGTTCCCGGACCATAAATCCATCAGATAAGGGAAGACGCCGGCGAAGTTCAGGCCGGCGATGCAGAAGAAGCCGTATTTCTGATCCGTGCGGTCCGTAAAAAAGGATGTGATCGACAGCAGCATGCCGACGGAAATGACGACGATGGTCGGGAAGGCGACCGCGATCAGCGTGACCGCGATCAAAAGGAAATACATCCAGAACTTCCCGCGTCCCCGGCCCGGCGCCATGCCTCTGTTCATTGGGAGCGCCATGAGCTAACAGCCCCCCCGATGTGCGGTGCAGCGGCCATTCCTAGAACACCTTGACCATGAACAGAATCATGACGATGCACATGGTGATCAGGATGGACCCCATGGCGGCGGATTGCTGGCCGGTTCGCTCGGCCTTGGTCAGTTGTTCTTCGCCCCGGCCTTCGATGTCCTGAATTTCCAATTCGGCTGCGGCAAACTCGGCGACGGCATCTTCAAAGCCCTCGATGTCCTCGCGCCGACGGTCGGCGTTGTCCATCAGGTCGAACAATTCCGGCAGCGACCCACGCCGCACAAGGCGGGGGATTTCGCGTTCGATCTCTTTGCGGGTCGATCTGGAATGGTAGGCGTTGATGGCAGGCCCTAAATGTCCGCCGACCCAGCTGGCCAAGCCATAAACGGGCTCGACCCTCAGTTTCCATTGAATGAAGGCAAGCAGCGACAGCATGCCGATGGTCTGCGTATCCGGGTTTTCAGACGCCAGGGCCTTGAGGTGCGGATTGATATCTTCCTTGAAGCGCGCGGTGATAAACGCCGCGATATGCCGGTCCAGCGGCTTGGATTTGAGGTCCTGTGTGTTCGCCGCGCGGTCGAGCGCCGGCAACAGATGTTCCGTCTCAAGAACGTATTCCTGCAATAGAAGCTGGCTTTGGCAGGGCAGGGACGGATTGCTTTCGTACAGGCAGCGTTCAATTCCGAATCCAGGATCTTTGTTGTTAAGCACGATCTTGAGCTGCGAAAAGTTCTTTTGGTGGATCGACGCCTCGGGCGCATAGGTTTCCTGCGCCTGGAACCACAGATCGGGGATGTCTTTGGCGATGATCTCGGCCGGGATTTGAGGATCGCCCGTGCGCAGCAGATCCATGGCGAAGGCCGGGCCGAACCCGTCAAGCATGAAGACAAAGCCCTTGAACCGGATAGGCCCCATCGGGTCCATCAGGACCGAGACGCGTGTGACGAGCATTTCGTCCGACCCGGCGAACGTCCCGGCCTGGGCCTTGGCGACGTCGAGCACGTTCTTGATCGCGTTGGCTAGATTGACGTCTTCGACGGAGCGGCGCAGCCAAGTGTCGAAGGTGTCTTCGCGGATGGCTTTGGCCCCTTCGGGGATATGCTTGGTGAAAGCATCGGCCAATTGGCGCACGCTTTGATAGTGGCGCCCCATGAATGCAAAAGGCGTTTGCCCGCGTTTGCCCGCACGTTTTTGCTGCGGCGACATTTTGCGCCCGGACAGCCAGAGATCGATCTCTTCCGGACCCCAGCGCTGTTGTGGGTCATCCCCCAGCATGCCGCGCAGCGGTTCCAGCAACGACAGCGGAAGGTTTTCGCTCCCCGTGATGGCGGCATAGGAGCCAAGTTCGAGTTTTTCAGACAGAATCTTGTCGTTGCCTTCGGCTGAGCCCGGGTCTTTTTCCAAAGCCAATGCGATGATCGTGACGGCGAATGCGTATGCATCATCCCGCGAATTTCCGACCCCTCGGCCCGCCGGGGGGGCCATCGCCCGTTCCGGCGGTTCGTACACGGCCGGTTGATCGAATCCAGCCGGTGAGGAATAGCATTCGCCGAAAGCAATGTTCTGACGGGCAGTATCCATAAAGAACAGGTTGTCGCGGCGAATCGCCCGGTGAGAAACACCGATGGAGGCCATTTCCTGCAGGGCGCCGGCAAGCGGCTCAATCACCTTGCGGGGCAGGTCGTATTCGGAAATACGGAATTTTCCGTCCTGCAGCACGCGGCCGCCCAGCGGCCGTTCAAGGATGAGCACCATCGTCCGCTGGCGGATATGTGGCCAATATTCCACATCCCATTCCAGAATACCGACCAGTGCCTTGATCCCCGCCCCCCGCAGCGAATTCATGGCGCCCACGCGGGTCGGCAGGCCGGGGTTGCAGATCAGGGCGAAAACGGGGCGGTCGATATCACGCCGGTCTTCGGCCATAAAGGCCTTGGCCGAGGGGGAATCCAGATCGGGTAGCGGGGTCTTGGGATCGACGGCGAACCGTTCCTTGATCAGAATCGGCCGCAGACTGTTCGCAGACGGAATGTCGTCGCCCTGTTCAGGGGCGGCGCCGGTTCCTTCCGGGGGCGCCTCGTTCGTGGGCGGCGACCCGGCCGGATTAACTTCAGCGGTGGCGGCGGTTTCAGCCATCGGTCGTCGTAAATGCCCCCTGCATCCGCAAACGGGAATTTACCGCTGGTCCGGGTCTTGCCGGACGCGTGCCTTGAAATTCCCGCAATTTCACGCCCTGATGGTACCCGTCTATCCCTTGACAGACAATTAATGCGAAGGGGCCATCCCAACATCAGGCGGGATTGACCCAAATCAGGGGGTGAACGTTCGGTCAGTCTGCAAAGGGGTCATGGACCAGAATCGTGTCTTCACGTTCCGGACTGGTCGAAAGAAGTGCGACGGGGGCTTCGATCAGTTCCTCGATCCGGCGGATATACTTGATCGCCGTCGCCGGAAGGTCGGCCCAGCTGCGTGCACCTTGCGTGCTCTCGTCCCAGCCTTCCATTTCCTCGAAAATGGGTTCGACCCGCGCCTGTTCGATTTGCGATGCGGGCAGATGGTCGAGCTCGCGCCCGTTCAGCCGGTAGCCGGTGCAGACTTTCAGAATCTTTTGCCCATCCAGAACGTCCAGCTTGGTCAGGGCGATGCCGTGGATTCCGTTGACCTTGATCGCCTGGCGGACCATGACCGCATCGAACCAGCCGCAACGCCGGGCCCGGCCGGTCACGGTGCCGACTTCACGGCCGCGTTCGGCCAGCGTCCGGCCGACCTCGTCATCCAGTTCCGTAGGGAATGGCCCCTGGCCCACACGCGTCGTATAGGCCTTGGTGATGCCCAGAACGAAGCCGACGGCACCCGGCCCCTGGCCGGAACCGACGGCGGCCTGGCCGGCGACCGTGTTGGACGAGGTGACAAAGGGATAAGTGCCGTGATCCAAGTCCAGCATGGCGCCCTGTGCGCCTTCGAACAGGATACGCTTGCCGGCACGGCGGGCCTGATCCAGTTCCTGCCAGACGGTTGCGGCATAGGGCAGGATTTTGGGCGTGATCTCGATCAACTGGTCGAGCAATTCCTTGCCGTCGACTTCGGGCATGTCGAGGCCGCGTAACAACGCATTGTGGTGGAACAGAAGACCGTCGATCTTTTCTTTCAGAAGCTCCACATCCGACAGATCACCGACACGGATCGCCCTGCGTGCGGTCTTGTCTTCGTAGGCCGGCCCGATGCCGCGCCCGGTGGTGCCGATCTTGGCCTTGCCGGCGGCCTTTTCGCGCGCGAGATCCAGATTGCGGTGCAGGGGCAGGATCAGCGGGCAGCCTTCGGACAAGCGCAGGCTGTCCGGTGTGACATCGACACCTTGGTCGCGGATCTTCTCGATTTCCGAGATCAGCGCCCAGGGATCGACCACCACGCCGTTGCCGATCACGGAAATCTTGCCTTTGCGCACGATGCCCGACGGCAGCAGCGACAGCTTGTAGGTGACCCCGTCGATGACCAGCGTATGCCCGGCGTTATGGCCGCCTTGAAAACGGACAACCACGTCGGCGCGTTCCGACAGCCAATCCACGATCTTGCCTTTGCCTTCGTCGCCCCACTGTGAGCCGACGACCACCACGTTCGTCATCTTATGTTTCCGTTCATGTCCGTAAAAAAGATGTTCGCTTCGTCATGCCTCGCCGATTTCGGCAGGGCGTCCGTCGTGAAGCAGATGAGAGCATTTCAGGTGTCGGGCCTCGGCGGATGCATCCGCATCCTCTTCAAGACCGGCGACGGTAATCCAGCCTTCGGCGCGCAGGTCCGCCATCCGGCCCGGTTCCGTTCCCGCCGGTACGAAAAGCCTGCGGCCCATGGCCGGGCGCGGCAATGCGCGCAGCAAGGAATCCGTGAACAGGGTGAAGCCCGTGGCGGGCTCGCCTTCGCTTTCGACGGACGACCCGCCGTTGCCTGCCAGATACCGGCCGCCCGATCCCAGTTCCCCGCGCACGCCCTGGGCGTACAGGGTGAAGGTTGCCCCGCCGTGATATTCAAAGCCGCGATGTTCGACGGGATCGATGGTCAATGTCAGGTCCGGGGCCAGGGCACGCACCTTGGCGACGATCGCTTTCAGTGCTTCCCATTCCGCGGCGGCGGCTTGGGGCAGGTCAATCGCGGCGACCGCGGCCAGCGTGTCATCAGCGGGGCCTGCAGCCAAAATCAGACGTTTCAGCATGTCGGTGATTTCGGGGCCCATTTGCCGTGCCAGCCCGTCGATGGCACCGGTGTCTTTGTGGTCGAGCGCTTCGCGAAGGGCGTGCCCGGCGGGGCCGTCCTGGCGCCCGCCCAGAAGAGTCGGGACCAACGTCGGCAGGGCCAGATCGATGCTGACGCCGGAAACGCCGATGTATCCCAGGGCTTCGGCCGCCATGACGATGACTTCGGCGTCGGCCGACGGGGCGGCGCTGCCGATCAATTCGGCGCCGATTTGGGCGAATTGGCGTTCCGGGCGGATTTGATCGCCGCGTACGCGCAGAACCTGTCCGGCATAGCACAGGCGTAACGGCCGGGGGGCGGACCGCAGACGGCTTGCGGCGATGCGCGCGGCCTGTGGCGTGATATCGGCGCGCAGGCCCATCATGCGCTGGGACACGGGGTCCATCAGGCGGAACACCTGGCGGTCCATGGCGGCACCCGTGCCGGACAGCAGGCTGTCTTCGAATTCCATCAAGGGCGGCTTCACGCGCTCATAGCCATGGGCGTGGCAAACGTCGATCAGACGTTCCGTGACCGAGGCCTCAAATCCTGCGTCGGGCGGCAGAAGGTCGGTCAAGCCGGCAGGCAGCAGGCCGGGATTGGAGGTGTCTTCCATCTGTGGCGCCGAGTTCAAGAGTTAACGCGGGCCGGCCGCCAATCGACCGTCCACGGCCCCGTTTCCTAAACGGTTTGACCTTGGGGGGCAAGCACCGTCGCGGGTAGCATTAATTGGGAAGGGGGAAGGTTTCGTTCTTGATGGTCCGGCCGAGGACGTCCACCAGGGGCACGACCATGGCGCTGATCAAGGATTCGTTGGTCGATGCCCCCAGGTTTCCGGTTGCCCAGCCTTGCCAATACCGTTCGATACGGCCGGCTTCGGCCGGGCCGTCGATGGTCACCTTCAGGCGATACTTGGTCGGTGTGACGATCTTGGTTCCGCCTCGGCCTTCGTTCAGGATACCGCCGGTTTTGGAATTGAAGACGTTAAGTCGCGCTTCCGTGCCTTCCGTGCCTGTGCTGGTGCCTTTTTGGCCCTGCACGTCCACGTAATAACGCTGATCGGAAAAGGTATAGGCGCCCAATTCGTCAATAATTTCGAACGTCAAGACAAGGTCGGCCTTGGAATCCACGCGATAGCCGCGGGCCGAAAGTTCCCGCTGAAACTGCTCGACCAGTGCCAGGGATTCATCCGAATCGTCAAGCGCCCGTACGGACAGAACCTTGCCGCCGGGCAGAGGCTTCGAAGAAATTGCGTTCAACTGGCCGTCAGTTGCCATCGCCCCGGCCGATACACCGAGGCTCAAGATCAAGGCCAGCGCGAAATGGAAAAATCGGTTCATCGTCATTTCCGTCTATTGCGGGCGCTTTGAACGCCAGCTTTAGGACTCTCACCCGCGTTGTTTTTGCATATATGCCGCTTTCGACGTCACGCGACTCAAAAGTGCGGGGGAGGCACCCTTGAAGGCTGTTAATGGATCAGTCGAAAGGCCATTAGAACATAAAATAGTTAATTCCGATATAAGGGTAGCAGCGGCGAAATCCAAGCCAGAAACGGACAGGACCGGACTGGGAGAGTGGCTAAGTGGAGGCTACAGCGATATCGCATAGAAGATGTGCCGGGGCAGTCGCCGCAGGGCACCCGATGACCGTCAATGCCGCCCGTGAAATTCTGAAAGCCGGCGGCAATGCATTCGATGCGGCCCTAGGCGCCATGTGCGTGGCGACCGTGGCTGAACCCGTTCTTGCGTCTTTCGGCGGCGGCGGCTTTCTGTTGGCGCGGCCCGTCAATTCACCGGCAAAATTGTTTGATTTTTTTGCCCAGACTCCGAAACGGGGACCTGCCCCAGGTGCCCGGGATTTCTATCCGGTCGTTGCCGATTTTGGCCCGGCGCAACAGGAATTCCATATCGGCCTGGGATCCATGGCCGTGCCGGGGGTCGTGAATGGCCTGTTTCACGTTCATGATGCATTGGGGCACATGCCGCTTGAACGTCTTATCGAACCGGCCCTGGAAGCCGCGCGGGATGGCTACGAAGTCTCTCCGTTCCAAGCGTATTTGTTCAGCGTCGTCGGCCCCATCTACATGGTCAGTGACGTGGCACGGTGTATTTTTGCCTGTCCCGGCGACCCGGGGCGGTTGATCGGGGAGGGCGATCATTTCCGCAATCCGGATGCGGCTGATTTTCTGGACGCCTTGGTGCGTGAAGGGCCGCGCCTGTTCTACGAAGGGGAGATCGCCAACCGGATTGCCGAGGATTGCCGGGACGGCCTGGGCACCCTTTCCCGGGAAGACCTGGCAAGCTACCGGACCGTGGAGCGGAAGCCCCTGGCCATGGATGTCGCGGACACACAGGTTCTTACCAATCCGCTGCCTTCGACCGGCGGCGTGCTGGTCGCGTTCGCCTTGAAGCTTTTGGAAGGGGCGATGGGGCTCGATGGTGCCTGGGGGACAACAGATCATGCCTTGGCTCTTCTGCGGGTGATGGCGGCGACCGAAGAAGCACGCAACCGAACGGCCCTGTCGCAACTGCTGGATCCCGAAAGCCTATCCGCTTACCGGCAGGCCTTGGCCGGCCATCCCCAGGCGCAGCGTGGAACCACCCATATCAGCATCATCGACGGTGATGACAACGCCTGTGCGCTGACCCTGTCCAACGGCGAAGGGGCTGGATATGTCATTCCCGGCACGGGCGTGATGATGAACAACATGCTGGGCGAAGAAGACATCAACCCGCAGGGCTTCGATTTCTGGCCGTTGGACGTGCGTATGGGATCGATGATGGCGCCGACGATCATCGAACGGCCGGGGCGGTTAATGGTTCTGGGCTCCGGCGGGTCCAACCGCATCCGCACCGCCATTCTGCAGGTGATCTTGAACCTGACTGCATTTTCCATGTCCGTTGAGGAAGCTGTGTCCGCACCGCGCTTCCATTTGGAGCGGGGACATCTGGATGTGGAGCCCGGATGGCCGGAGATGGCCGTGCAGGCACTCCGGGCGGAAATTCCGGATACCCGGATATGGCCCGATCGGAACTTGTTTTTCGGCGGGGTGCATGCGGTCACGGCGGGCCCTGATCTGCAACGCGCGGCCGGAGACCCCCGCCGCGCAGGTGCCGCAGCCATCATCGGGCGCTGAAAGGCCGGGCGCTGTGGCGCTCATTATCCTTTGGAACTGGCATAACTTATTGAATAAGATCATGTTAATAAAAGAGCTCTCGGGGTTAGACGAAGGAATGGATCCGTGTCGGACGGAAATGCGCGCTCGCTGGCGCATATTGATCTTCTCGAAGATTTGAACGAAACGGAAATCGAACGGCTGGAACAGGCCTGTTCGTGGAAATCCTACGCAGCCCAGGAACAGATCATCGACCGGCAAAGCGAGACCCAGGATGTTTTCTTTGTCGCGTCTGGGACCGCACGGGTGGTCATTTATTCGTTGTCGGGGCGGGAAATCACCCTGGATGACGTGAACGCCGGGGGACATTTCGGGGACCTTGCCGCGATCGACGGAGAACCCCGGTCCGCCAGCGTCATGGCGATGAAGGACACGGTCATCGCATCCCTTTCGCAAGAGCGGTTTCATCAATTGTTGTCGGAACATTTCGAGGTCACCCTGCGCCTGATGCGCGCGCTGACGCGGATCGTCAGAACCTCGACGGACCGCATCATGGATCTCAGCACCCTGGCCGCCAACAACCGGGTTCAGGCCGATCTTCTGCGTCTCGCGCGGAACAGCATGGTCGGTGAAAATCGCGCCGAACTTGTACCCATTCCCGTTCATGGGGATATCGCCAGCCGTGTTTCAACCACGCGGGAGACCGTTGCCCGCGTGCTATCGGATTTGTCGCGTCAGGGTGTGGTGGAGCGGCAGAAGGATCGCCTGGTGATTGAAGATGTCGACCGCCTTGAAGACATGGTCGAGGAGGTTCGGGGTGAATGATGGGCGGGCGCTCAGCCGTTTGACTTGCCCGGATGTTTCGGACACTATCTCGACTAACAGAAACGGTGATATCTGCGCTTTCCGGTTCCAAAAACCGGGCATGGGTCGCGGTGCCGAACCGGGCTCCGTATGCGGCTCTTAAATTGATCGGAAGAAAGAATTATGGCGAAAACGATTTTGATTGTTGAGGACAATGATCTCAACATGAAGTTGTTCAACGACCTGCTCCAGGCGAATGGATACAACACCATCCAGACGATGGACGGCCGTGACGCCATCCAGCTTGCGCAGGAACACCGCCCCGATCTGATCCTGATGGATATTCAGTTGCCGGAGATTTCCGGGCTGGAAGTCACGAAAATGCTCAAGGCCGATGATTCCCTGAAGGAAATCCCGGTCATTGCCGTCACCGCCTTTGCCATGAAGGGGGATGAGGAGAAAATCCGGGAAGGCGGCTGTGAAGGGTATATCGCCAAGCCGATTTCGGTCCCTACGTTCCTGGAAACGGTGGCGAAGTTCCTCGGCTGACCGCCGCAGACGGGCGGTAACGGGGCATGTCGGCACGGATTCTCATCGTCGATGACATGGCGGCCAGCGTTAAGGTGCTGGCAGCCAAACTGACCAGCGAATATTACGACGTCATCACGGCGCACGATGGTCCGACGGCCTTGGACCTTGTGGCCGAGGAAATGCCCGACATTGTGCTGTTGGACGTCATGATGCCGGGCATGGATGGCTTCGAGGCCTGCCGGCGTATCAAGCAGAACCCCCGCACGGCCCATATTCCCGTGGTCATGGTCACGGCGCTGAGCGACATGCGTGACCGCGTCAACGGCCTGCAGGCCGGGGCGGATGACTTTCTGACGAAACCCCTGAACGACACCATGCTGTTCGCCCGCGTGCGCTCGCTGGTGCGTATGAAGCGCACTTTCGATCAATGGTCGCTGCATCAACAGACTTCCCGTGACCTAGGGTTCAACGTGGAACCGGATATGACCGATGTCCATGGCCGTGACGCACGGGTCGTCGTTGTCGATGCCAGCGAAATTCAAAGCGGCAATATCCAGAAAGTTCTGGAAGGTGAAGGGCATGCGGTCAACGTGCTGCATTCCTACGGAGATGCGGTGGGGTATATCGCGGAAAACGAAACCGATGTCGTTGTCGTGTCGATGGATTTCGAAGGGGATGAACCCTTGCGGCTGGCGTCCCGCCTTCGATCCCAGGAATCAACGCGGCAGGTGCCGATTTTGCTGATCGGGGATGCGGAAGATGAAACCAACCTGATCAAGGGACTGGAATTGGGGGTCAACGATTGTGTCGTCCGCCCGGTCGACGAACAGGAGATCATGGCCCGCGTGCGCACCCAGGTGCGGCGTAAACGCTATCAGGAGATGCTGCAGTCCAATTTCCAGCAACACCTCTCCATGGCGCTTACAGACGGCCTGACGGGGCTGCATAACCGCCGCTATCTGGAATCCCATCTGGATGGCATCGCCAAACGGGCCGACGAAGGCGGGCACGGCCTGTCCCTGGTGTTGATCGACTTGGATCATTTCAAGCGCGTCAACGACACCTACGGTCATGCGGCCGGTGACGAAGTCCTGAAAACCATTGCCCGGCGGCTGCTGCGCAACGTGCGCGGTTTCGATACGGCGGCCCGGTTCGGCGGGGAAGAATTCGTCATCGCCATGCCGGATACACCGATCGACGTTGCCTTTACGGTCGCGGACCGTATCCGGGTTAAGATTTCGGAAGATCCGATCACCCTGCCCGACGGCAGCCAATTGTCCGTAACCCTGAGTGCGGGCGTGGCGGAATCGGCCGAACCGGGTGAAACCCCGGAAGACCTGATCGCGCGGGCCGACAAGGCGCTGTACATGGCAAAGCACGACGGCCGTGATCGCGTGGTGCGCGCCGATCCGCCCGAGAAAAAGAGCGGCTGAGCCACAACTTTCCGGCCCTTCCGCACAAACACCGAAGGGCAGGAGGGCTGAATTCGTGAAATGTAATGTATGGAAGCAGGCCTGACCGGTGCGGTCTGGGCAATGCGTCGTAAAGGAAATTCAAGCAGGTGCCTGTGAAGGCGTCTTACTTGATCTTTTCTTCCTTAAACGTCACATGCTTGCGGACCACAGGGTCATATTTCCGCATTTCGAACTTTTCCGTCGAATTGCGCGGATTCTTCTTGGTGACATAGAAGAAGCCCGTGTCAGCCGTGCTGACCATCTTCACAAGAATCGTGGCCGGTTTTGCCATGGTCCGAAGTTCCGTTCAGGTTTTTTATCAGGTCGAAGGCGCGAAACATACAGTGCCGGGCGCGCAAGTCAAGTGCCTCGGGACGGTTGGCGGTCAGTTGGCTGCTGTCGTCATTCCGCGGCTGCCGCGTCGGCCCGTGCCGTGGCCGAGGTAAACGTCAATGCACGGGCATAAAGCGTGCGGTCTTCGATGATTCGCCGGGCCACGTCCCGGTCCTTGGCGTCATTGTGGCGTTCCGGCGGGCAGGTATCCCGCAGACGGCTGCGTTCGTCCTCGTCAAGCAACCCGCCGCGCCGCCAACGGGCCAGCACATCGGTCTGGAATTGTTCGTCGCCGATTGCCGCCAGAACGGGGTCGGGAATGTCCTGTGATGCCGGAATTCGGGCCAGGGACGAGGTGCAGACCACGGGATGCACGCCCAGCCCGTGCAGGGTGTATCCCGTCGGCGTGATCAGGCGGGACCAGGTGATGGTCAGTTCGCCGTCGTTGGGCAGACGGATCACGGTCTGCACGCTGCCCTTGCCGTAGGACGAGGTGCCGACGACCACGGCGCGGCCGCGGTCCTGCAGGGCGGCGGCGGTAATTTCGGCGGCGGAGGCGGATTTTCCATCGATCAGGATGACCAGCGGCAGGCCGTTCAGGATGTCGGTTCCGTCGGCATTGTAGTGATGAACGCTGTCCGGGTGGCGGCCCCGCGTGGTGATGATATGACCCTGGGTCAGGAACAGGTTCGCCAGTTTGATGGATTGGCGCAACAAGCCGCCCGGATTGCCCCGCAAATCCATGACCATGCCCTTAAGCGGCGTGCCGCTTTGGGCTTTGACCTTGAGGACGGTTTTCTTCACGGAGGCGGCGGTCTTCTGATTGAAGCTGTCGACGGCCATATAAAGGATGCCGTCCTTGACCGTATGGCTGACCGTGACCGGCACGATATGGCGCCGGATCAGGCTGACGGTCCATCCCTTGGGGCGATCCGGACGGGTCAGATGCAGGCGAACGGCGGTGTCCACCGGGCCGCGCAGCAACTTGACGACCTTGCGCGCAGGCAGGCCCTGCAACTTAACGCCGTCGGCGGAGACGATGACGTCGCCCGTTTTCAGGCCCGCCTCGGCGGCCGGCGTGCCGGGCGTGATGCGGTACACCTGGGTCGTGTCGTCCTTTTGCCGGAAGCGGATGCCGATGCCGCCGAACCCATCACGGCGGGCGCGGTTGCGCTGTGCCTCGTCGCGCCCGGAATAGCGGGAGTAGATATCCAGTTCCGACAGCATGCCGTCGAACACGGCTTCGTAGATTTTTTCCGGGCTGGCACGGCGCATTTCTTCGGACCGGCTGCGCGCGGCCAGTGACGCCCGTGCCGTCAATGCCGCCCAGGCATACGAATCATTGTCTTTCGGCAGATGTTCACGGGCGAATTCATGTCCGTTATCGGTGAGCCGCACCATATCGGTCTGAAGGTCGATGGCAAAAGCCGGATCGATTGCGCCCAGGCCGCGCAGGCCTTCGGCGCCGATCGTGCCGACGTCCAGGCGTTCAAGGTATTTATCGGCGATGTTTTCATATCCGGCGGCGATGACTTCGGTTGCGGCCGGCAAGGAAAAGGCATCGTCCTTCTGTGCCGTTTCCGGCGCGGGGGCCGTCGCCGCGCATGCCGACAGCAAAACCGCCGCGGAAAAGGCGGTGAATTTCCGGCCGAAGCGGAACACGTCAGCAAGGTCCGACATGTCGATCATCATAGGGGATTGTCGGTGATTTTCAGGCGGGCGTCACCATGAAATCGTTTTAGGCCAAGCGTCTAGCTCCGCTTGCGGCGGCTGGCCTTGCTCTTGCCCTTGTTTTTGCGGGCCTTGTCTTTCCCGCCGCTGCGCCCGGCATTTTTGCGTCCGCCGCCCGAAGGCCGCTTGCCGGCGCCAAGCCGTGCCCGCGCCCCGCCGCCGGGCCCGGACCCGCCGTCCAGCAGTTCGAAGATCATGCCGCCGGTCAACGGCCGGGCCTCGACCAGCATGACTTCCACCTGTGCGCCCAGGACATAGGTCTTGCCGTTGGACCGCCCGCGCAGGCGGTTATGAGCTTCGTCATGGATGTAATAGTCGTCGGGCAGGGACCGGATCGGGATCAGGCCGTCGGCACCGGTATCGTTCAGGGTGATGAACAGGCCGAACCGGGTCACCCCGTTGATCCGCCCCCGGAAGGTCGCCCCCACGCGATCCGCCAAAAATTGGGTGACGAACCGGTCGATGGCGCCGCGTTCCGCCGCCGCCGCACGGCGTTCGGTGAACGACAGATGCTGGCCCATTTCGGCGAAATCCTTGTGGTCGGCGGGTAATCCGCCGTCACCCATTTTGCCGGCCAGGATCAGCGCGCGGTGAACCAAAAGGTCCGAGTAACGCCGGATCGGCGAGGTGAAATGACAGTACCGGCGCAAGGCTAGACCGAAGTGGCCGATGTTGTCGGGGGAATATTCCGCCTGGGCTTGGGAGCGGAGGACCAGTTCCTGCACCATGCGCTCGAACGGGCCACCACGGGCTTTGGACAGGATTTGGTTGAAGCTTCGGGGCTGCATGACCTGGCCTTTGGCGAGACTCAGGTTGATGGTTGAAAGCGCTTCGCCCAGGGCGTCGATCTTCGTCGGGCTGGGCTGATCATGAATTCGGTACATGCAGGGAAGACTTTTCTTTTCAAGGGTCTCCGCTGCCGCCACATTGGCGGTGATCATGAATTCTTCGATCAGTTTATGGCTGTCGAGCCGTTCGCGTTGCGCGATCTCGGCGACCTGTCCGCCGTCGCCGATGATGACTTTGCGTTCGGGCATGTCCAGGTCCAGCACGCCGCGTGCCTGGCGGTTTCGCGACAGGGCTGCATAAGCACCGTAAAGCGGTCTGATCACGTTCTTGACCAGCACGTCCGTGGTGTCGTCGAGCTGCCCGTCGTTGGCGGCCTGAACCTGTTCGTAGGTCAGGCGGGCGGCGGAACGCATCAGGGCGCGTTCGAACCGGTGGCGTTTCAGATTGCCGTCCTGGTCAATCCACATATGGGCGACCAGACAGGGGCGGTCTTCCTTGGGGTTCAGCGAACACCACCCGGTCGACAGTTCGTGGGGCAACATGGGCACCACCCGGTCCGGGAAATAGACGCTGTTGCCCCGGTCATAAGCGCTGCGGTCCAGGGCATCGCCCGGCCGCACGTACCACGAGACATCGGCGATGGCGACGATCAGGTGCCAGCCATCGGGGTGGTCCGGGTCGGGTTCCGCGAACACGGCGTCGTCGAAATCACGGGCATCGGCGCCATCGATCGTGACCAGCGGCAGGTCGCGCAGGTCGACCCGGTTGCCAAGCGGCGCCGGCCCTGCGGCCCTTGCCTGATCCAATGCTTCGGGCGGGAATTCGCTGGGCAGTTCGTGTTCGTGGATGGAAATCAGGCTGACGGATCTGGGGTCGTCCATGCCGCCCAAGACATCCGTCACCTTGGCCTTACGCAGGCCTAAGGCCTTGCCCGGTAAGACACTGGCGCGCACCAGATCACCCGGCTTGGCGCCGCCGGCCTGACCCGCAGGAACGATGAAATCCTGTTTGGCCTTGCGGTCGGTGCTTTCGATGCGGCCTTCACCGTCGGCCACGCGATAGACGCCCATGATCGCCGCCGGGGCCGAGGGCAGGCGGCGAATGGTCCGCCCCTGATAACTGCCGCGCCCGCTTCGCTCCAGCCGCGCCAGGACACGGTCTCCGATGCCCAGGGCGGGCTGGCCTTTGCGTTCCGGCGCCATATAGATGACGGGGGCCTCGCCGGCGTCTTCGTCCCAGGAATCTGGTTTGGCCAGCAGGTCGCCATCGGTATCGACGCCGGAAATGCGCAGGACCGTGACCTCGGGCAGGGTGCCCGCTTCGGCGAAACGCCGTCCGCGTCCCCGCTGCAAAAGGCCTTCGTCCTCGAAGCCTTTCAGCATTTCACGCAGCATGATCTTGCCTTCGGCGCCCAGTTTGAAGGCGCGCGCGATCTCGCGCTTGCCGACGCGCTTGGGGCTCGCCTGGATGAATTCCAGAACCTCTTCCCGGGTCGGGAAGGGCGGCTTGGATTTTGGGGATTTGGCCAAGTGATTGCCCCGGGTCAGGCGTCAGAGGTAGACGGCGTCGCATCGCCGTCTGCATCGGTCTTCTTGGCTGTTTTTTTCTTCGCAGTGGTTTTTTTCGCGGCCGGCTTTTTGGCGGTCTTTTTCTTGGCCGCCGGTTTCTTGGCGGGGGCCTTTTTCACAGGAACCTTCTTGCCGTCCTTGGCGGCCTTGGCGTTCAGCAATTCCACGGCCACTTCCAGGGTCACGGTTTCCTTGTCCATGTCCTTGGGAAGGGAGGCCATCATTTTGCCGTGCTGAACGAAGGGGCCCCATCGGCCGGCCTTCAGCATCACGGGTTTTTTGTTGGCCGGATGCATGCCCAGTTCCTTGGGCGGATCCTTGCGCGGCTTGTCCGCCAAAAGCGATACGGCGCGGTTCAGGCCGATGGTCAGAACGTCGTCGTCGCCTTTCAGCGAGACATAGGTTCCGCCCAGCTTGATGAACGGGCCGAACCGGCCCAGGCCGGCGGTGATCATGTCACCCGTTTCCGGATGAATGCCGACATCGCGCGGCAGGGACAAAAGCCCCAGCGCCGTTTCCAAATCGATGGTGGCCGGACTCATGCCCTTGGGCAGGGACGCACGCTTCGGCTTGGGCCCGTCTTCTTCGGCATCGCCCAACTGCACATAGGCGCCGTAGGGGCCTTTGCGCACGGTCACGGGAAGCCCCGTATCCGGATCATTGCCCAGCAGGCGGGGGTAGACTTCCGGTTCCGCGTTGCCGTCTTCGTCGTCGCCGTTGGGAACGGCCAGGGCCTGGGTGTGTTTGCATTCGGGATAATTGGCGCATCCGATAAAGGCACCGAACTTGCCCAGTTTAAGTCCCAGGCGCCCGTCGGCGCAGGTCGGGCATTTGCGCGGGTCGCGGCCGTCTTCGCGCGGCGGGAAGAAATGCGGGCCGAGCAATTCGTCCAGCGCATCCAGAACCTCGCGAACGCGCAGCTCCTTGGTGCCGTCGACGGATTGGGAAAAGGCCTGCCAGAAATCACGCAGCACCTGTTTCCATTCGCGGCGCCCGCCCGAGATGTCGTCGAGCCTCTCTTCCAATTCCGCCGTGAAACCGTATTCCACGTAGCGTTCGAAGAAACTGGACAGGAAGGCGGTGACCAGCCGTCCCCGGTCTTCGGGTTCGAACCGGCGGCTTTCCAGTTTCACGTAATTGCGGTCCTGCAGGACCGAAATGATCGAGGCATAGGTCGACGGGCGGCCGATGCCCAGTTCTTCCAGCCGTTTGACCAGACTGGCTTCCGTATAGCGCGGCGGCGGCTGGGTGAAATGCTGTTCGGCGTTCACTTCCTGGCGGGCCAGATGTTCGCCTTCCTTGACGTCGGGCAGGATGCGCAGCTTGCTGTCGTCATCGCCGTCGGATGTGTCCTGTTCGTCCTTGCCTTCCTGGTAGACTTTTAGAAAACCGTCGAAGGCAATGACCGATCCCGTGGCACGCAGCACGGCCGAATTGTCGGCGGCGGCGATGTCGACCGCGACCTGATCCAGGACAGCGCTTTCCATCTGGCTTGCGACCGTCCGTTTCCAGATCAGGTCGTAAAGCTTCTTTTGATCGTCATCCAGATAGGCGGCCAGGTCTTCCGGGCGGCGGCTGATGTCCGTCGGGCGGATCGCTTCATGGGCTTCCTGGGCGTTCTTGGCCTTGCTTTTATAGATGCGCGGCTGGTCCGGCAGATAGGGTGCGCCGTAGGAATCCTTAATGTGATCGCGGCAGGCGTTGACGGCTTCGTTGGCCATGGTCACGCCGTCCGTCCGCATATAGGTGATCAGGCCGACCGTCTCGCCGCCCAGGTTGATGCCTTCATAAAGGCGCTGGGCGACTTGCATGGTCCGCTTGGTGGCAAAATATATCTTCCGCGCCGCTTCCTGCTGCAGGGTCGAGGTGGTGAATGGCGGTGCCGGATTGCGCCGGGTCTGTTTACGTTGGACGTCGGCGACTGAGAAATTGCCGGCTTCGACCGTTTTCTTGGCGCGCTGGGCGGCTTCTTCCGAACCGATGTCCATCTTGCCCAGTTTCTGGCCGTCAAGATGGGTCAGTTGGGCGGAAAGCTTGTGCCCGCCTTCGGCCGCGAAGGTTCCCTTGATGGACCAGAATTCCTGTTTGCGGAAAATCTCGATCTCGGATTCGCGTTCGCAGATCAGGCGTAGGGCGACTGATTGGACGCGCCCGGCCGAGCGGGAGCCCGGCAGCTTGCGCCACAATACCGGCGACAGGGTGAAGCCGACCAGGTAGTCCAGGGCGCGGCGGGCCAGATAGGCATCGACCAGTTCACGATCCAATTCGCGGGGATGGTTGAAGGCATCCTGCACCGCGTCCTTGGTGATTTCGTTGAACACCACGCGTTTGACGTCGACCCCGTCGAGGAGCTTCTTGTCCCCTAAGACCTCACGGACATGCCAGGAAATGGCTTCGCCTTCACGGTCGGGGTCGGTCGCGAGATACAGTTTCCCGGCCCCCTTGACGGCATCGGCGATGGCCTTGATGTGCTTCTCGGACCGGGCATCGATCTCCCAGTCCATCTCGAAGTCGGCATCCGGGCGCACCGATCCATCCTTGGACGGCAGATCGCGGATATGGCCATAGCTGGCCAGAACCGTATATCCGGGGCCCAGGTACTTGTTGATCGTTTTTGCCTTGGCCGGGCTTTCAACGACGACGACGTCGGTCATGCAAGACTTGCCTTTTCTCGGCCGGCCTGTGGGGCGTTGCCCGGGCCGGCTTACTGGTCCATGAGCAGCGCTACTCTGCTGCCGGGGTGCCTCTCTAACCGTCCTGCCAGTTCAAGTTCAAGCAAAACCGTCGACACCACGGCTGTGGAGAATTGGCAAACGCGGACCAGTTCGTCAACAGTCGTCGGTGTTGGGCCCAAGGCATTAATGATGTTTTCACGGGCGCTATCGATCTCGTCTCTGTCCGATAAGCCATGTGTAACTTGCTGATTTTTATGATGTATTTCTTGTGGCGGCGGGCGAAGTTGTTCGTCTAGAACGGCGAAGACGTCGTCTGCACTTTCTGTCAACGTCGCCCCTTGCCGGATCAAATGATTGGTTCCGCGGGCGCGTGGGTCCATTGCCGCCCCGGGCACGGCGAAGACCTCGCGCCCCTGTTCCAGGGCCAGCCGGGCCGTGATCAGCGAGCCCGAACGGGGGCTGGCTTCGACCACGACGACCCCCCGCGCCATGCCCGAAATGATCCGGTTGCGTCGGGGGAAATGACGGGCCAGGGGTTTGGTGCCCGGCGGTGTCTCGGAAATCAGCACGCCCGTATCGGCCAGTTTGTCATAAAGGGACTTGTTCTCGGCCGGATAGGGAACATCGACACCGCCGCCAAGCACGGCGGCCGTACCGCTTGCCAGGGCACCTTCATGGGCGGCCGCATCGATGCCCCGGGCCATGCCCGAAGCCACCATCAACCCGCCCGCCCCCAGATCGGATGCCAGTTTCCGGGCGAACCGGCAGCCGTTGATCGAGGCGTTACGGGCCCCGACGACGCCGATGGATTGCTTGACCATCAAGTTCAACCGCCCCCGCGCATAAATGATCGGCGGTGGGTCGTGGATATGGGCCAGCAACGGGGGATAGGCGGGCTCTCCCCAGGCCACGGGGGTGGCGCCGATGCGCTGGGCGGCCGCCAGTTCCTGTTCGATGGCACTTAGGCTGGCAATCCGCAAGGCGCGGGCGCTGCCGCCCCGGCGGGCGAGATCGGGCAGGGCATCAAGGGCTTCCTTGGCGCCGCCGAATTTATCCAGCAGGCGAAAGAATGTTCCGGGGCCGACGTTGGACGAGCGGATCAGGCGCAGCCAAGATAGCCTTTCGCTATCTGAAAGGGTGCGTTGGCGATGGGTTTCCATGGTATCCGGCGACGTATCCGGCATGGCGGGTTCCTGAACATGGCTTTGATCCAGCGGCCCGGGTTATATCATGAAAATACGAGTATGGTCAGGCTATTTGCGCGGTTTGGTTGCGCGACCCAAAATCCAGGCGGGGACCAACGCGGTCAAGAACACCGCGGCCGAGACGATGAAGGCGTCCTGGAATCCGAGGGTCGTCGCCTGGGCGTGGATGACCTTGGAAAGAAAGTCGAGGGCCCCCGCCGTCTGCTGCGTATCGGGCAGGCCGCTTTCGCCGAGCACGCGGCCGACCTTTTCGATGAATTCCCGGCTGAGCGGATTGCCCGATGTTTGGGTCGCGACCATGGCGTCGGCATGAAAGGCCGTGCGTTGTTCGGTGATGACCACGAACACCAGGGTGCCGAAGGCGCCGCCCAGTTGGCGCACGAAGTTGTAGGTCGCGGCACCTGCATTGATCTTGTGTTCGGGCACGGCGCGGATCGCTGCCGCCCCCATGGCGGGCATGACCAGGCCGATCGCCAGACGCGACAGCACGGTGAACAGGGCCATGACGAAGAAGGCCGTATTGACGTCGGACTTGGCGATGAAATAAGCCGCGATGACGAAGATCAGCACGCCCGCGGATATGGGATAGCGGGGCGACACATGGTCGTTCAGGCGCCCGGCCAAGGGGGTGATCAGAAACAGGAATATCCCTGCCGGGACCAGCACCATGCCCGCCGCCGTGGCGGTGAAGCCCTGCACCTGTTGGGTGAACACGGGGATGGCGTAGTTGGTGGCGAAATTGCCGGCCCCGAACAGGAAGGCGATAACCATGGCCGAGGCAAAGGACGGGTCCTTGAACAGGCCGACGTCCAGCATCGGGTTCTTCGAATGCATCTGATGCCATAGAAAGACGATCCCGGCCGCCGTGCCGCCGACCAGCAATGCCAAGACCTCGTTGGAATGCCATCCCCAGCGCTGGCCGTTGGCAAGGCCGCTCATGACGCTGAAGCAGAAGGTGACGACGAGCACCAGGCCGGTCCAATCGAACGGCGGCTTGGCTCCTTTCTCCCGTTCCTGGGGCATGAAGCTGAGACCCAGCAGGAAGGCGATGAAGGCGAGCGGCAGGGGCACGATGAAGATGTGCCGCCAGGTCAGGGCATCCAGGATAGCGCCGCCGACCACGGGCCCGAAGCTGGGCGCCAGGGTCACGCCGACCGAATACATGCTGACGGCGAATCCGCGCCGTTCCAGGGGGAACACGGAAATGATGGTCGACAGCACCAGGGGCTGCACCACGCCGGCGGAAATTCCCTGCATGATCCGCCCGAGGATCAGGGTGTCCATATTGGGGGCCACGGTGCAGATGAACCCGCCCGCGGCGAACAGCACCAAGGTCATGGCGTAGGCGTTGCGCTGGCCCAGATGGGCGACGACCCAAACACTCATGAGCTGGCTCGCCACCATGGTTGTAATGAACGCCGTGGAGGCCCATTGCGCGATCGTCTGGTCGATCCCGTAGGCGCCCATGATCGACGGCACGGCGACGTTGACGACCGTCGCCGACAGGATCATCGAGACCGCGCCCAGCAGGCCCGACAGGGTGACGGACCAGCGGCGGAATTCGCTGATGGAATGAGGGTCTATGGGCGCGGCGGCGGGTTTACTGGTCAACGTCGATCTTTATTTCGACCATCATTCCGGGACGCAACAGACGGTCCTGCTGCTCGATGGCGATGCGCACGGGCAGGCGCTGGGTAATCTTGGTGAAGTTGCCGCTGGGATTGGGGCTTGGCAGCAGCGCGAATTCCGCGGTGGTGGCGTTGCCGATGACTTGAACCGTGCCCGTGAATTCGCGGTCCGGATAGGCATCGACGGAAACCTGGACGGCATCGCCGACCTTGGTTTTGCGGATATCCGTTTCCTTGATATTGGCGTCGATCCAGATGACTTCCGGATCATGGATCAGGGCCAGCCGTTGTCCCGGCGTGACGTATTCGCCGACCTCGATGAAGGTCTTGTCGACGACACCTTTGATGGCACTGCGAATGGTGCGGTCGGAAAGATCCAAGCGTTGTTCTTCAAGTTTGGCCTGCAGTTCCTGCACCTTGTGATCGAAGACCAAGGCCGCGCTGTCCAAAACCAGCAGACGTTCACGTTCGGCTTCGACCTCGGCAAGCTTGGCTTCGGCGGCACGCAAATCGGCGACGGCGATGCGGTGTTCGCGCTCGATCTTTTTCAATTCGGTTTCCGCCACGTCCAATTGGCGGCGCGATACGACGCGTTTCTGGAACAGGGATTTTGCGCGTTCGTGTTCGCGCAGAGCCAGATCCAATTGCGGCTGCAGGGATGACACGGTCACCTGGGCCGAGGCCAAGCGGGCCTGTTCGGATTTCAGTTTTGACGCCGTTTCCTTGTCGACCAGACGCTTCTCGGCCAGGGTGCGGTTTTTTTCCGCGCGGATGCTGGCAACCTGGGCTTCAAGTTCACGCACTTTCAGGGCCGACTCGCGGGAATCGATGGCCATCAGGACCGTGCCCGGCTGAACGTCGTCGCCTTCGGATGCGCTGATCGAGGTGACCCAACCGGCGACACGTGACGAGACGGTGATCAAGTCTCCGCCGATACGGGCATCGACTTCGTGGATATTGGTGATGCGGTCGTGGATTTCCCAACCGCCGAACGCACTTCCCAGAACGCCGATGACAAGGGCGATCATGAAACGGCGTTTGCGGGCCTTAAGGCGCTGCGCGTCTTCTTGGGTAGTGTCCTTTAACGACGACGCATCGGCGTCCGACCTCGGATCAATATCCGTGGTATCCGGCATGGGGTGTTCCTCTACTCCTCGGTGACAGCCCTTAAACTTACCAGGAATTGTATACAATTGGGAAGTAGGCCAATCATCATGAATTTATCGCTTGGAGATTTGGCGCTGAAAAGACATTTGTTTTTTTAGGTGCAGTGCAAAAATTGCGGCTCCCGACCTTGATGGCTTATGTATATTCGGAACGAGTGGTCCTTGGACGAGGCCAATGCACGCACACTACGTTACCTCCATTATCAAGGTCGTCATCCTTGCCGTCGCTTGCGGGTTGGGCGGGTTTCTGGCGGAACGCTATGCTCTGCACGCGACGGCCACGGAATCTCGTCTGGAAACGGCCGAGGAATTGGGCACGCTCCGCGCCCGAATAGAAAGCCTGCTCAATGCGGATGTTCAATTGGTCCGGGGGCTGGTCAGTTACGTCAAGGCGCGCCCGGGGCTTGACCAAAAAGAGTTTTCCGCCGTTGCGTCTGATCTCACCAAGTCATCCGGCGGGCGATTACGCAATATCGCTTTGGCCAAGGATTTGGTCATCTCGCATGTGTATCCGGTTGTGGGGAACGAAAAGGCGTTGGGCTTGGAGTATCGTAAGGTCCTGTCGCAATGGCCGCAGGTGGAAAAGGCGATCAGCGAAAATATTGTCGTCATCGCGGGGCCGCTGAAACTGGTGCAGGGTGGTGTGGGGATTGTCGCACGCTTTCCTGTCTACCTTACTTCCGAACGTGAGCAAGCGAGGAAGCTTTGGGGCATTGTATCGACGGTGATCGATTTCGATGCATTCGTACATGCGGCCAAACTTTGGAACTACGCCGAGCGCTATAATCTGGCTTTGATCGGCCGCGACGGCGCAGGCCGGGACGGGAGTGTTTTTTGGGGCGATGCGGAGGTTCTTGACGACGACCCGGTCTTTCTGGACGTTCACCTTGTCAACGGAACCTGGGCCGTCGCAGCCCAACCTCGGGACGGATGGCCCGGTCGGTCGGAATTGTTTTGGGTCAATGTCGGCGGTGCGCTGATGCTGTTCGCCGTCGGGATATTCATCATATATTCCAACCTGCGCTATGAATTGGAGACGGAACGGTCAACCGCGTTATTGGAGCAGGCGCGCAAGGAAGCCGAAGCTGCCAAGGATTCCGCCCAGCAGGCGAACCGGGCAAAATCACAATTTCTGGCGGCCATGAGCCACGAGTTGCGGACACCGTTGAACGCGATCCTCGGGTTTTCAGACATCATTCATAATCAGTACTTTGGTCCGCCGGGGTCGGGGAAATACCGGGAATATGCGGGGGACATCCATTCAAGCGCCCAACACCTGTTGGATTTGGTCAATGATGTCTTGGATATCTCCGCCATCGAAGCCGGTAAGACGGCTTTGGAAATCACTGCCATCAATGTTGAGAGCTTATTGGGTGAATGCGTCCATACGGTTCGGGAACGGGCATCGCAGAAGACCATAAACCTTGAGTTGGTGGTGCCCGCGAAGCTGCCCGAATTACAGGCCGACCGTCGGGCGATCAAGCAGGTCTTGCTGAATCTGTTATCGAATGCGGTCAAATTCACGCCTGAAAACGGCACCGTGCGGGTCAAAGCGTCGGCCGGAGAAAAGAGTTTGGAGATTGTCGTCGCCGATACAGGCATCGGGATCGAACCGGAGCGCTTGCCCCATATTATCGCGCCGTTCACGGGGGACCGTCAAAATCCCTATACGTCCGAGCGGGGGTGGGGCCTGGGGCTTTCGATTTCAAAGTCGCTGATCGATTTGCATAAAGGGCGTATGACGATCCAAAGCCGTGTCGGCCACGGCACCACGGTGATCCTGCGCCTGCATTTGGACAGTTCGGCGAGCGTCGAGGGTGAGCCTGCGAGGAGGTAATTTTTAAGAAATTCTCCGGGGGAACCGGGTGCTCAAGTATAAAATAGTTTTCAATATTATTTGATGTAAATATTATTTATATAATTAAAAAGAATTATAATTACTGTAATTTTGTAAATAAATAATAACTCACGCAATCCATTGAAATTGTATTTATGTTATCGTATGATGGTGGGGTAAAAGATGTCGTTTTGGCGGGAATTTGACCCGCGCGGCGCAAACAATCCTTCACGATCATCAAGCGTGTTGGCGGCGGGCATATCTATTGATGTGCCCGCAACTGAATTTATTTACAGGAGCAATGCATGAAACTGCCGAAATCAACCATTCCCTTTGTCTTTGGCGCGGCTACCGGCGCGGTCATCCTCGTATTCCTTGTGATGAGCAACGGCTGGGTGGTGACCGCAGAGGTCAATCGCGACGAAGTTCAAGATGCATGGATCAATGCCCAGGCGTCGGTATGTGCCGCCCGGGCTACGGAACATGTGAAGGGCATGGAAAAAGCGCCGGATCTGCAAGGCTACCAATCTGATGCGCGTGAGGCGCGCGACGGTCTCGCGAAGGAATTCGCCACCGCCCTGCCGGGTAAGGAAACGCCGGAATCCATCGTGGTATCCGCCTGTTCGCAGATGCTGAACAAGACCCTGTAGCGCATACAGGTCGTGAACCCGCCCGGCGTTTAGGCGCCGGGCGGCGTTTCGCCTGGTTTGGATTTTTGACCGATCTTGCTTTCCTTGCCGGTGACCAGCCTTTGGATATTCTCCTTATGGCGGATAACGGCCAGGACAGCCAATCCGCCCGCCATCCAGGCCATGGCGGGCCCGACAATCCAGAACGCATAGAACGGTGCCGCGGCCAACGCACCCAGGGCCGCCAGCGACGAATAGCGGAATGTTCCTGCGACCAACAGCCAGGTCGCGCAGACCGCCAACCCGACCATGAAATCAACGGCCAGCAGGACGCCTAGTGTGGTTGCAACCCCTTTGCCGCCCTTGAATTTCAGCCAAACCGGGAAATTATGGCCGAGAACTCCGGCGAAACCGGCGATCATTCCGGCCTCTGCCCCCCATAAATACGCCGCTATCAATGCCGCGGCCGCACCCTTGCCGGAATCACAGATCAGGGTGGCCAGCGCCAGGCCCTTATGCCCGGTGCGCAGGACGTTGGTCGCGCCGATGTTGCCGGAACCGACCTGACGGATGTCGCCCAGGCCTGCCATGCGGGTAAGAACCAATCCGAACGGAATGGAGCCCAGCAGGTATCCGCCGAGTGCTGCCAGCACAAACGCAATGTTCGTATCCAGCCCAGCGGACATGGTCTCAATTCCCATACAGATGGACGGTGCGGCCGTCGATCACCGTGCGTAGGACAAGGCCCTGAACCGGACGGCCGTCGAACGGCGAGTTCTTGGATTTGGAATTGAGGGCATCCGCATTGACTTTCCAGCTGCGGTCCGGATCGAACAGGACCAGATCCGCGGGGGCGCCGGCTTTCAGGCGACCGGCCTCCATGCCCATCAAGGTTGCCGGTGCGTTGGTGATAAGCTCCAGTGCCCGCAGCAGGGTCAGATGACCGTTGTGATAAAGCTCCATGGTCATCGGCAGCAGGGTTTCCAGCCCAATGCCGCCCGATGCCGCCAGGGCGAAAGGCAGGCGTTTCGATTCCTCGTCCTGGGGCGTGTGGTCGGATGCGATGCAATCGATCACCCCGTCGGCGATGGCCTGAACGATCGCCTGCCGGTCGTTCTCGTCACGCAGCGGCGGGGCCAATTTGGCGAAGGTGCGGTAGTCGCCGATGGCGTGCTCGTTGAGCGCGAAATAGGGCGGCGCCGTATCGCAAGTGATGTTCAGACCGCGATCCTTGGCGCGGCGGATCACATTAATGCTTTCCGAGGTCGAGATGTTGGCGAAATGCAGGCGCCCGCCGGTCATTTCGACCAGGCGGATGTCCCGCTCGATAATGATGATTTCGGCTTCCCTGGGAATGCCGGCAAGGCCCAGGCGCGTCGCGTTCTCGCCCAGGTTCATCACGCCGTCGCGGGCCAACGACGGTTCTTCCGGATGCTGACAGATCAGCAGGCCGAAGGTCGCGGCATAGCTGAGTGCCTGGCGCATCACCAGCGGGTCTGAAATCGTCCGCGTGCCGTCCGTGAAGGCGACGGCCCCGGAATCGTTGAGAAGCTTCAGTTCGGCAAGCTCGTTCCCGGCAAGCTTCTTCGTGACCGAACCGTAAGGATAAACCTTGGCCAAGCCGGCCATGCGCGCCCGGCGGGCGACGAATTCGACCACCGACATGTCGTCGATGCAGGGATCCGTATCCGGCAGGCAAAGCAGCGACGTGACACCGCCTGCGGTGGCGGCGCGACCGGCGGTGGCAAAGGTTTCCTTTTGCTCTTCGCCAGGTTCCCCCAGATGGGCGCGGATATCGACCAGGCCGGGGGCCAGGCAGGCGCCTTCGCAATCGATCACCTTTGCATCTTCGGGAGTGCCGGCGTCGAACAATCCCGGGCCGGCATCGGCGATGCTTTCGCCATCGGTCAGCACGCCGCCTTTCCCGTCCCAGCCTTCGGCCGGGTCAAGGATGCGGGCGTTGACATAGGCTACGCGGCCCAGGGGTTCGTCCAGTTTTACCGCCATGTCTTAGACTCGGGTTCCGTCACAAGTTGGTTTCGGACAGGGGTTCCAGATTGTGGGCGAGAATTTCAAGCGCCGCCATGCGGACAGCCACGCCCATCTCGACCTGTTCGCGAATGACCGACCGATAGAAGTCGTCAGCCACTTCCGAATCGATTTCCACCCCGCGGTTCATGGGCCCCGGATGCATGATCAGGGCATCCGGTTTGGCATGGGCCAGCATTTCGTAATCGAGGCCGAAATAGGTGAAATACTCGCGTACCGAAGGAAAATAGTTCGATTTCATGCGTTCCTGCTGCAGGCGCAGCATCATCACGATGTCGCAGTCCTTCAGGCCTTCGGCCATGTCGTGGAAGACTTCCACCCCCAGACGTTCCGCGCCGAAGGGGATCAACGTCTTCGGTGCGATCAGGCGCACACGGGCCCCCATGGTCGTCAGCAGGTGAATGTTGGACCGGGCAACACGCGAATGCAGAATGTCGCCGCAGATCGCGACCTGCAGCCCGGCCAAACGGCCCAGGCGGCGGCGTATGGTCAGGGCGTCCAAAAGTGCCTGTGTCGGGTGTTCGTGGCTGCCGTCACCAGCATTGATGACCGCGCAGTTGACCTTTTCCGACAGCAGTTTGACGGCGCCCGAATCCGAATGGCGCACGACCAGCACGTCCGGGTGCATGGCGTTGAGGGTCATCGCCGTATCGACCAGGGTTTCCCCTTTTTTGATCGAACTGCCCGAGATCGACATATTGATGACGTCGCCGCCGAGGCGCTTGCCCGCCAGCTCGAAGGACGTGCGGGTGCGGGTCGAGGCTTCGAAGAACAGGTTGATCACGGTTCGTCCGCGCAGTACCGACTTCTTCTTGTCGGACTGTCTGTTCTGTTCGACGTAGGTTTCGGAGCGGTCTAAAAGAAAAGAGATTTCCGCCGGTGTCAGCCCTTCGATACCGAGCAAATGGCGATGGGGGAAATCTGTTAATGCCGTGTCGCCGGAATTCATGGGGCCGGAATATAGGCTGCTGTGCGGATGGGGTCACGCAAAATTCCACACCTTTGTCGCGGGGCACGGTTAATGGCATGATGGGTTTGCTCGGCAATGCGGTTGAGTGAATAAATACAAGGGTTTTGTCCTGTGGCGTTCCATCCATGACCGACGATATGAATCCCGAAAACCCGGACCTGCCCGAGGTGTTGAACAGGCTGCATGACGGAGTCGCCGTTTTCGATTCGGACGACAACCTTTTGTTCGCCAATCAGGTCTGCCTGGATCTGTTTCACCCGATCGCTGACGAGTTCCGCCCGGGCACGGCGTTTTCCTCATTAATGGAAGCGGCGGGCGGCAAAAAAATGATCGCCGATGCGTTTGTCGGGCCTGGTGAGATCGATTTTTCGGGCGGTCGTACGGTGCTGTTGCGCCAATCGCGAATGCCGTCCGGTGGTATTGTGCGGACCTTCACGGATTTGACCGAATACCGTATGGCCGAACAGCAAATCGCTTATTTGGCCAACCATGACGAGGTCACCGGTCTGCCCAACCGGTCGCTTTTCATGGACCGGTTGAATGTGGGGCTTCTTCAGGCGGCCCGGGAGAAACTGCGGATCGGGGTGCTGTTTATCGATCTCGACGGGTTCAAGGAGGTCAATGACAGGTTGGGCCATGAAGCCGGCGATATGATCCTGCATCAGGTCGCCGTGCGTCTGGTTGCACGGGTGCGTGCCTCGGACACGGTGGCACGCTATGGCGGCGACGAGTTCACCATGATTCTGAACCATGTCTCCAATGCGCCCGACGTTGCGCAGGTCGCGCAGTCCATCGTCGATGAATTGAGCCGCCCGTTCAGCGTCAAAAGAGAAACGGTGATGATCGGTGCGAGCGTCGGCATCGCACAATATCCGGAGAATGCAAGTAATGCCGAAGACTTGATCCGTATCGCCGATCAGGCGATGTACGAGGTCAAGCATTCCGGGAAACGCGGGTTCCGCTTGGCGCAAACCTGACGGAGCAGCGGCCGGTCTTATTGTGAAATGCCGGGGGCTTGGGCTTATCGCGCGTCCAAAGCACCCTGCAGGATGTAGGCCGCCGCCAGTTTATCGACGACCTGTCCCCGGCGCTGGCGGGTCATATCGACGTTGTCGATCAGCATGCGTTCCACGGCGACCGTGGACAGACGCTCATCCCAGAACGCGATCGGCATGTCTCTTTTTTCCAGAAGATTCGTCGCGAATTGGCGTGTCGACTGGCAGCGCGGGCCTTCGCTGCCGTCCATACTGATGGGAAGGCCGATGACAAGGCCTTGGACTTCTTCGGTGTCGATAAAAGACAGCAACGCCTGGGCGTCGGCCGTGAACTTGGTGCGCTTTATGGTGTCATAGGGCGTGGCAATGGTGCGCAGGACATCCGACAGCGCAAGCCCGATGGTTTTACTGCCCAGATCCAAGCCCATCAGGCGGCCCTGGGGGGCGATGCCTGATTTCAATTCCGACAGCGCCATGACGGCCACGGCATTATCCTCCACGATCCCGTGCGGGGCCGATGATCATGCGGCAACCGCTCCGGGAATTGTTGGGTGGTGCTAACTTGTTGATAGAGGTAACATATATCCGATTGGATAGGTCACTTCTTTCACTTATCGCGGGAGGCCCGCGGAGCTGAATAAGGCGGTTCGGCGATGAGACGGCCACATCATTTCTTCAAGCCTATAGTACGGCCAGTGTTTCTGAGCAAGCCGATGGCGGCGCATCTTGTGAGATGCTGTGCCGTATTGTGCCTTGTCGGGGTGATGGCGGGGGGGCTGAACGTGCGGCCGCTGTCCGCTGCGGATATCACATTCCTGGGGCATCCCGTTTCCCCCAAACCCGGCACCTATGTCGTGACCAAGGAACTGAATGTCCGCGCGGAGCCGGATACCAAGGGTGAAAAGATCGGCAGTTTCCAGGAGGGTGAGCGCATCGACGTGGCGGGAACGGCAAAAGGAAGTTGGATGGCCGTGCGGGTCAATGGCAAGGATTTCGGGTTTGTTTACGGGCCGGTGTTGATGCCGCTGATCAATGCCGTCGTTGAAGAGCCGCTGACGGGGAAAATCGCGATTTCCGGCGGGAATTGCGCCTATCGCGTGGTGTTCGAAGGAGAAAGCCCGATTGAGGGTCAGATGTTTAATTCCGTGGACTATCGGGCGGTTCTGGAATGTCGGCGTGGCGGAAGTTCGTTTGCGTTCGATATGCCGCTGTTCATTACCGAAGGACCGTATAACGGTGGCGATCGATCAATACATCAGATCGGCATGGATGTTCTGGAGCTCGCGCAGGAATACGAGCGCGTATTCTCCACCAACCTGTTGTACGACGCGGAAAAAGGCAGGGTGAAGTTGGACAGCGTCAGCGTCGATAAGTACTTGGCGAAGAATAAGGAAGACCCGGTTCCGGCGGCGAATGTCGCGGCGGCTCTCGTGGCGGCCATCGGTTTGGCAGCCCGGTCATGGGCACCGGTCTTTTGGTCGGACCTGGCGCGCGCGTTGCGCGCATCGGGCGGCTGACGGGCTGACCTGCACGCTCTCCATGGTTCGGAAAGCGTGACTTTTTTGCATCAACGATCCCCAATCATAGATGAATTCTACGAGTTATCTGGCCGATTTCGGGCCTGTTTCGGCGTGCATCCGGATGATTGAGTGAATTCACGGCAATGGATCGAGATTTGCCTCCGTTCCACGTGAATTTTCAATATTTTAGCCTAAAAAATAGGCAAAATATTTTTTCCGATGATATTTTGAACATTTTAGTGTTGTTTAATTGCAACACTAGGCTTGGTAATTTGATCTAATATATTGATATTAAACAATAATATAATTGATGTGTATCTGGCATCCAATTTGCTACCACCAAAACCGTGGGGTGTATGCCTCGGATAAATTGTCAAAAGGATCAAGAAAATGGCATCAGTGGTGCGGCTTTTGAGTGCCCTCGGATTTATGGCGGTTATGGGTCTGTCCCTGCCGGCGCAAGCCGAAGGGATGAAGTTCCCCGGTACGTTCTCGGCCAACGCTGGCATCGTGACCGAATACCGCTTCCGTGGTCTTGACCAGTCTTCTCAGAAACCTGCCCTTCAGGGCGGGATCGACTGGTCCATCGACACCGGCGTGAGCGATACGTCCGTCTACCTCGGCACATGGGGTTCCAACGTGGACTTCGGTGACGGCGACAAGGCAAGTGCCGAAATCGATTACTACGGTGGCATCGCCGGTTCCGTCATGGATATCGGCTGGGATGTTGGTTTCATTTATTATTCCTATCCGGGTGCCTCGGATGATGTGAACTACGATCTGTGGGAAGTTGCCCTGGGTCTGTCCTATGACGTCATGGACGGCCTGTCGGTCGGTGCCAATTATGCCTATTCGCCGGATTTCTTCGGCGGCAGCGGCACGGGTCACTGGTTCGCCGCCAGCGCGTCCTACTCGGTTCCGGTTGATTTTCTCGCCGGTATCACAATTGACGCGTCCGTCGGTCGTCAGCTGATCGAGAAAAACGCAACCTTCGCTCAGCCCGACTACACTACGTGGTCCGTCGGCGCGAGCCTGGGCCTGACGGACAACGTCTCGATCGGTGTGCAGTATGTCGACACGTCCATCAGCGGCAGCAGCCTGGCTGATGAGGTCGTGATCGGTACGCTCTCGGCGTCCTTCTAAGGCGCCGTTACCGAACGCCTGATATCGGTCGGCGCGGGGTTCGCCCTGTTTGTCCGGGCCGGTTAAGTAAAGGCCGCAAGCTGCTCCCTGCCGGGTTTAAATTCCGGCAGGGGGTGCTTGCGTCTTTTTTTATACGCTTTCCGTAAAGGGGGCTTCTCTGCCATTACGGGTTAAAAGACGTTCCGTGCGAGGCCAGTCCCGCGCATGTGCTTGCCGCCCGCGGGTGTCGATGGTAATTTCCGCGCCCGCCCGATGGGCAATTTCACAGCTTTCCAGTCAACCGTCCCGTGCCGAGAGAGATGCATGTCACTTGATAAAAACGACGTACGTCGGGTTGCCTTCCTGGCGCGCATTCGCGTCAACGAAGACGATCTTGAGCCGGTCGCCCAGGATTTGAACAACATCATCGGTTGGGTCGAACAGCTTGCCGAAGTCGATACCGACGGTGTTGAGCCCATGACCGGGGCAACCGGCATGACGATGAAGCGGCGCGAGGACATCGTCACCGACGGCGGCAAGCCGGATCGGGTGCTGGGGAATGCGCCCGACCGGGTCGGCGATTTCTATACCGTGCCCAAGGTGGTCGAATAATGACCAAGCTTAACGAACTGACCATCGCCCAGGCTGCCGACGGCCTGGAAAAGGGGGATTTCTCCGCGCGTGAGCTGGTGGATGCTTGTTTGGCTGCGTCCGAGGCCGCCCGGGACCTGAACGCGTTCATCACCTTGACCCCCGATGTGGCGCGCGACCGCGCCGAAGCGTCGGACGCCCGCCGCGCCAAGGGCAGCACCCTGGGCGCGCTTGACGGCATTCCCGTCGCGGTCAAGGACCTGTTCTGCACAGACGGCGTGCTGACGACGGCTGCGTCGCACATTCTGGACGGCTTTGTTCCGACCTATGAATCCACCATTACCCGCAATCTGGCCGATGCCGGTGCGGTGATGATCGGCAAAACCAACTTGGACGAATTCGCCATGGGCTCGTCCAACATGACCAGCTTTTACGGCCCGGTGAAAAACCCTTGGACCGGCTCAAACGACGAAGACCTGGTGCCCGGCGGGTCCTCCGGCGGGTCGGCCACGGCGGTTGCCGCGCGCATTTGCCCGGCCTCCATCGGCACAGACACGGGCGGCTCGATCCGTCAGCCGGCATCCCTTTGCGGGATCGTCGGTATGAAGCCGACCTATGGGCGCTGTTCGCGCTGGGGTACCGTGGCCTTTGCTTCAAGCCTGGATCAAGCCGGGCCGTTTGCCCGCACGGTCGAGGATGCGGCGATCATGCTGGGTGCCATGGCGGGCCATGATCCCATGGATTCGACCTCGACCCCCCATGAGGTGCCCGATTTCCGGGCGACCCTTCAGGGTGGGGTCAAAGGCCTGCGCGTCGGAATCCCCCGCGAATACACCATGGATGGCATGCCGGAAGAAATTCAGGCCCTGTGGGATCGGGGCGCAGCCTGGTTGAAGGATCAGGGAGCCGAGATCAAGCCGGTCTCCTTGCCGCATACCAAATACGCGCTGCCGGCCTACTACATCGTGGCCCCGGCCGAAGCCTCGTCCAATCTGGCGCGCTATGACGGCGTGCGCTACGGCCTGCGCGTCGACGGCGACACGCTGGACGATATGTACGCCAACACCCGGGGCGAAGGGTTCGGCTCGGAAGTCCGCCGCCGCGTGCTGATCGGCACCTACGTGCTGTCGGCGGGCTATTACGATGCCTATTATGTGAAGGCACAGAAGGTCCGCAGCCGCATTCTGGAAGATTTCACCACGGCCTTCGAGGACGTGGACGTTCTGCTGACGCCCACGGCCCCCAACGCGGCTTTTCCCGTCGGTGCCAAGATGGACGACCCCATCGCCATGTACCTGAACGACGTGTTCACGGTGCCGGCCAACCTGGCCGGCCTGCCCGGTATCAGCGTGCCCGCCGGCCTGGACAAGGACGGTCTGCCGCTGGGCCTGCAGATTGTCGGCAAACCCTTTGACGAGGAAACCCTGTTCCGCGCCGCCCAGGCGTTGGAACAGGCGGCCGGGTTCGACGCCCTGCCCAAATATCTGGGGGGGCAGGTCTGATGAGCTATATCGTTCAAGGCGATACGGGCGACTGGGAAGTCGTCATCGGGCTGGAAGTCCATGCCCAGGTTTCGTCCAATGCCAAGCTGTTTTCCGGCTCGCCCACGGCCTTCGGCGCCGGGCCCAATTCCCAGGTCTCGCTGATCGATGCGGCCATGCCCGGCATGCTGCCGGTGATCAACGGCTATTGCGTGGAACAGGCGGTCAAGACCGGCCTGGGCCTGAACGCCAAGATCAACAAGACCAGTGTGTTCGAACGTAAGAACTATTTCTACGCCGACCTGCCCCAGGGCTATCAGATTTCCCAGTACCTGCATCCCGTGGTCGGCGAGGGCATCGTTACGGTCGACCTGGCCGACGGCACGACCCGCGACATCGGGATCGAGCGCCTGCACATGGAACAGGACGCCGGCAAGTCCATGCACGACCAGGACCCCAAACGCTCGTTCATCGATTTGAACCGGGCGGGCGTGTGCCTGATGGAAATCGTCACCAAGCCGGATATCCGCTCGCCGGAAGAAGCCGGCGCCTTCGTGCGCAAACTACGTTCCATCCTGCGCTATCTGGGCACCTGCGACGGCAATATGGAACAGGGCTCCATGCGGGCGGACGTCAACGTTTCCGTGCGCAAGGTGGGGGAAGAGGGCTACCGCACCCGGGCCGAGATCAAGAACGTGAACTCCGTCAGATTCATCATGCAGGCCATCGAGATCGAGGCCGAACGCCAGGTCGAGGTCCATGAAAGCGGCGGCGAGGTCGTTCAGGAAACTCGTCTGATGGACCCCAACAAGGGCGAGACCCGGTCCATGCGGGCCAAGGAATTCGCCCATGATTACCGCTATTTCCCGGATCCGGACCTTCTGCCCCTGGAACTGACGGACGATTTCATCGAAGGCCTGCGCAAGACCCTGCCCGAACTGCCGGATGCCAAGAAGCAGCGCTTCATGGACGACATGGGCCTGTCCGCCAAGGATGCGACGACCCTGGTCGCCGACCGGGAAAGCGCCGAATATTTCGAGACCGTGGCCGCCAGCCATGATGCCAAGAAAGCCGCCAACTGGGTCACCAACGATCTGTTCGGTGCCTTGAACAAGGCCGGGCTCGCCATCGCCGACAGCCCCATATCGGCGGACAGCCTGTGCAAGCTTCTCACCTTGATCGACGACGGCACCATTTCCGGCAAGATCGCCAAGGACGTGTTCGACATCATGTGGGAAACCTCGGGCGATCCGGAAAAGATCGTCGAGGACAAGGGGCTCAAGCAGATCACCGATACGGGCGCCATCGAAGCCGCCGTGGATGAGATCATCGCGAACAACCCGGAACAGGCCGACGAGGTGCGCGGCGGCAACGACAAGGCCATCGGCTGGTTCGTCGGTCAGGTCATGAAAGCGACCCAGGGCAAGGCCAATCCGCAACAGGTCAACCAGTTGCTGCGCGAGAAACTGAAGGGCTGACCATCTTGCTCATCCGTCCATACGCTCCCGGCGATCACGCCCGCGTCCGCGACATCTTCCTCGACTGGAACCATCACATCACCCAGCCGGGGATGGAGGAGCTGTTCGCGTCCTACATCCAGCTTGCGCTGGATGAAGAGATCGACTGCATCCAGGATTATTACGGCCGGCCCGGGTTCGGGTTCTGGGTCGCCGAAGTGGATGGCGTGATTGCGGGCATGGTCGGCCTGGAAGACGTGGGCAAGGGGGCGGCCGAAGTGCGGCGCATGTATGTCGCCGCCGAATTCCGCCGCCAGGGGATTGGCCGCAAACTGCTGCGCTTCGTCGAAGATCAGGCCCGCACCATGGGATATGAGCGCATGGTGCTGTCGACCTCGGCCCTGCAGCCGCAGGCCAAGGCGCTGTATGAGGTTGCGGGATACGATCTGGAACGCGAGGAGATTTCCTCCACCCGGACCAAGCGGACGGTGGGCTCCGGTCTGGTGCGTTATTACTTCGAAAAAGATCTGTAGTTCATGGGTTAGCCTCCTGCTAGGCCGCCGGTGACGGCATGTCCGTGATGTCGAGCGTGACCGTGAACAGGGTTCCCCCGCCGGGGTTGGCTTCAATGCCCAGCTGCCCGCCATTGACCTGAACCAATTGGCGGCACAAGGCCAGGCCCACGCCCGTTCCGATTTCGCCTTTTCCGCCCGTCGCCAGATCGGCGCTGGTGCCCGAAAGAACGCGGGTGATCAGGTCCTGGTCCATGCCGATGCCGGTATCCGCGATCAGGATATGTGCTTCGTTTTCATTGCGTTCGACCCGCACATTGACCTCGCCGCCTTTGGGCGTGAACTTGATGGCATTGTTGACCAAATTCCGGATCACGGTCGAAATCTGATGGCGGTCGATGTTGACCTTGACCGGCGCACCCGGCTCGACCGTAAGCGCCACTCCCCGGATGGAAGCATCGGCCGAATAGACGCCCGCCGTTTCGCGTGTCAGTTCGCCCAGGTCCGTGAATTCCAGGTTTGTCTGCCGCTGTCCCGTACGGACCAGGGCCCATTCCAGCAAATTTTCCAGGACCTCGGAAGCATTGAGCCCGGCCTTGTACAGTTTTTCGCCGTAGTCGTGGACCGTTTTTGCATCCAATTGCCGACTGGGGTCGGCCAGAAGCTGCGCGTAAATCAACAAAGGATTGAACAGGTTGCGGATGTCGTGGCCGATCACGGTCAGCAGCACGTCCTTCTGGCTGTTGCTTTCTTCCAACGCGCCCTGGGTCCGTTCCCGTTCGGTCATCTCGCGGCGCAGGCGCTGGTTGAAGGTCGCCAACCACAACCCGGAAAGAAGTGCCAGAACGGCCACGGCACAGGCCGACAACAGCGCCCAGCGGAACCATCCAGGCATGCTTTGCGGCACCCAACGGTCGTATATGAACCCGTCCAGGGACATGTCCTTGGGCAGCAGGCCCTGTCCTGCGTAATGGTGGGCAATGCGCTCCCACCTGGCAGGATTGATGAAGCCGACCGGCACGACATCGGCCAGGATCAGGTCGGCGGACTGGCGGGCTTCGTACAACAGGTTGTCGCGCGATTTCCGGTCGCTGTATGCCGCCAGGATCAAGTCGACGATTTCTTCCTGATGGGACATGGCATAACGCCAGCCTTCAAGGGAGGCGTCCAGGAACGCGCGGACCATTTTCGGATCGCGCTTAATGATCCGTTCGGTCGTGAACAGATTGTCGCCGTAAAAATCCACGCCGCCGTCGATGGGGCGGAACAGGCGGACCGGGCCCACTTCCTTCTCGTATTGATAGGGCTCATCCGTGGAATAAACGCTCATGGCATCGACCTGCCCCGATTGCAGGTCACCGATGTCGAAGGTGTGTTCGACAAGATTTAGATGTTTAGGGTCTAGGCCTTCGGCGCGAAGATAGGCGAACAGTTCCGCCGAATGGGGTTCGATCATCAGCTTGCCCCTGGCAAGCTGATGGATGTTGTGGATGTTGCTTTGGCCGTCGAGCATAAGAGCCAGCGGCGAATGCTGATAAATCACCCCCAGAACGACAACCGGTTGCCCGGCTGCCCGCATCATCAATAGGTCGGTCGTGCCCACGCCGAATTCGATCTTGCCGTCGGCAACATTCTTCATGGGTTTGTCGCCGGGCATGGCGGGCTTGATCGTTACGTCCAGGCCATGCTGCTTATAAAAGCCCTTGGCCTTGGCCGCGTAATAGCCCGCGAATTGGAATTGATGCGCCCATTTAAGCTGCAACGTGACCTGGGCCAGTTGACGCGGTTTGTCATAGTTTGCCCGGACCTGAAGCGATGTGCAAATGCCGGCCAGCAGGCACGCAACGAATACCGCCGATAAGAGCAATTTCCGTAATGTCCGCAATTGCCGCTTGCCTGTGTATTCCGGTTCAGCGCCTGTCATGTTCCATGGTCTTTCGCCGGGGTTCCGGCGTTGGGTCGGATGCCGGAAGGAGTAAATCACGCGTCTTGTCGAAACCGCAAGTGCAGGCGAAAACAATCCTGAAAATTTGAGACGTTGGGTCAAGCGGCGATAGAATGGTGCCTGGACGAAAAGGGGAGGCCAGGGCGTGTTCGAGATTGACGAGGACGATGCGCCTACCGTTGAAGTGGAAGAGGCAACGGACGATGCGCTGTATTGCACGCGTTGCGGGCATCTGGTGACGCGAAGCCGCTGGGCCCATACGCCGGAGGGCGGGCATGAGCGGGTCTGCGCCAATCCCACGGGCCGTATGTTCAAGGTCGTGAGCTTTCTGGAAGCTCCGGGCGCCGGGGACCAAGGCCCCCCGACAGATGAATTTTCCTGGTTTCCGGGATATGCCTGGAACTTCGCGTTATGCCGGAACTGTTCGGAACATCTGGGTTGGCGCTATACAAGCGATCTTGATCCGCCGTTGTTCTGGGGGCTGATTAAGGACCGGCTGACAAGTCAGCCGAAATAGGAAATGCGACAATGACGGACGACACGGCCAAACCGGAAGTTTCCATCGCTTACTGCACCGGTTGCCGCTGGCTGTTAAGGGCAAGCTGGATGGCGCAGGAACTGCTGACCACCTTCGAAGACGATTTGGCCGGGGTGACCTTGGTGCCCGATCACGTGGGCGGGCGGTTCATTGTGCGGGTTGGCGATGCGGTCATCTGGGACCGCAAGCGCGACGGCGGTTTTCCTGAAATCAAGGTCCTGAAGCAACGGGTGCGTGATCTGGTCGACCCGGACAAGTCCTTGGGGCATTCCGATACTCCTGGATAAACACCTTGGCGCGGAACAGCCTGTTCGCGGACTCCCGCCCATGCCGATGACCTGCTAACCTCGCATTCACCCCACCACAAGAAACGGAGACAAAAAATGGACCTGGTGATCCGGGACGCGACAATTTATGACGGCCGGGGCGGCGCCCCTTTTCGGGGCGACGTGGGCGTCAAGGACGGGCGGATTGCCGCCGTCGGCATGGTTGCCGATAAGGGGGCGGAAGAAATCGACGCCGCCGGCTTGGCCCTGATGCCGGGCATCATCGACAGCCATACCCATTTCGATGCGCAGATCACCTGGGATCCCTGGTGCACGCCGTCGCCGGCGCTGGGCGTGACCAGCGTGCTGATCGGCAACTGCGGGTTCACCATCGCGCCCTGCAAGGAACCGGACCGCGATTTGATCATGAAGAACCTGGTCCAGGTCGAAGGCATGTCCCTGGACGTGCTTCGCGGCGGCATCGATTGGGGATTTGAAAGTTTCCCCGAATACCTGGACATGTTGGAAGCGCGCGGCACGGCCTTGAACGTCGGCGCCTTCCTGGGCCATTCGTCGATCCGCACCTACGTCATGGGGGATGCGGCGACCGAACGCGCGGCCAACGACGACGAGATCAAAGAGATGGCGGATATCGTCCGCGCCGGCATGCGGGCGGGGGCGGTCGGCTTCGCCACATCGACGGCGCCGCAGCACAATGGCTGGGGCGGCGTGCCCATGCCGTCCCGTCTGGCTGATGCCAAGGAATTGGAAACCTTAGTTTCCGTCATGGGCGAGGACGGCCGGGGCGTGTTCATGCTGACCAAGGGCAATACCACGGATGTGCCCTATCTGGAAACGGTCGCCGCCAAGTCGGGCCGGCCGGTGATGATCGCGGCCCTGCTGCACAATCCGACCAACCCGGAAGGCACCTTCAAGGATCTGGCCGCCGTGGCCGATGCCCGGGCCAAGGGGTGGGAACTGTGGGGGCAGGTGTCATGTTGTCCGCTGTACATGGATTTCTCGCTGAAATCCGCCTATCCGCTGGAAGGCCTCACGGCCTGGAAGCCGGCCATGGAGGCCTCGGGCGAGGCGCTCAAGGCCGTTTATGCCTCGGATGCCTTCCGTCAGGCGGTCAAGGACGAGCTTACGGGCGAAGCCGGCGTGCGCCTGTTCAATGGGGAATGGAACAAGATCGAGGTCACGGAAACGGCCAAGCCCGAAAACAAGGCCTATGATCAGAAAAAGGTCCAGGATCTGGCGGAAGCCGCCGGTGTGCACCCCTTGGATTGGATGCTCGACCTTGCCATTTCCGAAGATCTGGAAACCCTGTTCATGGCCGAATTGCTGAATACGGACGAAGACGCCGTGGGCCGCATGATGCGCGACCCCAACGCCTCGGTCGCCTTGTCCGATGCCGGGGCGCATTTGACGTTCTTCTGCGATGCCGGGTTCGGCCTGCACCTGATGGGCCATTGGAGCCGCGATCTGGGCAAGCTGACCCTGGAAGAAGCGACCCATGAACTGACGGCCAAACCGGCCGCTATTTACCGCATCCCGGAACGGGGTGAGATCAAGGAAGGCTTCCACGCCGATCTGATGTTGTTCGACCCTGCGACCGTCGGCCGGGGGGCCAAACGGCGGGTGTTCGATCTGCCCGGCGGCGCACCGCGCCTGACCACCGATGCGGTCGGTGTGCATGGCGTTTGGGTCAACGGCACCAAGGTCGCGGACGCGAACGGTCCCATCGGCAACGACGCCGGACCACAAAACAATCTGCCGGGGCGCGTGCTGCGTTCCTTCGGCACCTGAAGATAGAGGAGCAGCGATCAATGCCTCATTCATGTATCGCCGTCATGGCGCCGGGCGACATGGGTCATGCCGTGGGCAAGGTTCTGGGCGAACACGGCCATGACGTGATCACCTGCCTGGCCGGTCGCAGCGAACGCACCAAGGGCTTGGCGGCCAAGGGTAATTTCCGCGATGTGCCCGATCTGGAAGCCTTGGTTACGCAGGCGGATTTGATTCTGTCCATCCTGCCCCCGGCCCAGGCCGTACGACAGGCGGAAGACATGGCCCAGGCCATGAAGGCCGCAAGCACGACGGCGGTCTATGTGGATTGTAACGCCGTGTCACCCGGAACCGTGGGCGAGGTTGCCGCGGCATTGGAAAGTGCCGGGGCCCCGGTCATTGATTGCGGGATTATCGGTCTTGCCCCGGCCCCCGGGCGGGCACCCCGGTTTTACGTTTCCGGGCCGGACACGTCCCCGATGGAAGGTTTGGACGGCAAGGGGATCGAAGTGATCGCGATCGGTGACGGTCTGGGCCGGGCATCGGGTTTGAAGATGGCCTATGCCGCCCTGACCAAGGGAACCTGGACCCTGCATACGGCGATCCTGATGGCAGCCAAGCGTATGGGGCTGTTCGATGAACTGATCGGTGAGTTCGAACATAGCCAGCAAGCGGCGCTGAAGGGCATGCGGGAACGAACCTCGAGATTACCCGCCGACAGCGGCCGCTGGGTGCGCGAGATGGAGGAAATTGCTCAGACATTCCGCGAAGCCGGTGTGCCCGGTGACTTCCATGATGGCGCCGCCGCCGTGTTCCGTGTTCTGGCGGAAACGCCCTTTGCCGCCGAAACGCGGGAAACGATCGATCCCAACCGAACCATGGAGCAATCGGTCACGGAATTCGTGCGCCATCTGGACGGTGCCGCCAAGGATGCGGCCGATGACTGATGGGGCAGAAAACGGCAAACGGCTGACCTTGGGCGAGGTCCATGACCTTGCCTTCAACTGCCTTATGGCCAACGGCTGTGATGATGCCAACGCGCAGGCCATCGCCGACAACATGACGGCGGCGGAACGGGACGGGTCGGAATCCCATGGACTGTTCCGTCTGCCGGGATATGTCGCGTCTTTGCGCAGCGGCAAGGTCGACGGCAAGGCGTCGCCCCGCGTGGATGACGCGGCCCCCGGCGTGGTGCGGGTCGATGGGATGGGTGGGTTTGCTCCCCTTGCCTTGGAAACGGGCCATAAGCCCCTGGTCGCCAAGGCCAGGACCCAGGGCATCGCGGCCCTGGCGCTTATCCGTATCCATCATTTCGCGGCCCTCTGGCCCGAGGTCGAGGCCCTGGCCCGCGAAGGCCTTGTGGCCCTGGCCTGCACTTCGACCCTGCCGTTCGCGGCCCCTGCTGGCGGTGCCAAGGCATTGTTCGGAACCGACCCCGTGGCCTTCGCCTGGCCGCGCAAAGACGGCCCGCCCGTGGTGTTCGACATGGCGACCACGGCCATGGCCCGGGGCGAGGTGATGATCGCCGCCCGCGAAGGTCACGACGTGCCGTTGGGCGTGGGCCTGGACGGAGACGGCCAGCCGACCCGCGATCCGAAATCGATCCTGGATGAGGGCGTCATGCTGCCGTTCGGCGGCTATAAGGGTTCGGCGATTTCGATGATGGTGGAACTGTTCGCGGGTGCGCTGATCGGCGAGGTCTTTTCGTTCCAGGCGGGCGAAGCCGACAACCGGGACGGCGGCCCGTCGCGCGGCGGTGAATTGATCCTGGCCATGGACCCGGCGCGGTTAAGCGGCGGATCGGACTGGATGGACCAGGGCGAGGCCTTGTTCCAGCGCATGCTGGACGCGGGGGACGCCCCGGGGGCGGTGCGCCTGCCCGGCGACCGGCGTTACGGCAACCGCGAAAAAACGCCCCGGGACGGCATCACCATCCCGGGCACGCTTTACGGCAAGATAATGGAGCTGACGGACGCGGGTTAGGGCCCGCGCCCGCCGCTCCACTGGGGGAGGGAGAGACTCTCTATCGGGTGTGGCCGGTTCAGTACGGCCGGTCGCCGTTCACGGTGACGCGATGCATTTCCCGGCGATAACCGTGATAGTCGTTCAACGCGTAGTGATGGGTCGATCGGTTGTCCCAAAACGCGATCGAGCCGACCTGCCAACGGAACCGGCAGGTGAATTCCGGGCGCTTGATATGCGCCAGCAGATAATCGAGGATCGGCCGGCTTTCGGCGGCGCTCATTCCCTCGAAACGAACCGTGAAGGGCTCGTTGATATACAAACATTTGCGCCCTGTTTCCGGATGGGTGCGGACGACGGGATGCACGGTTTCCTTGGCGGTGAGATCACCGCCTTTGAGCTTGGTTGACCGAGTTTCATTCCGTTCCGCGCTGACTTGGGTCAGGAAGGCATCGCTGTGCACGGCGTTCAGGCCGCTGAGCATCTTGCGCATGCCCTCCGTCAGCATTTCATAGGCAAGCGCCAGATTGGCGAACAGCGTGTCGCCGCCGAACGGGGGGATTTCTCGGGCATATAGGATCGAGCCCATGGGCGGTTCGGGCAGGAACGTCGCATCCGAATGCCAGGTATCGCCGATGTTGTTCATGGCGTCGGCCTCTTTGACGACCTGCAGGATTTCAGGGTGGCCGTCCAGCGGTTCGTAAATGGGATGAATGTTGAGCGTCCCGAAACGCTTGCCGAACGCCTTGTGCTGTTCGGGTGTCATGTCCTGATCCCGGAAGAAGATGACCTGATATTCGTTCAGGGCCTTGCGGATATCGGTCATGGTGTCGTCTGACAGGTCGCCCGACAGATCGACACCTTGGATTTCAGCGCCCAGCGCGCCGCAAATGGGTGCGACCTGTATATGATGATAGCCTTCAGGAACTTTCGACAAGGTGGGAACGGGGTTAAGCATTGTAGTTTCCTCTGGGTTATTTGGTCTGAAGACGTTTGGTCAGAATCCAACGGGTGCTCAAGTGGGCTGCGACCAAAGCGATGCCGATCATGTCTAATCCGTGTCCCGGTTCGACAAGGCAGTAAGCGGCGGCGATGTAAATCGCCCGTTCCACCAGCGTGCGTGCGGGATAGCCGCTGATTGCGACACCGAACAGCACGGCCCCACCCGTCGCCGTGGCGATCGAAAGGGCGATCGCATGCCAGGGCAGGCCGCTGCCGATAATCAGCAGGTCGGGGTTGAACACGAATACGAACGGGATCACGAAGGCGAGGGCGGCGAAACGGATCGCCGCCAGACCGGTCCCGGTCACGGAGCCTTCTGCCAATGCCGCCGCCCCGAAACTTGCGACCATCACCGGGGGTGTGATCAGGGACAGCACAGCGAAGTAAAGAATGAACATATGTGCGGCCAGAACGGGCACGCCCAGTTCGATCAGGACCGGCCCGCCGATCGCGATGGTGATGATGTAAGCGGCGACGGTCGGCATACCCATGCCGAGCACCACACAAGTGAACATCACGAAGATAAGGGCAAGCAGAAGCTGACCGTTGGTGATGTTGATCAGTTCGCTCGACAGGCGAAGCCCGAACCCTGTCATGTTCAGGATGCCGACGACGATGCCGGCGGCCGCGCAGGCGATGGTCGCGACCACCGTGGTCTTGGCCGCCGTATGCAGGCAGCCCAAAATTTCCGGCAGGGACAGACGGGTTTCCGCCCGCAGACTGGACACCACGATCGCCGTGGCGATCCCGACCAGGGCGGACATCATGGGCGAGTACCCGGAGATCAGGGCGACGACCAGGGTGACGATGGGCAGCACCATATGGGCGAGTTGCATGATCTCGCCGTGTTTGGGCATCATTTCCGCCGGCACACCCTGCATGTTGTCGCGCCGGGCCGTCAGGTCGATGGCGACGAACAGGGAAATATAGAACAGCAATGCCGGTACTGCTGCGGCGACGATGATATCCGCATAGGGGATGCCGGTGATGTCGGCCATCACGAAGGCGACCGCGCCCATGATCGGCGGTGTCAACTGCCCGCCCGAGGATGCGGCGGCTTCGATGCCGCCGGCATCTTCGCTGCGGAACCCGATCCGCTTCATCAACGGGATGGTCACCGCACCCGTTGCCATGACATTTGCCAGGGCGCTGCCGGAAATGGTGCCGAACGAGGCGCTGGTCACGACCGCGACCTTGGCCGGCCCGCCGGGCGAACTGCCCGTGGCTTTGAGCCCCAGGCGCTGGATCAAAAGCCCGGTCTTACATTTTTCGATATAGGCGCCGAAGATGATGAACAGAAACACATAGGTCGCCATGGCGGCCACGGGGCTTCCGAAGATGCCGAACGTGGTCATGTACAGACCCTGGAATACTTCGGTTGTCGGAATGGGCCGGTGGCGGAAGATGGAAAAGCTGTCCCCGCCCCAAATGCCGTAGGCCAGAATGATCAGAATCAGGATCGCGATCGGAAGCCCGATGCACCGGCGGGAAAGTTCGATCACCATGGTGACCAGAATCACGGCACCGATCGTGTCCCAGATGGTTGCCTCGGAATAGGCGAAACGTTCCTCCAGCCCCGCCGGGTCGTTGAGGATCAGCGCAAGGGCAAGGACAAAGGCGGCACCCAGCGCAAGATCGATCAACCAGAACCAACTGGGTTTGGAGAAATCCCGTTTCCTGCCGCGGATATCAAAGACAAGCAAGCCGACGAGGCCGATCAGCAAAAGATGGAGTGGCCGCAAGATGAAAGTGTCATAGGCGCCCACGATCGGCACATACAGGTGATACAGGCTGGCAAAAGTGCCAATGGCCACGGCGATCACTGCGGGAACCTGCCACCATTTACGGCCGGGGCCGGACAGGAACAGCCGCAGGGCTGCGAATTCGTCTACCGGTGAAACCGGCTTGGTCATTTGATCTTGCATCGGCTCATCATCTTCCTATCGCCTGCTTCTCCGCTATATGGCGGAGAAGCAGGGACCGGTTTAACGAAAAGAAGGGGGCGGGCAACTACAGAAGCCCGATTTCCTTCCAGTACTGTTCAGCGCCCGGGTGGAACGGGATGCGTACGCCCTTGACGGCGATTTCTTCACCGAATTCACCGTAGGCCTTATGCGCCTGGACAAGCCGCTTGCGGTTTTCCCAGGTCGATTTGACGATGTTGTAGGCCCATTCGTCGGGCATTTCCGCATAGGTCGCGACCTGCGTGACGGAACCGATCGTCGGGATATCTTTATCCTGGCCTTTGAATGTGCCGGCCGGAATGGTGACCTTTTCGTAGTTGAATTCCTTAGTCAGGGCATCGGCGACGGCATCGTCGACCGGCAGCACATGGCCTTCGCTGACGGACAGGATTTCATCAACCACGGGGTGCGGGATGGAGCCGATGACCGTGGCCGATTGGACCACGTTGTCCTGGAACAGGGCGGACATTTCGCCGTATCCCGTATTGACGATCTTGACGTCCTTGTTGATCCCCATCTGGTTGACGATGCGCTCAAAACTGGCAAGGCCTGTCATTCCCGCGCGGCCGGGGGCGGCACTTTTGCCTGCCAGGTCGGCGTAGGATTTGATTTCCGGTTTGGCCACGGTCGAAAGATAGGCACCGTTGGTCGACATCAGGGCGCGCAGATTTTTGACCGGCTTGTTTTTGAATTTAAGCATGCCCTTGTAGGCGGCGGTGACATCCATGGCGAAAGCAAAGCCGACTTCGATTTTCTTGGCGCCGACGCCCTTCAGGTTGGAAATGCCGCCGCCGGGTGTGACGGTGGTGGCCACGCCGGGCCAGACCTTCTTGCTGAGTTCGGCAATCGCGGCTGCTCCCAGGTACCAGGCGCCGCCTTGACCGCCACCGACCATGGTCAAGTATTCGGGGCCCGAAGCCGCCCGTGCGGGGCGTGCCAGAGCGGCGGGGAGTATCAGGGCCGAGCCGACGGCCAAGCTGGATCCCATTTTGATAAAGTCTCTACGTCCGATCTTTTGCATCAGATCTTTCCTCCTAGTGGCAGGTTTATGGTTGGTTGGATTTATGAGGTTTCGACGCCTCGGTAAGGGCGCGGCGGCAGTTGCCCGACCCAATCCGCGGTCTGGAAATGCCGGGCAAGCTCGGCAAGACGTATGCCCAGGTCGGGTAGGGATTGTTCCGCAATGCGCGATGACGGGCCGCCGCAGTTGAAGGCGGCCATGGCTTCGTTGGAGAGTTCGACGGCGACGCCAACGGCATTGACGTCGTCTTCCCACGTGCCGACGGCCGTGCAATATCCTTTTTCGGCGTATTCCCGTTCTGCTGCGCGGAGCTTGCGTTCCACTTCTTTGAAGCGGTCCGGATCATGGGTTTTGAATTGTTCCAAGATGTCGGTTTTTTCAGCAGGACTGGCGGACGCGAAGTAGGCTTGTCCCATGGATGTCGTTTCCATCGGTATGCGTGAACCGATATCAAGGGGCAGGGCGCGCACCGTGCGGTCCCGTGATCGTTCGATCAAGATCATGGACAGGCCGTCACGTATGCCCAAGGAAACCGTACCGCGCGAATAATCGGCCAGTTCCTGCATCATGGGCAGGGCCACCAGTCGTTTGTCCATGGTCGCCATGACGGGATAACCCAGGGTCAAAACGCGCGGGTGAATACGGTACCGGCCGCTGTCGGGACAGACGTAAACGTAGCCGACTTCCACCAGGGTATGGACCAGACGGGCAACCGTCGACTTGGGCAGGCCGGTCGCTTGTGCCAAGTCGCCCAGACTCATCCGGTTGCTGTCGGGGGAAAAGGAAGCCAGGACCTTCAATCCCCGCGCCAGCCCGTTCACAAAGGCGCGGTCCTTCCCCGCATCGGGTGGTGTGCTGTCGTTCACGGATGTTTCCAATTTTGAAATGAGAGCGCGTTGATCGCGCTCTCTGTTGCTTGTCATGATTTAACTTCATATTTAAAAGGTGTGTCAATATGCGGAACGGTGTACTGCTATGCGGTACGAATATATAGGATGATCGAATGACAGCGACAACGGTAATAACCGGAGCAAACAGAGGCATCGGCTTGGCGACGGCACAATTGCTGGCCGATGCCGGGCATGCGGTGATCGGTACAGGACGCACCGCACCGGAATCGTTTCCTGGTCATTTTTATGAAGTGGATTTTGCAGATTCCGCTGTTCTTGCCGATGTCGGTGCGGAAATTGCCGAACGTCATGCGGTTACGGGGCTAGTCAATAACGCCGGTGTGTCTCGGGCTCGTTCGATCGATACGGTAACGATGGAAGAAATGGATGCCCACTACGACGTCAATCTGCGGGCCGTCGTGCAGATCACGCAAATTATGCTGCCGTGCTTGCGTGCGGCGCAGGGGGGCGGTCGTATTGTCAATATCGCAAGCCGCGTGGTTGTCGGCCGGGCCGTGCGCACGCCCTATGTTGCGACCAAGGCAGCACTTGTCGGGCTGACGCGAAGCTGGGCCTTGGATCTGGCCAATGACAACATAACCGTCAATTGCATTGCCCCTGGGCCGGTGGCGACAACCTTGTTCAAAGGCAATCACCCGGATGGGTCGAAAGAATTGGCGGATGTGCTTTCATCCATACCGCTTGGCCGTGTCGGAACGCCCGAGGAAATCGCGGGGCCGATCGCGTTCCTGCTCTCGCCCGAGGCGTCCTACGTGACCGGGCAAACGTTATATGTTTGCGGCGGCGGCAGCATCGGGCACGTGCCCGTATGACCGGCCGAATTGGCCGGGAGATATAGGATTACGGATAACGCTTTACTGTGCCGGTTTTGTCGCCAGTGACGGCCCTTCGTCGGCCAGGGTCGGGCCGTCGGCCGGGGCACTGACGGCGCCGTTGCTGACTTCCCACTGGCGTTTCTGCTCATACAGCGCCTTTTCCGTGGTGTAGGGATCCAGCGAATTGCCGGTCGCGGCCTTGATCGCGTCCTGATTATCCGAATAGGTCACCGTGCCCTGCGCGGCCTTGCCGACCAGCGGCAAAGGATTGGCGATCGACGTCAGAATGTCGCCGGTGGCGTCGCGCAGGTTGCTGGGGCCCAGGATCGGCAAAACAATATGGGGGCCCGGTTCCATGCCGCCGGCACCCATGGCCTGTCCCAGGTCTTCCTGACGGGACTGAATGCCCATGTCACTGGCCGGGTCGCTCAGCCCGCCAATACCCACGGTCGAATTGATCAGAAAGCGCTGGGTGGCATTGCCGGCATTTTCCGTATCGCCCTGCAAAAACGAGGAGACCGCCGTGACCGGTTCCGACAGGTTATTGGCGGCGTGGGAAATCGCTTCCTGCATCGCGTCCGGCGTGACGGCCTTATAGCCTGAAATCAGCGGATCCAGGATCATGCCGCGGAAAATGCTGTTGAAACCGGATGTCACGCGGTTGAGGGATTCCAAGGGGTCGTCGTCCTTGGTCTCGGCCTCGGGCGTGTGATACTGCATTTTGATTTCGGCCGGCGTTGTGTTGGCCTGTTCCTTGGCGGCGTCATCGGCAAAAGCAGCGGTGCCGCTGAGCGCCAAGGCAAGAACGGCCGCCGCGGGAAGGCGGATGAAATTGTCCGAAAAACGGGTCGGGGTCATGTCTCGTCTCCATAAAACGCGCGTCGGCGCGTTTGCGTCCAATAACTCAAATCCCCAATTCAAGTCCCCACGGGCATAAGCTTGCCACGACTTCCGTAACCCTGGAAGGCAAATGTTAGAAAACGGTGAATCAAGGCTGACGGATGAGGGGGGCAAGCAACGTTGATTGGTCGTTCAAAACCTGATAGTCCGGAGCCATGCCGTGGGAAAAACAGTTCGATGAGGACAAGGTCCTGGATAAAGCCATGCGCGCCTTTTGGCAGCGTGGGTTCAAAGGTACGTCTATGAAAGACTTGGTCGCGGAGACCGGTCTTAACCCCGGCTCGATCTATGCCGCGTTCAAGGACAAGGAACATTTGTTCCAGCTCTGCCTTGCCAAATATGAACAGCAGACGACCCAAAGTATGGGGAAATTGGAAAACACGTATTCGCCGCGTGATGCCATCCTCAGCCTGTTCGACACCCTGATCGCGGAAGTCGATGGGGGCGGGGAATCTTGTGGCTGTTTCATAATGAATTCGGTGCTTGAAGCGAGGCCGGAGGATGATGAGGTCACGCAAATAATCCAACGCAGTTTGGCGCAGGTTGAAACCCTGATTTGCAACCTGATCAGAAAGGGGCAGGAGGTTGGAGAGATACCGGCTGATGTCGACCCCGATCAGACCGCACGCCTGATACAGGGGTTGCTTGCGGCCGCGCGCTTAATGGCCCGGGCAAAACGGGATCACCCTTTCATCAAGGAATCCCGTGAACATGCGGAAAACTTCCTGTCATAAAAAATTTTCTTGAGTATTGAATGATCGTTCAATATAACGGCGAAACATATTGAATAATCGTTCAACAAAATCAAAGGATGCCCTGTACATGCAATTCGAAAACACAGTTGCCTTCGTAACCGGTGCCAACCGGGGGATCGGCAAAGCCTTTGTCGAGGCCCTGCTTGATAATGGTGCGAGAAAAATCTATGCCGCCGCGCGTAATCCTGAATCGCTTGCCGGTCTGGTTGCTGCGGGGGCCGGGCGTGTTATTGCCGTCGCCTTGGACGTGACCGACCGCCAACAGATCGCCAATGCGGCGAAAAACACGGATGTCACGCTGTTGATCAACAACGCGGGCGTGGCCGGCTATAACGCCTTCATCGCAGGCGAGACAACGGATCCGGCCCGACAGGAGATGGAAACCAATTATTTTGCCGTATTGGACATGATCCGTGCCTTTGCGCCGGTATTGGCGGATAACGGCGGGGGAGCGATCATCAATATTGCTTCGGTGGCGTCGCTGGTCAATTTTCCCGTGCTCGGTTCCTACAGCGCGTCGAAGGCAGCGGTCCATTCCCTGACCCAGGGGGTGCGGGCGGAACTGGCGGGGCAAGGCACCCATGTCCTGGGCGTCTATCCGGGGCCGATCGACACCGATATGGCGGCGAATGTCGATATGGAAAAAACGGCGCCATGGGAAGTCGCCCGCGCTGTTTTGGCCGGCTTGGAAGCCGGCAAAGACGATATCTATCCCGATCCCATGGCGGCGGATCTGCACGCCAATCTGCTGGTAAATCCGAAAGCCGTTGAAAAGCAGGTCGGGGAAATGCTTCCGGGCTGACGGATTACATAAACACCCGGGCCGCGAGATACAGCCCCAGTATCATCAGGCCGACGAAGAACACCTTGCGGAAGGTCTCGGCGGGAAGTCGGCGGCGGATCATCTGGCCGCCGATCATCCCCGCCGCGGCGGGGGCCAGCATCAAGGCCGAGGCCATGGTCATTTCCGGGGTCAGTACCCCATGGCCCGACAGGCTGACCGCCTGGGCCGCCGTCACCACGGTAAAGGCGATCCCCATGGCCTGGACCAGACCGTCGCGGGTCAGTCCCAGGGCCTGCAGATAGACCCCGCCCGGCATGACGAAGGATGCCACGGCACCGCTGGCCATCCCGGCCAGGAAGCCGATGACCGGACCCAGCAGTTTTTCCCACCGGCCGGGCGGCGGAATTTGCGGGGTTATCAGGGAATACAGCGAATAGACGGCAAGCAGCCCGCCGAGGGAGCCCGACAATATACGGGCGTCGATGGCGACAAGGATCGCCGCACCGAACCAGGTGCCGATGCACGACATCAGCAACAAGGGCCACAGCCGCCGGCAAAGGGCTGTGAACTGGCCGCCGAAAGCGCCCTGCCAGACGTTGGTCAGAAAGGCCGGCACGATGACCAGTTGAACCGCTTCGTGCAGGCCGACGGCCGCCGTCATCAGGCCCGCGGCGACGGTCGGCAGGCCCACGCCGACAACACCTTTAACAGCGCCGGCAAGCAGGAAAATCGCGGCGACAAGGGCCAGGGTGTTCAGGTCGGGCATGGGGTGTTCTGTCGGTTATGTTTGGTGGCGGTGATTGGGAGTAGGGGTAGGGAAGGAGCTTCTACCATATCACCGCGCGCCGGCTGGTCGAAAATACTACGGTGCCGGGCGAACTGTTATGGCGAATTGCATCAGGCGCTGGTTGTTTTTACGCCCCCTGGGGGGGTATTGTCCCCGCCATATTCTCTCCAAGTATCGAAAGTGAACGGACGCCCGTGATTAAAAGCATTTTCAACAAGTTTTTCGGCCCCGAGGCCGATGCGCGGCGCCTTAATCGCGACGTGACTTATATCCTGCACGCCCTGACGGAAGAACATTACGGCCCGATCAGCGCCGATGTCGCGCAGGACCTGCGCAAGGATATCGACTACATCCTGGAAACCTTCGTGCACAAGGACGAGGTCTATGGCTTCAAGCGCGCCCAGGATCACTTGAGCCGCATGCACAACGAAGCCCGTAAGCGCCGTGACCAGCGTGCCCTGACGTCGCTGACCCTGACCATTATCTATCTGCGGGCGGAAAAAATCGGCGGCCCGGCACAATCTGCGCAGGCAGCAATTAAGGCTTATCTCGAAGAATGGGCCCCGGTTTCCGAGGACAACAGCGGCGTTATGCCGCCCACTGCGCATTGATCCGGCGCACCACAGCAAAACCTTGCCCGTATCCGGTGTTCGCTTATGCTTGCCGGCAATGACGAAACACCGATGACGGAGGAGGATCCCCGATGATCGATCTTTATACCTGGGCCACGCCCAACGGGCGCAAGGCATCCATCATGCTTGAAGAAGTGGGCCTGGAATATACGACCCACGAAGTGAATATCTCCAAGGGCGAGCAGCATGCGCCTGAGTTTCTGAAGCTTTCACCCAATAACCGCATTCCGGCGATCGTCGATTCCGACGGGCCGGACGGCAAGCCGGTTTCCGTGTTCGAGACGGGTGCCATTCTGGTCTATCTGGCGGAAAAGACGGGCAGCGAACTTCTGCCCAGCGCGGGCCGGGAACGGATTGCGACTTTTGAATGGCTGATGTGGCAGATGGGCGGTGTCGGGCCGATGTTCGGCCAAGCCCACCATTTCATGTTCAATCCCAAGGAAGTCGTGCCCTACGGCCAGAAACGCTATCACGACGAAACCAAGCGGCTTTACATGGTGATGAACGACCGCCGTCTGAACGAGACCGAATACCTTGCCGGTGATTTCTATTCCATCGCCGATATCGCGGTTTACCCCTGGGTGTCGCGTCATGAACGTCACGAGGTCGATCTCAACGAATTCCCCAACGTGAAGCGCTGGTTTGATACAATCTCGGCGCGCGAGGCCGTGCAAAAAGGAATGGCGGTACCGTTCGCTAATTAGTCCGGCCCGAACGTACGGGATTTCACACCAACGGAATGGACAGGGGCGATGGCGTTCAAGACCAAGAAGTCGGTTCAACGGGTAAGCGAGGCGCTCAAAGCCGCCGGTCTGGGCGACCGGGTGATCGAGCTAACCGTCACGGCCAAGACGGCCGATGACGCGGCCCGTGCCGTCGATGCCCAGCTTGGACAGATCGTTAAGTCCCTGACCTTCCGGATCGGCGACAAGCCGGTGCTGGCCCTTGTCGCGGGCGACCATACCTGCAAGCCGGAAAGCCTGCCCCGTGTGTTCGACATGACCGGCAAGGTGACCAAACCGCAGGCCCAGCGGGTCAAGGACGTGACCGGGTTCACCATCGGCGGCGTGTCGCCCGTGGGGCTGGTCAACGACATGCCGATCGCGATCGACGCCAGCCTGCGGCGGTTCGACCGTCTATATGCGGCGGCAGGGCACCCCCATTGTTTGTTTCCGGTTACGTTTGACGAACTGAAGCGTCTGACCGGCGGCTTCGTCAGCTACAACATTTCCGAAGCGATCGATCCGGACGCGGTCGAGCTGCCGCGTTTCGGGCGGTCGAAGACCTTTCGCGAAAAAACCGGACAAGACGGCTGATCCGGCGTTCCATCATTTGCAAGCATGCTTGAATGGCCAGGATCGCCGGCCGATGCCTGCTTGTTGATGGCGGCCGACTTCCCTTTGAATTTCATACAGTTTTAACCTGACCGAGAAAATTTCGGCGGAATGAAGCGTGCGTTTTCTGACAGACGGCAATCAAAAACGTCATCTATTTTTTGTGAAAAAAATTACGTGATATTTGTAAAATTTATGTAAATAACAATTACTAAATATATATTGTACCTATCTGTTTTTCATGCCAATTTTATTAAAATAAGAAAACAAATCGCCTAAATATGGGGCTTTGTTTTAGGTGGTGAAATAAAAGGTTTTCGGGGGATGTGGCCGGTTTCGGCCGGTGAAGATCACACCTCAGGGGAGGCGTCGGGGCGATCAAGACGTCGATAGTTAACACCTGCTCTCCTGTGGTCGTTTTGTTCGGTGATATCGGCAATGGTGCCGATAGGACCGCGATGACGAACGTGGTTTTGGGGGGAGCAGTGGTTATCGAACGATTCATGCCGAATAAGGTCCGGGCGCGGCTGTTTGTCGCCTTCGGTTGTGTGACGATCCTGACCATCGCGGCGGGGATTGTCGCCATGCGGGGCTTTTCCAGCGTCGAGAAGGATTTTCAGGACGCCGTCGGGCGTTCCGTGCCAACCATGGAGGCTGCACTGGGCCTGGCCCGAAGCAGTGCCCTGCTTTCGGCCGCGGCACCCGCACTTGCCCGTGCCCAGGCCGAAGATACACGTGTCGCCATCAAACAAGACCTCGAAGGACGGCTGGGACAAATTCGCGGCCAGATCGACGAATTCAAGAATTTGGCTGGGCCCGACGCCAATGCCGAAAATCTGAACCGGCTGGTCGGTTCGTTTCAGTCATATCTGGAAACCCTGTCGTCCGAGGTCAACGCCCGGCTGAATGCCAACAAGCGCCTGGCCGGAGTGTCGGAACAGGTGGTGGCAACGCACGAAGCCCTGTTGGCCAAGGTTGCACCGGTTCTGGCCGCTGCCGAAGCCGAGGTCGGCAAGGGATCGGCATCGCTGAGTATCGGCGGGGTCAAGGCCGTCAACAATCTGATGAATGCGGACCTGCCGCATCTGACCCTGGCGCAGAAACTGGGGACGGAAGCGGAACGCCTTGTGGCGGCGGTGGCGATGGCCAAAGCGGCCAAGGCCAAGCCGGCCTCTGCGGAGATCGTTGCCGACATCAATAAGATTGCGGAAACACTGTTTAAGAAGCAGGACCTGCCCGACGTCGAGGCGGCCCTGGCGGCGTTCCTGGCGGCGGTCGACAGCGGCAAGATGGCGCAAATCGACGAGGAAAAGGCGGGCCTGCAACTGCTGTTGGAAGCGGATATGGAAACCGCGCATCAGACCCTTGCCGAGGGCATGCAGAAATTCATGATCGAGAACTCGGTGCGGGGCTCCACCCTGGTCAATACCAAGGTCAAGACGGTCAATACCTTGCTACGGATCGAGGCCAAGTCCAACCGGACGGCGGGGCTGCTGGCAACGGCGGCGAACGTCAACGACATCAATCTTCTGAATGGCCTTGAAGAAGCCATTCTTTTGGCCGTGCGTCAGACCAACTTTGAAATTGGGGAGTTGAAGGACAAGGCCCTGGCCGAGGACATCGGCAAGGTCGCCGCCGGGTTCGCCGCCGCCGCAGAGGGGGCGGACAGTGTGGTGGCCTTGCGCCGGCAGGCATTGGGGGCGGCCAACCGCACCTTTGACGCCCTGCAGAAGACGCAGGATGTCTCGGTCGATCTGTCGAACGAGGTCGACACCATCGTGGGGGCGGCCCGCGAAGAGGTCAAATCGGGATCGGCCCAGATCATTGCCGCGTTCAGCCGCAGTTCTTCCTTTTTGGCGGCCATCGTCGTGCTGGCCATCGGCATCACGGTGCTGATTGCCTGGTTGTATGTCGGGCGCAGCCTGGGCCACCGCCTGGAGGTCTTGACGGCGGCGACCAAGTCCGTTGCCGAGGGCGAGCTGGAAACGGAAATCTCGATCACCGGCAAGGACGAGATCGCCGACATGGCCTCGGCCTTGATCGTGTTCAAGGAAAGTTTGAGCCAGGCCAAGCTGGTCGATGAACAGTCGGCGCGGGAGCGCGAAAGGGCGGCCGCCGCGCGGCAAGAAGAAATGGCCAAAATGGCCGATGCACTGGACGCGGGCGTGGGCGATGTCGTCCGCGTCGTATCCGAGGCGGCAAGCGAATTGAAAGTCTCCTCGGAAACCATGACGCAGACCGCCGACAAAGCCAGTTCGCAATCCAACATCGTATCCACGGCGGCGGATGATGCTTCCAAGAACGTACAGACGGTCAGCGTATCGGCGGCTCAATTGTCGGCCTCGATCTCGGAAATCAGCCAGCAGGTGGTGCAATCGACGCAGATCGCCTCGCGCGCGGTGCAGGATGCCAATGACACCAACGCCAAAATCCAAGGTCTGGCGCTCGCCGCGGAAAAGATCGGCGAGGTCGTCGCCCTGATCACGGATATTGCCGAGCAGACCAATCTTCTGGCCCTGAACGCGACGATCGAAGCGGCCCGTGCCGGCGAGTCGGGCAAGGGCTTTGCCGTGGTCGCATCGGAGGTCAAGAACCTGGCTTCACAGACGGCCAAGGCGACGGAGGAAATCAGCACCCAGATCAATGATATCCAATCCGCCACCAGGGATTCGGTCGAAGCGATCCAAAGCATCAGCCGGACCATCGGCGAGATCGATGAAATCGGCACGGTGATCGCCTCGGCCGTCGAAGAACAGGGGGCGGCGACTCAGGAAATCGCCCGCAGCGTCGAAGAAGCGGCCAACGGTACGTCCCGGGTGAGCGAAAACATCGGTGCGGTGACGCAGGCCGCCGGCGAAACCGGTGTGGCGGCCGAACAAATCCAGATTTCGGCCACGGAATTGACCCGTCAGGCAGAGATTTTACGCGATGAGGTCGGCAAGTTTCTCGGCCAAGTGAGGGGGGGCTGAGGCAAGAAGGGTGCCTGCGCCGCCGGTCGGCGGCGCAGGCCCTTCGAGAGAAATTCCAACAGGCTTGTTGAAAGCTGTGCGGGCCTTAGCTATGAAGGCGTCTCCGCTGCCGTAAAAAAACCGGCCGGCGACCCAACGGGACAGGTGCGCGAGTGGCTGAAGCGGGCTCCCTGCTAAGGAGTTAGGCCCCTAAAGGGTCTCGAGGGTTCGAATCCCTCCCTGTCCGCCAACCCCTCTCTAGAGGGTTGGTATCATAGAAAAACCGCAGAATTCTGCGGTCTCGATTTCCCTGACGTACCTGAAACTGGTACACTCAAGGGATGTCGGACATGCCAAATCACCCATGGCTACAACAGCGCAAGACAGGTTTCTATCTTCGCGTAAAGGTGCCGCTCGAAATTCGGGATGAATTCGGCAAGGTCGAGGTGGTGAAATCGCTTCGGACAAAAGAGCCCCGCGTGGCTTTGCAGCGGGTTCGTATCGAAGCGGTGAAGCTGGAACAGGAATTCTCCGATTGTAGGCGGGCTCTCGCCAAAGCATCGCAGAGAACGGAAAGCGTGTCGGATGAAGACCTGCAAAGGATTGTCCTGATCTGGTTTCACGACCAAGAGCGCAATGCCGCCGCCCGCCAGAGGGCGCTTCGTTTCAAAGGTAAAGAATTGGCCACGGCGTTGGATGCCCTGCGTCACGATGCAGCTCTCACCAAAGACGCGGACGATGCCGAGACGCAACGGCATGTGAATTCCGAAATTGACGCCATAAAGGCCGAGCATGGCCTCGCCATTGAGAACGGCTCGAACCAATATCGATTGCTGTTTGAGTTAGTTCAGCGGGCAATGATCGAACGGGATAAACGCTCGATCAGACGGCTTAAGGGTAATTTTGATAATCGAGCCTTTGACTCGCTGTTCAATGGCGTTTCGCCTGAGGGGGCTCGACCGGAAGCGCCGCAGTTCACGTCGAAGACGTTAGGGGAATTAATCGATGAATATGAGAACGAGCCGTCGAGGCAGCATGTAACTGACAAAACCCGTATGACCTATCGGATTATCAGTCGGGCATTGTGTGAGTTGTTAGGCAGGGAAAAACCGATAAGCGAAATCAGTCGGGAAGATTGTCGGAGGGTCCGCAATGTCCTTTGTGACCTTCCCCCGAATGCCTCTAAACGATTTCCACACATGACGGTCGAACAGGCTTCCAGACATGCGAAAGCCGAGGGCTTAAAGCGCCTATCTCCGACCACCATCAAGTTATACTTGGGGCATCTGAGCGCGATATTCGGGTACGCCGCGCGGGAGGGTTACATCATCGCGAACCCTGCGGAAAATCTCTCAGGGCCGAAGCAGAAGACGCGTAAAAAAGACCGCCGCGCACCATTCGAATTGGATCAGTTGAAAGCGATGTTCAATGCGCCGCTTTATGCCGGATGCCAAGACGATGAGGCAGGGTACGCCAAAAAGGGGCCAAACAAGCCGCGCCGAGGACGGTTTTGGGTTCCTCTGTTGGCACTCTATTCAGGGATGCGGCTGAATGAATGCTGCCAACTCAAGACAGCCGATATTCAGAAGGTCGATGGCGTCGATGTTATCCGTGTGGAAGAGGAAGCGGGTTCAGACAAATCCGTCAAAACCGCAGCCGGTGAACGGATCATCCCTGTGCATCCCGAGTTAAAGAAAGTCGGGTTCTTATCGTATGTAGAGGAGAAGCGAAAAGCCGGTGAGGAAATGTTGTTTCCCGATTTGCCAAAAGGGAAAGACGGGTATCGTTCCTCACCGTTCTCCAAATGGTTCAAGCGGTTCATGGAAAAGGCAGGCGCGGATAAAGAGCGCACCAGCTTTCATAGCTTCAGGCATACATTCAAAGATGCCCAAAGGGAGGCCGAAATACCTGAGGATCGCGCCGAAGCGATTAATGGGCGGGATGATGGCCGAAACGTAGGCCAGAACTACGGGAGAGGTTTTGCTACCAAGACGCTCGAAAAGGATATGCGGAAAATAAAGTACGCAGGGCTCAATTTAAGCCATTTGTGCGTCAAGTAAGTGGAGACGTTGCTATGCAACGAGGTGGATGAGTTCCGCACGTGTACGGGCAAATTTCGCCCTTTAAGGCACACAGTTTGGGTATGAAGGCGAAGAAGCTAGCTGGCCTGCCTAAGGCCGGATGCTCCGTATCGCCAGAGAATTATGTCAACTACGTTGATCGCGTCTCCTGTGATCTCCGCAATTGCCCCGCAAAACTTTTGAACACAATCAAATCCAGCGGCATTTGAAAATCGGACAAGGTGGCGATCCGGCTTAGCTACCTGGAGGCCTAGGTTTTTAGCAAGATGCCATGAGGTCACTTCACCAATGTAAGGGAAGCGCTTAAGTGTCGTTATCGGATGGGCGCAAATCTCTTTTCGCAAGGCGCTGTAACCGAGCCGATCAACTATCTCCGCAGTTTCTAGAACCGCTTGTAGCTTTCGAGCGTTGTTAAATGCGGGAAGTGCGGCATTCACGCATGTCTGACCGCAGCCTACGATTTCGGAAGCGCTTTCCCAGTCGCAGAAACAGAGCGTGATGTAATTGAAATATCGGCTGACAACATTTTCTTTAAAGCCGCTGCAAAGGATTACCCAGGCTGCCTCGCGCAAGAAATCTGACTCTGTGGTGGTTTCTAGGCAACGATCTTTCTGCCACTCAACCTCATCAGAGTATCCAGCAGAGAACACAAAGTCTTTCGCCTCGCGATACAGACTTACCGCTTTGTGGGTTGATTGCCGCAATTGATCTACTTCCTATCGTCTTACGTTGTCTCTCCACCAAATTTTAAGTCGGGCGAGCCAAATCAATGCCGAGGGGTTTTCAGAGAGGTAACGGCTTATTTCCTGCTTTATCAGGTGCTTCTTCTTCTGTTTTAGAAACTCGTTCTCGGGTATCGGGCTGGTCAGATTGCTTGCGATTTCATGCCGAACTAGCATCTTTTGAATTTGAACATCGTTCGGGTCCAACGAAGGCTCAGCGAGAAGGAATACACATTCTCTTTTGACGTTCGAATGCAGGTTTAAGGACTGTGCATGCGCGTCGGCTTTGCCCTTCCAGTTAACTTTCATCTGAACTATCGAGAGAAAGAATGTAAAAATCGCTAAGACTCCCAACCAAATGTTGGGAGGTAAGCCAAATGGCGTCAGTGAAAAATTGATGTGTGGCTCCACGAATACTAGGCCGACAAGCCATGTAGAAAGAGCAAAAATCGTAAGGTCTAATATTGTGCTGCGCCTGTGATATCGGTCCCGAAGGTTCGCATGTGCGCTACATTGCATGTCTGAGACGTTTTTGATTTTCTTAATATCGTCATTGGTCATGGATAGCTCGATCTCAGAATTCTGTTTCGAACATTGATAGCCATTGATCAATGGAACCGGCTGCAGTCGCGTTTCTCATGCGACGAGCTAGCCGGTCGAGGACATGGCTTGTGGATTGGCGCTGTTGGCTATTTTCTCCACCCAAGTATGTATCGACATGGACTGACTGGCCGGTGCTGTCGCGGATTGGAGCTTTGACAAGGTCCTTTGCCTTCTCAAAGAACGTCGGCAACATTGCAGTCGTTGTCTTTGGCCCGTCGTAGCCGCGAAATGCCGCAATGGCGAGACTTTCTATGTGGTATCCGCTCAAGCGTTGAGACTCTGGCAACGTAGCGATGACGGCTTTCGCAAGCTTTATCGCTGGCACAAGTTTGCCGCCACATTCCTCATTTCGGCGCGTCAAAGCAGATTGGAATGCCTGAGGCTTGATAGACGACCAGCCCTCGTGCCTACTCGATGGAACCGCGAGACCAGCGTCTGTTCGCAGAGCCGGAAGAAGCTGAATTTGCATCCCATCGGGATACTCGACTGTGACCGCCATTTTGCCCGAGGTAATGGTTAGGTCGTCAGAGTTGCTCTTAACTAATAGGTTTCGCAGTTTCTCGATTACTCGATGAGGTGATTTGTCCTCAAGGTCAGTCCCGTCGATCAAAACCAATGAGTCGATATCGCTAAGGCCATCCACGTAGGTGTGTTTAGCAACGGACCCCCCGTATAGCTGATCTAAAGTACCTTCGATCTCGCCTTCGAGAACCCTCTTCAGATCACTCAGGCGGTCAGTTACGAGTTCTGTATCTCTGCCGTTGTACCCCGACAACAATTCACCCAAATTGTCCGAGAGTTTCGCTTCGAACTCAGCGGACGCTGCTTTGTCTTCAGCCTTCCGCACCAGTTCTTTTAGCTTCTCTGGGGACCTATCACTTGTGAATGGCCCATCCCTTCCTCCGCCGCCTGCCATTTAATCCTCCAAGCACTCAACAGTGCTATCAAAGCACTCGCGTATAAGGTCGCGATGATATGGGAACTGGTCAAAGTCGTGCTCGTTTAGGAAGCGGCGCATTGCTCGCTCCAATTTCTTTAGATAGTAGTAATTCTCCGACCATGCGCGGCTCTCCACGATATGTTGTGCGGTGTCCGCACCTAGTTTAAGGGTTCCGAAAGTGTTCTTGTAAACGGTATGGCCTTCGAAATACCCAAACCGAAGCCAGGTCAGCCCGTCAAACAGGTCCGCACCTGCGGCGTAGTAGAGGGGCGTCGAAATCGTATCGAGGCTCCCAAATATGTGGATTGGCGTATCGAGACCGGCTTTCGTCAGCGCTTCCCGCAAACACGCGATGAATTTCATCCTTGCTTGGACCGAACTGCCGATTTCTTTTTCGGTCACGCCGATTATGTCGAATTGGGCAAGATCATGGATGTTTGCGACGACAGAGCTAATCTTTAAATATTTCTGATCGCCAGTCTCTGGCTTCAAAAGAATTTCACGAGAAACTCCTTTCCGATGACCAATGTTTTCCATCGCGCGCGCAATTTGATCCGCTACAGGACGCCGTTCATCTGGATGGTCGTAGCTGATAACTACTGTGGGTATGTCTGAACGCCAGCCATCCAGCACCGCATTGTGCATTTCCATTGACCATTCATCTGGTTCGTGGGGGAGATAGCCGAGATCAGATAGTTCGCGGTCTTTTGACGCCTCAAATCCACCGCTATCTAAAAAGATCAGCTCTGGAAAAGTAAATGGGGGAGCGATGTGGCGATAATGAATGTCGTAAGCGCTGACTAGCGTTACGTCCGTAATAAACTCTTCCATGTAGGATAAGATTTCTTGGGTATTTGGGAACCCTTTGCTCGAAAAGGAAGGGATGAGAAGTGGAGTTCTTCCGATAATTTCGCCATCTAGCCTGATAAATCGCTTTTTGACGAAATCCCCAATTTCTCGTGGTCCTGGCACGACGCACATTGACCGCAAGGACGGTCACCCCCCGTTTCGCAACTATAAATCAATTTAAGCGGGAGATCGGCGTCCGTAAAGTAATCATATACATCCCGTTTTCTCCAATCGATGAATGGTGCGTCTAGTCTTACCAAGCCGTCTGTTGTCTCTTCGATCACCCGAGAAATTTGGGAGATGAACGAAGCGGAACAGTCGTAGTATGGAGTGCCGCCGTGAATGCCCGTTGCGATTAGTCCTGAACGCTGGCACGAGAACATCAACGCGGTGAAAAGAAGAAATGCATTCCGCCCGACGACTTCACCAGAGGTGAAGGTTTTATTCTGAGAAAAATCTAGGGTCTCAAGCGGGAAGCCCATTGCTCGGGAGATATTCGTTGCGGCCTGGTGCTCTTGGGTGCGCGCGCCTTGTCCATAGTCGATAAACACTCCTCGAACGTCTTCATGGCGTTGGAGGTAGAAGTGTACGCAAGCCGTAGAGTCCATGCCCCCGCTAAACAGGACGGTTGTGCCAGAAAATCCCATCATTTGTGTATTGCAGCTACCCTTCTGAGGTGTGCCTGTCCAGAATGCGTTTGACTGTCGTTGGGTGCCATTTCCCGCCCCGCCTTGCGGTAATACCCCGAATATTTAATTCATCAGCTATTCCAGGATACGTCTCAATACCACGTGCCTGTATATCCCTAATTAGCGGAAGAACGTTTGTCGAAAAAATGTTGGCCTGGAAAGTCTGAGTGAGCCGCCCTTCTTTTTGCGCCCTTGCGAGTGTGGACAGGTTCCCTAGAAGTTGGCCTTTGGCACGTTTTGCTGCCAAAGCTGCCTTAGTCCGTTCCGAAATTAGGGTGCGTTCTCTCTCGCTAAATGCACTGAATATGTGCAACGCGAAGCTATCGACATCTGGCCCTAGGTCGCAGGCGATAAAGCGGACTTTTTGTGCCATCAGGCCGCTTATAAAGGCCACGTCCCGAGATAATCGGTCGAGCTTCGCGACGAGCAACGGGGCTTTAATTTTTCGCGCATCAGCAAGGGCTTTTGCCAATTCGGGCCTGCGGTCCAGCGCGTCGGCTCCCTTTCCGGTTTCAATCTCTTCGTACTCGGCAAAAATCTCGTGCCCGTGATTTTTGGCAAACTGGCGGCAAATTTCTCTCTGCGCTTCAAGGCCGAGGCCAGAAGTCCCTTGCCGGCGAGTGCTGACGCGAAGATAAATGACAATGGGTTTGGGTGAATTTTGCATGTTGCTAAACATCCGTGAACGTTGGTGCTCGGATGTAAAATCTGCCTGCCATCCACTCCAGCCTGCAAATCTGTTCGTTCTATGCAGTTCTGCTAATTCGTCATAAGAGCTACCCGCGAAACATGGCGGGGTAAAAGGCGTTCATTGTCTCTTGAAGGATGGCCCGAGCGATCCAGGCTTACTGTTTGTCGCTAGGCCCGTTTACTATGGCGTCAATGCGTAGAGCGCGAAGAAGCAGAATGCGGCGACACCTAAGACCATCACCGCAGCACCTACGTAATCATTTCGGGACAGCCCCACCCAAGCTGAGGGTAGGAACTGGCGAACGATGCCTTGCGGGATCGGTTGCCGCTCTACCCCGTTTTTCCAGCGGAAATATAGGTGGACGGCCAACAGAAAGACCATCCACACGGGAAGGAGCCAAAGCAGCCATTTGAAGAACCATACGGGGTCTCCCGTGAGGATCGCCATGAGCACCAAGTACCCGAGGATGGCGACGGTCGAGAGAGTGGCGCGAACGAAATTGCCCCCACCCAGAAGAACCAACAGGATGCAGAACAGGAGAATGACGACGAGCCAGATCATCGGGACAGGGTCCGCCTATCTGCCCTTGGCAGCGGCAAAGACGATGCCCGTATCGATCACGCCATAGATGCAGCGCATTTCGTTAAGCACCAATCCCCCGAACTTGTTCTTTCCCCTAATGCGGGCCGTGTAGACGACGCGGCGGGGTGGCAGGTGATCCCACTTCTGCCCGTAGGTGGTATCGATCCAGATGCGGTTGACCTCCAGCGGCCCCGCCAGTTCGAAAGAACTCGGGTCATGCATGTTCCGCTTAAACTCAGTGATGCAGAGTTCCTTGTCCGACTCGGTGAAATGTTTCTGGGCGATGGCGATATCTCGTTCGATATCAGCGGCGCGTTGCGCACGGTCTTGCGTCGTCTGGCAGGCTGTAAGCCCGACCATGCATATTGCAGCAATCCATGTTTGGCTGCCCTTAATTCTCCCCATCGCTCCCTCCTCAACGCTCGATCAATGATGAAAATTCTTACATCAATTTTGTGTACACGCAATTGATGTATAGAGGGAAAGCCGGTTTTAACCTGCGGGTTCCGGCTTATGACGAAGTCCATCAGTTCGGCGGTCTACGGGCGCTTCAGAGAACTCCTGAGGTCGCAGAGGGAGAAGCTGGGCATTACCCAAGCCGAATTGGCAAACCGCATTGGACAGCCGCAGCAATTCGTGTCGCGCTATGAACTCGGGGAAAGACGGTTAGACGTGGGGGAGTTTTTGGAGATCGCACCGCACCTCGACCTCGATCCCGTCAAGGTCATCAAACGGCTTTTAGCTGACTAAAAATGTGCGATAGCCATTCCTGGCGAACAGATACAATTTTTTACGGAATTCATTGTAGATGGGGTCTGGCACCTCAGCCTCGGTTTTCCGCATTCTGCGCATCATGGGGCTGTAGTATCTGGGGCTTCCTGGCTATTGCAGATCGCAAGTTAAGGAAACTGCATTCATCATTGCAGATTTGGCTATCGGACTCGGCCGACTCGATAAATCTGCAATTCAAGCGCCGGTTCATAGGGAAGCTATGGACATAAGGCAGTTTGGCCATCCCCCCGCGATTTCGTAGGAGGTTCCTGCAAATCTGCGATAACTATTGGTCATCGCGGCTTAAAACCGAGTCCAGCCAAACAGCCGCATGTTCTTCGGTTTCGAATATCTCTGGAAGAAACCAATTCCATATCTCTTTCGGAAAGCGGGTTGTCGTTGGGTGGAGGCGGTTTGTTCGCTCTTCCCGTGACACGGTGTTCGGTTTCCACTCCCCCCGCCCCGTGGGTGTTTTTACGCCGATACGGTTCAGTTCATCAGCGATAACTTGCAGTGTGGAAACGCCGTTTCGTCGAAGGTGTTTGATGACGATGCTTACTTTGCGCGCCCGCGTCCGCGCTCGTATTCGCCGCCTCATTAGGCCGTCGTCGTTGGGCGAGTTCGATGGTGGCCTGCCATCCAATATACGCCGCTGTTCTTGCTCTTCTTCCCAATCAACCTGTCTGAATAATTCTTGTCGGGCCAGACGTACTAAATCGCTGTTAGACGCCTGCGGGTGAGATACGGTTTGAAGGCGTATAACCCTTAACCAGTCCTCGACAAATTGCGGGTCGCGGCTGAAACGATCAATGCTCGTTACGAGGAGGGTTGCATTCTCTTGGTAGGCTTGCTCAATCGCGGTCATGCGCCCTGATAGGGTCTCATCTTCCGCTTGGCCTATATCCCGAAAAGAACCGATAACGTGTCCTCGGTTGTCGGATACGAACGCCTCTAATCTTGAAACTTGCCTTCTAAGCCTTTGCCGCCAACGCCTCCGCGTCGAGGTTCTGGCGTAGATTACATATTCCGGCGAGGCAAATACGTCCGCAGGCATTCGGGCCTCGAATACAATACAGGGCGCTGTAAGCGCCCGAAGAGACCTATACGAGAATATGGAAGGAGATTAGCTGACGTTTGCTATGTAATCTATTGGTTTATTATGTCGTTTTACGTTTGGGTCCGCTTTTGCAAACGTTTGCAATATCGATAGATGATCTGGCCATGCAGAATATATTGATATTACGATTGTCACAGTATACCACATATAGTGGTCGTGTCAATAAAATAATTTATTATCAAAGGCTTAGAGATATTACGTGATGGCGTGCTGTTGCCTCTGGTACACTGACTTGGTACACTTCGGCATCGAAAGGGAGATTGAGATCGCAGAAATCTGCGGTTTTTCTTTGATGGTTGGACGATCCCTCCCTGTCCGCCATTTCTAACCTGTCGAACGTTCTCCGCTCCTGAGATTGCGCCGAATATCGCGAGGAACCGCGCCATTCGGCGTGTGACCTCTGGACTGCCTTCTGCCGTCGCGGGCCACGTCGGCGTTCTCTCTCCGCTGCTTTCTCTCGACCTCTGGACTGCGGCCTGGTTCGTACAGTCCGGAGAGCGTTGAATTCAAAAGAGAAAATCGCCGCTGTCGTGTCCCCGGTTCGAAGCATTGTCGGCAGCCGGAGACAACATCGATCCAAATCGACCAACGGGTTTCAGATCATCGACCTTTCCAAGAGATCCTTGCGGCGCTCCCAGTCGGGCATCAAGCGGTTCAGGAGGCGGAAGAACCGCGGCGAATGGTTCGGCTCGACGACGTGGCAGAGTTCGTGGACGATCACGTAGTCGATGCAGTCGCGCCGCGCCGCGATAAGCATGTCGTTCAGCAGGATGCGGCCCGACGACGTATGGCTGCCCCAACGCTTCTTCATGGGGCAGATCATCAACGGCGGCGGCTCAATCCCCAGGGCCGCCATGGTGGGGCGCGCTTCGTCATAGCGCTCTTTAAGCACTTCCCGCGCGCGCTGGCGCATCCAGCGGCGAACCAGCACCCGGGTCCAGTCGCGATCGTCCGGAAACCGCGTCTCGACCACGAGTCGGCCGGACCGGATCAGAACCCGATCCTTTTCGGCGGCATCGATCTTCAGGCGGTATTGCCGGCCCAGATAGCGATGAGTCTCTCCGCCGACGAATTGCCGTGGGGGCGTCCTCGGCCGAAACTCCGCGAACCGCCTCTGCTGGCGCAGGATCCAGCGCGCCCGCCGTCTGACACGCTCGTCGATCTCGTCCGGATCCGCCTCTTCCGGGGCAGTGACGGTGACGGTGCCATCCGGCAGTACCGAGATCGAAAGAGACGAGCGCGGAGTTCGGGTGAGAGTGTATTCGATGACCGCGCTGCCATAGTTCGTCGACCTGATCATCACGCTGCCTGGCGGCGCGCGACCATCAACAGGCGATCGATGAGAGCGTCGATCGCTTCCGTCGAAATCGGCACGTTGTGCTCTCCGCGGATCACATCGAAGATGTAATCGTCGATGTCATTCTTCATGGCGTTCTCGACATCCGGATCCTGAGCCCAGTCCACACGCCGATGGCTGTTGATGATGCCGACCAGCTGCACGGCCGCTTCTGCGCTCAATGTCTCGGCATCGTCCCCGGAGCCCTGGACGTCAGACAAGGCTTCGCGAAGGCAGCCGTAAAAGGCTCGTCCGAGCGGGTCGTCCCTGATCGGTTCGGGTATATCCGTCGTATCCCGTCGCACCATCTGGTCGCGGATGTCGCGCACGCGCTTGAGGTACTCGAGGTCGGAGATGCTCTTGGCCCGGAAATCCTCGATCGCCTGGCGGATAGCCGACGGTCATGTTGCGCAATTCCCGAGGCGCCAAGACTTCGACAGCATCTCCCCATTGATAAAGGAACCAGGCCATTTCCAGCCAGCCAGCAGCATGAAATCGTACGATGAGACTGCCGTCGTCTTCGTACTCGAGGGTCTGGGATGGATGGAAACGGAACTCAGCAGCTCGGGCCGCGGCTTCGGGCGTAAAGCGCCACACGACTTCACCGAATTGAGAAGCGTCCTGATAGGCGCCAAATGCCCGGGCCGCATAGTCGTCCAGCGAAAAATCTCTCTGGAAGGCGAAGCTTTCGTCGAGGCAGTCGGCTTCGACGATCCTATCCATGCGGAAATTCAGGAAGTCCTTGCCGCGATCTGGTTGGCGCGCGACCAGATAGCTCCGGGGCCCCAGAAGCAGTCCGTGAGGCTCGATCGTACGAGGTTGCGTATCAGGGGTGCCGTATACGATCCGCAGCCGGAAAGGGCCGCGCAGTCCTTCGATAACCGAGTCGATGATCTTCGGCGCCAGCAGAACGCGCGGGCCGGGCCGCATGACATGGCCCAACGCGCCCAGAACGGCTTCGACATCCGCTTCGGTTCGGTACGCATCCCTTGACGGCAGGCGAGCGATCAAGCCATCCCTAAGATCATTAAGCGCGTCTGCGTGCCGTGAGCGGTTCTCCTCGCGTGCCGTCCGGATCGCAATCTCCAGCGCCTCAATCGTGGCTTCCGGTCGCGGCTGCAATCGCACAAGCTGGGGGTCGGCGATCCGCCAGTATCTCCGACGATCATCACGTTCCTCGATCGTGACGTTGGCGAAGGTTGCCTCGAGCGCGTCGGTCATCCGCTGCGCAGTTCGATGAGACACGCCGAACTCCGAGCCGATCTCTTCCAGGCAGATCCCACCGCGCCGTGCAGCGGCGATCTGAGCGAGACGCAAGAGGTCTTGGGCTTTGGCAAAGGACATTTGCAAACTATGTCAGAAATTGACACCCTCATAAGCTATTGCTGATGTCGTGGTCTGTCGAGGCGGATTCCTCGAAGAGCTGAGTGGCACGCGATGGAGTTCCGATGAGGGTCCTCGACGGTCGAATACTTTTGTCAGCCTCCGACCTGATGCGCTTTACGGGGTGCGCGCACGCGATCACGCTCGACCTCGGATACCTGCAAGGACATGGCCCGACGCCCCGCGAGGATAGCGATGACGCCTTGCTGCTGCAGAAGCAAGGTGACGCCCATGAGATGGCGCACCTGGAGCGCCTGAAGGCTGAGGGCCATTCGGTTGTGGAGATCGAGCGCAGTGGCCTCGCGAAGAACGCCGAAGCGACCCGTGCCGCCTTGGCTGAGGGTCCGGACGTGGTCTTTCAGGGCGCATTCATCTCCGGCAACTGGGGCGGCTGGTCGGATTTTCTGGAGCGCGTCGAGCGGCCTTCAGCGCTCGGACCGTTCAGCTATGAGGTCGCTGATACCAAGCTGAAGCGGCGGCCTCACCCCAAGCACGTCCTGCAACTCGTCCTCTATTCCGACCTGCTGGCCGAGATCCAAGTCGAGGCCCCTGAATATGCCCATGTCGAGCTGGGCGATGGCACGCGCACCTCGCTCCGGCTGGCTGACTACGCTGCCTATGCCCGGGAAGCCCGTGGGCGACTCGAAGCCTTCATTGCCGATCCAATCGAAACGCGCCCAGCGCCGTGTGCCGACTGCGCCCTTTGCCGCTGGGGCGACCACTGCGCGGAGGTCTGGAAGACCGAGGACAGCCTGTTCAACGTGGCCAACATCACCCGTGGACAGGTGAAGAAACTTGAGGCCGCGGGCGTACAGACGATGGAAGCCCTCGCTTCACGTGATGAGCCGGTCCGCGGTATGGCCGAGCCCACACGCAAGCGCCTGGTCACCCAAGCCAGACTGCAGCACGCTCGCAAGACCGGGGAGCCGGCATGGGAGCTTCGGGAGCCCGAGCCGGGCAAGGGCTTCGACCTCTTTCCCGAGCCACAGCCAGGCGATCTCTTCTATGACATCGAGGGGGATCCTCACTTCGAAGGCGGCCTCGAATACCTGCACGGCATCTGGTTCGACGGTCAGTTCCGCGCGTTCTGGGCGCATGACCATGCCGCCGAGGCGCGGGCGCTCTCTGATCTGCTGGATTTCTTCCGCGCGCGGCTCGCCGCGTACCCAGCCGCACGCATCTATCACTACGCTCCCTACGAGATCACCGCGCTGCGGCGCCTCACGACGAAGTATGGGATCGGCGAGGCGTTTCTCGATCGGCTGCTGCGCGAACGCCGGTTCGTCGATCTCTTTGCCGTCGTGCGCGGCGCCTTGATCGGGTCTGAGGAGAACTATTCGATCAAGTCGATGGAGGCCTTCTACGGACTGACGCGTGAAGGCGAGGTGAAGACGGCCGGCGGTTCCGTGGTCGCCTATGAGCGCTGGCGCGAGACGGGCGATCAACAGATCCTCGATGAAATCGAGGTCTATAACCGCGTCGACTGCATCTCGACGCAGGAGCTGCGCGACTGGCTGGTCGGCATTCGGCCAGATGGGCCATGGCCCGTCCTTGGCGTGCCCGCGGATGACAAGGAGATTGAAGAGGACGCGGAGACCCAGGCGTTCAGGGCCGAATTGGCGGCGAGCAGACTTCCCGCCGAGCACCAGGAGATGCTGTTCAACATAGGTCTTTTCCACAGGAGGGAAGCCAAACCTGCGCAATGGGCGGTGTTCGACAGTGTCGGAAAGGATGAGGAAGATCTAATCGACGATCTCGAAGCGCTAGCCGGGCTCGAAGCCGTCGGTCCAGCCCAGCCGGTCAAGCGGTCGATGTCACGGATCTACCGCTTCCCCACGCAGGAGACGAAGCTGCGGGGTGGAAAGAGGGCCACCGTGCCAGTTTTTGACGCTCCGCCAGCGACTGTCAGCATCGATGCGCTCGACCGGACCAAAAGGGAGGTTGCCGTCAAGGTGGGCAATGCGAAAGCGCATCTGCTCCGTGACCGGTTAACGCTGCACCCGGATTGGCCGCTGAACACGGACGTCATCGCCGCTGCTCTTCGCGACGTCATCGCCGACCAATGTGGTCCGCGGCGTTTCACAGCAATCGCAGACACGCTGGCTCGTGCCGTCCCTCGCCTGAAGGTTGGACCCAGCTCGGACATCCTTGGCGGTGCCGATCCGGTAGAGGGAACCATCGCTTCCGTCGCCGCCATGGATGGCACGGTCCTTCCGATTCAAGGGCCACCTGGTACCGGCAAGACGTATGTCGCCGCGCGGGCGATCCTGTCGCTGGTTGGTGCGGGGCACCGAGTTGGCGTCGCGTCGACCAGCCACGAGGCGATCCGTAATGTGCTCATGGGCTGCCTTGCTGCGCTTGATGAGGGCGATGCCGATATAGACCGCAAGCGCGTGTACTTGGCGCACAAGGTGAGCGGCGATGACGACGGCTACCCAGCTGGCTTTAAAGGGGTAACGCGAGCAACTGCCAACGACGATCCGGCGTTGTCGTCCGCGAGCGTTGTCGGCGGAACGGCTTTCTTTTTCTCGCGGCCCGAGTTCTCGCAAGCCTTCGACTGGCTTTTCGTTGAGGAAGCAGGACAAGTCAGCCTCGCTAACCTGCTCGCTATGGGGCGGGCGGCACGTAACATCGTACTGGTTGGTGACCCGCGTCAGCTTCCCCAAGTGATACAGGGCGCCCATCCGCACCCCGCGAACCTTTCATGCTTAGAGTGGCTGCTTGGCGATCACGCCACGATCCCGCCAGACCGCGGCATCTTCCTGCCAATTTCACGCCGCATGCATCCCGAAGTGTGCCGGTTCATTTCGGACCAAGTCTACGAGGGACGTCTGACCAGCCATCCGGACACAGCAAGGCAGCAAGTGGGGGACACGTCGCTGCCTGAGGCGGGAGCGTTCTGGGTGCCTATCGCACATGAGGGAAACTCGCAAATTTCACCCGAGGAAGTCTCAGCGATTCGCGCGACCATCGATGAGCTTGTGCGCGGAACGTGGACCGAGAAAGACGGCACGACACGTCCTATGCATGACAGCGACATCATCGTGGTGGCACCATACAACGCCCAGGTCAACGCGCTGCAGGAATCCCTGCCTGCGACAATCCGTGTCGGCACCGTAGACAAGTTCCAGGGTCAAGAGGCGCCTGTTTGCCTCGTCTCGATGACTGCATCGTCAGCGGAGGAAATGCCGAGGGGGATGGAATTCCTGTTCTCGCTCAACCGCATCAACGTGGCGGTGTCGCGGGCGAAGGGACTGGCTCTGGTATTTGGCAGCCCCCGTCTGCGGGAAGCGAAATGCGAGACAGTCGAGCAAATGCAGCTCGTGAATACATTATGCGCATTGCGGCCTCACAATGTTGCACTGGAGCAGACTTATAGATGAATCCATCGAGCGAAACGGTGCGACTGACAGATAACACCGAGCCTGACGCCGACAGCTTGCAGGATCAAACCTTCAAGCCGCGCAAATTCGCGCCAAATGAGCTCGAAGAGCTTGCTACCTCACAACTAGAGCATGCGCTAGACGCCCGCCGACGCGGTCTAAAGATTTATGAGAGTGTAAAAACTCTCAACGAGATTGTTGGAACACAGTACGGCGATCGGGTTCTATTTGAGCTTGTACAGAACGCCCATGACGCGCATCGTCCAAATGAAAAAGGTGAGATTGCGATCAAGTTGGTAGGTGACGGGAGCCAAGGAACACTCTTCGTGGCTAATCGAGGCCGCAGTTTCACGTTCTCAAATCTCGACTCGATCCGTAACATCGGCACAAGCGACAAGGAAGTTGGTGAAGGGATTGGGAACAAAGGTTTGGGATTCAGAAGTGTTGAGGCTTTGACGGATGACCCACGAATCTATTCGCAAGATGCGGCCAACGTTGGGAATCGCTTTTCCGGATATTGCTTCCGTTTTGCAACTGAGACCGAAATCGAAGAACGTCTCGGACGGTTTGGCGCACCGGCGCACATCCGACGTCAAGTGGCCACCAACATCTCCCGCTATCTCGTGCCTCTTCCCTTGGACAACCAGTCTAACGAAGTTCTCAAATTCGCAGAGGCCGGTTTCGCAACGTTGGTCGAGATCCCTTTGCGTTCCGCTGAGGCCGTTAAGCTCGCCTACAACCAAGTGGCCACTCTTGCGAGTCCGAACGCCCCCATCCTTCTCTTCCTAGAGCGACTGAGTGTGTTGGACATTCAAGCGCACGTAGGTTCGGAAACCCCGATTAACAGGCGGTTGACACGGCATACATCAGAGATTGATACGCCGGCAGAGCCCACAACAGTCACCCTGCATAGGGTTGAACTCGACCAAGGCGACCCGTTCTTGGTTGTACGTAGAGTGTTACCAAAGGAAGAAGTCATCGATGCGGTGAGAGAAAGTATCTCTGCCGCTCCGGCACTGAACAGATGGCTGGAGTGGAAGGGTGACGCTGTTGTGTCTATTGCGGTAGGGCTCAGGGACGATGGTGTGACATCCGCCCGTTTCTTTAACTTTTTGCCGATGGATGAGACGGCCGTCGCTCCTTTGCACGGCTATTTGGATGCGCCCTTTTTTGCGGACATCGACCGCCGTTCAATGAAGGTCGAACTTCCACTTAACCGCTATCTCTTGGAGGCTGCGGCGGAAGCCTGTGCCACTGCTGCACTGACGAGTGTGCGTCACAACCTGCCAGTCCCGGAAACAAGTATAATCGATTTAGTTACTTGGGGGCGGCCTCACGTCGACAAGATAACCAAGGCATTCTCTGGATTGGGCGAGGAGTTTACGTCTGCGGCAATCTGGCCAGTTGTCGCTGACGGGGAATCTGATTGGGCTAGCCTGGACTACCTCTACGCTTGGCCAGACGTCGTCACAAAAATCCTGAAGCCACGGTATCTCGCCAAAATTGCAGGAGCAGCGATTCTTTCCGACCAACTTGGACCTGATCGCTTATCCAGGGTCCGACGTATAGCTGCGGAGGTGTCTAAACCGGTCGAGTTGAATGCTTCAGTACTCTGCGACTGGGTGGTCACCGCGGCCGATGCACTCATGGAATCCAAGCGATCCCGCGTTCGGCAGTGGCGCGATTTCTACGATGATGTTGTAGCGGTTTTTGAAGAAAGCTCAATCGATCTGACGGAACTACAAGGAAAGCAGTTCCTAAAGAGTAACGAAGGGCAACTTATAGAGGCTTCAAATCCGGGCGCGGCGGGTGCAGCTCCAGTCTTCGTGCGTCCTTTAGGGTCCAAAGGACGAAGGAGGGCCGGTGCTCCTATGCCTCCAAGTGCTTTGTCCCGACGGTTCAAATTTTTCGACGACCAAATCCATCTTTCGGAAGAGACACTCCGAAGCTTCGAGAAGGCCAGCTTAGTTCGCAGATATGACGCCGTCGAGGTGTTGAGCGATCTTGCTGCAGTTATTGGGAAAAGGTCCACGGCTAACCAGCGGCGCGAAGCGCTTACCTGGGCTTTTAGGGTGTGGCTGGCCACGGGCGGCCAAGCAGTTGAAGTGGCACTCAGGAAGGCGCATTTGTTCGTGCCAACGGTTTCCGGATGGTCGCCGGCGACCGATGCATTTTTTTCGTCCTCCTGGACCAATATTGGAAAGTGGCTCGAGCCCTACTTGGCCGAGGCAGCGGAGTACTCGGAAGACTGTGCGCATCAGCGTGATCGCATGCTTGCCGACTACTCAAAATGGCCCTTGGCATCATCGCAGGACAAAAAATCTGACTGGCTACGCTTCTTGGGCATACTTTCAGTACGGGACGGCTTACATCCAATCGCTGGTAAAATTGGCCGTAGAGGAACACCTACGAGCTACTGGCACAACTTGTTTAGGACGGGTAATGCCAAATTGGGCCTAGACAATGCTTGGGTCGCGCTGGCGCAGGCCAATCACCTCTCCTATCCGCAAACGGAGTACCTTTTGGAGGGTGAATGTTGGCGGCTTCCCGGTCAACTAGAGCACGAGTTGCTGCCAGAGGCCGCGAAGGAGATTTTTTCCGACCTTATTATCGCGTTCCTAAAAGAATGGGGCGACGATCACTTTGGGTTCGTTGTGCGTCATTGGCGTGGGTATGAAAGCGCCAATCTGCCCACTCCGCTGCAGATATTTTTACGCGAGGGGGAGTGGATGCTGAGCTATCGGCGTGACGAACCACTTTTCCGGCGGCCCCGCGAGACATGGGCGACTCAGGTAGCGAGGCAGGTGCCTCCGCGCTTTGTCGAGCGATTTGCGGCTGAGCCAGGTCATCGCGGTTCTGCTCCACCCCTTCTTTTTGATGCTCGAGTTGGACTAAGGGATTGGACTGCGCCGCAGACAGCTCCTGAACGCCTCCGAGCTCTCGCAGGTGCACTCATTGACCTGTCTGCTGCAGAACGTCGAGATCTGCGCGATCAACTTCGTCGAGCATGGGCCGATATCGCTGACGGCGATTGCGCATTGCCAAATGACGTAGAGCTGGTTGTGGAGAGGTCGGGCAGCCTCGAAGTGGTCAAATCAGATCCGGAAGCGCCACCCGTAGTTCACTTGACGAGTGAACGGCAGGGGTTTGCGGCGAGAGCGCTAAGCGATGAAGGAGCGGCAGTACTCGACCTTGGCGTGGCGGATACAGCGACGATCTGCAATCTGTTGGAACGCACTGGAGGTTTCATTCCTCGGCCTGTCGACCCGGGGGACGTCCGCTTGGTGGTCGATGGCGTCGACTTCCAGCCAGAAAGGTCTGACCCGTTCCTCGTGTCCGGTGAGATGAATTGGCTTTCAGATGCCGCGGTGCTTGCCCATGAGTTCCTTGGCGACCCACTTGAGCTACGGACATTGCCGCCTGAAACTTTGGAGCAGAGGATCCGCCTGATCCGTGTGAAATTCTGCCGCAGCTTCGCCTTGATAATAGGTGACCATCAGGTCTCTGCACCTGGCCAGGAGCGCGTTCAGCCATTTCCTCATTCCCGCATGCCTACACTTGTCGTCGCGCGTACCGACGAGATCGACGTTGATTTCCTCGTTGAGGCCGCTCCGGCAATAACTAAGCTGGTCGGTGCACGACGGAATACATTGGAAACGATGTTGACGCGCCTCATTCGGTATGGTTTCCGCGGCAGTGAAGCGGGTCCGACCAATGAGCAATACGGTCGCGCAATTCAACGCGAAGTGGCGATAGTGCGCGATCACTTCGCAGCAACTCAGGGTGGGCTGGATCGCCGCGTTAGAACGCTATTGCCGATCGTGTACTACATCGCAGGCGACGATGTTGCACGTCAGCTATCAGAGGCTTACTCAAAACTCGGGCCGTTGCTCCATCTGAGGAAGTGGCTCGATGAGAATTTAGGGGAAAGTTCTGCCGAAGCTGTCTGGACGGCGGTTGATGAGACAGATGATCAAGCATCGTTGAGGCGTCGACTTGGCTTCGATTTCTCTAAATACAATGCAATTCTCGCTGATCTGGGCTACCCGGTTCTAAATGATGAAGAAGATTTCAGGCGATTATTCGAAGTGTACCTGAATGAGCTGCGGCCGCATCTCGTCGACAGAGTTAGGCGTCGCTACTTTGAAACTTTCCGGAAAGGTGAAAGCCTTGATGGTTACGTAGAACATAGAAAGTTAGATTTTGTTCTCTTTGATCCCGCGTGGCCTCTCACGATCGAGGAACTCGATCGGAGCTTCATAGAGCGTTACGCATCCGAAATGGCCGAGTCGGTGTTGGGGCGGGACGATTATACGATTGAACTTCCCGACCTTAGACGTCTGAGCGCTGCCAACCAAAGGCTGGCATTAGCAACTCAGCCGCGAATGGCAAATCTAGTGCGGGCGTGGTGCCGGAAGAATTCTCAGGAACGGCCTCCTCTGATGGACCCGGCAGATGCGCAGCCTCTGGTAAAAGCACTTGAGCAGGCAGGTCTGTTCGACTTCGAGCGGTTGCTTCCAGAGCAACTGCCCGCTCTATGCAATAGGATCAGAGCTTGGCCAAGAGGGATGGCTGAGACCCTCGAATTGACGGAGTTGTCGCTCACGGAGGAGGATCTGGATTTCGAGGAGCGTGAGGCACGCGAAGCGCGTCGCCGCGCCGAGATCGATCGACGCTCTGTCATGTTTGGTGGCACCTCTCTTGATACTGGTGCGCCTAGCTTTGCGCAGGAGTTTGCGAACCTGGCGGATAGAGCTCTCTCTTCTGGAACAGAATGGCTGACCAGAAGTCGACCGCCGCGCCTCGAGATCCAAGAACAACCTGAGGGAGCTCATGGCGGCCGGAAGGGCGGGGGCGGTTCCGTAAAGAGCCGCAGAAGAGGCGATCAGCCACCTGAGCCAATTAGGCGGGCCATGGGTATCGCGAGTGAGTATCTTGCTCGCGAGTACCTGTTGCAGCGGCACCCTCGCGAGATGACAGATCGATGCTGGGTTTCTGAAAATCGGAGCTTTTTCTGTTCGGATGGGCAAACGGGCGACGACAGCCTTGGCTATGATTTTCGTGTAGTGACAGCGCGGAACGAGTGGCTCTACGAGGTGAAGTCTGCGCTCGATGAGGGCGGTGAGTTTGAGCTTACAGCGAGAGAATTAGAAATAGCAGGTAGTGCGGCAAGGGACCGCAAAAGGCGGTATCGCATCTTGTATGTCCCGTTTGTTTTCGATCCGGCCCGGTGGCGGGTCCTCATGTTGCAGAACCCTGTCGGCGAAACGACACGGAACAGGTTTAAGGTGATCAGGACCGGTTCAGTGCGTTATGGGTTTGACATCAAGTAACGATATAGGGACGAGCGAGCGGACCCAGAGAACGTTGGATGCCGGTCCCTCTCCCTCCGCCATATCAAAAGGGCCCTCTTTAAAGGAGGGCCCTTTTTGTATGTCATCGTTGCGGCGGTTCAGCTCATTCCCAGCATTTCTCGGGCTTCGGCCGGGCTGGCGGGCGCGCGCCCGAAGCTTTCGGCCATGTCGGCCACGCGCTTGACCAAATCCGCATTGCTGGGCGTGCCCAATTCCGGATAGGGATAATCGCCCAGGCCGATGGCCACATGGCCGCCCATTTCCAGGGCCAGCGCCGCCGGGCCGTACAGATTGCCGACCTTATTGTTCACGGACCATTCATAGCGGAACCCTTCGGGCAGGAATTCCAGATGCGCCATCAGGCCCTTGATGGTGCCCGGATGGCCGCCCAGGTAGCCGGAATCCGATAACGCGAACAGCAGATAGGCGGGCTGGTCGATCAGTTCCATTTCCAGGAAGGCCTCGAACATGCGGGTGAACGGTACGGTCCAGGAAACGACCACCGGTTTGACGCCGATCTCGCGCATGCGCCGGGCGAAATAGGCGCAGGTCTTGGGTGTGTTCACATAGGCCAGTTCGTCCGTCTTCATCGCTTTCGCGGCGATGTCGTAGACGTCCACGTTGGTCGAGCCGATGTCGATCGGCGCGAAATCCGGTTTCAGGGCCGGATCCTCGGATGCCTTGACGATGTGCTGCAGGCGCGCTTCGTCCGACGATTTCAAGGTCACCTGACCCAGGGTCGGGTGGATCATGATGTCGCTGGCGGCGCGGATCTTGCGAATCGTCTCGAAATAGGTGTCGGGATCGTGGTTGGGCGACCCGTCGGCGTTGCGCGCATGATAATGGCAGATCGAAGCCCCGGCCTCGCGGCAGGCGGCCGCGGCCTCGGCGATCTCGTCTGGGGTGAAGGGAACGTTCGAATTGACATCGCGCGCCATGTATTCGTTGACGCGGACTTCAATGATCACTTTTTTGCCGAAACCGGGGACGGTCGATTTAAAAGGCATATGCGGGTTTCCTCCCATTCTGTCGATCTACGTACTATCGACCGATCACCCCCCTTGCCGTTAGTTAACCGAGTCCCAGGCGTTTGCAAACCATGGATTTTGCGGAAGGCGGCTGTTCGGCAGCCATGCCCCCCGGAAACGCCCGGGGTTAATGCCCGGCGGGATCAGTGCCCCGCACCGGCCGGGGCGGGCACGCCCTCGATCTCGGCGACCAGGCAGGTGGGTTTGCCGCTGTTGAGCGCGCGGCCCAGGGCCGCGTCCAGATCGCCCGGGTCGGCGGCATGTTCCCCGTGGCAGCCGAACCCGGCGGCGGCGAGGTCGTAACGGGTGTTGTCCAACTCGCATTCATACAGCCGGTCCGGGCCATAGTCGCGCAGCTGAATCTGATATTCCGCGTTCCAGCGGGCGTCGTTGGCGATCACGGCGACGAAGTCGGCACCGTATCGATGGGCGGTTTCGAATTCGGCGAAGTGGAACCCGGCGGTGCCGTCCCCCATGACCACGACGACCGTGGCGTCGGGCCGGGCGACTTTGGCCGCGACGGCATAGCACAGGCATCCGCCGATCGCGCCGGACGGCCCGTTGATCATGCGGGTTGGAGCGGAAAGGCAGGCTTGCGCCCATTGCCCGGCTTCGCCCCCGTCCATGATCAAAATGGGATCATCGGCGGCGTCCAGCACCTTCTGTACGGCCCGGAACAGTTGGGCCGGATGCATGGCAGCGCCCGGCGTGGGGGCGGGGGCGTTTTGCCGTGCCGCGATGGCGGCAGTGACCTCGTCCCGCCAGGCGGTGCGGGAATTATCGCCACGGCCCGCCGCGATCAGGGCCTCGGCGGCGGCAGGGGCATCGGCTTGGTGTTCCAGCACCGTGCGGTCGCCCAGGGCGCGCTTGGCGCGGGCCAAAAGGTCCGCATCGGGGTCGACCATCAGGAATTTCACGTTCTCGGCAACGGCCGGGGATTTGGCGAAGCCGGTGGTGAAATCCATGTCCTTGCCCAGGCTGACGATCACGTCGGCCCGCGCCAGGGCGGTTTTGATGTCGCCCAGGCTGGGATCGTTCAGACCGCGCGGGCTTTCCATGCATATGACCGGGGCATCGACGGCATCGGCCAGTTTTTCCAACCGGCCGCCGGCGCGGGTCCGGTTCTGCAGCGGGCCGGTCAGGATGACGGGCCGCTGGGCCGTGGCAAGGGCATCGAGAAGGGCCGTGACGGCGGCGTCATCGGGGGGGCTGGATGCGGCAGCGCAGTCCGCTGCCGTCGGCACGGGGGTATTGCCCGGATCGGCATTCAGTACATCGAAGGCAAGCGCCAACTGCACCGGACCCGGCCGGCCCGAGGTCGCAATGCGGACCGCCTTGGCGGCGGCGGCACCCAAATCGGCGGCCTGTTTGGGGCGGTCGGAAAACTTGGTCAGGGGGCGGGTGATCGCGACCTGATCCAGTTCCTGAAAGGCGCCCATGCCGTCCTGGGCGACCGGGGAATCGCCGCTTAACAGCAGCACCGGGGTTTCGGATTTGCGCGCCATGTAAAGCGGGCCCAGGCCGCTGGCGAAGCCGGGGGCGGCGGTGATCAGGGCCACGCCCAGCTTGCCCGTCAGTTGCGCATAGGCTTCGGCCATATAGACGGCGGCGCCTTCGTGGCGGGTGTGGATCAGACGGATTCCCGCGTCCAGGCAGGCGTCGAACACCGGCATGATCTGATTGCCCGACAGGGTGAAGATGACCTCCACCCCGGCATTGGAAAGCGTTTTGACGAGGAGATCGGCGCCTCTCATATCCTGGATGTCCCTTGGCTTTTTTTGAGAATGGGTTCGGGTAAACACTATATAGCTATATAGGTCTTGTCACGGGGGAAGCGCGCACCGGGAATGCGGACGGCATGTTTGAGGGTGTGATGAAACGCCTTTCGCCCGCCACAGTTTCCGGGCAGTCTCGGCCGCCATGAAAAACGCACCGCTTCAATTTTTCGTGCCGGCACTTTTCGCGCTGTTCCTTTTGCTCGCCCCCCAATCGGCCCGGGCGGAGATCGAGGGCCAGCCCGAGATCATCGACGGCGATACCTTGTCCATCGCGGGGGTGGTGTTCAATCTTTACGGTATCGACGCACCGGAAAGCGATCAGACCTGTCGAAACCAAGGCGGGGCCTATCCCTGCGGGTTTCAGGCCGCCAACGTGCTGGCCTACATGACCGCCTATCAATGGATCAAATGCCGCGACCGGGGTGTCGACCCGGACCGGCAGACGGTTATGACCTGTTTGCTGGGCGGGCGTTATGATCTGGGTGAACGCCTGATCCGCCAGGGCTGGGCTCTGGCCGACCGGAAGGCAAATATCCCGGCCTATCTGCAGGCCGAACAAGCGGCCCGCGCCGAAGGGGCGGGCCTATGGGCCGGATCGTTCGCCGCACCCTGGGATTGGCGCCAAGGCAAAAGATGACCGGCGAAAGGGGCCCGGACGCCGCGGCGGCTTTGACTCCGGCCTGGATCGGCGCAATAACTATACAGTAATATTGTATACATTCCTGGCCGGACAGCCCCAGAGGAGATCCCCATGAAGACCGCAGAACGGACCAACGTTCTTTTCAACCGGATTAGCGCCGTGCCCGTCACGGGCATTTTCGGTGCCGAGATTTCAGACGTCGACCTGACCAACCTGGACGACGAAACCACGGCGGAAATCCGGGCGGCCTTGTTGCGCTACAGCGTGGTGTTCTTCCGCGGGCAGAACTTCACGCCCGAAAGCCAATCGGCATTCGCGCGGCGGTTCGGAACGCTCAACCGGCATCCTTATGTGAAGGGGATCGAGGGCCATCCCGAAGTGTTCCGCATCGTCAAGGAGCCCGCCGACCGGCATCATTTCGGCAACGGGTGGCATACGGACCTTGCCTATACGGACACGCCCGCCATGGCGACGATGCTTTACGGCATGGAAGTACCGGAAGCGGGCGGCGACACCATGTTCGCAAGCCAGTATGCGGCCTATGAAATGCTGACGGACGGCATGAAGGAAATGATCGCCGGGCGCCGGGCCGTCTATACCAATGCCCATACCTACGGGAAGGACGCCAACCGCTTCAAAACCGGTGTCGCCAAGGCCATGAACGTGGCCCCGGCCGAGGTCAAGGAAGTCGCCCATCCGTTGGTCCGCACCCATCCGGAAACGGAGCGCAAGGGCCTGTACCTCAGCCCCATTCATTTCACTCGGTTCGAAGGCATGACGCCGGAGGAATCGAAGCCGCTGTTCGATACTTTGGTCGCCCATGCCACACGGCCCGAATTCACCCTACGCTTCCGGTGGGAAAAGGGCTCGGTCGCCATGTGGGACAACCGCTGCACCATGCATTACGCGGTCGACGACCTGACCGGCGTGACCCGGGTCATGCAGCGCGTGACCCTGGAAGGCGACCGGCCGGTTTAGACCGGTAAACGCATCCGACAAATCTAACCCGCCAGTTCGGGCAGCAGGCCGTCCATCCGGTCGAAGCAGACTGCCCAGCCTTCCAGCATGGGTGTCTTCATGGCGTTGTCGCGGGCGTTCTGCGACGAATAGAGCACGGTGGTTGTCACGCGGGTGCGCGCACCGCTGTCCAATTCCTCGAACGTCGTGGTGCAGACGGTTTCACCTTCGGTCCAGTCCTGATCGAACAGTTCGGTCACGACCAGACGTTCCGGCGGGGCGATTTCCTTGAAGGTGCCGCCCATGGCCATGTCGCCTTGCTGTTCGTTGCGCCAGACATAGCGGTAGGCCCCGCCGACGCGCAGGTCGATCGTGCATTCGGCCATGGGCCAGTCGTCCGGCCCGAACAGCCAGCGCACGACCAGGGCCGGGTCCGTATAGGCCTTGAACACCAGTTCGCGCGGGGCGTCGAATTCGCGGCTGACCTGAAGTTCACGGTCGGACGGCAGGGCCGCGGTCAGGGGGATTTTCGGCTTCATTTCGGGTCTTCCTTGGGCTTGGTAGCGGTTGAAATATCGGTTGAAACGGGGGTCTGTAAGACATTGAGCAACGCATCCAGGCGCTCGAACCGGGCCTCCCAGAACGCACGGTATTCCTCCAGCCAGCCCACGGCTTCGGCCATGGGGGCGGCTTCCAGGCGGCAGGGTCGGCGCTGTCCGTCGCGGTGGCGGGAAATCAGGCCGGCCTTTTCCAGAACCTTCAGATGTTTGGAGATCGCGGGCTGGCTCATGCCGAAAGGTTCGACCAGTTCATTGACCGTGGCGTCGCCCCGCGCCAAGCGGGCGATGATGGCGCGGCGGGTCGGGTCGGCAAGGGCGGCAAAGGTGCCGTTGAGTTGGGTCATAATATATATCCATATAGTTATAAATCTATTTGGTTATATAAAAATGAAATACGGTCGTCAAGGCACAGACTTGGCGGCGGCGTGAAAATCCCGCAGGATAGGTGCCAAGAAGGCGGGGCGCTTTCAAACGACCCGGGCCAAGAACCCGGGCGGGAGGACAAATGTCACCCATCAGATTGATGGCGACGACGGGCATTCTCGGTTACGGCTTTACCGAGGAAGCCTTCGCCCAAGGCCTTGCCCTGAAACCCGACCTGATTGCTTGCGACGCGGGATCGTCCGACCCCGGGCCCCATTATCTGGGTTCGGGCACGGCGTTCGTGTCGCGCGCGGCGGCCAAGCGCGACCTTGCCTTGATGGTCGGGGCGGGGATGGAACACGGCATTCCCGTGATGATCGGCTCGGCCGGGGGCAGTGGCTCGGACGCCCAGGTCGACTGGACCTTGGATATCCTGAAGGAAATCTGCGCGGAAAAGAACCTGAAGCCCAAGGTCCGGGTGATCCGCACGGAACAGACCAAGGACGCCATCAAGGCCAAAGTCCGGGCCGGCAAGGTCACGCCGCTCGGCCCCATCGCCGATCTGACGGAAGACGACGTCGACCAATCGTCGCGCATCGTCGCCATGATGGGCCCGGAAGCCTATCAGCAGGCCCTTAAGGACGGCGCCGACGTGGTGATCGCCGGGCGCGGCACGGACGCGGCCCTGTTCGCGGCCCTGCCCCTGATGAAGGGGGCCGATCCGGGCCTGGCCTGGCACCTTGCCAAGATCATCGAATGCGGCGCCCAGGTGGTCGAGCCGCGCGAGGGCCAGGACTGCGTGATCGGCACCATCTATGACGACCACTTCACGGTCGAACCGGGCTCACCCATCCGCCGCGCCACGGTCACGCGGGTGTCGGCCCATACATTGTATGAAAACCCCGAGCCCTACCGCCTGAAGGAACCGGACGGCATCCTGATCACCGACCGCTGTTCGTTCGAACAGCTGGACGAGCGCACGGTCAAGGTTTCGGGCAGCCGGTACGAGCCGTCGGATACATATACGGTCAAACTCGAAGGGGCCCGGCCGCTCGGTTTCCGCACCGTGTTCATCGCCGGTGTGCGCGACCCGATCCTGATCGACATCATGGACGACTTCGTCGCGACCTGCCGGGGGCGCATCCAGCGCGATGTCGCCGGCCTGGGGATCGAGCCCGAGGATTACACCTTGTCCGTGCATCTTTACGGCAAGAACGCGGTGATGGGATCGTTGGAACCGCAGATCGACGAAACGCCCCATGAACTGGGCCTGCTGCTCGACGTGCTGGGCAAGACCGAAGACATCAGCCGCGCCGTCCTGGCCAAGTCGCGTTATGCCTTCCTGCACACGGACTTTCCCGGGCGCATGTGCATTTCCGGCAACTTGGCGATTCCGTTTTCGCCGTCGGACATGCATGTCGGGCCGGTCTATGAATTCAACGTCTGGCACGTCATGGAATGCGACGACCCCATGGAGGTCGCGCGCATGGAGTGGCTGGAAATCTAGCAGAGGGGGGAGGCGCCATGCGCATCACATTGCTTGGAACGGGCACGCCGACGCCGTCGCTGAAACGTATGAGTTCGGGCTATATGGTCGAGGTCGGGGATGACGTCATGCTGTTCGACCACGGGCCGGGGGCGCATCACCGCCTGCTGGAAACGGGCAGGCGGGCGACGGACGTGACCCATGTGTTCTTTTCCCACCTGCATTACGACCATTGCCTGGATTACGGCCGCTTGGTCCTGACCCATTGGGATCAGGGCGTGGGAAAATTGCCGGAATTGCAGGTCTACGGCCCGCCGTTCACGCAGCGGATGACGGAACTGCTGTTCGGCGACGACGGCATCTGGGGCCCCGATCTGAAGGCGCGCACGGAACATCCGCTGTCGACCGTGATCTACAATGCGCGGGGCGGCGAGGGGGTGCGGGCGAAGCCAAATCCGAATGTGACGGAGCTGAAAAGCGGCGACGTGATCGAAACCGATCATTGGAAGCTGACGGCAGCCAGCGTGCGCCATGTGCAACCGTTTCTGCATTCCTACGGCTACCGTCTGGAAACGGATGCGGGCGTGTTCGTCTATTCCGGCGATACGGGGCCTTGCAAGGCGATCGAGAAACTGGCCCGGGACGCCGACGTGCTGGTCAACATGTGCCATTACCTGTCGGGCACGGAACTGGGCAAGGAATTCGCCGAAGGCTGCATGGGCCATCTGGAATTGGCCGATTTGGGTGCCGCCGCCGGGGTCAAGAACCTGGTGGTCAGCCATGTCACCGAACAGATGGACAAGCCCGGCGTGCGCGAACGCATCCTGCGCGACATGGGCGAACGTTATTCGGGCAACCTGTTCTTCGGCGAAGACGGGATGGTTATTCCGGTCGGTGATCCGTTGCCGGCAAAACTGGACTAACCGGCGCACGAAAAGAAGTTAGAGAGGACGATATAACCATGGCCAAATTGAGAGACATCGCCCGCGTGGTGCGCGGCAAGAACGCAGGGGCCTTGTACCTGACCCTCGACGTCATGTTCGAGGACGACGCGACCTATAAGCGGGTGCGCGATTCCGGTGCGATCTCGCCCCGCGCCATCGCCCCCTTGTACGGCGTGACCGACAACGAGGTCGCGATCATTCCCTTCGACGTCGCCCGCGCTATCAAGATCACCGTGCCCCGGCGCGTGCGTTCCGGCTCCCCCGGCGACACGGACGTCTACGGCGCCCAACAGCACGTGCCGCTGATGCAGTTGGACGTGCCGGAATAAATATCGGTGGTGCTTCGTTGCCTGTGCCGCCAACCAGGTGTCGTTACCTTAGAATACCTGCAGATCGACCACCGATTCCATGACCACGAAGGTCGAGGTATGGGATACGTGGGGCAGACCTGAAATCCGTTCGCCCAGGATCTTGCGGTAGCTGTCGATGTTCGATGTGCGGACTTTCAGCAGGTAATCAAAGCCGCCCGCGATCATGTGGCATTGCTCGATTTCCGGCACCTCGCGCGCGGCGGCGTTGAAGGTTTCCAATGCACTTGAAGTCGTGCTCGACAACGTGACCTGCACGAAGGCGATATGGCCGGCACCCAGCCTTGCCGGATCCAGCACCGCCCGGTAGCCGACGATAAAGCCGTCTTTCTCCAGCCGCCGCATGCGATTCTGGCAGGGGGTTTTGGAAAGACCGACCTTTTGGGACAGGTTGGTGATGGTGATGCGCCCGTCACCGGCCAAAACATCCAGGATGCGCCGGTCGAAGGCGTCCAAATTTCCTATTTCACTGTTTCGCATAATGAATATCCCTAATTTCAATAAAAAAATTAGGAAATACTCAAATCATGTGAGGTGAATTAAGTCAAAATCTCTATGCCGCTTTGGCTAATCTGATGTTGACGTGTCTTAGGGCGTAAGGCGCCAATGCGGGCAAAGGGGGCCGCAGACGCGAAACGGGGGCCAATTTGATTCATGCCTAATTTTTCACCGGTTCGTAGTCGTGCATTTTGTGCTGCACGATTAAGTCGCATAAATGACAATTGGCAGTAGCCAATCGGCACCTGCCTGTGCAAAATCGATCCCAACAAAGAAAATTGCCTATCACTACTCACCACCCCAACAGGGAGAATCTTTAATGAAAAGACGTGAGTTTTTAAAGAAAACCGCAATCGCCGGTGTCGCTGGTGCGGCTGCCACGACGCTTGCCAAGCCTGCGATTTCGCAGGGCCGCCAGGAAATGATCATCGTTTCCACCTGGCCCCGTGATTTCCCGGGCCTCGGCCTCAGTGCGCAGCGCCTTGCTGCCCGCATTCCGGTCCTGACCGACGGCCGTATTCAGGTCAAATACTTCGCTTCCGGCGAACGTGTCGGCGCTTTCGATTCGTTCGATGAAGTGGCTTCCGGCAACTCGCAGGCCTATATCGGCGCCGAATATTATTGGAAAGGCAAGCACCCGGGCTGGGCTTATTTCACAGCGGTTCCGTTCGGCTTCGCCTATGCGGAAATGGACGCCTGGATGAAATACGGCGGCGGCCAGCAACTGCATGACGAACTTGCGGGCGAATTTGGCCTCAAAGGCTTCCCCTGTGGGAACACCGGCTGTCAGATGGGCGGCTGGTTCAACAAGGAAATCAATTCGGCCTCCGACTTCAAGGGCCTGAAGATGCGTATTCCGGGCCTGGGCGGCGACGTTCTGGCCAAGCTGGGTGCGTCCACCGTGTCCCTGCCGGGCAGCCAGATTTACGAAAACCTGGTTTCCGGCTCGATCCAGGCGACCGAGTGGGTCGGTCCTTACAACGACTACTTCATGAAATTCTATGAAGCTGCCAAGTACTACTACTATCCGGGCATGCATGAGCCCGCCTCGCAGCTCCATATGAGCATGAATAAGAAGTGGTGGGATGGCCTGTCCAAAACCGACCAAGCCATCATTGAAACGGCTTGCGCCGAGGAAAATGCCCACCAGATGGCGGAAACCAACGCTAACAACGGCACCTACCTCAACAAGCTGATCAACGATCACGGCGTCAAGGTTCGTGCCTTCAACGACGATGTCTATGACGCTTTCGGCAAGGCCGCCGAAGAAGTCTTCGCTGAAGTGCAGGCGCATAGCCCGCTTGCCAAGAAGATCCACGAAAGCTTCCTGGCTTCGCGTGCCGATCTTGGTCGTTGGATGATCCTGGCCGATTCCGGCTACATCAACCAGCGCAACCGCGTTCTGGGCATCAAAGTCTAATTGCCTGCATAACCGGATTGTAAGGTGGGACGGGGCTACGCCCCGTCCCGTCCTTATCCGGAAAAGTTTGCTTGTAGGATTTTAGACAAGGAATTGCCTGTTCATGGCGGCTGAACAAATGACGTTTGAAGCCACGGGAGCGGCTGCCTCCCCTGCTGTATCACCGCGCACGACCGTCGCCGTCCGGTTTTTCGGATGGGCGATCCTCTCGGCGTTGCTTATTTTCTTAATCAATAATTATCTGACGTTCTGGCTGGGATGGCCGGGCGAGGGCGCTGCGCTCGGTATCGGCTCCCGTGGGTCAGAGACCCAATCATCGGCGCTGGCCTGGGTGCAGTTGCTGGCTTATGTGGCCGGCATCGGGGCGGCGGCCATTTATTCGGTCAAATCTTGTTCGATTACGTTGCGCCAGGACAGTCAGCGTATTTCCGATCTCAACGCGCTGTTGATCCGCATCGCCTATTTCGCCGTGCTGTATATCGGTATCGTTGATTCCATTCTGTCGTTCATGCGGGTTGAAGGGTTTTTACCCTACGTATTCGGCGAAGCATTGGCGCTGGATTTGGGCAAGTCGCAATTCCGCGGTCCTTTCGTTCACCTGCCGTTGACGGTGCTGGCGATCATCACGGGCTTTTTCACCCGGACACTCGGATTTACATGGCTGGCGTTGCTGATCGTTGCGGCCGAACTATTGATTGTCATCACCCGGTTCATCTTCTCTTATGAGCAGGTCTTCATGGGCGATCTGGTGCGGTTCTGGTACGCCGCCCTGTTCCTGTTCGCCAGCGCCTATACGCTGTTGGAGGAAGGCCATGTGCGGGTCGACGTCTTCTATGCGGCGTTCGATAAACGGCGCAAAGGCATGGTCAATGCGTTTGGTTCCGTGTTCCTGGGCGTTACGTTGTGCTGGGTCGTGCTGATCGTCGGCATGGGCGGCGCCAACGCGGTTATCAACGCACCCGTTCTGAACTGGGAGACAACCCAGACCGGATTCTCCATGTACGTCAAATACATGATGGCGGGCTTCTTGGCGGTCTTCGCCATTTCAATGATGATCCAGTTCGTCAGCTACATGCTGGACGCTGTCGCGGATATCCGGGATGAACCCGGCGGCCGCGATCACAGCAGCACCGCGGCGCACTGACGGGTAAGGCAAACAAAAAATGGAACTCGTCTTTCTTGTCGTTCTGATGGTTACCATGGCTTACGCGCTGGGGGTCGGTTTTCCCGTTGCCTTTGCGCTGCCGGGTTCCGCCATCATCACCATTTCACTGGCGGCCCTGTGCGGTTGGCTGTTCGCGGATAACGTCGATGCCTATTTCGCCCAGGGCGGCGCCTGGCAATGGCTCAGCGCCGGTGTCACCAATTTCCGTGGCGTCTATTGGGAGGCGGAACGAGACACGCTGATTGCGATCCCGTTGTTCATCTTCATGGGCATCATGCTGCAGCGCTCCAAACTGGCAGAAGACCTTTTGGTCACCATGGCGCAGCTGTTCGGCCCGGTTCCGGGCGGCCTGGGTATTTCCGTGATTTTCGTCGGCGCCTTGCTGGCCGCCACGACCGGGATCGTCGGTGCGACCGTGGTCGCCATGGGTTTGATTTCCCTGCCGGCCATGATGCGAAACAAATATGCCAATTCGCTCAGCACCGGGACCATTGCGGCTTCCGGTACATTGGGCCAGATCATCCCGCCGTCCATCGTCCTGATTATCCTGGCCGATCAGCTTGCCAGCGCCGTCGATCAGGCATCGACCGCGCGCAAGGAACTGTACAAGGAATCGACCGGCAACCTGTTGATGCCGTCAAGCTTCGACGTGACCTCGACCAGTGCGGGCGAAATGTTCCTGGGCGCCTTTGTTCCGGGGCTCGTCCTGGTCGGACTGTACATGGCCTACGTATTGGGGCTGGCGCTGTTCCGCCCCAAAATGGCTCCCGCCGTGCCGCGTGAAGGCGGGATCGACCGCCAATTCATGGTCAAGGTGTTCGTCACTCTGGTGCCGCCGCTGACCCTGATCTTCCTTGTTCTGGGCTCGATCATCACCGGCGTGGCGACCGTCAACCAAGCGGGCGCCATCGGCGCGGCGGGTGCCCTGATCATGGGGGGCTACCGGCTGCGTGAAGGGCATAAGAATGCCTACTATCCGGCGATTATATCCTTGATATCGCTGGTCGCGCTGGCCTTTGTTTCGACTACCTTCCAGGTCAACATCAAGGCGATCGATACGCCGAACGACGTGCTGGGGCTAGTACTGGGCGTGTTCTTCACGATCACCTTGCTGATTTCCCTGGTGTGGAGCGGCTGGCGCGCGCTGATGATCGAGGACACGCTGCGTGGTGTGATGATCGAGACCGCGAAGACAACGTCTCTGGTGTTCATCATTCTGATCGGTGCCGCCATGCTGACGGCGGCGTTTCGTGCCTTCGGCGGGGAAGAGCTGGTGCGTGAATTCCTGACCGGCCTGCCGGGCGGGTTCTGGGCCCAGTTCACCATCGTCATGCTGGTGATCTTCGTCATGGGGTTCTTCTTGGACTTCATTGAAATCGCCGTGGTCGTGGTGCCGATCGTCGCCCCGATTTTGTTGATGGACCCGTCGGCCAATGTCACCGCCGTGTGGCTGGGCGTGATGATCGGCCTTAACATCCAGACATCGTTTCTGACGCCGCCGTTCGGTTTCGCATTGTTCTATTTGCGCGGCGTTGCATCGGCCAGCGTGCGAACCATTGAAATGTACAAGGGCGTTGTTCCCTTCATCATCTTGCAGCTGTTCGCATTGGTCATCGTGGGGCTGACGCCGCAGATGGTGAACTACCTGCCGCAGCGGGTCAGCCTGACGTCGGAAACGGCACCGCCGCCGCGCAACCCGGCCTTGTCGTCCTGTGTTCAGGATCATCTGTTCATGGTGTTCGATACCAAGGGGGATGTGATCCGGGGCGCCATCGAAAAGGCGCGCGATCTGGATATCTCCATGCTGCCGGGTGAATTGCGGGGCGATTTGAAATCCAGCTTCGGCAAGGCGGAGAAGACCTTCGAATTCGTCGACCGGATCCGTCAGGCGCAGAAAGCCGTGGATGAAGCCACGCCGGGTTATCTGCCGCTGCATACGGAAGTCCGCGGCATCCAGCGCCAAGCACGCCGGTTGAAGGAAGAAATCAAGCACATTCAGTTGACGATCCGTGGGCTTCAGCGGAATGAACAGGGCAAAGCCCGGGCGAAAGTTCTGGAAGCCAAGATCGAAACCCTGCGCGAAGAGATCAAGGCTTTCGATGCACAAATTCCGGAAAACTGGCGGGCGGAGCACAATACGTTTGTAAAACTGCAAAAAGCGGAAACGCTGGCCACGCGTCTGTTCGAACGCAACATGGATGGTGCTTACGAACCGGTGATGGAGGTCAAACGCGTGATAGACGCCGCCGACAAATTGGCGGGTGTGAAGGACACCCTTGCCGGGCTGCCGGCGGCCGTGACGGCTGCGGGCGACATGGAAAAGGCGATGGATGCCATCAACGCGCTTGAAAAAGTCGTACGCGAAATTCCGGGCACCCGTGAGCTTCAGAAGCCGTTGTCGGATGCGCGCCGCGCACTTCGGGGTGACAAGGCCGATATGGAAAAATCGCAGAAGGCCTTGGCAGATGCCCAGGCGGTCTATGCCAAGGATATCGCCTGGCGTCAAAAGGCGGCCGCGGAGTTGAGCGTCGGTTTGGCTGCCTATGATGCGGTGATCCGAATGAATATCGGCCTGCGCCAGCAGCCCAAGCTGTCCAAGGAACAGGCGCTCGAGGTTGCTTCCTGCATGGCTAATCCGCGAGATCTAACGCTGCACTTCTAGTGCGGCGTTGGACCGCGTGCGCCGATATGTCGCCGGTATTCAAGGCCGCCTTATGGATGCTGGGGACGTTGACGTCCCTGGCCCTGATGGCGATCGCCGGACGTGAATTATCGGCGGAACTGTCGACTCTGCAGATCCTGTTTTTCCGCAGCGCCATCGGGCTTCTGATCATTCTTGTGGTGATCTGGCGGGTCGGCTGGCACCATCTGAAAACGGCGCAACCGGGCCTGCAAATCTCACGCAACGTTGCCCATTACATCGGCCAGTTCGGATGGTTCTACGGGATATCGTTGTTGCCTTTGGCGCAGGTGTTCGCGCTTGAGTTCACCATGCCGATCTGGGCGACCTTGCTTGCGCCCCTTTTGTTGAAGGAAAAAATCACGCCGTTGCGGGCCCTGGTGGTCGGCATCGGGTTTATCGGAATCCTGATCGTGGTGCGACCGGGCATGCTGCCGATTTCACCGGCGGCTTTGGCTGTTCTGATAGCGGCGGTTGGTTATGCCTTTGCCTATACCCTGACGAAAAAGCTCACACGTACGGACACGGCACTCGCCATCGTGTTCTATATGTGTCTGGTGCAATTGCCGTTGGGGCTGGTCCCGTCGTTGTTCGACTGGGTCAATCCTTCGGCAGCCATGTGGCCCTGGATCATCGCGGTCAGCGTGACGGGCCTCAGCGCCCATTATTGTCTGGCGCGGGCCTTTGCCGAAGCCGACGCCATCGTGGTCGTGCCCATGGAATTCCTGCGCCTTCCGTTGATCGCGCTTGCCGGGCTGTTGTTTTACGGCGAAAGCCTTGATCCCTGGGTTCTTGGCGGTGCGGCAATCATATGCGCGGGCAATTTCCTGAATGTATGGAACGAAAGCCGGGCGCGCTAGGGCAGGGCGGTAATGGCTGGAAAACCATACTCAGGGTGTAATTTTCGATATAATTGCAGATTATTATCATTCTAGTGATTAATGTCACATTCTTGTCAGGCGGTAGGGGCATAATAGGTAACCATCATTGACTTACTTTCCGAGGCGAGTGGCTGCGCCAAACGAAACGTCAACCGGCAAGGAACCATTATGACCTTCGAAAGCAGAGCTCGCCTGACCTCAGAAAACGACAATTTCACGGCGCATGAACGCCTCCGGCGCGCAAGCCGGGCATTGGCGGAGGCCGTTGCCGCACAACAGGCTCAGGTAAAAACGTTCCAGAACACAATGGATGCCTTGGGTCAGGCCGTGGACGGCTTGGAAAACTCGTTCCAGCAAGTTCACGACTCTTTGACCATTCCGGTCGGCTCAAAAACCTAGCATGTCGCCCCGGGGTGGTCGGGGGCGATGGCTTCGGCGGCTATATCTGTGTATGACCGGCATGATGAGCGGTCTTCACCCGACAAATATCGCAAATGATAAGCCGCTGACCCCATCTGGCCGGTGCCCCGTATCTCGTCTGCTTCCTCCAACGATGCGGGTATGGGACAGATTTCTATGGACAGTCTGGTCTCGTTGACAGCTACCGAGATTAATTCTTTATCCAGGGTATTTTACTCAGGCAAAGGAATGAACTCGTCATCACCCGGTACTTTGTCGAACCGCCCATCCATCCAATCTTCCTTGGCCTGTTCGATCCGGTCTTGCGAGTGTGAGACGAAATTCCAGAACATATGGCGTGGCTGATTTGGGCGGGCGTCGGACGCCCTGTCCAACGGTGCGCCGCCCAACACCATGACCTTGGCCGGAGTTTGGGCGCGGATCTGAATGTCACCGCCTTTATGGAAGATAACGGTCTGGCCTGCTTCGAAATCCTGACCATCGATCGTCACCTTGCCCTCGGCGACATGGGCCGCCCGTTCTACATGATCAGGGGGCAGGATGAACGTGGCGGAATCAGTTAGGCGGATATCTGCATAAAAAATGGGAGAGAAGAACGCGACCGGCGAGCGATATCCCGACAACGTTCCGGCGATAAGGGTGACCGAGGCGCCGTTCTCGGCCCAGGCAGGTAATTGGTCCGCCGCGTAATGGACGAAAGACGGGTCTGTCTCTTCTTGGTCGATGGGCAGGGCGACCCAGGCTTGGAGCCCGAATAACGGCCCGCCGGTTTCTCTCACGGCTTGCGGTGTGCGCTCCGAATGGACGATGCCGCGGCCGGCGGTCATCCAATTCACTTCGCCGGGTCGGATGACCATGTCAAAGCCAAGGCTGTCCTTGTGGCCGATGGCACCATCGTAAAGATACGTGATGGTAGCGAGCCCGATATGCGGATGAGGACGGACATCAATACCCTGATCCGGGGCCATGACGGCGGGCCCCATCTGATCCAGAAACACGAAGGGGCCGACGCTGCGTCTCAGCCGTGACGGCAAGGACCGCCGGACGAGCAATCCATCGATGTCATGTTCTTTGGGCGTGATTACCAGATCGATCGCGCTGTCCGTTGCCTCCGCACCACATTCCGGGTCTTCACACGGCTGCCAGCTCATCCCGCTCTCCGCGTCAACTCGCAAGCCAGCGTTCACGCACCTCGTTCACCGCATCGGCGTGGTGGCGGGCCATCTTCATGGTCGGTGCCAGGGGCTCTTGATAGAAAAAGTCGGGCAGTTCGTCATCGCCGGCATCGAACCCGGCTGCCTTGTTGAATTTTTCCTCCAAAACCAGGGTTTCCTTGCCCAGACGGTCGAAGAACTCGGTTTCCAGTTCCGTGCCGACGGCATCGTTGATGGCGGTGACGATCAGTTCCGGGTTCACGTTGGTCACGGAGCGGCCGAACACGCAAATGCCGAGCGAATCCACCGCTGCGCATTTGGCCTGGATATTCAGGCTTTCGACGGCCAGTTCCTCGGTCGATTTACCGGCACATTCAAAAGCCGGAAGATTGCCGGTGGTGTGATCCGCACCCTGCGCCGTCAGCATCATGGAGATGCCCGTGACTTCGATGACCCGGGGGTCATAGGCGCTGATCGTCTGTTTCTTGATGATCGGCAGGCGGGTGATGCCGTAATGCTCGCCTACCCGGGCAGTTCCCTGGGCCAGGATTTTCCCGCGCTCGTTGCCGTCGCGGATATCGGCCAGGGCTTCGAGCATGAAGTTTTCATCCCCGTATTCGCCGTGTCCCGCATCCATCAGCGCACCCAGCATGCCGCCCGTTTCAATGGTGTCGATGGCAAGATCATTGGCGACCGCATTAACGCGGGCGACCTGATCGGGATGGGTCAGGCCGCAGTTCGTGCCAAGCAATCCGATGGTCTCGTATTCCAGCGGGGCGACCAGTTCGTTGCCGTTCTCGTCGGCATAGACGTTTGAGCATTTGATCAGGCAGCCGGGCATGCAGGCATGGGTGGTTTCGCCGCCACGTTCCAGGTTCTGTTCGCGGATGTAGTCGCCGCCCATAAGCAGGCGTTCCTTGGACGTATCCACCTGCTGGCCCTGGCGGAAATTCTGCACCGGCAGGCCACCCAGGTGGTTGATCACATCGGCCACCAGGGCGGTGCCGCGCGCACCCAGGTTCTGGGTTGCGGGGTCTTCCTTGATCATGCCGCCGTAGGTTTTCAACGACTGCATGAATTTTTTGCGTTCATGGAATTCGGGCATTTTGTGTTTGTCACAGACGATGGCCTTGACCTTTTTAGACCCCATGACGGCACCCACGCCGCCGCGCGCGCAGATACGGGTGGGGCGGCCTTCGGGGTCGGTGAACACGATCCCGGCCAATAGGCCGCCATATTCGCCGACCGGGCTGCAGATGCCGAGCGAGACCTTGTCGCCGTATTTTTCGAACAGCATATCCGCTGTCTCGAACACACCCTTGCCCAAATAGGGGGTTGCGTCCTCGAAGGTAATCTCGCCTTCCAGAGGGATGCGGATCACGACCCAATCGTCCGATTGGTTTTCCAAGGTCAACCCGGCAATGCCCAGCTGTCCCATGGCGAAAGCCATGGTGCCGCCGCCGTTGGATTCCTTGATGCCGCCGGTCAGTGGGCTTTTACAGCCGATGCTGATGCGGTTGCCGTTGGAAAAGTTCGAGCCGGCGAACGGACCGGCGGAAATGATCAGCGGGTTTTCCGCACTCAAGGGATCGACCTTGGCCAAATCCTGGTCGACCAGCGTCTTCGCGATCAGATATCGGCCGGCGCGGGCCAGGTCTTCTCCGGCAAGCTCTTTGCTTTCAACGGAGTGGGTGGAAAGGTCAATGGTCAAATACTTCCGCATGGTTCGTTCGGTCCTCAGGTCTTGGCCGTGTTTTTGCTCCGCCGTGTCGATGATCGCCTTGCGTTCAGGCCGAGTGGCGGAGCCATCGAATACGCATTCTAAAATGGGGGCGCCGCCCTGAAAATACCAGGATTTCCACGCTCATGGGCGTTAGCGGTCACCCGTGTCGTACCCGAACCGCTCGATAAAAGGCCGCAGGCGGGAAAGATAAGGCGCCATATGTAGCTCATAGGTGCGCCAACGGCCCAAGACATCAGCGCCCGTGTCTTGGGCTTTCGTGAAATCGGAGGCAGGAAGCGGACCCTTCCAGGAAACACCAAGAAATTCCAGCAGGCCACGGGCAGCGGGCGCAAACCCGGCGGCAAGATCCTCGTCGCGGATTTGATGGACCTTCAGGTTCAAGGTTTCACATTGTGTCTGCCAAAGGCCCATCACGTCTTCGTAAAACCGGACCGTATCTTCCAGACGGGTGAAATGAACGGTTCCGGAATTCAGGTCGAACGGCTGCATGAAACTGCTGAGGCAGACATCGCAGGGATGGCGGAGTGCCAGAATGAATTTGGCATTCGGGAACAGCCGATGGAGCAAGCCTGCATTCAGGATATTCAGGGGCAGTTTATCGACCAGCAATGCAGAGGAATCACGTGTGATGGCCTGGTCAACCGCATGGAAGTACGCTTGCCGCATCTCCTCAAGAACACCGTCCGGCACGTCGAAAAGGTCGGCCGGGAAGGCAGCACTCTGCGCGAGTAAGTGATTACGCACGGCCGACAGCGTTTCCGATTTTTCCAGCACCTGGATCGCCGGATGGGCATCCATGACCCGGTCGAGAAAGGTGGTCCCTGTCCAGGGGAAGCCGACCAAGAACGTCGGTTCGGCGCCTGCGTTCTGATCAGTTGATTTCGAAGCTGGTTTCGCGCCGGGGCTGTCGAACGCCTGACGTAGGCGTTTCAGATATTCCTCCGATTGGGTGCGGAAGATTTCTGCCGATTGCTTGTCCTGGGCAAGGAAGGCATTTCCGTGCTCGAAATTCTCGATCGCGTCGCCGGGACGGCCTTGTTGATCATATAGAAATCCACGTTCGAAATGGATTTCACCTTGTGCTGCGGATGCGGCCAGCGTGCCGGCATCCAGCCCGTTCAGACGAGCCAGGGCCTTTTCGTGATCACCGGTCCGCCGTTCCAAACGTGCAGCCACCAGATTGACAGCCGGATGGCCGGGATCGGCATCAAGTGCCGGTGTAATCGCCTTCCAGGCATCATCCAGTCGGTTCATGCCTTCAAGAAGGCGTCCCAGCTTTGCACGATGGTCCGGGGAATCCGGTTCGATATCGACAGCTTTTAGATAATTCTTGAGTGCCCCTTCCGCATCGCCCTGTGCGCGAAGGACCGCCCCTTGTGCGCATAACAGTTCCGTATTGTCCGGATGGGTTTTCAACAACTGAGCATAGCTTTCAACTGCGCTTTCCAGATCGCCCAATTGTGCCGTCACCTGCGCATGAAGGAGCCGCAGGTCCGTGTTGTCCGGCGCAAGACGCAACGCATCCTCGCAGGCCTTGCGGGACAGCATGAATTGTTTGGCCTGCAAGGCCGTGCGGGCCAGCAGGGTCAGGGCCTCAAGGTCTTGGGGGGCTCGCTGGACGACGTATTCAAAGGCCGCGGATGCCTTGACCATCTCACGTTGATTGAAATATGCCTGACCCAGGTTGAAATGGGCATTCAGGTTGTCGGGGTCCAATTCGGTGGCGCGTTTGTAATGGGCGGCGGCTTGACTGACTTGCCGGTCATCACGGTAGGCGTTCCCCAGATTGTAATGGACATGTGCTGCATCCGGTTCGATTTCCAAGGCTCGTTGGAAATGGCGAATGGCCGCGTTGATGCGGCCGGATTGCCGCAAGGCACAGCCATACAGATCATGTGCCTCGGCCGAGCCGGGGGCCAAGTCCGTCAGTTGTTTCAGGCTATCCGTGGCGGCGGCGGATTTGTCTTGTCGCAGTCGGGCCAGTGAAAGCAGGTGCAGGATATTGGGGTTGCCTGGAACGGCTTCGGCCAATTCCTCAAGGCGTGCTTCGGCACCCGGAAAATCGCCCGATTGGTAAAGCTGGGCAGCGGCCTGGAATTGCTGTTCTGCGTCCATGTTCCGGTTTGATTTCGGCGTATCGCCGCTGTGGGGTTCAGGAAAAAGGCAGATCGACCAGGCTGAAATGGTTTTCCAACACTTGACCGCCCGGAGTGTCTACGACCGACCGAAGGTCCGGGTCAATGCGGAATGCCGCCTGCCGGTCACTTTCGGCGCCATCCGTATCGACCCGGGCGGATCGGGCCGCTGCGCGCCGTAGATAGGCCATGGCGAAGCTGCCGTCGATGTTAAGGGCCCGCGTGAAGTGGTCGATGGCATCGCCGTAGCGGCGCTTGATCATTTCCGTTTCGGCAAGACCGGCCCAGGCGGGGGCATCGCCGGCGTTCATCTCCGTTGCCTTCTTGAAATCGGCGAAGGCGTCATCGATCTGGTTCAAGGCCAATCGCGCAAACCCCCGGATTCTCAGCTGGATAGAGGTCGGTTTGCTTTCAACCATCAATTTGGTCGCGGCTGTGACGGCCTGATCCGCCTTGCCATGGCGCAACATCAGGTCTGCCTCGAGCGTTCGAAGCCAAACGTCATGGGGGGCTGTCGCGAGCCCCCGCGCCAGATTTTCTGTGGCACCTTTGAGATCGTCCGTGCGTAGGTGAAGAAACACCAGCACCCCGTGGGGTTCGGCATCGCCGGGGGAAAGCGGGACCAAACGATGGTAAGCCGCCGAGGCTTCCCCCCATCGGCCGCCGAATAAAAGGGCGCGCGCCTTTTCCCGCAGCGAGCGTGCCTGATAAGGCTGTTTCCTTTTGGCCATGTCGAAATCAGCGACGGCGGCATCCGTTTTGTTCAAATGCCGATAAGCTTTGCCGCGCAGGATCAACGCCTCGAAATCCAATTCTCCGCTGTTGCCGCCTTCGGCGATCACGGCCGTGGCATCGTCGATGGCACGGTCGATATATCCCGCTTTCAGGTTGGCTTCTCCCCGCGTCAAAAGGGCACCGGTATCCTTGGGATGGGTGTCCAGAACCCTGTTCAGGTCGGCAAGGGCACCTTCGTGATCCCCCATCGCCATGGCGGCTTCCGCGCGCTGGCGGCGTGCCGCCAGATCATCCGGGCGCGCTTCCAAGATACGGGTTAGATCATGATGCGCGCTTGCCGGATGCAGGGCTTCCATATTCAAGGTCGCCCGCTGTTTCAATGCGGCGAGGTTCCCGGGTTGGCGCTGTAGCACCTGATCCAGATCGGCAAGTGCGTTGTTCGGCCGGCGCAAGGTGGCGTAGGATATCCCCCGGATCAATCGGGCTTCGATGTTTTCCGGCTCCACCGCCAAGGCGGCGGTCATGGTTTGCACCGTATGGGCGAGCTCTCCTAAGCGGAAGTAGGCTTGCCCGCGTTTGACCAGTGCCGGCGTATGGGTCGGGGCATAGCGAAGAACCGCGTTCATGTCGTCGACGACGGCGGAAAAGTTTTCCAGACCGAACTGAATATCTGCACGCCTGAAACGGGCATCCGTGTTGGTGGGATCGTTGTCCACGGCGGCGCCCAGGTCGTCCAAGGCCAATCCGGGTTTGTCCTGGCGCAAATGGATGCGGGCACGCAGCATGTGATGGTTGCTGTTCGCGGACGCCAAGGCAAGGGCTTGATTGATATCGTCAAGTGCGAGTTGAAGTTGCGCCATTTTAAGGAACGTTTCGGCGCGCAGGGCCCAGGCCCTATCAGACCGGGGGGCAGCTTCCAGTGATGCGGAAAGGTCGGCGCGGGCGGCATTCAATTGCCCGTCGGCAAGATAGGATCGCCCGCGCAGGCGCAGAAGCTCCGCATCGCCCGGGGCCATTTCCAGGGCTTCCCCGAAATCGGCAATGGCCAGCCCGTATTCTTCAACGGCGAAATGGACCTGCCCCCGCTCGCGGAAACTTTCCAATGGCTGCCGGGTCTCACGGATCGATAAATCCAAATCAGCGATCGCCAATCGATAAAGCCCCATGCGGCGGAACAAGGCGCCGCGTGCCAACAAGGCTTCGCCGCTGCCGGGGGCCAGGCGGACGGCTGTATTCAAGTCGGCCCGCGCCAACTGATAACTTCCAGCCCCTGTATGTGCCTTGCCCCGTTGGATCAGAGCATCGACGTGGTGAGGGGTGATCTCAATCGCATCAGAGGACGATTGGGCCGCCTCACCATACCGCTGAAGGGCGTTAAGGATACGGGCGCGCAGGGCCAGCGCATCCGCATTGCGGGGGGCCAGGGCCAGCGCCGAGTCGATATCTTCAAGCGCGACACTTCCCCGCCCGGCGGCATGGTTGATGCGGGCCCTTAGGAAATGTACCCGCTTGCGCCGTGGGGTCAGGCGTACGGCACGGTTCAGGTCGCTTAGGGCTTTGCCGAGAAAACCCTCGTCGGTCAGAGCTTCGGCACGGTTGATGAAAAGATCCGCGAATTTATCCGGATCGGTTTCACCCTGATTTATGGCTTCCGTGCAGGAGAACACGCGCATGGCGGCCGGCAGCGCGCCGTCCCTGCACTCAGGCGTCTGCGCGCCTGCCGGCAAAGATGCCGAGGCTGCCCAGGCCAGGACGAGCAGGGGGGTGCCCCGGATCAGTTTCATCTTCCCCTCGTTTCTGCCAAGTATCGAAAATTCTTAGCAAAAAACGGGCAGGAACACCATCCGGGGGTGTTGGAGATCAGGTTTCCGTGCCGCCGTTGACCTGAATCAACTGGCCGTTCATGAAGCCGCCCTGATCGGACACCAGATAGGAAACCATGCCGGCGATTTCTTCCGGCGTGCCGAGGCGCCCGACAGGAACGCGGGCCTTCATGGAGGCGATGTGTTCCGCCATGGCAGGATCGGAATGATCGCCTGCGATGGGGCCGGATGAAATGATATTGGTGGTGATGCCTTTGGGGCCGAACTCCTTGCCCAAGGCCTTCGTCAGGCCCCAGGACCCGTGCTTGGACACGCTCACATGGGCCCGCCCGTTATATCCATGGATTGCGTTCATGCCGGCGAAATTGACGATCCGGCCCCATCCGCGCTCGACCATGCCCGGCAGGCAGGCGCGGCTCAGCCGGAAGGCGGCGTTCATGTTGACGTCCAGAACACGTTCCCAGATTTCGTCGGTGATGTCGGTGAAGGCATGAGACGGCCGGATCGCGGCATTGTTGATCAGGACATCGATGCCGCCGAAATGGCCGATGGCTTCTGCCGCCATGGCATCGCAGGCGGCCTTGTCGCCGACATCGGCCATGACGACCAGGGCGTCAACGCCCAATGCGCGGGCTTCCTCGGCGGTGGTATCGCAAGAGGTGCGGTCGCTGGAGCCGTTGACAACGACGTTGAACCCGCTTTCCGCCAGGGCCAAAAGACAAGCCCGGCCAATATTCTTTCCCGACCCGGTGACCAGGGCCGCGCGCTTACGTTCACTCATGAATGGTACCTCCCGGAAGTGTTTCCGTGACCCTAAGCAAGGCGATGGCAACTGGCAAGCGGGCTTGAAGGGATTTGTGCGGGGGGCGGGGGGCCGGGTGATGCAGGTCAGTCGGCTGCTGCGTTCGCTTTGTCCGAGAACAGGGTTTTCAGGGAATCCGAAAGGTTTCTGCGGCCGACAAAGGAAAACATATGGGTGATGTTCCCGCCGTCTTCGGATAGGGGCATGCGAAGGGACCGAAGCGGCTGTTCCACGCCTTCATATGTATTGAGGAAAACCAACGGCCGGCGTTTATCCATGACGGTCATGTATTGCTGGGTCAAAAGAGTAGCAGCCCATGCATCGGCCATATCGGTCAATTTTTTCCCGGTGTAATCGTGCCGGTGATACTGGGTATGTCCGGAGCCCCAATAGCGATAGATGAATTCCGGCGGGTTGCCGACGACATCGAGAACCAGCACGTAGGGCAAGACCTTGGCCGGCAGTTCGTGCAGATGAAAATCGGTCCAGCGGGCCGTGAATGCGTCACCTCTCACGCTGGTCCAATAGTCCATGCAGGCATTGATGCCGGGATCGTCGACGGATTCCGGTTCCACAGCCTCTGACTTGATGACGGGCCGCATTTGGCCGTCCAGCGAGATAGGGGGAAGGGTTTTCATATCACCGTATGTCTCGAATGGCCGACGTTTGATGCAAGTTGTCGGTTTATTAGGTGATTCTACAGCGGCTTACGATCCGCCGGTAACCCTGACTTTGGTCTATGTTGCGAGGTTAGTCGTTTGACTGCGCGGGCCGGTTTTCACGCCCGGTGATCAAGATGACGCAGCTTTTCGGCAAGGGCGTCCAGGTCCGTGCCGGCTTCGTCGAATTCGACCGCAAAGCCGCCGTCGTAGGTGCGTGCGACGCTGCCTGTGAGATGGCCCAGCCCTTCGACATGCATGTCGACGAACATCCCGTTGTCCACGGCAATTCCGGCATCGCCCAATGTGACGGCGACACCGGTGGCCGAGACGTTATCGACCTCGCCGTTAAAGTGGGTGCCGCCGAATTTTCCCTCCGCAGGTTTGTGGTAGGGATAGCGGGTCGGGCGGGTGATGTGCTGGTTGGCCGCGATCTGCATGACAAAAAATTCCCCGGCAAGGGTCCGCAATGGGACCTGTCCATATCCATCTGCCAGGATCGCCCGTTTACATTAATAAAGCGTAATTTTCCGGGATGTCCGTATGCGGGGAGTTCCCCGGGCACATTGCCCGTCAGCCGGTTTGTCGTGGGGTTTCCTGCGCGACCGTGGGAACTTCGTCCGAAATCGTGGTGCGGCGCATGTCGCGGATATCGTTTGGATCGTGCCACCGTCCCCGGTGCATGGTGCAGCGGTTGTCCCACATGACCACGTCCCCGGCCTGCCATTGATGGCTGTAAACGTATTTCGGCTGCGTTGCGTGTTCGTTCAGGTCCATCAGGATCATGCGTCCTTCGGGTATGGGCAGGCCCTCGATGCTGCCGGCATGTGACGCCAGGTAAAGGCTTTTGCGGCCCGACCCGGGATGAGTGCGGACCAGAACCTGCCGGACGGGCGGCAGGCCCGTGCGTTCGCCTTCATCGAAGTCGGTATAGCCGAGCTTTTCCCGCGAATTCATGATCGAGTGGATGCAGATATAATTTTCGATTCGCGCTTTCGTGCCCGCATCCAGGTCGTCATAGGCCGCGCGCATGTCGGCGAATTCCGTATTGCCGCCGCCATGTTCCGGCAGCACATGGGCGGCCAGTACGGAATAGCGGGCGGGGACCGGCTTGAACGAAGAATCCGAATGCCACAGTCGGTTGGCGTACATATTGAGCAGACGAAAGTCGTCCTTGGGCAGGGGGACCCCCTTTTCGTCCAGGTTGGAGATATCGCTCATATGTTTGTCCAGGCGGGGGACGTAGCCCTTGCGGTGCAATTTGCGGCTGACTTCAAGGGGGCCGAAATATTCGGAGAAACGGCGTTGCTGGTCGTCGTCCAAGACTTGGTTGCGGAACACCAGGACGGCATGGCGGTCCATGGCCGAGCGGATGTCTTCGACCTGCCCGGAGGTGAGCTCGATGCTGAGATCGATGTCCGTGGCCTCGGCCGCGATCAAGGGATGTAAGGGTGTGATTTTCATGGCGGATGGTTCTCCCTGGCGGCATCAGCTTATCGCCGTCCTGCCGTATAGCATGCTTTTATTGTATACAATTTACCCTTAACCAGGCTTGTGATCCAGCGTCTCGTCCCGACTGTTGTCTTTACGGCCTGCGGCTGAACGCCCTAAGGTCATCCCCTGGCCGGGCGGTGACGATCCCCCGCCACGATCAACATGCGGAGACGACCATGATCGGAACCCGGGCTTTTTTTCTTGCCGTGAGCGTGCTGACGGCGGCGGTTGCCGTCCCTGCGGGGGCAGTCCGGGCGGACGTCCTGGCACCCCATCGTGCGGTCTATAACCTTTTGCCGGGCCCGCTTGCGGGGCAAACGCCCTATGACGGGGTCGAGGGGCTGGTCTCGCGGTCGGTCGAACGCACCTGCGACGGCTGGATCGTCGCCGAGCACATGGTGATGCGGGTGCTGACGCGCGTCGGCGGCGTGATCGACCGGGAAGTCCGCTTTACAAGCTGGGAAGCCGAAGACGGCACGCGATACCGCTTTGCTGCAACGATCAAAAGCAAAGCCGGGGATGAAGATAGGAAAATACGAGGCACGCTTACGGTCGCCCGGAACGGCGCCGCAGGCGAAGCCGTCTATTCAAGTCCGGAAGGTCAGAAAGTGGCCATCCCCGAAGGCACGTACCTGCCCATGGCCCATATCCGTAAACTTCTGGCGACGTTGAAGGCCGGCGAGAAACAAGTGCAATTTCATGTTTTCGACGGGACCGAGGAAAACGGGCCCGAATTGATGTCCAGCGTCGTAACCGGCCGACTGAAGGCCGGCGAGGGCAAAGGCATGCGGACAACCTGGGGGCCGTTGGGAACGGGGCCGGGGTGGCGGCTGACGGCGGCTTTTTTCGAAACCGCGGGCGATCAACCGCAATCGACCCCCGGGTTTCAGATGACCATGGAACTTCTGGACAACGGTGTGCCCCGGCGCATGGATATGGATATCGGCGGGTTTGTCATCGTTCAGGCGTTGGAGGAACTCCAACCCTTGCCCGAGCCGAAATGCGGCTAGTCCCGGCGGCTGATGCCGCCGGAACGCTAGGCGATCAGCCCTTGCGCGCCTTTTGGATAAGCTGGCGAAGGGTGTCGAGATCGACCGCGCCCGGCACCAATTCATCGCCGACGATGAACGCCGGGGTGCCCCGGATGTTCAAGGTTTCCGCCAACTGATGATTGCGGGCGATTTCGCCGGTCACGGCTTCGGACTTCATGGCTTCACGCAGTTTGGCTGCATCGTAACCGACGCTTTGGGCGATCTTTAAGACCCGATCTTCGGGAAGGGCGCCGCTGGCCGCCATCAAGGCTGCGTGGAAGTCTAAATACTTGCTCTGGTCCAGGTTCCATGCCGCCAGGGCCGCCTGGGATGCGGTCATCGAATCCGGTCCTAAGATGGGGAATTCCTTGAACACCCAGCGCAGGTTCTTGTCCTCTTCCAACAACTGGCTGAGTGCGGGCAGCACCCGCTTGCAGTAGCCGCATTGGTAGTCGAAAAACTCAACTACCGTCACGTCGCCCTTTGGATTGCCGGCTTCCGGTGCTCCCTTGGCGTGTATCAACGTGTCTTTGTGGGCGGTAAGAGCCTGTTGGGCGCGCGCTGTCTGGGCCTGCTGTTCCCGCTCGCGGAAAATGCGGATGGCCTCGACGATAATTTCGGGATTGGTCAGCAGATAATCGCGAACCACCTCTTCGATCGCGCCGCGCTGCTCTGTGCTCATTGCCGGTGCAGCACCCTTGTCTTGGGCATATGCGGGCAAGGCCGATACCATGATCGAGATCGAAAGGGCACAGGCGGTGAACAGGATAGCATGTAATGCGGTAAACCGAAGGGACATGGTCATTCCTTTGCAGTGGCTGGGCGCATATTGGTGCAGCCGGCTGCCGGGGGCAAGATGCCATCGGCCGCGGCGGCATGCGAATATGTCAGCGGATCAGCCGCAGGTTTGAGATCAGGGCTGCAGAAAGGGCCCCTTGGCGGGACGAAGGTGCTGCTGCCGGAACGGCCCGTACGGCAACGAACACAATCCGGGTGCGGCTGGTCGACAGGCCCGGCCAAGCCTGATCGTGAAGGGATATCAGGTCGACGCCTTCCTGCCAGCTTTTGCCGAGAGATTCCTGCCCGCCGCGGACGGTGTAGCGAGCCGGTTCACGGTCTTGCGGTTTGTCCATGGTGCCCCGGCGAAGGGCCCGTTCGTTCCACACGAGTTCCAGAATTCTGACGTCGTCGGGCAAATGGCGAAGGGTCGTGTCTTTCGGGTCCAGGGGGCGCGCGGTATCGGCGAAGCCGACGGCGATGCGCACCGGATGATAGGGGCTGGTATGGGGTGACATCTTCCATCGCCAAGTCAGAAAAGGCACGGCCAGCAGGTGCTGATCGATGCGCCGTCCCATGACAAGGTCGTCTGACCCCGCGGCGATATGGACCACGGGCAGGCCTTCGTCCACGGCCATACGCACACGGTTGTGCGACGGACTGCCCACGATCAGCCAGCGGTCGCCACGATCCAATCCTGCAAACAAGGGGGATGGGCCGATGGTGGCCATGATGGTTTGAATTTCGGTGGCGGTACCGGTCAGCGAGGTGGCGGGTGTCGTGGAGCAACCGCCCACGACGGCCGTGAGCATGATTGCGATTGCCCGTGCCCGGCCGTTAAGGGCATGCCGCCTGCGGCTCACGATTACTGGGCGCTCCGCTTTTGCTGTTGGACCTTGGCGGCATTAATGATGTCTTGGGCCCGCAGCCATTCCGAACTGCCTTGGCGGAATGAGCGTGAGGCGACCTCGCCGTTATAGATCGCTTTTTCCATCTCGCCCCGCAGGAATGCCGCATCGGCGTGATACAGACGGGCCCGGGGCTCGTCGCCTTTTTTGTAATAAGCATTTCCCAGCAGTTGATAAATGGTCGGCGAGAACCGTTCGTAATGGGCGGCGAATTTTAGGTTCTCGATCGCGTCGTCCAGTTTGGCCGGGTCATCGACGGCCAGTTCGACGCGCGCCAATTCCAGGCGCAGCAGATCTGATTCCGGTAACAGTTCGACGGCTTTTGCATAGGACGGCAGGGCTCCTTTGGCGTCGCCGTTTTCGTACAGCCCTTGGCCGCGAATTTCATGGAAATAGGGGTCATTGGGAAACTCGGCGATCAATCCGTCGATGGTCTCGAGAAATTCATCGACCCGGGCTTTCTGAAAATACGCAATGGCGCGGGCATATCGCGCCGGTACGCTGGTGTCGGTTTTTTTATACGTCCTAAAAGCCTGTCCGGGCGTTATGAAGGCGATCAATTTTGCCTTCATGCGTTCGTGCAGGGCGATCAGCCTGGGATCGTCCTTGATGTCCGAAAACTTCGACCACGCGACATGGGCTTCCAGGGCGTCGATACGTTCACGGGTCAGCGGGTGGGTCAAAAGATAGGGGTCACGGGATGCACTGATCAGCAGTTCGTTGGATTCCAGTTTGCCCATGAATTCCAACAAGCCCTTGGCCGACTGCCCGGTGCGGTCGAGATAGGTCATCGCTGCTTGGTCGGCGGACGATTCATGGCCGCGGCTGTAGGCCAGAAACGAACGGACAGCCATGGTCTGCCCGCCGCTGAGTATCGCGGTCCCCGCTTCCGGAGCACCGGCGAGAACGGCAACTCCGCCCAGGATCATGCTGACGATTTGCGCCGCCGTCGTTTTCGACAGGGCGTCATGGGTGCGTGCCAGGTGGTTGCCCGCAATATGACCGGTTTCGTGAGCGATCACACCGATGACCTGACCGGGGGTATCGCTTTGGATCAGCAGACCCGTATTTATGAACATGTTTTGCCCGCCCGCGACAAAGGCATTGAGTCGGTGATCGTTTACGAGGTAGGTCTTGATGGACTTGGGGTTGAGGCCCGCGGCCTCGAAGACTGGTGTGGCGTATTCGCGGATGATATTTTCAATTTCGACGTCCCTGATCATCGACAAGGGCCGCGCAAGGGAGCTCGTCGACCAACAAGATTGGCCGATGACGAAAATGACAAACACAATCAACGATTTAAAGATGCGGCTTTTCAAAGCAATCAACGCCGGTTGGGACGCGTTCCCTCATGTTTCCGGGCTCCGTAAACGTAGTCACGGGTTTGCGTGCCGTCAATCGACGTCGCGCATTCTTTCCGTCAGCCTGATTGCGGCTCTGTTGACGGGCTGTTCCGGGGGATTTCCCAACCCTTTCGGGAAAGACAAGGAAGAAAACACCAAGCAATTGGGGCAAAGCGGCTTTGTGCGTGGGTTCCTGGGCGGTGTCGTGGCCGATGATCCACAGGCTGCCTTGGTTGGCCGCGAAATTCTGTCGGCGGGCGGGTCGGCCGCCGATTCCGTGACAGCGATGTATTTCGCCATGGCCGTGTCCAAGCCGACGAATGCGGGGCTCGGCGGCGGTGGGGTATGCGTAATCCGCGATAATCTGAATAAACGGAACGACGTTTTATCGTTTCCGGCGCTGATGCCGTTGAATCCCGACGGAACCGATCGGGGGCTGGTGCCGATTCCTGGCAACCCGCGCGGATTCGCCGTTTTGCATGCCCGTTTGGGCAATCTCAAATGGGCCCAGGTTATCCAGCCGGCAGAAAACCTTGCACGGTTCGGCAGTATCGTTTCTCGGGCCTTTGCCTCGGACCTTCGCGCCCAGGCCGGGCGGCTATCGGGGATGCCGGATGCCGCGGCCCTGTTCCACAAACGCGGTGAGCGACGTCTTGCGGACGAAGGTGACCGGATGGACCGGCTGCGCTTGGCCGGTGTGCTGGGGCGCCTGCGTGTTCGCGGCGGTGGGGATTTCTATCAAGGCCAGTTGGCGCGCGATTTCGTCGAGGATGCCAATAGCCAAGGCGGCAAGATTTCGATCGAAGACATGCGGGGTTATTTGCCTGAGGCGAGACCTGCGATCACGCTGCCCTATATTCTCAGGACCAATTTGATCCTGCCGTCACCGCCGCAATTGGGTGGTGCGCTGGCCGCGGATTTATTGGGAATTTTGATAAACGCCCAATACGAAGAACACACGGATCCTGTTAGGTCGCATTTATTCGCCGAAGCGGCCTTGGCGGCCCAGGCCCGTCGTGCCGATTGGCTGCGGCGGGATGGGGTCGTAACGAAACCTGCATATTTCCTGACGGATAGGGACAGACATGACCAGATCGCCGATACTCTTGATGAGGACCGGCATATGAAAAAAACCGCAACTTCCGGCCCGGCGTTCTCCCTTCCTTCCGGCGCCGAGGCATCCGGATTGGTTGCGATCGATAAATTCGGCTCGGCGGTTGCCTGTACCGTATCGATGAACGGTCCCATGGGGGCCGGCAAGGTCGCACCCTCGTTGGGGATCCTGTTTGCACAGCCGCCTGGACCAAATGCCTTGCCGCCCGTATCGGCGACGCCGGTTCTGCTGGTCAGCGAAGAAGAGTTGAAAAAGGAAAAGGAACGCGTGTTCCTTGCCGCCACGGTAACCGGTGGGCCGGGGGCAACGGAAGCGATTGCCGATTTGGTTCTTAGGGTTTCGGGGGTTGGTGAGAGCCTGGAACAGGTCTTGGGCAGTCCTCGACTATATTATGCCGAAGGAACCGACGCATTGGTGATCGAACCGGGCTTGTCTGACAGTCTTCAGTCGGACCTGCGTCAGCGGGGGCATACCCTGCATCCGTCGGCATCGACCGCGATCATCAACGCCATTTATTGCGATACGGGCGTACCTTCTGAGGATCAGTCTTGCGGTGCCTTCGCCGATCCGCGCGGCTTCGGTCTGGGTGCCGTCGGCGACCGGTAATCGACGGAAAGATTTAAAAAATGGTCTTAAAAGCGTCCGATCGCGGCCAAGTGCCGCCTTTCATCGTTATGGACGTGATGCGCGCCGCCGAAGAACGCGAACGTGCGGGCGGCGAGGTCCTGCATCTGGAGGTCGGCCAGCCCGGCACCAGCGCCCCGGCCAAGGTGATCGAGGCAGCCCACCGGGCCCTTGACGGGGACCGCATTGGGTATACCAACGCGCTTGGCATGTGGGACCTGCGCCAGGCCATCGCCAAACATTACGATGATGCCTATGGTGTCGAAGTCGACGCCAATGACGTTGTGGTGACCACCGGTTCGTCCGGCGGGTTCGTGCTGTCCTTCATGGCGGCCTTTGATGCCGGTGACCGTGTTGCCCTGGCGTCGCCGGGATATCCTGCCTACCGGAACATCCTGACCGGCCTGGGGGTCGAGGTCGTGGATTTGCCGACGACGTTGGAAGATAATTTTCAGCCCACGGTCACCCGGCTCGCCGGTCTGGACTGCGATCCCGACGGCCTGATCATTGCCAGTCCCTCCAATCCGGCGGGAACGATGATCGATCCCGATGAATTCAAGGCTTTGATCGCCCATTGCGATGCGCGCGGCATTCGCCTGATTTCCGACGAGATTTATCACGGCATCACCTATGGTGCGCCGGGAGTGACGGCGCTGTCCCATACCCGGGACGCGGTCGTGATCAACAGTTTCTCCAAGTACTATTCCATGACCGGCTGGCGCCTGGGATGGATGGTGGTGCCGAAAGATCTGCACCGTGCCGTCGAATGCCTGGCACAGAACCTGTTTATTTCACCGCCGGCAATTTCGCAGCAGGCGGGGCTTGCCGCATTCGACTGTACGGACGAACTGGAACAAAACGTCCGTCATTATGCCCGCAACCGGGACATTCTTTTGCAAAAGCTGCCCCAGGCCGGGTTCACCCGCCTGGCCCCGGCGGACGGGGCTTTTTACATCTATGCGGATGTGTCTGAGCTGACAAACGATGCGATGGATTTCTGCCGCCGCATGCTGGCGGAAACCGGTGTGGCGGCAACGCCGGGTGTCGATTTCGATCCGACCCGCGGCCATCAATTCGTGCGTTTTTCCTTTGCCGGAAGCGAGCAGGAAATCGCCCTGGCCGCTGAAAAGCTCCTGACCTGGAAACGCTGACCCTAATCACGGGCCAATAAAAAAAACGCCGGCAGGATATGTCCCGCCGGCGCTTTCATATCCGGTTTGTGGCCGGGGAAGCCGGTTAGTCGACCAGCCGGTTCCACCAGCCGCGGCGGGCACCGCTGCTTTCGGAACCGCCACCGACCTCGATGACGACGGTTTTGGCGCTATCCGCATCGGGTTCGCCGTTATCTTCTGACGGCTTGTCTTCCGATGGGGCGGCTTCCTGAGGAGCCGCCATGGCGGGTTCCGGCGCGGGTTCTTGAACCGGTTCCGGTGCAGGCACGGGTTCCGGTTCAGGCGCCGGGGGCGCTTGTTCAGCCGATGCGCCTTGCTGAGTGGCTTCCGCCGGGGCCGGATCGGCGGTTTCAGCCGTCTCGGCATCCGCTTTTTTGGTGCGACGGCGCCGCGGTTTCGCCGGTTTGTCTTCGCCATTGCCGCTGTCGGCGGCGTCATCGGCCTTTTTGCGGGGCCGCCGGGTCCGGGTGCGTTTTGGTTTTTCTTCCGCTTCGGCTGTATCAGCCGCGACGGATTCGGTTGAGTCTGATGCGTCCGTTGCTTCAGCCGGCGTGTCTGATACGGAAGTATCTCCAACCGACGTGGCTTCGCTTTGGGCATTGTCTTCCGTAGGGGAAGAATCCGTTGTGCCGGGCTGTTCACTGTCGGCAGCCTGCTGTTGGGACTGGCCGTCCTCGGTACGGTTTTCTTCCGAACGCCGCCGCCGGCGTCCGCCCCGCCGGCCGCGCCGACGACGCTTGGGCGGACCGTCTTCCGACTGTTCGCCTGCCGCATCACGGGTTTCATCATTGCCTTCGCCGGCGTCGTCGCCATCTTCGGGCTGTTCGTCGGACTGATCGTCCGTACGCGTATCCTGCGCTTCCTGATTATCACCTTCGCCGCCGCGTTTGCGCCGCCGCGACCGCCGCCTGCGCCGCCGGCCGCCGTCTTCCTCGGATTTTTCTTCCTGGGTTTCGGCAGCCTGGGAATCGACGGCCGTCTCTACGGCGCCGTCCGATTTGACGCGGTCAAGACGATGATCCGGCGGGATCAAGGTGTCATCGGCTTCGATCCGGACGATCAGGTCGAACCGCTGTTCGATTTCCGCGATGGCGCTGCGTTTGTTGTTGAACAGGTAAAGCGCCACGGCCGTCGGCGTGTACAAAGTCAGCTGCTTGGACCGGCCCTTTTGGCCTTCTTCGCCAAGAATGCGCAGCATCTGCAGAGCCGTGCTTTCCGTCGACCGGCGTACGCCCGAACCGCCGCAATGGGCGCAGGGCTCGAAGCTTGTTTCATGTAAGCTGGGGCGCAGCCGCTGACGCGACAGTTCCAACAGGCCGAAGGCGCTGATGCGGCCGATCTGGATGCGGGCGCGGTCGTTGCGCATGGCATCCTTGAGGGCACGCTCAACTTTGGTCTGGTTGCGGCTGACTTCCATGTCGATGAAATCGATCACGATCAGACCGGCAAGGTCCCGCAGGCGCAATTGGCGGGCGATTTCCTCGGCCGCTTCGATATTGGTCTTGAGCGCCGTCTCCTCGATATTCCGCTCCTTGGTGGCGCGGCCCGAGTTAACGTCGATGGACACCAGGGCTTCCGTCGGGTTGATGACGATGTAGCCGCCCGATTTCAGCTGAACTTCGGGTTCGTGCATGGCGCCCATCTGGGCTTCGACTTGAAATTGCTGGAACACCGGCACGGCCCCCTCTTCGTGGGGCTGCACCTTCTTGGCGTGGCTGGGGATCAGCAACTTCATGAAGTCCTTGGCGGCGCGGTAGGCCTCGTTGCCTTGGACGATGATTTCATCGATGTCCTTGGTATAGAGGTCGCGGATCGCGCGTTTGACGATGTCGCCTTCACCGTGAACCAGGGAGGGGGCGATCGATTTCAAGGTTTTTTCCCGAACCTCGCCCCACAGCCGCAACAGATAGTCATAGTCGCGTCGGATTTCCGATTTGGTCCGTTTGGACCCCGCCGTGCGGACGATCACCGCCATGCCTTGGGGGATTTCCAATTCAGCCAGGATTTGTTTGAGCTTCTTGCGGTCGCTGGACTGCGCGATCTTGCGCGAAATGCCGCCGCCGCGTGCCGTATTGGGCATCAGCACGCAATAACGGCCGGCAAGAGACAGATAGGTCGTCAGCGCCGCTCCCTTGTTGCCGCGCTCTTCCTTGACGACCTGAACCAGCAAAATCTGGCGCCGCTTGATGACTTCCTGAATTTTGTAGTGGCGGCGCAGGTTGACCGGCCGGCGAACAGGAATTTCCTCGTCCTCTCCGCCCAGAACCTCGACACCTTCGCCTTCAGGGTCGTCATCGCCTTCGTCGCCGGCCTTGGCTTCCAGTTCCTGGTGCTCGGCAACAAGGGCCTCCCGGTCGGCGATCGGGATTTGATAATAGTCGGGGTGGATTTCGCTGAAAGCCAGGAAACCATGGCGGTTTCCACCGTAGTCGACGAAGCATGCCTGCAACGAGGGCTCAACCCGCGTTACCTTGGCCAGATAGATGTTTCCTTTAAGCTGCTTCCGTGACTCTGACTCGACGTCAAATTCTTCCAGGCGGTTGCCGTTTGCGATCACAACCCGGGTCTCTTCCGGGTGGGATGCATCGATGAGCATTCTCGATGTGGACATAAAAATGTTTTCTCCAGTGCCCGGCGGCGCGCATATTCGCCGGTTCCGGCAGGAAATCGTTCCGCCGCAGGGCACTTTTCTGTGGTGTTAAGCCAGCCTCACGCGCAAACACCCCGGCGTTCGTATTCGGAAACGCCAAAAGCTTCTCAGGGGTCTGTACGGCTGTTGCCAGCATCATCATTCCTTAATGAGGTAAACCTCGTTCGGACACTCGTGGGCCCCGGCGCTTGTCGCCTCGACGTCGCTTGAGCAGGGGGTAACCTATTACTCAGGCGGTTCCGGCTGTGTCGGAGCCATTCCTCGCCCGGGTCCCGCAAAAATCGGGAACGCGGACCGGTGGAATTCTTCGCCTACTAACATAGACACAGCCCGCCCATTCCACAACGCTGTTTATCATTGTTCCGTGATGCGGGTGCCGAGGACGGCCGAAAACCTGACATGCCGCATGTTTGTGAGAAAAAAGCGGACGGAATCAAAGGATTATCATAAAATGGCTGCGGCATGACAGCGCACCGAATCATCAGGATCGCGGCACCGAGGGCATGAACGCACGGACCACACAGCCATCCATGTATCCGGCCGGACGAATCCGCTTTTGCTCCTTGGTTTTCAGCATCTTATCTCTGTTGCTGGTGAACGCCCCCGGGGCTCGCGCGGCGGACGCCGTGGTGACCAATCTGCAAAGCGGGATCAGCGGCGATGCGGCCCGATTCGTCCTGCATCTGGACCGGCGGGTCGCATTCCGCCTGTTTACCCTGGCGGAACCCTACCGTGTCGTCGTCGATCTGCCCGAAGTCGGCTGGCGCTTACCGACAAAGCCGCTGCCGGCGAACGAAGGTGTGTTTTCGGGACTTCGGTACGGCCTGTTCCGGCCGGGCAATTCGCGCATCGTGTTCGAATTCGTCAAACCCGTTGATGTGCGGGACGCCTATGTCATGCGCGGCACGGGCAGCACGGCTTTTGAACTGGTAATTGATACGGTGCGTTCGTCCCATGCCGCTTTCGTTGCGACCGTTGCGAAGCCTCCGCGCGAGATCGCGGGCCTGCGTCCCCGCGATGCGGCGGCACCGACCCGCAGCCGTCAACCGGTCAGCCGCCTGCAGGACATCGCCCGACGCACCGCGGCGCTGACGAAGCCCCAGCCGGTTAAGGGAACCGCGGAAACCCTGCCGCGTCACATCGCGGCCCAGGTCCAAGAGGCCAATTATCTGCCCATGCCGCCGCGCCGGCCCGGGGGGCGGATATCCCGGTATCGGCCGATGATCGTCATCGATCCGGGGCACGGCGGTGTCGATCCGGGCGCGCAAAGCGGCCAAGGGATTTATGAAAAACACGTCGTTCTGGCCCTGTCGCGGGAAGTCCGCCGGCAGCTGATCGCCTCCGGGCGCTATCGGGCGGAAATGACCCGCGACCGCGATGTGTTTATCCGTTTGCGGGACCGGGTCGCCATCGCGCGCAAGAAAGGCGCCGATCTGTTCATTTCCGTGCATGCGGATTCCATTCGCAACCGCAAGGTTTCAGGTCCCTCCGTCTATACCCTGTCGGAAAAAGCGTCGGATAAGGAAGCGGCCGAACTGGCCGAACGGGAAAACAAGGCCGACCTGATCGCCGGGATGGATTTGAGCCATGAAAGCGCCGATGTCGCCAATATTCTCATCGACTTGGCGCAGCGGGAATCGATGAACCAGTCGGCCCGCTTTGCAAGCCTGTTGGTGCGGGAATTAAGCAATAAAACTAAGGTTCTGCCGCGTCCACACCGGTTTGCGGGCTTCGCCGTGCTGAAGGCCCCGGACCTGCCGTCGGTTCTGGTGGAAACGGGGTTTCTGTCCAACCGCGACGATGAACGGCGCCTGACCAGCAAACACTATCGCCGGAAACTTGCCTCGGCGATCCTGGACTCCATCGACCAGTATTTCGGTGCGATCGAGCAGGCCAAGGTTCGGCACCCCTAGCCGTGGCGCCATAATTTGTTCATAAACCCCTGGAATTCTAGAATGAAACGGCCCCTAAACCGGCATTGCCCGGTGCCGTCGGGGCAGGGGCCCAATTACCGGAAAGTACAGCCGTAGAATGTTCCGCCTGCTGTCCTCAATCATCGGGTTGATCGTGATCTTCGCCGTCGTCGGCGGGGCGGGGCTGCTCTATGCGCTTTATACCTACGGCCAGGATCTGCCGGATTATCGTCAGCTTGCCAATTACGAGCCGCCGGTGATGACCCGGGTCCATGCGGGTGACGGCCGCCTGCTGGCCGAATTCGCCCGCCAGAAACGCGTGTTTGTACCGATCGAGGCGATCCCCCGCCGGGTCATCAAGGCGTTCCTGTCGGCCGAGGACAAGACCTTCTACGAACATCCGGGCATCGACATTCCGGGCGTGGCGGCGGCGGCCTTGCGCAACCTCAAGAACATCGGCTCGGACCGCCGGCCGGTGGGGGCTTCGACCATCACCCAGCAGGTCGCCAAGAACTTCCTTTTGACCAATGAGGTCTCGTTCGAACGCAAGATCAAGGAAGCGATCCTGGCCTTCCGCATCGAACGGGCGTTTTCCAAGGACCGGATACTCGAACTTTACCTGAACGAGATCTATCTGGGGCTGGGCTCCTACGGGGTGGCGGCGGCGGCGCTCAACTATTTCAACAAATCGATGAACGAGCTTTCCGTGGCGGAAGCCGCCTATCTGGCGGCTCTGCCCAAGGCCCCCAACAATTACCATCCGATCCGCCAGCTTCAGGCCGCCCAGGCCCGGCGCGACTGGGTCATCAACCGCATGCTTGAAGACAGCCTGATCACCGATGAGCAGGCCAAACAGGCCTGGACCGAACCCTTGCGGGTTGCCCCGCGCATCGACACGGATTTCGTCGAAGCCGACTATTTCGCCGAGGAAGTGCGCCGCGAATTGCTGGAACAATACGGCGAAGACCAGCTTTACGACGGCGGATTGTCCGTTCGGACGACGCTTGATCCCCGTCTGCAGCAGATCGCCGAAAAGGCGTTGCGCGACGGACTGGAAAGCTTCGACCGGCGGGTTCGGGCATGGCGCGGCCCCCTGGGCCGGGTGCCAGATGGTGTGAGTTTCAAGGGTGCTCCCGAATGGCGCTCGATCCTGGCGGCGTTCAAGGCGCCGAAAGGCCTGGAACACCACAAGATCGCCATCGTCACCAGCGTCGACGGCGAAGCCGCACATTTGGGCTTGGCGGACGGCACGGCGGGTCAAATGCCCATGGCGCTGATGGATTGGGCGCGGCGGCGCATCGATGACGAAACCTGGGCGCCGCGGCCGAAACGTCCCGCCGACGTGGTTGTGCCCGGTGACATCATCGCCGTCAGCCCGGAAACCGAAGATGAGAACGGAAAGCCGCTTGCCGCGGCGTCTTATGCCTTGCGCCAGCTTCCCGAGGTCCAGGGCGGAATCGTCGCGCTTGATCCGCACACGGGTCGCGTGCTGGCCATGGTCGGGGGCTATTCGTTCCAGATCAACCAATTCAACCGGGTGACCCAGGCTTGGCGTCAGCCGGGCTCGGCCGTGAAACCGTTCGTCTATCTAGCCGGGCTGGACGCGGGATACACCCCGTCGACCCGTATTCTGGATGCGCCCTTTGTCGTCGATCAGGGGCCCGGGTTGCCCAAATGGCGGCCCGGCAACTACACCAAGAAATTCTACGGCCCGTCGACCATGCGCCTGGGTATCGAGAAATCGCGTAACCTGATGACCGTGCGCCTGGCCCAGACCGTGGGCATGGAAAAAGTCTGCAAGTATGTCGAGGCCTTCGGCATCGTCGATCACCTGCCGCGGGCATTGTCCATGGCGTTGGGGGCGGGAGAAACGACCTTGCTGCGCCTGACGACCGCCTACGCCATGCTGGTCAACGGCGGTAAGCGGGTGCAGCCGACCTTGATTGACCGAATCCAGGACCGCAAGGGACGCACCGTGTTCCGCCACGACAACCGGCCCTGCCCCCATTGCCGGACGGGGGCCTGGACCGGGGCCGAACAAGTGCCCGCCGTGCCCGACACCCGCGCCCAAGTGGCCGACCCGGCCAGCGCCTATCAGATGGTGTCCATGCTGGAAGGTGTGGTCAAACGCGGCACCGGGGTTCGCATCGGCCGTCAGGTCAAAGAGACACTTGCCGGTAAGACCGGCACCACCAACAAGAACCGGGATGCCTGGTTCATCGGCTTTTCGCCCGATTTGGCGGTCGGGGTGTTCGTCGGCTACGACACGCCGGAAACATTGGGCCGGCGGGAAACCGGTTCGTCCGTCGCGGCCCCGATCTTTGCCCAATTCATGAAACAGGCGTTGAAGAACACGCCGGCCATCCCGTTCCGTATTCCGCCGGGCATTCGTCTGGTGCGGGTCGATGCGCAAACGGGCCTGCCGGCCCTGATCGGCCAGAACGAAGGCGTCATCTGGGAAAGCTTCAAGCCGGGCACCGTGCCGAAAGAAGATACGGAAATCATTTCCGCCGGGCAGGGCATGGCCGCGTCGGGCGACAGTTCGTCGCAGCCGTTCGGCGGCACGGGCGGACTGTATTGATTTCGCTATCCATCAAGGCCGTATTGATCATCCCCCCGCTGTCCGCTACAACCCCCTGCCGACCACCACAGAGAACAGCAGACCCCCGCCATGCGTGCTGAAATTCAAAGCATCCTTCAAGACGTCGAGCAGTCATTGGAACTGCTGAGGAGGCATCTTTGACTACGACAATGCCGTCCTCAAACTCCAGGAACTGAACGCCCAGGCGGAGAATCCCGAACTGTGGAATGATCCCGACAAGGCCCAGGCCTTGATGCGCGAGCGCAACCGCCTTGAAGGCGGGATCAAGAATATCGACGACATTCAACGCGAACTGAGCGACAGCATCGAGCTGATCGAATTGGGCGAGGCCGAAGACGACGGCGACATCGTGGCCGAAGCGGAAGCCGTGCTGAACGCCTTGAAAAGCCGGGCCGACGCGGCCGAGCTGGAAACCCTGCTGTCCGGCGAGGCCGATGCCAACGACTGCTACGTGGAAGTCCATGCCGGTGCCGGCGGCACCGAAGCCCAGGATTGGGCCGAAATGCTGCTGCGCATGTATGCCCGTTGGGCCGAAGCGCACGGCTACAAGGTCGAATGGCTGGAAGAAAGCCCGGGGGAAGAGGCCGGCATCAAGTCTGCGACCTTGAAGATTTCCGGCCATAACGCCTATGGCTGGATGAAGACGGAATCGGGCGTACACAGGCTGGTGCGGATTTCGCCTTACGATTCAAGTGCCCGCCGTCACACCAGTTTTGCTTCCGCCTGGATCTATCCGGTGATCGACGACACCATCGAAGTCGTGATCGAGGACAAGGACCTGCGTGTCGATACCTATCGGGCATCCGGGGCGGGCGGCCAGCACGTCAACAAGACCGACAGTGCGATCCGCATCACCCATATTCCGACCAATATCGTCGTGCAGTGCCAGAACGACCGCTCGCAGCACAAGAACCGTGCCCAGGCCTTCGCCATGCTGAAGGCGCGGCTGTACGAGTTCGAACTGCGCAAGCGCGAGGAAGAAGCCCAGGCTCAGGCCGACGCCAAGACCGATATCGGCTGGGGCCATCAGATCCGCTCCTACGTCCTGCAGCCCTATCAGATGGTCAAGGACCTGCGGACCGAGGTCGAAACCTCGAATACCCAGGCGGTGCTCGACGGCGACCTGGATCAGTTCATGGCGGCGGCCCTGGCCCAGCGGGTCAAAGGATCGGACGCGGCCTGAACCGGCACGGCGTTACTGGATGATCAGGTCCTTGAACAGGACCGTATGGGCCTTGACCGGCGCGATCGCGAAATTGATCACGTTCAACAGTTCGAACCGCAGGCGTTCCGAGCCTTCCTTGCCGATCACGTCCTTGTATTCCAGGTCGCGCAGGTGGATCTTGATGTTGTCGATGATCAGGGCGGCCTTCAATTCATCCTGAAGGACCGGCAGGTCATGTTCGTCGACCTGCACGATCAGGTTCATTTTGATGAAATGGCCACGTCGGCCAACCTTTTTCAAATCGGTTCGGATTTCCGGCAGCTGATAGGTGACGGGCTTGCCGATCTCAAGGCTGACTTCGGTAATCGCCGGTTTGCCGAAGACGGCCTCGGTCAAACCGAACATGCTGGCGGCGAGCCAACCGCCGCCCAGGACAACGACAACGCCGACGGCTGCGAGAATTTTGATGAGTTTCTTTTTCTTGGCGGCTTTGAGGTCTTCTTCGGTGGGTTCATCGTCGTCATCGTCTTCCCACTCGTCGTCGTCCTCCCATTCCTCGTCGTCTTCGTACTCGTCGTCCTCGTATTCCTCGCCTTCTTCGAGTTCGTCGTCTTCGATGTCGTCGTTTTTGTCAGCCATGTGTTTTCCCCGGAAGACGGCGGCCACGTCATCGCGGCCCGGCTTGGAAATGTCGTGGCGGGAGCCTAGCGCAATTTTCCCGGCGTCAAAACCACCCAATGGTCAAGGTCTTGGCCGTCCAAATCAGGCAAAGTTGTCAGCCGGTCAGGCGGCAAGCGGAAGATAATAGCGTTCCGGAAAATTGGCCCGATCGCGGGCTGCGTGGTTGAAAGGGCCCTTGATCCGCCCCTGAAACCGTGTGCGCACCAAGCTCTGAAAAGTGGCTGCCGGCTCAAGTCCGCGCCGTGCGCATAAAAATTCGAACCAGCGCACACCGGCCGCCACATGGGGGATTTCCTCGTCCCCGATCCGTGCCAGGATGGCCGCCGTTGCCTCGTCGCCTGCGGATTGAAGGCGTTTTACGGCATCGGGTGCGGTGTCCAGACCGCGCGCTTCCAGCACCATGGGAACCAGGGCCAGGCGCGCCAGAAGGTCGTCGCGGGTTTCTTCCGCCGCCTGCCACAGGCCGTCATGGGCCGGCATTGCGCCGTAGGCAGAGCCCAAATCCAACAAACGTCGGTTCAGCATGTCGAAATGTTCCGCTTCGTCGCGGGCAACCTGGGTCCAGTCGTCATAGAACGCGGGCGGCATGTCTTCGCCCGTGAAGCGGGCGGTGATGTCCCAGGCCAGATCGATGGCGTTCAGTTCGATATGGGCGATGGCGTGGACGAAGGCCGCGCGGCCGGCTTCGCCGCCCAGCTTGCGTTTCGGCATGTCGCGGGGAGCGAGCAGCTGCGGTCGGTCGGGCCGTGCCGGCCGGTCGGGCAGGTTTGCCGTTCCGGGGTCCGTGATGGTGCCCGCGCGCCAAGCATCGGTGAACCGGCGGGTCAGGGTGACCTTGTCCGCCGGGTTCGCAGCCGTCATGACGGTGCGGGCGGCCTCGGCCAAGGTCATGAGAAGGGGGGCTGAAAGGGGTTGGCCGGACACGTTGATCTATAGATCCTTGATCTTCGCCAGAACGTCGTCCGCGTGTTCCTTGACCTTCACCTTGGGCCAGATATGCCGGATCACGCCCTTTTCATCGATCAGGAAGGTGGCGCGTTGGATGCCCATGTACTTGCGGCCGTACATGTTCTTTTCCACCCACACACCGTAGCTTTCGCAAAGTGTGCCGTCTTCGTCCGAAACCAGCTGGAACGGCAGGTCGTATTTGGTCTTGAACTTATCGTGTCGGGCGACGGAATCCTTGGATGCGCCGACAATCACGGCACCGGCTTTCTCGAAGGTCTTGATAGCATCGCGGAAGGCCTGGGCTTCCGTGGTGCAGCCCGGCGTATCGTCCTTGGGGTAGAAATACAGAACCACCTTCTTGCCCTTCAAATCCTTGAGCGCCAGAGTGCCGCCGCCGTCGGTGGGCAGGTTGAAGTCGGGGGCCTTGTCGCCGACGTTAAGGGTCATGGTCTGTTTCTCCTTCTGGTCTTTGGTTCGTTAGTCGTTTTCATCGTCAAGCGACGGCAGCTCCGACGCCGGGATTTCGATCAGTTCCCGGTATATATCGAATACGGTTGCGGCCGTTTCCATCATCAATCGTTTCAGGGAGTCGAAATCTTCGGCCCCGGCGACGCGCACAAGATCGTCGGCAAGGGCGCCCGTAATCAGGTTTTCCTTGTCCTTGGTCAGGGTGCCTTCGATGGTTTCCGCCAGGATTCCCAGCAGGCCCATCCACAAATCCTGGGCGTCCATGAGGGCTTGCCAATGGGCTTGTGCCAGGACGCCCGTGGCCTTCAGCTTGTTCAGGCTGGTCACAGTGTTGGCATCGCGGATATCCGGGTGGCCGTCGATATGACGAAGCGTCAGGTACTGCACGATGAAGGCGATATCGACCAGCCCGCCGCGCAGGTTCTTGACGTCCCAAATGCAGTCCGAGGTCTTTTCCTTGGCGATGCGCTGGCGCATGTCGGCGGCATCGCGCAGCAATTTATCCGGGTCCACAGGGATGCCCAGGATGGTTGCGATGGCGCTTTCCACCCGGCCTCGCAGATCGCCCGTGCCGGCCACGGCGCGGGCGCGGACCAGGGCCATGCGTTCCCAGGTCCAGGCCGATTCATCGTGATATTTGCGGAAGGCCGTCAAGGATGTGGCAAGCGGCCCCTTGGTGCCCGACGGGCGCAGGCGCATGTCGATTTCATAGAGCGGTCCTTCGGCCATCATGGCGGTCAGGCCATTGATCATGCGCTGGGTCATACGCCCGAAATATTGCGCCGGGGCCAGGGATTTGGGGCCGTCCGACGCATCTGCGTCTTCATCCGTGTCGTAGACGAAGATCAGGTCCAGGTCCGACGCAGCGGTCATTTCCCGGCTGCCCAGGCGTCCCAGGGCGACGATCGCGATCTCGCCGCCCGGTACCCGGCCGTAGGTGTCGGCGAATTCGTCGGCGATCCGGGGCAGCAGGGCGCCCAGGGCCGTCTCGGCGATGTCGGACAGGGCGCGCGATGCCTCCAGCGGTTTGATCCGGGCGTTCAGGCGCTGTACGCCGACCTGGAAGCGCCGGTCGTTGGCCCAGCGGCGGCATTCGATCAGAACCTCTTCCAAAAGGCTGCAAGGTTTCAATTGGGCTTCCAATTCGTCGCCGAGTTCCGCCAGGTCGGGCGGCGGATCGAAGAAATCGGCGGTCAGGACGCTGTCCAGGATCGCGGCATGATTGCCCATGTGTTCGGCCAGGCGCGGCGCCTTGCCCGTGATTTCGACCACCATGGACAGCAGATGCGGGTTGGAATGAAACATGGAAAACAACTGTACCCCGCCCGGCAGGACCTTCAGGAAGCTGTCGAACCGAAGGAACGTCTTGTCCGGTTCCGGCGTCTTGGCGATGGCGCGCAGCAGGACCGGCATCAATTCAGTCAGCAGTTCGCGGGATCGGGTCGAGCGCATGGCCCGGTAACGCCCATGGTGCCAGGCCCGGATCTGAGCATCGACGCGGGCCGGTTCCTCGAACCCCATCTTGCGGATGGTCGCCAGCGTGTCCGGATCGGCGTCACCACCCGTGAAGACCAGATTACCGCCGCCGTCTTCGCCGGTGCTGTCATCGGCCGACAGGGCAGGGGCGTCGCCGAACAGGGCGCCGTAATGGGTTTGAACTTTATGCAGATGATCTGTCAGTACCTGGGCAAAAGCCTCGCCGGACGGATAGCCCATAAACCCGGCAAAGGCATCGAAGCCGTCTGTGTCGTCCGGCAGGGTATGGGTCTGTTCGTCATCGACCATTTGCAGGCGGTGTTCGACGCGGCGCAGGAAGTCGTAGGCACTTTTCAGGTCTTCGGCGGTCTCGGGCAAAACCTGTTCATGACTGACCAGGCAGTCGATCGCTTCCTTGGTGCGGGCGATGCGCAATTCGGGGATGCGCCCGCCCCAGATCAATTGCTGGGTTTGGGCGAAAAATTCGATTTCGCGAATGCCGCCGCGGCCCAGCTTGACGTTATGACCCAATGCCCGGATCGCGCCGATGCCCCGATGGGCATTGATCTGGCGCTTGATGGAATGAATGTCCTGGATCGCCGCGAAATCCAAATTCTTGCGCCAGATGAAGGGGCGCAGCCATTCCAGGAATTGGGCCCCGGCTTCCAGATCGCCGGCCACGGGCCGTGCCTTGATCATGGCGGCCCGTTCCCAATTCTGCCCCAGGCTTTCATAATAGCTTTCCGCCGCCAGCACGGAGATCGCCAGGGGCGTCGCGCTGGGATCGGGGCGCAGGCGCAGGTCCGTGCGGAACACGTATCCGTCGGCGGTCCGTTCATCCATGATCCGAAGGATCAGACGAACAAGCCGGACCATGGCCGGTTGCAGCTCATCGGGGCGGTCCGTCGCCATGACCTCGGGATCGAAGAACACAATGATGTCGATGTCCGAGGAATAATTCAGTTCCCGGGCCCCCAGCTTGCCCATGCCCAGGACGACCAGTCCGGAATTCTTGGATGGATCTTCGGGGGTCGCCAAGGTCAGCACTCCGCGCCGGGCCGCTTCGCTGAGGCCGAAATCGCAGGCGGCTTTCAAACAGCCTTCGGCAATGTCGCTGATTCCGCCCGTGACCTTTTCAAGCGGCCATTCGCTGCTTATATCCGCCATGGCGATGGCCAGGGCCGCGCGTTTTTTTGCGATGCGCAGGCGGGTCTTCAAGGTTGCTTCGGTTTCGCCCTCGGGCCGGTCCGACAGGTCGGCCAGGATATCGGTCAAAGCAGCATCCGGCCCGGCCTCGAGGATACGCAGGGTGAATGCCGGGTCGCTCGTCGCCACATGCGTCAGGAAGGGGCTGTGGGCGAACAGGGCATCCAAAAGGGCCTTGTCCCGTTCCTTTCCGGCAACATTCTTGGCCGCCGATTCGATCTTTGGGTCGGCGCTGCGGGAAACGGCAGAATCCCAGTGTTCCCAACCAATTGCCAGGGATTCGGGGTTTCCCGGGGTCGGGAGATCGGGTTTACTGCCGGAAAGGAAATTTTCAGGCATACTTGTCATTAATTGTATTGTTCCTTGAGGCCATTGGGGCTGAAGACTGCGGGAAGCGAAAACCGGGGTCAAGCGCGCTAACGGAGGCGTGGTGGCGGAAAACAACGATCAGATCGACCAGCCGGACAATATCGATCGTCCGGGGCTGTTCCGGCGTTGGTGCCGGGGGCTAGCGCATCTTGCGGGCGGGTTGGTGGCCGGCGTGGCGATTGTTGCGGGCCTGCTGTCCTGGCAGTTGTCCAAAGGGCCGATATCGCTCAGCTTTCTGACGCCCTATATCGAACAGGCGCTGAATGAACGCAGCCCCGAATTGCAGGTCGATCTGGGAGATACCATCCTGACCTGGGCCGGGTGGGAGCGCGCACTCGATATCCGGGTTCTCGATGTCCTGGTTTATGACAAACTGGGTGCCGTCGTCGCGGCGATCCCCGAGGTTTCCTTTTCATTGTCGAGCCATGCCCTTATTCGGCGCGGCGCGATCGTGCCGAAAAGCGTAGAACTGTTCGGCCCGCGCCTGGTCATGCGGCGCAGCGCCGACGGCCGGTTCGAGGTCAATCTGGGCGGAACGTCGTCCGGCGGCACGCCGTCCGAAGGCCGGCAATTGGGCAGCGGTTTGCTTGACCTTCTGGTTGCCAAGGTTGGCGCCGGACCGGGTCAAGGGGCGCAGCTTGCTTATCTTTCCCGCCTGAACATCATCGGAGCGGAAACGGTCATCGTCGATGAAGTGCTGGGACGGCGCTGGTCGGCGCCGATCGCCGATATTCGGCTGGTGCGCGACGATGTCGGCATCCAGGGTGAAGTTTCGTTGCAGATGGACCTTGAAGGCCGGCGGTCCGAGGTCACGGCCAAGGGAAGTTATCTCGTTAATCAGCAACGGTTGGCGGTTAGCGTCGCATTTTCCGATCTGGATCCGAAAGCTTTTGCCGGTTTCCACGAATCCCTGAAGCCGTTTGACCGCATTCAATTGCCGCTCAGGGGAACGGTCACCCTGGGTATGAAGGTCAATGGGCCGCCGGAAGATATCGGCTTTTTGTTTACCGGCGGCGAGGGCGTGATCCTGACCCCCGATCCTTATGAAGAAGCCATTGCCGTGAAGTCCCTGGTGCTGAAGGGGCGCTATGACGGCCGCGCACGGACGGCGGAAATTTTTGATTTTTCCGTCGAAGCGAAAGAAGGTGCGACGGTTCGTTCGCCGGGGTCGGCACAGCACCGGATACCTGTTACGGCCATGAAGTTCGCCGGCAAATATTGGATGGACGAGGACCGTGCCGTCATCTCGCGCCTGAACTTGGAAACGGGTGGGCCGCGCGTCGCGGTGAATGGAACGGTCAATGATGTAACCGGCAATCCGGTCAGCGCCTTGGATGTTACGCTTCGGGATACGCCGCTCAAGAACCTGAAGCAATACTGGGCGCCGGAATGGGCGCCCGACGTCTATGACTGGTGGATTGAAAACATAACGGACGGTTTTGTGCCGCGCTTGGATATGAAAGTCCGTGCGGCCGGCAATGCCGGCGGATGGACGATCAATTCAATTGTCGGTGACATGGATTTCCACCAGGGGGTTCTGACATACCTGAAGGGCATGCCCGCAATTACGGACATGGAAGGCAAAGCCAACTTTACCCACAAACGGTTCGATGTGTTCCTGTCGCGGGGGAATTCCGGCGGTATGGCGCTTGAAGAAGGCCAGTTGTTCATCACCGGTCTATCGACCCATCAGGAAGTCGCTGAAATCCAAGCTACGGTCGCGGGGCCTTTGGACAAAGCCTTGGCGTTGATCGATCACGCACCGTTGGGATATGCCACGGAAATGGGGGTCAAGCCTTCGGGTGCCAAAGGCACGGCGCGGGTTCATCTGCGTTTGGCCCTGCCGTTGATCCTGGATCTGGAATTGGATCATGTGAAGGTCGCCGCCGATGCGCGGCTTCGCGATGCGGCCATTCCCAACGCCCTGCATGGTTTTGATCTGGAACATGCGGACCTTAATCTGTCGGTCGACAAACGCGGCATGGAGGTCAAGGGCGACGGCGTGGTCGCCGGCATGCCCGCGGATATTTCCTGGCGCGAGAACTTCGGCGACAGGGTTGCGTTCCGGACCATTCTTGATCTGTCCGGGCGTATTCCCGATGTCGCGCGACTTCGCGAATTGGGGCTGAACGTCGGCCTTTTGAGTGATGAATACGTCAGCGGTGCCGTCGGTGCGAATCTTCGCTTTACGGTGTTGAACGATCAAGAAACCCGGGTCGAGGTCCGTGCCGATTTGGCCGAAGCGGAACTTGCCGTCGACCGGGTGAAATGGCGTAAACCGTTGGGCGCTGCCGGACGGGCCGAAATGAACCTGACGTTCAAGGGGAACAAGCCCAGTGAGATCACGCATTTCGCGCTCTATGCCGAAGATTTGGCCGTGGCCGGGCGCGGCACTTTCGAAGAGGACGGAACGGCCCCCCGGCGCATCGATTTCACGCGCATCAATTACGGCCGGACGAACATGCAGGGGGCTCTCATTCGCCGCGCCGATGGGGCCTGGGACCTTGGCTTTCATGGGGCGTCCTTGGATCTGATGCCCGTTTGGAAAGATTTGACCGATGGCAGGGATGACACGGTTCTTGGCGATTTTGTCCTGGCGGCGGAATTCCAGAAAGTCTGGATCGGTGAAAACCAATTGCTGACGGATGTGTCCGGTACATTTCAGCGCGAGGACGAGGTCTGGCGGACGGTCTTTTTGAAAACCATGATGGATGGCTCCACGACGGTGGATGTTGAACTGAAGCCTGGTCCCGATGGCGGGAATAGGACCGTCGAAATCAATACTGCCGATGCGGGCACCGTCCTGCGTACCATCGGACTGTATGACAACATGCAGGGTGGCGTTATGAAGCTTTCCGGCACCTTCGACGACAGCCATCCGGACCGTCCGCTCAAGGGGCGGTTGATGATTAATGATTATCGGGTGTTGAAGGCACCGGCGCTTGCGCATTTGGTCAGCATCATGGCTCTGACTGGGATTTTAGATGCATTGCAGGGCGACGGCTTAGGCTTTGCGGTACTCGACATCCCGTTCACCATGCGCTCGGGTGTGGTCGAAATTTCCGATGCGCGGGCAGCCGGGACATCGCTCGGCTTTACAGCTTCGGGAACCGTCTATACCCATGCCGATGTTCTCGATATTCAGGGAACGGTTGTTCCCGCCTATGCCATTAATTCCGCGTTGGGCCGAATTCCGGTCTTGGGCAACATCTTCACCGGGGGGGAAAAAGGCAGCGGTCTGTTCGCGGCCAATTTCCGTATGACCGGGCCGCAGGAAGATCCCAAGGTTGATGTTAATCCCTTGTCGGCGCTGGCACCCGGGTTCCTGCGGCGACTGTTCGGCGTATTCGAAGATGCCCCGCGCCAGCCGCCCGCTGACCCGAGTTCACCTCCGACGACGAAATGAGTGCACTGACTCGTCGGATCGATGGCGCCGGTCGATTGCGGTTGGCCGTGGTGCTGGGTGTTTATTTCGCGGTTCTTGCCGTGTTGCGCCTGGGCCTGTTTCCAGGCGGCTCCGACGACGACGCGGAAATTCTCTATTACACTCAATCCTGGGCCATGGCCTACAAGGGCAACCAGCCACCGCTTTATGCCTGGCTGATGATGGCGGTGCAGTCCGTTTCCGGCCCCACCATGGGGGCTGTCATCGCCGTTAAATACGCCCTTTTGGCGGCGTTTTATGCCTTTTCTTATTTGGCCGCCCGGCGTCTTTTTTCAGACAATCTGTTTGCTGCCTTCGCACCCTTGTCGCTGGTTGCCTGCTTCTTTATCGGTTGGGACGCGGTCGTCAATTATTCCCATACGGTGCTTTTGCTTACGGCCATGTCGGCGACGTTGTGGCTATTGCTGCGCCTGGAAAAAACTTCGGGCTGGCGGGATTACTTATGGCTGGCACTGGCCATCGCGGCTGGGTTGCTGGCCAAGTACAATTTCGCCCTGTTTCTGATTCCACTATTGATCGGTGCTTGGCGCCACCCGGGACTTCGGCCCCGGGTTTTCTGCCCGCGCTTCGGCGGGGCGCTGGTGTTGGCGCTGGCCATGGCGGGGTTGCCTGTGGCGTTGTTCCTAACCGACCGCGAAGCCGTGGCGGGCGTGATCGGGGCCGGGCGGTTGTTTCCGGTGATTGAAGACCGTTTGATGGCGGCGGCTAAAGGGCTTGGCCAATTCGTGATTGCGACCTTGGGGCTGGTGTCGCCGTTTCTGCCGCTTGGTATTCTTTTCTTTCCGCGTGCTCTGACATCGTTGCCGCATCCGTCGGAACGGCTGATCAACACGGGACGGTTCCTTGAAGCTTATCTGCTGTCTCTTTTGATTTTGTCCGTCGCCGCAATCCTGGCAACCGGGGCGACGGACGTGCGCAACAACTGGCTGGTCGTGTGGTTCCCGCTGCCGTTCTATGTGCTGCTGCGCATCAAGGTGTTTGCGGATGCAGCCGGAAAACCGATGGCGCGGCGCCTGCATTGGTTTGCGGTGGCCCTGCTGGTTATCGCGGTCGCTGTGCCGGCCGGGCTTGCCGGGCGCGGCATTGCGGGGCCTCAGACCTGCCGGAAGTGCAATTTCTTCATTCCCTATGAAGATTTGGCGCAAAGCCTGATGCGGTCAGGTTTTTCCGACGGCACCATCATTGCCCAGGATTGGCCCAATCAACTGGCCGGCAACCTGCGGCGGTATTTCCCGCATGCCCGCGTGGTCAGCACGCGATGGCGTGATTATGAACCGCCGCTTGGTGAAAATGCAGGGGGACAGGGAAAATGCCTGCTTGTTTGGGCCGGCGGCGGCAACCAAGGCGGGGATGTCAAATCCCTGGCGGCCCAGTTGCGGGGGGCACCGCTGTCCAACGCGCCAAGGCTGAACCGGGTGACGCTGTCCATTCCCCGCAATGCGGACCATCACAAAACCTGGTCGTATATCGTGTGGGAAGGTGCCGGCCGCTGTCGCTGACAGCCTAGCGGCAGTTCCCGCGCCCATCCGCCAGGATCACGCCCAGAATGGCCGCCTTGCCTTGGGTCAGTGATGGGATGCCTGCAAGCGGTGCCGTGATCAGCTGTTGTTTGGTGTCCAGGCTGATGCCCGCATGCAGGATTTCGTTGGCGGCCGCCACGGCAGGGGAACGGTTGTCGCGCGCGGCGTCGGCGGACCAGACGATCAGGCATTGGCCGCTGGCATTCTTCTTCAAGGGCGGAATGACGTCTTTGTGTTTGGCGCTGACGACGCGGGTATGGGGAAAAACGGCACGCAGGTTGCCGGGCAGGGGGTCCGGATGCCACGAGGCCACGATGGTCCCGCCCTTGAATCCCATGTCTTGGATTTTCTCGGAGAGCGGATCGTAGGGAACATGGTGCTGGCAGCGCTTGCAGGTCAGGGGCTCGAACAGATATTTGCCGGTCAGACCGACAGGGCCCGCCAACAGCGCAAGGCTCAACACGGCGCCGAAGGCCCCGATACGCCGTTCGTTGGGCACCGTCGCTTCGGCCCGGGCCATTATCCAAATGGGGAACAGCAGCAATACGGTCATGTAATGGGTACGGATGCGGAATTCCGGCAGCAACAGCGTGCCGATGGCTGTCCCTGCCAGGATCAGCACCATTTGCCAGCCGATTACCCGGATCATGGGGTGATGGCGCGCCGTAATGCTGTCCGGTACGGGTTTGAATGCGGCAGGAAAACAGACCAGGGCGATGAGCCAGAAGGGAGCCAGAAAGCCCACGGCCGCTTTCACACCATGGCCCAGGCCTTTGAACGACAATCCCCCGGCCGCCACTGTTTGACCAGCCTGTCCACTCAGAATATCCAGGCGGTCGAACAGCCACAGATAATGGGGGACGGCGACCGCGGTGGCAACGGCGAAGGACAGCAGGAGGCGCCATGTCAGCAACCGACGCCGCAGGACGGTATCCAGCATCGACGTGGCGAGCAGGGATACAAGGAATATCCAGAAGGCGTACTTGGCCATGGCGCCCAGGCCGATCACCAGACCCAGCAACAGGTAATCGCTAAGTCGTGCGGTCGCTTGATCGCGCAATCGCAGAACCACCCAGATCAGGGCGGCGTACAGGCTGGCGGCGAGGACCGTATGGCTGAACCCGGTCACGGCTTCCCAGGCGATGTAATAAAGAAGGACTGGCGCAAGACCGGCCAGGGCGGCCAGTCTACGGTCCTGAATGACATAACGAGCGGCCCGCCACAGCATCAGGTACATGCCGGCCAACAACGTGAATTTCACGATGTTGACGGCCCAGAGCGTCGGCCCCGTAACGGATGATAGAGCAATGACCAGCCAGGTGTAGAGCGGCGGGTTGCGGACCTGATAGCCCCAGTCGAAGAATTGGGAAAAGATCAGCTGTTCGCCGTCGTCTCCGCCCGTGCCGGGAAACAGGCCCGCGCGGATAAACATCAACGACAGGACAAGTATCAGGACGATACCGGGAACGCCGGGGCGTTCGCTCAGGATTGCGAGATTACGGTCAAGCAGATTGGCTGGCAAGCAGGACAGACGCGGTGCGTTCTCCGCCATCGCGTCGCTTAAACAGGCCGAACCAGGGCGTGGCGTTTTTTTCCGGCGGAAAGTTTGATGACGCCGTCTTTCAGATCGCCCGTGCCGATGGATGCGGATTCATCGGTGATTTTCTCGTCGTTAAGACGCCCTCCGCCGCCCTTGATCAGGCGACGGGCTTCGCCGTTTGACGTCGCCAGCCCGGCTTCGCGGAACAATTCATAAGCAGGAACGCCTTCCTCCAGGCGTGCGGAGGGCACGTCGATGGTCGGCAGGTCATCGCCAAGGGTACCTTGCTCGAATGTCTTGCGCGCCGTTTCGGCGGCACTTTCCGCTGCCTCCGATCCATGGCAAAGGCGCGTGACCTCGGTCGCCAGGATCTTCTTGGCTTCGTTCAATTCTGCCCCTTCAAGGGCTTCCAGGCGGGCAACTTCGTCCAGCGGCATATCCGTGAACAGGCGCAGGAACTTGCCCACGTCGGCGTCTTCCGTGTTGCGCCAGTACTGCCAGTAGTCATAGGGGCTGAGCATGTCTTCGTTCAGCCACACGGCCCCTGCGGCGGTCTTGCCCATCTTGGCGCCGGACGACGTGGTCAAAAGCGGTGTGGTCAGGCCGTAAAGCGGGCGGTTGTCGATGCGGCGTCCCAGTTCGACGCCGTTGACGATGTTGCCCCATTGGTCCGACCCGCCCATTTGCAGCACACAATCGTTGCGGCGGGACAGTTCCAGGAAATCATAGGCCTGGAGAATCATGTAATTGAATTCCAGGAAGGTCAGCGGCTGTTCCCGGTCCAGGCGCAGCTTGACCGAATCAAAGGTCATCATGCGGTTGATGGAAAAATGCCGGCCGATGTCGCGCAGGAACTCGATGTAGTTGAGCTTGTCCAGCCAGTCTGCGTTGTTGACCATGACCGCGTCCGTGGGCCCGTCACCGAACGTCAGGAACTTGGCGAACACCTGTTTGATGCCGGCCATGTTGGCGGCGATATCGGCATCGGTCAGGGCCTTGCGCATTTCGTCCTTGCCGGACGGATCGCCGACCTTGGTGGTGCCGCCGCCCATCAGAACGATCGGCTTGTGCCCGGATTTCTGCAGCAGCCGCAGGGTCATGATCGACATCATGTGACCGGCATGCAGGGACGGCGCCGTGCAATCGAATCCGATGTAGGCGGTAAGGGTTTTTTCAGACGCAAGCGCGTCCAATGCATCCATATCGGTGCATTGATGGATAAAGCCGCGCGCCTGGGCGTCGTTCAGAAACTGGGATTTAACGGTGGTCATGGCGGCTTTTACCGCGCTGCGGCGGCTTGGGCAATGGTCCATGGCGTGTTTGGGACATTCCGGTCTTGCAGGCCTGTAGGCGGGCGGACACAATCGGGGCGATCAATCCCTGGGGGGAGCCATGCCCGAACAGACATTTCTTGCCGTCGGCCTGATGAGCGGTACCTCCATGGACGGCATCGATGCGGCCCTGATCGAAACGGATGGCGAAACCGTATCCTGGTCCGGGCCGTTTTTAACCCACCCTTACGATGCCGGTTTCCGCGCGGACCTGCGCGCGGCCTTGGGTCATGATCCGCTGCTTCGCCCCCCGGCCAACGACCTTGTTCGGCGCCTGACGGAGCGCCATCGCGATGCGGTTCGAACATTATTGGGCGATGCGGGAAAACAGCCGGACGACATCGATGTGATCGGCTTTCATGGGCATACGGTCCTTCATCGCCCGGATGTCGGGGTGACGCGGCAGATCGGGGATGCGGGCCTTTTGGCGCGTGAAACGGGAATCGACGTGGTCGGCGACCTGCGGCTCAACGATGTCGCGGCGGGCGGCGAGGGTGCGCCCCTGGCCCCGGTCTATCACCGTGCCCTGGCCGAGGGGCTGGAAAAACCGTTGGCGGTGCTCAACCTGGGCGGGGTCGGAAACGTTACCTGGATCGGCCCCCCTGAAAACGGCAACGGCGGGGCGTTGCTGGCCTTCGATACGGGCCCGGGCAATGCCTTGTTGGATGACTGGATGGCAGAAAAAACCGGGGCGATGATGGATTTAGACGGCGCCTTGGCAGCCACGGGAACGGTCGATGAAGCTGTCCTTAGCCGCCTGTTAAAGAACGATTTTTTTGACAAACTTCCGCCCAAATCCCTGGACCGCGACGATTTCGGCCTGGGGCCGGTGGCGGGGCTTTCGGCGGCGGCGGGTGCGGCCACGTTGGTGGCGTTTACCGTTGCCTCCGTTGCCCGCGCAGCCCAGTTTTTCCCCGCCCCGGCGGCACGTTGGCTGGTGACCGGTGGGGGGCGGCACAACCTGACCATCATGCAGGGTTTGCGGCGTGCCCTGGGGGCCGAAGTTCAGGCTGTCGAGGATGCGGGTTGGAACGGCGATGCCCTGGAAGCCCAGGCATTCGCTTTCCTGGCGGTGCGCTCGCTCAAAGGCTTGGCGCTGACCTATCCGGGCACCACAGGGGTTGGCGAGCCGCTGTCGGGCGGTCGCCTATACCCGTGTGCCGGTGCGTAAAAGCCTGGAAGGGCCTTAAGCGGCCTTTTCGACCAGGCGCTTGTCGAGATAGCCCTCGACATGGCCGATCAGCTTTTCCAGATGGTCCGAGAAGTAGTGATCGCATTTGTCGATGGTGCGGTAATCGATCTCGATGTTCTTCTGGGCGGAAAGCTTTTCCACCAGCTTGTCGACGGAGCCCACGGGCACGACATCGTCGGTCTTGCCGTGGACCAGCAAACCCGATGCCGGGCAGGGGGCCAGGAACGAGAAATCGTAGATCGAAGCCGGCGGGGCGGCCGAAATGAAGCCTGAAATTTCCGGCCGGCGCATCATCAACTGCATGGCAACCCAGGCGCCGAAGGAGAATCCGGCGATCCAGCAGGTCGAAGCATTGGGGTTATGGCCCTGCATCCAGTCGAGCGCCGTGGCGGCGTCGCTCAGTTCACCCTGGCCGTTGTCGAATTTACCCTGGGAGCGGCCGACACCACGGAAATTGAAGCGCAGGGTAGAGAATCCGCGTTTCACGAACGACTGATACATGGCGTAGACGACCCGGTTGTTCATGGTTCCACCGTATTCCGGATGGGGATGAAGCAGCAGGGCGACGGGGGAATTCGGGTCCGTGGCGTGGTGATATCGACCTTCGATACGACCTTCGGGCCCGTTGAAAATGACTTCTGGCATGAGAGTTTAGCGTCCTCGAGGCGGGTTCAATCGGTTAATGTCCGAGCTTGTGAGTCTGACTTAATATTCACGCGGCCTTATTTAAACCGCCGATTACCTGGAAATACTTGATAGGATTAGTCGGGCATCTTATATTCCGGGTACCGACGCCTGGGCCGTCCAGGGGCGCGTGCACGCGCCTTGCGGAAAGCCCCGATAACATAGTGTGAAGCCGATGATTTTCAAGAATATTCAAGAAGATATCCGTGCCTTTCAAGAACGCGACCCCGCAGCCAAGGGGCCGTTGGCGATCATTTTCACCTATCCGGGGTTTCACGCGGTCGTCTGGCACCGCATCGCCCACTGGTTTTGGACCCATGATCTGTTTTTTATCGCGCGTCTGGCCTCCAATTTCGCGCGCTGGGTGACGTTGATCGAAATCCATCCGGGGGCGGAAATCGGCAAACGCCTGGTCATCGACCACGGCGGCGGCGTGGTGATCGGCGAAACGGCGGTCATCGGCGACGATGTGACGATTTATCATCAGGTGACCTTGGGCGGTGTGGCGCCTTCTGTTGACTCGGACAGCCAGCGCGGTCAGAAACGCCATCCGTCCGTCGGGGACGGGGTCATTATCGGTTGCGGTGCGGCCATCCTGGGCCCGATCACCGTGGGCAAGGAAGCCCGCGTCGGCGCCAATGCAGTCGTCACCAGGGATATACCGGCCGGCGTGACGGCCGTGGGCAACCCGGCCCAGGTGGTCCTGCCCAAGGACAAAAAGCGGGCCAAGGCGTTCCAGGCTTACGGTACGCCGACCGACGGCCAGGACCCGGTCATGCAGACGATCGAGAATCTGCGTTCGCAGCTGAATGTGCTGATCGACCGGGTCGCCGAATTGGAACAAGAAAAATCCGCCGGTATTGAGGTGTTGAAAGACGACGATGCCGGCGCGGATGCGCGGCCCAAGGCCGCCGCCGGGGACAAATAGCGGGGAATGTGAATGAACCGCGGCTTGAAACAGGTGCGCGGACGACCTGTGAAGGAGATGAGACGTGAAACTTAGTACCAAAGGCCGATACGCCGTGATGGCCATGGTTGATCTTGCGGGCAATGCCTCAAGCAAACCCGTGGCTCTGGCCGACGTGGCAGACCGGCAGGACATTTCCCTGTCCTATCTGGAACAGCTGTTCGGCAAACTGCGCAAGGCGGGCTTGGTGAAAAGCGTGCGCGGCCCGGGCGGCGGATATCTGCTGGCCCATGGGGCTGCCGATACCCGCGTTGCCGACATCATCATGGCCGTGGACGAGCCGATCAAGACCACGCGCTGCACCCCGGGCTCGCCCCAGGGCTGCCAGTCGGACCGGGCGCGCTGCCTGACCCACGATTTGTGGGAAGAATTGGGCAACCAGATTTATCTGTACCTGTCGTCCGTGTCCCTGGAAGACGTGGTCGAGAAAAAGGTGCTGGGCACTTCCGGCCGCCTTTACCAGCAGGAACAGGACCGCAATGCCGCCGCGACCGTCGCGGCCCAATAGGAATAAACGAGGCAAGTTCGAAACACCGATGAGCATCTATCTTGATCATAATGCGACCACCCCGGTCCGGCCCATTGCGGCCGAGGCTGCGGTTGCGGCGCTGTCCCGGGCGGGTAATCCGTCGTCGGTGCATGCTGCCGGCCGCCGGGCGCGTATGGTGGTCGAGGATGCCCGCGAACAGGTCGCCGCATTGGTGGGGGCGCGGGCCGAGGATGTGATTTTCACTTCGGGCGGAACCGAAGCCAACAATCTGGCCCTGGCCAATGCCCCCCGGGGGGCGGCCGAAGGTCCGGTGTTTGCCTCGGCGGTTGAGCATGTTTCCGTGCTGGAAGGGGCGGATAACATCACGCAAATCCCCGTCGATCAGGACGGCGTGATCGATTTGGCGGCTTTGGCGGGCAGGCTGAAGGACGCCCTGATGAAAGCCGAAGGTGGCCGCGCCTTGGTCTCCGTGATGCTGGCCAACAACGAGACCGGTGTGATCCAGCCGATTGCCGAGGTCGCCGAACTGGCCGCCGAATACGATGCCGTCGTGCATTGCGACGCGGTCCAGGCCGCCGGCAAGCTGGACATCGATTTTCCGTCCCTGGGCGTGCACATGATGTCGGTTTCGGCCCATAAGATCGGCGGCCCGCAAGGCTCCGGCGCCTTGATCATCGCGCCGGGCCATCAGGCCACGGCGGCGGTGCGTGGCGGCGGACAGGAACGGTCCCGCCGGGGCGGGACGGAAAACATCCCCGGCATTGCCGGTTTCGGTAGTGCGGCGGCGGCGGCCAAGGCCGATATCGCGCATCTGCAGGGCCTGGCCCGGCTGCGCGACCGCATGGAAGACGAAATCACGAAAGCCCAGCCCGCTGCAAAAGTCTTCGCGAAATCACGCGAACGTCTGGCGACCACAAGCTGCCTGACCATGCCCGGTGTATCGTCGGAAACGCAGGTCATGGCGTTTGATCTGGACGGCATTGCGGTCAGTGCCGGGTCCGCCTGTTCGTCCGGCAAGGTGGCGCCCAGCCATGTGCTGGCCGCCATGGGTGCTGACGAAGACGACATCAAATCGGCCATTCGGGTCAGCCTGGGATGGACCACGACGGAACACGACATCGAAACATTCACCGCCGCCTGGAAGGCCCTTAATGCCCGCGTCGGGCGGGGCAGCTTGGCGGCGTGACACGCGCAGTAACACGAATAACCTAGAAGGAATTGACGGCAATGAGTGCCATGACCGGAAAAGAAAAGAACAATCTCCCGCACACCATCCAAAACCGGAAGGCGCCGATCTATCTTGATTATCAGGCGACCACGCCGACGGATCCCCGGGTGGTGGAGAAAATGCTGCCGTTCTTCTCTGAACAGTACGGCAATCCCCATTCGCGCAGCCATTTCTACGGCTGGGAAGCGGAAGACGCGGTCGAGATCGCCCGTGAGCAGGTCGCCTCGATCATCAACGCCAATCCCAAGGAAGTGATCTTCACTTCGGGGGCGACGGAATCCAACAACCTGGCGATTAAGGGCGTGGCGCAGTTCTATAAGGACCGCAAGAACCACATCGTGACCGTGGTGACCGAACATAAATGCGTGCTCGACAGCTGCCGCCACCTGGAACAGGAAGGCTTCGAAGTCACCTATCTGCCGGTCAAGGAAAACGGCCTGATCGACCTGGACGAACTGCGCGCCACGGTGACGGAAAACACCTCGATCGTTTCCGTCATGGGCGTGAACAACGAAATCGGCGTGATCCAGCCGTTGAAGGAAATCGGCGCCATCTGCCGCGAAAAAGGAGCGTTCTTCCACACCGATTGCGCCCAGGCGGTGGGCAAAATTCCGCTCGACGTCGAAGACATGAACATCGACCTGATGTCGATTTCGGGCCATAAAATTTACGGTCCCATGGGCATCGGGGCGCTGTATGTGCGCCGCCGCCCGCGCGTCCGTCTGGTGCCGATGATCAACGGTGGCGGCCAGGAACGCGGCATGCGGTCCGGCACGCTGCCGACACCGCTCTGTGTCGGCCTGGGCGAAGCCTGCGCCATCGCGGAAAAGGAAATGGGGGCCGAGAACGAACGCCTGCGCCGTTTGCGCGACCGCATGTATCAAAGCATCGTCGGCCGCCTGCCCGAGGTTTATTTGAACGGCGACATGGATCAGCGCATCCCCGGCAACCTGAATATCTCCTTCGCTTTCGTCGAAGGCGAAGGCCTGATGATGGGCATCAAGGACCTGGCGGTATCGTCGGGATCGGCCTGCACCTCGGCCTCGTTGGAGCCCAGCTACGTGCTGCGCGCCCTGGGGGTTGAGGTTGAAATGGCCCATACCTCGCTGCGCATCGGTTTCGGACGGTTTACGACCGAAGAAGAGGTCGACGAGGCCGTGGAATGCATCATCACGGAAGTCGAGCGTCTTCGCGAAATGAGCCCGCTTTGGGAAATGCACAACGAGGGGATCGATATCTCCTCGATCGAATGGGCGGAACATTGATCTGCCCACAAACGACCACAATAAACGAATACAATAAGTTCTTAGGAACAGGAGAGTAAAATGGCCTATAGCGACAAAGTCATCGACCATTACGAAAAGCCGCGCAACGTCGGCACGCTGGACAAGAACGACACCAGCGTCGGCACCGGCTTGGTGGGCGCACCTGCCTGCGGTGACGTGATGAAGCTGCAGATCAAGGTTTCGGAAGAGGGCATCATCGAAGACGCCAAGTTCAAGACCTTCGGCTGCGGTTCGGCCATCGCGTCCAGCTCGCTCATTACCGAATGGGTCAAGGGCAAGACCGTCGACGAAGCCGGTTCGATCAAGAACACCCAGATCGCCGAGGAATTGGCCTTGCCGCCGGTGAAGATTCACTGCTCGGTCCTGGCGGAAGACGCCATCAAGGCCGCGATCTCGGATTACAAGACCAAGAAAGGCGCCTAATCCGGCCCCTAAAGGACACGGGGGAGCTTGCCTCCCCCGCGTCGGCAGGGCTAAGGATGACGCCGAACAAGCAAGCAGGCGACCATGACTGAACGACCGCAAATGATGACCATCACGGACCAGGCCGCCGAGCGCGTAAAAGCGCTGCTGGCCAGCCGAGGAAAACCGTCGGCCGGCGTGCGCGTCGGCATCCGGACGAAGGGCTGCTCGGGCATGTCCTATACCCTTGAGTTCGCGGACGATAAGAACGAGTTCGATGAAATCGTCGAGGACAAGGGGGTGCGGATTTATATCGACCCGAAGGCGACCATGTTCATCATTGGAACCGAGATGGACTTCGTGGAGGACAAGCTTGAATCGGGCTTTGTCTTCCAGAACCCGAACGAAAAGGGGCGGTGCGGCTGCGGCGAGTCATTCCACATTTGACCGTGGCCGTTTGACCGTGGTCCAGAGCCCGCCTCCGGGCATTGGGCGCCAATTCGAGACATTCGACGATAAGGAAAAGAACGCTGGTGCAAGCGACAGCAGACAGCGCGGCAAAGACTGATCCCGGTAACGCCGCCGATGGAACGATCGTACAGGCATGTTGGTCCTGTCAGGGACCGGTGCCGGTAACCGAGCCTTTCTGCCCCAGTTGCAAGGCGGTGCAGCCGCCGGGTCAGGCTGATCACTTCCAACGGATGGGACTTGCCCGTGGGTTCGAGATCGATACGTCGGCCTTGGAAAAAACCTACTTCCAATTACAGCGTCAATTGCATCCGGACCGTTTCGCGACCCGTACGCCCAAGGAAAAAACCCTCAGCCAGCAGCAGGCAACCAGCCTGAACGACGCCTACGAGACCTTGAAGGACCCGTTGACCCGGGCCGTGTATCTGGCCCATTTGCAGGGCTTGGATGTGCTGAAGGAAGGCTGTAACGCGCTGACCGATCCGGTCATCCTGATGGAGGCCATGGAAATGCGCGAAGCCCTGGCCGAAGCCGAAACCGCCGATGACGTCGGGAACGTGACCAAGCGGGCGCAGGGCGAGATCGCCGACTGCGAGACGGAACTGTCCCAGGCTTTTGCCGACGAAAACATGGATGCGGTCGCAACCCTGATTACGCGCCTGAAGTATCTGCGTAAGCTGGCGGATGAAACGCGCTTTCGTCGGGCCGAGCTGAGAGGGGCCAGCTAGCCCATGGCGCTATTACAAATTCACGAGCCCGGAGAAACACCAGCCCCGCACGAAGGCGACGAAGACGTTGCCGTCGGCATCGATCTGGGTACCACCAATTCCGTGACCGCCGTCTCGATCGACGGCAAGACCGAGGTCCTGCGGGACGAAGAAGGGCAGGCACTTGTGCCCTCCGTCGTCGCCTATGCACCCGACGGCTCACCCATCGTCGGCGGCTTGGCCAAAAGCCTGATCGCCATGCGCCCGGACAGTGTGGTCAGTTCCATCAAGCGGCTGATGGGCCGGGGCATCGGTGATATCAAGGCCGTTGCCGGACATCTGCCGTTCGATGTCGAGCCGGCGGAAGAAGGCGGTTCCGCCATGGTGCGGATCAACGTCGGTGGCCGAAAACTCACGCCTGTGGAGATTTCCGGGCATATCCTGTCTGCATTGAAGGAACAGGCCGAGGGCGTGCTCGATCGCGAGGTGACCCGAGCCGTGATCACGGTCCCGGCTTATTTCGACGATGCCGCGCGCACGGCGACCAAGGATGCGGCCAGGCTGGCAGGGCTGGAAGTTCTGCGCCTGGTCAACGAGCCCACGGCGGCGGCCCTGGCCTATGGCCTGGATAAGGAGGCTGAAGGCCTTTACGCGGTCTATGACCTGGGCGGCGGGACCTTCGATATTTCACTGCTGCGCATGGAAAAGGGCGTGTTTCAGGTGCTGTCCACGGGCGGGGATGCGGCCCTTGGCGGGGATGATTTCGATCACGCCATCGCGGAACATTTCCTGAAGGATTGGAACGGAGCCACACCAGGGGCGGGGGCCGTCAAACAGGCCGTCGCCACGGCGCGCCAGGTCAAGGAAGACCTGAGCACGGCCGACCACGGCACCTGGCTGCTTGAATTGAACGGCGAACAGCAGGAATTCAGCCTGGACCGGGCGGCCTTCGAAGCGCTGATCGATCAATTGGTGTCGCGGACCCTGGGCATTTGCGAAAACGTATTGGATGATGCCGATGTCGTGCCCGAAGACGTCAAGGGCGTGGTCCTGGTCGGCGGTTCAACCCGGGTGCCGTTGGTGCGCCGTAAGGTCGCTGAATTATTTGGGCGCGAACCGCTTGCCGATATCGACCCGGACGAGGTCGTCGCCGTGGGCGCGGCCCTTCAGGCCGAAGCCCTGACGCGCGGGTCCGACACCTTGCTGTTGGACGTGACGCCGCTGTCCCTTGGCATCGAGACCATGGGGGGATTGACGGAAAAAATCATCCCCCGCAATACCCCCATTCCCGTGGCCAAGGCCCAGGAATTCACGACCTATCAGGATGGGCAGTCGGCCATGGCCGTGCATGTGGTTCAGGGCGAGCGGGAAATGGTTGAACAAAACCGTTCGTTGGCGCGCTTCACGCTGCGCGGTATTCCGCCCATGACGGCGGGAGCCGCGCGCATTCAAGTCACCTATGCCGTCGATGCAGACGGTCTGTTGACGGTCAGCGCGCGCGAGCAGACGACGGGCGAGGAACAAAGCATCGAAGTGAAGCCGTCTTACGGCCTTAGCGAGGATGAAATGTCCAAGATGCTGTATGACAGCATGAAGCACGCCAAGGACGATATGACACAGCGTATTTTGGCGGAATCGCGCGTCGATGCCGGCCGTGCGCTGGGGGCCGTGAAAGCGGCCATGGACGTCGATGGCGATCTTTTGAGCGACGATGAACGCGAAACCATCACCCGGTTGATCGCGGAAACGGAGGCCGCCGTGGCCGGCGACGACCGCGATGCGATCAATGAACAGATCGAAAAACTGGAAGAGGGCACGCGTTCGTTCGCTGAAAAGCGCATGGACCGCGGCATCCGTGCCGCGCTGCGCGGCGTCGATGTGGACCGATTGGAACAGGCTGCCGGCCCGTCCGGCGATTGAGTAAAAGTTAAGGAACGACAAGAACCATGACCAAGATGTTCAAGATGACCTTCGTGCTGCCCGACGGCACGCCCCAGGAAGTGGACGCGCCCGAGGGGTTGTCCGTGCTTGAGGTCGCGCACCGTAACGGCATTGACCTTGAAGGCGCCTGCGAAGGATCGCTGGCCTGTTCGACCTGCCACGTGGTCGTCGATCAGACGTACTTCGACAAATTGGACGAACCGACGGAAGACGAAGAAGACATGCTGGACCTTGCTTTTGGTTTGACGCATACCTCGCGCCTGGGCTGCCAGATCGTCATGAGCGAAGACCTGGACGGCCTGAAAGTGACCTTGCCCAAGGCGACCCGCAACATGATGGTCGACCGCAAGGTGTGATCGGATAATCGGGAGATTAAGGAATGGGACTGCGCTGGACCGATACGATCGATATCGCGATTGAACTGGAAGAAGCCCATCCGGATGCGGACGTCGTGAACCTGCGGTTCACGGATCTGTGGCAATGGGTTCAGGATTTGCCCGATTTCGAAGACGATCCGCAAAAATCCAACGAAAAGGTTCTGGAAGCCATTCAGATGGCTTGGTTGGACGAACGCGACTGAGCGCTGTCGCCTGCTAGTTTCGTTGTTCCGACTGCAGCCGAGCTGCGGGAAAACGCACCGTCACCGTTGTTCCTTTTCCGGGCTCGCTTTCCAGTGCCAGCGATCCGTTGTGCATTTCCGTGAGATTCTTAACCAAGGGTAATCCCAGTCCCACGCCCTTGAAGCGGCGGGTAAAAGCGCCTTCTGCCTGACCGAATGGACTTAAGACCTTTTCCCGGTCTTTCTCATCGATGCCTATTCCCGTATCGACGACGCGCAGGGCAAGGCTACCGTCGGATTCCTGTTCCATATCTATCCGCACCATTCCGCCTGTGGGCGTGAACTTGATCGCATTGGACAACAGATTGATGACGATCTGGCGCAGCCTGCGTTCATCGCCGAAGAACGCAGGCGCCGGCTGCAGGTGCAGTTCCAGGTTGATGGCTTCTTTATTGGCTTCTTCTTCCATCAATTCGACACAAGAGCGAACGGCCGCATCCAGGTCGAAGGTTTCTTCGTGAATGTGGATTTCACCGGCTTCGATCAATGAAATGTCGAGCACGTCGTCGATCAGTTCCAGCAGATGCCGGCCCGACCGCTCGATATTGCCGACGTATTCCGCATACTTTTCATTTTCAATCGGGCCGAATGTGCCCAGGGTGATGATTTCGGAATATCCGATGATCGAATTGAGCGGCGTGCGGAATTCGTGGCTCATATAGGCGAGAAAATCGGTTTTCGCGCGGTTGGCGCGTTCGGCCAAATCCTTGGCCTGGGCCAGTTCATGTTCCGAAAGCCATTGCTTGGTGATGTTGCGTCCGGTTCCCCGATATCCCTTGAAGTTCCCGTTCTTATCGAACACGGGTTTGCCGCTGATCGCCAGATGGTTCAATTCGCCGTCGGGCCGCACACGGGAATGAACAAAATCTCGGAACGGCCGATGCGCTTCCAGGTCCGCGATATGGCTTTTCCAGGGTTCTTCGTCGGGGTTATCCCAAAGGGATTCACGGCGGGTACGGCCAAGGAGCTGTTCCGGCCGAACACCCGAGGCCCAATAAAACCGGTCGGAGAAATAGGTGAAGCGCAGGTTCTCATCCATCTCCCAGAACCAGTCCTGGGAAGCTTCGGCGAAATCCCGGAAACGTTCTTCGTTGTCGCGAAGGGCTGCCGTAAGTGCCACCCATTCGCTGACGTCCCGGCGGACCGTGAGAATGCCGCCGTCACGCATGCGGTATTCCTTCAGTTCATACCAAACGCCGTTGGCAAATCGATGGATCGGCAATCCTTGCGCATTCTTGTGGCGGGCAACGCGTTCACGGATGAAGTCTTCTTCGCGTCCGATGGCGTCATCGATCAGGCCGCGGTCCGTATTGGCACGTACGATATCTTCGAACAGGACGCCGGGCACGTGCAGCGCTTTCAGGTCTTCGGGGAGGTGGCGCAAATATGCCTGATTGACAAACACCATGCGGTCTTCGGCGTCGTAGACGACGACACCGTCGTCGACCCGTTCCAAGGCATCGGTCAATGCCCAGGTATTGATCTCGTGCGGAGCGGTGTTTGTGTCGGTTTGGGAGGAGGTTATATCTCGGGATGCGCGAAGCTGTGAGAGCTCGCTCTCAAGGGCCTCTACCCGGGCGATCAGTTCGGCCTTCGTGAGGCTTGTCGATTGTTTTGGTCCTGCCATCTAGGTCCCTATGTGACCTTCAAGGACTCCCCAAAGTTATGTAGCCTATTTGCTGGATGATTGACATATAACATAAGTGAGGCCGCGATCGGGGACTTACGAAAGGGATAATATGCCACTTGCCGAGATTATGATTTTCAACACGTCCATACCGCTTTTGGACGGCTTGGCGCTGGCATGGTTTCTGATGGGGGCCGTTGGTTACACGGCCGTTGCCGATCAGATTGCCTGGGGCAAGCGGCCCATGGCCGTGGTGCTGCATGATTACCGCCTGCGCTGGATGGAGCGCATGCTGGAGCGCGAAAACCGGATGGCCGACGTGCAGATCGTCAATGCCTACATTCGCTCCGGCGGGCTGTTCATTTCCACCACGCTGCTGGTGCTTGCTGGGGTTGTCGCACTCCTTGGGCAGATCGAGAATCTGCGCGTCATCATTCACGATATCTCCATGGCGCAGCCCGCATCACGGCGTTTGATGGAATTTCGCATATTCATCCTGATGCTTGTGTTCGTCTACGCGTTCTTCAAGTTCGCCTGGTGCCTGCGGCAATTCAATTACACGCTGGTGATGATCGGCGCGGCACCGCAATCAACGCAATGTGACGAAACCATCATGCAGGGCTTTCCTGCCCGGGCGGCGGTGATCCTTTCGCGCGCGCAGGACAATTTCAACCGCGGCCTGCGGTCCTATTATTTCGCCTTGGCCCTGTTGCCGTGGTTTATCCATCCGGTGCTGCTGTTTATCACGACGATCTGGGTGATTTTGGTTCTGTATCGCAGGGATTTCCGCTCGGTAACGCTTAAGACTTTGGCTGAAATCGGGGCATCCGACGGCAAGCCGGCACAGGATAAGCCCACAACGGCGGCACCGACGATTTGATTGGTGACGGTCCTTTTCGTCGCGGGATGAAAAGCCTATATTCCGCCCATGAGTAACCCTGTGATCAATTTAGGCTTGGGCAAGAAGCCCGCAGATACGCGTGTCGTTGTCGCCATGTCCGGTGGGGTCGACAGTTCGACCGCGGCCGCCCTGGTCAAGGAAGCGGGCTATGACACCGTCGGTATGACCATGCAGCTGTATGATCAGGGTGCGGTGGTGCCGGGGCAGAAAACCTGCTGTGCGGGCCGGGACATCCTGGATGCCCGCCGTGTCGCCGATCAATTGGGCTTTCCCCATTACGTTCTGAATTACGAAAGCCGGTTCAAAGAACAGGTCATGGACGACTTCGCCGATACCTATTTGCGGGGTGAAACGCCCATTCCTTGTGTGCGCTGTAACCAGACGGTCAAGTTCAAGGACATGCTGGGGCAGGCGCGTGAACTGGGGGCGGATGCGCTCGTCACCGGGCATTACGTGCGCCGGGTCGATGGCGACGGGGGGGCGGAGCTTCACCGCGCGGCCGACCCGACCAAGGATCAGAGCTATTTCCTGTTCACGACCACGGGCGAACAACTCGACTTTCTGCGTTTCCCCTTAGGGGCCATGGACAAGGCGGAAACCCGCGCCCATGCTCAGCGCCTGGGGCTGGCCGTTGCGGACAAGCCGGAAAGCATGGACATCTGTTTCGTGCCCGACGGTAATTATGCACGCATCGTCGAGCGCCTGCGCCCCGAAGCCCATGATCCCGGGGAGATCGTTGATCAGGCGGGCAACGTCCTGGGACAGCATGACGGCATCATCAATTTCACGGTCGGTCAGCGCAAGGGACTGGGGATCGGCGGCATGGGGGATCCGATTTACGTGATCCGGTTGGAGCCTGATACGCGCCGCGTGGTTGTCGGCCCGAAATCGGCCCTGGGCAAGGAAAGTCTTTCCGTTCACGAGGTCAATTGGCTGGGTGACGGGCCGCTGCGCTCCAAGGTTCACCGGGTTGAGGTCAAGATCCGGTCCATGTTCAAGCCCGTGCCGGCGGTTTTGTTCGGCACCGGCGACGATACGGCACAGGTCAAGTTCGATGGCCCCCAGGACGGTGTCGCCCCCGGTCAGGCCTGTGTGTTCTATCAAGGTGACAGGGTCCTGGGCGGCGGATGGATCGCCAGGGAAACCGGGACATAAGGGCAGAGCCCACCCGGGGCGTGTTATCCCGGCCAGACGATGGCCAGGATCATGGAAAGTCCGGAAAACATCAAAAGCCCCAGGACGACCTTGTTGAACGAGCCATCGCCCAGCCGACCGTAGATTTTGCGCCCGATCCACGATCCGATAACCGTAGCGGGAAAAGCGATCAGGGAAATCCGCCCGACTTCCAGGGTCATGAAGCCGCCCAGCGCTTGTGTGATCGCGGCAAGTAGCAGAATGGCCGTGTTGTAGCCTTGGAATACGCCGCGCTTTTCATCCTTGGACCAACCTCGCAAGGTCGCCCAGATGGTCGGCAACGGGCCTGACAGCCCGGTCAGGCCGCCCAGGACGCCGCCACCCAGACCGACGATGGCATTGGCCAGCTTACCGCCCCAGGCGAGCTTGGGCGCGGACCGTTGGGCCAGCGTGAACGCACAATAGAGAACCAGAAACACGGCGAAGAACAGTTTGAACCCCTCGACCGAGACCTGGGGCAGGATCAAGGTGCCGAGCGGCACGCCGACCACGCCGCCGATGACGAAGGGCAGAACGCGTGGCCAGGAAATCGCATGCCATATGGCGGGCAGGGTCTGGAACTGTGAAATCAGCGAGCAGATGACGACCAGGGGAGCGGCCACCGCCGGCTCGATCACGGTCAGCCAGATCGCCAAGGCCGTCAGGCCCGTGCCGAACCCGGTCAGACCGGAAACGAAGCCGCCCGCAAGCGCGCCTGCCAGAATGGTGAGTTCCAACATGCCCATGATATTTTCGTGGTTGGTTGGGGGAGGTTAAGGCTTAACGAGGAATGAGAGGCGGGGAAAGAGACAATCGTTCGGGGGTGGCCTAACCATGGAAGATGGCTGGGATTATTCGGCTGCCGGGTTTTCGGCGGGGTCGCGGATGCTGAGCCCGCCGTCCTCGCCAGCCAGCGTTTCGCGCGCTTGTTCCTGTTGCTGTTGGCGGGCCCACATGTCGGCGTAGCGGCCCCCCATTTGCAGCAAGGCTTCGTGATTGCCGCGTTCGACGATACGGCCCGTTTCCAGCACCAGAATTTCATCCGCATCGACGACGGTCGACAGGCGATGCGCCACGGTCACGGTGGTGCGCCCTTTGGCGACGGCTTTCAGGGCGGCGAGAATTTCCTGTTCGGTCCGTGAATCAAGGGCAGATGTCGCTTCGTCGAAGATCAGGATGTGGGGTGATTTCAGGACCGTGCGGGCAATCGCAACGCGTTGTTTTTCACCGCCGGAAAGCTTCAGACCCCGCTCGCCCACGGTGGCCTGATAGCCATCGGGCAGGCTCATGATGAAGTCGTGGATTTGCGCCGTCTTCGCGGCGTCTTCGATCTCTGACGGGCTGGCACCGGGGCGGCCGTAGGCGATGTTGTAATAAATGGTGTCGTTGAACAGGACCGTATCCTGCGGGACCATGCCGATGGCCGCACGCAGGCTTTTCTGCGTGACCTTACGGATATCCTGGCCGTCGATCAGAACACGCCCGTCGGACACGTCGTAAAACCGGAACAACAGGCGTGAGATCGTGGATTTCCCCGACCCCGAGGGCCCAACAATGGCGACGGTGCGCCCGGCGGGCACGGTAAAGCTGACGTCCTTCAGGACCGACCGGCGGGTATCGTAGGCAAAGGATACGTTTTCGAACCGGACCTCACCGCCGTTGACGGTCATCGGGGTCGCGTCGGGCCGGTCGGCGACCTCGGCGTCCACATCCAGCAGGCGGAACATGTGTTCCATGTCGGTGAGGGATTGTTTGATCTCGCGGTACACGAAGCCCAGGAAGTTCAGCGGCATGTACAACTGGATCAGGTAGGCATTGACCATCGCGAAATCGCCGATGGTCATGCTTCCCGCGACCACTCCCGAAGCCGCCATCCACATCATCGCGGTCAGGCCGATGGCGATGACCATGCCCTGGCCGATGTTCAGCATGGCGAGCGAGGTATTGCTTTTGACGGCGGCTTCTTCGTAGCGCGCGAGTGCGTGGTTGAAGCGCTGGCTTTCGTGGTCTTCGTTGCCGAAGTATTTGACCGTTTCGAAATTCAGCAGGCTGTCGATGGCCTTGGTATTGGCCTCGCTATCAGTCTTGTTCATGGTGCGCCGGAATTGGATGCGCCATTCCGTGACCCAAAGTGTCCAGGCGATGTACAGCGCGATGGTCGCAAAGGTGATCAGCGCCATGAGAGGCCCGAACAGGTACCACAGAATGCCGCAGGTCAGGGCGATCTCGAACAACGTAGGCACGATGTTGAACAGCATGAAGCGCAGCAGAAATTCGATGCCCTTGGTGCCGCGTTCGACGGCCCGGCTTATGCCGCCGGTTTTGCGGTCCAGGTGAAAGCGCAGGCTGAGCTGATGCAGATGGCGGAAGGTCTTCAGGCCGGCCAGGCGGATGGCCCGCTGTGCGACCCGGGCAAACACCGCATCGCGCAGTTCGCCGAACGCCTGGCTGAGGATGCGGGCCCCGCCGTAAGCCAGCAATAACAGAACCGGAACGACGACCATGGGGGTGACGGTGCTGTCCAGGGCATCGACCGCATATTTATAGATCAGGGGCACGGCGACGCTGGTTCCCTTGGCGGCGACCAGGAAAATCACGGCAACGACGACGCGCCAACGCAAACCGGGCTCGCCTTGCGGCCACAGATAGGGGAACAGCGTCTTGACGGTCTGCCAATCGTTGCGCGCAGGTGTGTCGTCGGGGTCCGAATAGTCGCGCCGCATCGGCGATCGTCCTTAAAATCTATTGTGTTTCATATAGTTGGGGTTCCGCTCGCGGATCGCAAGCGGCGATATAGACTTTCGATATATAGGAACCGGACGGGATAATGTGTAGACCGCAGGCATAACAGGTAATGCAAATGTGTTGTTCCCACGCAAACGTGTTCGGGGTCTTCAGGTTTTTGTCAGTTTAAGCTGTAGGATTGCCCTAGGGGGGCATCATTGGATAGTGTCGATGAATTATGAAACGACGTGGGGCAATACCCCGGCGCCAGCCGGTCAGAAACCGCCAATGAGCGACGGCTACGATTTCAGTGCACTGCGGGTCTTGGTGGTGGATGACAGCTTCCACATGCGCGAGCTTGTGCGCACGTTCCTGGAAGGATTCGGGATTAAGGAAGTCACGGTGTCGTCCGATGCGGACGAGGCATTTGATCTGCTGATCAATTCCGACCCGGACTTGGTCATCACCGATTGGAACATGGCACCCGTTTCCGGGCTGGAATTCGTTGAACGGATTCGCCGGGGGGCCAACGTGCCCAACCGGTTCGTGCCGATCATCATGCTGACCGGCTACACGGAAATGAAGCGTGTCGAAGAAGCCCGCGATGCCGGCATCAATTCGTTCCTGGCCAAACCGATTTCGGCGGCGTCGTTGTACAAACGGCTGGTCACATCGGTTCAGGACAAGCGCCAGTACGTGGAAACCACCGGCGGCTATTTCGGGCCCGACCGTCGGTCGATCAAACGCCGCGAATATCGCGGCAAGGAACGGCGGGGCGACGCCTAAATGGCTGAAACCCGATTCCTGAAACCGCAAAAGCACATCAGCCAAAAGGTTCGCCGTGGCGGACCCTCCATGGAGCAGGCGATCCTGAAGGCGGTCAATGCCGCCGATGACCTGATCGGCCAGTATCAGGGTTGGGCCGTGGACGACCTGGAAACGCTTTGGCAGTCCTTCGTCGAGACGTCACGGACGGGCCGGGCCGATCCGGCGCGCCTGAAAGAGCTTTACGACATGACCCATGAAGCCCGGGGGCAGGGCGGTAGCTTCGGATTTCCGTTGATTTCCGTCGTGGGGGACAGTCTGTGCAAGTATCTTGATGGTCTGCCCCGGCTGAAAGCGCGTGATCTGGATGTTATCCGCGTCCATATCATGGCCATGAAGGCGATCTTCCGACAGGGCCTGAAAGGGCATCAAGGAGAGTTGAGCAAGGAACTGCAGGTGTTGTTGAATGCGTTCCGGGCCAAAATCGCGGAACAGCAGGCCCGCTGATATCGGCTGGGGCTGTTCTTTAATCTTTCCCTAAAAGCCCGTGCGATCGAAAAAGCCGCTTTGTTTCAGATGGGCATCGAAGATCAGATAATCGCGCACCTTGTAGCGGCGCGCCAATTCCCGTTCGGCGGCCTTGAACGGGTTCTCGCCGCGCCGGGCAGAAAACGTACGGGTCATGCGGCGGCCAAGGGCGCGGTTCTTGAGCACGGGGTAGTAGGTGACCTCGACCGTTTCGCGGGCAGCCGGTTCGTCACGCAGGGACGCGTTGGCGGTCGTGTCGGGGGCGGGCTTCGTCTGATGGGCAAACATGGCACATCTCCAGTCCAGAGGGCTTAAGATGTTCTCTTTATGTTCTTTCGTCAAGAGATCTCTTAAGTACGGTAAGTGTTGTGCCATTTCAGAAAAAAATAAATATATCTTGCGTATTAAGCCGAAGGTTATAGGTCCGGCTATCCTAAAGATGCGTCATTCGGCGGCTCAGCGGCCGGTGGCGTGTCCGCGTGCGGCATGGGCCAGACGGCTGATCGCTTCAGGGTGCGGATTGTAGGCTCCCGTTGCCAGGTAATGCTCGATGGTCGGGCAGATGCGCTTGCGGAAGGTTGCGGACGTCATGTTGTCGTGGGGCTTGCTCAGGGCATTGCGGCTGGGGCTGAGCAGGTCGAGAACGTCCGATGCATCGGCGATGGTCTGTGCCTGACGCGCCCGCCAACGCACGATATCCCTGCGCATTTGCGTGTCACAGTCCTCATGGGCGCGCTGCAGCAGGCTGGCATAGGTCTCGATCATGGCGGCGTAGACGAAGGCTTTCTGGGTGTCGGTCAGGCGTATGTTGTCCGGCACGCGGCCGTCGCTGCTCAGGGTCAGTTTGCTGGGAATGCCGCGGCGGGTGAAGGTCGCCGGGTTCCAGTCATAGGTGCCATCCCGGCCCGACGGGGCTTTCTCGGTAACGGCATCCGGGGTGTATTCGGGCGTGTCCCGCCCGGCATGCTCCCCCACGCCGGGCATGATGAAAATCCGGACAGCGCCGAGAAACAGGATCGAGATGAGCAGGAATCGTTCGAGAGGTCCCATTCAATGACTTTAGGTGAATTAGTAGGTAAGGGCGATGAAAGGTACAGAAAAAATGTTACCGACGCAGCGACTTGAAAGTTACTGCGGAGATACTGAAAAGTGCAGCTAAGATGGTTACCAAGCGCAGCCAATGGAACGTGTAGCCGCGTTGCAGTCCGATATACAGTGTTGGTTCAAACAGGTAGCGTTGTAGGCGATATGACAGTTTCGTCGCGAACGGCGGGTTTATTTGATGAACGAACCGGTCATGCGCCCCCCAATATTGCAGGATTGCATTGCGTGTAAATACGCCGGCCAAGCTATGGCGTATGTCGGCGGAAAGGGGCGCGCGGGCTTCTCCGGATGCGGCAATACGGGTCGGCCATTTCGCCGCCGTATCCGATAGGGCGCCGCTGGAAATCAGGAACAGCATGTCGGCGGCGTTCAGCACGCCGCCGTCAGGCCCGGTCAGATAGTCGATATTGTGGCTTAGGTCCGAATAGGCCCAACGGCCCTGTTCGGCGACGAAGCTTTCCGTGAACGCATGACTGCTCATAAGCACACCGTCGATGGTCCGGCCAGACCACACCAATCGTGTCGGGACACCGGCTACGTTCAACAGAAATGCTTTCATCAAGGCGCGTTGGCGGCAGAACAGGGGAATTCCTTTTCCCTCGGCCACATTCAGAACCTGCATCGGCGACATGGTGTCCAGATCGGCGGGAGGCTGACCTGATTTTATGCGCGCAGTGAGGCCGACCGAGACGGCGGTGATTTTCTCACGCGATGTCATGTCCGGCGTGATGCCAATGCGTTTGAGGAACTGTTGGGCCTGTGCCGTATCGGCGGCGGGATAATCCTCAAGCGGCGGGATCCAGCGTGTGAAATCGGGGCCGGACTGTTGAGCGATCTCCAGAGGAGCGCGATACAGATTGATCAAGTCTGGGTGCGGCGCATCTGTCGGTGCATCGGCCTGCGGCGTAAAGGCGATATCGAATTCCAGGGGACGCGGAATGATCAAACCGGGGCAATCCTGGGGATCAACCCGATATATGTGGCGGCCCGGCACGAGGGTGATGACAGGAACCGGACTGTCGATGGTTTGCGGTGTGCCGTCGCCGCGCACAACCCGCCAGCGCCCGCACATGCCGGCGTTGGTCAGAAGGACGGTCAGGCGATTGCCGTTTTTGTCGAAACCGGAAATGCGGGCCCCTGCAGAGGGGGGCGGGGCGTAAATCTCGCCAAGGGTCGCAGGCTGATATTCAAGCCACAAGAGATCGCCGCGAAAGACGAAGACGGCGATTGCGGCGGCACCGCTTATGCAGGCGGAAAGAAACCAGAACGGTGCGGCGGCGTAGGCCTTTCTGAGGGAGGTTGGCAAGGCTGTTCGCTCCGATTGGTCGGCCGGTCGCGCCGGCTATTCCCATTCAATCGTGCCGGGCGGCTTCGAGGTCACGTCGTAGACGACGCGGTTGATGCCCTTGACCTCGTTGATAATGCGGTTGGCCGTGCGGCCCAGGAATTCGTGGTCGAAGGGGTAGTAGTCCGCCGTCATGCCGTCGGTCGAGGTCACGGCGCGCAGCGCGCAGACGAAGTCGTAGGTCCGGGCGTCGCCCATCACGCCGACGGTCTGCACCGGCAACAACACGGCGAAGGCCTGCCAGATGGTGTCGTACAGCCCGGCGTTGCGGATTTCTTCCAGATAGATCACGTCGGCCTTGCGCAGGATGTCGAGCTTGTCGCGCGAGATCGCACCCGGAATGCGGATCGCCAGACCCGGCCCCGGGAAGGGGTGGCGGCCGACGAAGGTTTCCGGCAGGCCCAGTTCGCGCCCCAGTTCGCGGACTTCGTCCTTGAACAGTTCGCGCAAGGGCTCGACCAGGGCCATGTCCATGCGTTCCGGCAGGCCGCCCACATTGTGATGGGACTTGATGGTGACGCTGGGCCCGCCCGTGAACGACACGCTTTCGATGACGTCGGGATAGAGCGTGCCCTGGGCCAGGAACTTGGCGCCGCCGACGTTCTTGGCCTCTTCCTCGAACACGTCGATGAACAGCTTGCCGATGGTTTTACGCTTGATCTCGGGGTCGGTCACGCCGTCCAGCTCGCCCAGGAACAGATCCGAGGCGTCGCGGTGGACAAGCGGGATGTTGTAGGTATCGCGGAACAGGCTGACCACCTGATCGGCCTCGCCCTCGCGCATCAGGCCGTGGTCGACGAACACGCAGGTCAACTGGTCGCCGATCGCTTCATGCAGCAGCACGGCGACGACGGATGAATCGACACCGCCGGACAATCCGCAGATCACCCGGCCGTCGCCGACCTGGTCGCGGACCTTCTGGATCGCTTCGTCCTTGAAGGCGGCCATGGTCCAATCGCCTTCGCAGCCGGCGATCTTATGCACGAAATTGGCAAGCAGCTTGGCGCCGTCCGGCGTGTGCACGACTTCGGGGTGGAACTGCACGCCGAACATGCGCCCCGTTTCATGGGCGATGGCGGCGAAGGGGGACCCGTCGGACACGGCCACGGGGCGGAATCCGTCCGGCACGCGGATGATCTTGTCGCCGTGGCTCATCCAGACCTGGTGTTTTTCGCCCTTGGTCCAGATACCGTCGAACAGGGCGCAGTCGTCGGTGATTTCGACGAAGGCACGGCCGAATTCCCGGTGGTTGGAGGCTTCGACCTCGCCGCCGTTTTGGGCGACCATGGTCTGTTCGCCATAGCAGATACCCAGGACCGGAAGGTGCGCCAATGCGCCGTCTGCGTCGAACAGCGCCTGGGGGGCACGGGGCGTCGTCTGTTCATGGACCGACGCGGGCCCGCCTGACAGGATCACGCCCTTGGGCTTGAAGGCCTGAATGAAGGCGGTATCGACATTGTTGAAGGGATGAATTTCGCAATACACGCCCGATTCCCGGACCCGGCGCGCAATCAATTGCGTCACCTGGGAGCCGAAATCGACGATCAGGATCTTTTCCGCATGAAGATCGGTTTGTGCCGCGTCTGACATGGGGAGCTTCTATCGCGAACCCCGCTGTGAGTCACGCGTCGAGATGTCTCCATACAAGGAAAAATCGGGAAAAAATCAGGGGGAAACGGGCTGGAATGGAGCCCCGTTAAGCCCGTTCGGACGAAAGACAGGCTACATCCGTGCCAAGCGGGCGCAGTTCATCGGCCGTTCGCCCACGCCCTGTGCGCCGGCGGCGGCAAACACCCGGTTGACCAGATTGCGGCCAAGGGCTGAATTCACGCGGGTCGTCAATTTCTGGTCAAGCCCCGATGCGGCAAAGTTCGGCCAGGAAAAGGTGCCCTTCACGTTGGCCCGCATGAAGGTTTGGACCTCCTGCTGGATACGGGCAAGGTCGCGGCAGAATGCGGCCCCCGCCTGTTTATCCGTAACCCGGAAGGCGAGTGAAATGGGCACCAAGGCGGACGAGCCGGCCTGATAGCTGACCCGCGCCATATAGGGCGAAACCTGCATGTCAAAGACGTGACTGGGCTTGGACGCAGAACCCGCGCCCATACCATCAATTGACCCACCCGGGCCAAGAACCCACACCGCCGCAACAGCAGCGGACGTGGTCGCACCAATTGCGGCGCCGGCAATGTAAAGGTTCACCGAATGCTCCCCGTTCCTGTAGCCCTCCCGACCCTCTGATTATTTTTTTGAGCGTTTTCGATAGAAGAGCACATTCTAATATTAACACTAAAAAGCCCGGGTTACTGCGCGGAAGTTTTCATTAATGCATCTAATTTGTGGATAAACTTTCAAAAATACATCTGTATGCGGGATGTATCGCTACCACCGGTACATTCGTAGAATCGCTGTTAACGGAAAAGATATCCGGACCGTTGATAATGGTTCTGGAATATCGATATGACGGTGGTGATGGATATGCGTGATTCTTGCCAATTGACCGACCGATGGGCCCACCTTCGAATGCTGCGGCGTAGGCTTGTCATGGGTACGGCCTGTGCCTTGATGGGCATGATCGGGGTTCAGCCTGCCCAGGCCCAAACGGGCGGATCACCCGCGCCGGCGGCCCAGGCTGAACAAACAGATACGGCGCCGAAAGCCCGCATCAGCAAAAAGGACTGCCGCCGGGTGATGCGCCATCGGGCACGGGCCGATGTCGCCTATAAGCCGGGCGTCGATGTGCGCGGCAAGAAGGTCACGCCCGCGGACCTGTCCGGCGGATTTCAGATGGTCCTGCCGGATGTCTTCGAATTCAACGTGACCAAGGATTTGTCGGCCTATCTCGACGGGCCAGAGGAACAATTGGCGGCGGAAAAGGCGGCGGCCCTGGCGGCGGAAAAAACCACCGACGCGACCGATGCGTCGGTATCTTCGGCGGCGTTATCCCTGGCCGGGGCCGAAAGCGCGGCCACGGCGGCGCAAACCGCAGCTGACACCGCCGCAACGGCGGCAACGGCGGCCCAGGCCGCTTCGGACGCGGACCCCACGAACAGGACGCTGGAAGTCGCGGCGGAAACCGCCGCAAGCGATGCCGCCGCGGCACAGGCCACGGCCGACACCGCCGCGTCAACGTTGACGACGGCTCAATCCGCTTATAATGCGGTCGAATCCGCCGCGGCGACGGGGGATTATTCAAGCGCCCTGACCCAGGCCCAGGAGGTTTTATCTTCGGCCGAGTCCCTGGGCTATACCCAGGATGCGACGGCCCAGACCGCCAGCAGCACGGCAAGTTCGAAGGCTGTGGATGCGGCGTCGGCCGATGCGGCGGCGCTTTCGGCCATGGATAAGGTCGCGAAAAGCGCGGATATGTCCCTCAACGTCGGGACCGTGCGGTTCAACATCAATTCCGGCGCCATGACCTTCAACGGTCAGCCGCTGAACGACACCGCCATGGGTGAAATGGCGGTGCTGTGCCAGGAAATGCTGTCGGGCAGGAAATAGCCCCGGAACGCCGATGGGCCGATGGACGGAATCAGGCGGCCCGCGTCAGTAACACTGCTTGCGCGCGTCGCGGCACTGCTGAATGCAGGCCTTGTCCTTGGCGCAGGCCTGCCGGCATTGTTTGAACATCGCCCCGCAATCCTTCTGACCTTGACCCATTCCCTGACCCGCGTTGCCGGCCACGCCACATTGCATGGCGCAGGACGCCTTGGCATCCGTGCCGTTCTGTTCGATGCAATTATGGAAACAGGTCTGGCCGGCGCTTTGGCTCATCTGTTCGCCGTGAAAGTGCAGCTTGCCCGTGTCATGGGCGCTGACGGCGGCCGGACCGGCCAGGGTGAACAGGGCGAACGCCGCGACGGCGAAGGCGCCGAAAAGGAATTTCATCTGTCTGTCTCCGATCTTGAAACCAGGCGCCTTGTAACCGGCCCGGCAATACCGGGCAATGGTAACGCCGCCGGCATGCGGCGAAAACCGCATAATGTTGACGTCGGGGAAAGTTGGGGGTTCCGCCGGGCTTGTGTGGATTGTATACAATAGCTCGCCGACGTCAGAGGCCCACCAGGGGGGCGGGTCCGGTCGGCAGTGGAGGAAACATAAAAACATGTCACAACACCCACACGATGAGTGGTCGCAGGTGCTGTTCCGTCAGTTCAAGGACGCGGGCATCGACCTGTTCACCTATATCCCCGATGCGGGCAACGCGCGCCTGGCGGAACTGGCCGAAGAAGACAACGAAACGCGGCTGGTTCTTCTGACCACCGAAGAAGAAGGCGTCGCCATGGCGGCGGGGGCCGATCTGGTCGGCAAGAAATCGGTCCTGATGATGCAGTCGTCGGGCGTCGGCAACTGCCCCAATTTCCTGAGCTTCTCCAAGGGCGGCAATTTTCCCTGCCTGATGATGGTTTCCATGCGCGGCGATTACGGCGAACAGAACCCCTGGCAGTATCCCATGGGCCAGGGCATGGACCAGATTTTGGACGCTATGGGCGTGCTGATCTTTCGGGTCGACCGCCGCGAAGACCTGGAAGGGGCCGCGCAGGCCGCCATCAACGCCGCCTTCCGCAACAATCAGGGGGCGGCCCTGGTGCTGACCCAGAAGTTCCTGGGCGCGAAAGCGTTTTAACCGCCTACGCGGACAAGGACATGAATTGAACCACAGAGACACAGAGGCAATGAGAAAAGAACGGAGATGTTTTTCTTCTCACCGTCTCGCTGGCTCAGTGGTGAACTTATTCGATAACGGCGCATGACGCCGTTTCAGGGAGGAACCCCTAATGACCAAGATTACCCTCGACCGCCGCGAATTGCTGGCACCGCTTTTCCCCGATCAGGCCGACTGGCTGATGGTTTCCGGCCTGGCCGGCTCGTCCAAAGACGCCGCCGGGCTGACCGATGACGGCGCCAACCTGTTCACCATGGCGGGCTGCATGGGGGCCGCCGTCTGCACGGGCCTGGGCATGGCGCTTTCCGCGCCCGACCGCAACGTCGCCGTGATCACCGGTGACGGCGAATTGCAGATGAACCTGGGCTCGCTCAACACCGTGGCGACCCAGTCGCCCGGCAACCTGACCATCGTCTGCATCGACAACGGCACCCATGGTGAGACGGGCGGCCAGGAAGGCCATACCGTCAACCGCACCAACCTGGGGCTCATCGTTCAGGGGGCGGGCATCCGCAGCGTGATGGAAATCACCTCGGCCGACCAGATCCAGGCGGCCCATGATTTCATCCGCAACGAACCGGGCCCGCGCTTCCTGTGGTGCCGCGTGCTGCCCGGCGATCCCACGGCCTATAAGCGGAACTTCAATCCGGCGGAATGCCGGATACGGTTTCGGGACGCCTATCTCGGCGCTTAAACGCGGCAAGACAGACAAAAGAAAAGGCCGGGCAATAAGCCCGGCCTTTTTGTATTCGGTTAGAAGGAGAGGTGACGGTTAGTCGTCGTCGCCCGACGCCGCCTTCTTATCCAGATAGTCTTCCTTGTACAGTTCCGCGCCCTCTTCCTTAAACTTCTCGCTCATTTCATCCATGCCTTCTTTCGCATAATCACGAACCAAGTTGGTGATTTCCATGGCGCAGAACTTGGGTCCGCACATGGAGCAGAAGTGGGCTGTCTTATGCGCGTCCTTGGGCAGGGTCTGGTCGTGGAAGTCGCGGGCCCGGTCCGGGTCGAGGCCGAGGTTGAACTGGTCTTCCCAGCGGAATTCGAACCGCGCGCGGGAAAGCGCGTCGTCGCGAGCGGCGGCGCCGGGGTGCCCCTTGGCCACGTCGGCGGCATGGGCCGCGATCTTGTAGGTGATCACGCCTTCCTTGACGTCGTTGCGGTCGGGCAGGCCCAGATGTTCCTTGGGCGTGACGTAGCACAGCATGGCCGTGCCGTACCAACCGATCATGGCCGCCCCGATGCCGGACGTGATGTGGTCATAGCCCGGTGCGATGTCGGTCACGAGCGGCCCGAGGGTATAGAACGGGGCCTCGCCGCAGACTTCCAGCTGCTTTTCCATGTTGACCTTGATCTTGTGCATGGGCACATGGCCGGGGCCTTCGATGATGACCTGGCAGTCCTTTTCCCAGGCGACCTTGGTCAATTCGCCGAGCGTTTCCAGTTCGGCGAACTGGGCCGCGTCGTTGGCATCGGCCGAGGAGCCGGGGCGGAACCCGTCGCCCAGCGAGAACGACACATCATAGGCCCGCATGATGTCGCAGATTTCATCGAACTTTTCGTAAAGGAAGCTTTCCTTGTGATGAGCCAGGCACCATTGCGCGATGATCGACCCACCACGCGAGACGATTCCCGTGACCCGGTCGGCGGTCAGGTGAATGTGCTTCAGGCGGATGCCCGCATGGATGGTGAAGTAATCCACGCCCTGTTCGGCCTGTTCGATCAGGGTGTCGCGGTAGATTTCCCAGGTCAGGTCTTCGGCCCGGTCGACCTTTTCCAGCGCCTGATAGATCGGCACGGTGCCGATGGGTACCGGCGAATTGCGGATGATCCATTCGCGGATGTTATGGATGTTGCGCCCGGTCGACAGGTCCATGACCGTGTCGGCACCCCAGCGGGTCGACCACACCATCTTGTCGACTTCTTCGGCGACGGACGACGTCACGGCCGAGTTGCCGATGTTGGCGTTGATCTTAACCAGGAAGTTCCGGCCGATGATCATCGGCTCCGATTCCGGGTGGTTGATGTTGTTGGGGATGACCGCACGGCCGCGGGCGACTTCGTCGCGCACGAATTCCGGCGTCATGAAATCGGGGATTTCCGCACCGAAGCTTTCCGCCCCGTCCTTGGCTTTTTTCAGAACGTCTTCCGGCAGGCGTTCGCGCAGCATGTTTTCGCGGATCGCGATGAATTCCATTTCCGGGGTGATGATGCCTTGGCGGGCATAGGCGATCTGGGTCACGGCCTTGCCGTCCTTGGCCCGGCGCGGCGCGTTCTGTACCGGGAACTGGGGCACCAGGTGGTCGTCGTCCACATTGCCGTTGTCTTCCGGTTTGACTTCGCGGCCCTGATAGACCTCGGTGTCGCCGCGCGCTTCGATCCAATCGGCGCGCAGTTTGGGCAGGCCGGCTTCGATATCGATATAGGCGTTGGGGTCCGTATAGGGACCGGACGTGTCGTAAACGACCGTGGGGGCTTCCATGGCGCTTTCATGGACATGAATTTCGCGCATGGGGACCTGCACGCCCGGCAGGGTGCCTTCGACGAAGATCTTGTTCGACGCGGGTAGCGGCCCGGTGGTGACATCGCCGGTGGTGGGCTTGCGGATGACGTTCATGGATCTGGACTCCCAAGGTCGTGGCATTCGTTCAAACAACGATCCGGGAGTGGCGGCGGTGGGAAAATATAAAAAGAGCCCCTTTGGGGGTTCCGTTCCCTACGCCGGTGTTGCTCCGGATCAGGTTCGAAGGGTCACCGCGTTGCCAGGCAATCTGCCAAGCCGTCGGAATCTCAGCCCCCTATCGGGGCCCCCCGTCGGAACAAGGGGAATCTGGACATTCCCGGCCCCCAGGTCAAGGAAATCCGGCGTTGCTATGGCCTGTACCGCAGGCATATCGCGCAATTTTCCGGATGCTGGTAAAATCGGGGCATGAAAAAGGGTTTGGTCGTAACGGGTTGCCTGCTGTTTCTTGTCTTCGCCTGTTCACCCGACGGCGACGCCGACAAGCTGACGGGACGCGCCTGCGTGATGGACGGCGATACGCTGATGATCGGCGGCACGCGCCGCCATACGAAATGCGCTGAAGGTCAGATCGTCGATCTTTGGGGGATCACGGCCTTTGGCTTGGATAAGTTGTGTCCGCACCCGTCGGGCCGGATGGTCCGCTGCGGCCTGTTTGCCGCCGCGCAACTGCAGGAAAAGGTCAAGTCCAGCGAGATTCGCTGCGAGGAAAAGGAAAGCAAGTTCGGCGGGGTGATCGCGGCGCAATGCTTCGTCGGCGACGAAGACATCGGCCAGTACATGGTCGCAAACGGCTTTGCCAGGGCCAACGCCGTGGTGACTGAACGGTATACCGGGCACGAAGCCCAGGCCAAGGCCCAGCGCCGCGGTCTGTGGGAAGCGGGCGCCAATTAATCCGGCGCGATTATTCGGTCGCCACGCTCCGGGCTGCCCCCTAATATCCCTCCATGCTGTCGATCCGAAATCTCCGCGCCCATCTGGTGCAGGTCAATGACCTGGACCTGGATGCCGGCGACTGCATCGCCGTCATGGGGGCGTCCGGCTCGGGCAAAAGCCTGATGCTGCGCGCCGTGGCGGACCTGGATCCGTCCGAGGGTGAGGTATCGCTCGACGGGCGCGAGCGCATGTCCATGTCCGGGCCCAGCTGGCGGCGCCAAGTGATGTACGTGGGGCCGGAATCGGGCTGGTGGGAAGACCGTGTGCGTGCCCATTTCGAAGACCCGGACGCGGTCGTCGGCGTGCTACAGCGCCTGGGCTTCAAGGCCGATACCCTGAACTGGCCCGTGTCGCGCCTGTCGACCGGCGAGCGTCAGCGCCTGGCCATCGCCCGGGCGTTCGACCGGGGGCCACGGGTGTTGTTGCTGGATGAACCCACGGGGGCATTGGATCAGGAAGCGACGGCCCTGGTCGAAGGCGTGATCCACGATTTTCTGATGGATGACGGGATCGTCCTGATGGCAACCCACGCCAAGGAACAGGCCAGGCGCCTGGGCGTGCGGACCTTGACCATGAAGGGCGGGAGGCTTTCCGCATGACCGGCCAGGCGATCCCCCTTACCGCGCTTGATCTGGTGTTGGCGGCTTTGCTGCTGATCATCAACGGCGGGCTGTCGGTCTGGCTGAACCTGGGCATCACCAAATCTTTGATCATCGCGGCGGCGCGCATGGTGGTGCAGCTGCTGCTGGTCGGCCTGATCCTGAAATACCTGTTCGCGGTGCAATCGCCCTGGCTGACGCTGGGGGTGGTGCTGATCATGATCGCCTTCGCCGGATACGAGATCATGAGCCGCCAGGACCGCAAGCTGACCGGCCTGTGGTCCTACGGCATCGGTGTGTCGACCATGACCTTCGCCGCCATATCCGTCACGGTTCTGGCGCTGTCGACCCAGTTGCGGCCCGACCCCTGGTGGGATGCCCGCTATGCCATTCCCATCCTGGGCATGATCCTGGGCAACGCGCTGACGGGGATCAGTTTGGGACTGAACACCCTGTTCAATACGGTGACCCGTGAACGCTGGGCGGTCGAAGCCCAGATCGCCCTGGGCCATCCGCGCGAGGTGGCACTGCGCCCGTTCATCCGCCGCGCGCTTAAGACCGCGCTGATGCCGACCATCAATTCCATGGCGGCGACGGGGGTTGTGGCCCTGCCGGGGATGATGACGGGCCAGATTCTGGCCGGGGCCGATCCGGTCGAAGCCGTGAAATACCAGTTGTTGGTGATGTTCCTGATCGGTGGGGCCACGGGGATCGGGGCCGTGACCGCCATCTATGCCGCCGTATGGCGGGTGACGGACACACGCCATCGCCTGCGCCTGGACCGCCTGCAAGAGGTTGATCAATGACCAAGACCATTAAGAACCTGCGGGCCCGCCCCGTGATCGTGCCCATGCGCCGCCCCTTGGCGACGGCGGGCGGTGCCGTTTCGGAAGCCCCGCTGGTGCTGGTCGACGTGGAAACGTCCGGCGGCATCACCGGACAGGCCTATTCCTTCGCCTATCACGCCTGGGCGCTGAAACCGGTCCTGGCCATGTACGCCGTGCTGGCGGAAAAGGTGGCGGGCCGCCCGCTGGACCCGCAGGCTGTTCAGGCGGAGCTTTGGGCTGCGTTCCGCCTGTTGGGGGCCAAGGGAGCCGCTGGGCAGGCGATTTCCGGCCTCGACATGGCGTTGTGGGATGCTGTTGCCAAGGAACAGGGGCGACCGCTGTATCAAGTTCTGGAGGCCGATCCAGCCGCAACGCCCGCCTACAATTCCAAAGGCCTCGGCATGATCGGGGCCGAGGCGGCGGCCTGTGAAGCCCGCGAACTGTTGGACGAAGACTTCGGCGCGGTAAAAGTGCGCCTAGGCTATCCGACATTGGAAGAAGACGTCGCCGTGGTGCGTGCGGTCAAGGCCGCAATCGGCGTCGATGTCCCCTTGATGAGCGACTACAACCAAAGCCAGGAAGTGGAAGAAGTTATCCGCCGCGTCAAGGCGCTGGACGGCGAGGGGCTTTATTGGGTGGAAGAACCCGTCCATTACGACGATTTCTATGGTCATGCGGCGCTGCGTGCTGTGGTGAAAACGAAAATCCAGACGGGCGAAAATTGCTGGTTTCCCGGTGAAATGGCCAAATGCATGGCGGTTGGCGGATGTGATTACTTCATGCCCGACGCGGGCAAGATCGGCGGCGTGACCGGCTGGCTGGGGGCGGCCAAGCTGGCGGCGGCGGCCAACCTGCCGCTGTCCAGTCATCTGTACCCGGAAGTCAGCGTGCATCTTTTGGCCGCCACGCCGACCCGCCATTGGCTGGAATACGTCGATTGGGCCGAACCCGTGCTGGCCGAAGCACTGCCGGTTGTGGGCGGCCAATGCCGTCCTGCGGAAAAACCGGGCATCGGCATTGAATGGGATGAAGCCGCCGTCGCAAAATACGAAGCCTGATGCCGCCGAACGGGCTTTGACCCCGGGCGGTGTGCGTCCTAGCCTGCTTCCCTGACCACCCCCATAGTGAGAAATCAACGATGTCTGAAAAAATCGTCTTCCTTGACCGCGACTCGCTTGCCCCCGGGACGGACCTGCGCCGGCCCGCTTTCGGCCACGAATGGCTGGATTTTCCCGAAACGCAAACGGGGCAGGTCGCGGATCGTATCAAGGATGCGACCATCGTGGTCAGTAACAAGGTCAAGATCGGGGCGGCCGACATGGACGCGGCGCCGGGCCTGAAGCTGATCGCCGTCTGCGCCACGGGCACGGACATCATCGACCTGGACGGGGCCAAGGCGCGCGGCATCACAGTCTGCAATGTGCGGGGCTATGCGGAGCATTCCGTGCCGGAACATGCCTTCGGTTTGATCCTGACGCTCCGGCGGCAAATTTTGGGCTATCTGGCGGACGTCAAGGCGGGTAAGTGGCAGGAATCCGGGAACTTCACCTTTTTCACCCATGAACTGCGCGATCTGTACGGCACGCGCCTGGCCGTTGTCGGCCGGGGGTCTTTGGGCCAGGGTGTCGCCACCATCGCACAGGGCTTCGGGATGGAAGTCGTGTTCGTCGGGCGCAAGGGAGACTCCAGCCCCGAAACGCCGCTGATCCCCTGGGACGAAGCGATCGAGACGGCGGACGTGCTGACGCTGCACTGCCCGCTGACTCCGGAAACGCAGGGCATGGTGGGGTTGGATGAATTCCGGCGCATGAAGGACAGCGCCCTGATCATCAATACGGCGCGGGGCGGCCTGATTGACGAGGACGACCTTGTCCAGGCGCTGCGCGACGGCATGATCGCGGGCGCCGGGATCGACGTGGTCTCAAGCGAGCCGCCGCCCGCCGACCATCCCTTCATGGCGCTGGTCGGCCGACCGGATTTCATCCTCACGCCGCATACGGCCTGGGCCGGACATACGGCGCGCGACGCCATGGTCGAACAGCTGATCGAAAACATTGAGAATTTTCACAAAGGTGCGCCGACCAACGTGGTCTAGGCATACCTTTCTAGGGAGAGGGGTCCGTCCCCGGCCGCTTGGCGATGTCGGTTGTTTCGGCTATGGACGGCTCCGTGGTGGGGCTGCCGTCGGGCGGCGCCCAGTCGTCGGGGCCGCCGGAAAAGCCCGCCGACCCCATACCCGCCATGCCCGGTTTGGGATGGCGCAGGGTGTCCGGGTCCTTGTAGCCGCCGAAGAACCGCCGGATGCCGCGCCAAATTTTCGGCACCAGCCAGATCACCAGCAGGGCGAACAGGCCGAGGCCGATTAGGAAGGCGGTGGGGTTGAATACGGCCAGCGCCAGGCCGCCGAACACCAGAAAGTCCTCGAACAGACTCATGCCCCAGTTGGAGAACGGTTCGGGCGAGGTATTGATGACGGCGCGCGACCCGGCCTTGGCCGCATGGGTGCCGGCCGCGATCATCCCGCCGCCCAACAGGGCGACCACGGTTTGCAGTTCCGCGTTCATGAAATCCAGGCCACCCACGGCCCCGGCGGCCATCAGGGCGCCGGCCGGGATGCGGATGAACGAATGGATCAAATCCCACAGGCTGTCGAGGCCGGGAATCTTGTCGGCAAAGAATTCGATGAAATACATCAGGGCCGCCGCCGCCAGCACCCAGGTCGAGGACAGGACGGCCATGTTTTCCGGCAGTGAAATGACGTCGAAGGCGTCAAGCCCGCCCAGAACCAGCACGGTCGCGTAAAGGTTCAAGCCGCTGCCCCAGGCGGACCCGAGGGCGATGGCGATGGCGGTTAACGGATCCACGTCGGCGTTATCCCTTTTCGTCCGGAACGTTGGGCAGGTCGTCCACGTAGAGCCCCAAATCCTTGGGCTCGATCCCGAAGCGCGAACAGATGCTGACGACCTCGATCTGTTCGGTCAGGTTGTCTTCACCCTCGACCTCTAAAATGCCCATGCAGACACGCAGGATCAGGGACGCGAGTTCCGGGTCCTCGGCCAGGGGTTCGATGCGTTTGAGCGCGGCTGCGCGGCCCGTTTCGGAATCTTCCTGAATGGCGGCCGTGTATTCGTTGAACAAGTCGACCGCTTCGTGGGGGTCGAACACGTCCAACTGTTTGATGGCCTCGATAATCTGGTCCAGGCGCATGCGTTCCGGAAAGGTGACCTCGCCGTCGGCGGCGCAGACCAGGGCTGCTGCCGACATGACGGCTTCCAGAAAGGGGCGGTTTTGTTGCCGCGCCATCTGTTCCCGATACATGCCCGTCAGGGTTTCAAGCACACCCGCCAAAGCCCGTGCCTCCGATGTTGTCCATGTTCCCGGACAATTATTGGCCGAGGAATGCAAGGGAAGCAACGGATTAGGGCATGCCGGATAGGTAGATCAGTAAGGCGTCAGGGTCTTCAACGTGCCGATCAGAGTGTCGGCGAAAACGTCCGGCGTTTCGTACATCACCCAATGTCCCGCATCCTTGATGACGTGGAACGGCGCGTCGGGCTGGAAACTGCGGATGATTTCCTTGCGTTTTTCCAGGCCCTCCCGGCCCATGACGGTGACGTCGTGCTCTCCCCAAATCCCGGCCATGGAGGCCTTGATGTCGGGCAGGGCCTGCAACAGACGGTCGGTCAGGGAAATCGGCCGGGACCGGATGCGCCCGCGTTCCAGGTTTTTGCGATGCATATGGACGGCCAGATCGTCGATGTTGGCTGCATCGTGCAGCATGAGAATTTGTAAATTGCGACGCTGCAATTCGTCGATTTCATCCTCGCTCATGCCGTCCTTGGCAAGGGCCGTGCCCTGGGGCGGTGCGTGCAAGGTGCCGAAGCCGCTGGCGCCGACCATGACGAAGCTGCGGCAACGGCCGGGCGTTTTCGAAGCGACGACGCTGCCGATCAGCCCGCCGAAGGAAAACCCCGCCAGATGGAAGGTCTCGCCCGCCGGGACAAGTTCGTTCAAGCCGGCGACCAGGATATCGGCGATGTCGTCGGGCGATGTCGGCTTGGGCGGGGCGCCGCTGTCGCCAAAGCCGGGGGTGTCCGGTGTCAGCAAGGTGAAATGCGGGGTCAGAAGCGGGATCGAGCGGTACCAATGGGTCCACGATCCCCAGCCGCCGTGCAGCAGCACAAGGGGCGGGCCGCCGCCTTCCCAGCGGTGCCAAATGCAGGGGCCGTTGGGGCCGGGTGTTTCGATGCGTTGAGCTTTGGCGGCCATGGCCGCGACTTCTTCGGATAGGGCTTGGTGGTCCATGATGGGTGGGCTTGGTCTTTTTTCTAGTCGTCGGAAATGCGGATGTAGCCGCGTTCGATGGCGTGAGTAAGTTCCTCATAAGCCTTTCGGGCTTCTTCGTAAATGTCGCGGTACTTGCGCAGGTTGGTGATTTCGGCGTCGGACGGCGCATGCCCGTCGGCGACGTTCGAGATATTGAACGCGGCCTGCAGGTAGCGCCCGCGCAGATGGGCCACGGCGCGGGCAAAATTGATGACCCGGGCTTCGTTGATGTCGGGAATCAGCGGTCCGATGATCTCGCGGTTGGCTTCGGAGATCAGCATTTCCGCCTTGCGCAGGAATTGCTGCTGAATACGCAGGTCTTCTTCGTAGGAACTCATGGCGTGCTCCGCATGGATGGTTCAGTTCAGCCCCGATAGATTGTTAGCGGAAAGTGGGGGGAATGTCTGCCCCGGGCGTGCATTCCCCTCAGGCTGCAGTCAGCTGATGGCGCAGATAGGCAACGTTCAGGGACAGGCCCGGGAGCAGCCATTGAAACAGGCGGACGACGGCGATGACTTCGTCCAGGGGGGCGTCTTTTTCCGCGGCCCGGCGCAGGTCGGTACTGTTCAAGCCGCCCGGATTGGGCAATCCGTTCAACACTTGGTCGAGAATTCGGTCATGCAGGGCCCGGCAGATCGCTTCATGGGGTTCTCCGCCGGCAACCTGGCGCAGGTCCGACCAGGCGGCCGCCCAATAGCTGGGCCAGCGCGCGAAGGCGCGGTAGTCCGTATTGACGAACGGCAGGCCGAGAACGGATTTCACATCGTCGAACACCTGCCGGGTCGGGGTGTCGGCATGATGGGCTTCCATCAGGACGAAGGGCACGGCGACGTCCGGCGCATGGCGGCCGGTGAAGGGATCGGCGTTGCCGGTATTGCCCATTTCCTGACCTTCCAGCAGCAGGCGCGCGATCATGGCGGTCACCAGATAGGGTTGATTGCCGTGGGAGAAAACCTCGACGCATTCTTGAATGCCCGCGATTTCACGCGGCGCATATCCGGCATCGGTCAGGCGTTGGGGTATGGGGGGTGGAGACAATTCCGTGACTTCGCGTTCGACGAACGCGCGGTTGTCCTGAAAGGCCTGAACGAAGGCCCGGCATTCCGCCAGCGGCTTCAGCCCCCGCCACAGTTCGGCGAAAAAATGGGGGTAATGGGCATAGGCCATGGTGACGACGCCCATCCAGGGAACCTGGAACACGGCCTTCATTTCCGCATACCACTGGGCGCGCTGTCCTTCGACCGCGTATTCGGGCACCGGGTGGATTGCCGGGATCGGATCGGGCTTTAGGCGGGGCAACTGGGCCGGGGGAGTGCCTGCCGTGTTCATGGTTTTTCCCTTCTCACGTAACGTGTCGCAGGGCATAACGCACGACCGGCGCCGTGGACGTCAAGGCGGGTCAGGCAGGCTCGACGAAATGTGATCGAAGAAGATCAGAGAACAGGCGTTGGTGCCTTGAAGCCCCTCAGTCCGTGGGGTGCGGGCCGTCCAGCGGATGTTCTTTCTCGTGCGGTGCCATTGATCGGCTCCGTTGCCGTTGGTCGTTGCGGTTGAAGGGGAAGCCTAACGGGCCCACGGGGCCGGTTACCAGCAACGATCGGACAATGCAGGTATTCCTTATATGCAACCCATTATGCCGCCTGGGCGCTCTGCGTCCAGGACGGCAAACATGCTTAGTCGGTCGGGTGCGGACCTTCCAACGGATGGTCTGTTTCCCGCGGGGGATGCATGTGTGATGCCGAGAACATGGTCTGTCTCATCTGTTTTCTCCTGATGAACGGACAACCAAACCAGGGATCAAATCCCTGGAACCGATGCCTCGTCCGACGCTTCCGCCACACAAGGCATCTCTACCTTCTGGTAGCGTAGTAAGAATAGCATAACGAACCGTTAATTTCGATAATAAAATTCCGAGCCTATGTCAACCGGCGAAATTTTATATCGCAATTCGCTGCGTCGTTTCAAACAGGGGACCGAATTCCCGGGTTTCGGCAAAGGCCGGGGGCAGGGCCACGCCGTTCTGGATGCCCAGCCACAGCCGCAGCATGTGGCGTTTTTCCTCGCCGGCGGTGGGCGGCGGGTCCGTATAGGCGGTCCGGGCGTGCAGGGTGGTGAAGTTATTGGCGACGACCATGTCCCCCGGCGACATCTCGAACGACAGATGGAAGCCGGGGTCCAGACAAAGGGCGTCCAGCATATCCAGGGCCTCGACCTGGGCATCGGTCAGGCGTGGAATTTCGTCGGACCGTTGGGCCAGTTCGATGTAATGGCGCTTGTACATTACGAACCAGCGCCCGCCGTGGAATTGGAAAATCGGCAGCGCCTGATACCAGGGCCGGCCGGGCAGGGCCTGTCCGCGGGCATCGAAATAAAACGGTTCGGTCAGAACCTTCGCCAGATCGGGGCGGCGCCTGAGGATTTCATTGAATACGGCATGGGCGCTGACGATCAGGGATTGCCCGCCGCCCGTTGACCGGCGGCGGCAGAACAAGGCGAAGATGTCGCCGCCGTCATTGTGGAACGGCTGGGCCTCGTTGGTTTGATAGGTGCGCACGTCGGCCTGTTTTTGCAGATTGGCGCCGGTATCCCGGACGTCATGCAGCAGGGTCTTGCGGGCGTCCTGAATTTGCGGCACGCCCAGGTGTTGACCGATCCCCCAGATCAGGCGCCGGGCCTGTTCCTCGTCCAATTTGTCCAGGCCCGTGCGGACCAGAATGAAGCCCGTGCCGTGCGCGGCTTCGTCCCTGATATCGGCCAGCAGACCGGCCGCATCGCCGCCGGGAAAATCGTTTTGTGTGATGGACAGCGCGTCGCGCCCGTCGGTCGCATCAAGGGCGGCCATAAGGGCAGTCCGCTGCGCGTCGTTCAGTTCAGTGACCCAGGACCCGGAACCGGACAGATCAGGGCCGGTCCAGCAGGAGGGTCCTTCAGCCGGGTGGAGTGGCTCGATGGAAGCGGTGGACATGGGGTTCCTCACACGGATTTCTTTTGATTGTATACAATATCAATCTAATTTTTCCAGAACCGCGCAGAAAAATCCATCCGTTCCTGTCGATGCCGGTGACAGGCGCAGAAAATCGCCCTCGCCGGGGGGCGGGCCGCCGACGGTCTCCGCCCAAACATCGGCCAGGGCAAGAACCCGAAATCCGTGAATGTTTTGAAGGAACCAGGCGATCTGTTCTTCGTTTTCTTCACGCAATAGCGAACAGGTCGCGTAAATCAGGCGCCCCTGGGGCGCGACAAGCGATGCGGCCTGTTCCATGATCAGACGCTGGGCTTCGACAAGATGGTCCAGGTCGTCCGGCTGAAAACGCCATTTCGCATCCAGATTGCGCCGCCAGGCCCCCGTTCCGGTGCAGGGCACATCCGCCAGCACCCGGTCGGCCATGCCCTTGTTGGCCTTGACCCAACTGTCATCGCGCGCGGTCACGACCTGACGGCGGACCATGTCGGCGCCGGCCCGTTTCAGGCGCGGCGCCATGCGGTCCATGCGGTAACGCGAGACATCGCAGGCGATCAGGCGGCCGCGTGGGCCGGATGGACCGTTGCCGGGCTTCAGGCTGGCGGCGAGGGCCAGGGTCTTGCCGCCGGCGCCGGCGCAATAATCGACCACGGTCATGCCGGGGCGTACACCTGACAGCAAGGCGATCAGTTGTGATCCTTCGTCCTGAACCTCGAACAGGCCGCGCTTGAAGGCGTGGGTGCCGCCCAGCCGTGCGCGGGTTTGCAGACGCAGGCCAAGGGGCGACAGCGGCGTGGGGTCGACCTCTATGCGGTCATCGGACAGCATGGATTGAACCTGTTCGCGCGTCGCCTTCAAGGTGTTGACGCGAAGATCCACAGGCGCTGTCTGGCTGAGTGCCTGAAGTTCGACTTCCAATTGGGGGCCGAAAATTTCCAATAAGGACGGCCCCATCCATGACGGGTATTCCAGACGCACCCAATCGGGCATGTCGATATGCATGGGCGGGCGGCCGTACAGGGATTCGGCCAGTTCCTGTTCGCGGTTGTTAAGGGTCGGCGGGCAATGCCGAGTGCCGGAAAACAGCCGGGCAAGCTGATCGGGGGATGTGCGCTCATAGACCGCCATCTGTGTCAGGACGCGGCTGCGGGGCGTGCTGTCCAGGGCTACGCCCGTGCGCTGTATCCACCAATCCAGGCGGGCCCGGTGGCGCAGGTTTTCATAAACGCGGTGGGAAACGGCCCGCCGGTCGCCGGATCCGGCATAGCGGCGGGTGCGGAAATAGCTGTCGATGACGGCGCTGGAATCCTGCGCCTCGGCGGCGATCTGCGCCAGCAGTTCGATGCAGGCCTGTACGCGGGCGCCCGGCGTCATGGAACGCGCTCCTCGATATGATTGGTCGTGGTTATATTCTTCTTTGCGCCAGAGATTACCCGCGCGCGGGCGTTGCGGCCAAGTCTTTCCATCGCAAAGCCGTGATCGGCATTATGTGTGAATTCGATCATGTAGGGACCGGTTCATGATATAAACAGGCCATCCGGTATGCGGGTTCGCGATCCGTCTGCGTCCCGTTTCCCCGGACATAGACCAGGCACATAGGAGTGTCATCACGGTGCTGTACCGATATCTTTTCGTTGCCCATTTTCTGCTCGTCAATGTCGTCGCCCTGGGGTTTCTGGGGGCGGCCTATATTCAGGGCTGGCTTGCCCCCATCATCGATGCCCCTTTGTTGGAACTGACCGGCGTGATCTGCGCGGTGTTCATCTATGGCATGGCGCTGGCCGCATGGAAGGTCTGGCAGACCAGCCGGCAGACGATCGAGGTTGAAGGGGGGCAGCCCCGGCCGGGTACGCCCGCGTACAAATATTCTGAAGCCCTGGCATCCGGGGATGAACGTCAGATCGACCGTGCGGTCGAAGCCCTGCGCCTGACCTTGTCCAACCGCATCGTCGTCGTCCGCCATATCGCCAATGCCTTGGTGCTGCTGGGTCTGATCGGCACGGTCATCGGATTCATCATTTCCCTGTCCGGGGTCGATCCGACGGCGGCATCCGATGCCAACAAGGTCGGCGCCATGGTCGCGACCCTGATCAGCGGGATGTCCGTGGCGTTGAACACGACCCTGGTCGGTTCGATCCTGTACGTCTGGCTGATCGTCAATCACCGTATCCTTGCCACCGGCACGGTGCGGTTATTGACCACAGTCCTGCACATGCCGGGCACCGATGCGGACGTTGTCTCCACCGCCGGCCGGCGCGAAGCGGCGGATTAGGGCAGGGAGACCGGCGCCTTACGGACGCATGCCATGGAAGAACTTGATTATTTCGATGACGAGGATACCGCCGCGACCGTTTTCCGCGATGTGATCCTGTTGGCGCTGATCGGCTTTGTCGCCATGGTCGTTATGTTGCTGCCGCATCTGCAGCCGCCCCAGGAAGAACAGGAAGAAGCCAAGGCGCCCGGCAACGTGATGGTCGAAATGCATTGGCCCAACGACATGCCCTATGACGTGGACCTTTGGGTCAAGGCGCCGGGTGAACTGCCGGTCGGTTTTTGGAATCAAAGCGGCCTGACCTTCAACCTGTTGCGGGACGACCTGGGGGTTGAGGGCGACGCGACGGACCGAAATTACGAAATGTCCTATAGCCGCGGCATTCCGTCGGGGGAATACGTGGTCAACGTACATATGTACGGCCATGTACCCCGGGGCGTGCGAGTGCCGGTGCGGGTCGTGGTCAGCATCAAACGCCCCCTGGAAGACCCAGAACAAATCGCCGCCACCACGGTCGAACTGCGCGGCAAGAACCAGGAGGAAACGGCCTTTCGCTTCCGCCTGACCGAGAAAGGCCATCTGGTCGACGGCAGTATCTCGAAGCTACGCAAGCCGCTGATCACCGAATTGAACTGACCGGGCAGGGCAGGAGGTTTCCATGGACGTCATCTATTTCATCTTCGCGGCGATGACCCTGACCGCGTTCCTGCTGGGCGCGCTGGCCGTCTGGGCGCCGCGCAAGACCTGGGTGCGTTTCGCGGCCGTGGGGGCCGTGTCCTTGTTGTTACCGCTCGGCTATGTCCAGTTCATGGAATTGATGTCCCGGCCCAAGCCCATGGCCTTCGCCTGGTTCGAACAGGAACGGGACAAGGCAATCGTGCTCGGCATCGATTTCGACGAGGGGGAACGCATCTATCTGTGGCTTCGCCTGTCCGGCGTGACCGAGCCCCGGTACTACTCCATCCCCTGGAACCCGCGCTTTGCCGAGGAACTTCAGGATGGATTGGAAGACGCCGTGCGGCGCAATTCGGTGCTGGTCATCACCAATCCGTTTTCCCGGCAGGGGCCTGACGACATGGGGGACTTGAACGTGGAAATCAAACCCCCGCCGCAGCCGCCCCTGAAGGCGCCGCAGATGCCGCCGCGCATCATCGATCCCCGAGAGTTCAAGATTTAGCCCGGTTTTCGGCCGTTTCCCGCGCAATGCCGCCTATACGTAAGTGATAGAGGTCCCCGCACGCGTCTTGCGCCATAATTTCCGATCCCTGTCCGTTGCAAAGGAGCAAGATCATGGCTGACAAGAACGCGGAAGAAATGGAACAGGACATCCCGGAGCCGATCGATAGCGATATCCGGGCGGAACTGTCGCTGATTTACGACAAGGCCAATGATGCCCTGCTGTTCGTCAAATCCCAGCAGTGGTGGACCGTGGGGTCGACCCTGGCGGTCTTCATGGGGTTGCTAGTTATCGCCAAACTGGTCGGCGCCAAGTCGGGATATGTGCATGCGCTGACGGCGCTCATCATTTTGATGACTTGCGCCTGCATCTTCATGTTGGTGATCTACCAGTTTTGGCAACACAACGAACTGCAGCGCATCCATGCGGTGGCCAGTCATTTCAGCGCCACGTTCCAGAAAGTGCATAAGATGAAATCGCCCCGCGAAGGCAATTATCACCGCTACACGCTTCTGGTCTTCATGATCATCGTGGTTGTGATGGGGGCGGTGATTACCTACCAGGGCCTGGATCAGTTGCCGCGCTGGCCGCGTTAGGGAAGGCTCAGTAAAGCACCTTCTTGTAGCGAGCGGCCGCTTCTTCGGTGGTTTCGTCGGCGATGGTCTGGTCGCCGGTCTGGGCGCGCATCATTTGCGCCGCGGTCGGCAGAGCGTCGCGCGGAACGCGGGCCTCGGGGTCCCACAGGCGGGACCGCATAAAGGCCTTGGCGCAATGCATGAAGGCTTCCTGCACGGTGACCACCAGACAGGTCCTGGGCAGCTTGCCGGAAATCTCGAACCGGGCGAGTAGATCCTCATCATCGCGGATTTCGCCCGTGCCGTTGATGCGGAAGGTTTCGTTGATGCCGGGAATCATGAAAATCAGGCCGACGGCCGGGTTCGCCAGGATGTTTTCGTAACCGTCGAGGCGGTTGTTGCCGGGACGGTCGGGAATGGCGACGGTCACGTCGTCGAGCACCTGAATGAAACCGGGATGGTCGCCCTTCGGCGATACGTCGGCGCCGCCGGGCCCTTGGGTCGCGATCATCACGAAGGGACTAAGCGAGATGAACCGCCGGGAGTGTTCTTCCAATCGATGAAAGACCTTGGTGACCGCACGGCCTTTTGGTTCGGGGTAAGATTCCCGTAACTGCTGTTCGGTCTCGATGCGTGCCATGGGCGGGTCCTCAGGGCTCGGAACGGTAATTCGGCGCCTCGCGGGCGATGGTGATGTCGTGGACGTGGCTTTCGCGCAGGCCCGCGCCCGTGATGCGGCGCATTTCCGGCTTGGTGCGCAGATCCTGGATCGTGGCGCAGCCGGTATAACCCATGGCCGCTTTCAGGCCGCCGACCAATTGGTGCACGATCGTGCCCAGCGGCCCGCGGTACGGCACGCGGCCTTCGACCCCTTCGGGCACCAGTTTCAGGTTGTCGGAGACTTCCTGCTGGAAATAACGGTCGGCGGAGCCGCGCGACATCGCACCCAAGGATCCCATGCCCCGGTAGGATTTGAACGACCGGCCTTGGTACAAGAATACCTCGCCCGGGCTTTCGTCCGTGCCGGCGAACAGGGAGCCGATCATCACGGCCTCGGCACCCGCCGCGATGGCCTTGGCCACGTCGCCTGAATACTTGATGCCGCCGTCGGCGATGCAGGGCACACCGGCTTTGTTGCAGATTTCCGCCGATTCCATGATCGCCGACAATTGCGGCATACCCACGCCCGCGACCATGCGGGTGGTGCAGATGGTGCCCGGTCCGATGCCGATCTTCACGGCGTCGGCACCGGAATCGATCAACGCCTTGGCGCCGTCGGGCGTGGCCACGTTGCCGCCGATGATCTGTGTCTGGTTGGACAGTTTCTTGATCTGGTTGACGGCATCCAGCACACCCTTGGAATGGCCGTGGGCCGTATCGACCACGATGATGTCGACCCCGGCATCGATCAAGGCTTCGGCCCGGGCGCGGCCGTCATCGCCCACGCCGGTGGCGGCTGCGACACGTAGGCGGCCCTGACCGTCTTTGCAGGCATTGGGGTGGGCCTGTTCTTTTTCGATATCGGTCACCGTGATCAGGCCGGCGCAACGATAGGCGTCATCGACCACGATCAGCCGTTCGATCCGGTATTTGTGCAACAGGCGCTTGGCCTCGTCCCGCGAGACGTTTTCGTTGACCGTGATCAGCGGCAGGTCCGGCCGGTTCTGGGTCATCAGCTCGGAAATGGGCTGATCCTGGTTCTCGGCAAAGCGGATGTCGCGGTTGGTCAGGATGCCGACCAGCTTGCCTGTCTCCCGCTCGACCACGGGCATGCCGGAAAACCCGGTGCTTTCCTTGATGCGCAGGGCGTCGGCCAGGGTCTGGTCCGGGAACATGGTCACCGGGTTGATGACCATGCCGCTTTCGAATTTCTTGACCTTGCGGACCTCGGCGGCCTGTTCGTCGGGTGTCATGTTCTTATGCAGGACACCCATGCCGCCGGCCTGTGCCATGGCGATGGCAAGCTTGCTTTCCGTCACCGTATCCATGGCCGAGGACACGAGCGGAATGCCCATGGTGATGTCGCGGGTCAGGCGGGTGGAGGTATCGGCGTCGGCAGGCAGAACGCTGGACGCGGCCGGAACCAGAAGAACATCGTCAAAAGTCAGAGCTTCTCTAAGTTCGGCCATGCCATCCTCGTCAATTCCGGTTCGAGTTGGCGGCCCATCATACACATGCGCGTCGCCTTGCCAAGCACCTTCGCGCAGGTGTGAAAAGCCCCGGTTTCAGGGCCTTTCAGGCTTTGGAATCCGGGCGAAAGCCCACCGCAACGACATAGGTTTCGGCGGAATCGGCGCGGCTGGCCGGCGGTTTGGCGTGCTTGACCGTGGTGAAGTGCTGTTTCATGCGGGCAAGAAGTTCGTTCTCGGTCCCGCCCTTCAGCACCTTGGCGACGAAGGCGCCGCCCGGCGCCAAAACCTCGCAGGCGAAGTCGAAAGCGGCTTCGCACAGGCCCATGATTCGCAGGTGATCCGTCTGGCGATGGCCCGTGGCGGGGGCGGCCATGTCGCTGAGCACGACATCGGCCGGGCCGGACAGGGCGTCCTTGATGCGGTCGGGCGCGTCGTCGTCCATGAAATCCTGAATGATCAGCGTGGCCCCCTGGATCGCGTCCATGTCCTGCAGGTCCAGGCCCACGACCTGGCCGCTTTTGCCGGTTGCATCCGCGCCCACCGATGCCCCCACGGCGGCCACGGCGACCTGCGTCCAGCCGCCCGGTGCAGCCCCCAAATCGACCACGCGCCCGCCCTTTTTCAACAGGCCGAACATGCCGTCCAGTTCGATCAGCTTGAACGCGGCGCGGGACCGATAACCCTGGGCCTTGGCTTCGGCCACATAGGGGTCGTTCAGTTGGCGTTGCAGCCAAAGCTTGGAGGATGTCTTGCGGCCCTTGGCGGTTTTCACCCGGTTGTGCATGCCGCGCCCCGAAAACCGGGTGGTGCGGCTTTTGGCCGCGCCCTTGCGCGACCCGGGCTTTCCCGGACCTGAACGTGAGGTCATTGTTTGGCGGCGTCCTGCATCATGCGGACCAACAGGCCTTCGCGCACGCCCCGGTCGGCGATGCGCAGTTGGCCGGCGGGCCAGCGCTTGGTGATCGCCTTGAGGATTGCACAGCCCATGACCATCAGGTCGGCCCGTTCCGGCCCGATGCAGGGCAAGGTTTTGCGAACCTCGCACGGCATGGCCGACACCTTGTCAGCCAGCTGTTCGATCGCGGTGAAATCAAGGGTCAGGCCGTCGACCTGGGATCGGTCATAGCGCGAAAGCCCCAGATGCAGGGCGCCCAGGGTGGTGACCGTGCCCGAGGTCCCCAGCATCAGCGCCCCTTCGCGGGCGAAGGTTTCAGAAATGCCGTATTGCGCATCGAACGGCGCCAAAAGAGCATCGATCTCGGCGACCAGGCAGCGAAAGCGTTCATCGGTGCAGTCGGGCGAGGCGTTCTTTTCCATCAGATTCACCACGCCGATCGGCAACGACAGGATACCGATGGGCCGGGGCACGCATTGTTCCAGGTCGATCCAGCTGAGTTCCGTCGAGCCGCCGCCGATGTCGAACATCAAGGCCCGGGAATGCCCACCTTCCAAAAGGGGCAGGCAGCCGACCAGCGTCAGGGTCGCTTCTTCCTCGGCCGGGATGGCTTCCAGCATGATTCCGGTTTCGGCGTGAACCTTGGAAAAGAAATCCTTGCAGTTGACGGCCTGCCGGCAGGCCTCCGTCGCGATATGGCGGGACTGTACGACGTTGTGGCGCTTGATCTTATTGGCGCAGACGCGCAAGGCCGAAATGGTCCGGTCGATGGCGTGGTCGCACAGATTGCCCGATTTCGCCAATCCTTCGCCCAGCCGCACGATGCGGGAAAAGCCGTCGATCACCACGGGGCCTTCGTTGGAAGGCCGGGCAATCAGCATGCGGCAGTTATGGGTTCCCAGATCAATGGCCGCAAAGCAGGGGCCGCTGCCCTTATGGCGGCGTCGTTGCCGGGAAGGCGAATTTGCGTGGGGCCATTTGGCCATTGAGACTTCCAACGGTTCATCGCGGGTTGTTCCCGCTTAATCGTTCATTCTAGTGATCGTGGACCGGTCGTCCAATAAAACTATGTCGTAAATGGGGGTATTCGTTTGGGGGCGATCCGGCGTCTCCTTGGTTGCGTTCCAGGGGGCCAATCGCTATATAACCGCCTTCGCGCCGTTCCATCCCTCAATTAGATCGGAATTGCTGCGCGGAACCGTCCGATGGGGTGTGGTGTAATTGGTAACACGACGGACTCTGACTCCGTTATTCAAGGTTCAAGTCCTTGCACCCCAGCCAAATAAAGCGGTGGAACTTCAACAGGTTCCACCGCTTTTATTTTGGTGTCCGGACTGTCGTGTCCCCGCAGGGACATAATAGGGTTACGGTAAAGTCCTTCAGGCTCGTTTTGACCCCTGATTTCTCATCAAAATGCGATCGCCTTGAATTTAGGGATCAGGCCACGCGCTAGTGAAACGCACTGACGGAACAGTCCCAGGTTTACGCTGATGGAATCGATTTTCTCGGAAATTCCGACGTGGTCCCATCTGCCTTGCGCATATGCGATCAGGTCGGCTGTGAGGCCTTGATGGAGGGATAAGAAGCGGGAAACTTCGGACGTAATTTCACTCCCAAAGATTCCGATGTCATCGATGTTCCGGTGGATGATTGGAAAGTTCAGGCTGGCAGTTTGGGCTGTCGACAGTGAGGGATCGATTAGCCTTGGCATTTCGATGTCAGTTCCACCAGCCAGAGTTTGCAATAGGGACTGTCCGTAGGCGTCATAATCCCGCGCGGTGCATATAGTGTCCCACCCTTCCAATTCTGCGGCAATGGCGGCGGCCAGCAGACGACGACGTTCCTTCTTTTGATGCCAATAGGACAGCCGATTAAAAATGTACGCTGCTACTAGGGCACCGATTGCTGTCAAGATTGGCGCGGCGATGATCGCTGTCAGTTGATTGGATGCGGGTGCAATATTCTCGGCAAGGTGAGCCAAGTTTTTGGCAATCTCTCCGATAGGTTCTTGTGGCATGGGGCTTCCTCCTCAATTGCGCCCAAGCAAGTGTAGTAAAGTAGAACAAATTTCTCTGTCCTGTCGGACTCCGACATAAAGATTACCACGGCGTACTGGCGCCCTCTTAAAGGTTTCCCGGGGACACAATAGGGACTTGTGGTGCGCTGGTTCCCCGCCTTGTGAGGCTTGCAGTTCGGGAAACATCGGATGCGCCACAGTCCGTCTAGCACAAAATAAGCCTCTTCATTGATTGTTCTAGAACGGTAAATGTCAGAGGTAAGTGGCTGGGGAAAAACGGACGAATCAGGCCTCTGACTCCGTTAATCAAGATTCGAGCCCTGGTACCCCAGCCAATTGAAAAAGGCGCTCCCTGGACCGGGGAGCGCCTTTTGAATTTCATGCGACGGATTAAATCCGTTGCGGATGTTATGCACCCGCGCGCCGTTCCTCGCCGTCGATCGGCTGGCTGACATGACGCCGTTCGGGCCCGATGTAAGAGGTCGTCGCGACCTTGGGCTTGCGTTGGGCGGCGATGGCCGAAATGATCCGGCGCAACAGCGCATCGGCCGTGACCGGCTTGATCAACACCTCGTTGACCCCGGCGCTCATGGCGCGGGAAATCTTCATGCGGTCGACGGAGGCCATGGTCATGATGATCGGCAGGTTCGGCGCCGGGCTGCCCTCGGCATTGCGCAGGAACGCCGTAAGCTCGATCCCGGGAATGGCCGCCAGGCCCCAATCGACGATGGCAAGATGCGGTTCCTGCGTGCGGACAAGGCCAAGGGCTTCTGCCCCGTCGCGGGCCAGATGAATGTCACGAACGCCAAGCTGGGCAAGGGTTCGGCGCGTCTGGTGCAGGAAAAAATCCTGCCCGTCGCCGACAACCACCGATAGCCGGGCGAATCTTTCGTTTTGGGGACTCCCTGGTCGGAACCGCGTATTCGATATAATTCCCATGGACTCTTTCTCCTGTCCGCGTTTCAGCCCCCTTCTGGGACCACCGCGAACAGATTAGAGCGCCATGAATTACCAACTCGTTAAAAAGCCTTAAGATTTGCCCCGAAGGGCGCGGCTGTTAAAGGATACAGTGCTTGGCGAAATCGGCGGCCTTGCTGGCTGTGTGGGCTATTTTGAGTTTCTGAACGTGCATCAGGCTTTGAAATTTACGATCCGGCGGTGCCCGCCTGTTATAGATTGGGGATGACGCAGGAAACGCCGACATACGGACCGGGTCCCCTGGCCCCCCCGGATATCAATTGGCAGGGCGGCACGCTCCGCTCGGGCCGGTTCGGCGATGTGTACTTTTCCAAAACCGATGGCCACGGCGAAACCCGCCACGTCTTTCTGGACGGGATCGCCGCGCCCGAAATCTGGCAGGACAGACCGCGTTTCACCATCGGTGAACTTGGCTTCGGCACGGGGTTGAACATGCTGGCGGCCTGGGATTCATGGCGGCGAACGGCCCCGCCGGATGCGCGGCTGCATTTCGTTTCCGTTGAAGGGTTCCCGTTATGCCCGCGCGACATGGCGGCGGCCCACGACCGGTTCCCGCAATTGGCGGAACTTTCCCGCCAACTGCGGGCGGCCTATCCGCGCCCGGTGCCGGGGTTTCACCGCCTGCGGCTGGACGGCGGGCGCGTGGCGCTGACTTTGCTGTTCGGCCCGGTCGAACACATGCTCAGCGGTCTTCAGGCCCGGGTCGACGCCTGGTTTCTGGACGGATTCGCACCTTCCAAGAATCCCGACATGTGGTCCGAGGTCGTATTTTCCCGAATTGCACGGCTCAGCGCGCCGGAGGCGCGGGTTGCGACCTTCTCGTCCGCCGCTGCCGTCCGCCGGGGGCTTGCGGCCGTCGGCTTCGCGGTCGATAAACGCCCGGGCTTCGGCGGCAAGCGGGAATGTCTGGCGGGACGGCTTCAAGGCGCGGAGACCGAAGCATCCGAAGCACTCTGGTACGCCGCCCCGCAGCCCATGGTGCCGGGCGCGCGCATCGCGGTTGTCGGCGGCGGGATTGCCGGGCGGGCCGTCGCGAAGGCCCTGACCGACGAGGGATTTCAAATAACGGTTTTCGACGGCGGCAATGTCGGGTCACAGCCCGAACGGGTGTTGCTATCCCCCCGTCTGGCAGACCCGGATGAACCTTATGGGCGGTTCATGGCGCAAGCCTTCGTTCATGCGGAAAGCCAGGGCGCCTTGCCGCCGGCAGCGGGCGCGCTGCATCTGCCGGATGAAGCCGAAGCCGGACGCATGGCCGCGTTCAGCCGCCGGCTGGGATGGGGGCATGACCTTGTCCATCCCGTGGATGCGGCCCAGGCATCGGACCTTGCGGGGCTGTGCGTGCACCGCGGGGGGCTGTGGTTTCCCCATGCCCGGTTTGCCGCCCCGCCGGCGATCCTGCAAACCGATGTCCGCAAGGCCCGCGTGACGGAAGCCGACGAGCAAGGGGGAGAATGGACGCTGCGCCTGGATGACGGCACGATCGGCCGGTTCGACGGCGTTGTGTTCGCGGCCGGGCCCTGGTCGGCGGGCCTGATGCCGAACGCCGGGTTGGATCTGCGCGCCAACCGGGGGCAGCTTTGTTACCTGCCCGCGACGGCATCGTCCCAACGCCTGCGCCTGCCGGTCAGCTTCGGCGGGCATCTAAGCCCGGTCACGGGGATGAAGGACGGCCCCGGGCATGTGTTGGGCTCGTCTTATGGCCGTTGGGATTTGAATAAAGACCCGGACGGCTGGCGGGAACTGGATACGGGCGACCGGGACAGCGCCTTGGCCAAATTGGCGGATGTATTCCCGGGTTTGGCCGGGGGTTGGCAAAATGCGGGGCTCAAAGGCTGGGCCGGGCTGCGCGCGACCACGGCGGATCATCTGCCGCATGTGGGGCCCCTGGCCGATGCGGCGGCCTATGCAGACGCTTACGATGGGCTTCATCACGGTCTGCGGGGTGATTGGCTGAGGGCACCTTATCAGGCCAATGCCTTTGTGCTCTCGGGCCTGGGTTCACGCGGCTATCAGACCGGCTTTCTGGCGGCGGAGATGCTGGCATCAATCATGGCGGGGGTGCCCAGCCCCGTGGACCGTGAAGTGGCCTTGGCCTTACATCCGGCGCGCATGCTCATCCGCCGGCTGCGCCGGCCGCCGGAAAAACGGGGCCGGAAAATCTAGCTGGCGCAGACCTTGTCGGCCAGGCGGGCCATGAATTCCTCGCCCTTGGCGATTTGATCCAGGGAGATGTATTCGTCGGGCTTGTGTGCCTGATTGATGGACCCGGGGCCGACGATCACGCTGGGCACGCCCGCCGATTGCTGGAACAGGCCTGCCTCGGTGCCGAAGGCGACGGCGGCGTGGTCGTTGCGCCCGGCCAGTTGCTTGGCCAGGGTCACGACCTCGTCGGTCGGGTCCGTGTCGAGGGCGGGAATACCCGAAAGAGCGCCGACCGTGATGCCCGTTTCGGGGGAAGCGGCCTGCATCTCGGCTTCCAGTTCGCGGACGTAGGCCATGATTTCGGCATCCAGAGCTTCGGGATCATGCTTCGGCAGATGGCGGAATTCGAAATCCATCTCGCATCGCCCGGGAACGATGTTCAATTGTTCGCCGCCCTTCATGACACCCGTATGCACGGTCGTATAGGCGACATCGTACAATTCGTCGAACGGGCCGTCGCCGGCGATGCGGTCCGCCATGCCGCGCAGGAACACGGCCAGGCGTGCGGCGTAATCGATGGCGTTGACGCCCATGGGCGTGAGCGATGAATGGGCTTCCTTGCCCTTGAAGACGGCGCGATAGCTGCGCTTGCCCTTATGGCCGACGCAGACCTGCATGCTGGTCGGCTCGCCGATGATGCCCATGATGGGGCGGATCGGCTGTTCGTTCATCATCTTGATCAGCGAGCGCACGCCGATGCAGCCCACTTCCTCATCATGGGAAAACGCCAGGTGGATGGGCGTGGACAGGCCGCGTTTCAGGAATTCGGGCACGAAGGCCAGCGCAATGGCGATGAAGCTTTTCATGTCCGACGTGCCGCGCCCGTACAGCTTGCCGTCCTTTTCCGTGACCGTGAACGGGTCCGTGGCCCAGTTCTGGCCGTCCACGGGCACCACGTCCGTATGGCCGGACAGCATGATTCCGCCGCGGTCGGTCGGCCCCAGGGTCGCATACAGGTTGGCCTTGGTTCCCGTGTCGTCATGCACCAGCCGGCTTTCGACCCCGTGGCCGTTCAGGTAATCCTGCACGAAGGCCAGGAGTTCCAGATTGGAAAGGTGGCTGGTGGTGTTGAAAGCGATGAGCTTTTCAATAAGCGTTCGGCTGCGAAGGTCGGTCATGGGCGTCCGTATCTTGGTTGCGGTCTCGGTCGGGTGGCGCTCAAAATCGGCGCTTCCGGGAGGAAGGTCAAGCGCTCTGGCCAGGGCCGTCGTCTGCCTGGGCCGGGCGGGGGCCCGTGCCCACGCCGCGCGCCAGCCGTGGAAACATCATACCCATGGTCACACCGCGCAATCCCATGAACACGGTAAACGCGGCCCACAGGCCGTCATTGGCCCAGTTTTCCGTGGCGAGCGGCACCGCCACCGCGAACAGAGCCAGTGAAACCGCCATGCAGTTGCGCATTTCCTGGGTCCAGGTGGCGCCGATGAAAATACCGTCAAGCTGGAAGCTCCAGACGGATATAAAGGGCAGAACGATCATCCAGGGCAGGAAGGCATAGGCGGTTTCTCGTACCTCGGGCACGGTGCTGAGGATATCGACGACCGCTTGGCCGAACAGCCAGTAAGCCAATCCGAACAATATCGAGAACAGCACGCCCCATCCGGTCGTGATCTTCACGGCCTGGCGGAACAAGGTGCGGTCATGGGCGCCTACGGCCTGTCCGGCCATGGCTTCGGCCGCATTGGCAAAGCCGTCCAGGGCATAGGCCGTGAACATGGTGAACTGCAGCAGCAGGGCATTGGCGGCCAGAACTTCATCGCCCATGCGGGTGCCGGCCGAGGTAAAGATCACGAAGGCGGCCTGCAGGCACATGGAACGGATGAAGATGTCGCGGTTGACGCCCAACATGCGGCGGATGCGCGAGGCATTGCGGATGCGGTCCCAGCGCCAGCGCCCGCCCAGGCGTACAAGCTGCGCCGATGCCAGCCAAAAACCCAGGCCCGCCGCAGCGTATTCTGAAATGATCGTGGCATAGGCCACGCCGTCCACACCCCAGCCGAGGCCCAATACAAACCAAATGTCGAGAACGATGTTCAGGCCGTTGAGAAAAACCTGTGATATCAGGGCCGCGCGCATGTTCTGCACGCCGAAGAACCAGCCCAGAAGCGCGAAATTCAACAGTGCTGCCGGCGCGCCCCAGATGCGGATCTGGAAATAGCTTTCCGTCAACGGCCAGACGGCATCGCTCGGCCCCATCAGCCAATAGCCGATCGCCAGGATCGGAACCTGCAGGGCGACAAGGACCAGTCCCAAGCCCATGGACAGCAGGCAGGCACGGGCCAGCCAGGACCGGATTTGATCCGCGTCCCCGGCACCGAAGGATTGCGCCGTCAGGCCGGTCGTGCCCATGCGCAGAAAGTTCAGGGATGAATAAAGAACGCTGATGATCACCGCGCCGATGGCGACGGCGCCCAGGTATTCAGGGCCGGGCAGACGGCCGACGACGGCTGTGTCGACCAGACCCAAAAGCGGCACGGTCACGTTGGTCGCCATGATCGGGACGGCGAGCATCCAGACGCGTTTATTGAAGGTGCGAAGGTCGGGGGATGTTTCCGTCATTGGAAAATGTCGAGGCGGCGGGCCGGCAGAGGCCGGTCAGCCGCCGGTCCGAAGGCCGGGATCAGCCCGGAGATTGGTCGCGCGCAGGCGCCTGGACAGATGCAGGAACAGATCCTTGAAAAGCCGGCCCGCGAATGACGGGCTGTCTTCCATCAATGCCTCGATGGCGTTGCGGGGAATGATCAGGACTTCCGTGTCACCGTCTGCGATCAGCGTTGCACTGGCTCCCTTGCCGTCGACGAACGACATTTCTCCGACCACATCACCCGGGCCCAGCGGGCCGACGAATTCGCTCAGCTTGCCGCCTTCGAACACATGGGTCACGCGCAGCATGCCTTTGGCAACGACCATCAGGTTATCGACCGCGTCCCCTTGGTTGATGACGATGTCTCCGCTTTCGAACGCATGGCCGACCGCGACCTGTGTCAGGGCGGTTCGCTCATCGTCGGTCAGGTTCCCGAAGGAATGTTCCAGGGCCATGTCGCCATCCTTGCCGTGGGCGCGTTTTGCGCCAGCGGAGAAAAATAGCAGATGTTTCACCGGAAGGGTAAGCCCCCGAGAATCAGACCGGATTTGATGGCGCGTCAATCATCGCTGAAGGCTGTGTTGATCCATGTTTTTAGTGCTGTTCCGGGCCTGGCGTCGATCGCCGAGGCTGCGTGATTGGCCTGGGAAATCACACCGGTTTCCCAGGCCGATGCGGCATCGCCGATTCGTGCCGACGTATGGGCGACAGTTACGGCAGGTATGTCCCGATTGTCCAATGCGGGCAGGCGGGTCATGCCGGCATCGTCGATCCCGCCGCCCGCGTCGTTGAACACGCCAAGGGTGGCAGCGGCTTTAAGTGCCCGGGCAGGGTCGCCGCCGACCAGCCCGCCATGGGAACCTGTAATGATGATGGCGCCGTCGTCGCCGGGGCCGATCAGCGAGGCCGAGTCGGCAAGCACGATATCCGGGCCATGAGGGGCGGTCAGTGTGCGGCGGCCTTCGTCGACCTTGGGCAAGGTGCCGGTCGGCGCCGTGGCGCGGTCCATGAGCAGGTCCGCCGCGTCGGCGCAGGACATGCCGGGGCGGATGCCCAGCACCTGGGCCGCATCATTGGCAAAGGCAATGACGCCCCGCGCCATCATGTCCGCGGCGTCGCCGATCCTGGCCGTGTCATGGGCGACGGCGGCGGCCGCCATGGCGACGGTATCAAGGGCTTGAATGCCGGCGATGCCCGCGTTCTCAAGTCCGCCGCCGGCATTGTTGAGGATCACCGCCCGCAGGCCGGCCTTGGAGGCCAGGTATCCGGGATAAAGCCCCCCGTGCGAGCCGGACACGACGACCCGGCCCCGGGCGGTTCCATCGGCGTCGGTGATTGACGAAAGCATCAGAAGGGCGTGCGCGTTCATTTCTTAGCCAGCTTTACGTTGACCCACATGCCGACTGTCATGGCGACGGCGAACAGGATGATGTCGCCTCGCCCCGTGCCCAGAGCCGTGATTGCGGGGCCCGGGCAAAACCCGGCCAAACCCCAGCCGATACCGAATAGAACCGCGCCGATGATCAGGCGGCGGTCGATTGGACCAGGTTCCGGAACATGGGAGCGTTCGTCAAAAAAGGGGCGTGCGCAGCGTCGGGCGATCCAATACCCCGGTATGGCCAGGGACAGCGCACCGACCAGAACAAAGGCAAGCGTGGGATCCCAGGTTCCGGCAATGTCGAGAAAACCCAGAACACGGGCCGGATTGACCATTTCCGAAAATACCAACCCCAATCCGAACAGGCTTCCGGCGATCAGGCTGATGATTATCCGCGCCATGGCCGTCAGTTTCCGATCATGTGACGGGTGAAGAATACGGTCGCCATCGCTACGCTTATATAAACAGCCGTGGCGGTAATTGACCGCTTGGATTTCCGGGCCATACCGCAGACACCGTGTCCGCTGGTGCAGCCGCCGCCAAGGCGGGTGCCGATCCCGACCAACAGGCCGGCCACGATAAGCAGGGGCCAATCGGCGGATACCTCAATAGGCGTTCCACGGGTCCGCAGCGCCACGGCGCCGGCCCCGATCAGGCCTGCGATAAAAGCGGCCCGCCAGGCAATGTCCATCCTGGCGCCGGAAAGAAGCCCGCCAAGAATTCCGCTTATGCCGGCAACCCGTCCGTTGAAAACAACCAGGACCGATGCCGCCAATCCGATCAGTGCGCCGCCCGCCAAAGCCGTCAGGGGATCAAAGGAATACATGGGCGTATGTTTATCACGTGTGAGGCGATTTCAACACATTCACATTAATGAATGTTATTTGATGGGTTTGATCCGCGTTTCCCGGTGCCAGATATAAAGCCCGGTCACGATTACGATCCCGGCCCCCAGGGTCGTCGCAAGGTCGGGCAGCACACCCCAGATCAACAGGTCGAACAGCACGGCCCAGCAAATCGCCGTGTATTCGAACGGCGTGACCACGGCGGCGGGGGCGAACTTCATGGCGAAGGTCATGAGAATCTGGCCCAGTCCGCCGACCAACCCGGCGCAGATATAGAAGATCAGGTGTTCAGGTGTCGGTGTGACCCAGACAAAGGGCAGGATGCACAGCGACACGGCGACGCCGGTGATCATGTAATAGAACACGATCAGATAGGGCGTTTCCGTTTCCGACAGCTTCTTGATGAAGATCAGGGACACGGCCCAGCACAGTGTTCCCAACAATGCGAACAGAGAGCCCGCCTGGAAATCGCCCGTGGGGTCGAGCGCGATCATCACACCGACAAAGCCGATGGCGATGGCGGTCCAGCGCCGGGCACCGACCTTTTCGCCCAGGAACGGGATCGCCAGCAGTGTCGTGAAGATCGGCACGGACATGGCGATGGACATGCCGTCGCTCAAGGGTATCTGGGAATAGGCATAATAGAAGCTGGCGTTGCCGAGCACGCCAGAAAGAGAACGCAGGACATGGCCCACGGGGCGGTCTGTCTTGAAGGACGCGGCGCCGCTTGCCATCACCATCATCGGCACGACCATCACGGCGGCGATGGCATTACGGAAGAACACGGCCTGAAATGGGGAGTATTCCGGGCCAACGAGCTTGACGAACATCTGCATGGCGGCCAGCGCGCCGACCGATGCGGCCATGCACAGAATGCCCAGCGCCAGGGACCGGCGGGACGAGACTGCCTCGGTTGATATGGAGGATGTGGGTGGGGGGCTAGATGTGCTCAACGTTTGTCATGCTCACCCTGGGGCCCCGGTTGCGCCTTGGCGCGAAAACCTCCGCACGGATCCCACACCCGCGCGGAGGCTGCTGTTCTGCGTCAGTCGGCCAAGGCCGCCTTCAGTTCCGGGACGGCGGTGAACAGATCCGCGACCAAGCCGTAATCGGCGACCTGGAAGATCGGTGCTTCCTCGTCCTTGTTGATGGCGACGATGACCTTGGAATCCTTCATCCCGGCCAGGTGCTGAATGGCGCCCGAGATACCGACGGCGATGTACAGTTCCGGTGCCACGACCTTGCCGGTCTGCCCGACTTGATAGTCGTTGGGAACGAAGCCCGCATCGACGGCGGCGCGCGATGCCCCCACGGCCGCACCCAGCATGTCCGCGATTTCTTCCAGCATGGGGAAGTTGTCGCCCGACTGCATGCCGCGGCCGCCTGAAATGATCACGCGGGCACTGGTCAATTCGGGACGTTCCGATTTGGTCAGTTCCTGGCCGGCGAAGGTTGCAAGGTCGCTGGCGCCTTCACCCGAAACGTCTTCGATTGCGGCGGAACCGCCTTCGGCGGTGGCTGCATCGAAAGCCGTGGCGCGTACGGTGATGACCTTCTTGGCGTCCGACGTCTTGACCGTGGCCAGCGCGTTACCGGCATAGATTGGGCGGACGAAGGTATCCGGCCCTTCGATGGCGGAGATATCGGAAATCTGCTGCACGTCGAGCAGGGCCGCGACCCGCGGCATGACGTTCTTGCCGCTGGTGGTGGCAGCGGCGACTATATGGTCGAAACCGTCCGCCAGCTTGGCGATCAGGGGGGCGGCGTTTTCCGCGATTTCGTTGGTATAGGCCGCGTCGTCTGCGACCAGAACCTTGGCCACGCCGTCGATTTTGGCGGCGGCTTCGGCGACCGCCCGGCAATCAGTGCCCGCGACCAGGACCGTCACGTCGCCCAGTTGCTTGGCGGCGGCAACGGCATTGAGCGTCGCCGGTTTCAGGGTTGCGTTATCGTGTTCCGCATAAACCAGGACAGCCATGATCAGATCACCTTCGCTTCGTTTTTCAATTTCGCCACCAGTTCGGCGGCATTTTCGACCTTCACGCCGGCTTGGCGGGCGGGCGGTTCCGCGACCTTCAGAATTTCGACGCGCGGGGCCACGTCAACGCCGAGTTCGTCAGCGGTCAGCTTAGCGATCTCTTTCTTCTTGGCCTTCATGATGTTGGGCAGGCTGGCATAGCGCGGTTCGTTCAACCGCAGGTCCGTGGTCACCACGGTCGGCAGTTTGAGGTCCAAGGTTTCAAGCCCGCCGTCGATTTCGCGGGTCACCTTGGCGGCACCGTCGGAAAGCTCGATCTTGGACGCGAAAGTTCCCTGGGACCAGCCCAGCAGAGCCGACAGCATCTGACCAACCTGGTTGTTGTCGTCGTCGATCGCCTGCTTGCCCAGGATCACCATGTCCGGGTTTTCGCGGGTGACGATTTCCTTGAACAGCTTGGCGATGGCCAGCGGCTCGACCCGTCCGTCGGCGACCACGTGGATACCCCGGTCGGCGCCCATGGCAAGGGCCGTTCGGATGGTTTCCTGTGCCTGATCGGGGCCGATGGAAACCGCGATCAGTTCATCCGCCGTGCCTGCTTCGCGCAGGCGAACACCTTCTTCGACGGCGATTTCGTCGAACGGGTTCATGGACATTTTAACGTTCTGGGTTTCAACACCCGTCTGGTCCGATTTGACCCGGACCTTTACATAGGCGTCGATCACGCGCTTGACGCCGACCAGGATTTTCATGGCTTTACCTTCTTATTTCAGCCGCCCGTGGGGATGCAAAAATCCCCCGGCGTTGATTGCTGCACTGCGAGATTTGAGCTGCAGGATTTAAAGGAGACGCGCATTTCCGTCAAGAAACGCCGTTTCATTTCGCACAGCGAACGGTTGGGCTCAAGAAATGGCGGGAATCCGGGATAGGTCGGATTTTAGACAAATTCAAATAAAATCTACTTTAAATAAAAAATATTGCAACTTTATACATCTAATACGATCTTTGTGGGAGAATCTTTTACGAAGGTAAAAGTGGGGACCAGTCTGCGGCTTTAAGGAATTGGAAGACAGTCAACATGGCTCAGAACTATTCCGATATGCCCTATGGCGCGAGCCGACCCATGGTGCCGCGCTATGGTCCACACCCCAAGCCCACGCTAAAGGGCTTGTTGTTGTTGCCCCTGATGCCGGTGACATGGCTTTTCCGTGCGTTGACGCGGCGCCGGAACCGGACCAACGGCAAGCATGAACGGGAAATCCTGAAGCTCCGGCGTGAAGTCGCGGGCTTGCGCCGGGTCAACCTTGAACTGCTGAAAGGCAAGGAACGTGCTGAAATCAACGATCAGCGCAAGACCGAATTCCTTGCCCGTGTGACCCATGAACTTCGTACGCCGCTGAACGCCGTTGTCGGCTTTGCCGATCTGGTGCGCCAGGAACCGTACGGTGAATTGGGCAGCCCAAAGTACCGCGAATACCTGACCGATATCCGGGCAACCAGCAGCCACATGCTGGATATCGTCAACGATCTTCTGGACGTCGCCAAGATCGAAGCCGGGCGAATTTCCATGCGAGAGTCCTGGACGGCGGTGCCCGTCATTCTGGACGATTGCGCCCGGTTGATCGGCGCCGAAGCCGAATCCGCGGGCATCGAATTGGTGATCGAGGCGCCGTCCGATTTGCCGGGGCTGTATTGTGACCCGGGGCGGGTCCGTCAAATCGTCGTCAACCTGTTGTCCAATGCGGTCAAGTTCACGCCCAAGCGGGGCAAGATCACGTTGGCGGCGCGGACCGACCGGGTCGGCGGTATCGTCATCCGTGTTACGGATACGGGGATCGGTATTCCCCAGGATGCGCTCGATGATGTGTTCGAACCCTATATCCAAATCCCTGCCAATCACCTTGTGGCGGGTCAGCAGGGGACGGGGTTGGGGTTGTCTCTGGTACGCATTCTTGCCGACCTGCATCAGGCCTCGCTTGGCATTGAAAGTGTGGAAACCCGTGGCACGACCATGACCGTTCGATTCCCGCCGACGCGGGTGCGTAAGATTTCCTGATATTTGCCGAAGGACCGGCGGGCCGGATTGCGAGGTTAAGGGTGACGGTATAAGCTGCGGACAGCATCTAATCCCGCTGCTTTAAGGCGCCCATGTTGCACCTGTCCCGCCTGATCCCGTTATGTGTTCTGTCGCTGGTTTTGGCCTGGCCGCTGGCGGCGGCGGAAACACCCCGCGTGCTGACCTGGGAAAATTTAATTCCGGCCGGCCCGCCCATTGAAAGCCCCTATCAGAATTTAAGCATGGATCATCAGGTCGAACTGGAAATGCTGGCGACCATACGGGCCCGGGTCGCGGCGGGCCTGATCAACGAGGTCCATCCGCTTTACGAGGATGGCCGCGAAATCGAACATAAGCTGCGCCAGGACGGCATTGACGTGGACCGTATGGTCGCCGAGGTGCAGGCCATGCAGGTCAAGATTGCCGAGCGCAATGCCGAATTGGCCCACGATCTGGACGGCGAGATGGTGCGCTTGCCTGGCTATGTGCTGCCCCTGGAATTCGATGGGGCGGCGGTTGAGGAGTTTTTACTGGTGCCCTATGTGGGGGCCTGTATCCATGTGCCGCCGCCGCCCATCAACCAGACGGTGGTGGTCCGCCTGAACCAGTCGTTCCATGCCAAGGAACTGTACGAGCCCGTCTGGGTCACCGGACGCATGACGGTGAAACGGGCCAAGCGGTCGCTCAGTTTGGTGGATGGCAAGGCCGATATTGATGCCGGTTATACGCTGCAGGGCACCTTGGTTGAGCCGTATAAGGAAAAATAAGCGGCGTGCGGACTTGGGCCGATTCAAGTTTGAAAATTTAATAATCTACAAGGATGGAACAGAGAACGATTGTCGGGAATAATTTGTTATAATATAACATAACGAAACTTTCCCGCTTTATCCAGGAGCATCTCAATGGCATTGCCGTCCGTGTTTCCCCTGCCGATTTCTGCTGTCTTTAAACCCACCGCCATAACCGCCATCCTGGCTGGCCTGTTGCTGGCCGGTCCGGTCTCGGCGGCCGACCGCGAACAAGGCCCCCACGAACACGGTGTCGGCCAATTGAACTTGGCCGCCGAGGGCTCTGAGGTCGAAATCGAGATTACCGCGCCGGGTGCGGACATCGTCGGATTCGAGCATCATCCAGAGTCCGACGCCGACCGTCAGGCCGTTGCCGCCGCCGTCGCCAAGCTGAAGGACGCCGGCGCCCTTTTTCGATTCCCGGCCAAGGCGGAGTGCCGTCTGGAGGAAGCAGAGGTCCATTCCTCTTTGATGGCGGATGATGGGCATCATGAAAAAGGCCACGGTCATGAAAAGGATCGTGACCATAACCATGGGCACGACCGCGGTCATGGCGGCGAAGGCCATGCGGAATTTCGCGCCCATTATCATTTCCACTGCGTTGATCCGGCGGCGCTGACCCATGTCGATCTGGGTTATTTTCAAGCCTTTCCTGCGGCCCGGGAACTTGAGGCGGCGACCATCACGGCACGCGGTCAGGGTGCCCAGGAGTTGACAGCAGAGCGCCCGCGCCTGAACTTCTAGGCAGGCATCCGCATCCGGGAACGGGAAAAGCATGGCTGACACCGCGATTCGTCTTTCCGATGTCCGTTTCCGTTGGCGGGCCGAGGCATCCTTGATCCTGGACATCCCGGAATTCACCGCCCGGCCCGGCGAACGTCTGTTCGTGGCCGGGCCCAGCGGCAGCGGCAAGACGACCCTGTTGAATCTTCTGGCCGGGATCTGTCTGCCCCAGGAAGGTGTGGTCGAGATCACCGGCGAGGATCTGGCCCGCGTGTCCGGCCCGCGCCGCGATGCCATCCGTGCCGACCGCATCGGGTTCATCTTTCAGATGTTCAATCTGCTGCCGTTCCTGTCATTGACGGAAAATGTCCTGCTGCCCTGTCGTTTCTCGTCTGCCCGCCGTGCCCGTGCGGATGCCGCGCCCGGCGGTGCCGTGGGCGAGGCACGGCGCCTGCTGGGGCATATGGGCTTGGCCGAAGCTGCTGCGGCGGGGCACCGGGTTGCCGAACTGAGCACCGGACAGCAGCAACGTGTCGCCGCCGCCCGGGCCCTGATCGGCGCGCCGCCGGTCATCATCGCGGACGAGCCGACCTCGGCCCTCGACGCTGACGCGCAGACGGTCTTCCTTGGGCTTCTGTTCGAGGAAGCGAAGCGGACCAACGCGACCGTTCTGTTCGTTAGCCATGACCACCGTTTGGAAAGCGGGTTCGATCGGGTCATCTCCCTGGCCGAGATCAATCGCGCCCATACCGGGGAACGGGCGGCATGAGCGTCGCGGCGATCCCAAATTTGGCGATCAAAAGCCTGCTCAATCGCCGGATCACGGCAGGTCTGACCCTTGTCGCCCTGGCGGTCAGCGTAATGATGGTGCTGGGGGTCGAAAAACTGCGGACCGAGGCCAAGGCCAGTTTCGCCGCGACCATTTCCGGCACGGACCTTGTGGTCGGCGCGCGCAGCGGTGCCATTCAATTGTTGCTCTATTCCGTGTTTCGCATCGGCAACGCGACCAACAACATTTCCTGGCAAAGCTACCAAGACATCGCCGGCCGCCCTGACGTGGCCTGGACCGTACCGCTGTCGCTGGGCGATTCACACAGGGGGTTCCGGGTCCTGGGCACCAACGGCGATTATTTCCACCATTACCGCTATGGCCGCAAACAGCCGCTTGCCTTCGCCGCCGGTGGTCCGTTCAGCGATTTGTTCGACGCCGTATTGGGGGCCGAGGCGGCGCGGGCCCTGGGCTATAAGCTGGGCGATCCATTGGTCGTCGCGCACGGTCTGGGCGCCCAAGGTTTTTCCAACCACAAGGATAAACCGTTCAGGGTTGCGGGCATTCTGGCCCGAACGGGCACACCCGTTGATCGTACGGTCCACGTCAGCCTGGAAGCGATCGAGGCCATTCATGCCGACTGGCGCAATGGTGCTCCCGTGCCGGGCATGCGGGTGACCGCCGATCAGGTGCGTCGTATGGAGCTGACGCCGCGTGCCATCACGGCCTTTCTGGTCGGCACGAAATCGCGCTTCGCCGCTTTCACCCTACAACGGGACATAAATGAATACAGGGCGGAACCGCTGTTGGCCGTTTTGCCGGGGGTGGCATTGCAGGAATTATGGGATTTGATGGGCACGGCCGAGGCGGCGCTTGCCGCCATTTCCGTGGCGGTGGTCGCGGCCGGGCTGTTGGGCATGATGATCATGCTGCTGGCCGGGCTGAACGAACGGCGGCGGGAAATGGCCATTCTGCGTTCGGTCGGAGCCCGGCCGTTGCACCTGTTCGCACTTTTGGTGTCCGAGGCGACGGTGCTGACCGCCGCGGGGGCGGCCCTGGGGCTTGGGTTGTTCTATGGTGCCCTGGTTGTGATCCGGCCCGTGCTGGATAGCCGGTATGGATTGTTCCTGGAAATCACCGCCCCGACGGGCCACGATCTGGCGATCCTGGGGGCGGTCGTTGCGGCCGGGGTGCTGGCGGGGGCCGTGCCTGCGTTCGACGCCTACAGGCAATCGCTGGCCGACGGGATGACGGTCAGGCTGTGACGGGGACAAACGCATGGATGACACCGCGGCCATAAACATCGACGGCGTGCGGGTGCCGCGCCTGATCTACGGCACGGCCTGGAAGGAAGACGCGACGGAAGGTTTTGTCGCCCAGGCGCTGGAACAGGGTTTCCGCAGCATCGATACGGCCAATCAGCGCAAGCATTATTACGAGGCCGGCGTGGGCGCGGCCCTGTCGGCGGCCATCGCGTCGGGCCGGCTGCGCCGCGAAGACCTGTTCATCCAGACGAAATTCACCTACCCGCGCGGTCAGGACCACCGCCTGCCTTATGATGCGGATGCGCCGGCCGCTGCGCAGGTCGCCCAGTCGTTCGAAAAGTCGCTTGAACACCTGGGTACGGATTACGTCGATTCCTACGTTCTGCACGGCCCGTCCACGGGCGGGCCGTTGCGGCCCATTGATTGGCAGGTCTGGCGCGCCATGGAAGCGATCCACGGCCAAGGCCGGGTGCGTTTGTTGGGCGTCAGTAATTTCACCCTGGAACAGTTACGGCTGCTCTGTGCGCGGGCCAAGGTCAAACCGCGGTTCGTGCAAAACCGCTGCTATGCCTCCCGGTTATGGGACAAGGACATCCGGGCATTCTGCGCGGGGGAAGGCATCCGTTATCAGGGCTATTCCCTGTTGACTGCGAACCGGGCCCTGCTCGGCCATGCGGGATTCAAGGAACTGGCGGCCCGGCACGGCAAAACGCCGTCGCAGATCGTATTTCGGTTTGCATTGGATGTCGGGATGATCGCGCTGACCGGCACAACCCGCATGGAACACATGGCCCAGGATTTGGATATCTTCGATTTTCGGCTGACGCCGCAAGAGATCGACGCCGTCGAGAACGCTGCCCGCCCGCGTTAGGCGCCAAACCGTGTCGTTTCATCATGCGATGTGCTAACTGAATCCGTCATGGTGTCACTTCAACAAGCATTCCAACGGCATCAGGCCGGAGATATCGCCGCGGCACGGGACCTGTACCGCAACTTCCTGGCGGTCAATCCCGGTCATGGCGAGGCTTTGCATCTGTTGGGTGTGGCCCTGATGCAGGGCGGGGATATTGCGGGTGCCTGCCAGGCATTGAGGCAGGCCGTCGCGGTCGACGGCAACCAGGCGGCCTGGTGGAATAATCTGAGCCTGGCGCTTTTCCATGGCGATGATTTCCCGGCCGCCCGCGATGCCGCCAACCGTGCCCTCGGTCTGCAGCCGGGCAACCCGGATTTTCTCAACAACCTGGGATTAGCCCAACAGAAACTGGATGACCTGGCTGGGGCGATTGCCAGTTTCAAGGACGCCTTGAAAACACAGACCCAGGACCCGGAACTGTTCCATAACTACGGTGTCGCTCTGCAGGCCGCGTCTCAGCCCAAAAAGGCGGCGCGCGCATTTGAAGAAGCCCTGCGCCTTTCCGGCGGATGGCCCGATTCCTATGCCAGCCTGGGGGCTGTCTATTACGAGATCGGCCGCAAGGAGGAAGCGTTCGAAGCCTGCCGCAAGGGCGTGGCGCTTGACCCCTTCCATCTGCCTAGCCACGACTGTTTCAAGCATTTGATGTGGGAAGCGGATCGCCAGGACCAGATGCACGAAACCTATCGTTGGGTCTGCGGCGAACTGCCGGACCACCCCATGGCGCATCTGCAATATGGCCGCAGCCTTGTTCAGGACCATTGGTTCGAACAGGCCGAACCCGTTCTGCGGCGGGTGATCGAATTGGCGCCGGCAGAACCGGCCGGTCATGGACAGTTGGGGGCGGCGTTGTCCCGGCTGGGCCGCCACGACGAAGCCGTCCAGGCGTTGGAACGGGCACTTGAATTAGATGCAGATGATCCGGAAAATCAGGAATTGTACGGCGAAGCCCTGTTGCGGGCCGGGCGCTACGGTGATGCGGTCGGCCCCTTGAAGCAGTCACATGACGGCAACCCGCGCCGCTCGACGACATTGGGCCTGCTGACCATCGCCATGACAGAGGTCGAAGACCCTGACCTTGCGCGCATTATCGATTTCGACACGGCCGTGACCGAGCGCCTTATCGACGTGCCTGAAGGCTATGATGATCTGGCGGGCTTCAACGCGGCCCTGCATGCCGAGCTTGAGGCACGGCACAAGGCGCTGCCGCCGCCGATCAATCAGACCATGCGGGGCGGCACGCAAATCCCCGATCATCTGTTCAACGGTGCGACCGGCACAGTGGCCTTGGTCAAAGCGGAAATATCCAAGGAGATCAGTGAATTTATCGCCGGTCTGGAAAGCAACCCGGACCATCCTTTCCTGCGTCATATCAATCCGCATTTCCGCTATACGGGGGCGTGGTCGACGATCCTGCACGGCGCCGGATACGATGCCAGCCATATCCATGATGAAGGCTGGTTGTCCGGGGTTTATTACGTGAAGGCCCCGGACTTGTCGGATGCGCAATGGGAAAGCGGCGAAGGCTGTATTCAGTTCGGCGCCCCGCCGGATATCTATGTGAGCGCGCGCAACCGTACCCGGCGCCTGGTCCGGCCCGAGCCCGGAAAACTGGTGCTGTTCCCGTCCTATGTCTGGCATGGGGTGCGGCCGTTCACCAGCACCGATACCCGCCATTCCATTGCGTTCGATGTGATCTAGAGCGTTTCAAGGTTAGTTTGAAGCGCTCTCGGGCCTGGGTTGGCGTCAAGCCGGCGATGCCAGTCCAACGCGCGGGCCTTTGATCCCGATAATTCAAAAAATTAGGGGTCTGCCTCCTGGATCGCGAAGGGGGGCTGGAGCGATCCAAAAAGCAGACCCCAAGGTGGGAAGTCGGGTCCCGGCAGGGAACCGGGTAGGGAGATAGTTCGTGGTCTGTAAGTGTGTCTCTTCGTCAGTCAAACTTTGGTGGTCGGGTCGTTCTTACTTGAAGAAGCGGCCCACGGCGCGACGGACGTTGCGGATGTCGCGGTTCCAGGCCTGATGACGCAGAGCGTTCATTTCGTCGATGGTTGGCAATGCGCCGGACGGCAAGGGGGCCGAGTGTCCGATGTGACGATTGTAAGCCATGTTAATTCTCCTTAATCATCGAAAGAGGTTCCGGTATTCAAACTGTGTGGACTTGGAGCGTTTTCTCTTTCGGAATTTAATTCTTCGACCGGTTAAACCCTGGTTGCCCGAGGGGTTCCCGCGTCCTGTTGAAACAAACCTACGGATCGGGATGATTTTTCGCAAACGACCATTTCTCACTCTTGATTTTAGAAAATCTATAAGCTACACCTTTGCTCATGAGACCGCTGCCTCCCTTGAATGCGCTTCGCGCCTTTGAATCCGCTGCCCGGCACCTTTCCATGTCGCGCGCGGCGGAGGAATTGCATGTCACGCCGGCGGCCATCAGCCACCAGGTAAAGGGCCTTGAAGAATACTTGGGATTACAACTGTTTCACCGCCAGCAGCGGGGTTTATCCCTTACCGAGGCGGGGGCGGCCTACCTGCCGGGTTTGCGGGAAGGTTTCGAAAAACTACAGGCCGCCACCCAGGCCTTGTTCGAATCTGAATCGACCGGGCCGCTGACCGTTTCCGTGACACCGACCTTTGCGGCGAAATGGCTGGTCCACCGATTAGAGAAATTCACCATCCTGCATCCGGAAATCCAGGTCATGCTGGTCGCGACGACACTGAAGGTCCGGTTCGAAATGGGCGAAGCCGATGTTGCCGTGCGTTACGGCCCGGGGAACTATGCGGGCTGCCGCGTCGATAAGATGTTCGAGGAAGAAGTCTACGCCGTTTGCGCGCCGGAGCTGATGGATGGGAAAAACCCGATCCGTGAGCCCCGGGATCTTTTGAACCATACCTTGCTGCATCCCGTGCAGCACGAGATCGATGACAGCTTCCCGACCTGGGAAATGTGGCTGCGGGGCCATGGCGTGCGCACGGAAGGCCCGATTCCGGGCCCCAATATTTCACCCCACTGGATGCTGGTCGAAGCCGCCGTAAACGGCCAGGGCGTGGCCCTGGTCAAGGGCTCGGTCGCCGAACGGGATTTGGAAAACGGCCGCTTGGTCCGGCCGTTCGCCGATACCATTCCTGTGGCGCATGCCTATTGGTTGATTTCGCCGGAAGATTCCGCCGACAAGCCTAAGGTCAAGGCGTTCCGCGACTGGATCGTGGCGGAAGCCAGGGAGCATGCCGAACACCACGCCGAAGTGGAAGCCAGGCAGCAGGCGGAATGGGCGGCGGCGCGGAGGCGGGTCGCCGCGACGGAGAACGCCTGAGCCATGGGTATTTCGCCGAAGGGGTTGGATCATCTTGTCTTGCGCACGGCCGATGTGGGCCGGCTTGCCGATTTTTACTGCCGGGTGCTGGGCTGCGTGCTGGAACGCGACGTGGCGACACTCGGCTTGACCCAATTGCGCGCGGGGGCATCGCTGATCGATCTGGTGGATGCGGCGGGCGAGATCGGCCGCATGGGCGGTGCCGCCCCCGGGGACGAAGCGCTCAACCTGGATCATTTCTGCCTGCGTATCGACCCCTGGGACGAGCCCGCCATCCGGGCCCACCTGGCAGGGCACGGAATCGAGGCCGGTCCGACGGAACAACGCTACGGCGCGGAAGGCCAGGGGCCGTCTATTTATCTCAGCGATCCCGACGGCAATACGGTCGAACTCAAGGGCCCCCCGGCATCGTGATCATCAACTTGCGGGACGCGTCAACGGCGGCAATGTCCCCGCTCCGCTAACTTGAAAGTCTCCGAAGGCACATTCCATCCATGAAACAGACCATCCTTTTCAAGCACCCTGCCCCCATGTTCCGCGAAGAACTGAAATCCGATTTCGATCTGGTGGATTTCGATCTTGAAGCCGGCACACCTGACGACGCCGTCCGCCAAAACGCCCGGGTGTTGGTCACGTCCGGGTCTTTCGGAGCTTATCCCGACGAAATCGCGGCCCTGCCGGCGTTGGACCTGATTTGCTGTGTCGGCACGGGGTATGACCGTGTGGATCTGGCGGCCGCCAAGGCGCGCGGCATCCGTGTTACCCATTCCGCCGGAACCAACGCCGAGGCCGTGGCCGATCATGCCTTTGCCCTGTTGCTGGCATCGGTGCGGGATATTCCCCGGTTTGACCGCCAGGCACGGGCCGGTGAATGGCGGCCGCCGACGGATACGCGACCGCCTGCCAACGGCCGGAAAATCGGGATCATCGGTATGGGCGGCATCGGCAAGGGCATCGCCCGCCGGGCCGAAGGGTTCGGTATGGACATCGCCTATACGGCGCGCAGTGCCAAACCGGATCTGCCTTGGACCTTCGTTCCCAACGTCACCGACCTGGCGGCGAGATCGGATTTTCTGGTGGTTGCGGTACCCGGCGGCGATCAAACACGTCATATGATCAATGCGGACGTTCTCCGCGCCTTGGGGCCGGATGGATTTCTCGTCAACATCGGGCGGGGAACGGTGGTCGCGACGGACGATCTGATTCAGGCGCTGCAAGACCGTACGATCGCCGGTGCCGGGCTCGACGTGTTCGAGGACGAGCCCAATATTCCCGAAGGTCTATGCCGGCTTCCGAATGTGGTGCTCACACCGCACATGGCGGGCATGACCGACGGCATCCATGCGCTGAGCGCCAAGCTGATGCGCCGGAACATCGAAGCCTTTTTCGCCGGTCAGCCGCTGGTTACGCCGATTCCCGAAATGGCCGGCTAGGCGTAGTCTGAGAGGTAGCATGGCAAAACTGACGCATCGGGACTGGGTGCCGGCCGATTGCGAGGCCCGGGTTCAGGAAATCGCCCAACAGATCCAGGCCGCCGCCAGTGACGAGGTGGACGCCCGCCTTGATGCCCTGATCGCGCACAATCGCGAGATCCATGACCTCGAGTGTTTCAACCTGAACCCGGCAACCAATGTCATGAATCCCCGGGCCGAGGCGGCGCTGGCCGCCGGGCTGGGGTCGCGACCATCGTTGGGCTATCCCGGCGACAAACACGAAATGGGTCTGGAAGCGATCGAAGAGATCGAGGTTATCGCCGCCCAATTGGCGGCGGAGGTCTTTCGCGCGACCTATGCGGAAATCCGCGTTGCTTCCGGTGCCATGGCCAATTTGTACGCCTTCATGGCGACCTGCCGGCCGGGCGATGCGATTATCGCACCCTCGGCGGAAATCGGCGGGCATGTGACCCATCATGGGGCGGGTTGCGCTGGGCTGTTCGGCCTGCAAACCCATCCGGCGCCCGTCGATGCCACGGGCTATACGGTTGACCTGTATGCCCTGCGTACCCTGGCCCATGACGTTCGGCCCAAGCTGATCACCATCGGTGGTAGCCTGAACCTGTTCCCCCATCCGGTCGCCGAAGTCCGCGCCATCGCGGATGACGTCGGGGCCAAGGTGCTGTTCGACGCGGCCCATCTGTGCGGCATGGTGGCGGGCGGGGTCTGGTCCGATCCCCTGGCCCAAGGGGCGCACCTGATGACCATGAGTACCTACAAAAGCCTGGGCGGTCCGGCGGGTGGGCTGATCGTGACCAACGAGGCGGACATCGCTGAACGCCTGGATGTCATCGCCTTCCCCGGCATGACGGCCAATTTCGATGCGGCCAAGTCGGCGGCCCTGGCCATCACTTTGCTGGACTGGCGCGACCATGGTGCGGCTTATGCGGCTGAAATGGCGGCAGTTGCCAAGGCATTGGCCCAAGCTTTGAATGGAGAAGGCATCCCCGTTTTCGCCAAGGACCAGGGATTTACGTCATCCCATCAGTTCGCTGTACTGGCCGAAAGCTACGGCGGGGGACAGGCCGCCGCCAAGAAGCTGCGCCGGGCGGGCTTTCTCGCCTGCGGCATCGGTCTGCCGGCCGCACCCGTGGCGGGCGATGCCAACGGCCTGCGGATCGGCACGCCCGAACTGGTCCGGCGCGGCATGACGGCGGTGGACATGCCGAAGCTTGCGGGCCTGATCGCGCGGGGGCTTTCCACCAACGATCCGGAAAGTCTGGCGGGCGAGGTTCGGGCCTGGCGGGAAACCTTCGACGGATTGCGTTTCGTCAGGAACTGAACGGCCAGAACATCAGGATCGCCGGCACGGCCACGATCAGAACTACGATCTGCAGGGGCAGGCCCAGGCGCCAGTAATCGCCGAAGGCATAGCCGCCGGGCCCCATGACCAGCGCGTTGTTCTGATGGCCGATCGGCGTGACGAAGGCGCAGCTGGCAGCCACGGCGACCCCCATCAGCATGGCATCGGGATTGACGGCAAGGCGTTCGGACAGGGTCATGGCAACCGGTCCCATGATGACGGCCGTGGCGGCGTTGTTCAGCACTGCCGACAGGGCCATGGTCACCGCCATCACCAGGACCAGAATCGCGACCGGGTTCAGGGGCAGGGGGCTGCCCAGGATGCCCTGGGCGATCAGGTCCGTGGTGCCGGTGGAATCGAAGGCGTCCCCCACGGGGATCAGGGCGCCGATCAAAACCACCACGGGCCAATCGATGCCGTCGTAGATTTCACGCACAGGCAGCAGGTTAAGGACGACCATGGCGACGGCGGCCAATCCGAGGGCGACCGTGATCGGCAGGATGTTGAAGGACGCAAGCGCGACCGCGGCGGCGAATATGGCGATGGACAGGCGTGCCTGCCGGTGGTTGGTGTCACCGAAGGACGGAGTCAGTTGCTGCAGCATCAGGCAGCCCATGCGCGCCATCAGATCGGGCATATGGTCGCGGGGGCCGTAAAACAGCACAAGATCCCCCGGGCGGAAACGGAACTGCCCCATGCGGCCGCGAAAGGCGCGGCCCTGGCGGGATACGGCCAGGATGTCGGTGTCATAGCGTGAACGCAGGCGCAGGCTGAACAACTCGCGGCCGATCATGCGCGATCCGGGCCGGACGACCGCTTCGGTCAGGTCCATGTCCTCGTCGATCATGTTCTCCGACTTCGCACCCTTCATGGTCCCGACCTTCAGGTCCATGGCCGTGGTCAGACGGTCCAATCCTTCGGATGTGGATTCCAGCAGCAGCCGGTCGCCGACCTTCAGACCTTCCCCGCGGGGCAATTTGTTGATGCGTCGGCCGCGGCGGATGATGTTGACCACCAGAACGTCGCAATCCGTGGCCAGCATGCGCAGTTCCCCCCGCGTCATCCCGACCGCGTCCGTGTCCTTGACCACGGTGGCCTCGGTCACGAACTTGTCGATGTTCATGTGGTCGCGGGTTGCATCGTGGACTTGCCGGCGGGCCGGGATCAGATAGCGCGCCGAGACGGACAGAAACCCAACCCCGACGGCGGCCACCAAAAGCCCCACCGGGGTGAAATCGAACATGCCGAAAGGCTGGCCCGTCACGTTGCCCCGAAAGGCCGCGATGATGATGTTGGGCGGTGTGCCCAAAAGGGTGATCAAACCGCCCAGGATGGTCGCGAAGCTGAGCGGCATCAGCACGGCGCCTGCGTGATACTTGGTCTTGGTCGTCGTCTGGATGGCGGCCGGCATCAACAGGCCCAGGGCGGCCACGTTGTTCATGACCGACGACATCAACGCGCCAAGACCCGACAGCATGGCGATATGGCGAGCCATGCCCGTGGCCGAGCGTTCGATTAGGCGGGCGAGGATTTCCGAAGCACCCGTGCGCGCCAGGGTATGGCTGAGGATCAGGATCGCGGCCACGGTCACGGTCGCCGGATGACCGAACCCGGAAAAGGCGTCTTGCGCCGGAACAAGGCCCAGGACGACCGCCGCCAGCAGGGTCGCGAAGGCGATCACGTCGTAACGCCAGCGGTCCCAGATGAATAGCGCCAGCGTCGCCGCGATCAGTCCGACAATGGCCATTTGGTCAAAGGTCAAGGATCGGTTTCCGGTAATTTGGGGCCGCAGTCTTGAAGGCGAGTGTGGAGGGACAGCGCGCAAAATGAAAGGGCGGAAACAACGCCTTGCGCTAAATCCGTTGGCTTTTTCAGAACGCAAAAAGGGGCGGCCCCGATATGGGGCCGCCCGTTAGTTTGCCTATCTACTCATAAAAGTAGGGAGTTGCCGCTGTTTCGCCCGGGTGCCGATGAAGGGGGGCAGGCCGGCTGGGAAATATCCTAGAGAGGACTTTCCCGGGGGCGCCGCCAGCGGCGGGCGGTTTCAAGGGATTAGCAGGAGCTCGGAACGCCGTTGCCTTCGCGGGCACCCAGCGGGGTGTGGCGGAACATCCGGCCGATCACGTCACGGACCGCTTCGGCCCGCAATTGCCGGCCCCGGCGCACGCCGGCTTCGATTTCGCCGTGAGGGATTGCGTTCCTCAAATCAAATCGGGTCATGGGCATGAGGGAACTCCTTCATCTCAAGTCGGTCGGCGTCATTGCCGTCCTCGGTTGAAATGAACCTAATACTTGCCCAATTATTTGATAATCGACATAAATGGATTATGATTTATGAAAATATTTCACTAAATATCCGATGCAGGAGGTAATATGGACCGGGACAGTGAAATGGCGGTGTTCGTGCGGGCGGTCGAAGGCGGCGGGTTTTCCGCGGCGGCGCGTGATTTGGGCATCACGCCGTCGGCGGTCAGCAAACTGGTTGGCCGGTTGGAAGACCGTTTGGGTGCCCGTCTGTTGAACCGGACGACGCGCTCGATCAGCCTGACCGAGGAAGGCCGCACCTATTACGAACGCGCGGTGACCATTCTGGAAGAAATCGAGGCTGCCGAACTGGCCGTGCGTGAATTACATGCCGAGCCGCGCGGTGTGCTGAAGGTCAATTCATCGACCGCGTTTGGGCGCTATGCGGTGATCCCCTATCTGCATGAATTCATCGAGGCCTATCCCGAACTGCAGGTTCAGTTCATTACCTCGGACAGCATGGTCGATCTTGTGGGCGAAGGCGTGGACGTGGGGTTGCGGATCGGCACCTTGACCGATTCATCCCTGATCGCCCGGCGCCTGACGCCGGTTAAACGGGTGGTCGCCGGAGCGCCCGCATATTTGGAACGGCACGGGGTGCCGCAAACACCGGAAGACCTGGTCAATCACAATTGCTTGCGCGTCAATTTCGAAACCTCGATCAACCGCTGGGAATTCAAGGGTACGGACGGCCCCCGTATTCTGGACGTCAACGGCTCGTTGATGGTCAACGATGCATCATTGCTTTATGACGCGGCCATTGCCGGCGTGGGGTTGATCCGCGCGGCGCAATTTCTGACCTGGGAAGCGCTGCGCGACGGCCGATTGGTGCCCGTGCTGCAGGAATATGAAACGGAAGAGGGGCGGAACGTGTTCGCCGTCTACCCGCCCGGCCGCCACCAGGCACCGAAGGTCAGGGCATTCGTCGATTGGCTGGTCGATCGGTTCGTCAAGAACCCACCCTGGGCGGAAACCATCGCCGCCTTGGACCGGGAAGCCGCCACATAGACCGGCGGTTGGGAGACGTTCGAGGCAATGCCGAGGGGGTGGCTGTCGAATTCCCGGTCTTCATCAAGATAGAGGCGGCAGCGCGCCAGGACGACCCTGTCGGGCCCTGCCTGTTTTGCCAGCCGGTCACGGATGGCGGGACGGGCGGCCCGGCAGGCCTGCGTCGTTTCCCAGGTTCGGTGCCAGGTTTCCAGGGGGCGGCAATGCAATAGACTTGGATCGCAAGACGCGATCAATAGAACGGCGATGACGGGCGGCATGAAGTGTCCTCGGCAGTAGCGATGCCGATGTAAATAATGAAAATGATAATCATTCGCAATGTTTAAATTCACAATCGACGGATATGCTCTTTTCGTCCGGGAAAAGTCGCCGTTGAGGGCCTTGTCCGCCGCGATGTTGTACCAATCACAATCAATATATCGGCTTGATATATTATAAAATTGCATATAATTACCGCCGTACTTTACCAATGGGATTGGGATGAAACCGGGTCGCCGGTTTCTCTGACGTTATGGATGCAAAAACCTTATGTCTGGGCGTGCTCGTCATGGGTGACGCTTCGGGATACGAGATTCGGAAAATGTTCGACGAGGGGCCGTTCGCGCATTTTCAGGATGTCGGTTTCGGCTCGATCTATCCCGCCCTGGCCAAGCTGTCGGACGAAGGCTTGGTCGCGGTGACGGGTGGTTCGGGTGACGGCCATCCGGAAAAAAAGGTTTATGCCATCACGCCGGCCGGGCGCGACGCGTTCACGCAGTCCCTGGCGCGCGCCCCCAAGCGCGATAAGCTGCGATCCGACGTGACGTTCATGATGTTCTTTGCGGAATTTCTCGACCCGGATCATCTGCGTGACGTGTACGACGATTATCTTGCCCATTACAGAGACCGTGTTCAGTTCATGGAAAGTCTGGATCCAAAAGGGGTGCCTGAAGGTCGGTTGTTCGTGCGCGGCATGGGCCTGGCCTTTTATCGGGCCATCACGGAATACATGACGGAAAACCGGGACCGCCTGATTAATGCAGGGCCGGGTGCCAAGGATGCAGCGGAATAGGACAAGCTGAATGAAACTGCCCATCAAACCTTCGTATATCGCGGCATCGGTCCTGGCATTCGGCGCTGTCGCCTGGATATTTTCCGGCGACTTGGATCAGGCGAAACGCCACTACGGCTTTGGTCCGGATGAAGCCGCGGCCGCCAAGCCGCAGGCCCGCGCAAAAGACGCTGACGGCACACCTGCGGAAGCCGCCAAGGGGACGGAAAAAGCCCTGCCCATGGTGCGTGTGCGACGCATGGAAGCGACCGAACGCGTGCGCGAGATCGGCGTGACCGGCCGCACGAACGTTATTTTCGATGCCGAAGTCACGGCAGAGACGGCTGGCCGCATCGTCGAGATATCGGCCTCAAAGGGTAAATGGCTGGAAAAAGGCGACGTGATCCTGAAACTCGCCATGGACGACCGGAAAGCCAGGCTGCGCGAAGCAGAGGCGCGCGTCACCTATGAGCGCATCGGTTTCGACGCCGCCAAGAAATTGTCGCGCAAAGGCTTTCAGTCCGAGGTCAAACTGGCCCAGGAAGAATCGGAACTGGAACAGGCCAAGGCAGAACTGGCGGCGATCAAGCTGGATATCGAGCGCACCACCGTCCGGGCCCCCATTTCGGGATATCTGGAAACGCTGCCGGTCGGTGTCGGCGATTATTTGAAATCGGGCGACAAGATCGTGGTCATGATCAACCCTGATCCGATCCGTGTCGTCGCCCAGGTGTCCGAGCGCGATGTTATGCATATGAAAGCCGGAGACACGGCCCAGGCCCGCACGGTCGACGGTGCAGTCTTCGAAGGCTCGATCCGCTATGTCTCCCAGCGGGCGGATGAGGCGACGCGGACGTTCCGGGTTGATGCCTGGGTCGACAATCCCAACCATGCGCTGCGCGACGGCCAGACCATGGAAGTGTTCTTTCTGGCAGGCAGTGAAAAGGCGCACAAGATTTCGGCTGCGGTGCTGACCCTCAACGATTTGGGCGTGATCGGCGTCAAGTATGTGGATGGAACCAACCATGTGCGCTTTCAGAAAGTGCGGATCATCGCCCATACGCCCGACGGCATCTGGCTGGGCGGTCTGCCAAACACGGTGACGTTGATTACCGTCGGCCAGGAATTCGTGACCGAAGGGCAGCTTGTCCAGCCGGTCGAGGAGCAGGCACTGACCGCCGGCAAGCCCGGACCCGCATCATGAATGCCCTGATCGACGCGGCACTGGGCCATGCCCGGACGGTGATCCTCACACTTGTCCTGATTTTATCGGCGGGGGCAATCGCCTATGTGGAAATTCCCAAGGAAGCCGAGCCGGACGTCAATATCCCGATCATTTACGTTTCCATGACGCATGAAGGCATCTCTCCCGAAGATGCGGAACGCCTTCTGATCCGCCCCATGGAAAAGGAAATGCGCGGCATCGACGGGGTCAAGAAGATGACCGCCAAGGGGTTCGAGGGCGGTGCCAACGTGACCCTGGAATTCGAAGCCGGGTTCGATGCCGACAAAGCTCTGACCGACGTTCGGGAAAAGGTCGATCTGGCCAAACCGGAATTGCCCGACGACACGGACGAACCTTCCGTTCACGAGGTCAATTTCGCGCTTTTTCCCGTTATCGCCGTGACGTTGTCCGGCGACGTGCCCGAACGGCTGTTGGTCAAGCTGGCGCGTGATTTGCGGGACAAGATCGAGGCCGTTTCGGCCGTTCTATCCGCCCAGATCGCGGGCGACCGAGAGGAATTGCTGGAAGTCCTGATCGATCCGATCAAATTGGAAAGCTACAACCTGTCGCCGGTCGATACGGTGCAGATGGTCGAATTGTCCAATAAGCTGGTTGCCGCCGGCGCCCAGGACACGGGCCAGGGGCGCTTTTCGTTGAAGGTTCCGGGCCTGTTCGAAACCCTGTCCGATATCGTCACCATGCCTGTCGTGTTCAAGGGCGATGCGGTTGTGACCCTTGGTGATGTCGGCGAGATCCGACGCGGGTTCAAGGATGCGGAGGGCTTCGCACGGATCAATGGCGAGCGTGCGGTGGTGCTGGAAGTCGTCAAGCGCACGGGCGAGAACATCATCGATACCATCGAGCGGGTTCAGGCCGTCGTGGCGGCCGAACAGGCGGCTTGGCCCGACGAAGTGCGCCGGGCGATCAAGGTCGATTTCATCCAGGACAAATCGAGGCAGATTCGGAGCATGCTGCTGGATCTTCAAAACAACGTCACATCGGCGATCCTGCTGGTCATGATCGTGATTGTCGCCGCACTTGGCCTGCGGTCCGCCGGACTGGTCGGCATTGCCATTCCGGGGTCGTTCCTGACGGCCATTCTGACGCTGTCGTTCATGGGACTGACGGTCAATATCGTCGTGCTGTTCTCGCTGATCCTGGCGGTCGGCATGCTGGTCGACGGCGCCATCGTCGTAACCGAATACGCCGACCGGAAGATGACCGAAGGTGCCGCACCCAAAGAAGCTTACGGATTGGCGGCCAAACGCATGGCCTGGCCGATCACGGCGTCCACGGCGACGACCTTGGCGGCGTTTCTGCCGCTTTTGTTCTGGCCGGGGGTGGTCGGCGAGTTCATGAAGTTTCTGCCGCTGACCCTGTTGATGACCTTGGCGGCATCGCTGCTGATGGCGCTGATCTTCGTGCCGACCTTGGGGGCGACCTTCGGGCGGGCCGGCGGGGCGGCCAGTTCGGAGACGGCGAAACGTCTGGCCGCCGCGGGCGAAGACAGCGGTGAAGGCACGGCATCGCTGGATCAGGTCGGCGGCATCACGGGCGCTTATTTGAAAATTCTGGGCGGGGCGCTCAACCACCCGGCCAAGGTTTTGGTCGGCTCGGTCCTGATCCTGGTCGGGGTTCAGGTCGCCTATGCCAATTTCGGGCGGGGTGTTGAATTCTTCCCCGATGTGGAACCGGAACTGGCGCAATTGCAGGTCCGCGCACGCGGCAACCTGTCGGCCTGGGAACAGGATAAACTGATGCGCGAGGTCGAAGACCGTATCCTCGACATGCGTGAATTCAAAAGCATCTACACCCGGACCGGCAAGAACCGGGAAACCCAGGAAGCCGAGGACATCATCGGCACCATCACCTTGGAATTTTCCGATTGGAGGACCCGGCGCACGGCCGATGAAATTTTGACCGAGGTCGAACAACGCACGCATAACCTTGCGGGCATCCACGTTGATCGGCGTAAGCAGGAAAAAGGCCCGCCCGTGGGCAAGCCTGTGAATGTGGAACTGTCGTCGCGCCATCCCGAACTGCTGCCGGTTGCGGTGAAACGTATTCTGGAAGGTCTCGATGCCGTCGGCGGCCTGATCAATATCGAAGACGGCCGTCAATTGCCCGGCATCGATTGGGAAATTCAGGTCGACCGGGCCCAGGCCGCCAAGTTCGGCGCCAATGTGCAATTGATCGGCCGCATGGTGCAGACCGTTTCCCAAGGCATCAAGGTCGGCGAGTACCGACCCGACGATTCCGATGACGAGATCGATATCCGCGTGCGCTATCCCGCCCCTTACCGGACACTGGAACAACTGCATGCGATCAAGGTCAACACGGACATGGGGCCCGTGCCGATCCGCAATTTCGTCACCATTACGCCCAAGCACAAGATCGGCACCCTGTCGCGTTCCGACGGCAAACGGGTCCTGGCGGTCAAGGCCGATGTGGCGCCGGGTGTCCAAGTGGCGGAAAAAGTCACGGCGCTTAGGGAATGGATTGCCCAGGCAGACCTGGACCCGCGTATCGGTGTGGAATTCAAGGGAGAGGACGAAGAGCAGGCCAAGGCCGAGGCATTTCTGTCAAAAGCCTTTTCGGCGGCCCTGTTCATCATGGCCATCATCCTGGTGACCCAGTTCAACAGTTTTTATTCCGCCTTTCTGATCCTGTCGGCGGTGATCATGTCGACCATCGGCGTGTTCATCGGCTTGCTGATCACGGGACAGCCTTTCGGCATCGTCATGACGGGGATCGGCGTGATCGCCCTGGCGGGGATTGTCGTCAACAACAACATCGTGCTGATCGATACCTTCGACCGGTTGGCGAAATCAGCCAAGGACATGCGGGGGGCCGTCCTGCGCACGGGGGCCCAGCGCCTGCGTCCGGTGCTGTTGACGTCGGTCACGACCGTTTTGGGGCTGATGCCCATGGTGCTGGGCATGAACATCGATTTCGTGAACCATGCAGTCACCGTGGGGGCACCCTCGACCCAATGGTGGCGGTCCTTGGCCACGGCCATCGTGTTCGGCTTGGCTTTCGCCACGGTGCTGACGCTGATCGTCACCCCGGCGGCGCTGATGGTAAGGGCAAATTTTCAGGCGTGGCGGGCCAAGCGGCGTTCATCCGCTGCCACGGTCGAAGTTACTTAAGGCACGGGTTTGCTCTTGGTCTCGGTGCCTTAGGTGTCGGGGGCGTCGGGATTGGTCGACCGTTTCTTGTGCCAAAGGTATGACCGGACCGAGAGCGGGAAACTGGCAAGGTAGGACACCAGAATTGCCGTCAGCGCCAGCCAGGGATTGGTCACCACGAAGGCGGCAAGGATGGCGACCGCGATCATCACCGGCATCATCCAGGCGCGTGCCATTTTCATATTCTTGAACGAGAAGGTCGGAAAGGTCGAGACGAACAGCCCGCCGCAAGCTACCAGCACGACCGATACCAGATAGGGGTTCTGCAGGTAGAGGACGTAGTCTTCCGGTACCTGAAACGACAGGATCATCGGCAGCAGGACCAGCCCCGCACCCGCCGGTGCGGGAACGCCGGTGAAGAACCGGCCAGCCCATACGGGCTTCTTGTCGTCTTCCAGCATGGTGTTGAAGCGTGCCAGCCGCATGGCGCAGCACATGGCGAACAGCACGACCAGGAACCAGCCGAACCGGCCCGCGTCATCTAACGCCCAGTGATAAAGGATCATCGCCGGGGCCACGCCGAAGCAAATGAAGTCGGACAGTGAATCGAGTTCCGCGCCGAACTTGGAAGAGCCCTTCAACAGGCGCGCGACGCGGCCGTCCAAGGTGTCCAGGATCGCCGCGATCAGGATGGAAAAGGCGGCGGCTTCCCAACGTTCGTTCAAGGCAAAGCGCATGCCGGTCATGCCGGCGGCCAATGCCCCCAAGGTCAACATGTTGGGGATCATCTTGTTGATCGGCATGACCCGAAGGCCGCGGCGGCGGGGTCGCGGCTCAGGGGCGGATTTGGGATCTGGGGCGCTGTCGCTCATGGGACGTGTCTTTTCCAGCGGTTAACGGCGCTGTGCCTGGCGCGCTTCGCCGGCACCGATTTCGGCGATCACGGTTTCTCCGCCGATGCTGGTCTGTCCGACGGACACCAGCGGCTCGCAGTCCTCGGGCAAGTAAACATCGACCCGCGATCCGAACCGGATCAGGCCGAACCGTTCTCCGGCGCTGAGGCTGTCGCCGTCGCGCAGGTCGCACAGGATACGCCGCGCCACCAATCCCGCGATCTGCGATACGGCGATCTCGTTCTTTTTGACGGATCGGCTTTTCACGCCGGCGATCTTGATGCGCATGCTCTGGCGTTCGTTTTCCGTGCTGGCCTTGTCAAGCGAGGCGTCCAGGAACGCCCCGGGCCGATAGGCCAGTTTGGTGACCTTGCCGGACACCGGCGAGCGGTTCACATGCACGTTGAACACATTCATGAAAATGGCGATGCGGGTGCGTTCGTCGTCGCCCATTTCCAGTTCAGGCGGCGGGGCGGCCCGGTCGATCAACTGCACCAGGCCGTCGGCCGGGGCGATCACCAGATTGTCGCCCAGCGGCGTCATGCGGTCGGGGTCGCGAAAAAAGTACGTGCACCAGGCGGTTAAAACGACACCCAACCAGCCCAGGGGTTCGGCAATGAAGAACAGCACGATCGTGACCGCGGCGAAAAGCGCGATGAACGGCCAACCCGCCCGATGTATGGGCGTCATGACATTGTCCGAAATGGTGTTCAGTATCATTTGCTGCCATTTTATCTGTGGATGTATCGAATGCCGCAGCGCACCGAGGCATTGCGCGCCCTACATAACATATTTTTCAGGGAATGCCCGGTTGAAATACCTTGTGCCGATCACGGCGAGTTCTTGTCAGGGACGCATGCAGGGGTGATAATTCAGACCGTCAGAAGGAGATCCCGACGTGGCTGCCTCTAACACCGCCGAGAAAACCAAAGCCCTTGTGGATGCCGCCGGTAATCCGGCCGCGTCCATGCCGCTGGGCGCCATGGGATTGGATGCTGAAGGCCAGCTGATCCGCAAGAACGACGACGGTCTGATCGAATTCACCTTCCGCTACATGGGCTATCAGTTCGCCGTCCGCGCCGAGGTCGAACCCGGGCACACGCGCATGCGGATTCATGCGGTATTGGGGCACCTGCCCTATACGGCCGAAGCCGGCGACCTGCGGTCCAACATGCGGGCGGTGGTCCTTGCAGCGGAAAACGCGCTTGGCGGGCGCATTCACATCAACCAGGAACAGCGCATTCTGTTTCTGGACGAATTCAATTTCGATGAAACGCTGACGCCTAATTCCCTGCTGACCAAGACGGTGGTCTTTTTGCTGTCGGCCAAGCCGTATCTGGAATTACTGGCGCTGATCGCCGGGGCGAGCAAGGCCGTCTATGCTCTGCTGCCCGATCAACCCAACATGGCATTACCCGCCAAATAGCAGCCAGCTTGGAGGTGTTTGAGGGCCACTGGGCTTGCGGGCACTGGGGTTAGACGTCAGTTCGTCTGTTTGGGAACCTGGAAAACCTGACCCGGATAAATCAGGTCGGGATCGCCGATCTGGGATTTATTGGCGCGATAGATGATCGTGTATTGCACGCCTTCGCCGTAAACGCGCCGTGCGATCCGCCATAGCGAATTGCCCGGCTGTACGATGATCGTCTCGCCCGCCGCTAAATTCGGCATGTTTTCGTCCTGACGGAAGGGAATGGAAACCTGGGCCAGGACCTTGCCGTCGGCGCCCAGGCGCTCAGCCTTCAATTTATGGACGCCGGGGGCGACCTTGTCCTTCAGCGTCAATGACCAGCGGTTTTGCGCATCGGCCTGCGTATCGCCCAGGGGCGCATTGTCCAAATAAAGCCGCACGCCATCGCCCGAGGGTGCGCGTCCGCTGATGATCACGCGTCCTGACGGAGTATAATCAACGGCACTGATATCGAATTCGATCTTTTGCGGCCCGTCCCCCTGGATCAGGCGGCTCGGCCCTTCGCCCAGGCGGGGGACCTTGATCGCAAGCGGTTCCGTCGTACGTTCCTGGGCGACCATCGGGCCTGTATCCGTGCGCTCCGGTACAGCCAGGACGACCACATCCGGAGAAATGAGCACCCGGCCGTCCGGCGCGATGGTTTCCAAAGACAGATACCGGTTTCCGGGCGGCAAGGGGTCGTTCGGCAAATAGACCCATTCGCCGTTGCCGTCGGCGACGATGCGGCCGATTTCGGTCTGTCCGTCCTTGATGATGACCGTCGCCCCCGGGGCGGCGCGTCCGGCAATGACCGTATCGCCCGTGGGGCTGACGCGGACCACGTCGAACATGGGAAGGTCCGGGTCCTCGGCCTTGGGCTCGGTCATAGGGCTGGATTTGGGGGCTGTCGCCTGTGGGGTCGCAGTGGCCTGTTCTGCGGGCGGAGACGGCGGGTCCTTGTCGTCGTCTGGCGACGACAGATTGACGACGATGGCGAAGGCCACCACGACCAGTCCGATCCCGACGATGAACAACGGATTACGCCACATTGCGTTCACTGATGCCGCTAGGTCGCGGCATTCCTAGGTTTGCCCCCAAATTCGTTCTTTCACATCTAATGGTCCGGGCGCGTCAACGCAATCGACAACTGGCGGAATGCCGGCCCGGCGCTTGAAACCCCCAATTTGATGGCGCATTTTCTAATGAACAGGAAACAGAAGGGCTCCATGGCATCACAAACGGAAGAATCGGAAGGCTCCGGCGGGGCGGCAACGCCGGGTGTCCGCGTGTGGGATTTGCCGGTCCGTCTGTTTCACTGGCTTTTGCTGGCGGCGGTGGTCATTTCGGTCGCGACGGGCCTGATCGGCGGCCTGTGGCAGATGGACCTGCACGTTGTTTCCGGCTGCGTCGTCCTGGGGCTGGTTCTGTTCCGGGTCATCTGGGGGTTTTCCGGCGGACGCCATGCCCGCTTTAGCGGGTTCATCAAGGGACCGGTGACGGTGCTGCGCTATGCCGTCGATTTCGCCCGCCGCCGTGCCGTGCATACGACCGGACATAACCCGCTGGGCGGCTGGTCGGTTATCCTGATCCTTGTCGTGCTGGCGGTGCAGGCGGGAACGGGGCTGTTCGCCAACGACGATATTTTCCTGGAAGGGCCCTTGGTCAAATACGTGGGCAAGGACATGAGCGATCGGCTGACCGGCATCCATCACTGGATGATCAATGGGGTCTATGGCTTGGTGGCACTTCACGTCGGCGCCGTGGCGCTGCACTGGTGGCGCGGCGACAATCTGGTCAAACCCATGATTACCGGCACCAAGCCCGATGCCGACCCGGCCCATGGGGATGGGGCGACGCGGTGGGGTTGGGCGGCGGCGGCTTTTGTCATTGCCGCCGCGCCGGTCGCATGGATTCTATCTCAATGGTAGGTGTGCCCGACGGGCACTAGTTCTTTTTCTTGTAGTCGTCGTGGCAGGCCTTGCAGGCGTTTTTGCCAAGGGCGCCGATGGCCGCACCCAGTTTCTTGGGATCGCCCGATTCCGCCGCCGTCACAAGGTTCTGCGCATGATCGACGAAGGCCGCGTTGATCTTTTTGAAATCGGCTGGGTCGTCCCAGATTTTGGCCAATGCATTGGTTTCGCCGCCGAGCGAGTCCGAGCCCTTGGGAAAGACGTTCTGAGCGATCTTGGCCAGGGACAGCATGCCCTTGGCCAGTTCGGCCATGTCGCCCTTGTTGGCGGTTTCGCCCTTGGCGATGCCGACCAGGGCATTCATATGGCCGCCCACGGATTTCATGACCGCTTTGCGGTATTTGATTTCACCGCCGTCATCGGCCGAAGCCGCACCCGCGGCCGTCATGGAAATAACGGCTGCCGCCGCGAGAATACGCCAGGGAGTCGTTAGTAAGGTCTTCATGTTGCTGATCCTTATGAAACAAAAGAGTATCACTTGTCGGACCTGGTCTGGCATATACTGCCCCGGGCCAGCCCGGACCTTGAGAAAACTCTAATCATTCATATCCTGTCTGTGAACGGTTTGCGCATTCCGGTCACGTAAAATTCAACGGATCAATTTCTGTCCATGTCCGAAATTTCCTCGATTTGCGTGTTTTGCGGCTCCCGCGCCGGGGCGGACCCGGTGTATGAGGACGCCGCCCGGCACTTGGGCCGGATGATGGTGGCGCGGGGTATCCGCCTTGTCTACGGCGGCGGGCACATCGGCCTGATGGGCGTGATCGGCGATGCCGTTCTGGACGCGGGCGGTGAGGTGACGGGGATTATTCCGGACTTCCTCAAACGCCGCGAGGTCGGGCGCGACGACCTGACTGAATTGATCGTCACCGACAGTATGCATTCCAGGAAGCAGCGCATGTTCGAATTGGCCGATGCCTTTGTATCGCTGCCGGGCGGCCTGGGCACCCTGGATGAAACGATCGAGGTCGCGACCTGGAAGCAACTGGGCCTGCATGACAAGCCGATCGTGATCCTGAACGCGGGCGGATACTGGAACGCGCTTTCCGACCTTCTGGCGTCGGTCGTCAAAGGCGGGTTCGCTTATGGCGACATGCCGTCGCTGTGGTCGGTGGTCGATACCCCGGAACAGGTGTTCGACGCTATCGCCGCCGCCGGTGATCCCGGCCCGTCAGTCTCCGCCAACCGTCTTTGAGTTTTCTCGATCCCTGCATTTCCGCCGGTTCTCTATCTTGCAGCAGGCGGGGGCAATCTATATTGTGCGCCGCAACTGCAATCCCAGGGACAACCGGAGCACTGATTGATGGCTAAAATTCAGGTCAAAACCCCCATCGTGGAATTGGACGGCGACGAGATGACGCGGATCATCTGGGAGTTCATCAAGGACAAGCTGATCCTCCCGTATCTCGACGTCGACCTTAAGTATTACGATCTTTCCGTCCAAAAACGCGATGAGACGGATGACCAGATCACGATCGATTCCGCCAACGCCATCAAGGAACACGGCGTGGGCGTCAAATGCGCGACCATCACGCCGGACGAAGGCCGGGTCGAGGAATTCGGCCTTAAGCAGATGTGGCGCTCGCCCAACGGCACGATCCGTAATATCTTGGGCGGTACCGTGTTCCGTCAGCCGATCATATGCAAGAACGTGCCGCGCTTGGTGCCGGGTTGGACCCAGCCGATCGTCATCGGCCGTCATGCCTTCGGCGACCAGTACCGCGCCACGGACTTCCTGTTCCCCGGTGCCGGCAAGCTGACCATCAAGTTCGAGCCGACGGACGGCGGCGAGGTGATCGAACGCGAAGTCTTCCAGGCGCCCGACGCCGGTGTCGCCATGGCCATGTACAACCTGGATGAATCCATTCGCGGTTTCGCCCGGGCCTGCATGAACTATGCGCTGAACCTGGGCTGGCCCTGCTACCTGTCGACCAAGAACACGATCCTCAAGGCCTATGACGGCCGTTTCATGGACCTGTTCCAGGAAGTGTTCGACAACGAATTCGCCGACAAGTTCAAAGCCGCCGGCATCACCTACGAACACCGCCTGATCGACGACATGGTCGCTTGCGCCATGAAGTGGGAAGGCGGCTTTGTCTGGGCCTGTAAGAACTACGACGGCGACGTGCAGTCGGATACGGTCGCCCAGGGCTTCGGCTCGCTGGGACTGATGACCTCCGTGCTGATGACGCCGGACGGCAAGACGGTCGAAGCCGAAGCCGCCCACGGCACGGTGACCCGTCACTACCGCCTGCACCAGCAGGGCAAGGAAACCTCGACCAACCCGATTGCCTCGATCTTCGCCTGGACCCGTGGTCTGCAGTATCGCGGCGAATTCGACGGCACGCCGGACGTGGTCAAGTTTGCCGAGACCTTGGAAAAGGTCTGCATCAATGCCGTCGAAAGCGGTTCCATGACCAAGGATCTGGCAATCCTCGTCGGCCCGGATCAGGGCTGGTGCACGACCCAGCAGTTCCTCGACGTGCTGGACGGCAAGATGAAAGAAGAAATGGCGAAGTGGTAATTTAGCCCTTCGCCGACGCGGAAACGCGCGGCTTGGGGTTGGCCGGGTCGGCCAAGCCGCGCCCCCAGCCTCACGAAGAATGAATACGGAAAACCCGGGCTTCGGCCCGGGTTTTTTCATGTGTCGCTGTTGGTCTCGAACCAAACTGCAAGGTCGCTCTCGTCAATCGACCCCGCCGCCGCGCCGAGCATCGTTTCAATGATGTCGATTTGTTTCGGTGCGCAGACAATGCCGTTCAATTCCAAAAAGACGACGGCGGCAAGGTATGCCGTCCGCTTGTTTCCATCGTGGAAGGGATGACCTTTGACAATGGCAAAACAATAGGCAGCGGCGAGGGAGAAAATGTCCGGCCGAGGGTCGTCGTAATGCCATTTGTTCAGGGGACGGGCGAGGGCAGCTTTCAGTAAGTTCTCATCACGCACGTCATCCGATAAGCCGCCAAATGTCGCGACGGCTTGGGCGCTAATGGCCGTTACGATACGCTCATCCAACCATTCCGGTTCTTGGATCAGGGGCACGGCAAGTCATGCCTTACTTGGCGAGTTCTTTGAGAGCCTCACGGTCACGGGCCATCACCTTGCGGGTAACCTCCATGGCTTTCTCGAACTTGGGGTCGTAGGGCGTAACCATGACGCCGTGAGGAGTTTCCACCGCAAACAGGGAATCGCCCTCCTTCACGTTCAACCGGTTTAGGACCTCTTTGGGCCATGTGGTGGCTAGGGAGTTGCCCGTCTTGCGCAGTTTCAGTTCCATGTGAAATCCCATCGATAATTTTACAAATGTTATTACATTTATAAAACTAACTCAATCTCGGTATTTCTTGCGACAATCTCGATCGTGGCCGCGCCCAGGTGGCGCTTGATCGTTTCCGCCGTTTCTTCGCACGGGACCGGGCTTTCTTCTGACTCGCTGATCACGATGGTGCGCAGGGCGATGTGCTTGGTGCGCATGGCCATGACGGCGGTCAACGTGTGGGAAATGGTCCCCAGATAGCTGCCGACCACCAGAACGACCGGGATATCAAGGGCGGCGATCCAATCCAGGACCGTGTGATGATCCGTCAGCGGAACCATCACGCCGCCCACGCCTTCGATGAATAAGGTTTCATCATCGCCCGTGTTTTCAAGCTCTTGCCGGCAGAAACCGACCAGCCGGTCGAAATCTATCCCCAGGCCTTCGCGGGCCGCCGCCATGTCGGGCGACAGCGGCGCCTTGAACCGGTAGGGCGAACAGGCGTCGATGGCTTCATCCGTGGCATCAATACCCTGCGCCGCCAATAACTGCCCTGTGTCCGATTGGGCGATGGCGTCGGCATCATCGCCGTCCCAGCCGGAGATCACCGGTTTGATGGCGCGGGCAGGGCGCCCTTCGGCGATCAGCCTGCGGATCAGGGATGCCGTTACATAGGTCTTTCCGACGCCGGTGCCGGATGAAGTTACGAAGAGGCCCTGAATTTGTCGTCTCCCGTCAAAACCTTGTCGGCGATCAGGTCGGCAAGGGCATCGATATCCGCATCCGCATGTTCCGCCGTGAAGGTCAGGCGCAGGCGCGCCGTGCCGTCGGGCACGGTCGGCGGGCGAATGCCGATCACCAGATAACCCGCGTCTTCCAACGTTTTCTGGGCCGCCATGGTGCGGTCCGTGTCGCCCAGCAGGATGGGAACGATGGGGCTTTCGGCCTGGGGCAGGCCCAAGCGCTGGGTAAACCTGCGCGCTTTCTTAAGCGGTCTTGCCGCGTATTCCGGATCACCTTCGATGATGTCCAATGCGGCGATGGCGGCGGCCACGGTGGCGGGCGGCAGGCCCGTGGAATAGATCAGCGTGCGGCAGCGGGTTTTCATCAGATCGATCACGGCCTTGGAGGCACAAAGGTATCCGCCGTATCCGCCCACGGCCTTGGACAAGGTGCCCATCTGCAGGTCGACCTCGGCCTTGGTGCCGCCGGAAAAGGTCGAGCCGCGTCCGCCGGCCCCGACCACGCCGATGCCGTGGGCGTCGTCGGTCATAAGCCAGGCGTCGAATTCCTGCGCAAGTTCGGCCATATCGTGCACCGGGGCCAGATCGCCGTCCATGGAAAACACGCCGTCGGTGACGATCAGACAGCGCTTGTGGCCAGCGCGGTGTTCGGTAAGTAGGGTGCGCAGATGTTCCATATCGTTATGGCGGAACAGATGTTGGTCGGCGCGCGACAGGCGCCCGCCGACGATGATGCAGGCATGGCTCCATTCATCGGCCAGGATCAGATCGCCCTCGGCCATCAGGGTCGGAATCACGCCCGTATTGGTCAAAAAGCCCGATCCCATGACGCAGCAATCTTCCGTGCCTTTCAGGCGGGCCAGGCGGGCTTCCAGTTCCGGCAACAGGGGATGATCCCCTGTCACCAGGCGCGATGCGCCCGATCCCACGCCCAGCCGGTCGATGGCGTCTTTGGCGGCCTGTTTCAGGGCCGGATGCTGGCTCAGGTTCAGATAATCGTTGCAGGAAAAAGAGATCAACCGCCGCCCGCCGCGCAGGACGTCGATCGTGCCGGTGCGTTCCGTCACGGTCAGCCGGCGGCGCAGGCCCTTGGCTTCCAGGGCCGTGAGCTTTTCATCGGCGAAATCGTCGAGCGAGCGGGACATAATGTTATGTCTTTCCAAACCGTGCGGCCCATTCGGGCACGACCTTGAGTATAGCATCCGTCAGGCGGGCCAGGTCATCGGCGTCGATGTTGTAGGCCGGGGTCAGGTAGACAATGTCCGAAAACGGCCGGATGAACACGCCTTCTTCGACGAAACGCCCGCGCATCCAGGTCAGTTCCTCGAACCCGCTGATATCCAATTGCACCACGCCTATGGCCCCCCGTCCGCGCACGTCCTTGACGCCGGGCATGCCTCGGCAGGGTTCCAGGGCGGGAACAAGGGCTTGTTCCAGCGCCTGAACTTGGGCGAGCCTGCCTTCGGTCTCGAACAGATCCAGTGATGCATTGGCGGCGGCGCAGGCGAGCGCATTGCCGGTGAACGTAGGGCCGTGCATCAGGCAGTGTTCAAGCTGGTCCGATTGGAAGGCATCGAACACGTTTGCCGATGCCAGCGTGGCGGATAAGGGCAGGGTCCCGCCGGTCAGCGTCTTGGACAGGGTGAAGATATCCGGCTTCACGTCCGCCGATTGCCCCGCCAGCATGGTGCCCAGCCGTCCCAGGCCGGAGAAGATTTCATCGAAAATCAGTAGCAAGCCATGGGCGTCGCAAAGCTTGCGAATACGCCGCAGCACCTGCGGGTCGTGGAAGATCATCCCGCCGGCCCCTTGGACCAAGGGTTCGACGATCACGCCGGCGATGGTTTTTCCTTCGCGCGCCAACAGGTCCGAGAGGGCCGCTTCGGTTTCCTCGTCACGCGGCAGGTCGGCGATCAATTGTCCCGGCACCACGCCTTGAAACGCGGCATGAAAGCCATCCACGGGATCGCACAACGCCATGGTCGCGAAGGTATCGCCGTGGTAGCCGCCCCGGAAACACAAGAACTTCTTGCGCGTGGTCTCGCCCTTGTTGTGCCAGTACTGGGCGGCCATTTTCAGGGCGACCTCGACCGCGACCGATCCCGATTCCGAAAAAAACGTGCGGTAAGGCGGCAACCCCAACAACGACGGCAATCGGGAAGCCAGCTTGAACGCCGGTTCGTTGGCCAGACCCGCCAGCATGACATGGGGCAGGGTCGCGGCCTGTTCGCGGATGGCGTCGACGATATGGGGATGGTTGTAGCCGTGACAGGCGGCCCACCAGCTGGCCACGCCGTCGATCAGTTCGCGGCCGTCGGCAAGCGTGATGCGCGATCCATGCGTTTTGACGGCGGCTTCGGGCAGAGGCGCCGTCTGCATCTGGGTATAGGGCATCCAGATACGGTCATAACCCTGTCGGAGCCAGTCAGGCGCCTTTCCCGTGTCGGTCATAAGGTCCCGTTCAGAAGGTGTCGTTCAGATGGTATCGGGGGCGACCGGGCCGATGTCCTCGCCCCGAATGCCAAGGCGGTTGAACAGGGACGCATCGCGGTCCTGTTCCGGGTTGGCGGTGGTCAACAGCTTGGGCCCCACGAAGATCGACCCGGCACCGGCCAGGAAGCACAGCGCCTGCAGTTCGTCGGACATTTCCTCGCGGCCCGCCGACAGGCGCACGGTCGAAGCTGGCATCATGATCTTGGCGGCGGCGATGGTGCGTACGAAATCAAGCGAGTCCAGTTCCTCGCGGCCTTCCAGCGGCGTGCCTTCGACCTGAACCAGCATGTTGATGGGCACGCTTTCCGGATGGGGTTGCAGGTTGGCGAGCGTCACCAGCATGTCGGCGCGGTCCTGGGCGGCTTCGCCCATGCCCATAATGCCGCCGCAGCAGACCTTGATTCCCGCATCGCGCACGGATTGCAGGGTATCCAGGCGGTCGGCATAGGTGCGGGTGGAAATGATCTCGGAATAAAAGTTTTCCGAGGTATCCAGGTTGTGGTTGTAATAATCCAATCCGGCGTCGTGAAGGCGCTGGGCCTGATCCGGCGTCAGCATGCCCAGGGTCGCGCAGGCTTCCATGCCCATTTCGCGCACGCCTTCGATCATGGCGCAAACGGCGTCCAGGTCCTTGTCCTTGGGCGACCGCCAGGCTGCCCCCATGCAATACCGGGTCGCCCCCGCATCCTTGGCGCGCTTGGCTTCGGCCAGGACCGTGTCAACGTCCATCAGTTTGGAAGCATCGACGCCGGTGTCGTACTGGGCCGCCTGCGGGCAATAGGCGCAATCTTCAGGGCAGCCGCCGGTTTTGACCGACAGAAGGGATGCCATCTGCACCGTATTCGCATCGAAATACCGCCGGTGCAGGGTTTGCGCCCGGTGGATCAGGTCGGCAAAGGGCAGGTTGAACAGTGCCAGGGCGTCTTCCGCCGTCCAGTCATGGCGGAGCGCCGGATCGTTTTGCGTGGGGACGTTGATTTCGTTCATAACGGGGTTCTGGGCCTTCCTGGGCGAAGTGTCCGGATCATAACTGGGCCAGGGCCGGGATAGGCGTGCTGAACGGCCCGGTCAAGGAATTTAGCACAAAGCGCTTGCCTTTGGTTGACGGCGGGGGGCGATTGCCTTAAAAAGCCGCCTCCGACCCGGGGTTGTCCCCGTGTTCACCGATTTTTACCAGCGAAAGCTGATCATAGGAACCAGAAGTCATGTCCAGAGTTTGCGATCTGACGGGCAAGCGCGTCGTCACCGGGAACAACGTTTCCCACGCACATAACAAGACCCGCCGCCGGTTTTTGCCGAACCTGCAGGAAACCAGCCTGTGGAGCGATACGCTCGGCCGCATGGTGCGCATGAAAGTGTCTGCCAGCGCCATTCGTACGGTTGAGCACAAGGGCGGTCTGGATGCATTCCTGCTGGATGCGTCCGATGCCGACCTGGCCCCGGCCGTCGTCAAAATCAAGAAGCTTGTAAAGAAAGCTCAGGAGAAAGCGGCGTAGGCTAGCCATACAGAATTTGCCCAACGGCAAAGGCCCGCGCCCCGAACGAGGCGCGGGCCTTTTTCTTTGCATAAATGCCGTTTAAGGCCGGTCAAAGAGAAGGAGACCCAGACAATGACCGACATGTCCGTGACCCAGATGTTGTTCCGTGATGCCGAAAAATCCGATGCACGCGATATCGCGGCACTTTACCGTTTGGCAGCCGGCGGGGTCGCAGACGTTGTCTGGGACGGCCTGCGGGAAGATGATGAAGACATCATCGATACCGGTGCCCGGCGCTTCGCCCGCGAAGGCGAGGATTTTTCCTATCAGAACTGCGCCATGGCCGAATATCGTGGCCGGCCGGTCGGCCTGTTGCATGCCTTTCCACTGCAGAGTGACCCGAACTTCGATCCGGCAGAAGTCGATCCGGTTCTCCGTCCCTATGCGGAACTGGAACAGGACGACAGCTATTACATCGGCGGTATTGCCCTGAAGCCCGATTTCAGGGGCCGGGGCATGGGCACCAAGATGCTGCGGCTGGCGGAACTGCGCGCCATGACCCGGGGATTCGCCCGGATGTCCCTGATCGCGTTCGAGGCCAATAAAAAAGCCGTCAAACTGTATGAACGCCTGGGCTACCGCACCACGGACAGCCGCGATATCGTGGCCCATCCCCTGATCGAATATGAAGGGCGGGCCCTGTTGATGATTAAGGAACTCTGAGCATGCAGACGCATTCGGTGGTGCCGGTTGTAGAAACGGATCGTCTGCGCCTGCGTGGCTGGACGTTGGAAGATTTCGAGCCGTTTGCCGCCTTTCGCCAGGACGGTGACGATCAGGCTTATAATGGAGGCCCCGCAACGCGGTTTCAGGCTTGGCTGGAATTCGCCGCGAAAGCCGGCGAATGGGGTCTTTACGGAGCCGGGGCGTTCATCGTTGCCGATAAGGCCACGGATGCGGCCGTCGGATATGCGGGACTTTGGCACGCACCCTATATCACCGAGCCGGAACTTTGCTGGTCCCTGTTTCCAGGAAACCGGGGGCGCGGATATGCGACCGAGGCTGCCCTGACGGCGCGGGATTGGGCATATCGGGAATTGGGCTTGAAGCCCCTGATGAGCTTTGTCCACCCCGAGAATTTGCCTTCCCGGGCGGTTGCAGAACGCATCGGCGCCGTGATCGAAGGCGAAGGCGAACTCCGGGGGGAACCCAGGCTGATTTACCGGCACCTGAAACCTTGATCACCTCCTTCGGGTAATCTCGATATCGCCCCCGGTTTCTGCAACAATGCGGCCTTGCCGTATCATCCGGCGGGGTGGCAGAGAGACCGGGATGGCCCGAAGTACGCAGAACAGCCGATTCTTGTTGTGCCTGGCGGGCTGGGGCCTGGCCGGATGCTTGGTGTCGTCCGTTGCGAACGCCGCGGATACCTCTGATCTTGAGCGTTGGCAGGCCTTCATGGAGCCCGCAAGCCAGGCCCATATGATGGGCAACATGGACAGTGCAGAAGACCTTTACCTCGAGGCGCTGGCACTGGCGGACCGGTTCGACCTGTCCGGTGAATACCTGGAACGCACCATGGCGGGATTGGGCGGTCTATACCTTTCGGAGAATCGCTATGGCGAAGCGGCGTCTTTGTACCGCGAGGCCTTGAGCATCGCCGAAACCTTATACGATGCCGGACATGCGCGGCATGATGTGGTCGAGATCTATCGCAAGGCCCTGGAGCAGACGGAAGACGCCGAACGGCGCCTGACGGCCTTGAAGCGCCGGGCGGACGAAGTGCTGGCCCGCCCGAAAGCAGGCCCCGGCCCGGCGCCCACGAAAACGGCATCCGGCGCAACAGCGGCTGCCCATGTGGCGGTGTGGCCCACCGGTGTGCCTTTGCGGGGCATGCCCGTGTCGGTGTCGCCGCACGCGGTGTCTGCCGCCATCGCCTCGCTTCCATCATCGTCGCCATCGAACGGCCGGGTTCTGTCCAACTATCGTCTTGGCGCTGCGGTTATCACGCCGCCGGTGCCGGAAACACCCCCATCAGAGAATGCATCACCTTCACCTACTCAAGAAAGCGCACCGTTGGAGGTTGCGGCTGTTGTCCCGCGCGTGTCCGTATTCCGCTACCCTGCGGGGGTGCCCATGCGGGGAACGCCATTGCCGCCCAAAGCCGCGGCAAAGATATCATGGCCGTCCTCGCCGCCTGTGGCCGAGGCCGCCGAGGTTGCCGTGGTGGAAGATGTAAAACCGGCATTACCTCTGCCTGAGGTCGCCAAGTTCGAGAAGCAGCCGTCTGCCCCGCGTAAAGTCCCGATCATAGAGGCCCGGGCCTCGACTATGTCGGATGAAGCCCCGGAAGCCATACTGCCTGCCCGGAATGTGACGGAAGTATCTACCGCCAATACGGTGGCGGAGGTTGCCCCGCAGCCCCCGGCCGATCCGTCCGTGACGCTGGAGTTGCCGCCTTTGCGCGGTATCGAGCCGAAAGCCGTGACGGCGGATGCCGTTGCACCGATGGAAACCTCGGCCGGTGACCTGATTTCCGAGCCTGCCCCGGAACAAGAACGCTCCGGCCCCTTGGTCATTCGGATCACGCCGCGCGATGTGCCGGCCGAAACGGAGCGGGTCATGGAAGCCACGACGGAAATTATCGTCGCTCAGGCGCCGTCACTCGAGACGGCGGAGGAGCCCGTGTCGACTGTCCCGGAAACGGCCTCGGAGGATGCGGGAAGCTGGTCGCCCCAGGTGGTTCAAGTCGACGGACAATCGGTCGAAACGGCTGCGGCCCGATCCCTGGAGGCGGATCCAGCGGCCCCGCCGGGGGTTGCCGACCGGGCGTCGGCTGCCGAAGCGGCGGCGGAACTTGCCGCCCGCCGTGAAGTTCTTAAACGCCATCCCATATTGGGTATCCGGCTTCCCGGGGCGGAGCGCAACCTGGGTCCGATTTTTCCGGACACACCGCGCTTGGCGGATACGGAAGAAGCCTATGTAGCGCAGCTTGAAGATCTTGAAAAATCCCTCGGCGCCAAACATGCCGATGTGGCGGTGGTGTTGTACAAACTGGCGCGGCTGTATCAGCGCCAAAGCCGCTATGAACTTGCGGGGGCGACCTATGAACGGTGCCTCGCCATCCGCGAGGATGTATTGCCTGAAGGGCACCCGGATATCATTGAAACGCTCCGCAGCTATTCCCGCCTGATGCGGGCGAGCGGCCTGTCCGAGATCGCCAAGGAATTGCGCGAACGGGCTAATGTACACCGGGCCAAATCCGCGGAAGCCAAGGCCGAATGACCGTTTGCGGCAAAGCCGCCGTGCCGGCGCTCATTGTCCGGTGACAATACTTTCGTTGCGCCCGGTAAGGCGGCGAAGATAGCCTTCATCATCGTTCACTGATGTTCGAAGGTGTGTTTCATGGTCGGCAGCGAGAATTTCATTGACCGCCTGGACGGACAGGTTCGTTCAATCGCCGATGCCTGTACGGCTTGCGGTGCCTGTGTTCGAGCATGCCCGACACCGTCGATCCTGGACCTGGACGTGGCCGATGACGGCAGGACCATTGCCGAGGGCGTGCGCCATATCCTGCGGACCGGTCAGGGTGACGAAACCGCCCAGCAATGGGCCCGTGCCTGTTGCGGCAGCGGCCATTGTCTGTCCGTCTGTGATGAAGGCATCAATCCCCGCTTGATGCTGGCCCTGGCGCGCCGCGCGATGAGCGAACAGGCCCCCGAAGCCACGCGCAAGGATGCGGGCAAGACCACCTTCAAACAGATGAGCCGGGGGGTGCGGGTTCTGTCCCGCCTGCAACTGCCGCCCGACCTTATGAACCGTCTCAGCCCTGCATCCTATCCGGAACGGGACAGCCCCCCGGACGTGGTGTTCTATACCGGCTGCAACATGCTGAAGACGCCGCATATCGGCCTGCTGTGCCTGGACGTTCTGGACCGTTTGGATGTGTCCTATGCCGTGTTCGGCGGGCCCGCCAACTGCTGCGGCATTTTACAGTTCCGGCCGGGCGATACGGCCAATTCGGGCCGCCAGATTATCAGCACCATGGACCGTTTCGCGCAAACCGGGGCCAGCCAGGTCGTTTCCTGGTGTCCGACCTGTCAGATGCAGATGTCGGAAATCATGACAGCCGCCCCGGCAGAGCCCAATCCTTTCGACAACGTCATGCTGCCGGTGTTTTTGGCGGCGCGGCTGGATGACTTGAAGCCGATAATGACCGTGCCCGTGAAAAAGCGGGTCGCCCTGCACGAATACCCCGGATCGCCCGGCGTGACGGAGGCGGTGAAATCACTGTTGTCCGCCATCCCGGGCCTGGAATTGATCGATCTGGATCATCCCGGCGTGGGCTATCAGATGTCGTCGCTCGACAACCTACCCGCCCTGCAGCAAGGGCATATCGCCGGCACCTTCCGTCAGGCCGAAGCCAAGGGAGTCGACGTTCTGGCCGGGGTGTTCCACGCGGATCACCGCGAACTGGTCAGTCATCAGAACGACTGGCCGTTCGAAATCGTCAATTACATGGAACTGATCGGCCAAAGCCTCGGCCTGCATCGCGAAGATCTGTTCAAACGCATGAAGCTGATGCAGGACGCCGACGCCATCATGGCGGATGCCCGGGACATGATCGAAACCCACGGCCTGAACGCGGACGAGGTCCGCGAAGTGATCCTTTCGGACATCATCGGTGAACAGAAGCTGCCGCGCGACCGGGCCCGTCATCCGGCGGCATAAGGGCTTATCCCCTGCTATTCCATCAATTCGAACATCATCAGCAGGGTTTTCTGCGGGCTGAAGCGGTTGAAGTTGTTGTCCGAGACGAGAAAGATCAAGGTCTCGCCCTTGGGCCCCCTGATGGCCTCGATGCCTTCGAAGTTATCGACCGTGAAGGGCGCGCGGATATCGGCCAGCAAGGCCCCCATGACCTCGGCCCCCGGTTTGATGTCCTTTGCGGCGATACGCCGGATGCGCGCACGTGACCCTTCGCGGGGCGTGAAATAGCGTTCCACCAGAACGACATTACCGCCCGGCAGGGTTGCGGCCCCGGTCGGGCTGTAGTTGTCTTCATTGCGGTAGATCAGCACGCTCCACCCCTGCGGGTTGCTGAGCCAGGCAAGGTTGGCGCCGTCGCGGCCCAGGCCTTCGGATAGGGCGAACAGGCTGCCGTCATCCAATAGGGTCAGGGCTTCGATCCCGTGGTTGGCGGGCGCGTTGTGCATTTCGTCGGGCAGGGGCAGGGCCTGGGGGTCGGTTTGATTGTGCGGATAGGCCCAAATCCGGTGGGCGCGCTCGAACGCGACGATGATTTCGCCTTCGATGCCGGGCGCCATGGCTTCGGCATCACCCATGGATTTGTCCATCAGGGGTATCGCGCCGGGGCCGGTCAGGGTGAAGATTTCCGTATTCTTCAGGCCGATCAGGTTGCCGTCGGGGCCGTAGACCAGATGGGCATCTATCCGGTTGCCTTCGTCGCTGAGCGCGACCATGCGGGCGCCGTCGGTGCTGAGCCCCAGGGCGGAAAGCCCGCCGAAGCGGTCCGAATTGCTGACCAGTTCCACGCCGCCCCGGTATTTGAGCTTGCCCACGGTGGTGATGCTTGCATCTTCCGTATGCAGCGGCTGGGGAATGGCGCGGACTTCAAGAACATCCGCCTGCACCGTGCCGGGGGTGCCGATGATGAACAGGGCGGCTGCGGCCATGGTCAGGATGTGAATAGCGAAAGGGGCGATGCGGCGATGCATGGCGCGTCTTTTCCATGTCGTTTGGGTGTTTCCAAGATGGAGTGGGGGCGCCTGCTTGTCCATAGGGCGGATGACCCCGTGGCGCGGGAAGGGCCGCTAAAACCCCGTATCCGTATCGGGTTTCGCGACGCGGTCACGCATGTGGGGCGGGACGCGATCGATTTCGTCGGGCCCTAATTCCCGGCAGCTGCTGTCGGTCACGTTCACGGGCATCCGGGGTTGGCCCGTTGCCTGGCTGTACATGGGCTGTTCCGTGAATTTCTTGGCGGCGAAGGTGCAATAGGATTCGCGCGAAAACCACATCTCGACCCGGACGGGGGCTTCGGCCTGCGGCAGGGCCAGCAACAAGGTCAGCAGCCAGCCCATGGTCCAAGGCTTTCATGCAGAAGGTGATGCGGGCGGGCAGGACAGGCGGGCGGGATCATCAGGCTCATGGCGTGATCTTAAGGATCGTCTGTGAAACCTTGATGACCTTGGGCCCGGCAGGGCATTTATTTCTTCGTGCGCAGTTTGGCCCGTCCCTTGCGGATCGTGGCGTAATAGGCGGGCAATTGATCGAGGATCGCCGCCATCGAGACCTTGCCCGTATCCCATTGCCGCATCAGGCCCGGTTGGAGATGGGTAATGTAGCGGCGGAAATCATGGCAGACGCGCCGGTTCGTCGCGTTGCGGAAATCCACCATCTCGCGCGTGTCCTGGGGCATGGCGGCATCGCTGTAATACAGTTGCTGCCACAGCCGGGCCTCGCATTCCAAGTCGATGGGCCGGTCCTGGCCGAAACGGTTCAAAAGCCGCTGGATGCCGTGGCCGATCAATTCGTGGACCAGTACCGCCGCCAGTTCTTCCATGGGCCAGTTGGCGCCGAACCGGCCGACGATGACGGTGAAATCGCGCTTGCCGTCCTGGGGCTGGAATTCACCGACCAGATAGGCCGCGATGACCACGCGGGACAGGGACCGTTCGGGGAAGGCGGCGTCATAAATGATGCGGATGCGGCCGGATTGTTTCAGTTTTGCGATGCCTGCTGCGGAAACCGGCGAAACCTGCAACACGCGGTCGATGGCTGATTTGATCTTGGCCACGGTTGCTTGCGGATCGGCCAGCGGAATATCGTAATCGGCTGCCGGCGGCAGTTTCATGCCGACGATATCCATATCCCGATGGGTTTCACGAACGGCGGCCTGTGACATGGGGCGCAGGTTCCAGACCGTATCGACCAGGTTTTGCGCCAGGGCCGACGGCCCGCCGCCCATAATAAGAACGAGCAGCGTCAGGAATAGGCCCCCCAAGCCTGTCAGCGGGCGCATGGATATTTCATCCGTCAGGCGTGGCATCGCCCGGTCCTGACGGCGTAAACTGCGGACAGGGGTGTCATAACCGCCATCTTAACGGGGAGGAGGGCGATTTGTCCGCCGATGATGTGAATTTTCCGGAACGTCAGGTGCCGCAAGGCGACGAGGTGTTTCTCGATCATGTGGGATGGATGACTGCCGACATGGATCGGGCGTCCGATGTGTTCGAACGCCTGGGTTTTGTCCTGACGCCTTATTCCGTGCACGGCAGCCGTGATCCCGTAACCGGTGAGAAGCAGGTCCAGGGGTCGGCCAACCGTCTGGCGATGCTGCAATCGGGCTATGTGGAAATCCTGGCCGCCGTGCTGGGGGCGGACACGCACGTATCGCGCAATATCGGGGATTCCCTGGCGCGATACGAAGGCGTTCACCTGACGGCCTTTTCCGTGGCCGATGCGGACAGCGACTTTGCCCGGCTTGAGGCCGAGGGGGTGCCCCTGCAACCCCTGGTGCATCTGCGCCGTGATGTGGAGGCAGCCGACGGCACGGAGGCCCAGGTCGCCTTTTCCGTGATCCGGCCGGCGTTCGATGCCTTCCCCGAAGGACGCCTGCAGCTTTTGACGCACCACACGCCTGAACATATGTGGCAGGACCGTTATATCGCGCGGGATAACGGGCTGGATGCTCTGACCGAGGTTGTGATCTGTAGCGATGACCCCGCCGCCGCCCTGACCCGGTTCAGCAACCTCACGCGCACATTGCCTGGACAGACCGGGGAGGAAAAATGCCTGGATTTGACGCGGGGTCGTGTCCGTGCGGTAACGCCGAAAGAATTGGCAGGCCTTATACCTGGTGCTGCGGCACCTGTTCTGCCGTTCGTCGCGGCCATCGGTTTCCGAAGCCGCGATATCGCGGCAACGCGGGCGTTCTTTATCGACCGGGAAGTGAAAATGATCGACATGCCGACGGGCGGATTCGCGGTCGATGCCGCCGATGCGCTTGGCTGTTATCTGATGATGCGGGAATAGGACGGCCCGATAAGGGGCAACCGGCGGATCAACCGGCGGCCCGGCGTCCACGGCGAGCCGACGGCCCGGCGGATGGTGTGTCCTCATCGAACAATTCAGCCAGATTGGCCATCATGGTGCCACCCAGTTCCTCGGCATCGACGATGGTCACGGCGCGGCGGTAATAGCGGGTCACGTCATGGCCGATGCCGATGGCGGTCAGTTCCACGTCGGACTTGTTTTCGATGAAGTTGATGACGTCGCGCAGGTGTTTTTCCAGGTAGTTGCCCGGATTGGCCGATAGGGTTGCATCATCGACCGGCGCACCATCGGAAATGACCATCAGGATACGGCGTTGTTCGGTGCGGGCGAGCAGGCGGTTGTGGGCCCACATCAGGGCTTCGCCGTCGATGTTTTCTTTCAGCAGGCCTTCGCGCAGCATCAGGCCCAAATTGCGGCGGGCCCGGCGCCAGGGCATGTCGGCGGCCTTGTAAACGATATGGCGCAGGTCGTTGAGGCGTCCCGGGGTCTTCGGCTTGCCCTTTTCGACCCAATCTTCGCGTGATTGTCCGCCTTTCCAGGACCGGGTGGTGAAGCCCAGAATTTCGACCTTCACGCCGCAGCGTTCCAGCGTGCGGGCCAGGATATCGGCGCTCATGGCGGCGACGGTGATCGGGCGACCGCGCATGGAACCGGAATTATCGATCAGCAGCCCGACGACCGTGTCGCGGAATTCGGTGTCCTGTTCCTGCTTGAATGACAGAGGGTGCAGCGGGTCGGTAACCACGCGGGACAGCCGGGCTGCATCCAACAGACCTTCTTCCAAATCGAAATCCCAGGACCGGGTCTGCTTGGCCATCAATTTGCGCTGCAGGCGGTTGGCCAGGCGCGAAACGACGCCCTGCAGGTGCGACAACTGCTGGTCCAGTTGCGCGCGCAGGCGGGTCAGTTCTTCGGTGTCGCACAGTTCCTCGGCCTCGACGATTTCGTCATAAGCCTGGGTGAAGGCCTTGTAGAGCGCCATGTCGTCCGGCGAGTTGCGCGGCCAGCGGTCGTCCCAATCGGTCGGCCCGGCGGGTTCTTCCTCGCCTTCGCCGGACATCACGTCCTCGTCGAAACCTTCGGTCGAGAACTCCATGTCATCGGACATTTCGGCTTCGCCGGATTCGCTGGAAAGCGATCCGTCGGCATCCATTTCCGCATCCGGATTCTGGTTCTGGTCCTGGCCCTGTTCGGGGTCTTCCTCGGACGAATCCTGCTGATTTTCCGGCTCGGACGGAGCAGGGGCCTCGGTCATCATGTCCAAGGCCACGATCATCTCGCGCACCAGATTGCCGTAGGCTTCCTGATCCAGGGTGTTCTTTTCCAGCTGGGCCATCTGTGGGCCGACCTTACGGTTCAGCTCCTCGCGCCACAGATCGACCAGATGTTTGGCTTCCTTGGGGAGTTTCTGGCCGGGCAGGCGTTCGCGGGCAAGCAGGCCCAGAACCTCGGGCAGCATGGCCTCTTCCCGTTCGGTGATGCCGCCGTACCCTTTGGCCCGGCATTTCTCCGCCAATAGGAAATCCAGGTTTTCGGCCACACCGACCATGCGTTGCGAGCCAAGGCTTTCACAGCGCGCCTGTTCCAGGGCTTCGAACACGGCATGGCCGTCCGGGCCCGTGGGCGCCATGCGGCGATGAACATCGGCATCGTGGTAGCGCAGCCGCAAGGCCAAGGCATCGGCCACGCCGCGCAGCTTGGTAATGCCCTCGGCGCTGGGCGGGCCGGAAGGGGCCGGCAGGTTGACGGCTTCTTCGGTGGCGGACGCACCGGACGCTTGAAAATGGACTTCAAGTTCCGGCCGATTGGAGACGGCCTTGACCGCCGCGGCGGTCACGCGTTTCAAAAGGTCAGCCGGGCGTTCCGAATGGTTCATATCCTATGGTGCCGTTTCCGGCCCGGTTGCGGGCCGGGTGAAACACGGCGTCCTACTGCAGCACGGCGCGCATGGCGGAATCGGGAAGTTCCTCGCCCATGCAGCGCTGATAATATTCGGCCACGACCGGGCGTTCGATTTCGTCGCACTTATTCAGGAAGGTGACGCGGAAGGCATAGGCTGGGTCTTTGAAGATTTGCGTGTTCTCGGCCCAGGTGATGACCGTACGCGGCGACATGACGGTCGAAATATCGCCGTTCATGAAACCGGAACGGGTCAGGTCGGCCAGCTCGACCATGGCGCTGACCTGTTCCTTGCCGTCCTTGGTGGCATAGTCGCTGACCTTGGCGCAGACGATTTCGACTTCTTCGTCATGGGCCAGGTAATTGAGGGTCGAGACGATGCTCCAGCGGTCCATCTGGCCCTGGTTGATCTGCTGCGTGCCGTGATAGAGGCCCGTGGTGTCGCCCAGGCCGACCGTGTTGGCGGTCGAGAACAGGCGGAAATAGGGATGCGGCTTGATGACCTGGTTCTGGTCCAAAAGGGTCAGCTTTCCGTCCACTTCCAGCACGCGCTGGATCACGAACATCACGTCCGGACGGCCGGCATCGTATTCGTCGAATACAAGGGCTGTCGGATTGCGCAGCGCCCAAGGCAGGCTGCCTTCGCGGAATTCGGTGACCTGCTTGCCTTCGCGCAGCACGATGGCGTCCTTGCCGACCAGATCGATACGGGAAATGTGGCTGTCCAGGTTGACCCGGATGCACGGCCAATTGAGGCGCGACGCCACCTGTTCGATATGGGTCGACTTGCCGGTGCCGTGATAGCCCTGGATCATGACGCGCCGGTTGTGGGCGAAGCCCGCCAAAATCGCGAGCGTCGTCTCGCGGTCGAAGCGATAGGCTTCGTCGCGGTCCGGGACGTGTTCCTCGGCCTCGGAAAAGGCGGGGACCTCCATGTCGCTGTCGATGCCGAAGGTTTGGCGCACGGACACGGTTACGTCGGGCACCTGATGAGCCGCATCGATCCCGGGGGTGGCGGTCGATTCCAAAGTTGTCATGTAAATATTCCAGTTTCTGAGGCCGTCCCATCGTGCCGGGACGAAGAGAGGTCATGTTTGGCAAACGTCGTAGGGGTTAAGCGGCGGGTCGTCAAGGGGCGAGAAAGTCCAATATGACCTCGTAGGCTTCGGTCACTTTCTTGAATTCTTCCTCTGCCGCCTTGGTGCCGCCGTTGGCATCCGGATGGTGGCGTTTAACCAGTTCTTTGTATCTGGCCTTCACGTCGTCAATGGTGACGGGGATTTCAAGGTCGAATACGGCAAGGGCGCGCGCGGTTTTCGGATCGTTCATGCGCGGGTCCGGATGACGCGGGTCGGATGCGCTGCCGTTGGCCCTTGCATCCGCGTCGCGGGCGGCATCGCCGACGCCCAGGGGATCGTTGATCCGGGCTTGTGTGTATTTCCAGGAATCGCCGGCGCCCAGTTTCCAGGTCGGCCGGTGCCACACGGTGTCGTTGCGGACGTCGGCTTCGACTTCGTCCTCGTCCATGCCGCGATAATAATTCCAGTTGCGATTGTATTCGCGCACATGGCTTAGGCAAAACCAGCGGTATTCGTTCAAGGCATCACGCGACCGCGGTGCCTTGAATTCTCCTGCGCCGTCGCATCCCGGCCATTCGCAAACGGGCTCTGTGCCCCGGGATTCGCGATTTTTAAGCAACTCACCCATGCAGGTACTATGCGCGCAAGCCTACGGTCAGACAAGTTATGTGAATGTTTCGGAGGCGTAAGCGCATTGGATTTCAGCCGATATCCAAAGGGTTGAAAAACACACCTATTACCTTCGTCTAACTTGAAAGTTTTGCTGCAATCTCTGATCCTTAAGTCAGACTTGCGGATGAATCCGCTGGTTCGTCGGTATTTAAGCGCCCTCATGCGTGACTCCGAGTGCCAGTGGGGAGGAACTTTTGGAGCAGCAGAATGCTTTGTTCTGCTGTGGCACGCGGCGCAATGCGTGTATAATAACCATTGCATACAATAATAGAGGGTGGCACTGGCAAGATGCAGAGCAAGCTTATAAGCCGAAACGTCACGGTTAACGGACGCAGAACAAGCCTTAGGTTGGAGAACGCAACCTGGGAAGCCTTGGACCAGATTTGTCAGAATGAAAAACTGAACGTTCATCAACTCTGTTCGATGATCGAAGGCGTTCGTTTCGGGTCGTCCCGCACGTCAACCGTTCGGGCCTTCATCGTGACCTATTTCCGGCTTGCGGCAAATCGCACGGCCATCGGCAACGGTATCGCCGACAAGACATTGACTGAATTCAAGAATTCCTGACCTGAGCGCCCTGTCTATCCCGCCTTTTTGGTGTCGGGTTCAGCGGGGGCGGCGTCGTCTTCCTCATAGAAATCCGGCCAACGGGTTTTGACCACGGGCCCGTTGCTGCGAAACGCGTAGCAGGTGTCGATCAACGGTGATTTCTTGCCGGGGCCCGGTTCGCCGCGCTTTTTCCGGGCGGGAAAGATCGTTTGAAAGGCCGTCACGGCGATCGGCCCCATCAGCATATCGCGCAGATGAGTGCAGCCGTGGGTGCTGCCCATGGCGCTCGTCACGGCCTTGCGCCAGCCGGGCCCGACCTTCAGGCCGACCAATTGGGAAAACGTCTCGGTCACGTCGCCGCACATGGAAAAGGGGCTCGAATCGGTCGATGCCTCGGCGGCCTTGACCTCCATGTCGCCGGTCAGGGTCAGGCGGATAAACATGTCATGGATGGCTTCGCCGGCAGCGATTCCCCCCCGGTCATGGTTTTCGAAGGTATAAGTCTTGGTGTCGGTCAGGCGCCCCTCGATATCCCAAAGACCGTCGTCGCGCTCGAACCCCATGCATTTGATGTCGCGCGTATGGATGTGCTTGCGGGGGGCGGGTTTACTGAGGGGCATGGTCGAATTCCTGTTCGGCGAGGGCGCATCCGGGTCGCATCTGCGTCGGAGTGCTGCATCTGCGAACTTTATCGGCAGGAGGGTGCGCGCGGCAAGAGGTGCGGCCAACCCATTCCGGCCTGCAAAACTTGGATGCCGTCCGACCGGCGGGTTCTAAGCGCTGTAGCGGTCGCCGAAAACGAAGGCCTCGGTCTCCCGGATATTCTCTTCCAGCCCTTCCTTGACCGCTTCGTAAAGGTCGCGGATGGAGACCATGGCCACGCATTTTCCGTCTTCCCCGAGAACCGGCAAATGCCGGTAACGGCGCGTCAGCATCAGTTCCAGGGCATCGGACGCCCGGTCGGATGGCGCCAGGGTATCGGGGTTGGCGGTCATGATGTCGCCGACCTTGGTCGCACTCGGGCTTTTGTTTTCAGCCACCACACGCCGGGACAGATCCCGTTCGGTCAGGATGCCGATCAGATTGCCGCCGTCATCCATGACGATGATCGCCGCCACGTTGGCGGCCGCCATTTCCTTGGCCGCCTGTTCAGCCGTCGTATCGACGGTGGTTGCCGTCAATTCCCTGGGTTGGACGATGTCCGGTATGATCTTTCTTTGCATCGGGCATTACCTTTCGATTTCCGCGCAAAACAGACCGCCGGCCTGCGATCCCGCGGTGCATCGTATGGACGCATATTGTACGGGAATTGCCGCCCAGAGGTAAGAATTAACGAATGTGAATGTGTGCCCGGTTAATGGCGATTAATCCGTGATCTCGCCCGGTTTCGGCGGGGTGATCCGCACACGGGTGATCTGGTGGCGCTGACGGGTCACGATATCAAAGCGGAATCCGAACAGACGGAAGGATTGGCCCACGTCGGGAATTCGCCGGGCTTCGTGCAGAACCAGGCCCGCGACCGTGGCGGCTTCCTCGTCCGGTAGGCCCCATTCGTACTCGCGGTTGAGATCGCGGATGGTGACCGTGCCGTCGACCATGAACGATCCGTCGGCCTGCGGTTCGACGCCCGCGACGCTGAGATCGTGTTCATCGTCAATCTCACCGACGATTTCCTCGATGATGTCCTCAAGGGTCACGATCCCCTGCAGACTGCCGTATTCATCGACGACCAGGGCGAAATGTTCACGCCGTTCGCGGAAGGCTTCCAGCTGATCCAGAAGCGGCGTGGTTTCCGGAATGAACCAGGGTTCGGCGGCCATGGCCTTGATGTCCAGGCCGGACAGGTCTTCGTCCCCGGCCCCCTTGACCGCGCGGAACAATGCCTTGGCATGCAGCACGCCGACGATGTTGTCCGGTTCTTCCTGCCACAAAGGAATGCGCGTGTAAGGGCTTTCCAGAACACCGGCGACGATGTCGTCGACCGGGATATCCACACTGAGTGTTCCCAAACCGGAACGGTGAACCATGATTTCACCGACCTGCACGTCGGCCAGGTCCAGGACGCTGCGCAGCATGGTGCGTTCAAGACCGGTTTCTTCGTTGCCGGTGTGAAGTTCGATGGCACCGCGCAGTTCTTCTTCGGGTTCGTGTTCGGAATCGTCCGAGGCACGGATGTCGATCCCCAGCATGCGGAACAACCCGCGGACGATCAATTCGATCGTATGAGTGATCGGAGACAGAAGTGCGACCAAAACCCGAATGGGCCCGCTGACCGCAAGGGCCATGGTGTTGGCATTCTTTATGGCGTAGGTCTTGGGCATGACTTCGGCGAAGATCAGCACCAGCAGGGTCATGGCCAGGGTCGCATAGGCAACGCCAGCCTCGCCGAAATAGGTGATCAGCAGGCTGGTCGCCAGCGACGAGGCAAGGATATTGACCAGGTTGTTGCCGAGAAGGATCGCGCCGATCAGGCGTTCTTTTTGGTCATATAGCCGGTTGACCACGGCGGCCCGTTTGTCACCCCCCAGTTCCAGGCGGTGCATCAAAGGCTGGGAACTCGCCGTCAGCGCCGTCTCAGAGCCGGAAAAGAACGCCGACATCAGAAGCAGGAAAAATATGATGATCAGGCTTGTTTGGTCTTCCATGATTCTCGCTCATTTACATTAAGTCCGAAGGCCCGGTTTGCGGTCGTTCGGAAGGGGACAGGTCATCCCCGGGCGGAAAGGAATTCGTTCAGGACGTCTTTCACGGGTGCGACCGGCACGTCCTTTTCGATGAAGGCTTCGCCGAGCGCCCGGGCAAGGATAAAGGTCAGCTTGCCGCCCTCGGTCTTTTTGTCCTTCATCATATGTTGAAGCAACCGGTCGGCGGTCCAGCCGTCCGTGTTCAGCCGGGACAGGTCCGCGGGCAAACCGGTCGCCGTCAGATGGGCGCCCAGGCGCGCGGCATCGTTGCCGGGGCATTGACCCAGGCGGTTGGACAGGGTCAGCGCCATGACCATACCGATGGCCACGGCCTCTCCGTGCAGCAGGTCCTGGCCGTATCCGACCTCGGCTTCCAGGGCATGACCGAAGGTATGGCCCAGGTTCAAAAGGGCGCGCTGGCCTTGTTCCGTTTCGTCAGCGCTGACGATCCGGGCCTTGGCATTGCAGCATGTCAGGATGGCCTGTCGCCGGGCTGCCGCGTCGCCGGCCAGAAGCCCAGCCCCATTGCCTTCCAGCCATTCGAAGAAATCAGGCATGTCGATGGCGCCGTATTTGACGACCTCGGCATATCCGGCCTTCAATTCCCGGTCGGATAGGGTGTCGAGCACGCCCGTATCGGCAAGGACCAGACGCGGTTGGTAGAAGGCGCCGACCAGGTTCTTGCCCTGCGGCGTGTTGATGGCGGTCTTGCCCCCGACGGAACTGTCGACCTGGGCCAGCAGGGTCGTGGGAATCTGGATGAAATCGAGTCCGCGCAGCGTCAGCGCCGCGCACACACCTGTCAGGTCGCCGATCACGCCGCCGCCCAGGGCGATCAGCGCGGTTTTACGGTCGATCCCGCCTTCCAGCAGTTCTCCTGTCACCCGTTCCAGATGGGCGTAATCCTTGGTTTGCTCGCCCGGCTCCAGGACGATGGATCGGTTTTCGATGCCGGCATCGGAAAGACTGCGTTCCAAGGTCGCCAGATGGCCGGCCGCGACCACGTTCTCATCCGTGACGACGGCGACGCGTTTGGCGGGCAGGATGGGCGTCATAAGGCGCCCCGCGTCGGCCACAAGGCCGTCGCCGATCAGGATGTCGTAGCTGCGTTCGCCCAGGTCGACGCTCAGGCGTTCGACAGAAGGGGTATCGGTGGTCATTCAGTGCCGTCCGTCAGTTCTTCGATGATTTTGTCGGCGGTCTTTTCCGGCGTTTCATCAATGCTTTCAATGATGATATCTGCCTGTTCGTACACGGGATATCGCTCTTTAATCAATTGCTTAAGTTTCTCGGCAGGGTCCGTGCCCTTTAAAAGGGGGCGGCCGGCCGCACGTCTGCGGGTGCGGCGTTCCAATACCGCCAGATTGGCACGTAGCCAGACGCTGATTGCGGATTCCGCGATGCGCGTCTGCGTGCGCGGGTTCATGAAGGCGCCGCCGCCGGAAGCAAGGACCACGGGCGGCCCTTTCAGCAGGCGTTCGATAACCCGTTCCTCGACGTCGCGGAACGCGTCTTCGCCGTAAATATCGAAGATGTCCTCGATGGTGCAGCCGGCGGCTTTTTCGACCTCGTCATCGGAATCGATGAACGGCAGGGCCAATTTGGCCGCGAGGATCCGGCCGACGGAACTTTTTCCGGCTCCCATCAGGCCGACAAGAACGATTGTTTTCTCTTTTTTTTCAGATGCTTGTTGGGACATGGGCCTGTGACTTGCGGGCAGAGAGTTGGTATGGGCGGGCGACGTTGAAAGCGGGAGAGCGAGCCGATAAACTCCGGCCTGCCCGCCGCTGCCGGAAAAATGCCATAGTCCCAGTCTACCAGAAAGGCTGAAGACGATGACAACCCGCTGAAATGACGGTCGATAAACCCACGACGCAAGACGAATAGGCCCGCCTTCTCCATGAAAAGTATTTCCAAGATTATCGTTATTCTGGCTTTCGCGTTGGTGTTGGGGGGAGGAACCTTCCTGGTGACCTGGGATTTTCCGGCGCCGTCCAAGGACGTGAAGAAAGTTCTGCCCGATGACCGTTTCCCGCGTTAAACGCCGGGTGGCCCCGTGGCACGGGGCGTTATTACTCGCGGCGCCGCTGATATTCAATGCGGCCGGAACCGCCGCATGGGCACAAAGTCCGCCAACCGGCGGCCCCGCGCCCTTGGCGCCGGCAAGTGCCGATCAGATACCGAATGTGTCTGCCGCCGCTCCCGTCGCCCTGCAGCGGCCGGCGGCCTTGGCGCCGCCCCGTGCGCTGAAACCGCAAGGACCGGCGGCGACATCCGCGTCGGAAAGTCCGGCATCGACGCAAGCTGCCCCCACCCCCGGTAAGGGAAGCGGCGGCGAGCCCGGCGTGGAAGTCGACACGCTCGATCAGATCAATCCTGAAACGGCGGGCTCCCTTGGCCCGGATGACGGCGGTCTGGGTTTTACCCTTTGGCAGGGAACGGACCGGGCCTTTGTTACGGGCATGATGGGTAATCTGCCGGTGCGCGCTCCGTCGCCCGTGATGCGCGATCTGATGCGCCGTCTGTTATTGACCGCCGCCCAGCCGCCGGCGACGCCGGAAGTTCAGAATTCTGATGGCAATACCACCGAGGCGCCTAAAACGAAGTCGCAAAGCCTGATCGCCCTGCGTGTCAAACAGTTGGCGGCCATGGGGGACGTGGCCGGCGTCGGCGACCTGCTTGCCGCAATTCCCGGCAGCATCACCGATACCGCCTTGCTTCAGGTCGAGGCAAACGCCCGCTTCCTTGCCAACGATAACGCCCGCGCCTGCGGCATCACCGCACAGCAAATTCAGGCCGGTGGTGGTCCTTATTGGCAGAAGGCCATGATCTTCTGCCAAATTCTGGCCGGCGAGCCGGAAAAGGCCGAACTGGGAATTTCCATGCTCAATGAACTGGGGGCGAAAGAACCCACGTTTCTGGCCCTGACGGACCGGTTGCTTGGCGGGGCCTCGGGGGCGCTTTCCACGGTGACGGATGCCGATGGCCTGCTGTTGGCCATGGCGCGGGCGTCCAAGACGCCGTTGCCGGCCGATGCCACCCGCTCAAACCGGCCGGGCGTGCTGCGCGCCATCGCGGTCAACCCGAATGTCGGCTCCGACATTCGTTTGGAAGCGGCCGAACGGGCCGAAGCCGCCGGGGCGCTCGACACGGAAGCCCTGCGCCAGCTTTATTCCAGCGTCAGTTTCGAGCCCGGAGATTTAAGCCGGCCCCTGTCCCGGGCCGAGGAAATCGGCGGCCCGGTGGCCCGCGCCTTGCTTTATCATTCGGCGCTGTCACAGACGATCCCGACGGCGCAGGCCGAAATCATCGGCAAGGCCCTGAAGATCGCCGTGAATGAAGGCCGCTACGGTGCCGCTGCCCGGGTGTTTCATCCGCTGATTTCCAAGATACCGCCCTCGGCGGATTTGTTGTGGTTCGCCCCCGATGCCGTGCGCCTGATGCTGTCCAACAATGATCCCGAGGGCGCGGAAGCCTGGTTCAAGCTGCTGCAGGCCAGTGCCCTGTTCCAGGACGACAGCCGTGCCCTATTGCTGCGCATGACCCCCCTGGTTCGTCTGGTCGGCACCATGGGGCTGGAAAACGAACCCCGGGACCTCAATGCCTGGTGGACGGCCATGTCGGATGAGCATGATGCCGCGCGCCGTGCCGCCCTGCTTTATGCCCTGTTGGATGGTTTGGGAGAGGACATTCCGTTGGAAGCCTGGCGCGCCATGGGGCCGGTAACGGACCGCAACGCCGCGGATGACGTTCACCCGGCCTTGTGGTTCCGTCTTCAGGCGGTCACCCAACGGGTCGAGGACTGGAGCGCACAGGCGGAAGCCCGTGAAAAGGAAATCGAAAACAGCGCCGCCCTTTTGGCGGAAAGCAGCCCGACAGGCATGATCGACGAACCGAAGGTGGAGGCACAACTGGGCACGAGCGATGTTTCTCCGTTGCCGACCGGTACCGAGGCTGTAGCCCTTCCGCCGCACCGGGGCGAGGTTATCCTTATGGTGCTGGCGATGCTGGGAGATCACGGCACGGCCCAGGCCTCGGCACCCGTGCTGCGCCAGGCCGTGCAAAGCCTGCGTGCCATCGGCCTTGAACAGGAAGCGCACGACCTTGCGCTGGAAGCGGCACTCGCAGCAGGCCTTTAGGTGCCGGATTTAGCCAGGGGAGGCTTCCGCTGTCCCGATACGTAAGCCTTTTTCTCGATATGCTGGCGGCCGAACGGGGGGCTGCGCGCAATACCATTGAATCCTATGGCCGCGATCTTGGTGATTTCAGCGATTTCTGCGCCCGCCGCAAAATCACGGCGGATGCCGCCGGGGCCGGGGAAATGACGGCCTATATGAAGCGCCTGTCGGGAGCGGGAATGGCGGCCAGCACACAGGCCCGCCGGCTTTCCGCTTTGCGCCAGTTCTTCCGCTTTCTGCAAGCCGAACGCATCCGCGATGATGATCCGACCCAGGCGGTGGATGCGCCGCGGCAGTCCCGGGCTCTGCCCAAATACCTTAGCGAGGACGAGGTCGAACGCTTGATGACCGCCGCCCGCGAACGCCCCGGCGCGGATGGGTTGCGCACGACTGCGCTGCTGGAGGTTCTTTATGCCACCGGCCTGCGTGTGACCGAACTGGTGGGATTGCCGATTGCCGCGGTGGCGCGCGACGGCCGTGTGCTGGTTGTGCGTGGCAAGGGCGGGAAAGAACGCATGGTGCCGATCGGCGGCCCGGCGCGTGACGCCCTGGGCGACTACCTTGCCGTGCGGGACGGTTTTCTTGGTTCGGACAAGGACGGGCGCGGGGCTTTTCTGTTTCCGTCACGGGCACGACAAGGGCATCTGACGCGCGCAAGGTTCGGCCAGATCATGAAGGAACTGGCGGTCGCCGCGGATATCCCGCCCAAGCGCGTGTCGCCTCATGTGTTGCGCCATTCCTTCGCCAGTCATCTGTTGGCCCATGGCGCGGATCTGCGGTCCCTACAGCAAATGCTGGGCCATGCCGACATATCGACGACCCAGATCTATACCCATGTTTTGGAAGAACGTTTGAAGGCGCTGGTCGATCAGGCCCATCCCCTGGCCAAAGCCGGTCTTTAAGCCGGGCCGTGCCCATGCGGCAGGCAGACCTTAGGCTTCGCTGGCAACCTTGGTGGCGAGCCAACGCGCCGTCCGCAGAAGCCGGGCGTCATCCCCCCGTGGGCCGACCAGTTGCACGCCAAGGGGCATGCCGTTGGGGCCTTCCATCAAGGGGATGGTGACGGCGGGAACACCCAGGTAGGACCAGGTTGAACAGAAAACCGGGTCCCCGGTCGCATCCAATCCCAAGGGAGCCTCGCCGCAGGTCGCCGGGGTCAGGATCACATCGAATTCTTCGTTCAGGCTTTTCACCCAGCCCGCCAGATGGACCCGCGTATCGACGCTTTCGTTGAAATCGATGGCGGATACGGTTTTGCCTTCGTCGATCATGGCGCGCAGGACGTCGCTTAGCTTGTCCGCGCCATGGGCCTCGTAAGCGGACAGGTAGCGCGCCAGATCGGCGCACATGATTTTGCGCAGATTGCCGACTGCATTGTCGAAATGGTCGGGTAGGTCGACTTCCTCGGACTGCTCGCCCAGGAACTCATGCAGTTCCTGGAAGGCTTCCTGGGTTTCCGGATCGGCCTTATCCCAGACGGGGGATTTGACGAATGCGAACCGGGGCGGAAGCGGCGGTTCTTCAAGCATGATTTCACACAGGCGCGGTGCCGCTGCCGGTTTGGTGTCCGGGTCGCCCGGGTCATGGCCGACAAGACATTGGCTGATCAGGGCGGCGTCTTCCAGGGAGCGCGCGAACACCCCGACATGGTCAAGGGTCCGGGACAGGGCCAAAGCACCCGCCCGGGAGATCCAGCCATGGGTCGGCTTGTAGCCGACCACACCACAGAACGAGGCGGGCCGGATGACCGAGCCGTTGGTTTGCGATCCGATCGCCAAGGGCACCATGCCGGCGGCCACGGCGGCGGCGGAGCCACTGGACGACCCGCCGGGGGTGCGGGCCGGATCGTGCGGATTGCGGGTCTTGCCCGGTGAATAGACGGCCAGTTCCGTGGTCACGGTCTTGCCCATGATCACGGCACCGGCGGCTTTCAACCGCTGTACGGCGGTACAATCCGTGTCGGGGGTGCGTCCTTTGGAAAGGACCGTGCCGTTTTCCGTGGGGAAATCGAAGGTATCGAAGATGTCCTTGATGCCGACGGGAATGCCGTGAAGCGGTCCGGTCGGCATGCCGCTGGCGTGCATTTCATCGCAAATGACGGCCTGCTTGCGGGCGAAATCATGGTCCAGGTGGGCCCAGGCGCCGATCTCGTCTTCCTTGGCGTCGATCCGCGCGATGCAGGCTTCGACCAGTTCCAGTGATGTAATTTCGCCCCGCTCGATCATCCCAACCAATTGGGATGCGCCCAAATCCGCCAAATCCATCGTTCTGGTCCTTTAAGTATTTAGTCTACTGCAACGATGGGGTTTCGTCGTTTTTTCTGCCGCGGATGGTGGAATCCCACAGATCGTAAAGAATCAAGCCGAGCACGCCCAGGCTGATGATCCAGAACGGCAGTCCGCCCCAGAAACCGGCGAATCCGGCGGAGATGCCCCAGGCCAATCCGAGCACGAACGAGGCGACAAGGAACGTCCCGAGAATGCCGCAAAACTGCTCGAAAATTTTCTCACTCATGGTCAATTGCTCCTCAAAACTTCAACTTGGAGGCTACGCCGCTGGCGGGGCTTAGGGAATGTATTTGCCGAAGAAGTAATCCGGCAACCACAGGGCCAGTTGCGGGTACTGATACATCATCACCATGACCCCGATGACGATGGCGAGATAAGGCATGATGCCCTTGAATATCTGCATCAGTTCGATCATCGGCCCCAGCACCCCTTTTAGGTAATAGGCCGACATCGCCATGGGTGGCGTCAGGAACGACGTCTGCAGGTTGAGGGCAACCAGCATGGCGAAGAAGTAGGGGTTGATGTCGAAGGCGCTCAGCATCGGCAGGAAGATGGGCACGAAGATGATCAGAATTTCCGACCATTCCAGGGGCCAGCCGAGCAGGAAGATGATGACCTGAACCAGGATCAGGAACTGCCAGGGCTCAAGGTTAAAGCCCAGCACGAAGTGTTCGATGATTTCATGTCCGCCGAGGTACGAGAACACCGAGGCAAAGGTCCAGGAACCGACGAACAGCCAGCACACCATGGCCGTTGCCTTGGCGGTCAGGTAGACCGATTCCTTCATCATGCTCCAGTTCAGGGAACGGTACATGGCGGCCAGGACGATGGCGCCGAACGCCCCCATGGCGGCGGCTTCCGCCGGCGTCGCCAGGCCGCCCAGGATCGATCCCAGAACCAATAGGATCAGCGCCGTCAGGGGCACGAAAGAGGTCAGAAGCTGCCAATAGACGATGCGGCGGGGCGGGACGTCTTCGGCCCGCGGCTTCGGCGCGATGGATGGATTAATCATGACGCGGAAGATGACATAGAGAATGTAGCAACCCGCGAGCATGAACCCGGGAATGATGGCGGCGGCGTAAAGACGCAGTGGCGACAGCTCGGCGATGGCGGCATAGACGATCAGCATGATCGACGGCGGAATAAGAATGCCGAGGGTGCCGCCGGCGCAGATCACGCCCGAGGCGAAGCTTTTGTCGTAATTGGCTTTATCCATGGCCGGAAAGGCCAGCAGACCCATCAGGGTCACGACGGCGCCGACGATGCCGCTGGCCGTGGAGAACACGGCACAGGTGATCAGGGCCGCGATGGCCATGGACCCCGGCAAATTCCGCGCCGCCATCTGCAAGGCGTAGAACAGTTTGGTGACGATGTCGGCGCGTTCGACCACATAGCCCATGAACAGGAACAGCGGGATGGCGACCAGGGTGTCGTTTTCCATCACCGAATAGGTGTTCTGGTTCAGCAGATAAAAAATCTTGTTGTCGAACAGATCGGCGAATGCCTGAACGCTGCCCGCGTCATAATACGCGTAATAGCCAAAGCCAACGCCCATGGCGAGAAGTGTGAAAGCGACCGGAAATCCGAGCAGCACCATCACAATGAAAAGCGACAACATCAAGATCGCTACTTCGGGGTTCGTCATCCTAAAACGTGCTCCGTCTCACCAAACGTCGGTGTCAATTAGGGTAATTAAGCCTGCGGTCCGGCCGCGGCTGCTTGTTCTTGCAATATTTCTTCGGTTTCCTGGGCGTCCTTAAGTCGCGGCAACCATTTGTTCGTCTTGATCGCCATATAGCAGCGCATGCATTCGGCGATGCCCTGGACGATGAACAGACCCGCCGCCAACGGGATCAGGGTTTTGAAGAAATAAATCTGAATACGGGCCGGGCTGTTCCAGCTGACTTCCTTGTAACGCCAAGAGTCAGATGCGATTTCGGCGCCGTACCAGGCCAGGGCGAGCATGCCCGGGAAAAAGAAACAAATGTATAGGATCAAGTCCAGGCGGGCTTGCCAGCGGACCGACAACAGGCGGTAAATGACATCCGCCCGCACGTGGGTGTCTTGGGCCAAGGCATAAGGGCCGGCCATCAGGAACAAGGCGCCGTACATCTGCACCATCATGTCGAACACCCAAACGGTCGGGGCATTCAGGACATAACGGACGAAAACCTCATAGGCGACGGACAGGGTCAAAATAAGAATGCACCAGCCAAAGGTGCGACCGATCCAGATGCTGAGCTCTTCGATGGCATGGATAAACTTTGTCACGGCAAAAATTCCCGGATTTCTGTCACAGATATTAGAGGGACAGCCAAATTTAGCTGCCCCTCCATATCGTAATTTTTCGATTGAGTCCTATAAAAATAAGGACGGATCAACCGAAGTGGTGCTTGTAAGCGATGCCGTAATCGGGCTGGTTGAGCAGCAGATAGCCCATCACCTTCTTGGCATATTCTTTCTGCGAGGCAACGACCTTGGCAAAGAACGGATCTTCGTCGGAGATCTGCTTGACGATCACGTCCCAAGCCTTCAGCTGATCGGCCATGACGGAATCGGGCGTGCGGTAGACGTTGACGCCGTGCTTTTCCTTTAGGGCAACCAGATCGTCGGCATAACGCAGGGTGTTGTTCCAGAAGAAGTTCGAGTTTTCCGCTTCCGAAGCATATTCCAGAATGGCCTGGAGTTCCTTCGACAGGGAATCGAATTTCTTCTTGTTGAACGTCACTTCGAAGCATTCCTGGGACTGGTGGAAACTGGCCAGGTGATAATGCTTGGAAACGTCCTGCATGCCGAAGTCTTTGTCCGAGGTCGGGTTGTTGAACTCGGCGGCATCGATCAGGCCGCTTTTCATAGCGGGCTGGATTTCGCCACCCGGCAACTGAACGACAGCCATGCCCATTTCCTGCAGGACGTTGGCGGCCAAGCCGACCGTACGGTACTTCAGGCCCTTCATTTGCGAGGAGTCTTTGATTTCCTCTTTGAACCAGCCAAGGGGCTGGGCCGGCATCGGGCTGTTGAAGAAGCTGACCAGGTTCAAGCCGAGGCCACCCATCAGTTCCTGGAACAGTTCCTTACCGCCACCGTAGTGGATCCAGCCGAGCATTTCCTGCGCCGACCAGCCGAAGCAGGGGCCGGTACCGAACAGGGATGCCGCTTTGGACTTGGAATACCAATAAGCCGGCACATAGTGGGCGCCATCAAGAACACCGCGATGGACGGCGTCCTGCATCTGGCTGGTCTTGACAACCGAGTTGACCGACAGCAGGTCGAGCTTCAGGCCCTTACCGGCCATCGCATTGACGCGATTGACGTAGCTTTTGGCGTTTTCAAGGAAAATACCACCACCCCAGGCGGCCTGAATTTTCAGAACCGTGGGGGCCGCCGTTGCGATGTTCGGCATGGCGAGAGTAGCAGCAGTCGCTCCGGCAGCAACGGCGCCGCCTTTAAGGAATTTCCGCCGATTCACTTTCGTGGTCTTCATGTGTTTCCTCCCAGTTTGATCAACGGACAACCACCATCCGTCGAAGGGTTGGTCTGCGCGTTGCACGCGCGTTTAATGTCTGGCCCAGACACAGAAGTTTGGTTGGTTTTATTAAATCCCCCGGGCCCGGCTACAAAGGTTCCCCGCCGATATGGCGACGACCTTTTGTATCCTGTCGGGAATCTTCCCAATACGCAACGTAATGGCAAGGCTTTTTCCCACAAGCATTCACGGTTGTCCTTATCCGTTACGGCTTTGTTCAACCTTGGAAATCTCGTGAATGGGTCGGTTGTTCGCACGTCACCGGCTGGAAACCCGAAGTCTTGCGCCATTTGCCGCAATGCAGCACCACGAAACCATGCCCGTCCCGCCGCAGTGGATGGCGGCATTCTATTTTTCACGATGCGGAATTGATCCCTGCGGCGAAGGTCTTATGCGACCCGGTCGCCCGGTTCCCTGCCGGCAAAAAACGCGTCCAGATTGTCCAATGCCCGGAATCCCATGGCGTCCCGAGTCTCCCGGTTGGCGCTGCCGATGTGGGGCAGAAGGAACGTGTTGTCCAACGCGCTCAGGCGTGGGTCCACATTGGGTTCGTTGTTATAGGCATCGATCCCCGCCGCGAACAGCTTGCCCGATTTCAGGGCGTCGATCAGGGCGTCGTCGTCGATCACCGCGCCGCGTGCCGCATTGGCCAACACCGCGCCGTCCGGCATCAAGGCAAAGCGTTCCGCGTTCATGATGCCGCGGGTTTGTTCCGTCACGTTGCAATGAAGCGAAAGAAAATCACAATGGGGCAGCATGTCGTCCAGGCTGTCGTGCCAGACCGCACCCTTTTCCTGTTCGGGGCTGAGGCGCGAGCGGTTGTGATAATGAATTTCCATGCGAAACGCGCGGGCCAGGTCGGCGACGGCCTGCCCGACGCGGCCCATGCCCAGAATGCCCAGACGCTTGCCGGTGACACCCAAGCCGACCATGAAAGCCGGTGACCAGTCCTTCCATTCGCCGGCACGAACCAGGCGTTCGCCCTCGGATGCGCGGCGCGCAGCACCCAGCATCAACAGGATGGTGGTCTCCGCCGTGGCGTCCGACAGAACCTCGGGCGTGTTGGTGACGATCACGCCGTGCTTTTTCGCCGCATCGACGTCCACATGGTCATAGCCGACGGAAAAATTGGCGATGATTTTCACGCTGTCTGGCAGTTTGGTGAAAACCTCTTCCGTGAAATGCTCGGTGTGGCAGGGCAGGATGGCGTCCGCCCCCTGGGCGGCCTCGATCAGCGCATCTTTGTCGTAAAGCCGGTCTTCCGGGTTCAGGCGCGCGTCATAATCCTGCTGCAAGCGCGCGTGGACTGCATCGGGCAGGCGGCGCGTAACGAGAACGGTCGGCTTGTCGGCCATTGTTTGCTCCTCCGGTTCTGTTTGCATGTCAGGTACACCATGGGATCATCCGGTGTCGAGTGCCGAGCGACTCGGCTTTTCCATTATCAGGGTGTATTTTTCCGCACTGCGGTAAGCATTCCATTTCGGGCCGTTTTGTCCTTGCGGCCATAAGGGCGGATGGCTATTTTGCGCCTGCGAAATAACAAATCATAAATGGCGGCGGGCCACGGTTTGCCGCCTATCCGACGTAGGAGATTTAGATGAGCTTCCATATTGTCGATCAGGCCCCCGCGCGCCTGAACCGCAGCGAACTGGCCGTGCCCGGCTCCAACCCCACGTTCCTGGAAAAAGCAGCCCAGAGCACCGCGGACGTTATCTTCCTGGATCTGGAAGATGCCGTGGCCCCCGATGACAAGGCCCCGGCCCGCAAGAACATCATTGCCGCGCTGAATGATCTGGACTGGTCGGGCAAGACCGTGTCCATCCGGATCAACGGCCTGGACACCCATTACATGTACCGCGACCTGGTCGAAATTCTCGAAGGCGCGCCGGGCAAGCTTGACCTGATCATGATCCCCAAGGTCGGCACGGCATCGGACGTGTACGCGGTCGACATGATGGTGACCCAGATCGAAGACGCCACGAAAGTCGAAAAGCGCATCGGGTTCGAACTGATCATCGAAACGGCGCTGGGGATGCAGAATCTGGCGGAAATCGCCCAGGCATCGAAGCGCAACGAATCCCTGCATTTCGGCGTCGCCGATTACGCGGCTTCGACCAAGGCCCGGACCACGGTCATCGGCGGCCCGAACCGCGATTATGCCGTTCTGACCGACCCGGACGACGACGGCAACCGCGACGTTCATTGGGGCGACATGTGGCATTATCCCATCGCCAAGATGGTCGTCGTTGCGCGCGCCAACGGCCTGCGCCCGATCGACGGCCCGTTCGGCGATTTCTCCGATCCCGACGGCTACAAGGCCCAGGCCATGCGGGCTTCGACCCTCGGTTGCGAAGGCAAATGGGCGATCCATCCGTCGCAGATCGATCTCGCCAACGAGCTGTTCAGTCCGTCGGAAAAGGAAGTGACCCAGGCTCAGCGTATTCTGGATGCCATGGAACAGGCACAGAAGGAAGGCAAGGGGGCCGTTTCCCTGGACGGTCGCCTGATCGACATTGCGTCGATCCGCCAGGCCAAGGTGTTGGTGGAAAAGGCGGCGCAGATCAAGGGCGCCTGATCGTTCCCGAACACAGGACGGTTTTAATTTAGACAGCGGCGGGCAGCGGAGATTCCGGGCCCGCCGTTTTCGTTTTTTGGTGTCTGTGCAAACCTATAGCGAAAGTAGGGATGTTCATTGTCCGCGTATCATCCTTATAATGCCCGCCAAAAGAAGTGGGTAGGGATGGACATGGCGGATACATCCGCATCAGCAGAACAGTCAGGCCGCCGGTATTCGGACCGGGAACGGTTCATCGCGTTCTCGTTTTGCTGGGCCGAGGCGATCATCGAACTGGATGCCGAGCGGAACATCACTTTCGCCGGCGGTATTCTGCCGCTGCTTACAGGCAAGGACCCCAAGAGTTTGAAAGGGGTCAATATTCTTGAAATCATCGCAGACGAAGACCGGCCGCTGGCCGAACAGATGCTCGACACCATCGCGCGGGCCGGGCGGTTCGATAACATCCATCTGCGGTTCAAGGGCGCCAACAGCAACTCGCAGCCGCTTGTGTCATCCGGTTACCGCAACCCCGAACTCGAAAACCGCTATTTTCTGGCTTTTCACATCGTCGGCGGGCTGACGGCCGACAGGTCGATGAAACGCACGGGTAAGGAAGGTCTCTACGACGCCGACAGTTTCGGCAAGATGGCCTCCAAGATGCTGGCCGACGGCGTCGACGGCGCCGACAAGATGACCTTGGTCGAGCTTGACGGTCTGGCCGAAGCCCAAGAGGAAATGGACGAGGCCCAGCGCGAAAACCTGATGGGTGCCGTGGGCTCGGTCCTGAAGATGTCGTCGATCAACGGCGATGCGGCGGCCAAGCTGGGCGACGGTAAATACGGCGTGGTTCATGGCGACGGTTTGGACGTCGACGCCATGAAGGAGCGGATTTCCTCGCTGATCACGAACATCGCCCCCGAGGCCGAAGGCATTTCCGTCGGGTCGGCGACGATTGAATCGGACGGCGAAGGCCTGTCCGAGGAAGCCCTGACCAAAGGCGTGATCCACGCCATGAACGAATTTTCCAAGTCCAAGGGGGGTGTTTCCCTGGAAGCGCTTTCCGGCAACATGGACGATCTGGTCAAGGACGCCATGGAAACGGCGGAAACCTTCAACCGGGTCGTCAATAAATCCGATTTCCGCATGGCCATGCATCCCATCGTCGGCATGGAAGACGGCGTCATCCATCATTACGAAGCATTGGCCCGGTTCCAGGGAAAGCATGGGGAAAGTCCCTATAAATACATCACGTTCGCCGAGGAAACGGGGCTGATCGGCGCGTTCGACCTGTCCGTGATCGACAAGGTGATGGCCTGGATCGACGAGAACAAGGACCACGAATATTTCGCCTCCGTCGCGGTCAATATCTCGGGCAATTCCATCGTCGACAAACGCTACATCGACGGTTTGCAGGAACGGCTCAAGGCCAATCCCTGGACCCAGGGCAAGTTGATCTTCGAGCTTACGGAATCATCGCGGGTCGAAGACCTGGAAACCGCCAATGCGTTCATTCAGAACCTGCGCGGTCTGGGCTATCCGGTTTGCCTGGACGATTTCGGCGCGGGGGCGGCCAGCTTCCAGTACCTTTCCGCCATCGACGTCGACGTGGTCAAGATCGACGGCCCCGTGGTCAAGAACGCCGAAGCCATCGAACGCGGCCGCGCTTTCCTGACGGCACTGGCGTCGTTCTGCCGTGAACTGAAGGTCGAAACCATTGCCGAAATGGTCGATACCACCGAAACCGTGTCGTTCTGTCACGACTGCGGCATCGATTTCATTCAAGGCTTCCTGTTCGGGCCGCCGAACTTCGACCTCAATGAGTTTTCCGCCGTGCGGGAGAAGATGAAGGGATCGAAGGCGCCGGGTGCCAATGCGACCGGGGCCTTGACGTCAACCCATGCGGCCTCGGCCGTAACGGCTTCCGCCGCTCCGGCACAGCCGGCACCCGCGCCGCAGCCGGCCGCTTCTCCGGAACCGGCCTCTTCCTGAGCCACCTCACATGGACATCTATCATATCTGGTGCACGCTGAAGGACGGGGTCAGCGACATGGAATTCGCCCGCCATGTGGAGACCTATCTGGATCACCTGAAAGACCAGGGGCATATCGAAGGGTGGCGGCTGACACGCCGTAAACTAGGCCTGGGGCCGGAAGACCTGCCCGAATTCCACATCATGGTCGATATATCGGGCTTGGCGCAGCTGGATGAAGCCTTCGGCCACGTGGCCAGCCGGTCAGAGCCTGTAGAAGGCCTGCATCATTGTGTTAACAGTCTGGTTTCAAAGGTTAAATTCGCACTTTATCGAGATTTCCCCGATGCCGCGCGGAAAACCGGTGAAGAGCGCTTTTAGGACTCTTTTCGACAATTTTCTGCGTCGCCAACCCCGGGAGGCTGTGCTAGAAAACGCACATGCACAATTACCTGGATTTCGAAAAGCCCATCGCCGAATTGGAGGGCAAGATCGAGGAGCTGAGGCATCTTTCGTCCGATGGCGAGATGAACATCGCCGACGAGGTCGGCAAGCTCCAAACCAAGGTCGAAAAGCTTCTGACCACGACCTACGAGAAGCTGTCCCCTTGGCAAAAGACGCAGGTGGCGCGTCATCACGACCGCCCCCATGCGATGGATTATATCAACGCGCTGATCGACGATTTCACGCCGCTTGCCGGTGACCGTCAGTTCGCCGAAGACCCGGCCGTGGTCGGCGGCATGGGGCGGTTTCGCGGCCAGTCCGTGGTCGTGATCGGCAACGAAAAAGGCTCGGACACGGTTGCCCGTGTGCGCCACAATTTCGGCATGGCCAAGCCCGAGGGCTATCGCAAGGCCCAGCGGCTGATGAAGCTGGCCGATAAATTCAAATTGCCGGTCATCACGCTGGTCGATACCCCCGGCGCTTATCCGGGGGTCGAGGCCGAAGCCCGCGGCCAGGCGGAAGCCATCGCACGGTCGATCGAGGTCTGCTTCGGGATCAAGGTTCCCTTCGTTTCCGTCGTCATCGGCGAAGGCGGGTCCGGCGGGGCCATCGCCCTTGCGGCGGCCAATGTCGTGGTGATGATGGAACACGCGGTCTATTCGGTGATCTCGCCCGAAGGCTGCGCCTCGATCCTGTGGCGCGACGGTGAATTGGCGGAAACCGCGGCAGGGGCTTTGAAGCTTACGGCCCAGGATCTGCGCGATCTGGGTGTGATCGATGCCGTCGTGACGGAACCCCTGGGCGGTGCCCACCGCGAGCCGGACATGGCGATCAAGCGGGTCGGCAAGGAAATCGACAAACAGCTTGCCGAATTGGCCGCTCTTTCGGGCGATGCGCTCAAATCCACCCGCCGTGAAAAATTCCTCAAGATGGGCGCCAACGGTCTGGCCTAACTGGAGCGCGCAAGGGATGGCACCGTTGGTTTGCGCGCGCTGTTCACCCTCGGCCCTGTGCCTCAAATGACGACCGATCAGAAAAAGACGATCTGGCTCAGTATCCTTGGCGGTGCGGGGCTGGCCGTCGTGCTGTGGGGGGCACTGACTTGGCTGGACGGTTATCCGGGCGCCCTTCCCGATCCGGGGGAACGGGTCGGCATTGCGCTTAAGCTTGCCGTGCTGCCGGCGGGGTTTCTGCTGATCGTCGTGCAGGTTGTCGCCTTGTCCCGCCTTGTGACCGGGGCCGTTGATCCGCTGACCGATGGTGAGCCGCCGCGATGGCGGCAGGTCGACATGCGGGTTCTGATGAACACGGTCGAACAGGCGCTGATCTTTATTCCCCTGCTGCTGGCAACGGCCATGGTCATCCGCGCCGATGAAAGCCCCTGGCTGATCGCACTGCCCATCACCTTCGTGCTGGCGCGCTCTGCATTCTGGGTCGGCTACCGGATCAGTCCCATGGGCCGGGCACCCGGCATGGCGGCGGGGTTCTTCATTAATTTAGGGATGCTGGGGTTCGTGATCGCGCGGTTTTTCGGTTGATCGGCCGGGGCAGCCGGTACTTTTGATTCAGCACAAAACAACCGTCGCGGGCGCCCGTCCACTCGGGTTTTGTGACTACACCTTCCCGTGGCAGTGCTTGAACTTCTTGCCCGATCCGCAGGGGCAGGGGGCGTTGCGCGGCACCTTGCCCCAGGTCGCGGGATCGTCGGGATCAACCTCGGCGGCGGCCTGCCGATTGACCACGGTCATGGTCGCCGTGCCCGTTGCTTCGCCCTCTTCGTCGCCGAAATACTCGGGCGCGTCGTGATGGGCTTCGCCTTCGCTGCCTGCGCGGGCAGCCAGGTATTCTTCTTCGGAAAAGTCCATGTTCAGTTCCACATGGGCCAGCATCATCGACGTGCGCTCGCGCAGACCGACCAGCATTTCCTCGAACAGGGCGAAGGCTTCCTGCTTGTATTCGTTCAAGGGATCACGCTGGCCATAGGCGCGCAGTCCGATGCCGTGACGAAGATGGTCGAGCGTCAGCAGATGGTCTTTCCACAACTGGTCGAGAAGCTGCAGCAGCACCGCTTTTTCGACCGAGCGGAAGATGTCCGGCCCGGCGTTGGCGGCCTTGGTGGCGATCTGTTCATCCACGGCCTTGAGCAGGCGTTCACGCACTTCGGCATCGGCGATGCCTTCTTCCTTGGCCCAGTCCTGCACCGGCAGGTCCAGGCTGAACACACGCATGATCTCTTCATGCAGGGTGTCCATCTCCCACTGTTCGGCATAGGCTTTTTCCGGCATGGTCAGGGCGACCATGTCGTCGATCACCTGATGGCGCATGTCCATGACGTCTTCCGAAACGTCTTCCGCCGCCATCAATTCCTTGCGCTGTTCGTAAATGACCTTGCGCTTGTCGTTCATGACGTCGTCGAATTTCAGAAGGTTCTTGCGGATTTCGAAGTTCCGCTCTTCCACCTTCTGCTGCGCTTTTTCCAAGGCCTTGTTGACCCAGGGATGGATGATCGCCTCGCCGTCCTGCAAGCCCAGTTTCTGCAGCATGCCGTCGATGCGTTCCGATCCGAAAATACGCATCAGATCGTCTTCCAGCGACAGGAAGAACGAGGATGCTCCCGGGTCGCCCTGACGGCCCGACCGGCCGCGCAGCTGGTTGTCGATGCGCCGGCTTTCATGGCGTTCCGTGGCGATCACGTACAGCCCGCCGGCCTGTTTGACGATTTCGCGGTCCTTGGCGATTTCGTCGGCGATTTTCTGGTATTGGGCATCGTATTCGGGCGTGCCCGGCTCGGCCGTGATTTCCAGGCCCGCGCGCATGTCCACGTTGCCGCCCAGCTGGATGTCCGTGCCGCGGCCGGCCATGTTGGTGGCGATGGTCACGGCACCGGGGCGCCCGGCCTGGGCGATGATCTGGGCTTCCTGGTCGTGGAAGCGGGCATTCAGCACGTTGTGTTCGATCTTGCGGGCCTTCAGGCGCGCGGCCAGGTCTTCGGATTTTTCGATCGACACGGTGCCGACCAGAACCGGCTGCTGTTTCTTGTGGCAGTCTTCGATCAGATCAAGGATGGCCTCGAACTTCTCGGCTCCCGTGCGGAACACGATGTCGTCTTCGTCTTCGCGGATACAGGGCACGTTGGTCGGGATTTCAATGACTTCCAGGCCGTAGATCTGGTGGAATTCACCGGCTTCGGTCATGGCCGTGCCGGTCATGCCTGCAAGCTTGGGATACAGGCGGAAATAATTCTGGAAGGTGATCGAGGCCAGGGTCTGGTTCTCGTTCTGAATCTCCACGCCTTCCTTGGCTTCAAGCGCCTGGTGCAGGCCTTCCGAATAGCGCCGGCCTTCCATCATGCGGCCCGTGAATTCGTCGATGATGACGACTTTGTCGTCCTTGACGATATAGTCCGTGTCGCGCTGGAACAGGATATGTGCGCGCAAGGCCGAATTGGCGTGGTGCACAAGGGCGATGTTGTTGATGTCGTAAAGCGAGCCTTCTTCAAGCAGGCCCTTTTCGCGCATCAGCTCTTCAAGCTTCTCCATGCCCGATTCCGTAAAGGTGGCGGCGCGGGCCTTTTCATCCTTTTCGTAGTCATCGGGCGTGACGTTCTTCACAATCTTGTCGACGGCGACGTAAAGGTCGGAATTGTCTTCGGTCGCGCCGGAAATGATCAGCGGCGTGCGGGCTTCGTCGATCAGGATGCTGTCGACTTCATCGACGATGGCGAAATTGAAGGGCCGCTGGACCATGTCTTCCAGCGTGAACTTCATGTTGTCGCGCAGATAATCGAACCCGAATTCGTTGTTGGTGCCGTAGGTAATGTCGGCGCCGTAAGCCGCCCGCCGTTCCTCGTCGTCCAGGCCGTGACGGATGACGCCCACGGTCAGGCCCAGCATTTCGAAAATGGGGGCCATCCATCCGGCATCGCGCTGGGCCAGATAGTCGTTCACGGTGACCACATGCACGCCCTTGCCTTCGATGGCGTTCAGATAGACGGGCAGGGTGGAAACCAGGGTCTTGCCTTCGCCGGTCTTCATTTCCGCGATCTGACCCTTGTGCAGGACGGTGCCGCCCAGAAGCTGAACATCGAAATGGCGCTGGCCCAGGGTGCGCTTGGCGGCCTCGCGGACGGTGGCGAACGCCTCGACCATGATGTCATCCAGCGTTTCGCCGGCAGCCAGACGCTGACGGAAGGCATCCGTGCGGGCCTTCAGGTCTTGGTCGGACAATCCCTCCAATTCCGGCTCCAGGCCGTTGATGGCATCGACGTCCTTTTGCAGGCCGTTTAGGAACCGGTCATTGGCGGAACCGAACAGGCTCTTGGCGATGGCGCTGAACATTCGGGGGATCGTCCTTAGAAGAGATAACGTTTTGAATAACAGTGTAGATGTATGACGCGATTATGGCCGTACCTTGGCAGAATCGCTGGGCAAGAGATAGAGGTGCTCCCGGGTCCTGTCAATGCAGGCTCACACGCCGGGAATGCCCTATTTCGGCCTTACATTCGAATCACAGTCAAATCACTGTTCTTGAGAACCGGCCTTCGCTAGGGTGGGCCGCAATTCAACGGCCGGTCAGCGGCCATCATCCAATAAAAGGGAAGTTTTCATGACGTTTCATAATGCGCTTCGGGCTGGCGGAATTGCTGTAATCATGGGCCTTGCCGCCGTGACGTTGCCGGCCGGTCAGGCCCTGGCCGCGGATGACCCCGTGGTCGCCACCGTGAACGGCGCAAAAATCCATCGCTCGCAGCTGACGGAAGCCTACAGCCGATTGCCCGACCAATATCAGCAGGTGCCGATCGAACAGCTTTTTCCGGCGCTGCTGGACAGCATGATCGACGCCAAGCTTGCCGCCGAACAGGCGGTTAAGGAGAAGGTTCACGAAACCGAGGCCTTCAAGGCCGAACTGGAAGCCTTCAAGGAACGCCTGCTGGGCTCCACCCTGATCCAGAACATGGTCGACGCCAAGGTCACGGCGGAAGCCGTCGCCCAGCGTTATGCCACGGTGGTCAAGGACATGGCCGGTCAGGTCGAGGTGCACGCGCGCCATATCCTGGTCAAGACCGAGGAAGAAGCCAAAGCGGTGATCAAGGACCTTTCCGGCGGGGCAGATTTCGCGGACCTTGCGAAAAAGAAATCGACCGGACCGTCCGGCCCCAACGGCGGCGATCTGGGATATTTCGGCAAGGGCCAGATGGTGCCCGAATTCGAAAAGGCGGCGTTCGCCATGGACAAGGGCGGGGTCACCAAAACACCCGTGAAAACGCAGTTCGGCTGGCACGTCATCAAGGTCGAGGACAAACGCAGCCAGGAAGCGCCGTCTTTGGAAGAGATGGAGCCGCAGATCCGGCAAAGCCTGACCCGCGAAATCGGGGCCGAGGTTACGAAAGACCTTCGCGGGTCCGCCAAAATCGAACGCTTCAATTTGGACGGAACTCCGGTTAAGTAAGGCAGATCAGGGCTTTCCCGGTTGCGGGGAAGCCCGTTTGCCCCCAGTCAACGAGCCCGGTCATGCCCGAAACCACACGATCCCCCCTGGCACCTGAAACCTTTCCGGATATCCCGCCCGTCGGCGGAGTGCGCGTCGCTACGCGTGCCTGCGGCGTGCGCTACACCGGTCGCACGGATGTCCTACTGGTCGAACTGGCGGACGAAACCCAGGTCGCGGGCGTGTTCACTAAATCACTGACGGCGTCGGCCCCCGTGGAATGGTGCCGCAAGTCCCTGCCGGGCGGCATCGCCAACGGGCTGATCGTCAATTCGGGCAACGCCAACGCCTTTACCGGGCGGGTCGGCGAGGAAGCGGTCGAGCAAGTCGTTGAGGCCGTGGCCGATCGCCTGGCCTGTCGGCCGTCGCGGGTGTTCGCCGCATCGACCGGCGTGATCGGCGAGCCCTTGAATTTTCAGGCCATCACGGACGAACTGGACGCGCTGAAAGCCGATCTCGCCCCCGGCAAATGGGACGAAGCCGCCGCCGCCATCATGACCACGGACACCTTCCCCAAGGGGGCTGTGAAACAGGCGGAAATCAACGGCACCAAGGTCACCATCGCCGGGATCGCCAAGGGATCGGGCATGATCGCGCCAGACATGGCGACCATGCTGGCCTATGTGTTCACGGACGCGGACATTCCGTCCCCGGTGCTGCAGGACATCCTGGCTCCGGCCTGCGGGCGGACCTTCAATTCCATCACCGTCGACAGCGATACCTCGACCAGCGATTCCCTGATGCTATTCGCCACCGGGGTGGCCGGGAATGCCGCCGGTTTTTCCGGTGCCGACGATGCGGCATTGAAGGATTTCAAGGCCAAGCTGGAAGCGGTGATGCTCGACCTTGCCCATCAGATCGTGCGCGACGGCGAAGGGGCGTCGAAGTTCATCGAAATCACGGTGACCGGCGCGGAGAACGAGGCCGCCGCCAAACGCATCGGCCTGTCGATCGCCAATTCGCCCCTGGTCAAGACGGCCATCGCCGGCGAGGACGCCAATTGGGGCCGTATCGTCATGGCCGTGGGCAAGGCCGGGGAGCGGGCCGAGCGGGACCGCCTGAACATCGCCATCGGCGGCATCACCATCGCCGCAAATGGCTTGGCCGTGGATGGTTATGACGAAGCCCCGGTGACGGCCCATATGCAAAGCCCGGAAATCAACATCGCCGTCGATGTCGGCATCGGCAACGGGCGGGCGACCGTGTGGACCTGTGATCTGACCCACGGCTACATCGACATCAACGCTGATTACCGGTCTTGAATGTGGGGTGCTTGCGAGCATTCAAGATGTCATTCCCGCGTAAGCGGAAACCCAGAAAACTCAACGCCTCACTGCCTCAGTGGTTTTCTTTTTTTGAACCACAGAGACAGTGAGACAGGGAGAAGGAAGGCATGACAATGAATCTTCCCGAAGGCGGCTGCTGGGACGCGGAATTCCGCCGCGCCCCGGGCGATGTAAAAACCGTCATCGTGGTTGCCGCCGTGCTGGTCGATATCGACGGGCGGATTCTGGTGGCACAGCGGCCCGAAGGCAAAGCCATGGCGGGCCTGTGGGAATTTCCGGGCGGCAAGCTGGAAGCGGGTGAATTGCCGGAAACGGCGCTGGTGCGCGAACTGAAGGAAGAATTGGGCATCGACCTGACGGAAAGCTGCCTGGCGCCCCTGACCTTCGCCAGCCACCTTTACGAGGATTTCCACCTGCTGATGCCGGTCTATGTGGCCCGGCAATGGAAAGGCGAGCCCCAGGGGCTGGACGGTCAGGCCCTGAAATGGGTGCAGCCGGTGAAACTGCGCGATCTTCCCATGCCGCCCGCGGATGAACCGCTGGTCGCCCTGATCCGGGATTTCCTGGGCTGATCGTTACGCGTTAGGCGAAATACCAAAGATCGACCGCGAAATGGATGAAGACGACCAGGGCCAGACTGCCGCTGCGTCGGTACAGGCTCATCAGCAACAGGCCCCATACGAAGGCGATGGCCGTATCGGCCAGCCCCTGGGGCAGGTGCAGTAGGGCAAAAACCAGGGACGATCCAAGGTATAACCCGGCGATGCCGGCGCCCCGGGAAGCCCACCAGCGATACCACAATGCCCGAAATACCAGTTCTTCCGAAAGGGCGACCAGGGCCAGGCCGAAGGTCAGGTCGACGGCCCGCCAGACTTCGTTATCCAGCGGCGGGAAACTGACGCCCGGGAACAACAGGTTGTCGAAGGCCTGACGCGGGGCGCCGGTGGTCCCCATGTCGGCGGCGATGATGGCGGCCGAGCCGACCAGCGCCCAAATCCAGACCGGATCGGTGATCGGCGGCAGGGGGCGGCGCGGGCCGCTTGTCAGCACGCCCCAGCCAAGGGCGATGATCAGCGCGCGCTGGGTATAGTCGATCAGATAGATGTCGCTGCCCGCGGCCAGGAACTTGACCCAGCCCAGGTAGAACAGCGCCAGAAGGACCGTAAGCAGAAATCCCGGGCGGTTCGCCACGGTGTCACCCCATGCCATCGATCTGCTTGCAGGTTTTCTGCATTTCCGCGACGACGAGGTCGAAGAACCGGTCCAGGCGATCACGCAGGTCGGCCGACAGGGTCAGCAGTTTGGACCGGGCGTCCTTCGGGTTGTCCTGTTCCCGGATCAGGCCCTTTTTCAGCGCGACTTCCAGGTATTTGCCGGCCGTATGGGCGCTTTTGATTCCGGTCATGTATTTCAAGGCATCGGTCTTGCGCACCGGGGTCCGGGCCCGCCACATGTTGGTCAGAAGGTCCCAATAGGCGGCGTCGTAGAAATCCGTATCCCCTTCGAATACCTGAACCCATTCGCGCCCGATGGTATCTGTGAAATCCATATAGGTGCGATGCTGTTCATTGCTGAACGTCAGCTTCATTGTATTTGCCCCGTTTCTTTGTTTTATGCGGCGATCCAAACCCCCTCAGGTCCTGCCGCATCCCCTGATTTGTTATAGCCGATCACAATTTAGATGCAAAATTAAATTTAGTTATTGACATCAAATTTATATGCAAATATATATTTAAATACTGACTGAACCCGCCACGGGGGACGCCCACAGGTTCCGGCGGATCATTAACGGAGGTAGTTATGAACACGCATTCGATCCCGCAGACCGAACAGGCCGGCACGCCCGGCCGTATGCGCAAATCCAGCCGCGCGGGGCGCCGCCCCGTCTTTGCTGCCGTCGCCGCCCTGATGGGGGTGGTCATGTTGGGCGGCTGCGTGACCAACGGTAACGGTACCGGCATGAAGCAGGGGGCGGGCACGCTGATCGGCGCCGGCCTGGGCGGATTGGTCGGCTCCAAGGTCGGCGGGGGCCGGGGGCAGCTGGCCGCCGTCGCGGCGGGCGCACTCTTGGGCGGGTTCATGGGCAACGAAGTCGGGGCCTCCCTGGACCGGGCCGATCAGATGTATCAGCAGCGCGCGCAAAGCAACGCCCTTAACAAGGCCGACTGGCAACCGGTCAGCTGGTCAAATCCGGACAGCGGCAACCACGGCACGATCACGCCGACGCGCACCATCCAGCATTCGGGGACGGGCCAGATCTGCCGGGAATATCAGACCACGGTGACGGTCGGCGGCCGCGAGCAGCAAGGATACGGCACGGCCTGCCAGACCGCTGATGGCGACTGGCGCATTTCCAGCTAGATTTTCAGACACCACCAACGAACGGCAGGGACGCCGCTCGACCTTACCCCCTCAGGGACGGACATACCTCCTCCCTGTCCCTGCCCGGACCGCCCCGCACTGCCAGCGGGGCGGTTCGTCGTTTCAAGTTGCGGGGAACCCGGCTTGCCGCTACCTAGATGTCCATGACCGATTCCACACAGCCGCAAGAAACCGTCACCGCCTGTCTGATCATCATCGGCAACGAGATTCTGTCGGGCCGCACCCGCGACGCCAACCTGCAGTTCCTGGGCGAGAACCTGAACGCGCTCGGCATCCGTATGATGGAAGGCCGCGTCATCCCCGACGTCGAAGCGACCATCATCGCCAACGTCAACGATGCCCGGGCCAAATTCGATTACGTGTTCACCACGGGCGGGATCGGGCCGACCCATGACGACATCACCTCGGCCTGTATCGCCAAGGCTTTCGGCCGCAAGCTGATCCGCCATCCCGATGCGGAAAAACTGCTGCTGGCCCATTACAAGCCCGAGGACGTAACCGAAGCCCGCATGAAGATGGCCGACGTGCCGGAGGATTCGATTCTGTTGGAAAACCCGGTCAGCCGTGCCCCCGGGTTTCAGGTCGACAACGTGTTCGTACTGCCGGGCGTGCCCCGGATCATGCAGGCCATGTTCGATCTGTTCAAACACCGGCTTGCGGGCGGGGCGGAAGTGCTGTCCAAATCCATCGCCTCCTACACGCCCGAGGGCAAGATCGCGGCCCGCCTGACGGCCTTGCAGAATGCCCATCCGGCCCTGGAAATCGGAAGCTACCCGTTTTCGCGCGACGGCAAGCACGGCTCCACCATCGTCATTCGCGGCACGGACGCGGACGATATCGCCGATGCGGCGGAAAAGCTCCGCGCCATCATGCGCGATTTGGGCAACGAGCCCCAGGAAGTGGACCTTTAACCCGGCGAGGCCCAGCGGTTTCCGATGGGATGCAGGAAGATAACCACTGAGACGGTGAGGCGGTGAGAAGGTTGAAAGCGAAAATCTATGGCGTTTCCGCCTGCGCGGGCGTGACGGAACAGACGGCAGCAACCTGTCGCCCCCGCAAGGCGGGGGCAAGAGGTCTTCTCACCGCCTCACTGCCTCTGTGGTTCAACCTTATCGGCGCAGAATAAAATCGTTGATGTCGGCGCGGTCCTGCCAGCCGGCGCGTACCAGCTCGGGCGTCAGATGTTCTTCCTCGGGCCGGCCCAGGCACAGATAGGCGACCAACTGCCAGTCTATCGGCACGTCCAGGATTTTCGCGACCCGTTCGGGATGGATGATCGACACCCAACCCACGCCCACGCCCGCCGCCCGCGCCGCCAGCCACAGGGTGTTGACCGCCGCGACCACGGAATAGGGCAGCATTTCCGGCATGGTGTTCTGGCCCAGGCCGTGGCCGCGCTCCGTCGCCTGGTCGGAAAACACGGCCAACTGCACGGGGGCGGCGTCCAGGCCCGCCAGTTTCAGGCCCGCATAGGTCTGCGCCCGCTCGCCCGAATAGCCCTTCAGGGCATCGCCGTTGGCGGCTTCGAAATCGTCGCGCACGGCGCGGCGGCGGGCGGCGTCCTCGACCAGAACGAAGCGCCAGGGCTGCGAATTGCCGACACTGGGCGCCAGGGCCGCCTGGGCCAGCAGGCCCTCGACCAGGTCTTCCGGCAGGGGATCAGAGCGAAACCGCCGCACGTCGCGCCGCCACAGGAACAGGTCGCGCAACTTGTCGCGGAACGCGGCATCGAAATCCGGTGGGGTCGGCGGCTCGTTCATGGGATGAGGTGTAGCGGCTCCCACCGGGGCGGGCAACCGTCCATCCGGCCGTTAATTTCAATCCCTGAACACCTGCCTTGGCCCTTGTGTCGATGGCGGCTTAGGATTACCAGAGGACTGCCTGTCGAAGGCCCCGTGCGGGCGTGGTGAAATTGGTAAACACAAGGGACTTAAAATCCCTCGGCCGTAAGGCCTTGCGAGTTCAAGTCTCGCCGCCCGCACCATCCATCTGATTTGTTGATACACATGCGCGCGCCAAGGGGCTGGCTTGGTCGGCCTTGGCGCGCCCATTTTAATCCTGTGCCAAGCCCGGACAACGGGAAGGTGTGAAGGCTAGACGCGCGGCACCTAAGGCGGGTACGCTACAGCGAAGGTACCGCCCAGGCCACAAACATCCGACGGGTGTCGGTGGAAGCTGTAGTTGGTATGAAAATCTCTCGAGCGTACGCCCATGCGGGTTCAAGTCCCACCGTCCGCACCAACTTTTTTAGTGATCGATAAAAATGGCGTATACAGCTCCCAGAGTATTCATTTCATATTCTCATGATGACGACCCCCACAAAAAATGGGTGTTGCACTTGGCAACGCAGCTTCGACTGAAAGGCGTTGACGCTGTCCTGGACCAATGGGACCTGAAGCCTGGAAAAGACGTCACCTTATTCATGGAAGAACAGCTCTCTGGGTGCAACTACGCCATACTAGTTTGTACTGCTCGGTATGTAGAAAAAGCGAATAACGGTAAAGGTGGCGTCGGCTATGAGAGAATGATTGTAAGCTCTGAACTCGTTAAAGACATTGATGCAGGAAAATTTATACCCATCGTCCGCGAAGGGGGCAGCGAGGCTGTGCCAAAGTTTATCGAAACCAAGCTTTGGTTAGATTTTACCAATGACGAGTATTTTGAATCGGTCTTTGATGACTTGTTGCGGGCTATTTTTGGAGCCGAAATATCTAGTAAGCCACCACTTGGTACAGCGCCAGATTTCAGTTCTGGAGGGGATGATCAAATGCCCGCCGCTAAGTCAGTGGCGCGCTCTAAATCTTCCTTGTCAGTTGAGGCATTCGAGATATTTCAGGTGTTGATCAAGTCTTATGATCAAGGCGACGCTAGTGATTGGAAGGTGAGAGTGATCGCTGATGCAATGAGTTTTGGAAGGGTGACTACGGATGCGGCAATCATTGAACTCGTGGATGCTGGTTACGTCGAATACTATCGGGACATTGATCTAGTTGAATTGAAGGATAAGGGTAAGATTTTTGCTAGGAGAATTGGGCTCGTTTGAATTCGCCACAGCAACGGTAGTCGAAGTATGATCTCAATGCCCTTACTGAATGTTGTGCTGCGCTTTTCTTTAAACGTAAAAATTTAGCTTAATTAGCTAGTTGTGGAAAGGTTGTCCTGACTTAAAGCCCCTCGGCCGTATGACCTTGTTGGTTGAGACCCGCCTTCCTGCACCATCCGCTTTCGCATACCGTAATATTGTTAATGGTTATTCTTTGGTGGAGGTTGCGTTTATGGCTCAGAAAAAATCACTCTTAACGACTTTGGCTGCACTGGCGACGATTATCGCTGCCACAATCGTGTTCATAGAATTTGCCGGTGCAAAGAAAGGTGGAGAGAATTCAGAGGCAAGGGCGAACCAAGATGCTGAAGTTGAAAATAGTCAGAAATCGATGGCGATTGGTATCGCAGGACCGGGTGGAAATGCCACGGCGACTAGCACTGTAAGCAACACAAGTATAGTTAATCAGATCGACAACCGCATAAGTGCTGAAGGTGGTGCTGTTGTAATTATCCAGCGTGACAAATGATCCCACGGGTCCAAGTCTGACCATCCCCCTCCACGAAGTCGTCACCCCGCCGCCACATGGTTGCCGCGTTCGTCCCCAGAATGCCGGTCATCGGATGCAGGCGGCATCCCAAGCGGAACAGGGGGCTTTCATGGCGGAAAATCTGAGTGCCGGGTTTCACGAACAGCTGGGCAGCGACGCCCTGCTGTCGATCCTGGCCGAGGCACAGCAGAGCGTGCGCAGTTACGACACCAAGGCCCAGATCGTCGCGGTCGGCTATATCCTGGCGCTGCAGGTCGTGTTGCGCGCGGGGGCGCAGGTGCCGGTGCCCATGGAACACGCGGCGCTGTATGTCTTCGCCGGCTGGGCGATCCTGGTCCTGCCGGTCATCATGTTCGCCCTGGTGCTGTACCCGTCCCATGCCAACAAGGTGTCGCGAAAGCGGGATTTCGGCCAATGCACGGGCGTGATGTATTTCGACAAGAAACGCTTTCCCGATGTCGAAAGTTACGTCCGGGCCGTGGCCGGCGTTGATTGGGTGCGCGACACGGCCTGCGAGATCATCAAGGTGTCCGATATCCGCGACAAGAAACGCACGCGCTTCCTGCGCGCCCTTTACTGGACCGGCGGGGCCTTCGTCATGCTGTTCCTGGCGCAGATGATGCGCGCGGCGGGCGTGCTGGCCGCTTGAAGGAACTTTAAGCGGCGGACATCTTCAAGCCGACGATGCCGAGCGCGATCAGCCCGATGCAGGCCAGGCGCATCAGGGTCGCGGGTTCGTCGAACAGGTAAATGCCCAAGGCGGCGGCGCCCAGGGTGCCGATCCCGGTCCAGACCGCATAGGCCGTGCCCAGGGGCAAGCCGCGCAGGGCAAGCCCCAACAGGCCCAGGCTGACGGCCATGGCGGCGACCGTCGCGATGCTGATCAGGGGGCGGGTGAAGCCGTCGGAATATTTCAGGCCGACGACCCAGGCGATTTCAAAAAGGCCCGCAAGCAGAAGATAAAACCAAAACATGGCAAAGCACCTCAACCGGTGGTTACGGATTGAGGCCGTCCTCGATGACATTCCTGATGGGAAATTCCGCATGGAAACCGCGGGTCGTCCCCCGGCCCGCATAATATGGGTCGGCCGGTTGCCGTCGTCAATCGCCGGAATTGCAGCGCGGGAACGCTTTGGTCAACCCGTCCAGATAGGCTTCCAGGTTCTTGCGGAACCCGTCATGCAGGGTCACCAGCTGCGTGCGGGAATCGTTTTCCTTTTGGCGTTTGTCGATCACTTCGTCCGTCGCCAATTGGGCGATCAGTTTCAAGGTCGTCGATTTGGAAGCGGAAACGGATACGCAGATATCGGACACATTGAGGTCCTGCCCGGCATATTGGGATTCGGCAATGAGGAACAGGACGTCCCAGGTCAGGTTTTGCGTGCCGGCGTTTCGGTACAACGCATTTTGCGTCGCGCGGGACTTTTGGACCCAACGGACCTTGTTCAAGTACTTCGTATTCACCGTTCTCGTTTGAGGACGAGCGTTCACCATATTTACCCCTCCCCCGAAGGATTTTCTTTGTAGTGCACTGGATTCCTTACGGAACCTCTTCCGTATATTCGTTTACAGAATGAAACGTGAGTAAAAAAAGGTCTAGAAATTAATGAGGGTTCTCGTTTCGCGATAGTAGAGAGCGACCCGGTCCGCGTGAAAATTTTATTAGAAAGGCGTCCTTTTGCGTGGGGGACGGCGGTCTTTCATAGTCTTGCGCGTAGTGGGGAGAATGGGCATTCTACCTTCCAATCAATATTGGTCGGGTATACTCGGCCTTGCTCAAAAGGGGTGTGCTAGGGAATCTAAGGAGATGTCCGGTTGGATATCTCCCTTTTGGCACAGGGATCCAACATGGAAACAAATCTCGCCGGCAAAACCTACGAGGTTCAGACCGAATCCGACGGTAAATGGACCTTGCAGGCGTCGCATAACGTGAAGTCGCAGGCCATCCAACAGGCACAAGCCTTGTTGGATTCGCACAAATATACCGGTGTGAAGGTCATCGCCGAAAGCGACCGCAAGGGCTCGGAAGTCATCTTCAGCGAACAGGCCGAGGTGACCGACAAGGGCCTGACCATTGTTCCCATCGACACGTCCCCCGTGTGCAATGAGCTGGCGGATTTCTATCAGCTTGAAGCGCGCCTGACGGCGGGCCGTCTGCTGCGTCAGTATCTGGACGATATCGGCATGACGGCCATGGAACTGGCTTTTGATTTCGGCCGTCTGAAGATGCTGGAGCGGGACGACAAGCTGTACATCGGCGCCCTGTCCCGTCTGGCCAGCCTGCAGGTCGACAAGGAAGCCGGCGAAAAGCCCGCCGACCGCCAAGGGTCGCTGGAACGCCTGTACAACCAATTGATGGCCCGGGCCCAGAAGCTGATGTCGCGTGGGGATTTGTCCGAAGCGATCAATATAGGCGGCCTGCAGGCCCTGATCGACAAGGTCAACGCGGAATCTCCGACGGATGAGCGTCATGCCCTGATCCTGGCCGGGATGGCCGCCCATATGGGCGAGCAGGGGGATTGGAGCGGCAAGATCGAGACCTTGATCAAACTGCTGGACGGGACACCCAGCGTCGTCGCCCTGGCCTATGTGGATGAGGCCCTGGCCGAAATCCTGGATGGCGCTGCCGCCGTGACGGAACTGCTGGGCGGCGTGCCCGATGCGGCGACGGCCCATCGCATGCTGGTTCAGCTGTGCCAGGGGCGGCTGCCCGAGGTGAAGAATCCGCTCAGCTGTATCAATGAGTTGAACGCGGCGATGGGCGCCCATGTGCTGGAAAACGCGCGTAAGGCGCTGCTTTCCCGGGTTGCCCGGGGGATCGGCGGAGTCAAGCCGATGACCCGCGAAGGCCGCGAAGGCGACCGTGCCGCGGTGGTCGCCCTGATCCGCAACCTAGAAGACCATGCCGGGTTGATGGGTGGCGCCCAGATGGCAGAGGCGATCACCCTGCGGGCCAAGATGGCCCTGGGCGGGGCCGACGGGGATTTGAGCGCCGAGCAGGCCGTGGGCAGTATTCTGGGGTATCTGCCGTCCTTGCCGTCGCGTGCCGGGTTCGTGTTGGACCTGCTGGCGACGGACACGGGCGTCAAACAACAGCAGGCCGTGCTCCGCAACCTGGCGCAGGCCATGCGCGGGTTGACGGGGGTCGAGGCCCTGACCGGGGGCGGTGACGACCTGAACATGGCCAAGCGGGTCGTCGATGCCTTGTCGGAGAAAATCGCGGTTGCGCGCCTGCCGGACGATTTGAAGAAAACGGCGACCGCCACCTTGAACAAGGCGCTGTCGAACGGTGCTGCGAACGGTGCGGCCAATGGCGCCGCCCCCGCGTCATCGAACGGCCCCCAGGAAAAACGATGGGACGATGGCGGGGCCAACCCGGCCGCCCAACAAGCCAAAGAACCGGCCGCCCAACCGGCTCCGCAACCGGCGGCACAGCCCGCCGCGGCCAAACCGGCCAATGGGGGCGGGCCCGAGCACCGCAAGCTGGTGAAAGGCCAGATTCTGTTCGAGGAAGGGGACGCCGGGACCGAAGCCTTCCTGATTTCTTCGGGCACGATCGAGATCTATCGCCGCGGAGCGATCGAACAGGTCCTGGCGACCTTGGGGCCGGGCGAATTGCTGGGCGAAATGTCGCTGATCGACGATCAGCCCCGGGCGGCGTCCGCCCGCGCGTCCGAGAACGCGGACCTGATCGTTCTGTCCAAGGAATCCTTGAAAGTCCGCCTGCAGCGCCTGGAGCAGACGGACAAGGTCCTGCACCGTCTCATGGGCGTGCTGGCCAACCGCCTGCGCGGAATGGCCCGTTCCGCCGAATAAAGCCTATCCCCAGGGAAAGGCGGATCTGGGCGGCAATTGGGCGGAGCCGATGGCATCGGCGATGCGCAGGCCTTCATTCCATTTGACCATGCGTTCGGACCGGGTGAAGGAACCGACCTTCAACTGCTTGGCCCCCCAACCGGTCGCCAGATGGACGATGGTCACGTCTTCGGTCTCGCCGGACCGGGCCGAGACGATGGCCCCCATGCCGGTGGCTTTGGCTGCGTCATAGGCGGCTTTGGTTTCGCTGACCGTGCCCGCCTGGTTCGGTTTGATCAACGCACAGTTCAATGCGCCGTCGCGCGACGCGGCGCGCACCCGGTCCGCATTGGTGACCAGGAAGTCGTCGCCGACGATCTGCAGATGATTGGGGGCGGCCTTGGCGAAGGCGATGAAGCCTTCCGCATCGTCTTCGGACATGGGATCTTCGACCGAAACGATGGGATAACGCGCAACCCAGCCGAGCAGCATTTCGGCCAGCTCCTCGCCCGACATGTCGCGGTCTTCGCGGGCCAGGCGGTATTGCCCGGCTTTGCCGAATTCGGAGGCCGCGATATCCAGCGATATGGAAACCTGTTCGCCCGGGATCAGCCCCGCCTTTTCGATAGCCTGGACCAGGGTTTCGGCGGCGTCCTCGTTGGCGTCGAACGCGGGCCAGAACCCGCCCTCGTCGGCGACGCCCTGCAGCAGGCCGCGTTCGGCCATGATCCTGCCGGCGGCAAGATAGACCTCTGCCGTCCAGGCCAGGGCCTGTTCATAGTCGTCAGCACCGGTCGCGATGACCATGAAGTCCTGCACGTCGATGCGCCGTCCGGCATGAGCCCCGCCGCCGAAAATCTGAATTTCCGGCAGGGGCAGCACGGGCGTGCCGCTATTGCCGCCCTGATCCCACAGGTAATTCCACAAGGGCTGTCCGGCCTGTGCGGCCGCGGCGTGAAGCACCGCCATGGACACGGCGATGGTCGCGTTGCCGCCCAGATTGGCCTTGTTGGGCGAGCCGTCCAGATCGATCATGGCTTGGTCGATGGCGGCTTGATCCGCTGCGTCCATGCCGATAAGCGACTTGGCGATGGCGCCGTTGGTCTGCTTAAGGGCGTCCGTCACGTCCCATCCGCCGAACCGCGGGCCGCCGTCGCGCAGATCGATGGCTTCATTGCTGCCGCGCGATGCCCCCGCGGGTGCGATGGCCCGGCCCATGGCGCCGCCCGAAAGGGTCACGTCCGCTTCGACCGTGGGACGCCCCCGGGAATCCCAAACCCGGCGTCCCTTGATGGCGGTGATGGTCGTGGCGGTCATGTGCGGAGTTCCTTTTCCCAGGCTTGTTTGACGCCCGCAAGATGCGGCGGCGAGGTGATGATCAAGGGGCGGGCCGTGCGGCGGACACGGTCGCGCGCGGCCTCGTCGGTGATGTATTCGACCGGAGACTTACCGTCCACGCGGGCCAGGAACAAGGCCGGAAGCAGAGCGGCGGCCCGTTGTTCGGTCGCGGGGGCCGGGTCGTAGCCCCGGCAGAAGGCGTCGAAATCGGCAAGAAAGCCGTCCGTTGCCGACGGCGTCCACAGGCATTTCAGAAGAAAATGGTTCAGGCAAAACGCGATATCAAAGGCCGGGTCGCCGTACCATGCGCATTCCGCGTCCAGAAAGACCGGGTTGGCGCCGTCGATCAGGATGTTTTTGGGGCTGACGTCGCCGTGGACCAGGGCTTCCGGGGTGTTCGCCGTGGTTTCGGCCAGTTCCGCCATGCGCCCGGCCAAGTCCGGGTGTTCGCGCCCGGTCGCGATCAGGTAGGGTTCCAGGCGAATGGAATAGAACGTTTCATCGGTTTTGAAACGGGCCGCGACCCCGGCATCCCCCGCCGTTCCCGCATGAATACGCTTCAGCCACGCCCCCACCCGATGGGCGAAATCCGGGTCCGTGCGGCCGGCGTGCAGTTCATCCTTCCAGGTCGGATGTTCTGATGGGTTCAGATAAGCCATGGCAAATACGCCCTGGTCCGCATCATGGGCCAGAACCTGGGGGGCGGCGCCGGGCTGCAGCGCGTTCGCCGTTTCCATCCAGGCGACTTCGAAGGCATTGCGTTCGATCGGTGCGAACCAATCGGCCTTGACCTTGAGTTTGGGCAGGGCGCGTTTGACGCAGACCGGCCCGCGCGCCAAATCCGCGCGCCAGATGTCCGACGATACCCCGCCGGCCAGCGCCGTATAGGCCGGGGTTTCGTTCGACTTCGCCAGGCCGCTTCGGCGCAGGAAGGTGGTCAGGAAAGTTTCCGCATCGGTGCTCATAACGTCATTTCCCTGCCGCGATATCGGCGATCATTTGCGCCATTTGGGGCAGGGGCACCACCGCATGGCAGTTACCTGCGGATGCCACGGAACCCGGCATCCCCCAGACGACGCTGCTGTCCTTGTCTTGAACGATCACCGTGCCGCCGCCGTCGATCACGGCCTTGGCCGCGTCCTTGCCGTCGGACCCCATGCCCGTCAGGACGACGTACAGTAAATTTTCGGCACCGTAGGTCGCGATCAAGCCGCGCATCATGGGCTCCGCCGATGGCCGGCAGTAATTTTCCTCGGGCCCCTGGTCGGTCGCAATGATCGGCCCAGAAGCCCCGCGTTTGGCGGTCATGTGAAAGTCGCCGGGGGCGATATAGGCCGTGCCGTTGGTAACGGCCTCTCCGTCCCTGCCTTCGACACAGGGCCATTTGGTGCGCCGCGCAATGTGCTCGGCCAGGGCGGCGGTGAAGCCCGCCGGCATGTGCTGCGTCAGAAAGATCGGTTGGGTGACGGAATGAGGCAGGGCGGTAAACAGCGTGAACAGGGCCTGCGGGCCGCCCGTGGAACTTGCGATGGCGATCGCCTTCGGGACATGGGCGCGGCGCGCGGGAAGGTCTTTCGCGACGGCGTGTTCGTAACGGGCCGCGACCGGCGATGCGATGTCGCGCACACCCTTGGACCGGCGCGCGGCACCCAGTTCCTGGGCAATGTCTTTGATTTGGCGTTCGAAATCGGTCTCAGCGATATGGGGCGTGTGCCGGGATGGGGCCTGAACGAATTCTGCCGCACCGGCAACCAGCCCGGCCATGGCGTTCTTGACGTTGGCGAAGGTCAGGGTCGCGACCAGAACGACCTGGGCGTCGCCGTCGACCTTGAGCAATCTGGAAAGATCCGTCGCCAGCTTGATATTGGCGTCACCGATATCGATGAAAATGACATCGATCGGGTTCATGCGCAGCCGGCTGACCGCATCGACCCCGTCCGCGGCCTCGGCGACAAGATCGACGTTTTGCAAGGGGCGTAATACGGCTTTGACGCGATTGGCAACCACGTCCGACGTGCCGACGACCATTGCCTGTATGTTTTTTGTTTCTTCCGCCATCGTCGCCGTGCGTGGTTCTTTGCTTGCCCCGACCATAATGCGTGGCATTTGGGGACACAATATCGCCCGGCGAAATCGCCAAGGTGTTTTTGCGTTCAATCTGAACGTCATATCAAAAGGGACTAATTGACGGCTCATCCCTTCGGGGCGTATACACGCCGTGGGCCAGGTCCCCCCAACGGGGCCGGACCCTTCTGGAAGCGAAGGGAGTAAAATTCGATGCCAGTTCCTCAGAAGCCGAGCACCCGCCCGGCCAATCCATGCTTTTCGTCCGGCCCCTGCGCCAAGCGCCCCGGGTGGACGGTAGACGTTCTCAAAGACGCATTCCTCGGTCGTTCCCACCGCCATGCCACCGGCAAGGCGAAGCTGAACGAAGTCATCACCCGCTCCCGCAATATCCTGGGCATTCCTGACGATTATTACGTCGGCATCCTGCCTGGTTCCGACACCGGCGCTTTCGAGGCCGCCATGTGGAACCTGCTGGGCGAACGCGGCGTTGATATCCTGTCCTGGGAAAATTTCGGCAACGAATGGACCAAGGACGGTGTGCAGGAACTGAAATTGGACAACCTGCGCACCTTCAGCGCCCCTTTCGGTGAACTGCCGGACCTGTCCCAGATCGATTTCAACAATGACGTGGTGTTCACTTGGAACGGAACCTCTTCGGGCGTCATGGTGCCCGACCGGGGTGCCTGGATTCCCGCCGACCGCGGCGGACTGACCCTGGTCGATGCGACGTCCTGCATCTTCGGGGTCGACCTGCCTTGGGACAAGCTGGATGCCGTGTCCTGGTCCTGGCAGAAGGTCATGGGCGGCGAGGCTGCGCACGGCATGATCGCGCTCAGCCCCCGCGCGGTGGCGCGCCTCAACACCTTCCATCCGGACCGCGCCATCCCCAAAGTTTTCCGCATGAAAAAGAACGGCCAGCTGAACCCCGAGCCGTTCGAAGGGGCGACCTTGAACACGCCGTCATTGCTGTGCGTCGAAGATGCCCTGGACGGTTTGAAATGGGCCGAGGACATCGGCGGTCTGCCGGTCCTGCTGGGCCGCGTGCAGTCGAATTTCGAGGCTCTTTCGCGCTGGGTCGAGCGAACATCCTGGGTTGACTTTCTGGCCACGGACCCGGCTTTCCGCTCGTGCACTTCGGTGACGTTGAAAATCGTCGATCCGGCCTTTGATGGCCTTAGCGAGGACGACTTGCGCAAGACACTGCGCCGCATTCCCAAGATGTGCGAAGCCGAGGGCGCCGGATACGATTTCTCCGAACATCGGGCGGCGCCTCCGGGGTTCCGCATCTGGTGCGGTGCGACGGTGGAAACCTCGGACCTGGAAGCCCTGTTCCCCTGGATCGAATGGGCGTTCCATCAAGTCCGTGCCGAATTGGCCGGCGAAGCGGCCTAAGGCTGCTTTGGATCCGTCATGCCAAAGGTACTGATTTCCGACAAGATGTCGGACCTCGCGGCCGAGGTCTTCCAACGCCGCGGGATCGAAGTGGATGTAAAAACCGGCCTTTCGCCCGAAGAACTTGCGGGCATCATCGGTGAATACGACGGCTTGGCCGTCCGCTCCGCAACCAAGGTGCGCGGCCCGGTGATTGAGGCGGCGACGAACCTGAAAGTCGTCGGCCGGGCAGGGATCGGCGTCGATAACGTGGACCTGAATGCGGCCACGGCCAAGGGCGTCGTCGTCATGAACACGCCCTTCGGCAACTCCATCACGACCGCCGAACACGCTGTTGCCATGCTGTTGGCGCTGGCCCGCGACATTCCCCAGGCCAATGCCTCGACCCATGCCGGGAAATGGGAGAAATCCCGCTTCATGGGGGTTGAGATCACCGGCAAGGTGCTGGGTATCATCGGTTGCGGCAACATCGGATCGGTCGTCGCCGACCGGGCCCAGGGCCTGAGAATGCGGGTCATCGCCTTTGATCCCTATCTGTCCGAGGAACGGGCGACGGAAATCGGGGTCGAAAAGGTCTCGTTGGACGATCTTCTCGCCCGCGCCGATTTCATCAGTCTGCACACCCCGCTGACCGATGCGACCCGCCATATCATCGATGCCGATGCCTTGGCCAAAACCCGGAAGGGCGTACGCCTGGTGAACTGCGCGCGCGGCGGCCTGGTCGACGAAGCGGCACTGAAAGCGGCCCTGGACAGCGGTCAGGTGGCGGGGGCGGCCATCGATGTGTTCGAGGAAGAGCCCGCCACCGAAAATCCGCTGTTCGGCATGGAACAGGTTGTGGCTACCCCGCACCTGGGGGCGGCCACGACGGAGGCCCAGGAAAAGGTCGCCGTGCAGATCGCCGAACAGATGTCCGATTATCTGCTTGATGGCGCGGTTTCCAATGCGCTGAACATGCCGTCAGTCACGGCCGAGGAAGCGCCCCGCCTGAAACCCTATATGACCTTGGCGCAGCAGCTTGGCAGCTTTGCCGGTCAGGCGACGCGGTCCGTCATCCGCGAGGTCACGATTTCCTATGAAGGTGTGTGCGGTGAGCTCAACTGCAAGCCGCTGACCGCCGTGGTCCTGCAAGGCTTGTTGGGGCCTTCGATGGAAGGCATCAATATGGTCAACGCGCCGACCATCGCCAAAGATAGGGACATCATCGTGCGGGAAGTGCGATCGGACGATGCCGGGGCTTTCCATTCGCGCATCGAAGTGACGGTCAAGACCGTCAACCAGACGCGCTCTCTTGCCGGCACGCTGTTCCACGATCATCCGCGTTTGGTCGAGATCAAGGGCATTCCCATCGACGCGACCTTGGGCAAGAACATGCTCTACATCACCAATTACGATAAGCCGGGCCTGATCGGGGCGTTGGGGTCGTTGCTGGGCGATGCGGGTATCAACATCGCGACCTTCAATCTGGGTCGCGCCCAGGCCGGTGGTGACGCCATTGCCCTGTTGGAGGTCGATGAGGCTCCACCGCCGGATGTTCTGAATAAAATTCAAGGGCTGGAACACGTTATCGTTGCACAGGCGATGAAGTTCTAAACACATCCCCCCGGTTTCGGGGGTGTCATGTGACGTTAATGTTCGGCCGGTACCGTGTCGTTCGGATAGGCTGGCCGTGACGTGCGAGGCACGTTGCGGTCGGGCCTGATTCGGAGGATGAATGATCCGGTTCTTGCTGGTCTTGGTTTTGGCGGCTGTGTTTGCAGGCCACGCGCGGGCGGAAGCGATTCGGCTTGTGTATGAGCCGGTTGAAAACCCGCCACGATACTTCGGCACGACGGCCCGCGTTCCCAAGGACAAGCCGGGGGTGACGATCGAGGTGTTTCGCGAAGCCGCACGCCGTTTGAACGTCACGCTTGAATTTGAACGGGTGCCCTGGAAACGGGGTCTGTTCATGGTTGAAACGGGGGAAGTGGACGGGATTTTTCATGCCAGTTTCAAGGCCGACCGGATGAAATACGGTCAATATCCCATGTTGGCCGATGGCCGGACGCCGGACCCGTCGCGGGCGGTATTCTTCCAATCCTATTCGTTTTATGTCCGCCGTGATTCCGGCGTGACCTTCGATGGCCGGAATCTGACCGGTACCGATGGTAAGACCGTTGCCGTCACGCGGAGCTATTCCGTTGTCTCGGACCTGCAGAAATTGGGGATTCCATACGAAGCGGAACGGACGCAAGCGCTTAATCTTGCGAAATTGGATAACGGACGCGTTGCGGCTTACGCGGAACTTGATAACATGATCGCCCCATACTTGGCGGAAAACGGGGGCCCCTTCGCGGGGATCACCCGATTGTCCCCGGCGATCACGGAAAAGGCGTACTATCTGCTGTTCTCCAAGCGCTTTTACAAGAGCAAGACAAAATTGGCCGATGCCTTCTGGAATGAAATCCGCAACATCAACACCTCACCGGTCATCGGCCGGATTCTCGACGCATACCGCTAGGTTTGGCGGCGGTTCAGGGCCTGGCCGGCGGACCTTGGCCGGCCGTCTGTTTACCTCCATTTTTCTGGCGTTTCTGGGCTTCGGCGTGGTGATCACGGCGGTGTTGATATGGGATGTTCTGCGCCGTGCCGATATGGAGATTGAACGCGAAATCCGCATCGTCAAAAGTGCCTTCCACGATCCCATCGCGGATCAGCTTTGGGCCTATGATGAAAAGGAACTGGGGGCCGTCTTGGCGGCTTTGGTGCGGCTGTCTGTCGCCGAAGGCGTGACGGTCATCGATCCCTTCAGCGGCCGCCGTCTGGGTGCCCATGGGGTCACCAACAGCGGCGAAGGAGCGGGCGTGAATGTTCAATCCTTCGATATTCATTACGTCGCAAAGGGAGCAGACAAGGCCCGTCACCTGGGGCATGTGGAAATCTATCTGCCGGCAAACCTGACCTATGTCCGCTCGTGGCCGTCGATCATGCTGATCGTCACGGCCGCCTTGATCAAATTGTTGCTGGTCTGGATCTTGTTCAACTACTACGCCAGCCGGCAACTGGCGGCCCCGCTGTCACGCTTGTCCGATGCCGTTGACCGCGTGGAACCGGGATGGCGCCCGCATCAGGAGGTTCGGGCCGTGGGCCCTGAAGACGGCGAGTTGAACCACCTGCAGGACGCGTTCAACCGGTTGCTGAACCGCCTTGAGAAAAGCCATGCGGAACGCTTCGCCTATGAACAGGAACTGGTCGGGGCACGGGCGGAACTGGAAGATGCGGTCGCGGTGCGCACCAAGGAGCTGGAAGGCGCGCGGCGGCGCGCAGAGGACGCCAGCGTGGCGAAATCCCGGTTCCTGGCGATGATGAGCCATGAATTGCGGACGCCGTTGAACTCGATCCTTGGGTTTTCCCAGTTCATGGTCGACGAAATCATGGGCCGTATGGGAAATGACCGGTATCTGGAATATGCCGCCGACATCCAGCATTCGGCCAGCCATCTGTTGGATGTGATCAATGACATTCTGGATATTTCCAAGGTCGAGGCCGGCGAGGCCAATCTGGAGGAAGAAGACCTGGACCTGCGTGATGTGGCCGCCGCGGTTCAACGCCTGATGTCACCCCGGATCGATGCCAAACGGCAGGTTCTGACGGTCAATATTCCCGATGGCTTGCCGCGGCTTCGCGGCGATGGGCGCGTGATCAGGCAAATCCTGATGAACCTGTTTTCCAACGCCAACAAGTTCACCCCCGCCGGCGGCTCCATCGTCATGGCAGCCGGTGTCGATTATCGGGGCGGCATACGGATCGAGGTCGCGGATACCGGGATTGGAATCTCGGCGAAGGATATTTCACTTGTCCTGGAGGCATTCGGTCAGGTCCGCTCGAGCCATATCGTGACTCACGAGGGCACAGGCCTTGGTTTGACGTTGTCGAAGCAGCTGGTTGAACTGCATGGGGGCGATCTGGCGATCCAAAGCGAGGTCGGCAAGGGGACGACCGTAATCTTGCGATTTCCCGCGGACCGGGCCGTGAAGGCCGCCTAATACCGCCATCGCGTTTGGCCTATACCGAAGAACGCCCCGCATCATACTTTCGCTTGATATTCAGGTCGTTCTGATCGGGCTAAAATCTCATCGTGACGTAAAGCATGAGGTGACGCCATGGACGCCGAAATCAACAATTTGCACCAACAGATCAGCAATCTTTTGAACGAAGCCGTTGGTCCCAAAGGCACCGACCTGGGCAGTGGCGACGTGCAACGCATGACAGACGCCGAACGCCGCCTGCTTGTGAACACGCGTCGTGCATCCGGCCCTTATGCGGGCGGAGAATGGCGGAAGGCCCTTATTTAGCGGACCCGCCCGCCATTCAGCCTTTTACGGTTTCTGGAAATGTAGGATGCCCCAGGCGAGGTAGCCCTTATCGGCGCCGTCGACCCAGTGATCCAGTCCCTTCAGCATGTTGTCCACGTAGGTCTTTCCGGAAAGCCGGACGATTTCATCGTAACGGCCTTTCAATTCCTGCCCGACCCGGAAGTAATGGGTGCGGAGCTGCTCCAGCATGGGCGTGGACTGCCCTTCGGTGAAGCCGTGTTTGGCGAATTCGCTTCGATAAAAGGCAAACGACCCCAAGGTCGATAGATGGATGCGGTCCAGAATAGGCTGAAGCATGCCAATGGGCGCGTCATCCGCCTGCATGGGGTCGGTGAAGATCATATGCCCGCCCGGGGACAGGACCCGGTTGATTTCGGTAATCACTTGCGGCCGGTCGCCGGAATGCAGGATCGCATCCTGCGACCAGACGACGTCGAAGGCCCCGTCTTCGGCGGGGACGTCCTCAAACGATCCGTGAACCACGTCAATCAGCCCGTCCAGGCCGATTTCCGCATTTTTTTCCCGGTTCAAGTTGTTCTGGGTTTCGCTCAAGTTCAGACAGGTGACCTTGCAGCCGAAGGTGGCGGCCAGATAGCGGGCGGACCCGCCATATCCGGCGCCAAGATCGATCACACGTGTGTCGGAACCGAGGTTGGGCAATTGCCCCGCCATGCTTTCGACCGTGCGGCGGCTTGCCTGGGCGATTTCCTCGTCGGGCGTGTTGTAGATGCCGATGTGGATGTCTTCGCCGCCCCAAACGTTCTGATAGAACGCATCGGCTTCCGATGAATCGTAGTATTCCTCGGCCTTTTGGACCGCTTGCGACCGGCTACCCATGATAGGTTTTCTCTGCAACGTGAATGAAGAAATCGGGGTCGTTTTCCTGGAAGGTTTCCTGGAAATCTCCGTAAGTTTTGATCTTCTGGAAGCCGACGTCCTTCATCAGGCCGCGCGTATAGGCCCGGCGTAGCGGGAACATGTTCAGGTGGAATTTGGAGCCATCCGGGAACGAGTAGCAGAAACGGGCTAGACCGTCGTCGATATGTTCCGGCTCGGCGCTGACCTGATCGCCGCAGTAGTAGTATTTGTGCTTCGACGAAAAACCGTGATCAAGCATCCCGTCGTAATTGCGCTGATCCAGGATCAGGATGCCGTCCCACTTCAGGGCGGCGTAGAATTCGGCCAAAGCACGGCGACGGTCGTTTTCATCGTGCAGATGGGTGAATGAATTGCCCAGACAAATAATCGCATCGTACTTGCCGTGGATATCCTTGTTCAGCCAGCGCCAGTCCGCATGGGCCGTGTGCAGGACCAAATTACGCTGACGGGCATTGTCGAATGCCTTGGTCAGCATCTCGGCGTTTCCGTCGGCGCTGGTCACGTCGAAGCCGGCTTTAAGAAGCTGCACGGAATGAAAACCGGTGCCCGTGGCCACGTCGAGAACGCGGTGCTTATCGCGGGCTTTCAGCATGTCGATGAAGAACTGCCCTTCGCTTGCAGCGCGGGCTTCCCAATCAATCAGTTCGTCCCATTTTTCGACAAACGATTGAACATATTCTTTTTGATAATGTTCTGACTCGCGGGTACTCAGCGGATCTTCGCCGAAATCCTGTTCTTGTTGATTGATGTCGTCCATTGTTGCCCCTCCAAGGCGTGATATCTGATCCCGGCCGTCCGGAAACGGACGACACACGGCAGCAGGCCTTGGCAGGCCTGCCATATGATCGACGGCACAACAAACCCAGGGCCATTTGACCCGGTGGTGCCGAAGCAAATTGATTGTTTTTGGCGGTCTAAAGGACCCGGCACTTATGCCAATGCAGGCAAAAGGCGATCCGAAAGACGCGATTTTGCGTTGTTGTTACCCACCTTGAATGCAAGGTAGCGAAACCAAGAAGGTTCCGACGCGTCCACCGCCCGGACAGCATATTTTATGCCCAAACAGCTGTGAACATCTCGATTCCAGCCGTAACGCCGCCCACGGGCAATACATGGAAGGTACCAGCCGGGGGAGAAGCAATCAACCGCCCCCCCTAATGAATACTGACCAATTTTGGGTAAATGTCAGGAAAAACCCAATAAATTCAGATGTTTTTCAAAGTGTTAAAAATTAATGCAGATTCTGTTGCCTTATCTGCTCTGCCAAATGCCGAAGCCGAAGGCCTTTTTCAGACTTCCGTATCCATCAGCTTTACAAGCTCGGGAATGCTGTCTGCCGTCTCGATGGACATCAGGCCGTCAAATGCCGGTCGCAGGCGGTCGATGGGGAGGGCACGCCCGGCGCAATCCTCGAATTTCTCCCACAAATCCCCTTCGGTCATGGCGTTGTCGCCGCTGCGCCCGATCAGGTTCGATACGGTTTCTGATACCCTGCGGCCATCGGACAGGGTCACGATAACCTCGGCGCCCCATTGGTCGGCGGCATCGCCCTCTAATTCGGGGTGTGGGCGGGCTGTGGTAATCGACAGAAGGCGCCTGACGGCATCCTCGCGGAATGCGTCGCCCTCGAAATCCTTGAGTTTCACCGTGCCGTCCAGAAGGGTGCGGGCAACCACGTATTGGACGGAGAATTTGGCTTCCAATTCGCTGTCGGGCATCGGCGTGTTGGTATGCCGCAGGCGCCGCTGATGGGGCATGATCTCGATGCCTTCGACGGCTTCGGCGGGGATGTCGTGTTTTTGCCGCATGCGTTGCATGGCGGTAATGCATTGGTGGGTCGATCCGCAGCAGGGAAACTGCTTGATGGCCAGATCGTCGGCTTCGACCTCCCAGGGACCCGTGTCCCAGCCTTCAAGCAGGCGTTCCGCATTGTATGTGCCGGGGCCGTTGAACACATCCAGGAACCCTTGATGGTGCTCCAGTGCCATCGGGTCGGCATCGAATCCCTGTTCCGCCAACAGCACGGCCAGCACGCCGGACCGGGCCGAATGGCCGACGTGCAGCGGCTTGGTCATGGTGCCGAAGTTGGCTTTCAGGCCGCTCGCCATTGAGGCGGCCATGGCAAGGGCCAGGGTCGTCTGTTCCGCCGTCAGGCCGATCAGGCGCGCAGTACCTGCGACGGTCCCGAAAATGCCGAGCGTCGCCGTCGGGTGCCAGCCCTTGTCGTAATGATGCGGATGGACCGTGCGGGCCAGGCGCATTTCCGCTTCCAGCCCCACGGCATAGGCCGTGACCAGTTGTTTGCCGGAAAGCCCCCGGTCTTCGGCCAGGGCGAACAGGGGAGCGACCAGCGGCACCGATTGATGGCCACCGAATGCGGATGAAAAATCGTCATAATCCAGGGCATGAGAGGCGATGCCGTTGACGAAGGCCGCGTCCAGGGCGCTGGTGCGCCGCTGGGTGCCGAACACAAGGGCATTCCCCGGCGCGGTCGCCACACCCGGTGTGGCCAGGGCGATCTGCGTTGCGTCTTCGGGCAGGCCGGCCAGGGTGACCCCGACGGTATCGGTGATGCCGAGTTTGATCAGCCACAGCCCGCGATCGGAAATGACGGCGGGATCATAGGCGACGATGCGGTCCGCGAGGCGGGTCAAAAGGGCCCGTTGATCGGCGGTGGAAATCTTGTTCATGGATGCCTCATCCGTTTTTCGCCGGACTTTTCCGTCCGTGCGTTTCTTGGATTGTATACAATATCCAAGGTGAGGCGGGCGTCAATCCTTACCGATCAGTTGCGGGTCGAACGGTGTCGTCTGATAGACCATGTTGATCCAGTTTCCGAACAGGATATGGGCATAGGCCCGCCAACGGTTGACCGGCGTGTTGGCCGGGTCGTTCCCGGGGTAGTAATTGGCGGGGACCTGAATATTTTCGCCCTTTTCGGCATCGCGGCGGTATTCGGCGTCCAGCGTATCGGAATCGTATTCCAGATGGTTGAACATATGGACGTGGTTGAGCGCATGGTCGTGGACCAGGGCAATCCCCGTGGCCGTGCTTTCCATCAGGATTTCCAACTGCGGATGGGGTTCCAGGTCCCGGGCGTGGTTTTCCGTATGCCGTGAGACGGGAATGTTAAGCGTATCGTTCAGCCCTCGGCACAGGATCGATGCCGTGTTGCGAACCTGGTGTTCAAACACGCCGAAAGCCTTTTGCTGCAGGTGGTATTTGGGAATACCGTAAAAATGGTGAAGCGCCGCCTGCGCGCCCCAGCACAGATTGAACAGGCTGTGCACGTTGGTGCGGGACCAATCGAAGATTTTGCACAACTCATTCCAATAGGTGACGTCTTCGAATTCAAGCTGTTCGATCGGCGCGCCGGTGACGATCAGGCCGTCGAACTTCTGATCCTGGATTTCCGTCCAAGGATAGTAGAAGTCGATCATGTGCTGCTCGGACACGGTCTTCGGCGTATGAGTGGTCAACGACAAAAGCTGCATTTCCACCTGCAGCGGCGTCGCCCCCAATACCCGGGCAAGCTGTGTTTCCGTCTTCTGTTTCATCGGCATCAGGTTCAGCACCGCGATCCGCAAGGGGCGGATGTCCTGCAAGGTCGCATGATCTTCGTCGATGACGGGCACGCCTTCCGTTTCCAGGATGGCGCGGGCAGGGAGGTCCGATGGAATTTTGATGGGCATGGGCGCCAGTCCGGGTCGTTCGAATTCAAATGGTCAAATCGTGCCGCGGGCGCGGCGGAGGTGTGTCTAGATGTCCAACGCCCGGCGTTCGGCCCGGGCAAGGCATGCGTTGACATAGTGATTTGCATTGGCCGCCGCAACCTCGTTGTCGGCCGACTGGGAACGGATGGTGTCCAGAATGTGGGACAGGATCGTATCCGTGTCGGGCATTACCTGGCCTGCGGGGGCACCTGCGAACAGGTCGGCGACATCGATGGTGAAGCCGTATTTTTCGGCCATTCGCGCATAGCGTGGCTTGCGGTCTTCAAGCAGATCGGGGAACAGCTTGCGGGCGAAATCCTTGGGTCCCACACCACGGCCGTCATCGGGCTGGCCGTCGAGATGATCTTCGATGAAAGACGGATAATAGAACAGCGGTTTGGGATCCGATTCCGCCCGTTCCATAAGGGCTTCCTCGTCCTTGCGGCCGGCACGGATGTACAGGATCAGCGTTTCTTCGCGCAATCCCTTGATCACGGGGTCTTGCGGATCGTCTAGGTCGACGATCTCGCACAGGCTGCCGGAGGCATCGTTGATGAAGTCCTTGCAGCGGTAGATTTCCCAGGCCTTGGCGATGAAGTGGCTGGTATCCTTCATGGATTCCTGTTCGCCCCAGCGATAAAGCCCCTGGCGTTTCAGGAATGTCGCCTTGTCCAGGCCGCCTTCGGCCGGATCACCGTACATGCCCAGGAAGGTTGATACCGGGTCCAGGTTGTCGACGCTGATGTTGTGATTGATATAGATCGAATCCGATCGCAGCAGGTTGGCCACGAAGGGGTCCTGCATATGCATGATCTTGTACTTGATGTTGTCCAGAATGTGCTCGGCCAGATAGCGCGTGCCGATGCGGTAGTCCGCCGAATAATGGAACCAATCCGCGCGGCGGCGTAACTGGGTCGACAGCATGGTCTTGCCCACGCCGGACATGCCCAAAAGCGTGATCGCATGGGGCAGGTGGCGGAACATCTCGAAATCGTTCAGATAGGCTTCGGTGCTCATTCCCCTGGTTTGGCGTGCGCCGTTTCAGTTGTAAAGCCCTTTGATGCGCAATGAGGGGCATACAAAAAAATTACCGGGCCCCCGGATGCAGGATGTTAAGCTTCGAGCCAGATAACGTGAGCTCCCCGGCGGCGCGAAAACGCGGACAACCGACCGGAGTGCCTGATCAGAGATGACCGAATGGGAGAATTTCAATGCTTAAAGCCTTGAACATCGATCCGGGAAAATGCACCGGCTGTCTGCAGTGCGAATTGGCCTGCTCCTACGAAAACGAAGGCCTGTTCAATCCGTCCAAATCACGGATCAAGGTCTTCAATTTCCATGATCAAGGACGGTTCGTGCCGTATACCTGCACGCAATGCGACGAAGCCTGGTGCATGCATGCCTGTCCCGTCGATGCCATCACCTTGAATAAGATGACGGGGGCGAAAGAGGTCAATGACAACCTCTGTGTCGGCTGCAAGGTCTGCACCATCGCCTGTCCTTTCGGCACGGTGAATTACAACTCCGCCACGGGCAAGGTCATCAAATGCGACCTGTGCGGCGGCGATCCCGAATGCGCCAAGGCCTGTCCGACGGATGCGATCACTTATGTCGATGCGGATTGGACCGGTCTCGACAAGATGCGGCAATGGGCGGCCAAGACCGACGCCGGCCAGCAAGCAACCCACTGAATCGGAGGATCACATCATGGCATGGGCACGACGCATCCTGCGGGTTGATCTGACCAAGGGAACCTGCACTCACGAACCGCTGAACATGGAATGGGCCAAGCAGTACCTGGGCCAGCGCGGGCTGGCGACCAAGTATCTGGTCGAGGAAATCGACCCCAAGGTCGACCCGTTGGCACCGGAAAACAAACTGATCATGGCCACGGGGCCGCTCACCGGAACCTCGGCGTCGACGGCCGGGCGTTATTCCGTGATCACCAAGGGCGCGCTCACGGGCGCCATCGCGTGCTCCAATTCGGGTGGGTTCTTCGGCAACGAAATGAAGAACGCCGGGCTGGACATGATCATCTTCGAAGGCCGGGCCAAATCACCGGTCTACCTGTTCATTGATAACGACGACTGCGAGCTGCGCGACGCTTCCGGCTATTGGGGGACGTCCGTGTGGGACACAGAAGAAGGCATCAAGAAAGCCCACGGTGATCCGCAGATCCGTGTCGCGTCGATCGGCGTGGCCGGTGAAAAGGGCGTGAAGTTCGCCTGCGTCGTCAACGACATGCATCGCGCCGCCGGGCGGTCCGGCGTCGGCACGGTGATGGGCTCGAAGAACCTGAAGGCCGTTGCCATCCGCGGCACCAAGGGGGTGTCGGTCGACGATTGGCCCAAGTTCATGGAAGCTACCACCGCGGGCAAGGCCGTATTGGCGGAAAACGCGGTGACGGGCCAGGGGTTGCCGGCCTACGGCACCCAGGTGCTTATGAACGTCATCAACGAAACAGGCGCCCTGCCGACCCGCAATCACCGCGACATTCAGTTCGAAGGGGCATCGAAGATTTCCGCCGAGGCCATGGCAGAGCCGCGGGAATCGGACGGCAAGCCCAACCTGGTGCGCAACGCGGCGTGCTTCGGCTGCACCATCGCCTGCGGGCGGGTGTCGACCATCGACCGCACCCATTACACGGTGGCGGAGCGGCCGCAGTATCAGATCGCGTCCGGCGGGCTGGAATACGAAGCGGCCTGGGCCTTGGGCGCGGCCACCGGTGTGGATGATCTGGATGCCCTGACATTCGCCAACTTCGTCTGTAACGAACAGGGGATCGATCCGATCTCGTTCGGTGCGACGGTCGGTGCCGCCATGGAGATGTTCGAGGACGGCGTCATCACGGCCAAGGAAACCGGCGGGATCGAGGTCAAATTCGGGTCGGCCAAGGCGCTGACGGATTTGGCGGAGCTGTGCGGCCGGGGCGAAGGCTTCGGGGCCGAGATCGGCCTGGGCTCCAAGCTGCTGTGTGAAAAATACGGCAAGCCGGAACTGTCCATGTCCGTCAAGGGCCAGGAATTCCCGGCCTACGACAGCCGCGGCATCCAGGGCATGGGGCTGACCTATGCCACGTCCAATCGCGGGGCCTGCCACCTGCGCAGCTATACCGTGGCGTCGGAAGTTCTGGGCATTCCCGAAAAGACCGACCCACTGGTCACCGACGGCAAGGCGGGGCTGGTCAAGGCGTTCCAGGATGCGACGGCGGCGGTCGACAGTGCGGGCATCTGCGTGTTCACCACCTTTGCCTGGACGTTGGAGGATATCGCGCCGCAGATCGATGCCGCCTGCGAGGGGGATTGGTCGACTGAAAACCTGCTGCAAACGGGCGAGCGGATTTGGAACCTGGAACGTCAATTCAATTTGGCGGCCGGGTTTGCCGGCAAGGACGACAACCTGCCCAAGCGCCTGATCAAGGATGCGGCCAAGACCGGCCCGGCCAAGGGCCTGACCAGCGGTCTGGAAACGATGCTGCCGGAATATTACGAACTGCGCGGCTGGTCCAAGGACGGCGTGCCGACCAACGAGACGGTCTCAAGGCTGGGGCTGTAGAGCCATGACCTACGTGATCATCGGCGCCGGCCCGGCGGGGGTCGTCGCGGCGGAAACGCTTGCCAAGACGGACCCGGGGGCGGACATCGTCCTTCTGGGCGGGGAAGCCGATCCGCCCTATTCCCGCATGGCCATACCCTATGTTCTGACCGGCATCATCGACCACGGCGGCACGCATCTGCGCAAGACGGCCGGGCATTACGACGCGCTCGGCATCACCTACCGCCAGGGCATAGCCGAACGTATCGATAGCAAGGCCAGGAAAGTGCGTCTTCAGGGCGGGGGCGAACAGGCTTATGACAAGCTGCTGATCGCCACCGGCGCGCATCCCGTCAAGCCGCCCGTGCCGGGATTGGACCTGCCCGGCGTCCATCATTGCTGGACGCTCGACGATTGCCGCGAGATTGAAAAGCTTGCCCACGAAGGGGCTCATGTCGTCCTCATGGGGGCCGGGTTCATCGGCTGCATTATTTTGGAGGCCTTGGCCGAACGCGGCGTCAAACTGACGGTGGTCGAGGCCCTGGACCGCATGGTGCCGCGCATGATGAACGAGACGGCGGGTAACATGATCAAGGACTGGTGCCAGGCCAAGGGCATCGCCGTGCATACGGGCACCAAGGTAACCAAAATCGAAAAGCGCGACGGCGGTGACGAAGACAGGCTATTCGTCGATCTGGACACGGGCGATCAGGTGCCGGCCCATCTGGTCGTGGTCGCGGCCGGTGTAAAATCCAATATCGATTTCATTGAAGGTGCGGGAATCAAGGCAGAGCAGGGAATCCTGGTTGACGAATTTCTGCGTACGTCCGTCGACACGATCTACGCCGCCGGTGATTGCGCCCAGGGCCCCGACTTCGGCGGCGGTTTCAACGTCCACGCCATTCAGCCGACGGCGACGGAGCATGGCCGTATTGCCGCGCTCAATATGGCGGGCAAACCGACGCCCTATCAGGGCTCGCTGCAGATGAATGTGCTGGACACGGCGGGCCTGATTTCAATGTCCTTCGGCGATTGGGAAGGAGGGGCAGGTACTGAATATGCCGAAGTCCTTGACGCAGATCGTTTCAAGTACCTGCGCCTTAACTTCAAGGATGACGTTCTGGTTGGCGCCCTGTCATTGGGACGGACGGATCACATGGGAGTGCTGCGTGGTCTGATCCAGAACCGCACGCCGCTTGGTCTCTGGAAAGGCAAGTTGATGGATGACCCGAACCGCATCATGGAAGCCTACGTTGCCCATGCCTATGCCTGACGACGGATGGGCGGGGCGAACATCGTCATGAAGATCAGGGTCAAGCTTTACGCCTCGCTCTCGGACTACTTGCCGGCGGGAACCAAGGGCAACGAGGCCGATTTGGATGTGGACGCTGACGCGACGCCGTCGGCGGTCATCGCGCAATTGGGAATGCCGGAAAAGATGTGCCATTTGGTGCTGCTGAACGGCGTGTATGTGGAGCCGTCGGCGCGCGCGACAACCCGGTTCAATGACGGTGATGCCCTGGCCATGTGGCCGCCGGTCGCCGGGGGCTGACACGGTGTTGCAGGGGAAACAGTCGACGGTCATTAAAAAGGAAATGGCCCTGACCCGTGCCGGGTTCTTTCGCGGCATCGCCAAGGCACTGGGCACGGATGCCTATCAGGAAACGCAGGATGGCGTGGTGCTTGAGAATATGGAAAAGCGACTGGTAATCACCTTGGGGCCCGAACGTCGACGTAAGATCGCCTTGATGGAAATAGAGATCATGGACGTGACACTTGCCTTCCAAGGATACACCGGTGAGGATCGGAAAAAGCTGATCGCAGCCTTTGATCGGGCGTATCAGAGAGGTGGTGGTTGATCATCTCTTTAGAATTGTTCTAATTAATTGGATTGCGCCGAATGAGCTGCGGCCTATCTTTGTAAAATTCTCTAGACCTGAAAATACAGGAGTTCCCATGTCCAACGAAGGTTACCACGAGCCCGTCGACAAACTGTCCGAAGAGACCATGGACAAGCATCGCGCCATCATTTCCCTGATGGAGGAGTTAGAGGCCGTGGATTGGTACCAGCAGCGGGTCGACGCCACCAATGACCCAGAGCTCAAGGCCATCCTGGAACACAACAGGGACGAGGAAATCGAACACGCGGCAATGGTTCTGGAGTGGATCCGCCGAAAAATGCCCCAGTTCGACAAGGAGCTTCGCGAAAACCTGTTCAAGGATGGGCCGATCACCGGCCATCACGGCGACGACCACGACCACTGAGCACAGGCGAAGCCTGTTGTAAGCTGACGCCGTTTCCAGAGCCTAATTCTTGTCGGCGTAAGGGTTCTCGCTTTTGCGATAAATCAGCCGGATCGGCACCCCATCAAGGCCGAAGTCATCTCGCATGCCGTTGACCAGATAGCGGGTATAGCTGTCGGGCAGTTCGACCGCGCGCGAGCAGAACACGATGAACGTCGGCGGGCGGGTCTTGGCCTGTGTCGCATAGCGCAGGCGGATGCGTTTGCCGCCCTTGCCTATGGGCGGGGGATGGGCTTCCTGCATGGCGGCGATCCAGCGGTTCAGGTCACCGGTGCCGATGCGCGCGTTCCATGTGTCATAAGCTTCGCCCACGGCGGGCAGAAGTTTATCCATGCCCTGGCCGGTCAGGGCCGACAGGGTGACGACCGGAATGCCCCGCACCTGGGGCAGGCTGGTCTGCAGGCGATCGTTAAGCCGGCCGATGGTCTCCTGCCGGCTTTTCGCTGCATCCCATTTGTTGACGGCGATGATCAGCGCGCGGCCTTCTTCGATAACCTGGCGGGCGATGGTCAGATCCTGTTTTTCCAGCACCGCGTCCGCGTCCAGTACCAGCACGACAACATGGGCAAAGCGCACGGCGCGCAATGTGTCGCGGGTGCTGAGGTATTCCAGTTTGTCGGTCACGCGTGCCTTGCGCCGCAGGCCCGCCGTGTCGATCAGGCGGTATTCCCGCCCTTCGTGCTGCCATAAAATCGAAATTGAATCCCGCGTGATGCCGGCCTCGGGGCCGGTCAGCATGCGATCCTCACCCAATAGCCGGTTGATCATCGTCGACTTGCCCACGTTGGGCCGCCCGACGATTGCCAATTGCAGGGCCTTGGGTTCGTCTTCTGACTCGCCGTCCAGGTCATCGCCCAAAAGGGCGTCGAAGTCTTCATCATCAAGGGGGTTTTCGGCCCCTTCCGCGGCGGCCGCATCGGCATAAGGTTTCAGCCGGTCGTGCAGTTCCGACAGGCCGATTCCGTGTTCGGCGGAAAAGGCGACGGGGTCGTCCAGTCCCAGGGAATAGGATTCATACAGGCCGCTTTGACCACCCCGGCCTTCGCATTTATTGGCGACCAGTATTGTGGGTGTGCCACGCGACCGCAGCCAGGCAACAAAATGTTCGTCCAGCGGCGTCACCCCGGCGCGGGCATCAATCACCATCAGGGCGACATCGGCCTCGTCCAGGGCGCGTTCGGTCTGGCCGCGCATGCGGGCTTCAAGGCTGTCGTCGGTGACGTCTTCCAGGCCGGCCGTATCGATGATCCGGAATTTCATCGTACCGATCTTGCCGTCGCCTTCGCGGCGGTCGCGGGTGACCCCCGGCGTATCGTCGACGATAGCCAGTTTGCGCCCGACAAGGCGGTTGAACATGGTCGACTTGCCCACGTTGGGGCGGCCGATGATGGCGATTGTGAAGGGCATGACCTTGGCCGGACTGTAATCCGGTCCTGGTTAATCAAAAAGGGTTACTGATAAACGACCAATTCCGCGTCGTCGGCCAGGAAAATCACCCGGCCGTCGGCGACGATGGGCGGAACGGAAATGCCGTCGGGCATTTCGACTTCGCCGATGAACTTGCCTGAATACGGCGACAAAGCCCAGGCAAATCCGTGCGAGCCGGCAGCGATCAGGCGATCGGACGCCAAAATCGGCCCGGTCCAGATAATGGGGTCTTTCTGTTTTTCCGGGTTTTCGAACCGGGGCAGGGGGCGAACCCAATAGACGCCGCCTGTGTCGCGGCTGACCGCGGCGACTTCCGAATCATTGGTCAATACGAAAATATAATCGCCGGCGACCCAGGGGCTTTCGATGCCGCCGATCTCCCGTTCCCAAATTCGCCGGCCCGTGCGCAGGTCATAGGCTGCCATGATTCCGGAATGGCTGATCGCGATCACGCGGCCGCGGTCGATCACCGGCCGGCCACGGATATGCGACAGCGCCGAAACGATGTCCGAACGTTTTAGTGAAGCAAGGGAGTCCGACCACAAAACGCGACCGTTTTCGGCCCGCAGCGCGACCAATTCACCGGATGAATAGGGAACGATGACCACGCCCTGATCGACGGCGGGGCTGGCGCCGCCAAGCAAGGAAGCGGATTCCGTAATGCCGGAATGATCCCAGATCTGTCGTCCGGTTTTGGCATCCAGCGCGAATGTCCGGTTGTCCAGGGTCACGACGAACACGCGCCCGCCGCGGACTGTCGGTGCCGCATGCATGGGGGAATTAAGCGGCGTCCGCCAGACGATTTTCCCGCTTGCGGCATCCATCGCCACGACATGACCAAACCCGGTTGCAGCGAAAAGCATGCCGTCTTCCGCGGCGACGCCGCCCGACGGCAGACCATCGTCTTCTTCGGCTTCCGGCGCCAGTTCCGCCTGCCATAGCACGTCCCCGGACTTCATATCGACGGCATAGACTTCGGATTCAGAATCTATGGTGAAGATGCGCCCGCCCATGGATACGGGAGATCCCAGAATACGCAGCTCGTCATCGGCACCCTGGCCGACATCGGCGCTCCAGGCTTTGCCGATGTTTTCCGGAACTTGAATATGGTGCATGGCGTGATTGGGATATCCACCCGGCTGCGGCCATTCAGGGTTGGGCGAAGGGGCGGGCAGCAGAATTTGATGAGATTTCAGGTCATCGTCGGCCGCCAAGGTGCGTTGGTTGGCGAGGATCGCGATGCGTGTTCCGGGAAGAGGGATTTCTTCCTTGGCGAACAGGTCGTCGAAATAGGTACACCCGCCGGTCATCAGGGGGGCAGCCATGGCGAAAGACAAGGCCAGCGCCAGCGCCGCCGGTGTATGGCGGGTGGGCCGACGCAGGGTGCCGCACGCCACCCATGATGGGCGATTTCCGCTTTTAGGCGCAGCCATTCCGGTAATTCCCCTGTTCCCCGTAATCCGTCTTGATTAATTGAGGGTTCCGTCTAACGCAATATCGTTAACAATTCCGTTGCACGTTGGCGCATGCGGGCCGGCGTCGCATTGTCTTTGGCAAGTTCGCCATAGATTTCCCGGGCTTTGGCCTTGTCACCGGCGCGCAAGGCCGCTGCGGCGGTCAATTCCTGGGCGGTGAAGCGCCAGGGGCTGCCGGCTTTACTCAAAGGGGCGAGCCGATCCTGGAGTTTCTGCAAATCGGCACCGGGATCGTTGACTTCGATGCCGGCGGCCAGAATGACGGCCAGGTCCTGATAAAGCTTGTCGATGCTTTTATCCGCGGCGATGGCGTCATAGGCCGCAACGGCACCGGCCTGATCCCCTTCCTTGGCAAGCAATCCGGCCGCCTGAAAGCGGGCCAGCAGCCCATATCCGCCGCCTTCATCGGCAAGCGTGCGAAAAGTCGTTACGGCGGCATCAATGCTGCCGGTTTCGGCCTGTTTCTGGGCGTTATCGAACCGTTCGCCCAAGGCCTGGCGGGTTTCCAGGTCGTGTTTGATCCAGAACTGGTAGCCGGCAACGGCGGCAACGCACAATCCTGCCGCGGCGAGAATAAGCTTGCTGTAACGGTTCCAGACCTTCTGAAACTGTTCCTGGCGCAATTCGTCGTCGATTTCGCGGATCAGGCTGTCTTCGGTATGATCGGCCACATTCGGCTCCCGGCGGTAGCAGTTGGATTTGGCGCGAAAATAGTTGCCTTTTCCCGCGATAGCAACTTCCCCGCACGGTATTCGCATGAGAGCGGGGCGGTTTACGCCTCCTTAACGATAATCGGGGAGAATGTATCTTAGCGGCGGGTCTCTGCGCCGTGGTCCGTGTTATGGGATGGCCGATTGGAATGAAACGAATTCTTGCGATTTTCGCCTTGTGCATGCTGGCGACCGGCTGTGTCGGTGTTGCCGGTGTCGAAGGGGTCTCCGTCATGGCCACGGAAAAAACCGTGGTTGACCACGTGATCTCTATTTCCAGCGGCAAGAACTGTTCAACGATCCGTAAGGATCTGGGGCTGACTTATTGTGAAGAAGACGAAATCACGCCCCAAATGAATGTCTATTGCTACCGGACGCTGGGTGAAATCACCTGTTATGACAAGCCGGCGTTCGAAGGACAGCAGGAACGGGTTCGCCAGGGGGGCGAAAAGCCCCGCTGATTTTCGATAACGGATACTTGTCCTTTGTGCGGCACCGTCGTTCAATGGCCGCTCCATGCGCTTTTTTGCCTTCATCCTGTTGTTGACCACGCTCCTGGGCTCCGGTTGGGCCGCCTGGTTCTTTTTCGGCGCGCCCGCGCAGGAAGATGATCCGCAATTGGCGGCGCTCAAACGCCGCGTGGCACAACTGGAAAAACAGATCGATGCAGGTGACGTCAATGCCGGTATCGATCTGGGATGGATCCTGATCAAGAAGGACTCGCGCCTGCCCGACCCCAAGCGGGCGGTCGATTTATTCCGTAAGGCCGCGGCCAAGGGCATGGTCCGCGCGCAATACGCCATGGGCTGGGCCAATGCCAAGGGGCGGGGCGTTCCCGTTGATTATACGCAAGCCGCGGAATGGTACCGCGTGGCGGCGACGGCCGGTGACGATCCGGACGCACAATTTGCACTGGGCGAATTGTATTTTCATGGGCGGGGCGTCGCCAACGATTATGGCCGCGCCATCGACCTGTACAGGTCGGCGGCCATGCGGGGGCATCCGGTCGCTCAATATCTGATGGGGGTGATGTACAAGGAAGGCTGGGGCGTTAAACGAGATCTTGTCGAGGCCTATAAGTGGCTATTCCTGGCGGCACCCCAAGTTAAGCAGATCAAGGCCCATAATCCGCAATTCAATCCGCAGAAGGAACGGGAAGCGCTGATGGTCCGTTTGAACAAAACCCAGATCAACATGGCCGAGCGCAGGGCACGGGATTTGGCCGCAGGGAAGTGACGGGAATTCGTGGTGGATAATAATCTCCGTATCCTCGTTATCGAGGGCAATACGTCCGACGGAAACGCGGCCATGGCGGCTGCGGGGTTGGGGTCGAATGCGGCACAATACGCCGATGCCGTGCATCTTTCAGCGCCCGATGCCGAGGTCACGTTTGCCTATCCTGCCGATCGTACGGACGCCCTGCCGGTGGGGGTGTCGTTGGCCGATTTCGATGGCGTGATCCTGGGGGGCTCGGGCCTGCATGTGCGCGGCCAAGAAAATGCGCCCGAAGTTCAACGACAGGTCGATCTGGTGCGGGCCGTGTTCGATGCGGGGCGGCCGCTATTGGGAAGTTGCTGGGGGCTGCAGGTTGCGGTTATCGCCGCCGGCGGCGATGTTGGGCCCAGCCCCAACGGCCGGGAAGTCGGGATATGCCGTGACATTACTTTGAACAGTACCGGTGCTGAATTCCCCATGTTCATGGGTAAGCCTCGGGTCTTCAATTCGCTTGCCATCCATTATGATGAAGTGACGAAGCTGCCTTCGGGCGCGCGGGTATTGGCTGCCAATGGTCACAGCCCCGTTCAGGCGGCGGCGTTCGAGGTCGGTACAGGCGTTTTCTGGGGAGTTCAGTATCACCCTGAATTCACGCTGCCCCATATGGCCTTGCTGATCCGCCGGTATGGCCCGGATATGGTCGAACAGGGCATCTTTTCGGATCATACGGCCATGGAGCGGGAAACGGATGCCATGCTGCACATGGACGGAGCCTTAACTTCATATCTAAATCCGGATGGCGGTGAATTTATTACTCTGGCAGCAAAGCTAGGCATCGACCACATGATCACCGACCCGGCAAATCGATGCCGGGAAATAGACAACTGGTTGCAGTTCTGTGGAAGTGAAAAAAGAGATTGAGTACTGATGTAGGCATTTTTAACATTTTAATTTTGATATCTAAGCAATGAAATTATATTGTATTCTTTGTAATTAAAATTTTTATATGAAAAATTCTGATAAAAATCTGTGGTATACCAGTATATACTATTTATTAGTTAACTTATTCATATAATTATTTTTTAACCATTACTTTAGTTATAGTATTTTTGTGTGATTATTATTCTCAATTGTCCACATAGTACTTTCGTATAGCTAGATTATTTAAAGTCCCCACGTCTATCCTGTCGTTGTATTGGGAAGCCGAAGGGCCGTGTGCCGTCATGCTTTCGTGTCGTTTAACCGCTCGTTGGTTGGCGACCTTGGCAAATACCGGCAATTAAAAAAAACCCTCGGCATTTGAACCTATAGCGTCCGCCGCTGTGCGGATGGGAACGAAGGAGACATCTATCGTGAAACGTCTTTTCATGACTGCCGCGATTGCTCTTGCTATCGCGACCACGGCCGGCCATGCCCGGGCGGAAACGGGCATCCACGCCGACAAAATCGTACTTGGCCAATCAGCGGCCTTGGGCGGTCCTGCTGCGGCGTTGGGGACGGGAATGAAGGCCGGCCTTCTGGCGGCTTTCAAGGAAGCCAATGACGCCGGTGGCGTGCATGGCCGAAAGATCGAGTTGATCAGTTACGATGACGGGTACGAGCCCGAACGCGCCATCGCCAATACCAACAAACTGATTGACCAGGACAAGGTATTCGCGTTGATCGGGGCCGTCGGCACGCCGACCTCCAAGGCCGCTCAACCCATATCCACGGCGAAAAAGGTTCCGTTCATCGGGCCTTTCACTGGGGCGGGGTTCTTGCGCGACCCGAAGAATTCGAACGTCATCAACGTTCGTGCGACTTATGACCAGGAAACGGAAGCCTGGATCAAACACCTGACCGAAGATCTGGGCTTCAAGAACATCGCGATCCTTTATCAGGACGACGGGTTCGGCCGGGTCGGGCTTTCGGGGGTGACCAAAGCCATGGAAAAGCGGGGGCTGAAGATATCGGCCGAAGGAACCTATCCGCGCAACACGACGGCGGTGAAGAAGGCCATCCTTGCGATCAAGAAGGTCAAGCCCGAGGCCGTGGTGATGGTCGGTGCCTATAAGCCGATTGCTGAATTCATCAAGCTTGCCAAGAAAGTTAAGATGGACGCGGTGTTCGTGAACATTTCGTTTGTCGGCTCCAAGGCATTGTCCAAGGAATTGGGCAGTGACGGTGCGGGCGTCGTGATCACGCAGGTCGTTCCCTATCCGTGGGACACGAGCCTACCGGTCGTGGCGCAGTATCAAAAGGCGCTGAAGGCGATGGATGCGAAGGAAGAGCCCGGATTTGTCAGCCTGGAAGGCTACCTTGTCGGGCGCCTGACCATCGAAGCCCTGAAGAAAGCCGGCAAGGACGTCACACGGCAAAGTCTGTTGGATACGATCTACAACACCGGAACCTTCGACTTTGGCGGCGCCAAGCTGGTCTACGGCAAGGGTGATAACCAAGGTATGGGCGAGGTGTTCCTGACCGTCATTCAGCCGGACGGTAGTTTCAAGTCCGTATCAAAACTGACGAAATAAGAATTTTCTAATAGGATGGGTGACCCTTAATGGAGGAGGGTCACCCAGCCTTGCCGTGAACGGGGCTGGAAAAAAGGTCAAGAAACAACAAAAGGGTTTGGGACGATGACTGATATGAAAGAGCCCGCTGACGAGGAACTGGTGGAAACCTCGGTCGAGGAGGATGGTGTCTCGGAAGACGGGACCGGCACGGCCGAAGCAGCGGAACATGAGAATTTGGAGCAGGCTGCGGGGGAAGAGCACCCGGCCGAAAGCGCGGACGATCAAGAGCCGCTCGATGATGACGATGCCGGCGAGGAGTTAGCCGCGTCGGAAGATTCACACGAAAACGCGGAACAATCTGAACCGGCCGGCGTATCGGGTAAACAGCGCGGTATGGGTATCGGCGGTCGCTTGCTGTTGTCCGTTTTGGCGATTTTCGCCGCGACGGTGGGCGCCATTGCCGTCGGCTGGATTTCCATGACGTCGTCGTCCAATACGATGAGCGTCATCACTGATGACAAGTCACCGGCTGTGGCCGACGCATTGCGTTTGTCGGAAACCGTTGCGCGGATCACGTCCATCGCACCGGCACTGGTTGCGGCCAGAACCAATGTCGAGCGCGAGGATATCGCCGCCGGTCTGAAATCGAGTTTCGAGCAATTTTCCAAGATCGTGGAAAAGGCCCGCATCGGTAAGGACGCCATGACCGACTTGCTTGCCCGTGCCGACCAACTGAAAGCGCAACTGGGTGAGATCGAAAACAAGGTCAAGGACCGCAACAAGCTGGCGCAATCCCGGGCCGCGGCCATGAACAAGCTGCGTGCCCTGCACAAGGAAATTGCCGTCGGTGCGGCGGCGATCATCGACGACGTGACCTTCAATCTTTCCTTGGGGGCTGAAAACGTCGACGGCACGCAGCCGGGTGCCGTTCTGGAATTCGTGGAATCGGGGGTCGAGCCCCTGTCCGCGGCCATGAACGTCAAGGCCGAGGCCAATCAGATTGTCGGTCTTCTGGGCAATGCGGCGACGGAAACACAAAGCGAGAACCTGCAGCCGCTGCGTGAGCGGTTCATCGCATCCAAGGCGCAGTTCATTGACAGCATGTTCCTGGTCAACGCGGATGGTGCCGCCGATGAACTTCAGAAAAAAGGCAATGCGCTGGTCGCGATCGGTGAAGGCGAAGGCAATGTCTTTGACATCCGTATCAAGGAATTGACGGCCTTGGACGAAATCGTCGATTTGATGACCAAGACCCGCCAGATTTCAGCCGAATTCAGCGATGATATCGCCATCGTCGTCGACGAAGCGGAAACAGGCATGGCCGAAGAGGCGGCCGCGGCGGAAAAGTCGGCCGAGCTGAATAAAAAACTTCTGATGTTCCTGGCTGTTTTCGCGCTGTTGATCACCGCTGCAGTTTATCTGATGTATGTGCGGCGCCTGGTCGCCCGTCTGGTCACTCTTTCCGACAACATGGTCGCCCTTGCCGACGGAAACTTGACTGTCGAGGTCGATCAACATGGGACCGACGAGGTCGCGGCCATGGCCGGAACGGTTCAGGTGTTCAAGGAGAATGCCCAGGAAGTGACCCGCATGGCATCCGCGCGGGAGACGGAAGACCGCCGCAACCGGCGTCGTCTGCGCTCGGAGGTGCTGGCCCTGAACACGGCCCTTGAGGAAGAAGTCGCCAAGGCTGTCGATCTGGTCAAGGAACGTGCAGGTACGGTCGAAAACTCGGCCCGCATGGCGGCGGACCTGTCGCAGTCGGCCCATTCGCAGGCATCCACGGTGGCCAGTGCGGCCGAGGAAGCGACCATCAACGTGCAGACCGTGGCCAGCGCGGCCGAGGAGCTGTCGGCCTC
>JAVJOU010000028.1:0-139522 GCA_040216635.1 Rhodospirillales bacterium | reverse complement strand
ATCGCTATCACAACAAGGCGCGGGGCGATCATCTGCTGACGGCCCATCCCGACCGCTTCGGCGGCAAGGCGGGCAAGGACGGGTATGCCTATGACGGCGTGGTCGCCTGGGTGCCGCCTTATGACGAAACGCCGGACAAGGGTCATCAGGCGCTGTTCGCCGCGACCCACGGCAACCTGACCTGCCTGGATGCCGACGGAAAGGACGGCGGGCCGCTGCTGTCCAGCTATTGCGGCAAGGACGACGGCAAGCATCCCGTGACCTTGTGGAAGGACGGTACCTTGCGTCAGGACGCGAGCGGCCTGTGCCTCAGCCTGCGCGCGCCGGGCAAGGGCGGGGCCAAGGGAGCGTCGGTGACCGTCGACCGTTGCGACTATACGCGATCGCAGCAATGGACTCTGGGCAAGGCAGGCCAGGATAAGGCCCGCAAGATCACCCATCGGGATTCCGGCAAGTGTCTGGGCATTGCCGATGCTTCGGGGCAGGACGGGGTTGAAACCCGGGCCTATGCCTGCGCTGCCAAGGCCGATCCGGACCTGCAGGCCTTCACCCTGACCACGACGCGGCCCGAATTCACCCCGCCGGGAATGGACGGGCCCGTCGCAGCGTCGGATCCGGTGCCCCTGGTGCGGTATGCACGCACGGGCAGCCGCGCGGCGCATGTTTTCAAACTGGGCCCCGCGGATTGGGAAACGGGTAAACAGGGCTACCAGATCGAGATTCCCCAGGGCACGATCCTGCCCAAGCGGGCGGCGAAGACGCGACCGTTGTACCGCTATCGTCATGCCGGCCGCGATCAGCATCTCTATGTCACGGATTTCCTGGATTACCGGTTCGCCAAGGACGGCTATGCCTTCGACGGTGTCCTGGGATACGTGCTGGCGGACGAAACCAAGGGGGCCGTGGCTCTGCGCCGTTACCGGCACAATCAGACCGGCGACGACCTTCTGACCGTGGATGATCGGGAATACGGCGGCGACAAGGGCCGGGGCGGCTATGCCTTCATGGGCGTGCAGGGCTGGGTCGCGCCCTACCGCGCGGCCCCGGTCGGACCACTGTCGGCGGTTGTTGCCGTGACGCAGGCCTGGCATTGCCTGGCCGGTCCGGTGGACAAGGCCGGCGGCCCGGCGACGATCCAGCCCTGTACGCTGGACGGGGCCGCCCGGTTCACCTATTTCGATGACGACAGTTTCCGCGACGCGGCCAGCGGCCTGTGCCTTGCGTTTGAAAACGACCGCATGCCGGCGGTGTGGGAAACCTGTTCCTACCGCGATCCGCGTCAACGCCTGCGCCTGCACTGGACCGGTAAGGGCAAGGCGCCCAAGGCCGCCGACGGCGGGCGGGCCCTGCGATTGGAGCATGTGGCGGAAAAACGCTGCATCGCCCTGCAACAAGGTCAGGCGACCGCAGGCAACGGCCTGACCCTGGCGGCCTGCGCGGACAAGTCCAGCCAGCCGGATCAGGACTGGCGGCCCATGGCGGAATTGCCCCGGGCCAAGGCGATGTCCGGGTGGCGCGGTCTGACCCTGAGCGGCGGCGACGGCATGTGCATCAGCGGTCCGATCGCCAAGCGGGACGGCCAGGTGACGCTGCGGTCCTGCGGCACCGAGCGGCGGCAGGCGGCCTTTACCCGCTACGACGACGGCACCTTCCGTGTCGAGGAAACAGGGGTCTGCCTGACCTTGCCCGCGGCCGGCGGCGGCAAGCCGGCGGTCCTTGCCCCGTGTCTGGTCAACAGTCCAGCGCAGAAGTTCGAGATTCTATGGAATGGTTCGGGCAAAACCCCGAAGGGGCCCGCCACGGATCGGGCATTCCGTCTGCGCCACCAGGACAGCAAATTGTGCCTGGGTGCCCGTGGCGGCAATTGGCAGGACGGGACACGGGTGACCCTGGGCACTTGCGCCAAATCCTCTGGAAAGCGATCCCAGAATTGGCGGTTTGGGAGCGTAGGTACTGGGAAAAAGCCCTAACCGGTGGCGGGAATGTGGGGCTTCCCAGATCGAAAAAGAAGGCTTGGATTGCTTTATTGGACCTCAAACGCGCTATGCAAACAAAGATGGTTGCATGCCCCCGGAGCTAATAAAAACACCCTAACCTCAATGGGTTAGGGGTGGGGTGGTGGAGTTCCGATAGAGGGAAACAGCCCCGCCCCGCCATTTGTCTTTTATTGCTGATTCCGGCAGAATTTCCTTATCTGTTCCATTCAATGCGGAACGGACGGGAGTTTGATGGTTAGGACAGTCAACAATCGCGCGGCAGCCTGGCTTGGCGAGGTGTCGGGCGCGGTCGCCGATTTCGGCACGTTCCTGCCGCTGGTAATCGGTGTTCTGGCCGTGCGCGGGTTCGACGGCACGGGCGTATTGACGGGCTTCGGGCTGTTCGCTCTGGCGGTGGCCCTGTTTTACCGGCGGCCCATTCCCGTTCAGCCGATGAAGGTGGTGGCGGCAATGATTATCGTCGGCGCCGTGACACCGACCGAGGCCATGGCCAGCGGTCTGTTGATCGGCGGCGCCTTGCTTGTGTTGGCGCTGACCGGGATCATCACCCGGATCGCGCGGTTGGTGCCGCCCTCGGTCATCATGGGGGTACAATTGGGCGTTGGCGCGCAATTGGCGCTGCTCGGCCTGCAGCATATGGAAGCGGAACCTCTGTTCGGGCTTGCGGCGCTGGGTCTGTTGGTACTGCTGTTTTTTACTGCGTTTCGTCATTTGGGCTCGCTGATTGTTGTCGTCACGGCGGCGGCGGCCTTTTCGATGACGGACGGCGGGTCGCTGGCGGCAGCAGGCCCCGGATTTCACCTGCCTGTGTTGACCCTGCCGGGAGCAGCGGATTTTCAGGCCGCCCTGATGACCACGGCGCTGCCGCAACTGGCCTTGACCCTGTCCAACGCGGTGCTGGCTACCTCGGCCATCGCGGCGGAGTATTTTCCGGACAATAAGGAGAGAGTGAGCCCAAAGCGTTTGGCCCTTTCGACCGGCCTGCTGAATGTCCTGCTGGCGCCTCTCGGCGCGTTACCCATGTGTCATGGCTCCGGCGGATTGATCGCTCAGTACCGTTTCGGGGCGCGAGCCTGGGGGGCCCCGGCACTGTTCGGCCTGTTTTGTATGGCTTTGGGCATCGGCTTCGGATCGCAGGCGCGGGAAATTCTTTTGCTTGTCCCTCTGAGTGCCGTCGGTGCCATTCTTGCCGTCGCCGGGGCGGAAATGGCCTTCAGCCACCGCTTTCTTCAGGTCAAGCCAAGCTGCCGCGTGGTGATCTTGATGACCGGTCTGATCTGTGTCGTGGCCAACATGGCGGTCGGGCTGATCGCCGGCCTAGTGGTGGAAGCCCTGCGCGGCGCCTATCTGCGTCGACGGGGAGAAACGCCGGGTCTTTAAGACTGCCTAGTCAGCGCCGGCTGTGCAGGCGCACCCATAATACCGCGGGCCAGATGGCGAGGGCGATAAACAGGATGATCAACAGGATAAAACCGCCGGACAGGTCCGGCACCGGTGACGGGTCCGATTGAGACAGAATCTGGGCGCGTTGCTGCTGCGCCAAGCCGAAGGCAAGCGTGCCGTGTAGTGCCGCGCCGAGCGTCGCCAAGGTCGGCAAGACGACGCAGAGCCCGCGGCAGGAAACCAGCCGTGTTCGTGCGGATGTATCCCGGCGCAGCCAGGCGCCGTAAATGCCTGCCCAAATCCCGCCGCACATCAGGACACCGGCGATAAACCACACAATCCGCGCACTCAGGCCACCCCAGGTGCCGAAATGCAGCGGATCCGCAGTTTCGACCCAGCGGTTAAACGCCCCCAGGTCCGTCGCCCGCCGCACCGACAGGACCGCCCCTGTATAGGGATTTAGGTGGACGTGATTGGCGCGGTCTCGGACCAACCAGGCATCGGCCTGGCCATGGAAGATCACGGGATCGCCGATCTGGCGGGGCAGAACAAGTGCCGAGGCTTGGAGCGACGGCAGGGCTTCGACCGCCTTGGTGTGGAGACGGTCCAGATCGAGCAGGACGGGAGACGCCGGCAGGGCGTTAAGGTCGGCCTTGGAAAGACGGGTGGGGCGGGCGTCTTCGGTCAGGACGTCGGCTTGATGCAGCCCCCATTCCGCCAGATACCAAATGCCCGTCATGCTTAGAACGGCGGCGACGACCAAGGACCAGGTTCCGGTAAAGCGATGAAGATCGGACCACAGAACACCCGCGCCCCGGTCAAGGCGCAGGCGAACCATGGCTTGTCCCCATCGTTTGATGGAGAGCAGACCCGTGATCACGGATATCAGAACCACCAGACCGAGCATGCCCACGATCAGGATGCCGTGCACCCCGGCGACCGACGGTACGATGTAGAATTGTTTGTGCAGAATCCGGAAGAAACTGCGCGCGTTGAAGGCACTGCGCTGGCCCTGGACGGTGTTGGTATAAGGGTCGATCAGAACGCGGCGAAAGTCGCGCCGGCCGTGGGCGACCACCGCACCCGCGGCCCAATAGGGCCCCCGTGGTGCGGCGAGGCGGAGAACCCGGGCATCCGGATAGGCCGCTTGCGTGCTGTCGTGGAGCTTTTGCCAGGACAAGGCCGGACGCCGGTCCGGCGGCGGCGGGTCGACCCGAAGCGCCGGCTCCGTGAGCCAGGTCAGTTCCGGGCTGAACACCGCGACCGTTCCCGTCAGGCATAAGACAAAGGCGAGAAGGCCCAGGTTCAATCCCAGCCAGGAATGAACCCGGTAAAGGGCCTTGCGCGTACTTCCGGTCACGGGCGAGTTCCCGGTCCTAGAAGTCCATGGAGATACGGCCCAGGACCGTCAGCGGGGCCCCCGGGTGGACGATCGCCTGGTTCGACGCCCGTTCGTAGAAATGTTCGTCGAACAGGTTGTAGACGTTGAGGTTGAAGGTCATCGCCCCCCAGCGGTATTTGGCGCCCAGGTCGGCGACCCAATAGGAATCAAGCACCACCGCCGTGTCGAACTGGGCGCGGTTGTCGCTGACGTAGCGCACGCCGCCGCCGAGGGACAGGCCTTCCAGGGTTGTTCCTCGCGGGAAGTCATAGGATGCCCAAACCCGTGCCTTATGGACGGGGACATTGCCCAGGCGCTGCCCGATCTGGGTGGCGTCTTCGGGGTTTTCCAATGTTCTCGACTGGTTATAGGAATAGGCCCCAAGCAGGTTCAACCCCGGCAGAATCTCACCCGACAGATCCACTTCGAAACCCTTGGACCGCTGGCTGACACCGCCGAAATACCGAACGTCGCCGGTGTTTGCCTGGTGAGCGGAATCAACCACGGCCACGTTCTCTTTCTCCAAGTGAAAGATCGACGCCGTGGCGGAAAAGCGTTTGTCAGGTGTTTCCGCCTTGATGCCGATTTCCAGTTGTTCGCCCGTTTCCGGGGCCAGGGGGTTGTCGTTGACGTCCAGAATGGTGTTGCCCTGGGGTTCGAACGACTGGCTGGCGCTGGCATAGACGGAATAGGCGTCGGTCAGTTCGTACAGGACACCGGCCCGCGCCGTGGTGGCGGATGCATGCACCGCCGTTGCCTTGACGCCGTCGGTTTCGCTTTCGGATTTGACGAAATCGAACCGCCCGCCGATCAGCAGTTTCAGCCGGCCGTCTTCTAACAAGGACATCTGATCCTGCGTATAGAACGACAGGCGCCGGTTATGCGCGCGGATCGACTGTTTGGGTTGGAACGAGGGAACGGTGAAATTGACCTGTGCATCTTCGGAAATGGTCAGGTTTGATAAATTTTCCCGATATCGGAGGAAATCGGATATTTCCCAGGAAAATTCCGAGCCGAACAACAACGTATGGTCGATGCCGCCGGTCGAGAACTTGCCCTGCAGGTCGGCCACCGACTGGATCTCGTCATCCATGCGGTCTTCGTTCTGATAACGCAGGCGGATGACTTCGGCGCCGACCGTTCCGGTCACGCTGCGCGGGCGGATGGATTCATTTTCCGCATGGGCACGATGGACCAGCAGCTGATGGCGAAAGGTGATTGCGTCGGAAAATTCGTGGTTGAGCTGGATACTGGCTGAATAATCGCGCAGATCCCGCCCGTCCAGGGACGACAGCGTGAAGGCCTTGCTGTCGGACACCAGTTGCTCACCGTTGAAGCCGATGGGCACGCCGGAATCGTACGGCTGCTTTTCCCGGGTATAGATGAAATCGACCAGAACTTCGGTGTTTTCCTGTGGGGTCCACAGGAAGCTTGGCGCCAGGGACCGCCGGTCAAGATGCTGTCCGTCGCGGAAAGACCCGGCGTTGGTGTAGGCGATGTTGGTGCGGTACAGCAGCGCGCCGTCTTCGGTCACCGGGCCCGTCAGGTCGGCGGTCGCCCGATAATGATCGTAACTGCCGGCCTGGGTTTCCAGATCATAACTGGCATCCGCCTGCGGGCGTTTGGTGACGACGTTGATCATGCCGCCCGGCTCGATCGCGCCGTACAGGATGGAAGCCGGGCCTTTCAGGACTTCCACGCGTTCCACATTGGCCAGATCGACCACGCCCACGGTGGTGGCGCGCATGCCGTTGCGGCGCAGGACGGAAGATTCGAACCCGCGCACGAAAGGCAGAACCTCCGATTGCGCGTTCATGGTGTTGCCCCCCTGAACGACGCCGCTGACGTTTTCATATACATCCTTCAGGCTCTGCGCCCCCTGATCTTCGATGACTTGGCGCGGTATGACCTGGATGGAAGCCGGTGTTTCGGAAATCGGGGTGTCGGTTTTGGTTGCCGTGGCGCTGCGCGATGCCTTGTATCCGGCGATCGGGCCATAGGCGCTTTCCCCCTGGCCTTCGATGGTGATGGGGCCCAGTACCACGGCATTGCTGTCGGTCTGCGGCTTGGACAGGGCGACGGTGCCGGGGCCGGTCGATTGCCAGTTGATGCCGGTTCCTGACAGTAAGGCCCGCAAGGCGGCTTCGGGGGTAAGGTCGCCGGCGACCGCATTGGACCGCAGGCCCCGGGTCAGGTCGGCCGGATAGGAAAACTGCCACCCCGATTGACGACCGAAGAGTTTAAGGGCATCGGCAAGCGGCTGCTGAGGAATATTGAACGTCCGCGGACTGTTTGCCTGTGCGGTTTCGGAGTATGCGCCGCGCGCGGCCTCGGCTTCATTCGCCCATGCGGGCATTGCCCCCGGCAGGATCGCTGCCGTGGCCAGCAGCCCGGCCAGAATCAAGCGGCTGTTGCGGGTTGGTTTTGAGGTCTTTTTTGAAAGCACCGAATGCCCCTTCCTTCATCATTAATGCGAATGAATTTTAATATCATTCGTTTTAAAGACGGATGGTTCAGGCAAATTTGAACAAATTTGTCGAGCGGTGCGAAAAGAAGGTCAGGACGGGCTGACCAGGAGGATCCAGGGGCTGAGGCGCCGCACGGTTCCGCCCTGTGCCGTTGCGACGGATTGAACGGCCTGCTGCGGGCGGGTCAAATCGTACGAGCCGCTGACACGGCGGCGGCCGAAGGCATCGTCATGCATCACGATCAAGCCTTGGTGATAGCGGTCGAGCTCCGCCAAAACGTCGGCGACGGACCAATCGTCCACGTCCAGCCGGCCGGTACGCCAGGTTGTATCGATCCCGGCTGCGGGATGGGATTTCCGGACAACCCGGCTGCCAAGATCGATTTGCAGTCTGTCCCCGGCCTGCAACACAGCGTCGGATGTCAGATTGCGCCCTTCCAGATCGATGGCGACCCGGCCGTCTTCGACCGCGACCGCGACCGTGTCGCCGACCATGCGCAGGTCGAACCGCGTGCCGAGAACGCTCACACGCGCCGGCCCGGCGGTGACCGCGAAAGAGCACCGGGCATCGCGGGCCACATCGAAATAGGCCCGCCCGCCCAGTAGGGTTACGTTACGTTCCGGCCCGGAAAAATCGACACGCAGCGCGGTGTCGGTATCAAGATCGACGTGCGTTCCGTCTTCCAGGGTGACGCTTTTGAATTCCCCGGTCGCGGTCGTGATATCGGCGAACAGATTGCGGGCCCCACCGGTGCCGACGAACAGGGCCAATCCCGCCGCCATGGCCCCTATCCCGGCCAGCATCTGCCGCCGGTTGATGCTCCCGGGTGGGATCCGGTTTTCGGTGTCGGCTAGATGGGGGGTGTCGGTAACGGAGGGTGAAAGAAGTGCCGCGGATGTCCAGGCCTTGCTGATCTGTTCGTATGCCTGCCCATGCCGGGGATCGGCTGCCAGCCATTCCTGAAAGGCGGTTTCCTGATCACCGGTCCAGAGCGCACCGTCGCGGGCAACCAGCCAATCGAACGCAGCGTGCCAGATTTCGTCGGGCATGGGGGCGGGTCCCGTCATCATGAATCTCGGTCGGGTGGTCGATGCCCGGGGGCGGGCGGAGCGGCGGTCATCGGCGCTCTATAATAAAGACGCTTGAGCAGATTAAATCCTGAACCACTAAGTTGCCGTTCATCGAATTTATTTGATGCAAAGATGTTCAGCCGCGCCCGTCTGGAAAATCCGGGCCCAGCCGTTTGGCGCAATGAACGGTGACCTGGCGCAGGATGCGATAAACATATCCCAGTGAAATGCCCAGGCGGCCGGCGATCTCGTCCACGGAATGGCCGGATATCCGATGCATTTCGAATATTTCGCGCGACCGTGCCGGTAGTTCGTCCAGGGCTTTGGACAGGATGTTCAACAGGTCGCGGGAAATCGCCGATTGTTCCGGTGTCGGTTCGGCACCCGGTGCGAAAAGGGGGACCTCTTCCCGGGCACCGAAGCGGACTTCAAGGGCCAGGCGCCGGGCCCGGTCGATCGCCAAGTTACGGACCAGCCGGAACAGGTAGGATGCCGGCTGGCGGATCGTCCCCGCCGGCGGGTGTTCGGCCAGCCTGACCCAGGCGTCCTGCACCACGTCCTGGGCACGAAACCGGCAGCCCAGGATGGGCGCCACGGAATCGATCAGCGCGGAATAATGCGTGTTATAGGCAAACGTCAATGCGTTCGCCGGATTGTTACGGGCTTCGTCGGTCATCGCCCCTGTTGGTACCATGGTGGTTACTGCGCGCGGCTTTCGCCATTGCGGCATATTAAATGAGAATGATTATTAATTCCAACAAGAGATTTCTTAAACCGCCGACGGCCGACAAAGACCCGAAACTCCGTGATGCAAGTGGCGGCAGGACATGGCCTTCCATATAATCCAGCCCCATGCACTTAAGCCGGCATTCCGATTATTCCTTGCGTGTTCTGTTGTATCTCGCGGCCCGCCCCGGCGAGCGGGGAACGCTGTCGCAGATCGCGGGCTATTTCGATATCTCGCTCGAGCACTTGCGCAAGGTTGTCCATGAACTGGGCAAGGCGGGGGTCATTAAAACCTTCCAAGGCAAAGGCGGCGGTATGGAACTCGCCTTACCCCCCGACCGGATCAACCTGGGCGAGGTTCTCATCCGCTTGGAAGGCGGTGCGCCGCTGATCGACTGTGCGGCGATCAGCTGCCGTCTGGCGGCCTGCTGCACGCTGAGTGCCGCCCTTGGCGAAGCGCAGCAGGCTTTTTTCGACGCCTTGGCGAAATACAGCTTGGCCGATCTGATCGACGACAAGGCGATGATCCGTGAATTGATCGCGGACAAGTGACCGCAAATAAAACTTATGGTTCAGCAGGCTCGAAATCGCGTTGTACGGGATAAATGCGCTGGACAGTCTCGCGACCCGAATGGCACATTCCGCCCCATGCTTAAGGGGAAGAATGGAAGATCAGGTTTCGGTGGCTCGGCGCGGCGTGTTGTCGCTTCGGTTGCTCTGTTCCTGTTTTCCCTGCATGCCCTGTTGCCCGTGGGCTTCATGGTCGATGCCGATTCCTTGCGGGACGGCCGGTATGAAGTCGTCATTTGTACGGGGGCCGGGTTCCAGACCATTGTGGTCGACAAGGCCGGGAACCGCATCGATCCCACGGCACCGGCCGAAGACGGCTCGGGCATGGGCTTCAAATGCCCGTTTGCCGTGGTCAACGGCTATGTCCTTGCCGCCGCCGGTGTGCAGGCGGTTCTGCCGCAAGGCAATAACGTCACCGGCCGCCTTCTGCCGTCCGTTGATGACCTGCGGCCGGATAGGGTTGCCGGTTTTCCCCTCGGGTCCAGAGCGCCTCCTGCCTTTCTCGGTTGATTGACCCGTCCATGGCGGTGCCTGCCGGCACCCGGCCATGGGCATCCCATTCAAACATCACCCGAGGTTTATCATGCGTAACCGTAACGTTGCGGCGGCTGTCATTGCCGCTCTGCTGTCCTGTACCCATTCCAATCCCACATCGGCCCATGTCGTGCTCGACACGCGCGAAGCCCCGGCCGGAAGTTACTTCAAAGCGGTCTTCCGCGTCGGCCATGGCTGTACCGGATCACCGACCACGCGGATCACGGTTCGAATTCCGGCCCGCATCCTGAGCGTCCGCCCCCAGCCGAAGGCCGGATGGACCGTCGCGGTCGTCAAAAAGACCCTGCCGGCTCCGGTCTCCGGCCCTCATGGAAAGATGATTGCGGAAGTCGTTTCCGAAATCTCCTGGCAGGGTGGGTCCCTGCCGGATGCCTTCTTTGACGAATTCACCTTGCAGATGAAGCTGCCGGAAAGTGCGCCTGGGAACCGGCTGACCTTTCCGGTTCTTCAGGGGTGTGAAGCGGGCTCCCGGGATTGGGTCGAGGTGCCGGCTCCGGGACAGTCGCGACGCAAGCTGACATCTCCCGCACCCGTGCTCACCCTGACGCCGGCCGCCGCTGCCCATAAACATTGAAGACAACCGCCGGGCATGGGGGCGGCGGGGCGGTTTGCCCTGCGCACCCGATGCCGGTGACGGAGAACAAAATCATGAAAATCACATGCATTGACCAGGCGGCGGGTCTGCTCGTCGTGGCGCTGTTCGGGGCCGCCGGGACGTATCCCGCTTGCGCGCAGGAACCCACGCCGCCGATGACCCTGTCGCCGGTGACTGTCACGGGAACGGAGGTTCCCTCGTTGACCGTACTCAACACCCATGATGCGGCAACGGCGATCGAAGCCATACCCGGCGGGGTCCAATTGGTTCCCGATACGGCTTGGAAAGACACCGCCGCCGGCACCTTGAAGGATATCCTGGAATACACGCCGGGTGTTTTCGTCCAACCCAAGTGGGGCGAGGATGCGCGTCTTTCCATTCGTGGATCGGGCTTGTCGCGCAATTTCCATCTGCGCGGTGTCCAGTTGTACCAGGACGGCGTGCCCATGAACGCGGCGGACGGAAGCGCCGATTTCCAGGAACTGGACCCGACGGCCTTCCGCTATACCGAGGTCTATAAGGGTGCCAATGCCCTGCGCTATGGCGCCAATTCGCTGGGCGGGGCGATCAACTTCGTCACGCCGACGGGCTATGACGCGGATCTGGCGCAAGGCCGCATCGATGTGGGCAGTTTTGGATTCCGCCGGGGACAGGTCAGCAGCGGCGCCAACAACGGTGTGGTCGACGGTTTCCTGACCGCATCCTGGCTGCGCCAGGACGGGTTCCGTGATCACAGCGCCGGCCGGTCCGTACGGGCATCGGGAAACCTGGGCTGGCGGCTATCGGAAGATATGGAAACCCGTTTCTATCTGGGGGTTTCCGACATTCTGCAATACATCCCCGGGTCCGTGACCAAAACGGCGGCCCTGACAAATCCCAAGGCGGCGGCCTCCGGGAATGAGAACCTCAATTATCAGCGCAATATCGAATCCTGGCGTCTGTCCAACAAGACGGCCCTGCAATTCGGTTCGGCCTCGGTCGAACTGGGGGGCTATGCCGCCGTCAAAAACCTGGTCCATCCGATCTATCAGTATCTCGACTACACATATAAGGATTATGGCGCTTACGGCCGGGCCGTGGATACGCGTGACATCGCGGGTCATCGGAACAAGCTTACGGCGGGGGTGTCCCTGGCCAGCGGCTGGGTCGATAATACCCATTCGACCAACGTCGGCGGCAACAAGGGCGGCCTGCTGTCGGCCTCGACCGACCGGTCTCTGAATTGGACGGCCTATGCGGAAAATTCCTTCGACCTGCGGCCCGATCTGTCGTTGATCGCGGGGGTGCAGTTTCTGCATGCGACCCGGAAAAGAACGGACCGCTTTGACGACGCGACCGATACGACGGGCGAAAACGACTATACCTTCTTCAATCCGAAAGCCGGGGTCATGTGGCGCGCGGCACCGGACTGGCAGGTGTTCGGCAATGTTGCCCGCAGCGGCGAAGCGCCGACCTTCGGCGAACTGAATTTCACCAATGCCACGCTTGCCGATACGGAAGCCCAGCGCGCGACCACGTTCGAAATCGGCACGCGTGGGCGTAAACCGGATCTGACCTGGGACGTCGCGGCCTATCGCGCCCATCTGACCAATGAATTCCAGTATTTCGATCTGGGCGGCGGCAGCTACCGGGTGACCAACGCCAACGATACCGTGCATCAAGGCATCGAAGCCGGGCTTGGTTGGTCCGTCGTCAAAGGAATATTGGAACAAGGGGATGGGCCGGATCGGCTGTGGTTCAACGCAGCCTATACCTTCAGCGACTTTCGGTTCGACGACGATCCGACCTGGGGCGATAACGATCTGCCGGGAGCCCCCCGTCATTTCGTGCGGGCGGAACTGCTCTACAAACATCCGACCGGGTTTTACGCCGGGCCCAATATCGAATGGGTGCCGCAACCCTATTACGTGGACAACGCCAACACCGCTCAGACGCAGTCCTATTTCCTGCTGGGGTTCAAGGCGGGGTACGCGGTTTCCGATAATTTTTCCATGTACCTGGATGTGCGCAACCTGGCGGATGAGAAATACATCGCCAGCACCAGTGTGGCGGCAACCGCAACCAGCGCCTCGACCTTGTTCGAGCCCGGAACCGGGCGCGCGGTTTACGTCGGCCTGCAGGCGAAATGGTGATGCGAAATGGAGGGGTGAACTGGCAAAGGTAACTTGATATTAATAGTTAATCGCACTATGCAGCGTGCTTAAGGCGCGCTGCCAATGCGCGAAGATGTTGGTGTCGACGGACTGCAATGGGAACAAAGGACCAGCCATGCACTATCTGAATTCAAGCCGAAACTGCGCATCGGCGGCTCTTGTGGCCGTGATGACCTTGGTGTCAGTTGCCCTGTGCGGCACCGCCGAGGCCATGACCAAGGGGCGCGTCGGGGTCGAATTGAACAAGCTGGAATCCGTGGGTGATGCCTGCCGGGCTTATCTTGTGCTGTCCAATGGTGCCGGGGTGACCCTTAAATCCCTGAAACTTGATCTGGTCATGTTCGATCCTGACGGGGTCGTGGCACGCCGTTTGGCGGTCGAAGCCGCCCCCATTTCTAAAGGCAAGACCAGCATCAAGGTCTTCGATATCGCAGGCATGGCGTGCAGCGGAATCAGCCGGGTTTTGCTGAACGGGGTGATGTCCTGTGCGGATGCTAAGGCGAAGCGGGACGATTGCGCCGCGCTGCTCCAGGTGTCGCACCGGACCAAGGTGCCCTTGTTTCAATAATTATTTCGACCAGGGAGGGAAGGATTCCCTTGTCTCATACGTCTTATGAATGAGAAGGGCCTGTTTCCCAAGGAAACGGGAATGTCTTTCTTTGCCCGTAAATGGCCGATCATCACGAATTGAAGGAGTGATCAAATGGAGAACCAACAGGTGGCCGATCCGCTGGTTGTTGCGGAGGAGCCCGGAATGTTGGCACAAGTCGCGGACTGGCTGATTGCGGGCGGGCCCGTTGTCGCCATTCTGCTGGCGATGTCCGTTGTCGCCGTTGCCATCGTCGGATTGAAGCTCTGGCAATTCCGGTCCGCCCGCCTGGGCGACCGGGACATCGCGCGCCGTGGCTTGGTTTTGTATCGTGCGGGAAAGTCGGCCAAGGCGGCGGAACTTCTTCGCGCGACCCCCAATCCCGCGGCCCGGGTGGTTCTGTTGGCCATGCGCGGGCGTGCACGCCGTGACCTGGACGAGGCCAAGGTCCGCGAAGAGGTCGTGCGCAGCGGCTTGGACATGCTGGAAATCCTGCGGTCCTATATGCGCCCGCTTGAGGTCATCGCCACCCTGGCACCGTTGTTGGGGCTGTTCGGCACCGTGCTTGGCATGATCGAAGCCTTCCAGCAGTTGGAACAGGCGGGCAACCGCATCAACCCGGCCATTCTTTCGGGCGGGATTTGGGAAGCGCTGCTGACCACGGCCGTAGGTCTGGCCGTCGCCATTCCGACGGTTGCCGCCGTCAATTGGCTGGAACGCGCCATCGACCGCACGGCCCACGAAATGGACAATCTGGTGACCCAGGTCTTTACCGAAGACCTGACCGCCGCCCCCGCCACGGAACAAAGACATGTCGGCAATACCTATAACACGCCCGTCGCTGGCGCCGCGGAATAAAGCCCGCCGGAATCTGATCTCGCTCACGCCGCTGATCGACGTGGTGTTCATTCTGCTTGTCTTTTTCATGCTGGCTTCGTCGTTCCTGGAATGGCGCTCGATCTCGTTGGACGCGCCGAAAAAGACGGCTGCGGCGCCGTCGTTGGAACGCGCGGTCCTGGTCGAGGTTCGTGACGACGGTCTGCGCCTTGGCGGTGAAATGATGTCGATCGACCGGGTCGTTCAGCGGGCCGCGGCGGCGCTTCAGAAAAAGCCGGACCGCCCGGTATTGATCCGGCCCGATGACGGGGTTCCCGTGCAGGACGTGGTCATGGTTCTGGATGGCCTTTCCGCAGGTGGGGTCGCCAACCTGTCCTTGATCCGGAGGAAGCCATGAACCGCTCCATGCGCACATTGGGGGGGCGCCGGACCAATGATGACGACCGCATCCTGCCGCTGATCAACGTGGTCTTCCTATTGCTGATCTTTTTCATGCTGGCGGGGCATTTGGCGGCGACCGACCCGTTCCATGTCGAACCCCCCGTTTCCGCCAGCGAGACCGAGCCGGGCGACATGGGTCATGTCATTCTGGTCGGTACCGATGGGCGCGTCGCCTTCGACGGCCAGGTGATCGACGATGCGGGGCTGAAGGCGGCCCTGGCCGGCGCGGCCGAAGCAGGGGTGTCCGATTTCCGCCTGAAAGCCGACAGCACGGCCCCGGCCGTGCGTTTGGTCGAAATCATGGAATTGATGCGCGCGGCGGGTGTTGAAAAGGTCCATGTGCTGACGGTCCCGAAGGCGCTGTAGATGGAAATCCGCGTTCGTCATTGGAATACGGCCATCGTCGGCGCAGCCGTTCTGCATGTGGCGGCAGCGGTGGTGTTGTTGTGGACGCCGGCCCCATCGGGGGCGCAGTTGCCGGGCGTCGGCGGGGTTGAAATATCCTTGGGCCCCGCAGGGTCGGCACCCGGTTCCGAAGCGACCGATGCGCCCAAACCCCAAGAGGCGGAACCCGTCGAGCCGGTTGAAACCGTCGAGGCCGAGCCCGTCGAAACCATCACCCCGGATGTTCCCGTCGAAGCGACGCCGGTGGAACCGGTCGTGCCCGACGCGGTCGCGATCGAGCCGGTTAAAACGGTCGAACAGCCCCCCCGGGAACCGTTGCCCGTGCCTCCCAAACCGGTGCGCCCGCAAAAGGCGCCGCCGCCAAAGCCGGTTGAAACGGCTGCGGTCCCGCCGCCGGTGCATACGCCCCCGCCATCGATCGCAGGCAGCGAGGGCAAGGCCGGAACCAAGGATGCGGCTGAAACGGGAAGCGGCGACAGTTCCCAGGGCGGCGGCAGGGCCGGTCATACGGCGGATTACATGTCGGTGCTGCAGGCCTGGTTGGAAAAGCACAAGGAATACCCCCGCAGCGCGCGCCTGCGGCGGATCGAAGGGGCGGTGCTGCTGTATTTCGCCATCGACCGTAACGGGAAGCTGTTAAACCACCGCATCGAACGGTCCTCGGGCTATCCCATGCTGGACCGGGAAACCATCGCCATGGTCAACCGGGCGAACCCGCTGCCGCCGATCCCGCCCGACATGAGCCGCGAACGCCTTGAAGTCGTCGTGCCCGTGCAGTTCTCTTTGCGATAGGCGGGTCGGGGATACCGATCCCGAACAATCAGAGACTTTTCATATCGTTCTGATGCGCGTTTGTGCCGCTCATTCCGTCATGCTGTACCCGAGACCATGCTTTTCGTTCTCCAATGGCGGAATGAAGAGGTGGTTTGCGACAATTTGTTACAATTTGATATTGATAATTATTTGCAATAAAGGCAAGTGCTTTGTATACAAAACGTCTGGGCATTGCCTGCCCCAAGAAACCTAACCAAACGTCAATACAATTGGATACACGCGCAGATGGTACGGGAAAAAGATCAAGGCTCGCTGGAACTGACAGACAGGCTTAGGAGGATCGATGTCGACGCCCTGTTGCGCGGTGCCCGGGAAATTTGCCTTGTCTACAACGGCACGGAATATCGCCTTCGTCTGACCAGCAATGACCGGCTGATCCTGACCAAATAGCCCGCTTGCGGGACATCCTTATCGTCCAAGCCAGCCAACCGATGCTTACAGGCTTCGGGTAGCCAGCCAGGAACTTCTATCAACCTGGTGACATACTCGAGGTAACGACATGCATAATCATCGGCACGGCACAGCCGTATCCGGCACCCAACAGCCGGCGCTGCACACTTTTTTCTTTCATCATTGGCTGAAGTACGGCGCATCGACGGGCGCCATCATTGCCTGTGCTGTCGCAGGACCGGCGCTGGCGCAATCGGACGACAAGGCGCAAAGCAATGCAGGCTCGGTAACGCTTCCGACGATCTCCGTCGAAGGTGCGCCGGAATCCGGCTACAAGGTCGACCGCTCCGCATCGCCCAAATTCACGGCGCCATTGGTGGATACACCTAAAAGCGTGACGGTGATCACCAAGGAACTGATCGAAGAACGCAATGCCACGGGTTTGCAGGATGTGCTGCGGACCATGCCCGGAATCACGCTCGGCGCGGGTGAAGGGGGGACCCCCAACGCGGATTTGCCGAACATTCGTGGTTACGCGGCCGAAGGCAACATTTACCTGGATGGCCTGCGCGATACGGGTGCGCAAACACGTGACGTATATAATCTGGAGCAAGTCGAAGTCGTAAAAGGACCCGGCTCCGCCTATGCCGGGCGCGGGGCGACCGGCGGCAGCATCAACTTGGTCACGAAGAAGCCGTTTCGGCAGAATGCCGTTTCCGGCACGGTGTCGGCCGGATACCCGTTCAGCAAGCGGGCGACGGCAGACGCAAATTATGTCGTGGACGATTGGGGGGCCGTGCGTCTTAACGCCATGGTCGAAGACAGCGAAGTATCGGGGCGTGACGAGGTCAAGACCAACAGCATCGGTTTCGCACCGTCCATGGCGTTGGACCTTGGTGAACGAACCCGTGTTACGTTGAACCTGTCTTATCTTCGCACAGATGATATTCCCGATTATGGGCACCCCTATGATCCGGTGTCGGGCAGCCCGGTGGATGTCGACCGGGATAATTTTTACGGTCTGCTCAACCGAGATTTTCAGGAAACGGAAGGCGGCTCGGCAACGCTGGCGGTGGAACACACCCTTGAAGATAACCTGCTTCTTAGGAATATCACCCGTATCAGCCGAAACGAGATCGACTATATCGTCACCAACCCGAACGACAGCCGGTCCGACAACATTGAGGAAGGGTCGGTCTGGCGTTCCGTCAAAAGCCGGAATTCCGATACCCGGACGTTCCTGAACCAGACAGACTTGTCCGGCGAATTCGAGGCCTTCGAGGTCAAGCATTCGTTCAATGCGGGGGTCGAGTTCGGTTACGAGGCCAGCCACAACCGAAACTATTCAGTCGATACCGGAAACAGCGATTGTTCGGCGGGGGGTGTCGGCGCCGCAGGCGGATATAACTGTGTTGATCTGTACGCCCCCAATCCGGACGATCCGTGGTCCGGATCGATCGTCCCAAGTGCAACGGCAACCAAAACGCTTGTTCAGTCCCAGGCGGTCTATGCCTTCGATACAATTGAACTGACGCCGAAGTGGCTTTTGAATGTCGGACTCCGCTTCGATAATTATCTGACCAAGAACAACAGCGGTCAGAACAACGCGAGTTTTATCAATTATCAACTCGGCGTCGTCTATAAGCCGCTGCCCAACGGATCGGTCTATGCGGCCTTCGGCACGTCGACGGACCCGTCGGGTACCACGGTGGGTGAGGGGCGGGATAACCTTGGGTCCGGCGATGCCGACCTTGATCCTGAAGAATCCCGAAGCTTCGAAGTCGGCACCAAGTGGAACTTGCTGAACAATCGGTTGGCTGCGACCGGCGCGGTGTTCCGCACGGAAAAGACCAATGCCCGGTATGCAACTGAACCGGGTCGGGGCGCGGTCGAAGCCTTGGGCGGTGAACAGTACGTGCAAGGCGCAGAGATCGGTCTGTCCGGGCGGATCACCGATAAATGGCGGGTGTTCGGCGGCTATACCTTCCTGAAAAGCAAGATCGTCGACGACGGGCCGATCAGTGCCAACGAAGGCAACCGCTTACCGAATGTGCCGATGCACAGTCTGTCCGTATGGACGACCTATGACGTGGTGCCGAAATGCAATGTGGGTCTGGGGGTGACCTATATGTCCCAGCGTTACGGCAGTTTGGACAACACCAAGCGTGTGCCGTCGTTCTGGCGACTGGATGCTTCGGTCACCTATGCGGTGACGGACGATGTGACCCTGCGTTTGAACGCCAACAACCTGTTGGACACGGCTTATTACGACAAGCCGTTTCTGACTCATTTCGCGACCGTGGCTCCCGGACGATCGTTCGTGTTGACCACCGATTTCAAGTTCTAGGAAAGAGGGCCGCCGCCGGTGAACCGGCGGCGGCGTCATAATAAAATGATGGTGCATGTCCCGAACGTTCTAACCCAGGATGAAGCCGCCCAGGCCTTGCATGAACTTGGGGCGGCGGAATGGGTCGATGGCCGGGTCACGGCGGGGGTTCAGTCCGCACAGGTCAAGGACAACCTACAAGTACCTGAGGGACATGCGGCTGCGCGCAAGGTGGGAGAGAAAATCCTCACGGCCTTGAATCGCAATCCGTTGTTTATCTCTGCTGCGTTGCCGCACCGGATTTTCCCGCCTTTGTTCAACTGCTACGCCAAAGGCCACAATTTCGGCAGCCATGTGGATAATGCGATCCGGCAGGTGCCGGATACGGGCGGGCGCATTCGTACCGATTTATCTGCGACATTGTTCCTGACCGATCCCGAAGGCTACGACGGCGGGGAACTGGTGGTCGAAGACACCTATGGCGCCCATGCGGTCAAATTGCCCGCCGGAGACATGATCCTCTACCCGTCGACCAGCCTGCATCATGTTCGGCCGGTCACGCGCGGCCGCAGGGTTTCCTCGTTCTTCTGGATGCAGAGCATCGTCCGGGACGATGGCCGCCGCAGTCTGCTTTTCAACATGGACCGTGCGATACAGCGGCTTGCCCAGGATCATCCGGATCATGTCAGCGTTACGGAACTGACGGCGAGTTACCACAACCTGATCAGACAATGGGCGGAGTTATAAGACAAATGGGCGAATACGAAAGCAGTGTGGCCGGTGCAAATCAGGCGGACCTGGATGCGGTTCAATCCGTCCGGCCCCGGCGCCGAACGCTCCGCTGGCTGCTTGGGGAAATCCACTTGTGGGCCGGGTTAATCCTGTTTCTGCCGCTGGTTCTTCTGGGGATAAGCGGCAGTTATCTGGTCTATCACGATGAAGTTGACAGCCTGTTGTCCGATGCGCCCGATTACGAGGTTACGCCGGGGGACAACCGTCCGGCGTCGGACATGATCGCCGCCGCACGGGGCGCGGCACCTGCCGGTTTTGTGGCCGTGCGCCTGTCTTTGCCGGAACAGTCGGGGGAACCGGCGATTGTCAGGTTGGTGCCGCCGGGGGCCGGTTTCCGCGACCCGAAAGCGGTGCAGATCGCCATCGACCCGGTCACGCTGACGGTCCTTGGGCAATCCGGTTCCAGGCGCAGCATGCTTACCGGTGTGATGCACGATATTCACGGGCATGCGTTGTTGTCCGGCGGAACAGGCCGCCAGGTCATCGGCTGGTTGGGCGTGGTGATGGTGTTTCTGGGGTTAAGCGGACTGGTCATTTGGTGGCCGCGGCGCGGTGGATTATGGGCGGCATTGACCATCAAGCGGGGCGCGCGGGGCTTCCGTCTGCATCGCGACCTGCATGGGGCCGTCGGATTCTGGGCGCTCGGTCTGTTCCTTATCGTATCCATCACCGGGGTTTATATCGCCTTTCCGCAGGTCATGTCGGCCGGTGTCGGTGTGATATTGGGCGAAACACCGGAACCCCGCGCCCGCACGCGGGTCAAACCGCAACGCGATATTCCTATGCTCCCCCTTGATCGGATTTCGAACCTTGCCGCCGCGGCGGTGAGCGACGCGCGCATGACGCAGGTATCCTTGCCGTTTCGCCCGGGACAAGCGGCGCGTGCCCGATTTCAGGTGCCGGGGGCTTCGGCCGGAGCGCCGATGATCGCGGTTTCGGTCGACCCCTGGCGTGGCAAGGTGCTCGCGGTTCAGGACCCCCGGCGGATGAAAACCGTCGATTGGATCGGGGTTTGGCAACGCCCCCTGCATGAAGGCGGCGGGCTTGGTGGGCTGTGGCGGTTTTTGGTTTTCCTGTCCGGGTTCCTGCCCCTGCTGTTCGTCATCACGGGGCTTTCCATGTGGTGGCTGAAACGGCGCGCCCGCAGGTCGGCACGTTTACGACATAGTTGATGGACATTTGTGCAGGGGGCGGTGCATGGGACATGGCATCGCCCAAGGACGGATGAAGGTTACGGTCCGGGGCGCCGCAACAGCAGACGCGCAATGCGGGCCTCTCCCCGGTGGCGGGTGCCTTCATTCAGCAGAATACGTCCTTTCAGCGCTTCGACGATGTCCAATCCGTCCAGAACGTCCAAAAGGTCCGTCAGTTCATACAGCAAATCAGGATTGTCCGGGCCCAGGCTGTCGCCGCCCGCCCCGGCGGGGGCAAAGCCTTCGGCGATGAACCAGCCGCCCGGGGCAAGAGCACCGGCGGCCAGGGCCGCCGCACGATGGCGCACTTCGGCCTCGCATTGCAGGTACAGCATGACCACGGCATCCCAGGTGCGGCCCGGGGGCGGTGTCCATTCGGCAAGGTCGGCGGTGATGCGTTCGACCGAAACACCCCTTACCCGGTCGTGCCCCAGGGCCTGTTCGTTGGCCACGGCGGAGCCCTCGACGGCGGTGACCCTCATCCCCTGTTCCGCCAGCCAACCGCCGTTGCGTCCGTCCCCGTCTGCAAGACAAAGCACCGAAGCCGGCCGCAAATCCGGCCGCGCCATGACCTGGCGTAAAAAATCACAGGGCTGATCGCCGAACAGGCGGGTATCCGGGCCCGTCCCGGCCGCAAGATAGCGTTTGTCCCAGTTCTTCATGGATGAATTGCCCCGGTTCAACTCAACGACCGCCGGTCGAAGGTGACGCTCTTGATCAAGGCATGGACCGTCGATCCTTTAGCCAAGTTCAGTTCGGCGACGGCTTCGCGTGTGGTCCGGCAGCGCAGGCGTGCACCCCCGATATCGATCAGCGTTTCGGCAAAGGCCGTGCTGCCTTCTTCCAAAAGGTCGATAACGGTCCCCGAAAGCACGTTGCGAATGCTCAGTCCCTCGGGCCGCCGGGCGGCCAGCGAGACGTCGCGTGCCCGAACCCGCAGGCGAATATCCGTGCCGATGGGAACGTCAATGGCGGGCACTTTCAATGTCTGGCCGCATAGGCTCAGTCGTGTCAGCTTGAATTCATCGTCATGGGCGGTGACGCGGGCGGTCAGCACAACGCCGGCTTCGAAGCGGCCGGTCATGGGTTGCAAATCCAGTCGTTCCATGATCTCGCCGACGGATCCTTCCGCGATTTTACCGCCCCGTGACAGAACCACCATACGATCCGAAAGGCGCGTGACCTCGGCAATGTCGTGGCTGACGTAGAGTACCGGGATTTGCAGTTCCCAATTCAGGATTTCGAGATAGGTAAGAATTTCGTCTTTCGTGCTGCGGTCGAGGGCCGATAACGGCTCATCCATCAACAAAAGCCTCGGCTGAGACAAAAGCGCGCGGCCCAATGCCACACGCTGACGCTCACCGCCGGACAATTTGGCCGGTGCCCGGTCGAGCAACTGACCCATCCCCAACAGGTCGACGACGTCGCTAAAGGCAAGGGTTTGCGAGGGATTGTCGTTTCTGGGCGCGCGTTTGGCCCCGTACTCCAGGTTCCGCCGGACATCGAGATGAGAAAACAATGACGGTTCCTGAAAGACATAGCCGATGCGCCGTTTGTGGGGCGGGCGGAACAGGTTGTTCCCATCGTCCTGCCAGACGCGGCCATTGACCGTAAGCCGCCCCGGCATGCGGTGCAGTCCGGCGATACAGCGCAGGATCGTCGTCTTGCCGCAGCCTGATGCCCCGAACAGGGCGGTCACGCCGGAAAGCGGCGCGTTGAAGGCCACATCCAGATTGAAATCGCCGACCGTTCCCTTGAACGCGGCATCGATGCCAGAAGATTCGGGCGTCATCGGGCGGGCCGCCCCAATCTTTTTTCAATCAGCATCATGGTCAGGATCACGACAAAGGCGAAGATCAGCAGACCGCCCGCCAGGATATGGGCTTCGGTCCAGCGCAGGGTTTCCACATAATCATAGATGGCGATGGACAGAACCTTGGTCTCACCGGGGATGTTGCCGCCGATCATCAACACCACGCCGAATTCCCCGACCGTATGGGCAAACCCCAGGACGGCGCCGGTCAGGAAACCCGGACGCGCCAGGGGAACCGCCACCGACCAGAACGCATCCCAGGGAGATGCGCGCAAAGTGGCCGCGACCTCCAACGGGCGGTCGCCGAAGGCTTCGAAGGCATTGCGGATCGGCTGCACCACGAAGGGCATGGAATAGAACACGGAGCCGATCACCAGGCCCTGAAAAGTAAAGGCAAGGGAGCGTTCCCCCCATATGCCGGCCAGCCATCCGCCGGGCCCGTCCGGACCCATGGCGACCAGCAGATAAAAGCCCAGCACCGTCGGCGGCAGCACCAGGGGCAGGGCGACCACGGCGGCGACGGCTTCTTTCCATGCGGCCTTGCTGCGCGCCAGCCACCAGGCAATGGGCGTGCCGATGATCAACAGAATGATCGTTGTCAGGCCCGCAAGCTTTAGGGTCAGAACGACAGGCGACCACAGACCGGCAAGATCGACGCCGGTTTCAGGCATCGGGGTGGATCTTCGCGGCCTCACCCGTGCCGTAGCCAAGGCGGGTCTTCACGCGGTTGGCCTCGGGCCCGGCCAGGAAAATCAAAAAGGCCCGGGCCGCCGGGTTGTCCTGGCCACGGGTCAGCAACACCGCATCCTGGGCGATGGGGGGATAAAGGTTTTCCGCCACCGGCCAGCGCGATCCGCCGTCATGGCCCATGACCTGGGACAGGGCAACGAATCCCAGTTCCGCATTGCCGGATTCCACGAACTGATGGGTCTGGGCGATGCTGTTGCCGCGGACGATCCTGGATTTCAAATCGTCGTAAACGCCCAGTTTCTGCATGGCCGTGACGGCCGCGGCCCCATAGGGGGCGGTTGCCGGGTTGGCGATGGCGATCTTGGTAAAGGGCGAAAGTTTCAGGGTGCCGGGGCCGCTGATCAGCTTGGCATCGCGGCTGTACAGCACGATCTTGCCGGTGGCATAGGTGAATTGCGTGTCGGCTCGGGCCAACCCCGCCGCACTTGCTTTGGCGGCGCGTTCGCGGTCGGCGGCAAGGAATACCCCGAACGGCGCCCCCTTGGCGATCTGGGTGAATAGCTGCCCGGTCGATCCGAAACTGAACACGGCTTTGTGGCCGGTCTTTTGTTCGAACAGGGCACCGATCTCCGTCGCGGCCTGAGTGAAATTGGCGGCCACGGCGACCTTGACCTCTCCTGCCATGGCCGGGGCGGTCAGGCTGAACAGCACCGACAGGACAGCGGCAAACGACAGGCTTGCGCGGCGATTGATGAAGGCGGCGGACATACGGACCCTACCGATAGGACAATTAGGATATATCGGAACCCTAACTTTCAAGGCGGGCCTTGGCAAGCGCGCCGTTCGGGTGCGTCAGGTCTTGTATTCGGCGATCAGCTTGCGCATGGCGGTCAGGTCGCCTGCGATCGCCTTGGCGGTTTTGGCTTCCATCTTGCGGTACTGGACCAGTACCTTGCTGCCGAGGTCCGTCAGTTCGGCACCGCCCCGTGAGCTGCCGCCCCGCGAGGTCGATACCAGGGGCGTGCCGAACTGGGCGTTCATGGCTTCGATCAGGCCCCAGGCCTTTTTGTAGCTCATGCCCAAACGGCGGCCCGCCGCCGCGATGGAACCCGTTTCGCCGACGCCTTCCAGCAAGTCCGCCTTGCCGGGCCCGATCGCCACATCCTGTGCCAGGACGACACGAAGCCGCGCGCCCGTTTGCTGATTTCCTGCCTTCATCGGGGCATTTTATCCCCTTGGCCGCGCCCGGTCAGGTGATTTCGCCGCTCCGGTCTGGGACGGGCGGTGCAGTTGGTTTAGGATGCGGGCTTCTCGTCTTCAAACAACCAAGAAACAACGGAAACATCTGCCATGACCAGCCCAACCGCTTCGACCGATACGCCCGCCAACGACCAGGGGGCCGTGCGCCTGACCCGTGACGGCGCCGTCGCATATCTGACCTTTGACCGGCCCCAGGCCCGCAACGCCATGACCTGGGCTATGTACCAGGATCTGGCGGCGGCCTGCGATGAGATCATGGAGGACGCTTCCGTGCGTGTGGCCGTGTTCCGAGGGGCGGGCGGCAAAGCCTTCGTGGCCGGTACGGACATTGCGCAGTTCAGGGAATTTTCCTCGGGCGATGATGGGCTGGCCTATGAAGACAAGGTCGAAACCTATATCGAACGGGTGGAAAAACTGCCGATGCCGACCCTTTGCGTAGTCGAAGGCTGGGCCGTGGGCGGCGGCATGGCCATCGCCAATGCCTGCGATTTCCGCATCGCCACGACGGGATCGCGGTTCGGCGTGCCGATTGCGCGCACCTTGGGCAATTGCCTGTCGGCGCAGAATCTGCGGGCGTTGACGGAAACCCTGGGCCTGCCCATGGTCAAGCGCATGCTGATGCTGGCGGAAATGCCCGAGGCCGAGGAACTTCTCGGCTACGGTTATCTGCTGGGCGTGGCGGAAGCGGACGCCATCGACGCCCTGCAGGCGGAAATCGTTGAAAAGCTTTTGGGCCATGCCCCCGTGACCATGCGGGTGACCAAGGAAGCCCTGCGTCGCCTGGGCACAAACCTGACCCCCGACGATCGCGATCTGATCCATGCGGCCTATGGCAGCCGGGATTTCGCGCATGGGGTGGAAAGCTTCGTCGCCAAGCAGAAGCCGGATTGGAAAGGGGAGTAACTCCTTTCCAACAGTCATTCCCGCGCAAGCGGGAATTCAGATTTTCTTCTCATTCTTCCTTCCTCACCGTCTCTGTGCCTCAGTGGTTTTCCTTCATTTGAACCACTGAGACGGTGAGACATTGAGAAGAAGGGTGAGAAGGACACTGCCCCCCCGCTTTCGCGGGGCGACAGATGGTGGGTTAGGACGGGAACCGCGCCTTCAGTTCCGCGACCTGTTCCGGCGTCAGGAAGCTGGTGTCCAGCCCCCGCAGCATCAGGTAAAGCTTGGCCGTTTCTTCCAATTCTTCCGTCGCATAGACCGCATCGGCCAGGGATTTTCCGGCAACCACGGGACCGTGGTTGGCGAGCAGCACGGCATGATGATCCGATGCCATTTCCTTGACCGCCTTGGCCAGGTCGACGCTGCCCGGCGGAAAGAACGGGATCAGCGGCAGGGTGCCGACCTTCATGGCGTAATAGGCGGTGATCGGCGGCAGCACGTTCTTGGGGTTTACTTCGGTCAGGCAGCTGACGGCCACGGAATGGGTCGAATGCAGATGCACGATGGCCTGGGCCTGGCTGCGCTGTTCATAGACCGCCATGTGCAGAAAGGTCTCGACCGTGGGCTTGTCGCCGTCGATATGGTTGCCGTCCTTGTCCAGCCTGGAAATCCGCGCCGGGTCCAACCGGCCCAGGCAGGACCCCGTCGGTGTCATCAGCCAACCGCCGTCTTCCAGGCGTGTACTGATGTTGCCGGTCGACGCATGGGTCAGGCCCCGGTCGAACATGGACTTGCCGAGAAGCGCGATTTCGTCGCGTTGTTTGTTTTCCGGGCTCATGCAGCGGATCTTTCGTCGAGCATACCCAGGGCTTTTTCGAAAAAGTCCTCGGCCCCGAAGTTGCCGGACTTAAGGGTCAGGGCCAGCGGTGCCTCGCCGGTCGAGCCAAGCGTCAGGCTTTCCGTCCAGGGCACGCCGGGATCGATTTCCGGGCCGATGCGCATGGCCTGAACACCCAGCGCCTGGACCACGGCGCCCGAGGTTTCGCCCCCGGCGACCACGAAACGGCGCACCCCGCCGTCGCGCAGATTGCGGGCAAGGCGCCCGAAAAAACGTTCCACCGCGTCCCCGGCTTGATTGCGGCCCAAGGCCGATTGCACCTGCTGCACTGTGTCCGGGTCGGCGGTCGAATAGATCAGCTGCGGTCCGGAATTCAGGCCGGCCAGGATTTTGTCGGCCATGGCACGGGCCGCGTCGGCAACATCGCCCAAAGACATGGGATCGACCTTGTGATGGGGCCAAAGTTTCCGGGCGCGGGCGACCTGTCCGCGGGTCGCTTGCGAGCAACTGCCGGCGATGATCACGGCCGGTCCGGCCACATTGGGCAGTTCCGCCTTGGTGGCCGCACCCAGCAGGCCCTGGCGGCGATAGTTGTCCGGCAGACCCAGGGCAATGCCCGAGCCGCCCGTGACCAGCGGGTGGTCGGCGACGGCCTGCCCGATCACGCCCAGGTCGGCGTCGTCCAGGGCATCCACGATGGCGTACCGATGCCCGCCTTTTTTCAAGGTTTGGAAAGCATCCGCCACCGCATCGGCGCCTTGGCGCACGCGCTTATGTTCGACCAGGCCGACCAATTCGTCCGTCTGGCGCGACAGCACGCGCACAAGGTTGGCATCCCGCATGGGCGTCAGGGGGTGGTCCTTGAGGCTCGATTCCGACAGCAGGACGTCGTTCACGAACAGATAGCCCTTGTAGATCGTCCGTCCCGTGGTCGGAAAGGCCGGGCAGGCGATGGCGAAATCCGTATGCAGGGCATCCAACAGGGCATCGGCCACCGGGCCGATGTTGCCGACATCAGTGGAATCGAAGGTCGAACAGTATTTGAAAAAGATCTGGCTGGTACCCAGCCCCTTGAGCCATTCCAGGGCGGCAAGGGAGTCGGCCACGGCTTCGTGTACCGGGCAGGTGCGCGATTTCAAGGCGACGACCACGGCTTCGGCATCGCCCAGATCCTTAAGGCGCGCGCCCGACGGCACGCCGTTGACCTGCACCGTGCGCATGCCGTTCTTGACCAGGGTATTGGCAAGGTCGGTCGCGCCCGTGAAATCGTCGGCGATGCATCCCAGAATGATGGCCATGGAACAGGGTGTCTCCTCGTAATCGGCGGGCCCCGGGGGCGGGGCTCAGGCAGTTGTTATATAAATAACGCCTTCTTACGGGAAGTGCACGTATGGGCGGAAAGTGTGGACGGGATCAGCGCATGGGGCTTAGAACCGCCATGAGCTCGTGCAGGCGAAACGGTTTCAACAAGATATGGTCCGCGCCCAGGCTGGCCGCATCCTTCAGATAATGCGCCTTGGCCGACATGGCGACGATCGGTACCGACGGATGTGCCGCTTTGGCCTTGAGGATGAATTCGATCCCTTCGCCGCCGGCCATGACGATATCGGTCACGGCCATATCCACGGCCTCGCGCTGCAGGATGTCCAGGCCCTGGTAGCCGCCCGACGCGGCCAGGACGGTGTATCCCGCGTCTTCCAGGGTTTCAAAAAGTGCTCCGCGCAAGTCCGCGTCATCTTCGATCAAAAGAACCGTCGTCATGATGGCAGTATCGCGCCACGCCTGCGCTGCGTGAAATCACAGTCCATCACAAAGATGTTGTTTGCGGGGGCTGCCGCAGGTGGTTTATCCGGGCGCCTGCCCATCCAGGCGTGCGAGATAGCGGGGATTGCTTTCCGCCAATTCATATTTGTTCACGGCGACCAGATGGGCATGGGTGCCTTGGGGCGCACTTCCGCCGCGGATGGCCCGTACCAGTTCCCTGTTCAGGTCATCCAGGCTGCCTGCGGTGCCGATCAGGTCCGTCAAGGCGGCGGCTTCGGCCTTTGCCGGGTCGTCCCCGACCAAATCCTGGCGTTCGGCGATGGCCCGCGCATTGCGGATCATGGCGGCGACATAATTGGCGTTACCGGCGGCGGGATCGGCCGCGGTTTCGGTTGCATCGGCGATGTCGCTCAGGGCTTTGCCGCTGGGCTGTTTTCTCATTTGTCCTCTCCGGTCATGGCCAGGATTTCGGCCTCAAGCTCGGGCACCACATGGGCGGTCAGGGCCAGTTCGATGGAGGCCTCCTCGCCGGAGACATGGCGCCAGGCCTGTTGCAGGGCAATCACCGCCCAGCGCACATGAGCCATGACTTCCCAATAGGCCACGGCGGCGGGGTCGATGGCGCGGCCCGACGCTGCCTGGTAGCCGTCGAGGAAGGCATCACGCGGGCCCAGGCCGCCGGCCTCCTGCTCCCACCGCCCGAAGCGCCAGCATTTGGCCAGGAACCAGCCGATATCTTCCAGCGGGTCTGACCAGCCGGCGAATTCCCAGTCGAGGGTCGCGGTTAGGCCATCTTCTTGATTGATCATCAGGTTGCCGACGCGGTAATCGCGGTGGCACAGAACGATGGTGCCGGGGGCCGGGGCGCGGTCGGCCAGCCAGGCCAGTCCCCATTCCACGGCGGGGTGCGGGTCGGGCAGGGCATCGAGAAAATCGCGGTACTGGGCCACGGCGGTCTGGGCTGGGTCGGCTGGTGGTTGTCCTAGAAAATCTAGGGCCATCTTATCCGTCTTAGCCCTCGTTGGGGTGATCGTATGAATGCGCGCCAGATTGGCGCCCAAAGCGCGGACCAGCCCGGCGTCGGGGGCGGCCTTGACCAGGCGTCCGCCCCGGGCTTCGCCGGATACCCGGTGCATCAGAAAGAACGGCCCGCCCAGGATGGTTTCGTCCTCGCACAGCACGCAGGGTGTGGGCACGGCCACCCCCGCCTTATGGGCGGCCTTCAACAGGGCATATTCCTCTGCCCGGGAATGACTGGTCGCGACCGCCGATTGGGCGTCGCGGCGCAGAACCAGGTCGTGCCGCCCCGGCCAGTCACCGCCCGCGACGTCGATCTCCAGCCGGTGGTTTTCCTGAATGGCGCCGCCCGACAGGCGTTCCGTCGCCAATACCTGCACCGGGGCGGCGGACTGGGCGGAAAGCCAGTTCGCCAATCGGTTGATCTGATCGCTGGTAAGTTGTCCCGTCACAGCGTGGATCAACCCCAATGCCAGTAATCAAGGCCCTGTTCGCGGAACTGGCCGGCCAGGACCATCTTATGAACTTCGGAGGCGCCATCCACCAAGCGGGCCTGACGGGCATAGCGATAAATCCATTCCAGCACCGTATCCTTGGAATAGCCCCGCGCACCGCAGAGCTGCACCGCCGTATCGACGCATTTGTGCAGGGTGTCGGCGACCTGAACCTTAGCGGTCGAAACCTCGGCCCGGGCACGGCTGCCCTGGTCCAAGGTCCAGGCGGCATGCATGGTCAGCAGGCGGCCGATCTGGATTTCCTTGGCGGCATCCCCCAGCAGAAGCTGCACGCTTTCCCGGTCCGACAGCTTGGTGCCGAAGGCTTCCCGTTCGGAAATATAATTGTCGGCGATTTCCAACGACCGCTTGGCCAGGCCCAGCCAGCGCATGCAATGGGTCAGGCGCGCGGTGCCCAGGCGGATCTGCACGCATTTCATGCCTTCGCCGACTTCCATCAGGCGGTTTTCGTCGGGGATTTCCAGGCCGTCGAATGTCAGCTCGCAATGGCCGCCGTGCTCTTCCGGACCCATGATCGGAATGCGGCGCACGATGTCCCAGCCGGGATCGTCCTTGTGGAACAGGAAGGCGGTCAGATTGCGGCGGGCGTCATCGGACGTGCGCGCCAGCAGAATGAAGTGTGTCGCCACCCCGGCGCCGGTGATGAACCATTTGCGGCCGTTGACGATCCACTTGTCGCCTTTCTTTTCGGCCGTCGTGCGCATCATGCCGGCGGGGTCCGACCCGGCGCCCGGCGCCGGTTCCGTCATGACGATGGAAGACCGCACATCGCCGTCGATGATCGGCTGCAGCCATTTTTCCTTCTGTGCGTCGGTCGCGACCTTGTTCAGGACATACATGTTGCCGTCGTCGGGTGCGGCGGCGTTGAACACCACGGGGCCGAAGATGGAACGGTTCATTTCTTCGTAGCACGCAGCCATGCCGACCGTGTCGAACCCGCGTCCGCCGCGCTCTGTGGGCATGGACAGCGCCCATAGTCCTGCATCCCGGGCTTTGGCGCGCAGGCCGTCGAGAAGATCAAGGCGGATGTTCTCATGATCGTCGTAATTGGCCGGATCGGCCTCCAGCGGAAGGATGTGATCGGCGACGAAGGCGCGGATGGCTTGGCGTGTTTCGTCCACTTCCGGGGTCAGATTGAAGTCCATAAAGGCGGTTTCCTGTCATTTTGCATCGGCGATGGGGGCATTTTCGCGCAAGGGCGGTCGCGGAGGCTAGCAGATTTCCCCATGAAAACAGAACCCTGCAGGGCTGCATTCTTTTTATCGAATTTAGTCAGGGAGACATCAGCTTTTGGCCCGATATTTGCGGGAGTTGGAAAAATATTGCTCGAGAGGGCGGGGAACCTGTCAAAAAAGGAAAACCGCCGTGATATTGGAAAAAACAAAAGACCAACGCATTCATCCCCGTTCCGTGGTGGAAGGGCATATTGAAGTCAATGGCGGCGTCCCCTATCAGGGGGGCGTGCTGCGTGACATGTCCGTGGGTGGTGCGGCCATCGTCTATCCCCAGAATTTGGACCCTGAAGGGGAGCCCATCCGCATCGATGACGAGGTTCTTTTGATCGTCCGCGGCCGTGCCCATATGCCGGGCCGGGTGGCGCGGACCTTCGACGGCGGGTTTGCGGTTCGTTTCGACTGGTCCATCGATATTGAGCGTGACCGGTTTAAGGTTGCCGATGACTAACTGACCGCCTTGACGGCGTTTACGGCTTCTCTTGGGCCGGGGCGACGCCGCCGAACCCCACCGTCGACATGTCCCGTAGGGGCCAGCTTCCTTCCGCCACCAATTGATGAAATTGTTTGATGCGCAGGTTGAAAGCGGCCGGTTCTTCCAAATTCAACAAATGCCCCGACTTGGGCACCACGTCCAGCCCGGCCCCCGGCATGGTCCGTTTCAGCCACAGATTGATATCCAGCACCGGCTCGTCCTCGTCCCCGACCATGAACAGAACGGGCGTGGACAAAGCGGCCAGTTGATCCTTGAACGTATAAAGTGACGGCCGGGCGCCGACGATTTGGCGCATGACATGGGCCGCCCCCGTGACGTTATGGTCGGCCAGTTCGTCACGGAACCGTTCCCATTCCGCCAAATTCTTGCGTTTCAACTGAAGCCGCGTGGGGCCGCCCGCGAAATCGTCGGCGGGAAAGCTGCTGGCGACCTGGATGGCGTCGGCCAGGCGCTGAGATTCGGCCCGGTAGTCCGGATTGACTTCAGGATGCGATCCCGATCCGCCCGAAGCCGCCGTCAGGGTGATGACCCGGCCGGGATGGCGCAGGGCCAGCATAAGGCCTGTATAGGCCCCCATGGAAAGGCCGACCACATGAGCCTTGTCGATCCCCAGATGATCCAGGACCGCGCGCGCGTCATCGGCCACGATCTCGTGGGAATAGGCATCGGGATCATCCGGGATGCCGGATGGTGCGTAGCCGCGCGAGGCCGTCGTGATGCAGCGGTTGGTCTTGGCGAAGGCGTCGATTTGCAGGTCCCAACTGCGCGGGTCGCCGCCGTATTCGTGCAGGAACAGGATCGTTTCGCCCGCACCCTCGTCGGCGTAATAGAGCATGGTGCCGTCGTCGGCGGTGGCGAAGGGCATGGCGGTCTCCTTTATCTACAGCGTATTGACCAGATGCCCGCCGTCGACGGCGACGACCTCGCCGGTCATAAAGTCGGATGCGTCCGAAGCCAACAGCAGTAAGGCGCCGTCAAGATCATCCGGCTTGCCGAAACGACGCTGCGGAATGCGTTTCATCAATGTCTGGCCGCCCTCGCTTTCCAGGAAGTCACGGTTCAGGTCCGTTTCGATGTATCCGGGAGCGATGGCGTTGACGCGAATCTTGTGGCGCGCCCATTCCAGGGCCAGGGACTTGGTCAACTGGACCAACCCGGCCTTGGACACGGCATAGGGCAGCACCCCGCCCGCCTGCCGCAGCCCCAGGACCGAGGCGATATTGACGATGGTGCCCGGCGTGCCGGCGGCAACCATGTCCTTGGCCGCACGCTGGGCCACGGCCCAGGCGCCGGTCAGATTGGTTTCCATGACCCTGCTCCAGGTTTCAGGGTCCAGATCGATCGACCGGTCGGTCGATGCCATGCCGGCGTTGTTGATCAAGGTCGTAACCGGGCCGAGGGCGCGGGTCGCGGTTTCGAAGGCATCGGCGATGGAATCCCGGTCGGTCACGTCCATTTCCACGGCCAGGGCCTGTCCGCCCGCGTTGGAAATTTCCGATACGATTTCATCCAGCTTGTCCGCCCGGCGCGCACAGCAGGCGACGGCGGCCCCGTGGGCGGCCAGGGTTCGCGCGAAATGGGCGCCCAGGCCCGAAGAGGCCCCCGTGACCAGAGCGACCCGGTCGGCCAGAAGGTCATTGCGGAACGGTGAGGTCATGTAGATGTCTCCGAATTTTTTTCATTGGCGCGGTCGCGCAGCACGAATTTCTGGATTTTGCCGGTCGAGGTCTTGGGCAGGGGGCCGAACACCACCTGGCGGGGGGCTTTGTATCGGGCCAGGTTCTCGCGGCACCAGTCGATGATGGCCTGGGCATCCACATGGTCTTCTGCCCCGGGTTTCAAGGTCACGAAGGCACAGGGCGTTTCGCCCCATTTGTCGTCGTTCTGGGCGACCACAGCGGCTTCCATCACGTCCGGGTGCTTGTAGAGGCATTCCTCGACCTCGAGGGACGAGATGTTTTCGCCGCCGGAAATGATGACGTCCTTGGACCGGTCCTTGATTTCCACATAGCCGTCCGGATGCAGCACGGCGATATCACCCGTGTGAAACCATCCGCCCCGGAACGCGGCCTTGGTTGCTTCCGGGTTTTTCAGATAGCCCTTCATGATGGTGTTTCCGCGCAGCATGATCTCGCCCATGGTCTGGCCGTCGGCGGGGACGGTTTCCATGGTGTCCGGATTCATCACGGTCTGGTCGTAGACGGAGGGATAGCGCACCCCGGCGCGGCTGATCTTTTGTGCCTGTTCCTCGCGCTCTAGGTCATCCCATTCATCCTGCCAGGCGCAGAAGGTGGACGGGCCGTAGGATTCCGTCAGGCCGTAAAGATGGGTGACGCGGAAGCCCAATTTCTCCATCCCGGCGATCACGGCCGAGGGCGGGGCGGCCCCGCCGGTGAAGACTTGAACCTGTTGGTCGAAGGCTGTTTTCACGTCGTCGGGTGCGTGGATCAGCATGTTCAGAACAATGGGCGCACCGCACATATGGCTGACGCCGTGTTCCGCGATCATGGGGAAGATCAGGGCCGGGTCGACCCGGCGCAGGCAGACATGGGTGCCGGCGACGGCGGTCAGCGACCAGGGGTAGCTCCACCCGTTGCAATGGAACATGGGGAGGGTCCACAAATAGCGCGACCGCCGGTCCAGGCGCGAAACCAGGGCGCCGCCCATGGCCGTCACGAAAGCGCCCCGGTGATGATAGACCACGCCCTTGGGGTTGCCCGTGGTCCCCGAAGTGTAATTCAGAGAAATCGCCTGCCATTCATCGGCGGGCGGCGTAACAGAGAATTCCGGGTCGCCCGTTTTCAGGAAGGCCTCGTAGTCCATGTCACCCAGGTGCGCACCCCGGGTGCCGCCCTGGGCTTCCGTTTCCGGATCGTCGATGTCGATGACCGGGATTTTCCGGCCCAGTTTGGCCAAGGCTTCTTTCATCACCGGCGCGTATTCCCGGTCGGTGATCAGCAGCTTGCTTTCCGCATGGTCCAGGATGAAGGCGATGGTGGCCGCGTCCAGGCGGGTGTTCAGCGCGTTCAGGACCGCTCCCGCCATGGGAATGCCGAAATGCGCTTCCAACAATTCCGGGGTGTTGGCGGCCATGACCGAGACCGCGTCACCGATGCCGATCCCGCGTGTGGACAGGGCGCCTGCAAGGCGCCGGCAGCGGACCAGCATCTCGCCGTAGGTGATGCGCCTCGCCCCATGGATGGCGGCGGTCTGATTCGGATAGACCGATGCCGCCCATGTGAGAAAGCTCAGTGGTGTCTGCGGTTGATGGTTGGCGGCTGTGCGCCCCAGGTCCTTCTCGAAGATATTTTCCGGCCCGTTCACGGGTGGTCTGCTCCCCGGTTTTATTCATTGATGTCGGCTACACAGATAGCATCGGGCCGCCGTTCCGCAAAGAGGTGCCGCCAAGCGGGTATTCTCCTGTCTGTTTTTAGGGGGGAGGGGCTTAGCCGCCGGGACCGCAGGTTGAACGCGGCGTGCCTTCATCGGGGGCAAGCTTGCGAATGGCGACGTCGCTGATCATGTCCGATTTCAAGGCCTGATTGAACCGCCGACGCAGATGATCGGGCAGGGCCTTTCCCAGATCGGCGGTCAGGGCTTCGGGATTGGTGTAGCGCTGGGTGATGTCCCGGGTCACCGTTGCCACCAGACGCGGGGCCAGACGGCAGACCAATTCACGTTCCAGCGAATTATTGACTTTCAACGTGATGGACAAGACGACGATTTCTCCGCTGTCCCGTTTGTGCTTGATCCCGTATCCCCCCAGGCGTATCGGCACGGCCTGGATACGCAACACCTGTGGGTCGTCCACGCCGACGTCTAAATCCATTTGTTGGTTGGTCAGCAGCCCGGTCACCAATACGGCAGCCAGGATCGTTCCGGTCACACCGCCGGCAATGGCAAGGCTTTTGTAGAAATTCACCTAAAACATCCTCGATCACTCTCTCCCTTCCCTCAAAGGCGACAGGTTGGATCGATGATTGTTTATTCGGACCGGCGTCAGCCCGTTCTGTGGCGGTATAGTCCTTCGGTATTGATGGCCGAATGGATGGGCGCCATATCCACCAATCCACGCAGGAGCGTTTCCGCCCGATCGATCGGAACATGGATCAGGCTGTCATCCGGATCGGTTGTATGGAAAGCATCCATGGCCGAGCGATATCGCCCGCGTTCCGTGATGACATACAGCAAGGGATCGGCCTTGGACCGTAAAATGATGAGGTCAGTATCCGCCATATCCGACCTCCATCGGGAAAGTTGCTTTCTGCACTTTTCGTCCCCTAGGCAGTTGCTTTCTTGCATTCAATAAAATGCATATGGGAATTATTCGCGACATAAATCTCCTAATGCAAGAGATATATTTATGAATGCATGTAATAAGTATACCGTTCTCAATAGTGAGACGCCCCCGAATGGGCCGCGGGCAACGGGACAGCATTGGGAAAAGATCGTTTCCCGGGGCCGGCGATCCGGGTAATGATGGGGCTCCCATCTCCACGAAGGCCCCCCCAATCCCATGGAACTTTGGATACCGATCACCGTTCTTGCGGCGTTCCTGCAGAACGCACGCTCCGCCCTTCAGAAACATCTCAAGGGCCGGCTCACGACCTTGGGGGCCGCCTATGTGCGGTTTTTATACGCCCTGCCGTTCTCGCTTATTTACTTTTGGGGACTGCACGAGATCGGCGGCAAGGCGATCCCCGACTTCAATATGACCTTTCTGGTCTATTGCGTTTTGGGCGGGGCCAGTCAGATCATCTTTACGGTGCTGCTTCTTTATCTGTTTCAGTTCCGCAATTTCGCCGTCGGCACGACCTATTCCAAGACCGAGGTTTTCCAGGTCGCCATTCTGGGGTTTCTGATCTTGGGAGATACGGTGACGACAACCGCCGCGGCCGCGATCGCGCTTGCGGGGGTCGGCGTCGTCGTCCTGTCGGCGGGTCAGTCCAAGGTGTCGCTGACAACGCTTATCGCCGGGGTGACGGAAAAGCCCACCTTGATCGGCTTGGTATGCGGCGCCTTCCTGGGCGCGTCGGTGGTGTTCTTCCGGGGGGCGGCGCTGTCGCTCAATTGGGACGACCTGGCCATGACCGTGGCCTACACCCTGGCCGTGGCGCTGGTCATCCAGACCATTGCCATGGGGGCCTATCTGGCCTGGAAGGAAGCATCGACCCTGAAGGCCGTGTTCGTCCATTGGAAATGGTCGGCCGCCGTAGGGGCGGTCGGCATGGCGGGCTCGGTTGCCTGGTTCCTGGCCTTCACCATGCAGAACGCAGCCTATGTGCGCGCATTGGGACAGATCGAATTGGTATTCACATTCGCGGCGTCGATTTTCTTCTTCAAGGAAAAGGTCACGCGGCTGGAGGTCGTAGGAATCGCATTGATCATCGGTGCGATTCTATTGCTGATTCTCAGCCGGGTATGATCAGGACCGACGGCGGTGCGATGATCGCCTAGTGGAATTTTTCCACCTGAAGCTTGATCAACGGCATGCCCTTTTCATCGACGCTGTCCAGCAGGCGCGCGGTGAATGTGACTTTCGATCCTGCCTCGACGGTGTCCAGATCATCGACGCCGATGTTCACGAACAGATCCGCGCCCGGCTTGCCGTCGACGTCAATCAGCATCCCCGCAGCGGGCACATAGTCGTCTTCATGCCATTTGCGGGTTTCCGCGACCGTGCCGGACCACTTCACCAATTTGTTGTCCAAGCCCTTGATATAAGAGCTAAAGGTTTCGTTGCCTTTGACCAGTTCCTGCATCGCCTGCTCGAAGGTAAGGCTGCTGGGTTCTTTTTCTGCGCAGGCTCCCAGGACGAGCGCGACCGCGATCACGGTTGGAAAGACGAATGACATGCGCATCATTGCATTCCTTCATTAAGTGCCCGGCGGTTTGTCCGGCCGGCGACATGAAATTCTGATACGGGAACGCCCGCGGGAAAGCCAGTGGAACTTGTGCGACGCACACAACGGATTGCTTGGGTGTGCGTAACAAAAATGTCATATTCATTTCCGCATCAGCGCGATTACTCTTAGCCGCGTTAAACCAACAAGAAGGGGGCATGTTTATGGCTGGACCAAAACTGACTGATATCTCTGGTATCGGTCCTGCCGCTGCGGCGGTTCTTTCCAAAGGTGGGTTCAAGACAGTTGCTGCTGTGGCGTCCGCGACGCCGGCGGCGATCGGGGCGTTAAGCGGTTTCGGGCCCGCTCGGGCCAAGACGGTTATCGCCGCGGCCAAACGGGCGGCGAAAGCACCGGCAGCAAAACCTGCGGCGCGCAAGCCGGCCGCCCGCAAACCTGCGGCGCGTGCGACAGCGGCGCGTAAACCTGCGGCACGGCGCCCGGCAGCACGTGCCACGGCTGCCCGTAAACCCGCTGCGCGCAAACCGGCAGCCCGGACAACGGCGGCGAAGAAGCCCGCAGCACGCAAGGCTGCTGTGAAGCCCGCCGCCAAAAAACCTGCAGCGAAAAAGCCCGCAGCAAAGAAAGCTGTGGCCAAGAAGCCCGCGGCGAAAAAAACTGCCGCGAAGAAGCCTGCCGTAAAGAAAGCCGCTGCTAAGAAGCCGGCTGCCAAGAAAGCGGCGGCGAAGAAGCCTGCTGCGAAGAAAGCCGCTGCTAAGAAGCCGGCTGCGAAGAAAGCGGCGGTGAAAAAGCCCGCGGCCAAAAAACCTGCGGCGAAGAAAGCTGCGGTGAAAAAGCCTGCGGCGAAGAAGGCAGTGGCGAAAAAGCCAGCCAAGAAAAAAACCAAGAAGTAGCGTTGGTTTGTGCCGCCGGCTTTTCCAAGCCGGCGGTCGCCGCGCTTATCCCGCGCCGGATGATTCGTTGGCGCCGAACACGCGACCCGCACCTTGCTGGGTCAGCGGCTGCTCCATTTCCAGTTCGCCGCCTTTGATCCTGTAGGGCAGGCAATAGATGACGGATGCGTTGTTGCGGTGGTCGAAGTTGACCGCGATGGCGTCCCGTTCTTCGCCTGTGTCCGGATGATCCAGCCGTACGTCATAGGCGATGCCGGTCGCACGATAGGTTCCGGCCTTGGCCTTCTCGATACATTGCGCGGTCAGGCGCTCGATCGCCTGGTCGGGTTCGATCCCTTCGTCGCTGGAAAGCTGCTGGACCTCGCCATCGGTCGTCACGGCAACGGCAAAGGGCGTCACCGTGCCTTTCTGTTTTAATGTCAGCTGAGCAATGGCAATCAGGTTGCCCATGACCATTTTGACGTCTTCTTGAATCGTCATCGCCGGTCCCCCTTAAATCGTTATCATTGATAGGCGGTCATATAGGCATAGCCATGGGAAGGGGTCAAAAGCCGGCCGGCAGCGCCGCCCCCGCCTTGAGGTTCCAGAACAGCACGCGGGCGGTGCCGTCCGTGATCTCCAGCATCGACGCCGCGCCCGTGGACATTTTCGCACGGCCGGCCGCCTGATGATGCGCAAGGCCGTCCGCCGTCAGTTCCAGAAAGAACCGCAGGATGCCGTTGGATGAACAGATCAATGCCGTCCCCCCGCCGGTTGCGGCGGTGATTTCATTCGTCAACGCACGAAGGTTGGCGGTGATCTCCGCCGGGTGCGGCGCCCAGGTGGCGGGCATTTCGCTTTGTTCGTTCCAGGCCCGCAATTCCTGTTCGGCCTTGGGGCCGAACCGGGCCACGATCTGATCGTCGCTCAGGCCGCCCCAGGGGCCGTAGTCGATTTCCGTCAGGCGGGCATCGATGGTCGCACTGCCGGGTGCGGCCAGATGCGACATGACGATTCCCGTATGGCGCCGCGTGCGTTTCAACGGCCCGCAGATGAATGCATCCGGGCGCAGGTTGGCCGTTGCCAGCTGTTCGGCCATGGCCATGGCCTGGGCTTCGCCTTCGGCTGTCAGGGGCAGGTCTTCGTTGGCGCCGACGCGCACCGGCGTGTCGCCGGCGGCAAAGGTGTTGCCGTGGCGGACCAGAAGCAACTTCATGCGGACTGGCCGCCCGTGCCGTCATAGGCGGTCAGCAATTCACCTTCGCGGGCGATCAGGTCTTCGGCGGCGGCCTGGTCGGCCGGGCTGTCGACGGACCAATGGGTGCGGCCTTTGTAATCGACGGGCACGACACGGATCGGAATGCCGTTTTCCAAGGCGCGTAACTGTTCCAGGCCTTCGGTCTTTTCCAGGATGCCTTCCGGCAGTTTGACGAGCCCCGCCAGGGTTTCCCGCCGGTAGCCGTAAATGCCGACATGGCGGTAAACGGGTGTGCCCGGCGTGCGGCGGAAAGGGATGACCGCCTTGGAGAAATAAAGCGCGTTCGATTGGCTGTCCATGACCACGGTGGTGCCGCTTGCGGGACTTTCCTTCTTATGGGCTTCCAACGCGGTGAGTTGCCGGTCGTCCAGGGCAACGGCCGGGGTGGCGATGCGCACATCCGGTTCCGCGAAGGCGCCGGCCACGGCGGCGATCACCCAGGGCGGGGTCAGAACCGCATCCCCCTGCAGATTGATGATCACATCGGGGGGATGGTCCATCGCCAGGGCGGCGGCATGGGCACGCTCCGTCCCGTTGCGGCAGTCTTCCGGTGTCATCACGGCCTTTGCACCGAACGCCTGGGCGGCATCGGCGATGCGCCTGTCGTCCGTTGCGATGGTGACGTCCGTAACACCTGCCGCCGCCCGGGCCAGGGCCCAGACGCGCTGTACCATGGGGACGTCCGCGACCGATGCCAGCGGCTTGCCGGGAAAGCGGGTCGACCCCCAACGGGCGGGGATGACGACGACGGTTTTGAGACCCTTGGACATGGAGGATCCTCCTTGGCCTCTTTTCTATGTCAGGGACCATCCCCAGACAACAGAGGACAACCCGTTTGCGGTATTTGCTTCCAGGGGAACGGGAAAAGATAAAATTTGAGATAAATTTTATTAAAATAATAAATAAATATAGATGAAAAATAGTAACAAATAATCAATTTGAACATCACCTATACTAAAGTAATAATATCCATGAATTTAAGAATAGGTGCGGCCGCAAGGGCCCGCCTCCAGGAATTCGCGCCTGTTATGCGATGTTCCCCGAGCAGGGGATTGCGACGCGGCAGGCGAAACGGCGCTCGCTCTTCGCTCATCCAACGAAGAGCCCCGGTCCCGGGGACGGCGGTCAGCTCCCCGGCACTGCCTTCCCCGGGCCGGGAACCCCTTTTCTCCTCATGATATCCAACGGTGCACGGCCGTATTTTCAAGCCCGGACGGGGGACGTAAAATTCCTGTCATCCGGGTTTGGTAATTTCAATTGCCGAGGCGAGTCCTTTCAGATGGACCCGCCGCTTTTTGTCTGTTATGCCCTCGCCGCCGTCCGACGTTTATCGTCTGGCGGCGCCCAAAATCACACAAAACTGAAAGTAAGAGCGGATGAGTACTGAAGATCCCATCGTCATCGGCTGGGAAGAATGGGTTTCCCTGCCCGAACTGGGGCTGCCGGCCATCAAGGCCAAGGCCGATACGGGCGCGCGTACGTCGTCGCTGCATGCCTTTTCCGTCGAGCCGTTCTCTACGGGCGGCAAGAAGATGGTGCGGTTCGGAATCCGGCCGGTCACGGAAAAGCCCGCGATCGAACTGTTCTGCACGGCCGAGCTGATCGGCCAGCGCGAGATCACCAGCTCCAACGGCGAATCGGAACTGCGCCCGATCATCCGCACCAAGGTCCGCGTCGCCGGTGAGGAATGGCCGATCGAAATTTCGCTGACCAACCGCGAAGGCATGAGCTATCGCATGCTGTTGGGTCGTGCCGCCATGAAGGGGCGGATGATCGTCAATCCGCTGGCATCCTACGTTCACGGCGAAATGTCGCCGGATATCTATGACGACCATCGGCCCGAGGCCGATCCCAGCCCCAGCCTGAAGATCGGGATATTGTCCCGCGAACCGGGCAGCTACACCACCCAACGCATGGTCGAGGTCGCCGAACAGCGGGGCCATATGGTCGATGTGATCAACACCACGCGATGCTACATGAATATCACGTCGCGCAAACCCGAGGTTCTGATCGGCGGCCACAGCCTGGAAGGCTTCGATGCGATCATCCCCAGGATCGGTTCGTCCGTCACGTTCTACGGCATGGCGGTGGTGCGACAGTTCGAACTGATGGGGGTTTATTGCGTCAACGGTGCCCAAGCCATCGGCCGGTCGCGTGACAAACTCTATGCCCACCAGCTTCTGGCCCAGGCCGGGGTCGGTATGCCGGCCACGGGCATGGCCCATTCCCCGGATGATACGCTCGATCTGATCCAAAAGGTCGGCGGCCCGCCGCTGGTGGTGAAATTGCTGGAAGGCACCCAGGGCAAGGGCGTGGTTTTGACGGAAACGCGCAAGGCGGCGGAATCCGTGATCGGCGCCTTTCGGGGGCTGAAAGCCAATATCCTGGTTCAGGAATTCATCAAGGAATCGGGCGGGGCCGACGTGCGCTGCTTCGTGATCGGCAACAAGGTCGTGGCCGCCATGCGCCGTCAGGGGGCGGAAGACGATTTCAGATCGAACCTGCACCGCGGCGGCAAGGGCGAGAAGATCAAGATCACGCGCGAAGAACGCGCCACGGCGGTTAAGGCCGCGCGGACCCTGGGCCTCAACGTGGCCGGGGTCGATCTGCTGCAATCGACATCGGGCCCCAAGGTGCTGGAAGTCAATTCATCCCCCGGCCTGGAAGGGATCGAGAAGGTCACCGGCAAGGACATCGCCGGCGCGGTCATCGATTACGTGGAAGCCAATGCCCATGCCAAGCCGACGGCCCGCCGCCGCCGACAATCGCGCAGGGCGACTTAAGGGCCTGCGTCAGGTATCAGACCAGTCAGCCCGTCCCCACGGACTACTTCCCTTCGAACGCCTTGACCAACTGCTGGGCGACCTGCTTGGCGATGCCTTTTGCCAGATTGGCGAAGCCCTTTTCCAGATTGCCCAGGTTCTCCCGATAGACATGGTGTTTGCCGACGATCGTGACATCGGCGATCAGGGTCGGTGAATCGCCTTTTTTGCCGGCGGTCAGGATGCCTTGCAGGCTGCCCGATGCACCCAGGCCGTTGAGCTTGAAGCCCTGGCCTGCCTTGGCCACCGCCTCGGTCGCCTTGGCCACGCCCTTGTTGACGGCGCGGGCGGCTTCAAGCGCGCCTTCGGCGACTTTCAGGCCCGCTTCGGCAGTCTTCAATTCGGCTTCCAGGGCGATTACCTCGGGCGAGGCCTTGGTCGCGGCGCTGACCGTCTTCTTGGCCGCGTTGAGTGCCCATTGGGCGGTTTTCTTTGCCGCTTCCAGGGTCTTGGCCTCGGCTTCTTCGGCCACGGCTTCGGCTTCGTATTTGGCGGCCTTACTTAGCTTGATCTTCTTGGCGTACTTTTTGGCCTTCTTGCGGTGATCGTGGGCCTTTTGTTTCTTATCCGATATCTGGCGGCTTAGGCTGTCGACCTTGCTTTTGGCGCTGTCCAGGTCGTGGTTGGCTTTTTTCTTCGCGGCCTCGGCCTTGGCCTTGGCGTGCTCGATCTTGCCCTTGATGCTCTTGACGCTGTTTTCGGCCTTCTTGACGTCGCTTTCGGCTTTCTTGATGTCCTTGTCGGCTTTCTCGAAGCCTTTCAGCGCGGCCTTGGTCAGGGTCTTGAACTGATCCAGGTATTTGGTGTTCAAAACCGCTTCAAAGGCCAGATCGCTGCCCGGTTTGAAGCCGTCCGATTCCACCGTCAGCTTGGCGTCGAAGGCGCCGCCGAACTTGGTTTCCGACGCAAACAGCATTTTGTCGGCGCCGATTTCAAGATCGAAGGCTTCCTTGAACCCCTTGAACAGGTCCATTTCGCCTTTGATCAGGAAACTGGGGATCGTTTCCGTGTTGCCTTCGATCTGAAGTTCGGAATCCTTTAACGTCAAAGGACCAAGATGAATGGGCGCCAGGGTTCCCAGGAAGGAAATACCTTCTGTCGAAACATGGCCGGCAATGCCGCCCAGTTCCTTGCCATGGGCCCATAACTGGCCTTCCAAGGCCATGCCCGCCCCTTCGATGGACAGCCGTTCGGTCAGGTCCTCGGGCAGGTGCGCGCCCGGTGTCATGAAGGCAAAGGCGACATCGCGGAATTCCGCCTTCACCTTTTTCAATCCGTTGACGTTGACCTTGGAATGCTTCAGCGCCTGCGCCATCAAGGACGTGAACGGCAGCTTGTTGAGCGTTCCGGCAAAGGCCAGGGCTTCGGGTGTGAAGGCAGCGGCAGGCAGAATCACCATGTCGCCGGTGGCGCGAACCTCTTCCTTGCCGATCTTGATGGTGCCGTCGATCAGCACGTCAAAGGCCGAGGTCGCATTGATGCCGACGGACATGAACGGGTTGGCCAAGGTCAGGCCATGGATGCCGGCGGCATTCTTCCAGTCGCCGTCCATATGGCCGGCGGCTTCGATCTCGACCACGCCTTCACGGTCGACAAGGTCGAAGTCCATGCCGAACACCAAGGTCTCCTTCTTAGATTTCACTTCGACGCTGGTGGCGAAGCCCACGGCCTGTTCAATCTTCGACAGCTTGATGAAAAACGCCGTTTCCGCGCCGGCCTTGGCCTTCATGAAAGGGAACCCGTGGTCGGCGGGAACGGAAAACGCGACCCTTAGGTCGATCGCCGGGGTGCCGCCGAACACGCCTTCGACCGTGCCGTCGATTTCAACCGGCTTGACGATACCGATGGTCGAAAGACCGCTTTTCACAGCCTTGGGCTGAATGGCTGGATCGAAACTGGTCAGAATATTGATGCCGGATACCAGTTCCAGATCGCCGTCCGGCAGATTGCCGTCGGTGGTGAAGAACTGCTGCATGGCCAGCGGCAAGTCGGCGTAGCCGCTTTTCAGGCCCTTGGTCGACGACAGGATGCGCATTTTCGGCAGCGACACATCCTTCAGGAAGCCCTTGTTGTGGCCGACCAGTTTGCCGAGGGTCATGGGCTTTTCCAGGAAAAGGCCGATGTTCCAGCTTTTCTTTTCCTTTTCGTAGAACGCGACCGCATCCAGGATTTCATCCTTGAATTCCATCTTGCCGCCGATTGCGTCCAGGGAAATGGTCGGTGACGAGAACGCCAGCTTTGACGCCCCCGGAATATGCTTCAGTTCGGGGATTGAACTGACATGGATCGAGCTGTCGGGCAGGGAGAGCGTGAAATTGGTGATCTCTTTTTCCTCGACGGCCAACTCGATGATGACCTCGCGGGGTTTGTCGCCGTTCTTGAAGGGGCCGCCGACCTTGCCGTCCAGGGAAATTTCGAACACACCCTTGGCCGCCTTCAAGGTCATGGCGACATCGGTCAAATCCAAAAAGGACATGCCGAAGGCGTTATCCCATTTGAGTTTCTTGTCATCCAGGGTGGTGAAGACGAAGGTCTTGTTCTTCAGTTCCTCGGCATCAATGGTGCCGCCGAACTTCAGCTTGCCGCCGCCCATGGCCTTGGGAAACTTGATGGTGATGTCGGATGTGGCGGCGTCCAGAAACACGGGCACGGTCGCCCAGCCGGCTTCTTTCAGGCCTTCCTTGACGGTCGGGTCTGCGGCCTGCGCAGCAGTACAGGCCAGCAGCAGGCCGAGAACAACAGGAATAAGACGTTTCATGGGATTGCCCCCCTCATGAAAAACAAACTCAATCGCCGACATATCCTGAATGAACCTGTCAGCCGTAGATGCGTATTCGTCGATTGTTCAATTGAATTAGATGATTATCACATGCTCTGGGCCCGATGGCGACACTTTGCACGGCTGCCGCCGGTTGAACGGCACGTGATTTTGACGGACTCGACGCAGGACGTATCGGCGGGTAAACGTATTCGGACGCAGAAACGGCAGGAAAAGCGGAATCCGACATGACGGATAACGGAGCCGAACCCGGGTTGCCTCTGAGCGGAGGGCATGAAGGTGCGCCTGTTTCGGGGTGGCGTGGGAAACTGATCAATTTCGTCGATGGGCACGGCTTCAGGACGACCGTCGTCATGGTGATCATCCTGAATTCCATCATTCTCGGTTTGCAGACTTCAAAAGATCTCCAGGGAGAGCACTTCGAGGTGCTGCATACGCTTGACGATTTCGCTTTGGCGTTCTTTTCCGCCGAGTTGTTGTTGCGGATCATCGCCCATCGGGAAGCCTTTTTCCGCGATGGGTGGAGCTTGTTCGATTTTTTCGTGGTCGCCATCGCCCTCGTTCCCATTCCTGGCGATTACGAGATTTTGCGAATTCTGCGCGTCCTCAGAATCATGCGGCTCGTTACGGTCATTCCCAAGCTGAGGAAAGTCGTATCGGCGATGTTGTTGGCATTGCCGGGCATGAATGCGGCGCTGCTGTTGCTGGCGGTGGTGTTCTACATGTTCTCGGTGATCACCACGAAAGTGCTGGGTGATGCATTCCCGGGACTGTTCGGCTCCATCCATGCGTCATCGTTCACGCTGTTTCAAATCATGACATTGGAAAGCTGGGCATCGGGGATCGTGCGGCCGGTGATGGAACTGCATCCCCATGCTCCCCTGATCTTCGTGCCGTTCATTCTTTTGACGGCCTACGGCATCGTCAATCTGTTCGTCGCCATGGTCGTCGCCGCCATGAGCCAGGTTGCCCAGGAAGAAGCGGAAGAACAGGGCATGGCGATCGAGGACCTGACGCAGGAAGTCAGTCATCTGCGCAATGAAATCCGCGAATTGACCCGCAAACTGGACCGGCAATGAACATTCTTCCCGGACGAGCCCTGATCGTTGGCGCCGGTAAAGGCCTGAGTGCCGCCGTGGCGCGCCGGTTGGCGGCGGACGGCTGGCAGGTCGATCTCAGCGCCCGGGACGCGGACAAGCTTACCGGCCTTTGCGCCGAGACCGGGGCCATGGCCCATGCCTGCGATGCGACGGATCCGGACCAGGTCGCGAGCCTGTTCGAGAACCTGGACCAAAAGGGAGGGACGCCGAATTTCGTGCTCTACAATCCGTCCTACCGGGTGCGGGGGCCGATCATCGACCTTGATCCCGGCGAAGTCAGAAAGGCCATCGAAGTTTCCGCGTTCGGCGGCTTTCTGGTTGCTCAACAGGCGGCCAAGCGAATGCTGAAGGTAGGCGGCGGGTCGATCTTTTTCACGGGCGCTTCGGCCAGTGTGAAGGGCTATGCCAATTCTTCCAGCTTCGCCATGGGCAAATTTGCCTTGCGCGGGCTGGCCCAAAGCCTGGCCCGTGAACTGCACCCCCAGGGCATCCATGTTGCGCATTTCGTGATCGATGGCGGGATCGCCGCCGACCACCGGGAAGGCCGCCAAAACACGGACGCCGCCCCGGACCGCTGGCTGGAACCCGATGCCATTGCCGAAACCTATATGGCGATCCTGGGCCAGCATCGGTCGGCCTGGACCTGGGAAGTCGAAATTCGCCCCTGGGGCGAAACGTTCTAGGTCGCAAGGTGACTGACAGCAAATCCCTGTTTGACCGTGCCGAAGCGGCCTGGCGTGCCGGGAATACGGAAGATGCCTGTACTTTCGCCGAGCAGGTTCTGGAATGTGATCCTGTTCACGCCGGCGCCTTGATGATCCTGACGAACCTGTGCTTTTCCGCCGGCGACATTGCGGGGGCGGCCCCCTATTTGCAGCGTTTGGCGGCCTTATTCCCCGACGACATCATGATCCGGAACAACCTGGGCCGGGCCTTGCTGGCGGGTGAACACCTGGGCGATGCGGCCCAGGCGTTCGGCAAGGTGCTGGCGGCCGCACCCGATAATGCCCGCGCGCTCGATGGTCTGGGGATCGTGCGCCATCGGCAGGGGGCTTATGACGATGCGGCCGGTCTGCATGCCGGTGCGACCCGGGTTGAACCTGAATTCGCCGCCGGCTGGTGCAATCTGGGCATCGCGCTGACCGACCTTGCCCGCTTCGATGATGCGGCTGCGGCACTCGACCGGGCGCTGGCCCTCGACCCCGATGATGCGCGGACCCGGTTCAACCGGGCGATCTTGCATCTTTCGGCGGGTGACTGGCATGCCGGCTGGCCGCTTTACGAATCCCGCCTTGCGTTCCTGGGCGGGGAAATGCCGCCCGGCCGGCGATGGCAGGGGGAGCCGTTATCCGGTGAACGCGTTCTTATGATCCCCGAACAGGGGTTCGGGGATTTCATCCAGTTCGCGCGTTTGGCCCAACGGGTCCAGGATCGCGGCGGCATGCCCGTCCTGGCTGTGCCGAAGGCCTTGACGCCCCTGATCGCGGCGCAGGATTGGCCCATCGACCATTGTGATGCGGACACGCCTCAGGACACTCCCTTGTGGTGTCCGCTGATGAGCCTGGGGGCGGTATTAGATTTGGTGCCCGGGGATGTTTCCGGCGGTGCCTATCTGCGGGCGCCATCCGGTCCGGCAACGCATGCGGAGGGGGCATCACGCCGGGTCGGGCTGGCCTGGGCCGGGAACCCGACTCATCGTCGTGACCGTGAGCGAAGCCTGCGTCTGGCCGACCTGGCACCTCTGTTCGACGTCCCGGATGTGTCCTTCGTCAATTTGCAGGTCGGTCTGCGCCCCGCCGATGCGGAGGAAATGGCCGGGCGGCCGGGCCTGTTCGCGGAAACGCCGGATCTGGGCGATTTCGCCGCAACGGCGGATGTGATCGCGGGGTTGGACTTGGTGATTTGTGCCGATACGGCGGTTCTGCATCTGGCCGGGGCGATGGGATGTCCTGTCTGGGGTTTGCTGCCCCTGGTCGCCGATTGGCGATGGGGGCGGGACGGGATGGAAAGTCCCTGGTACGACAGCTTGCGTCTTTACCGACAATCATCACGGGGCGACTGGAAACAGGTTGCGGCAGCGGTCGCGGATGATCTGCGGGGGTTGGTGCATCGTTAAGGTGCGGGCGCCTGGGCGCAACCGGGGCATCGTCCGGTCATTTCCACGCGAACGTCATCCACGGCAAAACCCTGGTCGCGGGCGCGTCCGGCCAGATGCCGTTCGCAGGATTCCAGATGGACCTCCAAGGTGCGGCCGCAATCGGTGCAGATCAGGAACCCGGTCGCGTGATCGTGCGGCCCATGCCCGCAATGGACGAAGGCGTTCAGGCTTTCGATGCGATGTACCAGACCCAGGTCGATCAGTTTGTCGAGCGCGCGGTAGATCGTCAGCGGGGCCTTCATGCCGGCCCGGCGGATCGGGGCAAGCCCCAGGATGTCATAGGCCGTAAGCGGCGTATCGGCCCCCTTCAACGCGGTCACGACGGCTTTTTGATTGCGGGTCAGGGACGGCTGGGTATCTGGATCGGGTTTAGCCATGATCCACTGCCTTTCGTTTCCAGGTGACCGTTCCGGCCAGGAACAAAACCAATGCGGCGACTACGATGGTCGGCCCCGCCGGGGTATCGGCGGTCATGGCCGCCCACAATCCGCCGATAACGGCCAGGCTTCCGGCGATGGCGGCGATCCCGGCCATGGCTTCGGGGGTGGCGGCCAGACGGCGTGCCGTGGCGGCGGGAATGATCAGCAAGGCCGTGATCAACAGGATGCCGACGATTTTCATGGCAATGGCGATCACGCCGGCCAGCAGCAGCATGAAGATCAGGCGGTGACGGTGGGGGTTCATGCCTTCGGCCGCCGCTACGTCGGGCGCCACCGTGGCGGCCAGAAGCGGCCGCCAGATGCGGATCAGGATGGCCAGGATCACGGCCCCGCCACCCCATATCAAGGCCAAGTCATACGTATTCACGGCCAGGATGTCGCCGAACAGATAACCGAACAGGTCCAACCGCAGCCCCGCCATGAACCCCATCACCACCAAGCCGACCGCCAAGGCAGAATGGGACAGCAGGCCCAACAGCGTATCCGTCGCCAACCCGCCGCGGCGTTCCAACGCCAGCAACGCCAGGGCGACCAGCACGGCGACCGTGAACACGCCCAAGGTTGCATCGATATCAAAGGCGATGGCGGCGGCAGCGCCCAAAAGCGCCGAATGGGCCATGGTGTCGCCGAAATAGGCCATGCGCCGCCAGACAACGAAACACCCCAAGGGGGCGGCGATGATGGCCACGCCGATACCGGCCAAGGCCGCGTGCAGGATGAATTCACTGATCATCGGCGGTTCCTGCGGGGCTAGGGCCATGATCCATGTGGCAGACTGCGCCGTCACCATGACTATGGGCATCGGGGCCGCGTTCACCCGAAAGGGGAATGACTTCGCCGTCGGGCCCATGGGCATGGTCGTGATGGTGTTGATAAACGGCCAGGGTTTCGACCGCGCGGGGGCCGAACAGGCGCCGGTATTCCGGATCGGCGGCAACGGACTGCGGTGTTCCGGCGCAGCACACATGGCGGTTCAGGCAAAGCACGCGGTCCGTTTCCGCCATCACGAAATGCAGATCATGTGACACCAGCAGCACGCCGCAGCCCAGTTCATCGCGAATGTCGCGGATCAATTCATAAAGTGCCACCTCACCGGCGAAATCGACCCCCTGGACCGGTTCATCCAGAACCAACAGGTCCGGTTTGCGCAGGATCGCCCGGGCCATCAGGGTGCGCTGAAACTCGCCGCCGGACAGGCGCTGAACCGCGGCCCCGGCCAAATGGCCGACCCCGGCCCGTTCCAGGGCGCGGTCGATTTCAGTATCCGTGGCGGGGCCGGTCATGGTCATCAGCCGGCGCACGGTGAAGGGTAATGTGTCGTCGATGGTCAGGCGCTGCGGAACATATCCGATGCGCAGTGCCCCCGCCCGTTCGATCCGTCCCGCATCGGGGCGCAGCAGGCCCAGTACGATCTTGGCCGTGGTCGTCTTGCCGCTGCCGTTGGGGCCGATCAGGGTGACGATCTCGCCCGGATTGATGGTCAGGTCCACGCCCTGAACCAACCAGTCATCCCCGCGCCGAACACCGACGCCCGTGGCGCGAAACAGCACGCCGCCCGGCATATCGCTGTCGCGGGACAGGGGGCCGGGCCGTGCGGTCAGGTCGGGGGCGGGGGAAGATGGCATATCTGCTTTTCGGATTATCCGACTGTATCGATGTTTGCGTTGATTGCCGGGATCGTGTAAGTCACCGGCATCTTTAAACGTTATATCATAACATTTTGTTCGGATCGGAGAAAATAGCCCAATGAACCGGGAAGTCAATGCGCAGGGCAAGCGGGCCCGCGTGATCGCAGGTGCCCTGGCTTTGATGATCGGCTTGGCGACTTCGCCGTGGGCAGCACGGGCGGATTTGCGGGTCACGGCGTCTATCCCGCCGCTGCATTCCCTGGTTGCCCAGGTCATGACCGGGGCGGGGGCGCCGGAATTGCTGATTCCGGGGGGGGCATCGCCGCATGGCTTTTCCTTGGCCCCGTCACAGGCGGAAATGCTGTCCCGGTCCGATGTGCTGTTCTGGGTCGGTCAGGGCCTTGAGGCGGCCTTGAGCAAGCCGATCGCCACATTGGCCAAGAATGCAACGGTGGTGGCGATGGCCGATGTGAAGGACCTCATCCGCCTGAAACGGCGTTCGGCCGATTTGGGGGATGGCCACGGTCACGATCATGGCCATGGTCACGGACATAATCAGACTGCCGGCGGCGATGATCCCCATTACTGGCTGGATCCCGTGAATGCGAAGGCGATGATCGACATGATTGCCCGCACTCTCGGCGCGGCCGCACCCGGTCAGAAGGCTCTGTTCCTGGTAAATGCCGATGACGCGAAGTCCCGGATCGATGCCATGATGCGCGAATTCACACACCGATTGGAGCCGTTGAAGAACAGGCCTTTCATCGTCTTCCATGACGCCTATCAGTATCTGGAAACGCGGTTCGGTCTTCATGCCGCCGGTATCCTTGCGGTCGACCCGGAACGGCCTGCCGGGGCCCGGCATGTGAACGAACTGCGTGAGCTTCTCCGGCAGCGCGACATTATCTGCCTGTTCACGGAACCGCAGCTTTCATCCCGCCTCGCGGACAGGCTGGTCAAGGGGACGGCCACGCGGATCGCGATCTTGGATCCCTTGGGCAGCGGGATGGCACCGGGGGCGGGCCTGTACGAACGAATGATGACGGCAAACATGACCGCACTGGAATCCTGCCTGACCGCCCGGCCCTGATTATACAGGTCTGTGGGTTTTTCGGTTTGGTGCGGCTGCGACCTGTTCTATGCTTTGTCTTGCCGTCGCTGATCCACGCATAAAATCAATATATTCGGGGATTTGATCCGAGCATTCGGCGAGGGCGCTTTTGAGGCAGCACAAGGGGAGAGCTGCCATGGCGTCAATGATATCGACGCATGCGATAACCTTTTTCAGGTTTCTGCCTGCCGCCTTGGTGATCGCCGGCGGGCTGTTGGCGCATGTGCCGCAGGCCATGGCAGCCGAAGAATTCGCGACCGTGCGCATGCGCCCCCAGTCGATGCCGTTCGTCACGCCGACGGGCAAGACCGTGAAACGCATCGTCAATTTGTTCCTGACGGTGACCCGGTCGGCCCGGCGCGAGGTCTGTGCAAACGGCGCCGAAGTAAAAAGCATCTTTTTCGTCAACACCTATAATCGCCAGCTTGCAGATGCCAAGTGGCGGTTCGACATGAAGAATCTGGCGACGGATCTTTATGGTGCGTTTGAGCCGCTATTCGGCAAGGAAAAGCTGGTCGCCGTGCATTTGTCCCTGGGACGCACGGAATCGAGCGGTGGGGCCGACAACAAGGTTCAAAAACGCCTGGAGCAACTGGAAGACTGCGTCTCCGTGCGTAAGTTGCCGCAGGATGCCGTCACGGCCCGCTACAGTGATACCAAAACGGGCCCCGTCCGATCCTTGGCGTCTGATGCCGACAAGGCGGCCGCGCAAACGGGGGCGACCTCGACGACGGCCTCCGATCCACCCGATCAGCCGTTCGAGACACATCCGCAGATGCGGGAAGAACAGAAGGCAAAAGATGAACAAGTGGCGGGTGCAGCCAAGCCGCCGCCGCGCCCCAAAGGAAAACCGGGCGAATGCAATGTCGACATTGCCGATTTGTGGCAGCCGGTCTGGGTGACGATCGACAAGGAGCAATTGCACATCGCCCATGCCGTGACCGTTGATGCGGATGCCAACGGCAAGGTCGACGACGTTTCCTTCGTGATGAAGCGCGAAGACGAGACGGAGCTTAAAACGACCTATCTGGCCATTCACGGCAAGCCGGGCGGTGCGGATATCCGGGGCTTAACCCTGGCAGAGCCGATGATGATTTTTCAGCTTTGTGCGGGCAGTCACGAGTTTCCGGCACCCCGTGCGGTCATGCAGGCGCCGTCTGAAACGGCGCTGCCTAATCTGGCGGCGGAAGTTGCCTCCCGCATCAAGGGAGAGCCGCTACCGACTGCGGAGAAGCCGGACGCCGTCGATTTTTGGCGCTGGGTGGCGGCCATCGTGTCGATCACCGGGGTTCTATTGGCGGCCGCCGTGTTGCTGGTGTTCTATCTGATGATGCGCAGCGACCGGCGGCGCAAACGCGAACGCCGCCGCAAGAAACGGCGCAAGGGTGACCGCCGCCGCCGGGAAGACGGTCCCAAGGGGGACGAGCGCCGCAAGGGCGAGGACCGGCGGGAAGACGCGCCGCGCCGCAAACAGACCGACCGCCGAGGAACGGCTTCCGAAGAAGACTGATCCGCGGCGGCCGCCGTGTTTGTTTAGCCGATTTTACCGGATACGCCGCCGTCCACGGGCAGCATCACGCCGGTGATGTATTGGGCTTCGTCCGATGCCAGGAACAGGGCGGCGTTGGCCACGTCCCAGGCCGTGCCCATGCGGCCCAGCAGCGGCACCTGGGCATTGCGTTCGTCACGCACGACCTTGCGGTCGACGCCGCGTTCGTTGGCCCGCCGTTCGATCGCCATGGGAGTGTCCATCAGGCCGGGAATGATCACGTTGGCGCGGACTCCGTAAGGCGCGTTTTCCAGGGCCAGCATGTGGGTCATGGTGTTGATCGCCCCCTTCGATGTTTTGTAGGCGATGGTACCGCGCGAACACAACGACGAGGTCGACGAGATATTGATGATCGAGCCGGACTTTTTCTCGCGCATGACCGGCAGGGCGTGTTTGCAGGTCATGAACATGGCCTTCAGGTTCAATTCGAACAACTCATCCCAGATTTCCGCTTCAAGTTCCGTGGTCGGCTTGTCGCCGCGGGACCGGCCCACGTTATTGTGCAGGACGTCGATCCGGCCGTAGCGTTCGGCGCAGGTCGCGGCAATGTTGCGGCAATCGTCTTCACTGCGCACGTCGGCCTGCAGGGTCGATCCCTTGCCGCCTTCGTCGGTGATCATCTTGACCGTGTCGGCGGCGCTGGCTTCGTCATAATCGACAACCAGCACGGTCGCCCCTTCCTGGGCGAAGCGCAGGGCCGTCGCACGGCCGTTGCCGATGGTTTCACCCGACGTTTGGCCGCCACCGACGACGATGGCGATCTTGTCTTTCAATCTCATTCCTGGATGCTCCCGGGGTGTTTGTTTTTGTATACAATCCCGGGAGTATAACCATCCTCAGTCCGGATGGTCGATGGCGAAGGTTGTTTTCAGCCCGTCGCGGCCCGACGGCGTGACGCGGATGACGCGGCTGTCGCGGACGCGTTCGATCCACCCCAGATCGAACAGCCGGTCCGCCAGGCCCTTGCCCACGGCGCCCGCGATATGGTGGCGGCGTTCGCTCCAATCCAGGCAGGGCCGGCAAAAACAGCGTTTTTGCTTGGCCAAGCTGTCGATATCGATGCCGAACTCATGGAACAGGCCATGTCCCTTGTCGGTGATCATGCCGCCGTCGGAGGAAAGATCGATGGCGCCCAGGCGGGTCAGGGCATCGGCCAGGGAAACGCCCAGCACCCCCGCCAGATGGTCGTAGCAGCTTCGTGCCATCCGCATGTCCTGGTCCATCCGGCTTTCCGGGCGGATGCGGCGGGGGGTGTCGACGGCGCAGACCACCTGCATGCTTTCCAGCATGTTGGCGACGGTCAGGGACGCCAGGCGGAAATACCGGTGCCGGCCCTGTTTTTCCATCGCCAGCAGGCCGGCTTTCTGCAGTTTGGAAAGATGCCCGCTTGCCGTTTGCGGCGTGATCCCGGCGCACCAGGCAAGTTCGCCCGCCGTCAGGGCCCGGCCGTCCAACAGGTGCGTCAACATCTGTGCCCGGGCGACATCGCCGACCAGACTGCCGACTTCGGCCAAATTCATTGCATTTACGGTCGTCATGGCGTGATTGTAACCGTCAATCCGGCCGGGCGCACTCGGTCACGGTTCGGTCGCGGCCGAATTGTTATCCGCCATGGCGCCCCCCTATTCGTGCGACGTTACGTTTCCTTGAAATCAGCCGGGCTTCCCGCATGACATCGACACCTGCCGCCCCTGCACCCGCGACACCTGTGTCCAGCGGCATGGCGATGAACCTGAGCTTGCTGGTTTTGCTGGCAACCCTTTGGGGGGCTTCCTACAGTTTCATCAAGGTGGGGGTGGAAACCATCCCGCCGATCACGCTGATCGCTGGGCGCACGGCCATTGCCGGTGTGGTGCTGCTGGGCATCATGGCTGTGTTGAAGGTGCGCATGCCACGCGACCGGGCTTCCTGGCGGTCGTTCATGGTGCAGGCCTGTCTGAACAGCGTGTTTCCCTTCACGGTCATCGCCTGGGCCGAACAGACCGTGGACGCCTCCCTGGCGACAATCCTCAATTCAACCTCGCCGATTTTTATCTTTCTGTTCGCCCTGGGGCTGAGCCTGGAAGGGGAGCGCACCTGGCGCAAATTCCTGGGGGTGGCCTTTGGCTTTGCCGGGATTGTTCTGATCATCGGCGCGGACGCCCTGCAGGGCCTGACGCGGGAATTGCTGTCGCAACTGGCCATTGTCGCCGCCACGGTCTGCTATGCGGGAGCGGCCGTGTTCGGGCGGCGGTTTTCAGGCATGCATGCCATGGTGCCGGCGGCCGGATCGATGATCGCCGGGGGGGCTGTTCTGATCCCCGTTAGTCTGGTGGTCGACCGGCCCTGGACCTTGTCTGTTTCAATGGACTCGGCCCTGGCCTTGCTGGGCCTGTCCGTGCTGTCGACGGCCGTTGCCTTCGTCATTTATTTCCGGCTGTTGAAGGTTCTGGGGTCCGTCGGTACGGCGGCGCAGGCCTATTTGCGGGTGCCGATCGGGGTTGCCCTGGGGGCTTTGGTGCTGGGCGAAACCCTGCCGCTTTCCGCCTGGGCGGGCATGGCCTGTGTGATTGCCGGGGTTGCCGCCATGACCGCGCCAAATCGCCGGACGAAGCGCTGGGCGGAACACAGCGGATAACTTCGCTCCCGGCCGAAACGGTTGGCGACCATTACCAGCGAAAGTCGTGCCACCCTCATACTTATCGATTTGCGGATAGGGAGTGAGCGATGTTCGACGGCACTTTGGTTTCTGAAACAATCCGTCATGAGGCAAAACGCCCCAACACAACCCTGAATGCCTGGGGGCGGCTGATTGCTTGGGGCCTGCGATGCGGCGAGCGCATGCGTCAACGGCGTGCCCTGGCGGGGTTGGACGCACGGCTTTTGGCGGATGTCGGCCTGTCGCGCGAACAGGTGGCGCGGGAATGCGCCAAACCGTTCTGGCGTTGAACGTTGATTGCGGAGGCTTGCGCCGGGCCCTTGTCGCGGTTTCTAATGTTCCGGTCGGGGGTGCCGACCGGACCAAAAGGAAACACCGACCATGACTGAGCACAAGGGCGGCTGCCATTGCGGCAACATCACCGTCACCTTCACCACCGCGAAAGACCCGGCCGAGATCGTGCCCCGGGCCTGCCAGTGTTCCTTTTGCCGCAAGCACGCAACCCGGGCGCTGTCCGACAACGCGGGCCATATTCATCTTGAGGTAAAGGACGGTGGCCAGTTGGGCCGTTACCGCTTCGGCCTGAAGATCGGCGACTATGTGTTCTGCAAATCCTGCGGCGTCTATGTCTCGGCCTATATGGAAGACAGCGTCCCTGGAAATGAAGGGAGGGCCTGGGCCAACGTCATGGCGAATGCCATGGACGACCGCGAGGCCTGGGCGCCTGCGGAACCCATCGATTACGGTGTCGAGGACGAAGCCGGAAAACGCGAACGCCGGCGTCACAAATGGACCCCGGCGTCGATGACAATCGGATAATCCGGACAAGGTCGCCAGCCCCGCGAAGGCAGGGGCCAGGGACACGGATTTCCGCTTTTGCGGGAATGACGGTACCGGATGGAGGCAGCCGTTAAGGTGCGAAGGAGATCCCCGCGCTTTTAAGGCGCGAAGGAGATCATCGTCCGGACTTCGATGCTTTCCCTGGGCGGGGTGCCGGGGGCGGCATCCGGGTTTTCGAAGCCCGTATGGGCCGTATAGCGGGCGCGTCCGTCCGTTGCCGTGTCGAAGCATTTCAGCAACAGCACCTCGTCCCCGGCCATGCCCGGGTACCAGTACCATTTCTGGTCGCCCGAATAGGCGTTCTGATAAATCTCGCCGACCCGATCCTGATAGACCAAGTCCGTGGCGATGAAATCTTCGGTTTTGAGCGTGCGGGCATCGGCCATGGCGACGGGCGTGCGCTCGGCGCTTTGACCGATCGAACGCCACACATTGACCATGGCGAAGCGGTGGCCCAAATAGCGGTCGGCGGCGGCGGCATCCATCACGTCGCGCACACGCTTCGGGCCCGAGGTTTCGGTATAGTCGTTATGGGCGATCAGCACGGGCAGGCGTTTGGCCGTGGCGGCACGTTTGCCGTCGTCCTGTACGCGCACGGTGTGGTCGAAGATATGAACGTCCGTGGCGCCGGTTGCCTGTTTCAGGAAATCGATGATTTCCGGGTAATAAACCGCCTCGATCCGTCCTTCGTCGTAGAAATCGCGCATCGTGGTCGGCATCTGGGACAACTCGAACCCCTGCACATCCAGGCTGGCGGGCGGCGTCAACGCGCGGGCATCCAGCATGGGCACGTCCGATATCTTGAATTCGCCCAGGCGCTCGTTGGGGCGGGCGTGATCGGCGGACATCATGACACGCGGTTTCTGCGTCTGATGGGGGGTCATGAAGTTGATGGGGGCGATAACCGTATGTCCGGCATCGGCCCCCGATTTGACGGCGGCGTTGGGCATGACTGCTTCCTCGCAATGTGATGGTGCGAATCTGCGGCTTTATGGGGGGTTTGGCAAGGGGGGTGGGGGAAAGATACTTATTCCCCAAAGGAATATATTTCACTGAAACGTGATGTATTTATTCCCAGAGTGTGGGTTATTCCGCCGCCTGGGGCTGGGCTTCCGGGGCTTCGGTGGTGTCCATGTGTTCGGCTTCGCGCATTTCACGGTCCAGCCGTACCCCCGCATGGGCCCGGTTGGGGGCAAGCGGTGCGAGCAAGGAATAGATCACGGGGATCAGGACCAGGGTGAACACGGTGGCGATGCCCAGGCCGCCGAACACGATCCAGCCGATGGCGGCCCGGGCTTCGGCCCCGGCGCCGGATGCCAGAATCAAGGGCAGGGCGCCCAGGACGGTGGACAGCATGGTCATCATCACCGGGCGTAGGCGGATGGTCGCCGCCTGGCGGATGGCGTCGGCGACGGAATGCCCCCGGTCGCGTAATTGATCGGCGAATTCGACCACCAGAATCCCGTTCTTGGCCATCAGGCCGACCAGCATGACCAGCCCGATCTGGCTGTAGATGTTGATGGTCCCGCCCGACAGTTTCAGCGCGAACACCGCCGCTGCCAGCCCGAAGGGAACGGTCAGCACGATCACCAGGGCGCTGAGCACGCTTTCGAACTGCGCCGCCAGCACCAGCAATACGATCAGCACGGCGAAGGCGAAGGTGATGGCGACTTCGCTGGTGGTGTCCTGCAGGGTCGCGGCCTCGTTGATGAAGCGCAGTCCGATCCCCGGCGGCAGGGTGTCGTCGGCGATGGCCTGGATACCGTCGACGGCTTCCTGCAGGGACATGTCGGCGGGCAGAACGGCTTCGATTTCGACCGCGCGTTTCTGGCCCGAGCGGTCCAATTCCGCCGCCGTGCCGACTTCATCCAAGGTCACGAAGGCCGACAAGGGAACCAGCCGGCCATTGCCGGTCGGCACGAACAGGTTGTAGAGGTCGGTCGGGTCGTTGATCGCACCGGCCGTCGATTCCAGCATGACGGGGATGGATCGGTCGTTGACGTTCAGTTCCGCGACCTCGAACCCGGCGACCATGGCGCGCAATGTGTCGACGATCCCTTCAACCTCGACGCCCAGGTCCTCGGCCCGGCGGCGGTCGACTATGACCGACAGTTGGGGCTGGGTCTGCTGGAATTCGACTTCGGGGTCTTCCAGCTTGGGCAGGCGTTCGCGCATGGCGCCCAGGAAATCGAAGGCGGCACCCGCGATATCGCGATAGTTCGATCCGGTCAGGGTGAACTCGACACTGCCGCCGGCGCGGCGCAGGTTCAGGCTGTTGGGCGTGCGCACACGGGCGGTCGCACCCGGGATGGCCTTCAGCCCCGGCGCCAGCGATTTGGCGATTTCCTGCTGTGATCGTTTGCGCTGATCCCAGGGCACCAGGGGAGCGATCAGGTAAACGCGGTTCAGATCCCAGCGCCCGACGATGGCAAAGATGTTTTCTGCCTCGCCGTTTTCAACCAGCGGGCGGAGCAGGGCTTCGGCCTGAACCGACTGCCGGTCCATGTAGTCCAATCCCACGCCGTCGGGGCCTTGCATCATGATGACGATGGCGCCCCGGTCTTCGCGCGGCAGCAATTCCGTCTTGATCGTCGGGTAAACCAGCAATGCCGTCGCCGCGAGCATGGCCGTTCCGCCCAGGATCAACAGGCGCGCGTTGAGCGTGAATTCCAGCATCTTGGCATAGGCTGCGTTGATGCGCTGGCCGGCGGCGATCAGGATGGCCGGCGGCTTGGTCGGCCCGGCCTCGCCCCGGTCGGGCAGGCGGGATGCCAGCATGGGCACCAGGGACAGCGCCACGAAGGACGAAATCGCGACGGCCACGGCCAGCACGAAGCCGAATTCGGTAAACAATTTGCCCGCGGTCGAGGGCAGGAATGCGATCGGCAGGAACACGGAAACCAGGGTGGCCGTGGTCGCCAGAACGGCGAAGAAGACCTGCCGCGTGCCGTTGACGGCGGCGGCATAGGATTTCATGCCAAGCTGGCGGTGGCGCTGGATGTTTTCCAGCACCACGATGGCGTCATCGACGATCATGCCCGTGGCCAGAACCATGGCCAGCAGGGTCAGGATATTGATGGAAAATCCCATCAGGTAGACGGCCCCCACCGTGCCCATGATGGCGACGGGAATGGCGACCGTGGGGATCATGGTCGGCCGCAGCCCCCCCATGAAAGCGAAGATCACGGCGACAACCACGCCCACGGCGATCAACAGGCTGGTGATGACCTCACGGACCGAGGACCGGATAAACCGGGCATCGTCGGAAATCTTGACCAGGCGGACGTCCTTCAGACGCTTGTTCAATTGGTCGATCGATTTGTTGACCGCGGTGGAAATGGCGATGGTGTTGGACTGTGCGCGCCGCACGATGCCCAGGCCGACGACCTTGGTGCCGTTCAGGACGGAGTAACTTTGCGCTTCGGCGGGTCCGTAAAACGCCTGCGCCACGTCGCCCAGGCGCACGTCCTTCTTCAATTCCAGGTCTTCGACCTTGGCCGGCTCCCACACCGATGCGTCGGCCCGGACCAGCAGCAACTGGTCGTCTGATTTGAAGCTGCCGGCCGGCACGTCCAGACGGGTCGAACGCAGAACTTTGGCGACTTGATCGATGGAAAGGCCGTAGCGTGCCAGTTTCATGGGATCGGCGACGATGCGCAGAACCTGTTCCTGATCGCCGAACAGATCGACCGTGGCGACCCCGTCGATGGCCAGGAATTCCGGCGAAACGTCGTCTTCGGCAATGCGGGTCAGGTCTTCCTGGGTCAGCTTGTCGGAAACCAGGGCCAAGCGGATGATCGGCGATGAATCCGCATCGGCCTTGACGACGGTGATGTCCTCGACCCCTTCGGGCAGCCGCCGTTCAACGGCGGCGACGGCTTCGCGGATGTCGTTGGCGGCGACGTCCAGATTGACGTTGGCGTTGAATTCGGCGCGGACCCGGGCGTTGTTTTCCTCGCTCGCCGCTTCGATGCGCTTGACCCCGGAAACACGGGCCACGGCGCCTTCCAGCACGCTGGTGACTTCCGCGTCCATGGTTTCGGGCGAAGCCCCGTCAAAGAACGCGCGCACGGTCACCACCGGGCGGTCAACGTCGGGCAGTTCACGGACTTCGACCCCCATGATCGCGGCCAGGCCGGCAATCAAAATCAACAGGTTCATGACGACGACCAGCGTCGGGCGACGCACCGACAATGAGGGAAGGTCGCTGAACCGGGTCATTTACGGGCTCGACTTTTTCTTCGCCTTGGCGGGCGGCGTTTCACCCGCGGCGAACTTGTCAAAGGGAATAGGTTCAATCTTCTGGCCCTCGCGCAGGCCCTGCACGCCTTCGACGACGATCTGGTCTTCAGGCATAAGCGGTCCGTCCACAAGAATGCGGCCCCGGTCGCGGCGGACGATGCTGACGAAAACCTTTTCCGCCTTGGTGACGGTCTTGCCGTCCTTGCTGTCATGGGCGACACGCCACAGATAGGCGCCGTCGCGGCTCCACAGCACGGCGACTTCGCGGACGGAAGGATAGGGTTTGCCGGTAAAGGCCAATTCAACCTCGAACGACGTGCCGGGCCGGATCAGGTCGTCCTTGTTGGGAATGTTGGCCTTGACCCGCAGGGTTCGGGTGGTGGCGATGATGCGGCTGCCGAGCTGCGAGACCGTCCCCGCTAATTGAAGGTCCGGCATGGTCCAGGGGCGGACGACCACCGGATCACCGATCTTGATGCGGCCGGCATACTCTTCGGGCAGGTCGAATTCGACCTCGATCTCCGATCGGTCGTCCAGCGTGGTAATCAGGGTTTGCGTGGTCAGGCGGTCGCCGCGGTCGATTTCCGTCAGGCCGACAATGCCGTCGAAGGGGGCATAGACGACCCGGTCGTCGAGCGCTTCCTCGGCCTGGTCCAGGCGCAGGTTGGCGCTTTCAAGCGCGGTTTGCGCCGTTTCCAGGCGGGCCTGAGAGGTCGCCCCCGACGGCGCCAGCTGTTCCAGGCGCTGCAATTGGCGGGTGGCGTCCTTGAGTTCGACTTTCGCCAAGCGTACGGCGATCTGTTGGTGAGTGTTGTCAAGACGCACTAGGATTTGACCCTTATGGACCTTGTCCTGGCTGCGGAAAGCCACGGCGACGACTTCACCTTCCGTTTTGGGGTAGATGGCGGCGGATTTCCTGGCTTCGCCCGTGCCGACGGCGCGCACGATGATCTTGTCCGTGGTCGGACGCGCGGCTTCGACAAGAACGCGTGTGCCGCCGCCCGATTTGCGCGGCACTTCCTTGGATTGGGCGCCGACTTCGATGCCCGTCCATGCGAACCATGCACCGCCAAGAAGAACGAGTAGTCCGGCCAGATAAGTGAGTTGTGATCGCAGGGTCATTTTCCGTGGTCTCTTGCGGGATCAAATGCGTCGTCTGAGGCGGTTTGAGGAGCGTATCCTCGCGATACCCTTATTTTTGCATATTAACCGGGAACGCCCCCGATTTAATCAAGTTTCATGGTGTGTTGGCGGGGAATTTTGTAACAAGATGTCGCAGCCGGATAACCACCGGCAGATCGATAAATCCCCAGAGGAAGAGGTAACCGCATGTTCGTCGTCACCGTCACGTTTGTTTTGAAGCCCGAGCATATCGAGGCATTTCAGCCGGCTATGATCGAGAATGCCCGGGCGTCCCTTGATACGGAACCGGGCTGCCGCCGGTTCGACGTGTGCCGCGACGCCAACGATCCGGCCGTTACATTTCTTTACGAAATATACGACGACGCGGCGGCGTTCGAAGCCCACAAGGCCACGGCGCATTTCAAATCCTTCGATGCCCTGGTTGCTCCTTGGCTTGCCTCGAAAGAGGTCAAGACCTGGATACTCGACGATTAGAGCTGGTTAGAGGGGAAGTTTCATGCCCGCGTGGCTGTGGCTGAAGCCCAAGCTTTCGTAAAACGACAGGGCTTCGGGGCGCTTGCGGTCCGTGGTCAGTTGAACCATCCGGCAGCCCTTTTCTCGGGCCAGGCCGATGGCATGTTCAAACATGCGCCGGCCCAGGCCGCTGCCGCGCGCACTTGCCGCGACGCGGACCCCTTCGATTTGCGCGCGCCATCCGCCTTGGTGGCTGATGTTGGGTATCATGGTGATCTGCAAGCAGCTGACCACGCTGCCGCCGTCGTCGGCGACAATCAGGCGCGAATTGGGATCAACCTGAATGGCTTGGAAGGCATCTTCGTAACAGGCCGGTAAGGGTGTTTCAGCGCGCTCCCGGACGCTGCCCAAGGCATCGTCGGCAAGCAATGCGACGATGGCGTCTAGATCATTCCGATTGGCGTCTCTGAATTCCATGATGCCGGAGTCTTAGCCGAGGGAACGGGGCCGGTCAAAGCGTTCAAGCTGCTGGATGCCTCTGAGGCGTTAGATGGCACGTTTTTCAAAATACAGACAAATTTCGGCTAAAACATCGATTTTGATTGAATATCAATATATTCGCTGATAATCCGGAAAGCAGTCAAATACACAGGCATGAACAATCAAAAAATGGGGGAGAGGGCATGCCGCCTACCGGACTAGAAGGTGACGGCACTTGTCCGACATCCGCCTTGAAGGCTGTGAACAGCCTTAGAATCAGACGTGTTTATGATTATTGGATTACCCTGCGCCAAGGTCGGCAGTTTCCGGCTTGGCCGGATATAAAGCTGATCGATCTATACGATGTCGCGCCGTATGTGGCGGTGTTCGATGTCGAACGGGATGAAGGTGCCGATACGCCTGTTCGGGTGCGTTACCGGTTTTGCGGAACGTGGCTGGTGGATGCACGCAGCAATCTTGCCCCATCGGACCCCACGGGCCATTTCCTTGATGAGGTTCCCTGGCCGTTTGATCCGGCGCCGCTACTTGCCGCATGCGATAATGTCGTGCGTTCGGGCAAGCCGGTGTTTCTTGGCCTCGGCGAGGTTGACGAAGATTCCTATCACCAGCATGAGCGGTGCTTCTTCCCCTTAGGCGACGACGCGGAAAGCGTCACGCAGATCATTGTCTGTGTCGACGAGGTCGCCCCGGACGATCATCTAGCCTAGGCCTCTTGGGGCCAATGATGATGCCGGGCTGGCCCTTTCAACAGCCCGTATCCCGGGGTACAAACGGTTCCATGATCGTTTCAACGAGGAACCGTTCGCATCATGACCGACGCACCTGAAAATCCTGCAAAATCATCCAATGAGCCGATCCTGGATGCCGATGAAATACTGGCGGGATTGCTCCGCTGGGTCGAAATCGAAAGCCCTTCCCACGATGGCGAGGCCGTGAACCGCGTGGTCGAACAGGTCGAGAAGGAACAGGCGGCGCTGGGCGCCAAGATCGAACGCACCCCCGGACGTGATGGTTTCGGTGATATTCTGATCGCACGCACGCCCTGGGGCGGCGACGGTCCCGGAATTCTGGTTCTGTCCCATTTGGACACGGTCCACGCGATCGGGACCATGGAGAACGAACTGAAAATCCGCCGGGAAGGGGACAAGGTTTACGGTCCCGGTATCTATGACATGAAATCCGGCGCCTATATCGCCATGCATGCGTTTCGTCATTTGGTCCGTGCCGGGCGTGAAACACCGCTGCCCATTACCTTTATGTACGTGCCGGAAGAAGAGATCGGCAGCCCGACCTCGCGTCAGATGATCGTTGATCTGGCGAAGCAGAACAAATACGTGCTGGTCACGGAACCGGCCCGCGAAGGCGGCAAGATCGTGACCGCGCGGAACGGCCGTTTGAAATATGAGATCACGGTGACCGGCCGGCCGTCCCATGCCGGCCTGCGCCATATGGATGGGCGCAGCGCGATCAGGGAGATGGCCCATCAGATCCTGGCGTTGGAGGCAATCACCGATTACGAACGGGGAATTACCTGTTCCGTCGGCACGATCACCGGCGGCACACTGACCAACGTGGTGCCGGCCCATTGCGAGATATCGGTCGATATCCGCATCCCCAACATGGAAGCGGCCGAAGAAGTGATGGCGCGGGTCGAAGCCTTTGTTCCCGTCGATGCGGACTGCACGCTGGATATCAAAGGGGGCGTGGATCGCCCGCCTTATGAAAAATTCGACGGTATTGAAAAACTGTTCAACCATGCGAAGGGCCTGGCGGCGGAAATCGGGTTCGATTTGCAGGACCTAAAAACCGGGGGCGGTTCCGACGGAAACTTCACGGGGGCGCTTGGTATTCCCACCTTGGACGGCCTGGGTGCCGATGGCCACGGCGCCCATTCCCACGATGAATTTATCTATTTCTCCTCCTTGGTCGAACGATGCCGTTTGATGATCCGGTTGTTCGAAACGCTGGAATAGCGATGCCCCGGCGGGTGCTCATCCTGGCGGCGGTTCTGGTCATGGCGGGGATCAATTCCGCCCAGGGGGCTGATGCGGCCAAGGGACGGGTGCTTGCGGAAGAACATTGTTCCAGGTGCCACGTGGTGGGGGATTTCAACCCTCATGGGGGGATCGGCTCGACCCCTTCACTGCAATGGATCAAGAAGCTTGCCGATTGGCGCGATCGGTTCCAGACGTTTTACGTCCGGCGCCCACATCTGGCGTTTGTGAAGGTCAAGGGGTTGGAGCCGCCGACCAAGCTTCCGCCCTATGCCCAGCCGATAGAGATCGCGCCAAGTGACGCCGAAGATATCTTCGCGTTTATCGAAACCTTGCCGGTGCCTAAGGGAAATTCGACCATCACGCCGATCGACGGGCAATAGCGATTGGGATCAGGTCCAATCTGCTTTCGACAGCGAGGCGATCAGGTCATGGACCGCCCGCCGTTTGCGTGGGTTGTCGATGCCGTAATAGGCCGTGACCAATTCGGTCGTTTCGCTTGATCCCATAACGTCCGATCTGTCGCGGGGGTCTTCGGCAAAGGTGACGTCCAAGTCGAAATTGTCCTGGGTCATCTGAACATTCTGCGGCATTGCGTCGAAGAAGTGGGCGACCGGCACGCCCAAAATCTGACTGAGCTGAAACAACCGGCTGGCGCCGATGCGATTGGCGCCGCGCTCGTACTTCTGAATTTGCTGGAAGGTCAGGCCAAGAGCATCCCCAAGTTCACTTTGGCTCATTCCGTTTTGTTTGCGTTGTTCCCGGACCCGGCCGCCGACGTGGATATCGACCGGGTGCGGAACACCCGGGGGCATGCGGTTCGGATGCGATTTATCGGATGTTTTCGGCATCTCTGGTTACAACCTCCGTTTCTTCTATAGGTCTGATTTATGGGGTTTTTGTTCGATTTCTGGAGGAATCCTTGGAGAGCTAACCCTTTGAATCCATGAGGAAGGTTAGCACAGTGCATATGCCCGTGTTATCTAGACAAAAGGCCTATAGCCTGCGGAAAATGCCAATTAATCGCAGTGACAGTTCGCCACGAAAACCCGCCCGGCCCATATATTTGGACGGGTTCGCAATGGTCTATTTTTGAAAGGCGGCAGGTGGCGCGGGCGATCAGTCGCCGCCGTCGTTGCCGTCGCCATGGCTGCCCACGGGGGCATTACCGGCATAGGGAATTTCTTCTTCGACGATGTCCCAGATCGTCCGGGCGGTCGGCACATCCCGTTCCTCGGCGATATGAGCGACAAGCCCTGCGGCGCGGGCGATCACGGCGAAGCCGCGCATGATTTCCGGCGGGATGCCGATTTCCGACAGCACCGCCGCCGTGCCGCCCGTGGCGTTGATGGTCATGTGCTTGCCGAAGTTTTCGTCGACGGCCCGGCTAAGCTCTTCGATGGCCTGGATGTAGTCGCCTTTGACGCCGTTCGCCCGGGCGATTTCGAACAGTTTCGGCGTGCGTGGGTCATCCGGCTTATGCAGGTGATGGCCAAACCCGGGCAGGTGCTTGCGCGCCGCCCGGTGCTCCGCGACGATTCGCTTCGCCGCCGTATCCATCGGCTCTGTTCCTTCGACCATCTCGCGCAGCAGCTTGGAGCAATTCTCCATTGTGCCGACAAAGGTCGATCCCACATTTAAAAGCCCCGCCGCAACAGCGGCCTGCAGGGCTTCGGGCGCGGAATGGTAGGTCAAGCGCGTGGCGACGGCGCTGGGGGTCAGGCCGTGTTCCATCAGGGCCAGCAGGACCGCATCGATGATCGCCACGTCGGCAGGCGTGGGCGTGCGGCCCAGGATGTGGCCGATCATGGCTTCGGTGAAGCTCATCTTGCCCATCATGTCCGTCACCAGGTTCTGATCCCGGTAATACAGGTCCGTCAGGGTGTGAGTCGCCAGCTTCTGGGTCGGTTTGAGCTTCTCGGCCATGGGTCTATGCCTCCTGGAACTGGGCTTTGGCTTCGCGGCGCAGAACCTTGCCGACGGGGCTGCGTGGCAGCTCGTCGACGAAGTGCACGCGCTTTGGCGCCTTCACGGAATCCAGCCGCGATTTGACGTACTGAATGATCTCGTCTTCGTCGGCGGGCTGGCCGTCGTGAATTTCGATCGCAGCCTGCACGGCCTCGCCCCATTTGTCGTCGGGCAGGCCGAACACGACGCATTCCTTGACTGCCGGATGCTGGCCTAAAACGGCCTCCACATCCGATGGAAACACGTTGAAGCCGCCGGTCACGATCATGTCGCGGATGCGGTCCTTGATATAGATGAAGCCGTCTTCTTCGATCTCTGCCACGTCGCCCGTATACAGCCACCCGTCCTTGATGGTTTCGGCCGTGGCGTCGGGCATGTCGAGATAGCCCTTCATGACCAGCTCGGACTTGATGACGATCTCGCCTGCTTGGCCGGTCGGCAGGAAATTGCCCTCGGGATCGACCACGCGCAGGTCGCAGCGGTCCGTGGCCCGGCCGCAGGACGCCAGGCGATGGTCGTCGGCCAGCCAATCGCGCGACCGCATCACGGTGACGATCTGCGGCACCTCGGTCTGGCCGTAGCAGGTTTCCAGGGCATTGTTGAACATCGGCAGGCCGCGCTTGATCTCGTCCGGGCGCATGGCGGCGCCCCCGATGATCAGATGCTTCAGGCTCTTGAAATCGCGTTTCGTCAGGTCTTCCTCGGCCATCATCATGTAGATCACCGTGGGCGGCAGGAACACCGTGGTCACCCGGTCCTTTTCGATGGCTTCGATGATCGCGGCCGGGCGCGCCGGTTGCGGCATGAAGACCTGCGTCCCGCCCTGGGCCAGGATCGGCACCAGCAGGGTGCCCGTGCCGTGGGTCATGGGGGCGGCCAGCAGGTTGCGGTCGTCGCCGTCCAATTCGAACGCGCGGGTCATCAGGTCGATGCAGGTGTGCCACACCCGATAGGTCTGCTGCACGCCCTTGGGCCGCCCGGACGAGCCGCCCGTGAACTTGATGGCCTGAACGTCGTCGGGGGCCAGGTCATGGCGTTTCGGCATGCGGCCGGCGAAATCGCTCATCAAGGCCGCCAGGTTGAGATCGCCGCCGCAGGCATGCTGGCTGCCGCCGGTCGGCCGCCCGCGCACCACCGTGGCCTTGCCGGGATCGAAGCGGTCCATGCAGTCGGCATCGGCGACGATGATCGAGGGCGCTGTGACCTCCGCCATGCGGGTCAGTTCCTCGGCCCCGTTGCGGGGGTTCAGAGGCACCCAGGTCTTGCCGGCGGCCAGCGTGCCCAGGAACGCGGTCAGATGCTCGACCGTGTTGTAGCCGCAAATGCCGACCCGGCTTTGCGGCTTGGGATCGATGTCCTGCAGGGCCGCCGCGACGGCGTTGACACGGGCGGCAAGGTCGCCGTGGGTCAGGGTCAAATCCCCGTCCTTGATAGCGATGCGGTCCGGCGTCTTGGCGGCGGCGCGAAGGAAGTGGTCGATAGGCAGGTCCATGGCGGGAATCTTCATGCTGATCTGAGGGGAAGGACGGGGGGTGGCCCTTAGTCCTGGGGCGTCATGTTGGTCTTGTAATGCTTCCAGCGTTTCACATAGTCGGGCGGGATGCGGGCGAGCATTTCCTTCTGAGCGTCGGACACTTCCTTGATGACCTTGCCGGGAATGCCCATGACCAGGGAATTGTCGGGAATTTCCTTGCCCTCGCCGATCAGCGCCTTGCCGCCGATGATACAGTTCTTGCCGATCTTGGCCCCGTTCAGGATCACAGCACCGATACCGACCATGGTGCCGTCGCCGATCGTGCAGCCGTGCAGCATGGCCATATGACCGACCGTGCAATAGTCGCCGATGGTCAGGGGAAAGCCGGGGTCCGCGTGCAGCACGCTGCCGTCCTGAATCTGCGTGCCTTCACCGATGGTGATGACGTCGTTATCGGCACGCACCGTGGCACCGAACCAGACGCTGGCATCCTTTTTCAGGATGACGTTGCCGACCACGACCGCATTCGGCGCAATCCAGTAATTGTCACCGTCGGTCTGGACCTTAAGATCACCCAGGGAATACTTCATGTTCGTCTCCTACGCGGTTTTCCTTAGGCTATAGCGCCCTGACCATCCCAGGGCAATTGCGTTCCGCCGTGGATCGCGTAATCTGGTGTTTCATTCGTTCGTCAATGGAGACACCTACCCATGCCCGGCACCAAACGCCCCAACCGCAAACCGAAGAAAAAACGCGCCCCCAATGAAACCGAGAAAACCGGCGCCCAGCACAGGCCAAGTGGGCCCGCCGGTGCCAAATCCTATGGCAAACCAAAAGGTGGCGCATCCTTCACCAGCCCGGCCATGAACCGTGGATCCGCACGCGGCGGCTGATCGCTGTCTTGTGGGATGTGTTTGTGTCAGGATGTCGGCCCAGGCAGCTATTTCAGCGCCGCCATGAAGCCTGAAATGACCGCATCCAGCGACGGCTGATCGACCCAGCGAAACACGGCGAGGATATCCAGTTCCTGATCGATCCAGATCAGGTTGGTGCCGGCCCCCATGGCGAAGAAACTGGATTCAGGGGCTGACGGATACTGTGCTCGGTCCGTGTTCAGCCACCATAAAAAGCCGTAGACCGGGTTCAGCGGGCAGGGGGTGCGAAGCTCGTCGACCCACCCTTCGGGTAGAATCCGGCGCCCGCCCCAGACCCCGTCCTGTTTGATCATCATGCCGAACCGCGCGTGGTCGAGCGATGAAATCTGCAGGCCGCCGCCCCAGTGGGTGCCGCCGGGAACGGAGGTCATTTCGATTCCGTCGATGGATACCTGTGAATTGCGATAGCCCAGCCATTGCCAGGTTTCAGACGCGCCGATCGGCGCCATGATGGAATCTTTCAGAACTTCGGGTAGCGGGCGGCGAAAAACGTTGAGCAAGGCGAGCGACAGCACGTTCACCCGGACGTCGTTGTATTCCCAATAGGTGCCGGGTGCGGAAAGATCGCGCTTTTGGCCCTTCTTGGAATGATCGCTGTTGTGGCCCAGTTGGCGGAAATGATCGACCTGATCGGGCTTGCCGAACAAGGTGCCTTCCCATTCGCTGGTTTGGTTCAACAGATGGCGCCAGGTGATGGCCGCGTTCTGGTCGGACGAAAACCAATCTCCGTCCACATATTTCGCGACCGTGTCGTCCAGGTCCGAAATCAGGCCTTCGCCCAGGGCAAGCCCGGCCAGAATGGCCAGGTAGCTTTTGGCGATGGAAAATGTCACGTCGGGGCGTGCCGGGTCCCCCCATTGGGCGGCGATACGCCCGCCGCGGATGAACAGGCCGGTCGGTCCGCCACGCGCGGTCACGGGGCCCAGAATTTCATTCCAGGGCGGAGGTTCGAACTGGGTCAGCGAGGGCAAAAATTCCGCCCGGTCCAGATCCCGGGGCCAGGACGTTTCGGCATTTTCAGCAAAGGTGACGGCTTCGGCCAAGCGTGCCGGGTCCAACCCGGCCTGTTCGGCGGCAACCGTTTCCCAGGGACCGTCGGCGGGTGGAAGATAGGTCATTCGGATTTGTCCTCGGACAATTTCACATCCCGCTGGTCGCCCAGAAGTTTGAGCCGCGCCTTTTCCGCCTTGGCGATATGTTTGCGGGCCAGGCGTTCGGCCTTGTCCGGTTCGCGCCCGCGGATGGCGTCCATCAGGGCGCGGTGTTCCTCATGGGCGGTTCCGGCGCGGTCGGGAAAGGAATAGGTCGTGCCCTTTAAAAGTGCCAGGGCATCCGACAGGGCCGCTGCGGATTTCAACAGGTACCTGTTGTGTGCAGCCTGAAACAGGGCGTCATGAAACTTACGGTTGGCTTCGGCCATTTGGTCGGAGGTGCCGCTGCCGGGAGCGGCTGCGTTCAGGCAGTCTTCCATGTAGGCAAGTTCGGGTTCCGACGCATGCTGCGCGGCAAGCCGTGCGGCCGCACCGTCCAATACCCGTCGCATGGCGTAGAATTCGACGATCTGCTGCTGGTCCAGTTCCGCCACGACGACACCGCGCCAGGGTTCGAACACCAACAGGCCGTCGGCCTGCAGACGGCGAAGGGCTTCGCGCACGGGCGTGCGGCTGACGCCGAGCCAAGCCGCGACCTCGGTTTCGCGCACGCGTGTGCCCGGCGGATAGCGGCCGGCGCGGATGGAATCGCGCAGGCGCGCATGGACGAATTCTCCGCGTGAAAGTTGATCCGTGGTGTCTTCTGTTTTGCTCATTTCCCCCCCGCTGCTTCCGTCAGTTGGCGTTCCAGTTCGGCGCGAATGTCGGCAGGAACCGGGCAAGGTTTACGGGTTGCCAAGTCGATAAAGACATTCGTGCTTTCCGCCGTGCCGTGCAGGACGCCGTCCTTGAACAGCCCAGTTCCGATGGTGATCGAAGAATTGCCGATGCGCTTGATGCATGTGCCGACATCGATGGTGCCCGGATAATGCATTTCGGCCCGGAAATCGATGGTCACGCGGGCCAGGACGAAATCGATACCCGGATGGGTGTCCGGCTTCAGGAACTGCGTTACGAAGGCGTTTCTTCCGGCTTCCACAAAGGCGCCGTAGGACACATTGTTCACGTGGCCCATGCTGTCCTGGTCGGAAAAGCGGATCGTTACAGGCGTCCAATGCCGGAATGTTTCGGTGCGTGTGGTGTCGATGGTCGGCGAATGGTCGTTCATTGGTTTTCTTGTTCCCCCATGGGATTTGGACAATGTTTTTACTGCGGCTTTATAGGTATGTATACAATACCAGTGTATACAATTCCTGACTTTTCCGTCAGATGAGAATTCCCTTATCTGGTTGCCCCCAGGCGAAAAATTGATCACCATGACCTTGGGAGGACAGCTATGAATCGTCGAAAAATACACCGGAATAAGCCAGCCGTGATGGCGGCGGCGCTTGTTGCGGTGATCGGGGGGCTGGCTGTTTGGCTGTCTCCGGGGTCTGCCGACGCACAGAAAATGCTGTTTTTCCGTATTGCCAGCGGTGCCGCCGGGGGGACCTATTTCCCCATGGCCGGCCTGTTGGCGCAGGTCATTTCAAACCCGCCGGGTGCGCGTAGTTGCTCCAAGGGCGGGAATTGCGGCATGGAAGGCTTGGTTGCCTTCGCCCAATCGGCCCATGGGTCCGTCGCCAATGTGTATGCCCTGGACGCAGATCAGGTCGAATCCGCTTTCGTGCAATCGGATGTGACCTATTGGGCCTATACGGGTACGGGCCCGTTCACGGACAAGAACCCCTTCATGAAGCTATGCGTGCTGTCCAGCATGTATCCGGAACATATCCATGTTGTTGCCGGGATGGGCCGCAAGATCGATTCCGTTCCGGATCTGAAGGGAAAGCGGGTAGCGCTGGGGCTGCCGGAATCAGGCGTTCTGGTAGGCGCGCGTCTTGTGCTTGGGGCCTACGGGCTGAAGGAAAAGACGGATTTCATGCTGGAATACGTGAAATCGAAAACCGCTGCCACGATGGTCGCCGATGGGCATTTGGATGCCTTTATCGATGTTTCCGGCTATCCCATCGCCGGTGTGACGGAGATGGCGAATACGGCAGGACTGGCCCTGGTGCCGGTCGAAGGGGCCGCCCGTGACGCCCTGATCGCGAAGGCACCGTTTTATTCAGCGGACGTTATTCCCGGCAATACCTACAAAGGAAATCCGCAGCCGGTCAAAACGGTCAGCGTTTCCGCCTTATGGGTATCGCGGACCAATCTGCCCGAAGATCTGCATTACGGCGTGGTCAAGGGATTGTACGGCAATTCCCAGGCCCCGCATCTGTTGAACAACGGTCACGCGAAGGGAAGAAACCTGACCCTTGAAACCCACCATGCCGGTGTTCCCATCCCCTATTGTCCGGGGGCGGCCCGCTACTACAAGGAACGGGGCGTGTACAAAGCACCGGCTGCACCTTAAACTCGGAAAAAAATGAACATTCATGAACTCAGCGTCGAAGAATCTTTGGCCCGTATGGCGGCCGGTGACCTGACGGCGCGCGACCTGGTCCAGGCCTGCCTGGACCGTATTTCGGAACGTGAAGATGCCGTCGGCGCCTGGATTTTCCTGGATCCCGAATTGGCCCTGGCCCAGGCGGATGCCGCGGATGAACGCCGCCGGGCCGGACAGGCGGGAAGCCTGAACGGCATCCCCGTCGGCATCAAGGACATCATCGATACGAACGACCAGCCGACGGAAAACGGTTCGGCCCTTTGCGCCGGCCGCAGGCCCGCAACGGACGCAACCTTGGTGACGCGATTGCGTGAAGCCGGTGCGGTGATCGTGGGAAAATGCGTGACCACGGAATTCGCCCTGTCGGCGCCGGGCAAGACCCGCAATCCCCACGATCCCAAACGCACCCCCGGGGGGTCGTCCTCGGGCTCGGCAGCTGCTGTCGCGGACCATATGGTGCCGCTGGCCATCGGATCGCAAACGGGGGGTTCCATGTTGCGGCCGGCATCCTTCAACGGGGTGTACGGTCTTAAGCCTACGTTCGGGACCATTTCGCGGGCCGGGATGTCGCCGCTGTCCCGGCGCCTGGATCATCCGGGGATTTTTGCCCGCAGCCCCGAAGATGTGGCCCTGGCCGCTGGTGTCCTGATGGCGCGGGACAAGGCCGACAAGGATATGCGGGGACATGCGGGGCTGGGAGAAGCGGCGCCGTTGGATGCGCCGCCGCGCCTGGCGTTTGTGCGTGGACCTGCCTGGCGGCGGGGTGAGGCGGACATGCAGCGGGGAATGGAAGACTTGATCCGTGACCTTGGTGATGTCGCGGTTGAATGTGAATTGCCCCCCGTATTCGAGGGCGCGATCGAATGCCATGGCATGATCATGAACGGGGCCGTTGGGCAGTCCTTGGGGCCTTATTACGACCGGGACCGCGATGGGTTGGATCCCATCACGGCCGACCGGGTCGAACGGGGCCGGGGTGTGACGGCGCGTGACTATCTGGATGCGCTGTATCTGGCAGAGGAAATGCAGGATGCCCTTGCCGGGTTCTTCGACGGCATTGATGCCATCATCACGCCTGCCGCACCGGGGCAGGCCCCCCGTGACCTGAGCCGCACGGGCGATGCCGTGTTTAACGGATACTGGACGCTCATGGGAGCACCCGCGGCCAGCGTGCCGCTGTTGACCGGGGATGACGGCATGCCGATCGGTGTGCAGGTGATTTGTCCCTGGGGCGAAGATGCCCGGCTGCTCAGGATTTGCCGCTGGCTTGCCGATCGCGTCGGGGAGTGGCGGTGACCGGCGCTCCGACAGCCAGGGTCAATGAAGACCGCCTGTGGCAGTCGTTGATGGACATGGCCAAGATCGGTGCTACGCCCCGGGGGGGCGTCAACCGTGTGGCCCTCAGCGATCTGGATCGCACGGCACGGGATATGTTTGCCGATTGGTGCGGTGCTGCGGGCTTGGATGTCCGGGTCGACCGTATGGGAAACATCATCGGCCGGCGTGCCGGAATGGACGACACGGCACCGCCCGTGGTGACCGGCAGTCATTTGGATACCCAGCCGCTGGGCGGGCGGTTTGACGGTGCTTATGGCGTTCTGGCGGGGCTTGAGGTCGTGCGTGCGCTCAATGATGCGGGGGTCGAGACGCATGCGCCGCTCGAGATCATTGACTGGACCGATGAAGAAGGCGTGCGTTTCGCCGCCGGTGTGGTGGCATCCGGTGTCTATGCCGGGCGCTATGATCTGGACTACGGCTTGTCCCTGCCGGACCGGGAAGGCACCACGACCTTTGGTCAGGAACTGGCCCGTATCGGATATGACGGCGATGCGCCCTGCGGCGGGTATCCCATTTCCGCCTTTTTCGAAGCCCATATCGAACAAGGCCCTATCCTTGAGCGTGAAAACAAGGTGATCGGTGCCGTGCTGGGCGCACAAGGTCAGAAATGCTACGCCGTGACCGTGACCGGCGAGGAAGGGCACGCCGGCACGATGCCCATGAATCTTCGGCGTGATGCGATGGTCGGTGCCGCGCGCATGATCGACGCCCTTAACCGGTTGGCGTTCGATTTCGATCCCATGCCGGTGATTACCACGGGATACCTGCAGGTGCGGCCCAATTCACGGAATACCATTCCGGGCCAGGTGACGTTTTCCATCGATATCCGCCATCCGGACAACGCAACCCTGGCGGATGTATGCACACGAGCCATGACGATCTGCCGCGACCTTGCGGATAAGGACCGATTGGAAGTCGGTGTCGCGGAAGCATCCAGCCGGGATTCCGTTTCGTTCCATCCGGAATGCGTGGATGCGGTGCGATCCGCTGCCGAGACGCTTGGCCTGCCCTGGCGGGACATTCATTCAGGTGCCGGCCATGATGCCTGCAATCTTGTACGTTTGGCGCCGACAGGAATGATATTCGTGCCGTGCCGTGACGGCATCAGCCACAACGAAAAGGAATCAGCGACATCTTCCGATCTTGCGGCGGGATGTCAGGTCTTGCTTGAGGCAATGGTGTCCCGGGCGGGACTGGCCTAGGGCGTTCTGTCGTCCATAACGGCCGGTGCGGCGTCAGTCTTCTTCGCCACCCAAAGAGCGAACCAGGTCGACCAGCCGACGGCGGACTTTGGGGTCGCCGACGGAATAATAGGCGCGCACCAGTTCCAAAGTCTCACGCCGTGCCATTGGGTCGCGTTCCAACCCTTCCTGCGGTTGATCCGACAGACCGACGGCCATCTGGCCTTCGTGGGAACGGATTTGCGACGGCAGTTCTTCGAAGAAATACGCGACCGGCACGTCAAGAATACGCGAGAACATATAAAGACGGCTGGCACCGATCCGGTTGGCGCCGCGTTCATACTTCTGAATTTGCTGAAAGGTCAGGCCGACCGCGTCGCCCAGTTTTTCCTGGCTCATTCCCAAAAGTGTCCGACGCAGGCGTAAACGTTGTCCGACATGGACGTCGACCGGATTGGATACGCCGGGGGGAAGCCGTTTTTGACGCCGGCTTTCGTTTTTAATCGAGGCTCTTGGCATTTGTTCTTCCTTTAGCGCCCCACGTATGAGAGGTGCACATCGTCTTGTTAGTCCTCCCACCGTTAAAACACTATAGCATATCGGCAGGGCAGCCTGAGTGAACTTTCAAATGAAAATTAGTATTGTATGCATATTATTACAACGTATTTTCCAGATATTGTTGGTTAAGGGGCGTTGAATTTTCTGGTTTTTTGTATCCCTATATCTGTAATGCCAGGGTGATCCGAACCTTATCGGCACACCAATAGGATGTTGACCGAACAGGTTTGGGCGCGGACAATCGTCCGATATCAGGGACAACCAATAGTGGGGTGGGAAATATGGCGGACGAAGCTTTAGACGAACATTTCGTGGAACTTGTTTCCAGCGTGTCCCACGCAAATGGCGTGTTCCGCGTGACCTTGGGCCAACAGCTCGAAGCCGGAAGCGCCAAGCCGGTTGCGCGCCTTTTGATCCCCGCCAACCAGCTTCAAGCCGTGCTGCGCGGAATCGCCGAAGGCGCCAACGAGATCAGGGAAAAGCTCCAGGCTCAGTCCTCGGAAGAGGGCGGGAAGGACGATAAGGACGGCCAGCAGGCCGACGAGGCCGGCAAGAAAAAGGGTGCGGCGCGGAAGCCGGCAGCCAAGAAGTAGCGGCGGGACTTAGATTTCCCGCTCAATCCTTGAAATCATGCAGGCGGCCGGGGCTCAGCGTTCGCCCAAAGCACCTTCCAGGTTGGTGAGCAGCGGGTCCACCAGATAGCGCAACACGGTGCGGGAGCCGGTCTGAATGCTGGCCATGACCTGCATGCCCGGAAACAGGTTGTAGACGAGCTTGCCCCGGCTGAAATGGTCTTTTTCCGTGGCGATGCGGACTTTGTAGTAAGGGTTTCCGTCCGGTGTCTGCAAAGTGTCGGGGCTGACATGCGTGACGGTCCCCTGAAGTGCTCCGAACCGCATCGCGTCCCCTGACGCAAGCTTGACCACCGCCGGCTGGCCCGAGACGACATAACCGATGTCCTGTGTCTGCAGCTTGGCTTCGATGATCAGCCGATCACCGGCGGGAACGATATCGACAACCGGGTCGCCCGGCCGGATGACGCCGCCGACGGTCACCACATGCAGGGTCTTGATCGTGCCGTCCACCGGCGAGCGGACGACCGTGCGCTGCAGGTTGTCGCGGAATTTCTGAATCCGTTGCGTCAGTTCGCGGAAATTCAATTCCGCCTCGTCCAGCAGGCGCTGGGTTTCCTGGGTGAACTCACGTCTGATGTTTTCCGCCACGGCCCGCGCTTCATTCATGGCGGCATCGGCCCGCAGCAACGAGGCCTTGTCCGTATCGATGGAACCACGCAGTTCCTCCGCCTCTTTCAACAGGTTCAAGTGGACAAACCGGTTGGTCAGATCGCGCTTCAACAAGCCTTCGCTGATTCTGACTTGTTCATCGACCAGTTTCAGGCTTTTCCCGGCGTTGGCGATGCGGGTTTTGATCTCGTGAATTTCCTGCGACCGTTGGCTGATCGCCGCTTCCTGGCGCTTGATGTCCGATTGATGTTTTTCGTAATCCGCTTCGAAGCGTTGCCGGGCCGATTGGGCCAGGTCCGGCCGCTCCTGGACCAGGGCCGGGTCCAATTCCATGGAAGGCCGGCCCTGCAGCAAGGCATCAAGGCGGGCCAGGTCGAACCGCAAGGACACCAACCGCTCGCCCAATTCGCCGACATCGGCGCTGCTTGCGGTCGGCTCCAGTACCACCAGTTCCTGTCCGGCTTTGACTTTGCCGCCTTCGACGACCTTGATCTCGCGAACGATGCCGCCTTCCAGGTGTTGGATCGTTTTGACCTGTGTCGAAGGAATGACTTCGCCCATGGCCATGGACACGATGTCGATCTCGCTTAAGGCCGACCATATGCCGAAACTGACGACCATGAATGCGCAGAGGAAAAACACGGCATGTGTGCGCACCGGGATGGTTTCCGACGGCTGATAGGGCTGTTCGTCCTGATCGCCGGGTGCGGCGGCCGGCGATGGCGGCTGTTCGTCGCCCATCGGGCCGGATTGCTGCGCTGCGCCGGCGGGGGGAGCGCTACCCTCGCCGTCGGGCAGGTCGATGGCGCCCTTGGCCTTGGCCATGAGTTCCTTGAGCTTATCCGTGGCGGCGATGGGGAATCCGGCCATGGTGCTATTCTCCGCTTCGCTTGCGGCTCGGCCGCGCATCGGGAAGCGGCGTGACCTGTGCATCGGCCGGTGTCGGTTCCGTCACGGCCGGTGCGGCGGCGGCGCCTGCCGATGCGGCGGGGAGGTCTGGGGACACGGGGGGCGAAGGCGGCGGTGTCGATGCAGGTGCCGAAGGTTCGGGGGCTTGGGCGCCCTGCGGTTCCTTCACGCCCGGCACATGGCGCACGGTGGGCACGGGTTTCTGGTTCAGGTCGAGCAGATAATGGGCCCCCCGGACGATGTTCTTGTCATGCGACATGATGATGATCGTCCGGCCCTGTTTGACCAATGATCCCATTATGTTATGCACGGCGGCGCAGCCGTCCGCATCCAGGCTTTCCGTGGGCTCGTCGATCACTGCCAGCGCACCGTTGGTGGCCAGGGCCCGGGCCAGGCCCAGACGCCGCCGGGTCCCTTCGGACAGGCGCCAGCCGTTGTCGACCACGGGCGTTTCGAAACTTTGCGGGCTTTCATCCAAAAACCGGCGCAATCCCACGGCATCGATAATCCGGTTCATGTCGCCGGTGTCGATGTCGGGTGCGTTGACCTTCAGGTTTTCCTCGATCGTCGCGTTCAACAAGGCCGGTTCCTGCGGCATATAGATGACCTGTTTGCGCCACCATTCCAGGGACACCTGATGCAAGTCCAGGCCGTCCACCAGGATTTGTCCCCGGTCCGCTTCCAACAGGCCGAGCATCAGGCGGGCCAGGGTGGTCTTGCCGCTGCCGTTGTCGCCGATCACCAGCAGCACGTCACCCGGTTGCAGTTTCAAGGACAGGGATTCGAAAATCGGCATGGGTGCCCCTTCGAAGGAAAAGGCAAGGTCGCGCAGCTCGATGGTGCCGGTATATTTGGAAACGGCCGATCCCTTGTCCGGTTCCAAAGGAACCTTGGTCAGTTCGGCGAACATGGTCAGTGCCTGACGTGCCTTGGCAAAGGCGCTGCCCAATTGCGACAGCTTGGTGACCGGCTGCAACGCCCGGGCGGACAGGATATTGGCGCCGATCATGGCGCCCACGTCCATGTTGCCGCCGACGACCAAAAGTGCGCCCGTGGTTATGACGGCGACGCTCATCAAGCCGTTGGCGCTTTGCGTGATGGTCTGAATAAGGCCCTGGCGCGAGCCCACATCCCGGCGCAGGTGTTGGGATGAATGCACGTGCTTATCCCAGGCCCGGCGCAGGAAGCCGCCCGCGTTGAAGGCGCGTACAAGGTCCTGTTCACGGGTCGCCGTGCCCAGAAGCGCGCTGCCCACACCCGTGGCGTTCTGCAGCTCCGCCGTCTTTTCCTGCATGGACATGGAGCCGTAGACGCCCAGGACGAACACACCGATCAAAAAGCCCCCGACCACAATCGCCAGGATCGGATGCAGCAGATAGAGCACGAACACGAAAATCAGGGAAAACGGCACGTCCAGGATCGTCGCGATATTGGATGACGAATAGGCCTGTTCGACGGAAGCCATGCCGTTGACCATTTCGCGCCGGGTTTCCGGCGGAATTTGTTCCAGGTCCCCGGCCTTGGCCTTGGTCAGGATGGCATATCCGGCAATCGCCAATTTTTCATCGGGGGCCACGTTGACGCCGCGGGCAAGCGCGCTGCGGGCCTGGCGGAACAGGAATTCCAGAACGATGGCAAGCAACACACCGGTCGTCAAGGTGATCAGGGTCGCATCCACGCCTTGGCTGACGTAACGGTTCAGCACCTGCATGACGAACAGCGGGCTCGCCATGGCCAGGATATTGATGAACAGGGTCGCGACGAGCAATTCCGTCGCGATCGCCGGATTGGCGAATACCCGTTTCATCAGTTCTTTCATCTGCGCTTACCCATCCGTCGCGGCGGTTTCCCGCGCATCGGTGCATCCAATATCCCTAAATCCCCATGCCCATGGGCCTTGAAACGCACGGGCACAGGTGCCGCAAACAGTACCACAAAGGCCGAAATGCAGCGAACCCGCGAAAATCATAGGTGTTTCAGGTGAATGATTGGTGAACGGATGGGCGCGGAAATGCCTATGCAGGGGTGCTGTTGGTGAAATCGGTTTCGTCGAGGCTGCTGCCTTCGGTGTTCTGCATCTCGATTTCCATGTCGGCCTGCATATCGCTGTCCGTATCGATTTCCAGGATTTTGGTTTCGTTGTTGAAGCGGGCTTCGACGATGCCGACGGTTCCGGTGAAATCACCGCCTTCGCCGTCCGTGCGGAAATCGAACATGTCGAGACCGATGATGCTTTCGATGTTGATGAGGTCCAGGCCGTCCTGGAAGTCCAGGATCACGTCGCGCAGGGCGTCGCCGACACCGCTGTCGGTTTCAGAGTTGTAGATGAACACGTCGGACCCGATGCCACCTTCCAGGATATCGCCGCCGCCGCCGCCGGTAATGTCATCATCGCCGTCACCGCCGTTCAGGTAGTTCGCGCCCGTATCGCCGATGATGGTGTCGGCAAGGTCGGACCCCTCGACATTCTCGATGCCGGTATAGATATCAGCATTCCCATAGCCGTCATTGTTGGTCATTCCGCCGCTGAGATCGACCACAACACCGCTGCCCGCGTCGAAGAAGCTGACCGTGTCGATGCCGTTGCCGCCCTGGATGTCATCGATGCCGTCGCCGCCGATGAAGGTATCGTTGCCGTCGCCGCCGATCAGGGTGTCGGCGCCGGCGTTGCCCAGCAATAGGTCATCGCCCATGCCGCCGGTCATGATGTCGGCACCGGTGGTGCCGGCGATCACGGTGTTTTCCGTGGCGGCGGAAGAATCAAAGGCGGTTGCCACGGCGAAGATATCGGCATTCGGGCTGTCTTCGGAGAAATCGAATTCGATGTAATCAATGGGTTTGCCCGCGCCATGGTCGACGACGACGGTCTTGTGGATGTAGCCGGTCGCGAAGTCTTCATAGAAGAACGTCAGGTCGTCCGTGATGTCATCGAACACGGCGCCCAGCAACTCCATATCGCCGTCGAAGATCAGCGTATCGATGCCGTCGGCACCGCCCGCCAGGGTCAAGGTGTCCTGCTGGCCGGCCGCGACCGCGGCGGTAATGGTTGTGGCGGTGGAGGCGGTCGCCGTCGCCCGGAAATAGTTGTCGTGATCGCCGCCGACGAAGGAATTATCTCCCGCCGTGCCGATGGTGACGATCTTGAAGTCCGAGGCGTCGAGCGTACCGTTATATCCGGTGATGTCGATTTCCATATCGACGCCGATATTCAGCAATTGGTCGCTGTTGAAGTCAAGGGTAAGGATGTTGCCCGACAAGATGCTTTGGACCAGGCCGGTAATTCCATCCAGAATGCCACCACTGTCAAACTCGAAGTCATCTCCGTCGGCGACAAGGTTCTCCAGAACGATGAAATCGCGGTCTGGTGACGCGTTATCAAAATTGGCGTCGAGGATGCTGTCGCGATTTCCGATCCCGACATCGGAATGCGCTTCGGTGTCATAGATAAAGTAATCCGTGCCAGCGCCACCGCTCAGGGTGTCCTGACCCGCGCCGCCGATGATCGCATCGCTGCCCAGGCCGCCGTAAATCACGTCGTCGCCGCCAAGCCCTTCGATGTCGTCGTCGCCGCGCCCGCCCAGGATGACATCGGCGCTGCCCGTGCCGGTAATCAACTGGTCGAAGCTGCCGGTCGAGAAGTTCTCGATCACCGGCGCGGTCAGCGTGTTGTCCAGGCGCAGCAGGAATCCGTTGAAATCGGGCCCAACGGGCACGGTGTCCTTGATGTAAAGGTAGCCATGCGTGCCGTCGTTGAAGAAGTGAAGCTGTGCATCGGTACCCGCGCTGGCGGTGCTGACACCCGTGGCGACGTCCGCGACCGTGCCGTGGTCAACCGGGATCAGGTCGACACCGGTAATACCGGTGAATTCGATCAGATCGTTGACCGGATCGAAGTCGGCAATTCTGTCCGTATTGGTTTGGTCGGATTCGAAGCTGTAGTTGAACACAAAGGCGTCGGATCCGGCGCCGCCGGTCAGGACATCGGCGCCGCTGCCGCCGGTGAGTGCATCGTCACCGGCGCCACCCAACAGACGGTCCCTGCCTGCGCCGCCGTCGATGGAATCCGACCCCGCATTGCCGAAGACGTAGTCATGGTTCGAGCCGGCAATCAGCGTGTCGTCGCCCGATGTGCCGCCCAATGCGATATGCCCGGTTTCGGCCGAGGAATCGGCGGTGAAGGTCACCGCGAGATAATCGGGGAAACCGTCCGGATCGTTGGTCGAAACCCGAACAGAGCCCAGCGGATCGGCCGCATGGTCGATGACATCGGTCGAAACGATGCCGTCGACATCATCTTCGAACGTGATGCGCAGATCGTCGACGTTGGTGTCGCTGTCCGCATCGACCAGTTCCAGACCAAGGAAGCTGAAGGTCTGATCGATGGCAAAAACGTCGTTGCCGCCGCCGGTGGTGATATCGTCGAAGCCCGTGGTGGCGACATACAGGTCATCCCCCGCGGTGCCGGCGAAGATATCATCCACGTTGTCCGTGCCCGTATTGAACACGGTCACGTTATTGACGGCGGCGGTCAGGAAATCGCCGGCGTCCAGGTCGGCCAGCGACACGCCCTGAAGCTCGATCTCGAAATCGGCCGTTCCGTCATCGTTCAGGTCGATCTGCAGCAGTTTGTTTGTGTCGTCGAACCGGGCATCGGTCACGCCGTTGAACCCAAGTGCCGCGTCACCTACGAAGTGGAAGTCGCCGCCGATGATGATGGCGCTCAGGTCGATCAGGTCGACATGGGTGCCGAAAGTACCGGCGTCGAAATCGGTGATCACGTCACGGATGCCGGCGCCCACGCCGGAGTCCGCCGCCGACAGGTAGATCAAATCGTCCGCACCGGTGCCGGTGGTGATGGTGTCGGAACCGCCGCCGCCGGTGATCGTGTCATTGCCGGAAAGGGTGACGATTGTCTCATCGGTGCCGTCGCCGACGATAACCTGATCGGCGATGTCGATGGTCACGGTGATGGCGTCGGCCGTGCCCGTTCCGTAATCGATCGTTGCCGCATAGGCCGGGCCCAGGTTGGTGGTGACCGTCTCGAATATCTGGGCGTCATGGCTGGTGTAATTGACGATCGTGAAGGTCTGGCCGGGGACCGGGATATAGGCGTTGATGAAGTTCAAGGTCAACGCGTCGGTGGCACCGGAAAGGTCCATGCTGTCAACGGTCAGAACGTCGTGGTCGGCGGCACCGTTGAATTCGAACACAAGGTTATTGGCGCCATTGTTGTCCAGTATGCCGTTGATGGTGAAGTCATCGGTGTTGTTGATGCCGCCGACTTCGATGGTGCCCTGGTTGTCCAGCGTGCCCGATCCGGTGAGCAGCAGGGTCCCGTCGCCTTCGATGGTGCCGGTGTTGATCAGGCTGCCGTTCTGAATGGTCAGCGTGGCGCCTTCATCAATGGTGATGGTGGCGTTGTTGGTCAGCGTGGCGGCGTCGATCCGCAGGGTGCTGCCGGCCTGAACGTGGATATCACCGTTGTTGGTGGTGGCCAGTCCGATATCCGTGATGGTGCCGCTGGTCACGTTCAGCGCGGCACCGCCGGCGATGGACAGAATGCCCGGCCCGGTGCCGGCGTGGAAGCTGCCCGCTGTCGTCATGTTGACGACACCGCCTGCGAAAACGTTCACATCCGCGCCGTTCTGCGACGTGATGTGTCCATTGCCGTTCATGGTCAGGGTGCCGGTGACGTTCAGCTCGCCGAAATCTAAGATCTTGGTGCCGGAGGTATCGGTGGTCAGCGTCGCACCGGATTGGATGTTGATCGGGGCGAAGATGGTTCCCGCGTTCCAGATCATGTCGCCGGCGACGTCGACCGTGCCCGTCCCCAGGATATCACCGCTGCTGACCAGCAGATCGCTGTCCGCCGCAATGGCCAGGGACAGGGCCGTGCCGATGTTGATATCGGCGCTCGCACCCGTGATCTGCAGCGTGCCGCCGCCGGAAACGGTAACGTTGTTGTCGATTGTGAAGATGCTGTTGTTCAGTTCGATCTCGGCGCCTGCGGCGATGCCCAGGTCCGATCCCAAAGAACCGCCGGCAAACAGGCGCAGCGTGCCGGTCTGCACGTCGATCGTGCCGGTAAAGCCGACGGAAACGTCGATGGTGGCCGTGCCCGTGCTTGTATCCCGGATCAAAGAGCCCGTGCCCGTGACGAACAACTGGTTCAGCCCCGTGCCGCCATCGGAGATGGATTGCGAGCCTTGGAGGAAGAGGGTGCCGCCGTTGGTCACGGTCAGGCTGGCCGCGTTGTCCAGTTCCAGCGCGTTGCCGCCGTCCGTATAGGTCATCGTGCCGCCGTTGATGGTCACGTCGGTGTTGTCGATGGTCTTGGTGCCGGAACTCGTCAGGTTCAGGAAACTGCCTGATCCGTAGGAATAATCGCCGATGCCGGTCAGGGTGCCCGCGTTCCAGTCATGGGTGCCGTCGACCTGGAAAATGCCGGTGGTGATGCTGACGGTGCCGGAGTCCTGGTCCAGCGTCAGCCCGCTATCGATGGTCATCCCATTGGCGACCTGCACCGTCGCCGTGCTGTTGGTCATCAACAACGTGCCGCCCGTGCCGGTCAGGTCATGGCCGGTATTGAAGGAATGGGTCCTGCCGCTGCCGGCCAGTTCAAGGATCGTGCCGGCGGCGAAATTGATGGTGCCGGACAGCATGCTGTCACCCAACAGGCGCAAGGTGCCGTCGGTCATGGTGATCGTGCCGTCGAGCGTCAGATTGGGGTTCAAGGTGGCCGTGCCGGCGGCATCGCGCACCAGTTCCCCGCCGGCCTGAATGATGATCTGGTTGTTGGACCCGACGCCCGCGGTGATGTTCTGCGAGCCTTCCAGGCGCAATTGGCCCGAGGCGCCGACGGTGATGTCCGCATCGTTGGCGAGGGCCAGCGCGTTGGCACCGGATGCATAAATCATGGTGGCGTTGGTGATGTTGACGCTGATGCCGTCGATGGTCTTGGTGCCCGAGGTCGTGATGTTCAGGTTTGCGCCATTGGCATAGGAAACCTGGCCCATGCCGGTGATGTCACCGGCGGCCCAGTTGTGGGTGCCGTCGACGGCCAACGTCTGGGCCGCGCCGACCACGATGTCGCCGCTGGATTGCTGCAGCGCCATGGTGCCGACAACGGTCATGCTGTTATCGACGGAAAGGACCGTGTTGCTGCCGGTGATCTGAAGTGTCCCGGCGGACGCGCCGAAGTTCAGCCCCGCGCCGACAGTGTTCGCATCCTGGCTGTTGAGGTTCAGGGTCGCGCCGGCGCTCAGGCCCACGGTGCCGGCCAGGTTTGCCGTGCCGTCCAGGCGCAGGGTGCCGTCCAGCACGTTAAGCGTGCCGCCGTTGATGTCCAGGTCCACATCGATGGCCGTGGTGCCGGTGCCGTTCTTTACCACGGTGCCGCCGGCGGTCACGTTGATGCGGTTGTCGAAGGCATCAAGGTCGTCGATGTTGGCGTTGCCCAACAGTTCCAAGGTGCCGCCGGCGGAAACGTCCAGATGCGTGCCGTTAATGAAACGCAGGCCCGCGCCGCCGCTGGCATAGGAAACCAGGGCATTGGCGCCGGTCACGGTCAAATTCATGCCGTCCAAGGTCTTGGTCGCCGACGACAACAAGGTCATGGTGCCGTTGCTGCCGACCGTGACATCGCCGGTGCCGGTAATGTCGCCGGAGAACCAGTCATAATCGCCAAGGATCGACAGCAGGTTGGCGGAATTCACATCGACCACGGCGTTGCCCGTATGGGTCAGCAGCAATCCGGAATCCACGGTCAGCGGTCCGGCCACGTTCATGGTCAGGCCGCCCTGAAGGGTGATCTCGCCCGCGCCGACCAGATCGGTCGACGGCCCGGTCGTCCAAACCCCGCCATTGAAGGTGGCTTCGGCACTGGCCGCGACGTCGACCGTTCCGGCCAGGGTGCCACCGCCGTTGATCTGCAGCACACCGGCGTCAATATCGATGATCCCGCCCAAAGCTTGCTCCAGGGCGACGCCAACAGTGCCGGTCCCGGTGGTGGCACGGGCCAGGGTACCGCCCGACACGATGGACAGCGTATTCGCCCCCCCGCCGGCGTCACCGATCGTTCCCGTTGTGTCGAATTGGAACGTACCGCCGGAAACAATGCTGATATCGCTGCCGTTGGACAGGGATAAGCCCGAAGCGCCGGTGGTGTAATCGAACGTTCCGCCCAGATCCATGTCGATCCCGTTGAAGGTCTTGGTCGACGACGTGGTCAGGGTCATGGTGCCGTTCATGGCCATCAAGCCCACGGCCGTCAGCGTGCCGGCCGAGATGTCGAAGGTGCCGCCGGAATTGATGGTGCTGGTGCCGGTGATGGTGAACGTGCCGTTCGACATATCCACGTCGCCGTCACTGCTCAAAGAGCCGTTCAAGGTGAAGGCGCCGGTGCCGACTTTGAGAAGACCGCCGGTCAGCACCTGAAGCGCCGGGTTGATCGCGCTTGTGCCCTGGGTCGTGATGCTGCCGTTGGTGATTATCTGCCCGGTGCCGCCGATGCTTTCGTCGATGAGGCTGATCGTGGGCGAGCCGTTGAGGGTCGCAGCGCCATTGACCGTCAATCCGACGGAGCCGTCCAGATTGATGTCGCCGGCAAAGATGGAATCGCCGTCCAGGGTCAGGGCGCCGGTACCGCTGAGCGTGACCGTGCCGGCGAAGTCGGCGTCGCCGTCGACGGTCAGCGATCCGCCGGAAATGGTCAGCGCCGTGTCGGCGTCCAGGGCGCCGACCGTGTCCGTGCCGCCGGCATGGGTCGCCGTGGCCGAACCTTGCAGGATCGCCGCTTGGGTTATGTCGGGGATGATCCCTGCGGACCAGTTCCCGGCCACGGTCCAGTCGGCTGCAGAATCCGTATCCAGAGTGTTGGGGATCAGGTTCGGCACGACCTCGACGGTTACCGTTTCCGTGCGCGCCGGGCCGCCCGTTTCCTGAATGGTTACGGTGAAGGTGTCGGTGCCGTAGAAGCCCACGGCGGGTGTGTAGACGAAGGAGCCGTCTGCTGCGATGTCCACTTCGCCGCCGCCGGCCGTTGTCTCGGAAATGGCCGGGACATAAGTGAAGGCAGCACTTTCCACGTCATAAGCAGAAAGCTGGCCGTTCACCGCAGCACCCTCGGGCGTTTCGATGGTCGGCGAATAGATGTCCGGCGCCGTGTCGACGAAGATCAGGCCGCCGCTTGTGGTGGTGCCGTTGAACGCACCCGTTGCATCGGTGACGGGGGCGGCCGCGCCGATGGGGCCTTCGATGTCGTCCAAACGCCAGTTGGCCAAAAGGTCCGGGTCATTGGCGTCTGCGAAATTATGCATGGCGTCCTGGATGTCGGCCGCACTGCGCGCCGTGTTCCACACCCGAAGGTCGGCCATTTCGCCGGTGAATTGATTGCTGCCCTGGGCGTTGGCGCCGATCATCGCGGTGTCGATGGCCGGCATGTTGACCGTCAGGGAAGCGTTGGCCGGCGTGTCGGAAACGCCGTCGACCAGGATATCGAAGGTGCCGGCGCCGTCATAGACGACCGCCACATGATGCCATTGGCCGTCGTCCACGGCGGTGGCGCCGATGACCGCCAGGCCCGTGTCTTCCTGATAGGCGACATTGCCGTTGGCGTCGATGAAGAAGGTGCTGAAATCCGTGAGACCCGTATCGGCCATGCCGAACAACGCCTGGCTGCCGCCCGAGGTATCACCGACCTTGATCCAGGTTTCCCAGGTAAAGGCGCCGGCGCCCGTGCCCAAGCCGGCCGGGATGTCCACGTCGATGGCGGCAATGCCGTCGAAGTCGAGCGTCCGGCCGATCACGTTGGGGCCGAGCACGTCCGGCGCGGCGCCGATCAGGTGGGTGCCTCCGTCAGTTGCGCCGTGGTTGGCGTTGTCGGAAACATCGAAGAAGTCACCGTCCAGCGGCAGATGGAACACCAAATTGCTGTCGAAAATGCCCGGCAACGCGTCCGACGCCGTGCCGTCGAATTCGCGGCCGACCTGGACGCTGCTGACCTCACCGTTGGCGTACTTCACGCCGGCAATGTCGCCGGCAAAGTTGTTGAACGTGGTCGAGCCATCCGAGGATTCGGCGCCGATGCGGAAATCGTCGTCCAGGTTGTGCAGGGGCACGGCCACGTCATGGGCGGGTTGGACGAAATTGTCGTTCACCCACAGGCGGAAGTCGTTGTTGTTCACGGTGTCGGGGCCGGCATCCGACCCGGTCCGCGTGACGACGATGTGGTTCCAGTCGCCGGCCGTGATCGGTCCGCCGTTGGCGGCGATGATATCGGCTTCCGAGAACACGGCCGTCTGGCCCGTGCCCAGAAGTTCAAGTTCAATGCTGCCGTCGGTGGCAAGGCGGAGCGCGAAACCGTTGGCCGTGGTTGTGGTGTCGGAGGACAGGATCGTCTGATCCGCGCCCAGCGGCGAGCCCGAGGAGCCCACGGCGTCGGGCCGGATCCAAGCCGCGATGGTGTAATTGTTGACGCTGTTGCCGGCCGGCGCGTCGATGACGATGCTGTCATTCGTGCCGTCGAAGTTGGCGTAACCCGCCGATGTGTCGATGGGGATGCCGTCGCTCACGGGGACGGTGTCGTTGCCGTTACCGGAAGAGTCGATCAGGGTGCTGTCCGGATTGGCATCGCCTTCGTAGCGCGCAACCAAATCGGACGTGTCGCCTTCGATGTCGCGCAGTTGGTAGTTGTCGGCGATCTCCTCGGCGGTGCGTGCCGTTTCCCATACACGCACGTCGTCGATCAGACCGGAAAACCCTTCGTTGCCGGCGCCGGAATTCCCGATATGCAGCGATCCGGTAGGCGTAAGTGGGGGATCGGTCAGCGTTCCCGCACCCGGCGTCACGGTTTGTTCGACGCCGTTAATGTACATCTTGACGGTGCCGGCTTCGCGCACCAGGGCGACGTGCGTCCATTCGTCGGCGACCATGTTCTGCGGCGTCGCCAGCACGGCGACTCCGCCGTGAATGCCGGAAATCTGGAAGACGCCGGGCGACAGGTAGTTGCCGATCAAGCCATAACCGTCAACGTTTGAGCCGTTGACCGCGATGTACTGGTTGCCGCCCGTGTCGGTGCCGTCCCAGTTGAACCAGGTTTCAATTGTGTAATCGTCCAACACCGTGGTTACCGGCGCCGCGGTCTCCGCGACATCGACCGGACCGACGAACTGCAGCGCGCTTCCGGCGGCCGAAGCGCCAACCAGAAGGGGCGCGTCGTTGACCGGTTTGATTTCGACCGTGATGGCCTGGGTCGTCCAATTGTCGTCGTCTCCGACGGCGACATAGAAGGTGTCCGTTCCGGTGTAATCTTCATGCGGCGTGTACTGCCATGTACCGGTGTTGTCGATCCAGGCCGTGCCGTTCTGCGGCTGACCGTTGATTTCGTAATAGAACTGCGCGTCGCCGTCGATGTCCGCCACGTGGACCTGGCCGGTCAGTGTCGCGTCTTCGGCGGTGGTGAAGGAATTGGTCACGTCGAAGAACGGCGTGGCTTCAACGGATGCAGAGAAGAATGTGCCGTGGTTGCCGGATACGATGTCGGCGACGGTCGACCCTTCCGATCCGGTCAGGGGATAGGCCGCGACCAGCCCGCCTTCATTCCCGGCGGGCAAAGTAACCATATCGCCCTGAATTTCCGTCGCGCTGCGTGCCGTGTTGTAGGCACGGACGTCGAAGATTTGTCCGGCGAATTCGCCGCCGCCGGTGGCGAACTGGCCGATGTTCAGGTTGCCGGTCTGGATGTCGATGGTTTGGCCGCTGCCGGTGTCATTGCTGACGCCGTCGATGATCAGTTCGACATTGCCTGCGCCGTCATGGACAAAGGCGACATGGTGCCAGGCGTCGTCGTTGTAGGTGCCGGCGCCGATCAGGACGGTCTGCCCCTCGACCGCCGCCTGCAGAACGCCGGCGCTGGATACGGTGATGGACAGGCCGTCGGACGTGGTGCCGCTGCCCAGACCCAGGATCGTCTGTGTCGAGGCAATGTTCGGCGCCTTGAACCAGGCTTCGTAGGTGAACGCCCCGCTTCCCGTTTCCAGGGCGGCGGAGTCGGTGATCGATACGACTTTGTTGGTGCCGTCGAACTGCATCGCCGTGCCGGCGAAGCCGACCGGCGTCGGGTCGGTCGCATCGACCGCGCCGTCAGCGCCCAGGGTGCCGTCGGCTGTTCCGCCAAGCGCGCCCTGATTGACCACGACTTGGCCGGAAACATCCTCGAAGCTGTAATGCACTTGCGGTGTCGGATTGCCCGCGGAGGTTCCACCCATGTCGGCCTGGATTGCCTGCTGGCCGAGGGCCGTGTCGTAGATGCGGACCTCGTCGATCGTTCCCTTGAATGGGAAAGCGTCGAAATTGGTGTCATACCCGATGGTCACAGGCCCCGTGTTGGGAGCCATGATGGCGTTGGTGTCGGCGAGGCCTCCGTACAAGGTTGTCGTGGCGGGGACCGCTTCGCCGTCCACATAGATGGTGACTTCGCTGCCGTCATAGGTGAAGGCGAGATGCTGACTTGTGCCCACCGTTATCACGGGGGCGTCGGTAACAAAGTTAGCATGTTGCCCAGCGCCGGCGCCGAGTTGCACCTGAAGCGTGCCGTCGCCGAGGACCGACAGGTTCCATCCTTCGAAACCGGAAGAACTGAGCACGCCGTCGGTCAATTTCTCGACGACCCGGTAGGTGCCAATAACCGGGACGTTGACAACCGCCTCGAAGGTGATCTGGGTCATGTTCTCGAGAACGGCACTGTTGGGGACGACGACCCGGTCGTCCACCCCGTCGAACTGTATGGCGTCGCCGTTGGTTGTGACGGCGGTAATGATCGGCGCGTCATTGGACGGTTGCACGTCGATGGTGATTGTTTGCGAGGACGATCCGCTCTGCTCGTCGGTGACGGTGACGACGAAGCTGTCCGTGCCGAAGAAATTGGCATCGGGGATGTATTCGTAATCGCCGTCCGGCCCGATGGTGACCGTGCCGTTCTGTGCACCTGCACCCAACGAGAAGAATATGGAATGATTCTCGACGTCGGTCGCCAAGAAATCACCGCGCAGAACCGTATCCTCGAAGGTCGCGATTGGTGTCGTCACGCCGCCGTAGATCGCGGGACCCGTATCGACGAACACGGGGCCGCCTGACGGGGTGGCGACAAAGCCACCGACGACATCGCTCAAGGTCGATACGGGATCCCCGTCCAAGCCCTCATTTAGCGGGAAGGCGGCGATCAGGCCGGGCGTATCGAGCGGCACCTCGCCTTCGAAGGCGTCATGCGCCATGTGGCTGTCGAATTCACGGTCCCAAATGCGCACCTCGGCGATCTGGCCGTCGAAGTAGTAGTTCTCGTTACTGTCTTGGTAGGAGCCGATGCGAAGATCGTTGGGAAAACCATACGTCATCGCTGTGCCGGAAACGGCTTGTGATGCGACGACGTTGCCGTTGACGTAGATTTCGGCGGTTGTCCCGTCGTAGCTCGCGGAAACGTGGCTCCATTGATTTAATTCAATTGCGCCAGCGGGCGTGTCCAAAATATGAATGACACCGTCCAAGGTGAAGGCGAAGCGAACGGCCTCTCCCGCGGCGAGGTGTAGGCCGTAACCGCTTTCGTTGGCGGCGTCGTCCACCACATTGGTGACGATGCCCGCCCAGTTCGATGACGAATGTGGATTGATCCATGCTTCGAGGGCGAACGTCGTGTCGACCTGGAAGGCGGTGTCCTGGCCCAGATTGAGGAAATCATCCATGCCGTCAAAATCGATGGCGCCGGAAAGAACGTTCTGGGGCAGCAAGTCCGGCACGTTGTCGGCGAAGTGGGCATCGCCCTGGAACATGCCGTCGGCGGTGCTGTTCCCGTCGATGCGGGCGTCATTGTAAAGCTGACCGTCCAACGGGAAGTTGTTGACCAGGCTGCTCGGCGAGGCGCCGTCGTAATATGACGTGTCCAGATCGGACTGGATTTCGGCCTGCGACCGCACGGCATCAAAGATGCGGACCTGGGAAATCCCGCCGCCGAACGCATCGGCACCACCTGTCGCGGCACCGATGAGGATTTCTGACGGATCGATGATATCGCCGCTACCGCCTGTGAAGGCGCCGGTGACCTCCGGCGTGCCGCCGTTGATGTACTTGCTCAACGTATCCGTGGCGGAATCGTAGGTAACGGCAACATGGACCCATTCGCCGGTGGTCACATTGGCGCTGCCTGATTGGATGCCGCCGCCGGTCAACTCAAACCCAAGCGCCGCGCCATTCAGCACCATGCGGGTGTCGCCGATGGCCACGAGTGTCTGAGTGCCCGTCAGGTCATTGGCCCTGACCCAGGCTTCGATGGTGAAGTCACCCGTGCCCGCGACGGGGTGGAAGTCCGAGAAACTGGCGTAATCCCCAGTGCCGTCCAGGACAGCATAATCCGAGAGCCGGTCCGACGGCGGGCCGCCCGCCGAAATTGCGTGGCCGTTGCCGGACACGTCGATCAGGCCCGGGGTTGCATCGACGGCATCGAAATCCGGATTGTCCAGGGTATAGCGCGCTTCCAGGCCCGTTACATCGGTCAGGTCCGCGCGCTGGTAGTTGCCGGCGATTTCCTCGGCCGTGCGGGCGTCGGACCAGATGCGGATGTCGTCCAGTTGGCCGGCATAGAAGTTGGTGCCGTCGCCTCGTGACGCGACGTAGACGTCATCGGTGTTGTCGATGGGCGCCTTGGTGAAGGTATCACCCACGGTCGGATCGGCGACCCAGCCGTTGGTCGAACCATCCAGGTAGCCGGTGATGATGCCTTCGGCGCCGGATTGATCGATGACCATGGCGACGTGATGCCACCCGGCGGTCAAACCGCTCAGGTCGAAGTCCTGCGAGGCCTTGTTCGGGGCCGCGGCGGTGTCTTCCGTGTTGACCAGGATGCTCAGGTTGCCGTCAGAGCCCAGGTTGATGGCCCAGCCTTCATCGGCGGAACCCAGATAACCTTTGCCGATGATCCGTTGATCCGATGCCGGCGTCGCGCCGTCGTAATAGAACCAGGTTTCGACCGTCAGGGCACCGGCGCCCGGATTGAACGCTGTGTCGTGATCCGTGAAGACGAAATCGTTCTGCCCGTCGAATTGCGGTGCCCGTAGGTTGGCCCGGGCCCCCAGGATTTCCGGTGCGTCGTTGACGGCCTTGACGTCGACATTGACCGTTTGTGTGGTGGTGCCGCCATTGCCGTCATCGACGGTCACGTCGAAGCTGTCGAGGCCATATGTGTCGGCATCGGGCGTATAGGTCCAATTGCCGGACGCATCGATGGTCACGTCGCCGCCCGTGGGATCGGCGGTGATGGTGTAGGTGAAGGACGCGCTATCCGGGTCGGTTACGGTGATCGAGCCGGTCAGAAGGCCGTCTTCGGCCAAGGTGAACGGGTTGGTATCTGCGAAGATCGGCGTTGTCGGCGAGCCGCTGCTTTTGAACGTGCCGTCGTGAGCGTCAGTGATGTCGTTTATGGTCGATCCGTCGGATTGATTGAGGTGCCAGGCGGAGACCAATCCGTTCTCATCACCCGCGGGTAACTGGTAAATGTCGTTTTGGATGTCACTGACTGACCGGCCGGTGTCGTACAGGCGCGCGTCATAGATTTGCCCATCAAAGAATGCATCGCCACCGGCACTGTCATCCACTGCGCCGATCATCAAATCGGCAGAAGATGCATGAATGGTCTTCCCGGCGAATGCGGCGGAGGAATTTTCTTCGACCCCGTTGACGATGATCCGCATGTCGGTGCCATCGAAGGTGCCGACCACGTGGTACCAGGTTCCGGTATCGATTGTTGTGGTGCCCTCGATGGCGACATCGTTGCTCATCCCGAATGTGCCGTCTTCGGACAGGCCGAAGCGGAACTTGGAATTGCCATCGCCATCCACGTCGCTGACGGCGAGTTCATACCCTCGGTCATCGTCCGTATAGGACCACTTGGTGATGATGGCATCCTTGCCGGTCGGTGTCGGAACGCTGTCGATCTTGACCCAAGCCTCCAATGTAATCTCGTTCAGAGGATTGAGGCTTTCCTGATCCGAGACACGGACCGCTTCGGTCGCGCCGTCGAACACCATGGCTTGGTCGGTGGCCGGGGTGACGGTCGGCGCGTCACCGGCCACATGATCGATGATGACATCGACTTCGAATGGATCGGATTCGACGGTCACGGCGTAACCCGGTGCGGTCACGAAGGTGACGTCGCCCAAGGTGAAGGTGCCGCCGCTGTTGGTATAGGCCATATAGCCGAACTGATATTCCGCCGGGCCGACGCCGTCGGCATCGAAGCGGAAGGCGATGGTGTTGCTGCCGGTCGGCAGGTCCGCCGCAACCAGTGTTTCAAAGGTCAGCGTGTCGTCGATTGTCGCGCCGCTGGCGAAGGTCTGGAGGTTGCCGGCCCCGTCCGTCGCGAATTCGTAGAACGCGCCGTTGGTTGTCAGGTCGAAACCGTTGCTGGTGCCTGCCGGCAGGATCACGATGTCGCCGGTGATCGACGCAGAGTTGTCGGTTGCAGTCACGGCACTCGGGCCCGGGAAGTCGGCATCGATATCGATGTTGACGTTCAGGCCGCCTGCTTCGGTCGCGATGATGCCCGCAATGCCGACCACGACAGCACCCGGAATCGTGCCCAGGAAACCGTCCGTCCCCGCCGGTGCCCCGGGCGCCACGTTGGGCACGCCCGTATCGGTGGCGGCTGCGAAGTCGTAATGCAACTGCAGGCCGGTCGTGGGGCCGCTGCCACCCATCATGTCGGCGATGTCCTGATCCGTCAGGGCAACGTTGTGGATTTTGATGTCATCCATCTGGCCGACGAAATCATTGGCCAGGTCGAAGCCGCCGATGTGCAGCATGCTGGCAATACCGCCCGTGGGCCCGCCCAATCCGCTGTAATCGAAGGAGCCCAGGTTGTTGCCGTTGACATATACCGAAACGGTTTCCGCCCCCGCGTCGCGCACCATGGCGACATGCGCCCAATCATTCTGGGTCAACGAACTACCGGTGAAGGTGTGGCTGACATTCACGCCGCCAGTGGTTTCGTGCACGTAGACCAGTTCGCCCGAAGCATTCGTTTCAAGGGAGTAGAGGATGTTGGAGAATTCGGAATCCCCCGGGTCACCCTTGGCGCCGAAGGTCAGGATGTGAGTGAGGGCGGAAAGCTGATCCGGCTGGATCCAGGCGGCGACGGTCAAATCGCCGGTAATGGCCAATTCGCCCAAGTCGCCGGGCCCGGCGGTGATCACGTCGGTGCCGTCGAAGCTGACCCCCCGGCCCGTGGTGACGGCGGAAACGGTGGGCGCGTCGTTGACCGCATCCACCGTAACGTTGACGGTTTCGGTGATCGTCGTCGTGCCGTCGAAGATATCGACCTGGAAGCTGTCTGCGCCGTTGAAATTTCCATCTGGCACGTAGCTATAGGTGCCGTCGGTGTTGACGGTGACGAGACCGTTTTCTGGCTCGCCGCCATCGGCAAGGCTGAAGGTCAGCGCATCACCGTCGATGTCCGTTGCGGTCACCTGGCCGTTCAGGACGGTATCTTCGGTGGTGTTGAACGCACCGGACGTCACCACCGGCAGGTCGTTGACGTTTTCGACGTTGATCGCGATGGTTTGTGTCGTCTGCGCGGGCGTCGGGCTGCCGTCGTCGGTGACTGTGACCGAGAAGCTGTCCGCGCCGAAGAAATCGGCATCGGGTGTGTAGGTAAAGGTGCCGTCCGGGTTGAGCGTCACGCTGCCGTGCGCCGCATCGGTGTCCAACGTGAAGGTGAGCGTATCGCCCTCGATGTCGTTGGCGATGACCTGGGATGAGAAGGGCGTGTCTTCCGTGACCCTCAGGGAACTAGTCTGTTGGATCGAGAGCTCTTCGATGTCGGGGCCGGAGGAAACATTTTCCCGGTTCAAGAACGAAATGTGGTTGTCCGTAAACTCGGTCGAGTCCTGGGCTGTCAGCGTCAGCGTGTTCGACGGGTTGTTTTGTTCCGTAACGGTGATCGACAGGTTGAGGCCATCGTCGGTGAAGACCACATCGTAGATCGTGCCGTTGTTGAAGGTGAACGCGCCGCTACCCGTATCCATGATCGGCGTTACCGTTCCGCCGACCACGCGGTAGATGGCCATCTGGTTGACGCCGCCGGCGTTGCCGAACGTGGCGTAGACGCCGTTGGTGATGAAGTTGTAGTTGCCGGGGTCGGCGATGCCGTCCGATCGTGTCGCGATCGCCAGGAAATCGTTGGTATCGTTGAACCGGAGGCTGGTTTCGATCGTGATGGGGGCTGCTGCGGTTGGGACGTATTCCACGGCCGTGGAAACAATCGCCCGGCTGGACAGCGACAGGACGCCGCTGCCTTCCGTCGCCGCGGCACCGGCGTTCGTTGTGTCCACGGTATAATCGGCGCCCAACGCGCCGTCGTCGAAGCTGTCCGTGAACGATGCACCGGCACCGACCAAGATGCTTGGCGAATCCGCGGGCGTCGTGGCGACGACGGTGGGCGTGCTATTGGCTGTGGCCGCGCCTGTCCCGAACAGCGCACCGTTCAAGGTTGCACCGCCCGTGCCCGTGTTGGTGACCGTTCCGGCGGCTTCGTTGTCGAAGTCATACAGCACGACAGGGTCTGGGTCGTTGCCAGAGGGCATGCCGCCTGCAAGATTGCCGACCTGTGTCCCGTCAAGTGCCTGATCATAGATGCGGACGTCGTCCAGGCGACCGTTCAGGGAGTCCGTGCTCGACGATGGTGCCCCCGCAGCCTGGGTGCCGACGAAGATTGTGCTGTTGTAGGCATCGTCCGCTACGGAACCTGGCGTCGACTGTTGAGACACCCCGTCGATAAATATTTCGGCGTTGCCGTCCCGATCCAGAACCGCGGCAACATGAACCCATTGGCCCGCCGGCAGGGTCGCGCCTGTCGTGATATCGACGTTGGAAGCGCCGCCACCGGCGAAGAAGCGCACTGCGCCGCCGGGTTGTGTCTGCAGGATGACGCCTTCAGCACCCGCTGTCCGCGTGTCGAAAATAATCTGGTCGGTGGCGGTTTCGTTCAGGTAGACCCAGGTCGCGAAAGTCAGATCGCCGGTTCCCAGGTTGACTGGGGCGGCCGTCGATATCCCAGGTCCTGTGCCGCTGTCTCCCTCACCGCCCGGTGCCGTGTAGTACGTGCCGTCGGGATCGCTGGGTGAGCCATTGAATGCCTGCGCATCATTGCCGTTGCCGGACAGGTCGACACCCGGGTTGGCGGGATCATTGAAGGAATACTGTGCTTTCAGATTGCTGCCTGGGTCGGCGGGTGTGCTGGTCTGATAGTTGTCGGCGATATCCTCGGCCGTGCGCGCCGTGTTCCAGATGCGGACCTGATCGATTTCGCCGTCGAAGTGGTTGACGAAGTCACCGTTAGAGGCATAGCGCGCGCCGATGTCGATCGGCCCGGCGGTGTTGGTAACCGGCGTGCCGCCGGGCGAGGCGCTGGCGGCTGGTTGTCCGTCCACATAGACAGTGAAATCACCGTTGCTTTCGACGGACAGGGCGAAGTGTTGCCAAACATCGTTCTGCAAGGTCACGCCGTTGGCGGCCAGATCCGCCGCCGTGATGTCGAAATCACCGTTGGCCACGGGGTCACCGACACCGCTGCCGCGCAGGCTGACGCGGAACCCGCCGGACCCGCCGCCGATCAGTGACAAGGCAACGCCTTCGTTGCCGTCAAGCGAATCATGGCCGACGAGCAATTGGACACCGCTGATAAAGTCAGGTTTGGCCCAAAGCTCATAAGTGATGTTGGTGACCTGGCCGCTGAGCGGGTCGCCGTTAGTCTGCAGGATGTCATCCACGCCGTCGAAGCTGGCGGCATTGCCAACGACCAGCGCGCCTTGAACTTCCGGTGCGTCGTTGACGGGTGAAATGGTGACTGTCTGGTCCAGCACATCCGACGTGCCGCCGTCACCATCGGTCAAGGTGAAGGAAATCGTACGTGACCCGGCGCCGGGTTCTTCCGTGTCGTTCTGGAAGGTGATCGCGCGGGCCAGGTTCTGCACCAGGGCCGGGGTGGCGCTGTCGGTCAGGTCGATGGTCAGGAAACCGCCGGTGCCGTCGGAATTGATCGTGCCGATGACATCCTGGCCGATGCTGACCAGGCTGCTCGTTGTCATGCCGGCGCTGAGATCGATCAGGCCGGTTTCGATCGCAAGCACATCCCCCGCCGCATAGCCGGTGGAGATATCGATGACCAGCGTGCCGCCGTCCAGGTCGGGGCTGTCGACGTCGGTGATCTGTATCGTGGGGTCGACCGCGATCGGCGCACCGTCCTCGGTAAAGACGGTGCCTGCACCCAAGGTTATTTCCGGCGCGTCGTTGACGTTCAGGACGCTGACATTGATTTCCTTGGTCGCGATCCCGCCCAGGGAATCGGTGACCGCGACCTCGAAACTGTCGGTGCCGAAGTAATCGGCGTCGGGGGTGTAGGTCCAGTCGCCGGTGGTCACATCGACGGTGACCGTGCCGTTGGCGGCCTGGAGCGTAACGCTGTAGTCCAGGTCCGTGTCGCCGTCCACGTCCGTGCCGACCAATTTGCCGTGCAGGGTGCTTTCTTCGGCCATGGAGAACAGATTGGTCTGTTCGAACACCGGCGTGCCGCCCGAGTAGGTGCCCGTGCCGCCGTTGCCGGACACGTCGCGGAACTGGTCCGTCGTGCCGTTGAACACGTCGTCCAGGTGCCAGGCACCCGTCAGGTTCGGGTCCGTACCGTCGGGCAGTTCATGCATGTCGGCCAGGATGTCGAACTGCGTGCGGCCCACGTCGTAGGCGCGGACGTCGAAGAGTTCGCCGAAGAAGGGCTGGTTGGCGGTCTGATACCCGCCGATCGTCACGGAACCGGCGTCGATGGGATTGATCGAGGCCGTGCCCGTATCAACCACTTGGCCATCAACCAACAATTCCAGATTACCGCTGCCGTCGTAGGTGAAGGCGACGTGATGCCAGAGCCCGTCGTTGTGGCCGAGAGCACTTTCCAAGGTTGTCGGGCCCGCGTCCGGCGCAAGCGCTTGAATCCTGCCGTCGCCGGTGACGCGGATTTGCGCGTAATCGCCCGCCGGGTCGCCCACGCGGATGACTGTCTGAGGATTGGCGGTGCTATCCGTGCGGAACCAGGACTCGTAGGTGAACGCACCCGTGCCGGTGGCCAGCGGCGACTCGCTGTCGCTGGTCGCGGTAGCGCTGGGCGCGCCTTCATCAACGACCGCTTCGGCAACGGTTAGGGTCGTGCCGTCGTTGGCGACAATGGTGAAGGTCGCGTTGTTCGACGCTGTGCCGGTGAACGATACCGTATCCCCGACCGCCAAATCCGCGAGCGAACTCGGTGTCCCGGCGGTGATCGTTCCGGCCGCGCTGTCAAAGGTAAAGGCATTGAGCAACGAGAACGCTGTGTCGTCCGTTGCGTTGATGGCGACCGTTCCGTCAAAACTGAGCGCCTGATCGACCAGCGGCACGGCAATCGGCGAAACCGGGTCGGCGATAAAGGACGGGTCGGAGGATTCGGCGCCCGTGGTCGTGCCCAGCACCGCGTCGCCGTTGCCCGGATCGGCCAAATTGGTCAGCACGCCGCCGGTGATGTTCGTGGGATCGACGTCATATAACGCGAGCAGCGCCGTGTCGCCGAGATCGACCGCGCCGGTGGCGTCGTCGGCGATTTCTGTTGGATTACGGACGTCGTCGTAGAACCGGACTTCGGATATTTCGCCGTCAAAGTACCGCTGACCGTCGCCGAGTTGGCCGATGGTCAAAAGGCCATCGACGATGTTTTCAAGGGTCGAGCCCGGGTTGGTAAAGGTGCTGACGGACGTTCCGTCGATGAACAGTTCGTAGAAGTCCATGCCATCAAAGGTCAACGCCAGATGGTGCGGTTGTCCATCGTTGAGCGGGGTTGCGTAGGACAGGCCGCCGACACCGGACAGGCCGCCGCCAAGCACGCCATTGTTGATGTTGACGTTGACCCCGGCGCCTCCGGTCGGGCCGTCGCCAAGTGAAATGATGTTCTGGTCGCCCGCGCCCGCGATGGTCGAGAACACAACTTCGATCGTGTAGGCGTTCGCGCCGACGGAAAAGGCGCTGCTGGACGCCTGCATCATGTCATTGACGCCATCGAAGCCAAGTGCCGGTTCGCCGAGGATGCCGTCGGATGCGCTGCCCAGAGAGCCCAGGTTGGTCGCTGTTCCATCCGCAAAGTCGAAATGCACCAAGGGTGCTGTACCCGTTGCGAGGTCGCCGCCCGCGTCGGCGGCGACCTCGGTCGCCGTACGCGCATGGTCATAGATGCGGAATTCATCCATCACGCCGTCAAACGGGAACGGATACCCGATCAAGACATCCGCTGTGGTCGCGCCCAGGTTATTCACAGGATCGACGCCGCCCACGGTACCGCCGACATCGACGCCGTTTACGTAAATGGCGATGTCACCGCTTGTCGCGTCATAGCTGAAGGCCACATGTGCGGGGTCCTCGGGGATGAGAACACCCGCCGGCGTAGTGAAGCTGGACAGTTGGCCGTCGCCGCCGCCGTCGCCGACCTCCACGTATAAGGATCCATCGTCACTGACCGTGAAGCTCCATCCTTCGTAGCCGGCCCCGAAGTTTTGGGCGATGCGGGCGCCACCTGTCGGATATTCGGTGAGGGTGATGACCGCTTCGACAGTGATGGATGTCAGCGTATTGACCGTGCCGTCGGCGGGAATAACGATCCTGTCGTCGACGCCGTCGAACTGCATGCCTGTGCCCGTCGTGGTGACGGACAGTTCCGGGTTACGGTTGACGGTGACGGTGATGTCGTCGGCACTGCCGGCGCCGTAGTCAACGGTGATCGAATATTCCGGCCCCAGGTTGTGAACAATGGTGTCGAACACGTCGCCGGCGCCGCCATGGGCGCCTGCATAATTGATGATGTTGAAGGTCTGGCCGTCAACGGTCGGATCGAAGTCCGGGCCGAAGTTAAGCTGCAGCGTATCCGCGGCGTCCGTCAGGTCGATGGTGCCGACATTCAGGATGTCATGGTCGCCCGAATTGTTGATATCGATGACGACCGTCGTGTCGTCGCCGGTCGAAACCGCCGCGTCGCCGACGTCGCCGTTGATCGTCAGCGTGCCCGTGGCGGTGTCGGCCACGTCGATGACGCCGTCACCCGTGATCGTCGCACCGTTCAACAGGTTGATCGTACCTTCGCCGGAAATCACGCCGGCGTTGGAAATCAAAGCGCCGTCGATGTTGAGAACGCCACCCGCTTCGACGACGATGCTGCCGCCCAGGTTGTTGACCGCACCGGTGATCGTCGCGGTGGCGCCTGCTGCGACATGGAGCGAGCCGTTGGGTGAATTCAAGGTCATGGGGGCCGCGATGGCCGTGCCTGTTCCCTGAATGTCGAGAATGCCGTCGATAACGAGGTCGATCGTCGCGTTGACCGTATCACCGTCCAGTGAAAGGATTTTCGTATCTTCAATCGTAAGTACCGGTGCGCTGCCGCCGGTAACGCCGTCGATGGTGATTGCCCCGCTAAGGCTGATATCCGCGCCATTGGCCGCAAACGTGAAATTCGATGCGAGCGTCAGGATGCCGGTGCCGCTTAGGTCGATCAGGCCGGTGCCGGTCAAAAGGCTGTCGGATCCGACAACGGTTTCGCCACCGTTGATGGTCAGCGTGTTGGTCCCGTTGACCGTGATGGTGCCGGTCGAAGTATCGACGGTACCCGGATTGATGATGACGGCGTCCGTATCGACCAGAATATCGCCGTTTGAATTGTCGATCTCGCCGTTGAAAACGCGCAGGCCCAGGCCGCCGTTATCATCCCGGAATTCAAGCGTACCGCTGTTGATCAACGCACCTGCCGTTACCGTGAGCGTGCTGTCGGCGGCGCCGGTGGCGATATTGGTAATGACGATCGTACCCGGGTTCGTGAAGCCGTTGGCGAAGGTCACGTCCGCCTGACCCAAATCGATGCCGCCGCCGACCTGGAAAATCGTGGCGGGATCCAAGACCAAGTTGGTATCGACGGCATTGCCAATGCCGGAGAAATACAACGCCGCCGAGGCATCGGCACTAAGGTCCGCCATGGCGAATATGCCACCGGCCATGTTCATGGCGCCGCTGAGCGCGAGCGCGCCGTCACCTTCGACCGTGGCGAATCCGATATTGAGGAAGCCGCCGGCCGCGACTTCTGACGGCCCGGCGATATCAAGGGTTCCCTGAACCGCCGTTAAGGTTGAGGACGTCGCAACTTGTAATACGGCTACGGAATGGGTGGTGCCGCCGCCGTTGAAGCCGCTTGACGTATCGAAATCCGCATCCGCGTTGATGAACGCAATGGTCAGGCCGTCCGGCAGGGTGCCGGTGCTCCAATTCCCTACGTCGAACCAATCGTTGTTGGAATTGGTGTTCACGAAATCGGCGCGGGCCAAGCCACCTTCAAGCAGCACGGTCAGGGTGATCGTCTCACCTACCGAGCCGCCGTCACCGTCGGTAACATCGACGGTGATGCTGCGCGGGATCGTTACCGGCACAGCGCCCACATTGTCATAGGCGACCGCCCGGCCCAGCGCCGTTACCGCTGCTGGCGTGGCATCCGCGTCGAGCGTAACGCTCAATGGGGTTGAGCCGTCGGTGCCGCCTGTGAAGGTGCCGATTTCGGTGCCGTTGAAAAGAACGCTGGAGCCCGAGGTCGTGATGCCGCCGCCGGCCTGGATCGAAAGACGATCATCAGGTGTCCCGTTAGCAATGGTGACAAGGAATTGGCCGGAGTCGAAGTTCGCCGAATCAACATCCGTGATCGACATCGCGTCGTCCAAAAGAACGGCCGGGCCGGTTTCATCGAATATCTGTGTGCCGGACGACAGGGTCACGACAGGGTCGTCGTTCACGGCGGTGATGGTAACGGTTACCGTCGCCGTGCTGGATTGGCCGGTGCTGTCGGTGACGCGGAACGTGAATGTATCCGTGCCGGAGACATTCTCATCCGGCACATAATCGAAATCGCCGTTGGAATTGATCGTCACCGTACCCCGTGTCGCCTGACCGCCGGGTGCGAGCGAGAATTCCTTGGTGTCGCCGAGATCCGGATCCGTTGCGGTCAGCGTGCCGGAAATCGTCGTGTCTTCGTTGCCGCTGGCCGTGTCGGCATTTGCGACGGGGGCGGCGTTTGATCCGGTGACGGTGACGGTCAGGGTCGCAACGTCCGTGCCGGCGTTGATCGCCTGTGCCGAGGTCGTGAAGGCCTGGCCTGCGATTTTCGCCGTGACCACGATCTCGCCGCCGCCGCCGGCAGAGGCCGTGACCTTCCCGACGATAACGTTGTTGTCATTCAATTTGGTGACCAGGGCATCGCGAACTTGGTTCGCCGTCGTTTCCGTAGTGACCGTATGAGAAATCCGGGTGCCGTTGACCGTGATCTCGAACACGTCGCCGGCTTCCACCGTGCCGCCGACCGTATAGGTCGAGACCTGGGCCTGTGCCGAGACCGGGCTGGTCGTGGTGGTGGCCGAACTGACGCCCGTGCCGCCGCCGGTGGCGGTAAACGCGGAACCAGCGGTTTTTCCGGTCAGCAGGATCGTATCCGCCGTGCCGCCGTTTGATGCCGTGACGATCGAATTGACGTTCGAATTGGCGTTGATCGCATTGATGAAGGCGCTGCGCACGCTGGCCGGTGTGGCACCCGAGGGAACCACGAAGGTGACCGTATGGCCTTCGACCGTGACGCTCAGCGTATCGGATGCAGAATACGAGCCCGTCAGGGTGACTGTATCCACCTGGCTGACCGCCGTGATGTTTCCGGTTGTCGCCACATGGCTGATCGTCTGGTCATCCGTGCCGTCGTTGCCGTCGGAAACAGTGTAGGTCAGGGTGCCGGTCGCCGATTGACCCACCGCGAGCTGATTGAACTGGCCGTTCGGGTCGACGGTGAAGCTGCCGTCCGCATTGACCGTGACCTGGGCCTGGGCCGTCGAATTGTCCGGCAAGGTCAGGGTCACGGCAATCGGCGTGCCGACGGTGCCGCCGTTGACCTTGATGATGTTCAGGCTGTCGCCCGTGTCGATGTCCGTATCGTTGGCCAGCAGACCCGCCGCCGCCGACTTGCTGACCGCCGTGGTGTCGTTGGCGGTGGTGATGAAGTCGTTCTTGGCATCCGGATTGTCGTTCACCGCCGTGACGTCGATGGTCACCGTCGCCGTATCGAAGGCCGGCGGCGTGGCACCGTTCGACACCGTATAGGTAAAGCTGTCGATGCCGTTGTAATTGGCATCCGGGGAGTAGGTCATGCGCCCGTTGGGCACCACAGTTGTCGTTGACGTCGTGAATCCGCTGGTGTTGGTCGGGGTCGTCGCGGAAACGGCAATCGGCGTGCCGGGCACAGCCGAGGTCAATTCCAGGGCGCCGCCGCGGCTGCCGGAAACGGCTGAAACCACGGCCGATAACGCGGCGTTTCCGTTGATCTGGTTCGCGAACAGCGCGGCGTTCTGTTCGGCGTTCAATTCACCATGCAGCGTATAGGTGATGCTGAGCCCATTAATGGTCAGGGTGATCTGATCGCCGTTGTTGAAGGTCGGATCAAAGTTGAATTCCTCGACCTCGGGTACGATGGTGATCTTGCCGTGGGTGGGTTGGCCGACCGAAGCGATGGTTGCGTTGCTCAGGGCGCCGCCGTCTGCGCGCAGGTCGTTGCTCAACACGTCGAAGGTCACGGCCTGATCTTCCAGCACGACGTCGTCGCCATCGGCGCTTGCGCCGACTGGGGCGCCATTGTCGGTCTCGCCGTCACCGATCGTTTCGTCGCCGGCGACCGGGGCGGAATCGCGCGCTTCCTGCTTGATGCGCAGATCGGCTTCGTTGCGGGCCTTGATGATTGCCTGTTCGAACTGGCTGAGGCCCGCGGCCGCCTGGAACGCGGCCTGCAGGGCGATCGTTGCCTGGGCATTTGTCGTGGCGGCGCCGTCTTCGGCGGGGGCGACCTGGGCTTCCGCGATGTCCGCCAATATCTGGGCGGCGGTGACGACGTCCGCCGGAACGGCCGGGTCCAGGGTCAGGCTGGCCAGCGTGTTGGCGGCGGAAACGATGGTTTCGGCGCTTGCCGTCGTCAGCGTGTCGGACGAGAACGTGGGGGCCAGCCCATCGGCGGCCGTCCGTGCCGTTTCGGCGGCGGTGCCGACCGCGGTGACGGCGGATTGAATGACATCGGCAACGGCGGAAGCCTGGGTCAGGCCGTTGGCCAGGGCCCGAAGGGCGGCCTCCGTCCCGGTGTTGGAGACCGAAATCGTCGGCGCCGCAGCATCGGAATCCGCGTTGCTTGCCGATCCGGTAACGGTTATCCGGGCGGCGGCGGGATCGTCTGCGATCAGCAGCAGTTCACCATCAAGGAATGCAGCAGCGGCGGTCATGTTGCCGCCGGCCGCGTTGATCGCGGAAACCAAGGCGTCGCGAATATCGTCAAGCGCCGTGCTGCCGTCCGTGTCGGTTCCGACCTCGATGACAATCGGGGTTCCGGTGCCGATGGTGACCGACAGGTCGTCGCCTGCTTCAAGTGTGCCGCCCAGGGTGATGCTGACCTGCTGGCGGGTCACGGCAATGGCGGCATTCAAGGCCGTCACCACATCGTCGAGCGCATCGGAAGTCAATGTGCCGGCATTATCGCCCAGATCGCCGGACAATAGACCGTCGATGGTCGTTTGCGCCGTTTGTGCTTGAGATAGCGCGGAACGGATAGCCGTCGACGCGCTTTCCGCGCCTGTATTCACGGTGTCGGAAACATTTGCCGTGACGCCGATGGGCGTGCCCGAGGTTGAAGCCGCCACAACCAGGGCGCCGTCGCCGGCACTGGCCGATGCACCGACCTGACCAAACAAGGGGTTGCCGTCGGTCGCCGCTGCCGTGTTGACGGCATTAACGAGGGCGTCGCGGATGTCGTCCAGATCCGTGCTGCCGTCCGTATCGGCGCCGACCGTAATGGTAATGGTCGCAGCGGCGTCCGCCAGGTTGTCGGGGGTGGGATCGATGATCAGGGTGAACGTATCATCGATGCTGGCCGTTCCGGTCAGGGTAATTCGGTCAAAGGACGACGCCAATTCAAGCATGTCCGCGCCGTCGGAAATCGCGCTTTGAGCTTGCCCCAAGGTCGCCGTCGCGCTGGCGGTTGCCTGTGTGAAGGCGGCTTCGGCGGCTTCGGCGGCGGTGTCGGCATCTTCGTCCGCGGCCAGAATGGTGGCGTTGTTGGCGGCCGCGATGGCGGTCGCGATGGCGCCCACGTCGGCACCGGCCAGATCGGCCTGGGCCTGGGCATTGGCGGCGGATTGTGCGGCGGCGGCGGCATCGCGGACGGCCGATGCGATGGCGGCATTGGTGTCCGTAACCTGGGATTGGGTATCCGTCAGAAATGCCTGTGCGACGCTGCCGGCACCGGGCAGGGCAACGGCATCCTGGGCGGCGCTGAGCGCATCGCCCGCGTTGGTTCCGGCATCATTGGCATTGTCGAGTGCCGTTTGTGCCGCATTACCCTGGATTTCGGCGGCATCGGCGGCACGGTCGGCGACGGAGCCGTTCGAAACAGCATCCACGGTCAGAGCGGCGGCGCTGCCTGCGGGAACTGCGGTCAGAAACGCTCCGGCGCTGCCGGCGGCCGTCGAAGTCAGAACCACTTGTCCATCGGTGCCGGCGGCGACCGTCAGCCCGGTGATTGAGCCGCCGTCAATGGCGGCTTGGATGGCCGTGACCAAGGCATCGCGGACGGCGTTTGCATCATCGTCGACGTTGATCAGGCTGTTGGTGGTCGAAACCTCAACGGCAACCCCGCCGATATTGACGGTGAAGCTGTCACCGTCGGCGACCGTCAGGCCCTCGGTGACTGTGACCGTGTCCTGCTGCGTGACCTGATCGGCATCGATCAATTTCAGGGATGTGACGCTCTGGTCGTTTGTGCCGCCGCTGACGTTGGTCGCCGATGTGGAAATCGTAACGTCCGTGCCGCCGGCCTTGGCGGTCAGACGAAGGGTGTTCGATGACGTGCCCGCCGTGGCGATCACGACGTCGTCGACCGTCGTCTGGTTCAAGGGGTTGTCTGCGTTGTCGACATCGTTGATCAGGTCGATCAGGGCGTCGCGCAGTTCCGTCGGCGAATTTTGTCCGTTGACGGTCAGGGCCACGGTCGTGCCGTTGATGGTGACCGAATAAATGTCACCGTCTTCAATCGCACCGTTAAGGGTGATGCGCGTGACCTGGGTCGTTTCCAACTGTGCTTCGATGGCGTCGAGAAGGTCGTTGTTGTCCGGGCTGCCGGAGCTTAGGGCCTCGCTGACCGCGTCGCCGACGGATTTTGCCGTGCGGGCATAAAGGGCCGCATTCGCCGCTGCTTGTTTCGCAAGAAGGGCTTGGCCCGCCGCATCATCGGCGGCTGTGACCGCATCGTCGTTGGCGTCCTTGGCGGCGATGGAAGCCGCAGCCGTCTGGGCCGCGCTTTCCGCATTGGCCGCTTCTGTTGTGGCGGTATTGGCCGCGGCCTGTGCTTCGCTCGCCGCCTGGGCGGCAAGATCGTCCGCACCGCGCAGGTTGGCCGTGGTCGTCACGGATTGGGCGGCGTTGTCGGTATTGCCGCCGCCGTCCGTGGCGCTGGCCGTGGCCGTGAAGGCAACCCCCGCCACGTCGGACGTGATCGTCAGGTCTTCCGGGTCGTCGCCGGCGGCGGCGGTCACGTCGCCCGCGACGGTGCTGCCGTTGATCGCGGTCACCAGGGCGTCGCGGACTTCCTCCAACGTACCCTGGTCGCTGACGGTCACGGCGATCGTCGTGCCGTTGATGACGACCGTATAAACGTCATTGGCCTGCACCGTGCCCTGCAGGGTCACGGTGTCAAGCTGTGCCACCTGCGTGGCGCCGCCCAGGTTGCCGACGGTCGTCGCCGAAGACGCGGATTGGTCATCGTTGGCGCCGCCGTTGGTCGCATTGGCAGTTGCCGTAAACCCGATCCCGGGCATGGCGGCCGTCAGGGTGATCGTGCCTTCGCCGGTGCCCGCGCTGGCGACCACGGAATCGGTCGCTCCGTTGGCTTCCAGATTGATGGCCTGGACCAGGGCGTCGCGTATCGCGGCCAGGGTTTGTTCGCCGCTGACCGTGACCGAGACCACATCGCCGTCGATGGTGACACGATAGGTATCGCCGTTTTCGACCGTGCCTTCGAGTGTCACCGTATCCGTCTGTGCCACACCTTCGGCGGTGGCGGCGGCGGCTTGTGCTTCGTCGGCGGCGGCTTGCGCCGTGGTTCGGGCCGATGCGGCGCGGGGTATGTTGGCCAGGGCTGCTGTTGCCGTATCGGCCTGTGTTTCTGCCGTTTCGGCCGCCGTTTCAGCCGCCGCGGCATCGGCCAGAGCCAATGTGGCGGCGGCCTGTATTGCGGCCAGCGACGCGTCGGCTGCTGTCCGGCCCGCCGCTTCGGTGGCTTCGGCGGCAGCCGTGTTGGCGGCGGTCTGGGCCGCCGTGGCGGCGGACGTGGCTGTTGCAAGTGCTGCCTGGGCGGCGGCCAAATTCACGCCTGCGGCGGCGGTTTCCGCGGTTGTCGCGGCAGTATTGGCGGTGGTTGCGGCGTCGCTGGCGGAATTATAGGCGGCCTGCGCGTCGGCTACGGCATCCAGCGCATCCTGAAGAGCGGCCTGGGCACGGTCGTTGGCCTGTTTGACCGACTGATAAGCCGCCGGGTCGATCGATTGCGCGTCAGCCGAGGCGGTAAAGGCGGCGGCGGCGTCCGTGGCTTCCGACTGCGCAGTGGTGAGGGCTGTCTGCGCCTGGTTTAAGCTGGCCAAGGCATCCGTAGCTGCCTGCGATGCCGTGGTCGCGGCGGCACGGGCGGCTGTGGCCGCGGTGCTGACGGCTTGAATATCGGAAACGCGCGTTTGAGCTGCAGCCTGGGCAGACGCGGCTTCAGCGGCATCTGCAGCGGCCTGATTGGCGGACGCCTGGGCATCTGCCTTGGCCTGGGCCAGGGTGGCTTCGGCCGCGTCGGCACGGGCGGCATCGCGTTCGGCTTCGCCGGCGGAAGCAACGGCGGCCTGCGACTGTGCCACCTGAAGGGCTGCGTTGGCGGCGTTGATCGCCTGCAATGCCGAGGCGGCGGCGGCCTTAATCGCGGCGGCGGCGGCTTCCTGCGTGGCATCCGCCGCATCCTGCGCCGTCCGCAGATTGTCCGTGGTGACGATGGATGAATCCAGATCGTCCAGTGCTTCGGCTGCGTCGGCGGCGGTGTTGATGGCATTGATGACCGCCTGGGCCGTTTGCGACGCGAGCGGCAGATCCAAATCGGCGGCGGCCTGCAGCAGGGCGTCGAGGGCGGCCTGTGCGGCAGCGGCGGCGGCTTCGGCCGCATCCGTTGCGGCGTCGGCATCGAGCGTGCTTTCAGCGGCGGCGGCCGTTGCCAGCGTGGCTTGCTGGCCGGCAATCGCAGCTTGCTGCTTGGCCGTTGTCAGGGCTTCGCCGACTTCACTCACCATGTCGTCCAGGAAGTTGTCGACGCGGGTTTGCGCGGCACCCTGGGCATTGATTTCGAATGCGGCGGCAAAGCTTGCTGCCGACGCGGCGTCGGCGGCCTGGGCCGATGCTTCCGCTGCGGCCTGTGACGCCGTATTGGCATTGGCCTGGGCGATGGTTACGGCTTCGTTCGCCGCATCGGCGGCGGCCTGTGCCTGTGCCAGGGCATCCTGGGCGTCCGACAGGGCCTGTTCGGCCTGTTCAACGGCGTTGATCCAAACCTGTTCGATGGCGGTCGTGACGTCGGCATTTCCGTCCGCTTCAATGGCGTCGTCACGTTCTTCCACGACCTCGGCAAGGGATGCTTGACGCGAGGCCACCGTTGCCTCGGCTGCGGCCAGGGCAACGTTCGGGGCAACGGCGTCGGCGACGGCTTGATCCGCCGTGGCGACCGCCGTTTCGGCCGCGCTGGCGGCACGTGCCGCCGCTGCCGCCGCGTCACGGGCGGAAATTGCGGTGGTTGCCCGGTCCGATGATGCCTCGCCCGAGGTCCAGGCTGCGACGGCCGCATCGGCGTTGGCGGCGACTTCGGCGGCGGCTTCCGCCTCACCGGCAGAAATCGCGGCAGCGGTTGCCGCAGCCTGCGCGCGGTTGGCGGCAGCTGCGGCGTCCGGTCCATTACCCAGGGCGGCGGTCTGTGCGGCATCCGCTGCGGTCTGTGCCTGATTGGCGGCGTTGCGTGCGGCTTCGGCGGCGTCGGCGGCCAGATCGGCGGCACCTGGCACGTTGGAGGCGGCAAGCGCCTGCGCTGATGCGGCGGCCTGGGCGGCATCAAGGGTTGCCGGGTCATCATCGTCGGCAAAGGCCTCGGCCTCATCGGCGAGTCTGCCGGCTTCTTCGGCGGCCTGGGCGCGTTCGGCGGCGCGGCGCGCTGCGGCCTCTGCCGCTTCTGCCTGGGCGGCGGCGGCGGCTTCCTCGGCTGCCGCCAAGGCATTATCAGCGGCGTCCTGAGCTTGCTGGGCCGCTTGGTCTTCTGCCGTCTGCAGGTCGGCGGAGCCTTTGGCGTTGGCGGCTGAAGCGTCGGCGTTGTCCAGTGATTGAAGGGCGGCGCCCGCGGCGGCGGCGGCGTTCGATGCCGCCTGTGATGCCCGGTTCGCCTGGGCGGATGCGGATGTCGTCTGGCCGCCCACCACCACGTTGCCGGCACCGGCGGCGGCCTGAATGGCAAGGTTGGCGTTCTGTTCAGCCGAGGCGGCGGCAGCAGCTGCGGCGGCCTGGGCGATGGCGGCTGCGGTCGCGGCTGTTTGTGCCGTGTTATAGGCCGCGGTTGCGGCGGCCGCGTTATCGGCGGCTTCGGCGGCGGCGGCGTCGGTTTCGGCCTGTTGGGCGGTCAGGGCCAGTTCTGCCGCGAGTGTCTTCTGGAAATCGGCGGTCGCGGCATCGGCCACGGCGTCATTGGCATATCCAAGGGCCAGGTTATAGGACGCAAGGTCCGCGGCTGCCTTCGTGGCGGCCGCTTCGGCGGCGGCGGCGGCGGCCAGGGCGGCGGCTTCGCCTTGTCCTTCGGAGCCGCCCAGCGTTTCTTCGACATTGAGGGCCTGTGTCAGGGCGTCACGCAGGGCGGCGACGGCGTCCGTATCCGCATCGACGGTGACCGTAACGGTGCCGGTGACCGTGACCGTGGTGCCTGGATCGGGGTCCAAATCGGCCGATACGGTGATCGTGTAGGAATCACCGATTTCCGGCGTGCCCAAAATGGTCAGGGTCGATACCTGCACGCCGGTCGCCGTGGTCGCCGTGGTCAGGGCGACCGAACCGTCGTTATCGGCGGTGGCGCCACCGTTGTTCGCCGTGAAGGTCACGGTAAAGGCCTGGTTCGGCACGTTGCCGGAGACCACGATGGTATCGGCGGTCGCCCCCGGCCCGGCCGTGATCAAGCCTTCGTCGGCGACGGTTTCCTGTTTGATGGAAAGCTGTGCCGCGGCCAAGGCATCGGCCGGGTTTTCCGGCTCGGGATTGATGAAATCGGCGTAATCGGCCAAGGCGGAGGCGACGACGGATTTCGCCTTGGCAAGATCAAGAAGTTGTTCGGCGCGCGCAGCCTGGGATTGGGCCGAGGCGACCAGCGCATTTCGCGCGGCGACGGCTTCGGCATCCTGGCTGGCATAGGACAATTCGGCGGCGCCGACTACGGCCCCCGCGTCGCTGTTGTTCGATGCATTGCCGTCACCGACCAAAGCGACCAGGGTCTCGTCGATGTAATCCTGCAAGGACTGGGTAAGGGCGTCGCGGACTTCGGCCTCGGCGGCGGCGACCTGCGTGCGCAGCGCCGGGTTGCTGGTTTCAGCGGCAGGGAAGTCAAGAATACCTGTGCGGGCGGCAAGGTCTGCATTACCGCCGGCTGTGTCGGAGGCAAGGAATGCGGTGACGTCGAAGCCCGCGATGTCGACGGCGGCGTCAAGCAAGGCCTGCAGCGCCGATGTGGCGGCGGCATTGGCCGCGACCTTATCGGCGGTGCCGACAATGGCATTGGCCTGGGCGTCATCGGCGAAGGCGTTGATCGCATCGGACAGCGCCGAAAGCTTAGTGGCCAGGGTATCGATATTGCCGACGGCGATGTTCAATGCCGCTTCGGCCTGGGCTTCCGCCGCTGCCTGGGCGACGGAAAGATAGCCTTCGGCCTCGGCTTCCGCCGATTGGGCCTGGGACAGGGCTTCGATCGCGGCGAGGGAGTCCGTTAATGCATCTTGCGCATCAGTGACCAACTGCGCGACGTTGGCGCGCGCGGCGTCGGCAATCGCCCCGGAGGCATCGGCGATCTGTGCGGTGCCTTCGATCACGGTATCCAGGGCGGCAAGGCTGGTGATCGGCGTGCCGCCCGCATCGGTCAGCGCCGGTGAAACGGTGATGGCGTCCTGAACCGTCAGGTCCGTGCCGTTCTTCACCACCGTCACGGTGACCTGGAACAGATTGAACAGGTTCGTTCCGGCGGATTGCGCGACCCAGATGACGTCCGTTATCGATCCGTCGTCTTCGCCGGAATAGGCATCGGCGTCCGGTGTGTATTCGACGTTGCCATCGCCGTCGAAGGAAACCTCGCCCTTGTCGCCGTCGCCGATGCCCCGGGCGCGGGCCTGGGCTTTTTGAGACGCATCCAGAAACAGATCACGGACCGATTCCTGGAAGTCCACGGCGTCTTGTGCGTTGGCTTGATTTTGCAGCGCGATCGCCAGGTCGGCCGACAATGAGGCCGCTTGCGTCGGGTCCGTGTTGTTGGCGACGGCGTCTTGCGCCGCCGTCAGGGCCGTATTCGCCGTGGCCAGATCGGCAAGGGCTTCGCCGATGTTTTGCTGCGCGCCTTCGACCTCGAGACCGGACAGGGTGCCCGTGGTCGTGGTCAGCGTGTCGCCTGAACCGGACGTGATGGTGACGTCGTCGGACACGGTGATCGTGCCGTCGACGTTCGTGATCGTGACGGTGACGATCGAAAGATCAAACCCGCCGGTGCTGTTTTCGACCGCGATCTTGAAGAAGTCGGTCGTGCTTTCACCGGGGGTGAGGCCCGTGATGTCCGTATTGGATTGATCGACGACATAAGTCAGCGCGCCGTCGTTATCCGCGACCACATCGCCCTTCGATCCGTCGCTGGCACCTTTCTGAATGGCTTCAGCGCTTTTCGCAGCGTCTTCATAGGCTTCGAATGTCGCCTGATCGATGGCTTCGTTGATCAGTTTGCCGGCAAGGTCGGCACGCGCGGCTGCGACCGCATCGGCGGCGGCCGTCGCTTCGGCTTTTTCCGTGTTGGCTGTTGTTTGCGCGGCGGCGGTCGCGGCTTGTTTCGCGGTCAGGTCGGCTTGCGCTGTGCCGGTTTTAAATGCCTGCGCGGCGGCCCGGGCCTCTGAGGCACCTTCGATTGCGGCCGTCGCTGCGTCGGCCGCATTTTCGGCCGTATTGGAATCCTGAACAGCCTGCTGGAACTTACTGATGACGGCCGGGTCGATGTTGCGGGTTGCGACAAAGCTGTCCAACTGCGCAATGGCCTGTGCCTTCAGGCTGTTGACGGTTTGCGAATGGGTGATGGCCGTGGTCTTGGCCGCGATCATCGCGGCGGGGTCGGTCGTATTCAGCGTTCCCTGCGCGGCCGCGGCTGCCTGATCGGCGGCGTCAGCTGCACTGACCGCAAGGTTCAGGACCGCCAGCAGTTCAGAAGGCAGGTTCGGTTTGGTGGCGACGATGTCGCGGATCGCCGTGACCTTGGTCGTGACGATGTTGACGACATCTTGCAGGTTGTTGATGTCTGCTGTCTGTGCCCCGGCGGCGGCAAGCTGTGTGTTGATGTTGTTATTGAAGGTTTCGGCCGCCTTGGTCCGCGCGCTGGCGATGCCGTTGGCGGCATCGGCGATGGCGGCGTTCTTGGCCAGGGTGGCCGTGGCGATGGCCGCATCGACGACGGCGGAAATTTCGTTGGCGGACGTGACGAGGTTATCGCCCGAAGCACCGTCCAGGCCGACGGCTTCGCGCAATAGGGCAAGCGTTTCCGCATCGATGCTGCCGCCCGATGCCGACAGGGACAGCATGGCCTGCGCCGACTGGATCATCGTGACCAGGGCTTCGGACAGGGCGCGGGCGGCGTTCAGGGCCTCAAGCGGCGCGACGACGACTTCGATCAGGCTGTCTGTATCTGTTTCCGAAAACCCGGCGTTCGGGCCTTCGACCGAAAGGAAACCGGAAAGGGAACTGACCGCCGTCGAGGCCGCCGTTTCCGCATTGGCAGCCGTGGTCGCGGCGGCATTCAGGAGCGTCAGGGCGTCATTGATCGAATCGAAGGTCGCGGAATTGAAAATAATGCCTTCTGATTGGAAGATTTGCTGGATCGTTTCCGGCGGTAGCTTCACAACCCCGCCAGGCAGCGGGTTGGCGAACAGGTCGGCGATCTTTGCGAAATTGCCGAGCGCGATGGCTTGTGCCTGTTGTTGCAGAATGCCTGTTGCAATGGCCTCGTCCAGCTGCCCCATCTTGTCGGCCAGGGCTTCGAAGGGGTCCTGTTCGGGGCCGCTTTGGTTCGAACCTTGTTGGCCCGGCACGAGATTTTCCTCGCCGCCGGACGGCGAGGGGGGCAGATGACGCAGAACGTTGCCGTATTGCTGTTGAATCTGCTGCGCCGTGATCACGATGGGCGGCGGCGGTGCAAGATTGATGGAAGCGATGGAAACGGACGAGCCGGCCTGATTCAGGACCACCGTGCCCGCGTTGTTGGAGATCACGACCTCGCCGACGAAGTTGCCTTCGGGCAGGATGGTGAAATTGCTTTGCTCGCCTTCTGGCGCGGCGCGTCCGGCCAGCGCCGTGCCGCGAATCCCGATGGTCGCGGTCGGTGTGTTGATCAGCATGTTGTCGGGGCCGGTCTTGGCGATCTGGCCCGAGATAAAGGAGAACGCGCCCTGGACGATGGACGCACCGAAGGTGCCGCTTTGCGCCGACGGATCGTAGACCATTTCATCCAGGACCATGCGGCCGCTGTCGGCCAGGGAGAACGTGGATTCGTCGGCGAATTCCATACCGACGGCGCCGAGCGGCCCTGTTTCGATCACATCGCCCTGATAAACCGGGTCACCGACCTTGAGTTCGACCTTGGTGCCGTCGGCCCGGGTCGCATCGACCTTGCCGGCGACGGTGACGATCTTGCCGATCGGTTCGGTCGCGGCGGCGGGACCCGCCTGGGCTTCGACACCGGGGGCGGCCGGGCCGGCCAGCTTGACGGCCAGCGGGCCGTTGATGACGGCCCCGTCCGGGGTGATCAGATCCGGCGGGTCAGCGAACTTGAAGAAGCTTTTGATAAGGACTTTGGATCCGTCCTTGCCGACAAGCAGAAGGTCCGGTCCTTGGCGGACGAATTCGGCGGATAGAATCCAACCGCCGTCCGGTACGTGAACCGCATCGGTTCCCGCTGCATCCAGAACGTAAGACCCCGGACCGCTCCAATCGACCGGTTCCGCTTCCTTGCCGTTGCTGGGAAATTGCCAGTTCTTGGCCAACCCTATGTGCTCGCTCTCCTGCGCCCGAACCAGGACCATTTGGCCGCTGTTTCGACTTAAATCCCCCTGTTTCCCTCAATTGAGCACAGTCTGATTGACCTGTCGTATTCGGGATCTTGATGTCCCGCTTTCGACCTAAGGAAACTGTAGGCGTTTAACCTTACAACAATGTGAACGATCCGCTCACAACGATATAGTTATAATATGTCTAAAATTATCATAAAATCGATAAAAAGATGTGACCGATGACCATTCCCGTTCAAAACAGGAAGTCATGTTCCGCCAATAGTTTAATGAGAAAAATCTAGTTTTCTTCGACGGCGGAAACCTCAAGACGCCCCATGGCGTTCAAGAGGCGGAATGTCGCCTGAACAATCGACACTTCCGTCAGCACGGCGTCGCTCTGCGCGTTGATCAGGCGGGTTTCCCCGGACAGCACATCCAGCAACGACCGCCGGCCGGCTTCACGCTCTTCACGTGCAAGTTCCAAGAACTTCTCGGCAATTTCGATCTGCGCGGTGCGGACTTCATGGTTTTGACGGGCGGTTTCCAAATCGGCCCAGGCCAAGCGGACGCTTTCTTCGATCGAGCGTTGGGTGTCGGCGGCGCGGTCGATCGCGGCTTTGTAGTCGCTGCGCGTGGCATCGACCGAATCCACCGCGGTGAAGCCCAGATTGAAGGGAAAGTTGAGTTCGACCTTTGCCGCCTGGGTGTTGCGCTGCCCGATGGTGCCGTCCAAGTTGTGTTCGTGGTTCGATTCGACGACCGCATTGATTTCGGGGAAGAACAGATCCTCGCGGGTGCGCGTCATCGTATCCTTGGCGATGTGCGACGCCAGCCGGTCGCTGCGCAGTTGGAAATTTTCCTTCAGGCCGATTTCAATGGATTCTTCCAACGTTCGGGGCATCAGAACCTGGGGCACGGGGGGAAGTTTGAAGGTGTCTATCCCTTTGGGCAGGTCTTTGAACAAGGCGTTGTAGCGCGACATCGCATTGCGCAGTGTGCCTTCGGCGACGACACGGCGTGATTGGGCTTCGGCCAGTTCTGTCTTGGCCTGCAGAACGTCGGTTGAAAACCCGGCCCCGCCTGCGACCCGGGCATCTTCAAGTTCCGTCTGCCGTTTGATGTTGTCTTCGGATTGCCGCGATAACTGCAGGCGTTTGTATGCGCTGTAGACCTGGATATAGGCGGTGATGCCTTCAAGAATCAGGTCCTGGCGGACGCGGTGCAGGTTGATCGATGCCGATTGCTTGTTTTTTTGCGATATGTCGATGTCCGTATTGGACTTGCCGAAGTCCCATAGCAGTTGCGTCACGCTGAAGGTCGTTTCGCTGAACGGCTTGGTGGTGTCTTGTGTGCCCGGGTTGGCACGCTTCTGATAACCGTTGTTGAAATTGACTTCCAATTCCGGAAACCACGCGCCCTGGGTTTCTCGGATTCGGCTGGTGGCGGCTTCCAGGGAATTTTTTGCGGCGCTGATACGGTCGTGAGTCTCGATCAGATCCAACAGGAGATCAGGCAAAGACTGGGCGCGCACGTCAGCGCTCCACGCCGCCGCGCCACAAAAAACCATGAACGCGAACATCGTTCTTAGAAGGGTGTGCAACGTCTTTTCCCCGAAATCCCCTGAAATCCTACGACGTTTTGCGCGCCTAAACTTACACAAATGTCTTGCGATTGGAACATATTAAAGGCCTGACCTTCCGCCGACAGCGGTTATTTCCACTTTCGTCGCATTGATGGTAACGCGCTGAAATGGTTCCTGAATTTGGCGGGTTGATGTGTTGCGTGGGAAATACCGGTTTCAAGCGAAGGAATTACGGCCCTTGAGCCTGGGCACTTGGCGCCGGTGCTGTTTCACGACCTAACCATGGCAGTGATTCGCCATCCCATTCGGGCGCCCCGGCAGGTATTGTATGGGGAACCGTGCCGCCGAATCGGTCGATACAGAATTTTATGGGAGGAAACGTGGATAACGATCTGACACAGAGCGAAGCCGAACTGCTGGCCGATACCGTTGCGTTCGCGGCGGGGGAGGTCAGGCCCGCGGCCGCAGAATGGGAGCGCGCGCGTTCCCTCCCCAGCCCGATGTTCGAGCGTGCGGCCGCTGCCGGGTTGACCGCGTCGATTTTGCCGAAGGAGGTCGGCGGCCGTGCAATCAGCATGCGCTGTGCCGCCCGCATTGCCGAGGTTCTGGCCGGTGCCGATTTCGGGTTTGCCTTTGCGTTGAAGGTTCATGCCAATGCGGCCAACGCCGTGGCACGGCGGGGCACGGACGAGCAACGCCACCGCCTGCTTCCCGATATGATCGACGGGCGGCGGATCGGCGCGTTCTGTTTGACCGAACCGGGCGTCGGCAGCGACGCGACCGCAATTACCTGCCGGGCCGAACAGAATGCCGACGGCTGGGTCATCAACGGTGAAAAGGCTTGGGTGACCAATGGTGTGAACGCAGGTGTCATGAGTGTTTATGTTCAGACCGATCCGCAAGCCGGTTGGCGGGGGATTGCCAACGTTCTGATCGAAGATGATTTTCCCGGACTGACGCGGGGCGCACCCTACGACATGCTGGGCGGTCATGCCGCAGGATTGTGCAATCTGACCTTTGACGCCTGCCGTGTTCCGAGCAATAACCTGCTGATACCGCCGGGTGACGGTTTCAAGGCCGCCATGAGCGGGATCAACATGGCGCGGATGTTCGTTGCCGCGATTTGTTGCGGAATGCTTGCCGACAGTCTGGAACGTGCTCTTGAATACGGGGTGAAGCGCATGGCTTTCGGTCGCCCGGTGTTGGCCAACCAAGGATTGCAATGGGAATTGGCGGATGTGGCGACGGATCTGGAAGCATGTCGCCGCCTGACCGAGCATGCGGCCCGAACCCTTGATGCGGGTGACGCGGGCATCACCGAATGCGCCCATGCTAAGAAATTCGCGACCCGCGCCGCCGTGCGTGGGATTTCCACCTGCATGCAGGCAATGGGGGCTCAGGGCCTGAAGGCGGAAGAACCCTTTGGCCGGCATTTCGCGGCGGCCAAGATGTGTGAGTTTCTGGACGGCACGACGGAGATTCAGAATGTGGTGATTTCACGCGGTCTATTGCGGCCATACGGCTTGGACGCGTCGTAGGGGTACGTGACCGGATCAGGTGGCGTGTGCCCGCGACCCTTTGAGGTCTTCGTAAATGACGGTTTTATTCCGTCCGGTGCCCTTTGCTTCATAAAGCGCCTCATCGGCCCGTTTAAGGGCCGCTTCGATGGAATCGTCCGCATCCGAGATGGTTGTCAGCCCGATGCTGACCGTAAAGCTTATAGTGTCGGATCCGGCGGGGATCGTGAGTTCGCTTAAATGCACCCGCAGCCGTTCAACCGTCAACTTGGCACCGGCGGGGTCCGTCTCGGGCAGGATCATGGCGAATTCCTCACCCCCCAACCGGCCGACCACATCGACGGTACGAAGCTGATCGACGCAGGCTTTGGCCAAAACCTGAAGCACGTCATCACCGACATCATGGCCATAGGTGTCGTTCACGGACTTGAAGTGGTCGACATCCAGCATGACCACACCGAAGCTGCGGCCGTTGCGTCTGACGCGGGCGGCTTCAGCGGCGCCCAGTTCCAAAAAGTGCCGGCGGTTCCAGACGCCGGTCAGGAAGTCCGTGGTGGCCAGACGGGTGAGTTCCTCGTTGGCTGCCTTCAGGGCATGATTTGCTTTCTGCAGCTGCAGATGGTTGCGCACGCGGGCAAGGATGATGGATGGAGAAAACGGTTTGACGATGTAGTCGATCGCCCCCAGAGACAGCCCCTTTTCCTCTTCGCCCTCGTCGGACAGACCCGTTACGAACATGACCGGGATGTCGCGGGTTTGAACGTCGGATTTCAGCCGATGGCATGCTTCATATCCGTCCATGCCCGGCATCTTGACGTCGAGTAGAATTAAATCCGGCCCTTTTGCCGCAGCCAATTCGAGTGCCTGATTGCCATCGGTGGCGGTCAGAATGTCGCCTTCATCCGCTAATAGATTGGAGAGGATCAAAAGATTTTCTTCAGCGTCGTCGACAATCAAAATTGATTGCCGCTGGGCTGATTTCGTTGCTGAGAGCGATGTTTCGCCGCCGTCATGTGCTGCCATTTTAATAACCCCTAGAGCCGCAACCGGCCCTTGTTATTAGCCCGCTTGCGTGTGCAGGCCCTAATTTTTCTCAAACACTGCTGACAGAGCATCCCGTACTTCGTCAAGCGATCGTTCCAATTCGGTGAGCAGCACCGCGACGTCCGGCGCGTCGGCATCCTTGCGCAGTTGATCGTCCAGGGCTTTCGCCGCATCGAATACACGCTGCGCCCGAAGATTACCGCTGACGCCCTTCAGAGTATGGGCCGTGCGTTCGGCTGTTTCCACATCGCCTTCGGCCAGAAGCTCTGCGATCATGCCGGCATGATCCATGTACTTGCTGTGGAAGTCGCTTAAAAGACGGCCAAGAATAGCATCGTTTCCCCGCATCATTGCGCGTGCCTTTTCCATGTCGATGCCGGGTATATGGTCGGGCAGACTGTCTGTGCCGGGAGGCTCGGCAGCGGGTTTCTTATCTTTCGGTTGCGCTGTGTCGGGTTTTGCCGCCGGTTTCTTTTTCTTCCGGGCCGGTTTGTCGGTAGGTTGTGACGGGCTGTCCGTACGGGATTGTACCAAGGCGGCATAAAGCCGGTCGGGGTCGACGGGTTTGGTAACGTGATCGTTCATGCCGACGGCAAGGCATTTTTGACGTTCTGATTCCATCGCATGGGCCGTCATCGCGATGATCGGCAGGTTCTTGAAACGGTCATCGGCACGGATAATCTTGGTTGCTTCGTAGCCGTCCATTTCCGGCATTTGCAAATCCATGAGAACCGCGTCGTAGCTTCCCGCGGCAAGCATTTCGACGGCTTTGCGGCCATTGTCGGCAATCTCGACCGATACCCCGGCACCATTCAGAAGTTCCTGAGCAACCTGTTGGTTGATTTCATTATCTTCAGCCAGAAGAACACGCATGCCCTCGATCTGGGCGGATACGCGGGCAGAGGAAATAGAGGGTGTCGGCCGGACGGTCGGGGCATCAGCACCGGTAACTGCCTGGGCAAGCGCATCGAACATTTCAGACGCGTTTACCGGTTTGGTCAGAATATCCGATATGTCTAATTCGGTTATTTGTTTACGCATCTCGTCGCCGTCAAAAGAGGTCATGAGAATCAATGCGGGCGGCGTCACCGGTTTCTTCAGATTACGAATGCGTTTTGCGGTCTCTATCCCGTCCATGCCAGGCATCTGCCAATCCAGAAGCACGGCATCATAGGATTGTTCGTCTGTGTTGGCGGCCGCACGGGTAAGTTCTGCAAGGGCATCTTCGCCGCCGGCAGCTGTCGTTGCCTCCAACCCCGCCGCCTCTAGCATTTCTTTGAAGATTTCCCGGGCTGATGGGTTGTCGTCGACTACGAGGATGCGGAGGTTGCGAAGATCGGGGGCAGATGCTTTTTGGGACGTTTTTTTATCGGTCGAGAGTTCTGCTTCGACCGTGAACCAAAAGGTGCTGCCCTTGCCTTCTTCACTGGTCACGCCGATTTCACCGCCCATCAAGGAAACAAGGCTGTGGCTGATCGCCAGCCCAAGACCGGTGCCACCGAACCTGCGGGACGTAGAGGCATCGGCCTGGGTGAACGGCTGAAACAGTTTGCTGGTTTGGTTCTGCGACATGCCGATGCCCGTGTCCGAAACTTCGAAACGGAGGGTCGCCTTTTGCCTTTCAATGCCTTCCAGGCGCGCCTTGACCACCACTTCACCCTGTTCCGTGAATTTGATGGCGTTGGCGGTCAGGTTGATCAGGATCTGGCCCAGACGTAAGGGATCGCCTTTCAGGTTCGACGGCGTTTCCGGGGCGACATCGAACAACATGTCGATCGGTTTCCCGCCGGCCCGTGCGGTCATCATCGTCGCCAGGCTGCGCATGACATCGTCGAGGTGGAAATCCACGGTTTCGATTTCCAGCTTCCCGGCCTCGATCTTGGAAAAATCGAGAATATCGTTGATCAGGCCCAGCAAGGTCTGCGACGACATTTCAACCTTGGTCAGATAATCCTGCTGCTGGTCATCCAGTTTGGTTTTCAGGGCAAGGCCGGTCAGGCCGATAATGGCGTTAAGCGGCGTCCGGATTTCATGGCTCATGTTGGCGAGGAAAAAACTTTTCGCCTTGCTGGCGTCTTCCGCCGCCAACTTTGCCTGGATCAATGTGCGTTCGGCGGCTTTTTGATGGGTGATATCCGTGTAGGTGGTCACGAACCCGCGCCGGTCGGGCAGGGGGTTGCCCCGAATTTCGATGGCCCGTCCGTCCGGGCGGGTGCGTTCGAAAAGGTGGGGCTCGAACTTGCGCGCCAATTCAAGCCGGCTTTCAATCTGTTCTTCGATGTCACCGGGCCCGTATTCCCCGCGTTCCGCGTTATAACGGAAAAACTCGGCCAGATTGGAGCCGGGCGGGAACTTGTCCTTGGGGAATTCCAACAGTTCCATGAATTTGCTGTTGGCCGTGATGACGTCCAGGTTCTGGTCGAACATGGTGATGCCCTGATCCATGGTTTCCAGGGTCGTTTCCAAAATTGCCTTCTGGTAGGCCAGTTCGCGTTCGGCGGTTTTTTGTTCCGTGATGTCGGTCATCGCGGTGCCGACGCCGGTGATTTTCCCGCCTTGGTCGCGGACAGGGAACTTTATCAGTCGATAGATCGTCGGATTGCCATCCGTGCTTTCGTGAAGCTGGGATTCCGCTTCCAGGATGACGACCTCTCCGGAATCAATAACTTGTCGTTCCAGTTCGGCCACCTTGTCGGCCCGTTCCTTGGAAATCAGGTCGTAGGCGGTTTTGCCGATCATGTCCTCCAAGGTCGTGCCGTGCCACTGGGCAAAGATCTCGTTGCCGCCCATGAAACGTCCGTCGAGTCCCTTCAGCGCCAGCATGATGGGGACGTTTTCGGTAATGGCGGTCAGGCGTGCCTGGGTTTCTTCCAGAACCAACTGTGCCTTCTTTTGATCCGTCACATCGTCGAAAACGCCGACCAGATAACCTTGGTGCCAGGCCCCGTAGCGGCCATAGACAACGCGCCCGTCGTAAAGGTTGAGTTCGCCTGCAGCATTTCCTTTGCGAACGGCCTGCAGGCGGGCTTCGATCGCAGCTTCGGTATCCTGGCCGTTCAGGTCACCACGCTCGGCCAGCATCAGCGCCGTTTCGCGGGCGTTCATACCGGCATGGACTTGTTCGGGGTCCAGGCCCCAAACTTCGGAAAACCGGCGGTTGAGCGTGACGTAGTTGAAATCTTCATCAAACACGCACAGGCCGCTCGGCATGCTGTCCAAGACGACCTGCAGAATTGCTGATTGGGCGGCGGCCTGTTGTTCCGCTTGACGTCGTTTCGTGATGTCCAGCGTCCAAACGATCCGCGCATCCCGGCCCTGGAAGCTGATTGATCGCCAGGAGGCGATGGACCACCATTTGGTTTCGCCATCGGCTTTCAGACGTTCCGCTTCGAAATTATCCAGGCGGCCGTCCCGCCGGAAAGTTTTCCAGGCCTCGTCCAAGCGGTCTTTCGCCGCATAAGTCGATACCTGGGGGTTCGCCAAGACGTCATCAAGACTGTCCGTGCCCAGCATTTGCCCGTAACGCGGATTGATGAACAGGCGCTCGTCCGTGTGCAAATCCGTAATCGTTACGGCGATGGGACTTTCGTTAAGGATGCGGCGGAATCGGTCTTCGCTTTCGATCAGGCGTTCTTCGGCCTGTTTTCGGTCGGTGATGTCGACGGTCGTGGTGATGATCCCGACGACCTGGCCGCTGGAACTTTTCAAGGGGACTTTCGTGCAGATCGTCTGGCGGACTTCACCATCCTTGTTTTTGAGTTCGAGATCGAAAAATGGGATTGCCTCGCCGGTTTCCAGCACCCGACGGTTGAGGGGCGACATCTTGTCGTCATGTTCGCTGCTGATGATGTCCGACGTCTGGCCGCTGATGTCTGCGTCGCTCAGACCCAGGAATTCCTGGTGGTAACGGTTCGACATGACGTGCCGCCCGTCCGTGTCCTTGAGGTTGACCAAAGCCGGTACGGCGTCGATTACCGCCTGCAATTCAGCCCGCTGGTCGGCCAATGCCTGTTCGAAGCGTTTGCGGTCCGTGATGTCGGTGAACACGCCGACGATATAACCATCCTTCCATTCGCCGTAGCGGATTTCGATCACGCGCCCGTTGGATAAGCGCTGCTCGGCGGAGGTGTTGCCTTCGTAGATGACCTGTTCGCGTTGTTTGACCATCTCGTCCACGTCACGGCTGTCGTCATAGAACCCGGCGTCGAACAAATGCCGAATGATCGTTGACAGGCTTTCGCCGGTTCGAACGACACCGGATTCCAGGTCGAAAAGGTCCACGTATCTTTGATTGAAGCCGATCAGTTTCAAATCCCGGTCAAGCAGGATCATGCCGTTGGGCATGTTGTCGAACGCCAGTTGAAGCTGGGTTTCCATCACGCCGGACATATGCTCGACCCGGCCGGTCAACGGATTGAGCAACAGGAACATTCCGCACATGCCGAGAAGAACAAGGCCAAGTACACCGATGGCGGCATAGATCAGACTGTCGTTCAGTTGGCCGAAGACCTCGTCATTGTCCTGGCGCAGGATCAGCATCCAATCCTTGTTGATGGGGACGTGGGCAAGTGAATAGCGGCCATCTTCGATGAAACCCGGCCTGAAATAATTCTCTGCCGAGGTGATTTTCCTGAACACGTTTGGGGTGGCGACCGCGGCGACATCAGGCAGAATTTTCCCGTCCGTCATGGACATGGCCTGGAGTGCGTCCAGAGGGCCGAATATCAAGTACGCACGCCCGGTGATGCCGATATCCGCGTGACCGGAAAATACCTGGGTCAGACGTGTCATGGAAAACATGACCAAATCCGCGGCGATGATTTTCCCCGCAAGGTCATGGACCGGCGATCCGACGATAAGGAGGTGTGCATCGTTGGCCACAACCGGCCCTTCGACAACGGGTTCGGGCAAATTGTCCCAGCCCTCGGGCCAGATGGTCTGGGGGATGTTTTGCCCGATGGATACCGTCACTGACCCGTCCAGCATGACCCTGGAAACACCGACGACTTCGTCGGATGCGGCTGCGGCGGCCGTGAGGATCGGTGAAATCGCTTTTTGGAAATCCGATGTCTCAAGGGTGCCTGAGATAAATTGTTTGGTCAGTCGAAGGGCCCTGGAGCGGCTGGAAATTTGTGCGGCCACGCTTTTCGCGCGGCCGAGAACCTGGCGAACGGCGTCGGCCTTCGAGCCCGCGATTTGTTCCAGATTGGAGATCGAGGCATCGCGCAACTGGTTATACAAAGGGACCGCGACGAATAATGCGGACAGGGCCCCGATCATGACGGCCCCGGCCAAGGAAAACCGCATTACATTGCGCTGGACGGCTTTGATGTTTCGGATGTGTTGTTGGGGCACTGTCCGTTCCGGTCCGTTCCGCTCCCCATGCCGAAGCACGGGTTCAAGCCCATAAACATCTAATACAAGCAGATTTCCGGCTTCAGTTCGATAGGCCAATCGGACAGGTGTTTTTATGCGGAAGCAGACGCCAGGTTAGATGGACGGGACGGGTGATTGGCGTTAATCTTTCCGCCGCTTGGAAACGGTCGGGGCCTGTGTCCTGGGCGTGAGGAGAAATTAATGGCTGCAATTTTGGTGATCGAGGACGATGAGTTCTTTCAGAACTTCCTCGAACTCGTCCTGTCCGGTGAAGGACATGAAATCCGTATCGCGGCCGACGGGGATATCGGCCTGGAACAGGCCAATGCTTCCCCGCCGGACCTGATCCTGTGTGACATGAGCATGCCCAAGATGACGGGGTTCGAAGTCATCCGGGAGTTGAAAAAGCTCGATGCGGTGAAGGCCGTTCCCGTCATTGCCCTGTCGGCCCACGACACGGCCGCAGACCACGACGAGGCTTTTTCCGCCGGGGCGGCGGCTTACGAGACCAAGCCGGTCGAAATGGACCGCTTGATCACCGTCGTCAATGAAGTTTTGGCCGGCCGGTCGCCGGGCGGGTCTTAAGGCGGGTTACGCCCAGGCGTCGGCCAATGCGTCCTGCAATCGGCGGATATCATCTTCCGTTACATGAACGTACGGCGCCAGTCGCAGCCGCCCGCCGCGCAAGGATGCATGGACACCCTGTTCGGCAAGCTGTTGGACCATGTCCGCAGGGGGCGGCGTTTCCTTGGCCAGGGCCGTAATATGCGCCGACCCGCGGCCTGCGGGCGGGACGGAATAGCCGAGTTCTCTGGCGGTTTCCAGAATACGCGCCGTGATGGGGGCCAGGGTCTCGGCCAGGTTTTCGGGCGACCAGGCGGTGACCTGTTGCAACGCCGCCCGCGCCATGGGCAGTTGCACGGGATTGAAGGTTTGCCCGACGTCATAGCGGCGGGCCCCGTCGGAATGGGTGGGGTCATACACCAGCGCACCTTCGATACTGGCCGCCGTGGCCGGATGATTGTAGTCGTGATGTTCCAGCGGCCATCCGTTTTGTCGTTCGGGTGCGGCATAAAGAAACGACATGCCGTGCGGGCACAGAAGCCATTTATAGGCGGCGGCGACCAGGAAATCGGGTTTCACGCGCCTGATGTCGAACGGGGCGACGCCGATCCATTGGGTGGCATCGACGACAAGGGCGGCCCCCAGTTTCCGGCACTTCTCTCCGACCGCTTCTAGATCGACCTGCGTGCCGTCCGACCAATGACAGGGCGGCAAGGTGGCCAGGGCTGTGTCATCGTCGAGATGCGCCAGTACGGCAGCCGTCCAATCGCCGTCATCCGGTCTGGGAACGGTGACCAATTGCGCCCCCGTTTCGGCGGCTTTTTCCATCCAAATGAAGACGTTGGACGGAAATTGATCCTGCAGGACGACGATCTTCTGTCCGCGGGCGATTTCCAGGTTCCGGGCCGCCGTGGCCAGGCCGTAGCTGGCGGACGGCTGAATTGCGATGTCGTCTGCGGTGGCGCCGATCAGGCCGGCGAACAGGCCGCGTATGGCTTCGGCATGGCCGGTTGTCTCGCCCCAGTTCCAATCCCAGGTATGCAGCCTGGCATCCATGCCCTTGATGCCGGCCGCCGCCACCGATTTCAAGAACGGCGTGCGCGAGGCGCAATTGAACCAGGCGACATCGTCGGGAATGTCGAACAGGTGACGTTGATTGCCAAGAATCGCCATGCGTCTATTCCTTTGATTCGATCTGTGATTTGATGGGGACCGTGGTGCGCGCCCCCGGCGGTCCGACGACCACGCCCTTGTCCCGGCCCAGCCTGTGTTCGCGGTAGGCGATATAGGCGGTCGAGCCCAGGATCATGGCGCCGCCGATCCACACGAACAGGTCCGGCAGCTCGTTGAAGATGACATAGCCCAGCGCCGTGACCCAGACCAGGCGTATGAAGTCGATCGGCCCGACGACGTGGGTGTCGGCCAGTTTCAGGGCTTGCGCCATGGACAACTGCGCCCCGCCGCCCAGGATGCCGAGACCGATCAGAAGCCCCCATTGTTCAGGGCCGGGCCAGGTCCAGACGAAGACCGACGGCACAAGCAGAATGGGCATCATCACCAGGGACATGTAAACCGTGATGGTGGCACTCGATTCCGTTTCGCTAAGGCGTTTGATGATGATCATGCAGGCGCCCCAGATCAGTGACGATATGACGACCAGCATGGGCCCCAGTTCCAGCGGAATGAAGCCGGGGCGCAGAATCACCACCGTGCCGGCGAATCCCAACAGAATGGCCGTCCAACGGCGCATGCGCACGACCTCGCCCAAAAAGAACACCGCCAGGACCGTGGCGAAAATGGGGGCGGAGAATCCCAATGCGGTCACTTGCGCCAGGGGGGCCACGGAAAGGGCGAAGAAATAACACATCATGGCCGCCGAATTGAGCACGCCGCGCAGGGTCAGCAGTCCCAACCGTTTCGTTTTCAGCGGCTTCAGGCCATCCTTTATGAAGAACGGAATGATCGGCAGCATTCCGAACAACAGGCGGAAAAAGGCTGTTTCGAACGGGTGAATGCCCGTTTGGGCGACTTTCTTGATGACCGCATGCATGCAGGCGAAACAAAGGCTCGCCAGGACCATCCACAGAATCCCCCGGACGGCGTCTGATCGCCCTTTCTGGGGGGCGGCGGGTTCGGGGGATGGGTCCATGGGCGGCTTTCGGTTTCGGGCCTGGGGCATCCGTGCGCCCGAGGGCGGCACGGTGTTCGAAGGCCGGCGGACGGGGGCTGGAATGTGTATACAATGCCAGTCTATACAGTCTTCCCATGAAGGGATAAAGAACCCCCGGTCGAAAACCCGGCCCGTCGCAGTTGACAGGGCAGGGCGGTTTGGGTAGTTTCCGCCGCTTCCGGCCTGACCGGATCCGAATTTTGCCCTTTGAACGGCTCGCAAACGGAGCTTGAGACCATGAAAGTCCTGAATTCACTTAAGTCCGCGAAGACGCGCGATAAAAATTGCCGTGTCGTGCGCCGCAAGGGCCGCGTCTATGTGATCAATAAAAAGAATCCGCGCTTCAAAGCCCGCCAAGGGTGATGCGGGGAGCGCCGTGTTGGCGTGTACCTTTTTGAAACCGCGCCTTTGGGCGCGGTTTTTTATTGCGCGAACGGCTGTTAATTTCCGATATGCCCGGCTTGGGGGACGTGGGGATTTGCCAGGCCGCGTCCAATCAGCTTGTTAGAACAAAATCGGGAGAGTTCGCGTGACCGCCGATAAAGTCGCCGCCCATTACACCCATGGATCCTTGCTGGAAGCCATTCTGGCCAAACTTGACGAAGCCGGTGTGGCACAGGGCCGGCTGACCGCCCGGGACCTTGCCCCCCTGGATCATCTGCATACCCGGGGCGTTGCCGCGACGGATGAGCTGATCGAACGTCTGCAGCCGCGGGCCGGACAGGCGATCATCGATATCGGCTGCGGGATCGGCGGGCCGGCGCGCTATATCGCGGCGATCACCGGGGCCAAGGTCACGGGCATCGATCTGACCCCCGAATTCATCGCGGTCGCGTCGACATTGGCCGATATGACGGGGCTTGGAGAGGCAACGTCGTTCCAGACGGGCGATGCGCTCAACCTGCCGTTCGACGGCGCATCCTTCGACGGCGGCTATACCCAGAACGTGTCCATGAGCGTGCCCGACAAGGCGCACTTTTTCGCCGAGGCCGCGCGTGTTCTGAAGCCGGGGGCCCGGTTCATCGCGGGCGAGATCGCCCAGGGGCCGGGCGGGGATGTCATCTATCCCGTGCCCTGGGCCATGACGGCCGAGATCAGCCATTTGACGGCACCCGATGAAACCGTGGCGATCCTGGAAGGTGCCGGGTTTGAGGTGCGGGACGTGTACGATTCCACGGAAAAGGCCCTGGCCTTCAATCAGGCGTCGCGTGACCGGGCGAAGACATCCGGCCCGCCGGTCCTCAGCCCGCTGGTCGTTCTCAACGATCAGGCGTTGGAGAGGATGCGCAATTCGGCCCGTAATATCGAGCAACAGCGCGCCATTCCTGTGGAATTCGTCTGCATTCGGGCTTGACTTTTCGACCCTATCGGGCAACGTTTTCGGAAATGCTTCCGCATTGTGAAAATTCGGAAGGCCCGGCGCCGCGGGGCTCTGCGGTGCCTGTCCGACAATAAAAATAGGGAAGAACCGTTCATGGCTGAAACAGCCCGCCCACGCACCCGGGGACGCACCCGCACGCGTTCCAAGGAAGACACAGGAGGCCAGGTCCAATCTCTGGCCCGCGCGATTTCCATTCTCAAGGCCCTGGCCCGCGCCGAAGACGGCATGACGCTGACGGACGTTGCGCTGACGGTGGGGTTGCCGCCGTCGACCACCCACCGTCTGCTGACCACCATGCAGCATGACCGCATCGTGCGGTTCGATCAGGCGACGGCCCTGTGGCATGTCGGGGTCGAGGCTTTCGTGATCGGCAACGCCTTCATCCGGTCGCGTGACCTGGTCGTCATGGCGCGCCCGATTATGCGCCGGCTGATGGAAGAAACGGGCGAGACCGTGAAACTGGCGATCCAGGACGACGGCGAGGTCATCTACCTGGCGCAGGTCGAAAGCCGCGAAACCATGCGGGCCTACCGCGCCCCCGGTACGCGAGTGCCGATGCATTGTTCCGGGGTCGGCAAGGTCCTGCTCGCCAATCAGTCGGAAGAAGAGGTCAACCGCATCCTGCAGCGCCACGGCCTGACCAAGGTGACGGATAAGACATTGGCCACGCCGGTGCGTTTCCGCGAAGCCCTGGGCCTGATCAAGCGCCAGGGATACACCATTGATGACGAGGAACACGCCATCGGCCTGCGCTGCATCGCCTCGGCGGTGTTCAATGAACATGACGAGCCCATTGCCGCGATTTCCGTGTCCGGCCCGTCGGCACGTATTTCGGATGAAAAGATCACCGCCCTGGCAGGGCTGGTGACCCGTGCGGCGACGGCGATCGCCAGCGAACTCGGCAGCCGCGAGCCCTGATTTAACAGGGCGGAATTCCGGCTGGAATATGCTTTCCGGGGCGGTGCTTGGCACCGCCCTTTTTTGTGTGGAAATCATCTGTATCGCTAATTTTCCAAAAAATGATATTTTTTAACTAATTGATATAAATAATAAAAAATACACTTTACCAAAATACGGAATAATTTCCAAAATGGTTGCCGCGTTTTCCAAGGGCTGTCACCCTGAATGAAAGGTCCTAGTAGGGGAAACAGTTCATGGCACGCATGACGGCAGCGGAAGCAGCAGTCCGGGTTTTGGAAAAAGAGGGCGTCAATGCCGCCTTCGGTGTTCCAGGGGCGGCGATCAATCCTTTCTACGCGGCAATGAAAAAGCGCGGCACGGTCGATCACGTGCTGGCCCGCCACGTCGAAGGAGCCTCCCACATGGCCGAGGGATATACCCGGGCCAAGGCGGGCAACATCGGGGTTTGCATCGGCACGTCGGGCCCGGCGGGCACGGACATGATCACGGGTCTTTATTCGGCCCAAGCGGACAGCATTCCGATCTTGTGCGTGACAGGGCAGGCGCCCCGCGACAAGCTCTACAAGGAAGATTTCCAGGCGGTCGATATCGAGGCCATCGCCAAGCCGGTCACCAAATGGGCGGTGACCGTGCGCGAACCGGCCCTGGTGCCCCGGGTGTTTCAGCAGGCGTTCCATCTGATGCGCTCTGCCCGGCCGGGCCCGGTGCTGATCGACATGCCGCTTGATGTGCAGTTGGCTGAAATCGAATTCGATCCCGACACTTACGAGCCGCTTCCCGTCTATAAACCGAAAGCGTCGCGCCGCCAGATCGACAAGGCCATGGAGATGCTGGCCAAGGCCGAACGGCCCGTGATCGTCGCCGGCGGCGGCATCATAAACGCCGACGCTCAGGATCTTTTGGTCGAATTCGCGGAACTGACGGGCATCCCCGTGGTCCCGACGCTCATGGCCTGGGGGGCGATCCCCGACGATCATCCGCTGATGATCGGCATGGTCGGGTTGCAGACGTCGCATCGTTACGGCAATGCGTCATTCCTGCGATCGGATTTCGTGCTCGGCATCGGTAACCGCTGGGCCAATCGGCATACGGGCTCGGTCGATGTCTACACCAAGGGGCGGACCTTCGTTCATGTGGATATCGAGCCGACCCAGATCGGCCGCGTGTTCGAACCCGATTACGGTATCGTGTCCGACGCCAAGGCGGCACTTGCCGTATTCGGACATGCCGCGCGCGAGATGAAGGAAGACGGCCGCCTGCCGGATTGGTCCGATTGGGCGGGCGAATGCGCCCATCGCAAGGAAGTCATGCAGCGCAAATCGCATTTCGACGAAGTTCCGCTGAAGCCGCAGCGTGTTTATCAGGAAATGACCGAAGCCTTCGGCCGCGATGTCTGCTACGTCACGACCATCGGCCTCAGCCAGATCGCCGCCGCGCAATTCCTCAAGGTCAATGGCGCGCGTAACTGGATCAACGCCGGCCAGGCGGGCCCGCTCGGCTGGACCCTGCCGGCGGCCCTGGGCGTGCGCAAGGCCTGCCCGGACAAGGAAATCGTCGCTGTTTCCGGTGACTATGATTTCCAGTTCCTGATCGAGGAACTGGCCGTCGGCGCACAATTCAAACTGCCCTATATCCATGTGGTGGTGAACAATTCCTATCTGGGATTGATCCGCCAGGCCCAGCGCGGCTTCGACATGGACTACAACGTGCAACTGTCGTTCGAGAACGTGAACGCACCCGACCTGGGCGATTACGGTGTTGATCATGTCGCCGTGGCCGAAGGTCTGGGCTGCAAGGCGATCCGGATCAAAAGCCCCAACGAATTCAAGGAAGCCTTCGCCCGGGCACAGGATCTGATGGCCGAACATCAGGTGCCCGTGGTGCTGGAATTCATTCTGGAGCGCGTGACCAACGTCGCCATGGGCGCGGAAATCGACGCCGTCAACGAGTTCGAGGAAATTTTGTGCCTGGACCCGACCTTGGACCCCGATGGGGTTCCGGCATCGGGTGCGGCCGACCGCCGGGCCTTGGAGCCCGCCGAATAGAGGTCCCTGCGAGGAGGGCGGGAGGCGCCTTATACCGACTCCCATTGTCGGTTGCCTCCCGCCCAACCTCGCCCGGCCGTATTGACCATGACTTGACGGCCCCGCCGTCCCATATGACAACCGAGCACGCAAACTGACAGACCGATACCGCAGGAGACCGACATGCCCCGTTTCAACGCCAACATCACCATGCTGTTCCAGGAAGTGGATTTCATGGACCGCTTCAAGGCGGCATCCCAGGCCGGGTTCCAGGGGGTCGAATACCTGTTCCCCTATGACTACGCGGCCGACGATCTGGTCGATGCGTTGAAATCGAACGGCCTGACCCAGGTTCTGCACAACCTGCCGGCGGGCGATTGGGCGGCGGGCGAACGCGGCCTTGCCTCGCTGCCGGACCGCAAAGGCGAATTTCAGGACAGTGTGGGCCTCGCCATCGAATACGCGACGGCGTTGGGCTGCCCCCAGGTCAATTGCCTGGCCGGTATTCCGGGCAACGATGTTGCACCGGAAAAAGCGTTCGAAACATTCGTCGAGAACCTGGAATTCGCGGCTCCCCGGTTCGACGACGCGGGCATCAAGCTGCTGGTCGAGGCCATCAACACCCGTGACATTCCGGGTTTCTTCCTCAACACCTCGGCCCAGACGGAGCAGGTGTTGAAGGCCGTCGGCCACGACAATCTGTATTTCCAGTACGACGCCTATCACATGCAGATCATGGAGGGCGATCTGTGCCGCACGGTCGAACGCCTGCTGCCGCGCATCCCGCATATTCAGATCGCCGACAACCCGGGCCGGCACGAGCCGGGCACGGGCGAGATCAATTACGCCCATTTCTTCCAGCATCTGGACGCCATCGGATACGACGGCTGGGTCGGCTGTGAATACATTCCGGCGACGACGACGGTCGAAGGCCTGGGCTGGCTGCGCACGGCCGAAGCGGCGTCCAAGGCCGCCTGAGGCAAAACGGTTCGGGCATCTTTTCCCGCTCAGCGGAAAAATCCGGCTTCTCCCATTGGTTTTTGCCGCATTCGCGGTAAAACACCTGCAATCAATCGCATGACTTGAAATCATTCCACCCAGGAGGGGACATTCATCATGGCTACCATCGGTTTCATCGGCCTTGGCATCATGGGCGCACCCATGGCTGCGCATCTTCAAAAAGCCGGGCATAAGATTGTCGCGCTGAAGCGTAAAAAGGCCATGCCCAAGGATCTGGCCAAGGGCGGCGCCGTGTTCGCTGCGACGCCCAAGGACGTGGCCGCCAAATCCGAGATCATCATTACCATGGTGCCCGACACGCCCCAGGTCGAAGAGGTCCTGTTCGGCACGAACGGCGTGGCTTCCGCCAATCTGAAGGGCAAGCTGGTCATCGACATGTCGTCGATCGCGCCCCTTGCGACCAAGGAATTCGCCAAGAAGATCAAGAAGGCCGGTGCGGGCTGGGTCGATGCCCCCGTGTCGGGCGGCGAAGTGGGAGCCAAGAACGCGGCCCTGACCATCATGTGCGGCGGCACCAAGAAGGATTTCGACCGCGCCATGCCGCTGTTCGAACTGATGGGCAAGAACATCACCCTGGTCGGCGGTGCCGGCGACGGGCAGACCTGCAAGGTCGCCAACCAGATCATCGTGGCGCTGAACATCGAAGCCGTGTCCGAAGCCCTGTTGTTCGTGTCCAAGGCCGGGGCCGACCCCGCCAAGGTGCGGGAAGCCCTGATGGGCGGCTTCGCCAATTCCAAGATTCTGGAAGTCCATGCCGAGCGCATGATCAAGCGCACCTTCAAGCCGGGCTTCCGCATCGAACTTCATCAGAAGGATTTGAATCTGGCGCTGTCCGGTGCCAAGGAAATGGGTCTGGCCCTGCCCAACACGGCGACGGCGCAGGAACTGTTCAACACCTGCAAGGCCAACGGCGGCGCTGCTTGGGATCATTCGGCCATGGTCCGCGCCCTTGAAATCATGGCCAAGCATAACGTCAAGTAGGCCCTCCCGCCGCTTCGGTTGCCGGGGCGGACAAATACCGTACAATGCGGAAAATGCGGCGCCCCGACGATTTGGGGTGGCCGCGCATTGGGAGTGACCGTTCATGCAAATGCCGGAACCGGATCAGGGCGTCATTGCCCGGCGGGCTGAAATCATCGCCGCCATGCGGGCCATTGTGCCGGGCGAGGGCGTGATCGCCGACGATGCCATGCTCAAGGCCTTTGAATGCGATGGCCTGATGGCCTATCGGCAATTGCCGCTGATCGTCGTGTTGCCGGAAACGACGCAGCAGGTTTCCGACATCCTGCGCTATTGCCATGAAAACAACGTCAAGATCGTGCCGCGCGGGGCGGGCACGGGGCTGTCCGGCGGTGCGCTGCCGCTGGCCGATGCCATCACCCTGGGCCTGACCAAATTCAACCGGGTTTTGGACATCGATTATCCCAACCGCTGCGTCGTGGTGCAGCCGGGCGTCACCAACTTAGGGGTGACCAAGGCGGTCGAAGACGACGGTTTCTATTACGCGCCCGACCCGTCGTCGCAGATCGCCTGTTCCATCGGCGGGAACATCGCGGAAAATTCCGGCGGTGTGCACTGCCTGAAATACGGCCTGACCACCAACAACGTGCTGGGCGTGGAAATGGTGCTGATGGACGGCACGGTGATGCGCCTTGGCGGCAAGCACCTGGACCCGGGCGGATACGATCTGCTGGGCGTGCTCACGGGCTCGGAAGGATTGCTCGGCGTGATCACCGAGGTCACCGTGCGGATCCTGAAAAAACCCGAAACGGCGCGGGCGGTGCTGCTCGGCTTCAATTCGTCGGAAGAAGGCGGCAATTGCGTGGCCGCCATCATCAACGCCGGGATCATTCCGGGCGGGATCGAGATGATGGACAAACCCGCCATCCACGCGACGGAGGAATTTGTCCATGCGGGCTATCCACTGGATGTGGAAGCGCTGTTGATCGTCGAACTGGACGGCCCGGTGGTCGAGGTCGACCATTTGATCGAACGGGTCAGCGAGATCGCCAAGGCAGAGGGCGCGGTCTATTCCCGCATCAGCGAGAGCGAGGAAGAACGCGCCGCCTTCTGGTCGGGACGCAAGAACGCCTTTCCCGCCGTGGGTCGCATGTCGCCCGATTACATCTGCATGGACGGCACGATCCCCCGGAATAAACTGGCCCTGGTTCTGCAGCGCATGACCGAGATGTCCGCCAAATACGACCTGCGCGTCGCTAACGTGTTTCATGCCGGCGACGGCAACCTGCACCCGCTGATCATGTTCGATGCCAATCAGCCGGGCGAGTTGGACCGGGCCGAGGAATTCGGCGCCGATATCCTGAAGCTTTGCGTCGAGGTCGGCGGCGTGCTGACCGGCGAACACGGCGTCGGCGTGGAAAAGCGCGACCTGATGGGCGAGATGTTCACGGAAGACGACCTGAAACAGCAGCAGCGCGTCAAATGCGCCTTCGATCCCAATCACCAATTGAACCCGGGCAAGGTCTATCCCACCCTGCACCGCTGCGCCGAGTTGGGCCGCATGCATATTTCGCGCGGTCAGGTGCCGTTTCCCGACATTCCGCGCTTTTAGGCTCCCCAGGACATGACTGAAATTCTCAAACCGGAAAACGCGGATCAGGTGCTCGACGCCGTCAAATGGGCGGTCTCGGAAGCAATCCCCCTGGACGTGCGCGGCATGGGTAGCAAGGCCGGGTTCGGCAGGCCCGTGCAGGCGGGCCGGGTGTTGGATTTGTCGAACCTCGCCGGGATCACCGATTACGACCCCGGCGAACTGGTCATGACCATGGGACCGGCAACGCCCATGGCCGAGATCGAACAGGCGCTGGCCGATGCCAACCAGGAACTGGCGTTCGAGCCCATGGACCTTGGCGTTTTATACGGGCAGGCCGACGGCGACGGCATGAGCGGAACCATCGGCGGCGTGATCGCCGCCAACCTGTCCGGCCCCCGGCGCATCAAATCGGGCGCCGCGCGGGACCATTTTCTGGGGTTCAGCGCCGTGTCGGGCCGGGGCGAGGTGTTCAAATCCGGCGGCCGGGTGATGAAGAACGTCACCGGCTTCGACCTGTCGAAACTGATGGCGGGCTCGTTCGGCACCCTGGCCGTGATGACCGAGGTATCGATCAAGGTTCTGCCCAGGCCCGAGAAAACGCGGACGGTGCTGCTGATGGGCGCCGATGACGGGGACGCCGTGACGGCCTTGTCGGAAGCGCTCGGCTCCAGCCACGAAGTCGCGGGGGCGGCCCATCTGCCCGCATCCGTCGCGGCGCGGTCGGCTGTGGGATACTTCAAGGATGCGGGGGCCGCCGTGACCGCCGTGCGCATCGAAGGCCCCGGGCCCAGTGTGGAACACCGCTGCACGGCGCTGCGCGAAATGTTCGGCAAGGCCGGTGCGGTCGAGGAACTGCATTCCCATAATTCGGCGGCCTTCTGGCGCGAAGTCCGCGACGCAAGGTTCTTCTGTGATGACTGGCAGGACCGTCAGGTCTGGCGCGTCAGTGTCGCGCCCATGCAGGGGGCCGAGGTCGCGGCCCGTCTGAAGTCAGCGCTGGACGGCGAGGTTTATTACGACTGGGGCGGCGGGCTGATCTGGTTGGCGCTTGATGCCCGTGAAGACGTCGGGGCGGCTTCGGTCCGCAAGGCCATTGCGGACATCGGCGGCCATGCGACCTTGCTTCGCGCCGCCGCCGACGTGCGCCAGGCCGCCCCGGTGTTTCAGCCGCAGCCGGGCCCGCTGGCCGATCTTTCAAAACGGGTGAAGGAGGCCTTCGACCCCGAGGGCATCCTCAACCCCGGCCGTATGGTCGCGGGGCAGTAGGAGAGGCCTATATGCAAACCAACTTCACCCTGGCGCAGCTGGCCGACCCGCACATTCAACAGGCCAACGACATCCTGCGCAAATGCGTGCATTGCGGGTTCTGCACGGCGACCTGTCCGACCTTCGTCCTATTAGGCGACGAATTGGACAGCCCGCGCGGTCGCATCTATCTGATCAAGGGGTTGTTGGAAGAGGGCGCCAAACCGACCGAACAGCATGTCACCCATATCGACCGTTGCCTGACCTGTCTTTCGTGCATGACGACCTGCCCAGCCAGCGTCGACTACATGCATCTGGTCGACGACGCGCGGGCCAAGATCGAACGCGAATACAAGCGTCCCTTCATGGATCGGCTGATTCGGGGGCTGCTGCCGCTGGTTCTGCCTTATCCGGAACGCTTCCGCCTGATGCTGCTGGGGGCCTGGCTGGCCAAACCCTTCGCCCGGATCGTGCCGGGCCGGCTGGGTGCCATGCTGGGTCTGGCGCCCAAGCGCATCCACGCGCCGACGGATATGGACCGGCCCCAGGTGTTCAAGGCCCAGGGCCCCATGAAAAAGCGCGTGGCGCTGATGACCGGCTGTGCCCAGAAGGTGCTGAACCCCGCCATCAACGAAGCCACCGTGCGCCTTTTGACCCGCCATGGCTGCGACGTGGTGGTCGCCGACGGGCAGGGGTGCTGTGGTGCGCTGGTCCACCATATGGGCAAGGAAGAGCAAAGCCACGCCCAGGCCCAGGCCAATATCGAAGCCTGGGAGCGGGCCGAGGCGACGCACGGTGCGATCGACGCCGTCGTTATCAATGCGTCCGGCTGCGGCACCACGGTCAAGGATTACGGCTGGATGCTGCGCCGCGACGACGCCTGGGCAGCCCGTGCCAAGGCCGTATCGGACAAGACCCGCGACATCACGGAGGTGATGGTCGATCTCGGCCTGAAACCAGCGGCGGATACGGGGGCCAAGCCGGTTGTGGCCTATCATTCGGCTTGCTCCATGCAGCATGGCCAGAAGCTGACGGCCACGCCCAAGGATCTGTTGAAACAGGCCGGGTTCGAGGTGCGGGAGCCCGCGGAAAGCCATCTGTGTTGCGGTTCCGCCGGGACCTACAACATGATGCAGCCGGAAATTTCCGGCCGTCTCAAGGACCGCAAGGCCGCCAACTTGGACCGCACCAAGGCCGACGTCATGGCCACGGGCAACATCGGCTGCATGGTGCAGCTGGAAGATGCGGTCGGCATGCCGGTTGTGCATACGGTCGAATTGCTCGACTGGGCCACCGGCGGGCCGAAGCCCGCCGGGCTGGAATAAAGACGGGATCACCCTTTGTCCTGCCCGGACGGGCGTCGCGATTCGGCAATATTATCTTCATCTAATCAGCGCAGGATTGCTGTCTTGGCGGACGGGCAAAGCCCCGGCAACAGCCAGAGTCGCACTTAGTGCGTAAGTAATATCGCACTGTGTGCGCTTTTGTGATATGCTCGCCCGCATCGTCACCGCGAACCTGTCGCGGGGCACAACAATTCGAAGGAGCAGTCACATGGGGACGATCATTCGCCACCTTGGACGGGCTGTGCTTCTGGGAAGTCTCGTTCTGTTCCTGGCCGTCCGTCCCGGCGCGGGAGCAAAAGCCAATTCAACCCTCGATTGGTTGTCGGCCGAACCGGTCACCTTGATGGACCTGGGCATCATCCGTCTGAAGACGGATCTGGTGCAGGTCGGCCAGCGCATGTTGGACAAGGGGGTTCTGCCCGTGGCGCCGACAACGGGGGCCTATTATGACTGGCGGGAAAAGAAGATCGTGGTGTTCCTGACGGCGCGCGAACGGTTCGGGCCGCCGTCCGAAGGCATGTGCGTGGAATTGTTCTCACGCGTGGCCAAGGGACTGGCCGGGCGCAGCCGCGGGCACAAGGGCGATCCGGGCTGGTATCTGGAAGAAATCTTCACCCATGACGGTTGGGGCAATTTCACCCGCCCTACCCAAATGCGCGAAGACCTGTTGAAAACCGTGAAGCTGGAAATCACCCTGTTGCCGCCCCGGCCCATGGGCCCGGAACGCACGCTGCATTGTTCGGGCAGGCTGGACACGGAACCGCACGAGGTTACGGTCACCACGTCCTGAATTCGGGATATGCGGACTTAACGGCATTGTGACAGGCTTGCTCTTGGCCCGGATGGTCCGAAGGCGTAAGCTTTTCCCATGAAAGCGTGGAAACACATCTTGCCGGCGGGTCTGCCGGCCATGGTGTTGGCCGTGATGCTGGGCATATCACCGGCCGGGGCCGATCAGAACGACCCGGTGCTGGATGCCCTGTTCGATGCGCTGACGCAGGCCAAGGGCCCCGACGAAGCCCATCAGATCGAAACCCGCATCTGGCAGACCTGGGCCGTTTCGGGCCAGGAACTGGTCGACAGCGCCATGGCGCGCGGTGTCATCGCCATGAACAAGGGGGCCTTCGATACGTCGCTTAAATATTTCAACGACGTCATCAGCCTGGCGCCGGAACATGCCGAGGGCTGGAACAAACGGGCCACGGTCTATTACCTGAAAGGGCGATATCCGGAATCGGTTCTGGATATTCAGCGCACCTTGGAATTGGAGCCCCGGCATTTCGGCGCACTCTCGGGCCTTGGCTTGATCTATAAGGAAATGGGCCGTAAGAAAGCGGCCATCCGTGCCATGGAAAAGGCCCTGGCCATCAATCCTCATATGGATGCGATCAAATCGCAGCTTGACGATCTGAAGACCGAAGTTTCGGGAAAGCCCATCTGACATGACCCCGCCAGACACAGCTGCGAGCGCCAAGGCAACCGGTGCGGTCGATGACGGCCGCTACCTGTTCCGTTTCCGTGCAGAACACCACGGCGTCGG
>JAVJOU010000027.1:0-135491 GCA_040216635.1 Rhodospirillales bacterium | reverse complement strand
GGCAACCGTATTGGACTGTGTCGTGGTCTGCTCGGCCGTACCCCGCATGCTGGCCGCCGTGGCCTGCAGTTCGGTCGAGGCCGAAGACACCACGCCCAGGACTTCCGTGACACTGGTATCGAAGGATGACGTCAGATTGGCCAGTCGTTCCGCACGTTCAACCTGGCGTTCCTGTTCCTTACGCTGTTCATTTTCCAATTCCTTGGCGCGGATCAGGTTTTCCTTAAAGACCTGCAATGCGCGGGCGACGGCGCCGACCTCGTCCTTGTTTTCAAGGGCCGGGATCTGAACATTCCAATCACCTTCGGCCAGTGTTTCGGTGGTTGTGGTAATGGCCTTGACGGGCCGCGTGATGCTGATTGCGACGGCGGCACCGGCGGCGATGAACAGAACCAGCGCGGCAACGCCACCGACGATCATCAGCAGCGTGGTTTCCTGCTGGGTGTCATCCATGGCCTGCTGTGCTTTTGCGGCACCGGCCTTGGCATAGGCCACAAGGCCTTCGACGGCCGGAGTGACGGCTTTGTAGATGGTGCTCAGCTCGCCGATGGCCTTGGCGTTCTCGACGGAAAGGCCAGAGAACGCATTAAAGGACGTCACATATGTATCGAGCAATGCCGTGATTTCCGCCTTGGCGTCATCGCCGAGCGACACATTCCGAAGCATGTCCAAAAACTCTTCCTGACGTTTTCCAACACGGGCGATGTATTTATCGGAACCGCGCAGCATGAAATCCTTTTCATGGCGGCGCATCATCAACATCTTGACCGTAAGCCCGTCCAGATTTGCTTCCTTCAGTTTGGTTTCGACCGCATGAACGGCACCGCGCAATTTACCTTTAAGGCCCTGTTTTTCATCCAGGCCCAAGTCCTGGCGCTGCTGAACGACGAGACGAAACTGGTCGAGGTGTTGCTTGACGGCCGCATCCAGACCGGTGATGGCATCCACTTGGGTTCCCGCCACGGGCAAAGCACGTACCGCGGCAAGCAGTTCGACCAATTTGGCTTCGTGCTGTTCGTAGCGTTCAGCGTATTTAAGGTCATTACGCAGCAGGAAATCCTTTTCCGAACGGCGCATCTGCAGGGATTCAATTTCCACCTGCTCCGACAACCTGGCCAGTTCGCCATAGGCATCATTCCGTTCCATGGCCGCGTTCAAGTTTGTCTGGCCGTAGAATTGAATGCCGACAAAGACGGCAATGGCCGCAACGCCCAAGATGACGATCCCGCTGACCCGCTGGGCAATCTTGAAATTACCGAAAAGGGTCTTGGATGCGACAGATGCACCGGTATCAGTCGCATCGACTTCAATTTTATTCTGTTCCATGTCCCTGGTCCTCCTGTGGTGTTCGGTTCTCCCGGTGCCCTTCGTTGAACACCCCCAAACGATCCATAAGTGGTACCAGCGATGCCGCAGCATGGATGCTGACCTGAGGAATTGGAATATCGGTTAATTAGTATGTACGGATGGCTCTGTGAGGATCATCACACCATACTTTGGTATTAAGGTATTGAGAGATCAGGACTTTTCGCCGAGAAAATCGGCCAGCATGCGGCCAATTCGCGCAGCGGAGACGGGTTTCTGGAAGAAGGCATCGGCCCCGCCGGCCCGCGCCGTTTCTTCGGTCAATGTGTCGCTGTAACCGGTACATAATATGCACGGAATATCGGCCCGTATTGCCTTGATTTGACGCACCAGGTCCATGCCCCGCATATCAGGCATGATCTGATCCGAAATCACGGCACGCCATAAATCGGGGGTGTCCTTGAACACCTCAAGCGCTTCCTCGCCACCGGCACAAACGCCGACCTCGTACCCCAGACGTTCCAAGCCGATGGACACCATATCCGCCACGTCCCGCTCATCATCGACGATCAGAATCATCCCCTGGCCGGAGACTTGTTCCTTCATCTCATCAGCGGCATCCCCGGCCTCGGACGACACGGCACAGGGCAGGAACACCTCGAACCGCGTGCCTTCGCCGGCCTTTGTGTGAACACAAACCGCCCCATGATGCGCGGTGACGATGCCATGAACCACGGCAAGCCCCAGGCCGGTCCCCTTACCCGCCTCTTTGGTCGTGAAGAACGGATCGAAAATCCGCCGCAAAACATGTTCGGGAATGCCCGGTCCCGTGTCCTCGACATAAATCAGCACGTGATCGGCATCTGGCTCGATCGCACCAGCAACCACCTGCCAGGCTCCATCCTCTGCTTCACGAATTTCCATGAAGTCTTCGGGGGTTGTCTTAACCGGTCCTTCATGGACCTGCAGGGCTTTTGATCCGGCGGAAATCCGTTCAACCCCGATGCTGACCACCCCATCCGCACCGGAAAATGCATCATTGGCATTGACGCCCAGGTTCATCAGCACCTGAGACATCTGGCCGGCATTGGTCAATGCGATGACTTCCGCATCGGACGGTGAAAACACCACCCGGGTCGTGACCGGCAACGTACCGGAAAGCAGGGTCGCGGCTTCTTCCCCGATCGCGTTGAGGTCGATGACGGTTTGCTCGCCATGCGACGCTCTTGAGAAAGCGAGAATCTGGCTGACCAATTGTTTCGCCCGCTCGCCGGCCTTGGCCACGCGTTCGGCAAAGTTATGCTGCGGCGTTCCGTCCTCCAGATCTTCAATCAGGAATTCGTTGAAGCCCATCATCGCGCCCAGCAGATTGTTGAAATCATGCGCGATACTGCCGGCAAGGCGGCCGATGGCCTCCATTTTCTGGGCTTGTTGCAGTTGCGCCTCGATCTCGCGGATCTCGGATACATCGACGTAGAACGAGCAAATTCCCGTGACATCGCCATCCGGAGTCAACATGGGGGCGGTGATATTGGTCGTGACCAGATTGCGGCCATCCGCGCATTTGATGACGACTTCCTTCATGATGGGCGTCCGGTTACCGACCACCTGTGCATCTTCCTCGCCGGATATCAAACCTTCGTCTTCCGTGAACAGATCTGTCGTCCGGCGGCCGACGACATCCACCAAATCCCACCCCTTCCAATCCAGGAAGGTCTTGTTCATGGCCAGATAGCGGCCGCTGATGGTTTTGATGGTAATCCCCGCGGGTGCATTTTCGAACAACCCGCGGAACCGAGCCTCGCTCTCTTTCAGGGCGACATCGGCCCGCTTTCTTTCGGTCACATCCATGATCGCCGTGCCGATGCCGAACATTTTTCCTTCGCCGTCGCGTACGGGAAATTTGATGTACTGCATGGTACGCAGACCGTCTTCTTGTTCGGTCAGCGACGTGGTTTCGAACTCTGCCGCCTCACCGGTTCTGATCACCATTGCCTCTTGGCGAATGATCTCATCGGCGTGCTGGCGGTCAAACACCTCTCTTAATGTCTTGCCGATAATATCCTCGACCGGTTTCTTGACCCATTGGGAATAGCTTTCGTTGACGAACTGATAGCGGCCATCCAAGTCCTTCAGGGTCAACAGCATGGGGGCGTTCTGCGTGATCGCTTGCAGCTTGGCTTCATTTTCACGGATCGCGTTCTCGGCCTTTTTCTGGTCGGTGATATCCATCGCCGCCGTGCCGATCCCAATCACCTCCCCGCTGCCATCACGTACCGGGAACTTGATGAACCGAAGTAACTTGCCGTCAAGTTCCGGGCTTTTGGCGGGTGACTCGAAATCGGCAACTTCGCCCGTAACAAGTATCCTTTTGTCGATATCCAGCAACTCGTCATAATTTTTATGGTCTGGGAAAGCCTCATCGACGGTTTTTCCTTCGTATCGAATGTTCCGGTCTTTACGGATGTCCTTGAACAACCTGTTCACGAACAGATATCTGCCGTCGGGATCTTTCAGATTAAGATAAATCGGCAGGTTATCCGTGAAGGCACTCAGCCAGGCTTGGTTCTGGCGCAATGCATCGTCGGCCAATTTTTGTTCCGTGATGTCGATAAGCAGGCCTTCAACCATGAAGCCGTCTTCATTTTCCTCGACGATGCGGCTGCGTCGGAACACCCATTTGACGCGGCCATCTTTGGTAACCAATCGGAATTTTGATTCGTGCGCTTCGCCGATTTTTGCCCCCACCTGCGGCAGGCGGAGCATATCCCCAATGTCATCAGGGTGGACGAGGCTATAATCTCCCGCATCGAATGCCGCGACCAGTTCTTCCGGCGTGTAACCGGAAATCTCTTCGATGCCTTCACTGATGAATTTTTGCTCGATACGTCCATCGAACCGCATGAAGGTTCTGAACACGGCACCTGGGACGTTTTCGACCAGGGTCGTCAGTTCGCGTTCACGCGCGCGCAGGTCTGTCAAATCAACGCTGACCGACACAACGCCGGCAACCTCGCCCGATTCATCTAGGAAGGGATACTTGGTGATCAGAAGGTTATGAAGACTGCCGTCGGCAAAATTGCGCTCCGTTTCCCGCGACAGTTTCTTACCGCTTTTCCATGCGGTGGCTTCCTGCTGGCGAATCACCTGTCCGTCCGTGCCAAGAATTTTCGACACGCCGACAATGTCATTACCGACCACCATGTCATTTGTCAGCCCATACCAATTACAGAACGTGCTGTTGACAAGGTTGTAACGCATATCCTGGTTGGTCACCGTGATGCCGACGGGCAGGTTGTCGATTAAGGACCGCAGCAAGCGTTCGTGCCGTTCCAGGGCCTTGCGGGATTCGACCTGCTCCGTCATATCGACAGAGACCGAGCCGATCCGAACCACCTTTCCGCTATCGTCCCGAATCGGAAACTTGGTGATATTGACCGTGTGCATACGGCCGTCAATGAACCGGCGTTCCGCTTCGCGGGTTTGAATTTCACCCGTCGTCAACACGACCTGTTCCTGCTTGGCACGCATTGCCGCATCTTCCGCCGATTGGATATCCTCGATTACGATATCCGTTTTTCCAACCAATGATTCGGTATCAACCCCATACCACTTCATATAAGCGGAATTCGCCCGTTCCAGGCGAAGCTCGGCATCCTTGATCAAAACCCCGACGGGAAGGTGTTCGATGATCGAGCTCAGAAGGCTTTCGTTTTCCCGCAATTCCCGGGTCCGTTCCGCAACGGTTTGCTCCAGAAGTTCCGCCTGGCGCGCCAGAGCTTCTTCCGCCTCTTTGCGCGTGGTGATGTCGTAATGCCATACCAGGGCCGCGCTCTCGCCTTCGAACTCAACAAGGCGCGCATGCATCAACAGCCAGACCTTTCTGCCATCAAGTCGAATGCGCTGAACCTCGACAGCCGTTATGTTGCCGTCTTGGTCGAACATCTTGCTCATTTTTTCCAGTTCATGAGCATCCGCATAGGTTTCCGCCATCGGCACGGCATTCAGTTGTTCTTCCGTCTCTGCACCGAGCATTTCAAGAAAGCTGTCATTGACGAACAGCCTGCGGCGCGGGTTGCGGGCGACAACCGCGACGCCGACGGGGCTCTTTTCCAACACCGATCGCAGGTTCTGTTCGCTTTGGCGCAATTCCGCTTCGGCACGGCGTCGCTCGGCAATTTCCTGGGTCAATTCGACCGTGCGGTCGGCGACCATGTCTTCGAGTTTTTCCAGATGCCCCTGCAGCGCCCGTTCGGCACGGCGTTCATCCGTAATGTCCAGTAGCGCGGTGCCGATGCTGCTGACCTCGCCGCTGCCATCGCGGATCGGGAATTTGAATTGGCGCAGAATTACCGGTTCGTCGTTTTTTAAGTGACCAAGAACGGTTTCCGTTTCGAACACCTGCACTTCACCAGTTTCAAGCACTGCACGGTCAAGTTTTTCGATCTCTTCAGCGCGGTCCGGAGGCAGGATGTCCCTGGAGGTTTTGCCGATGATCTGATCGCCTGAGAAACTGTGCCATTCAAGGAAACTTGGATTGCAATGCTGATAGACCCCGTCTTTGCCTTTCAGCGACAGCATGATCGGCACATTGTCCGTGATCGCGAACAGCCGTGCCTGGGTTTCCTCAAGCTCGCGCTGTGCCAGTTTCTGCTCAGTAATATCTGTCACCGCCGTGCCCACACCGACCATGGCGCCGTGGGCGTCCTTAACCGGAAACTTGACCATCCGCACGACCCTGGGCGTGCCGTCCAACCACATATTCCGGACAGACGGAAGTTCACTGACCCGGACTTCGCCCGTTTCTTTCACTTCACGCTCGATGTCATCCACCAACTTGGCGATTTCCTGGGTCGAGAAATCCCAGATGGTTTTGCCGATCATGCTGTCCTTATCCAGGCCATGCCATTCGGCAAAGGCGGCGTTACAAGCCTGTATGCGGCCTTCCATGTCCTTCAGGCCAAGCATGATCGGTACGTTTTCCGTGATCGCGGTCAGACGCGCCTGTGTCGCCTGGAGCGACTGCTGCGCCACGGTTTCCCGGGTGATATCCATCATCGCCGTACCGACGCCGGTGATGTTTCCGACGTCATCCTTCACCGGATATTTGATCATGCGGAAAATCGTCGGTTCACCGTCACGGCCGGTATGCAGTTGCGACACCGTGACTTCTTCGATCACTTCGCCTGTCTGAATGACACGTTCGTCCAGATCCTCGACCACGCGGGCACGTTCCGCTGAAAGCAGATCTTTGGACGTCTTCCCCGGCAGTGTCTTGACCGTAACGCCGTGCCAGTCCGCAAATGGTGCATTTCCGTCCAGGAACCGGCAGTCCAGACCCTTCAGACACAGCATCATCGGCACGTTGTCGGTGATTGCACGCAGCCTGGAGCGCGCATCCTCAAGCGTTTTCTGGACGTTCTTCTGTTCCGATATGTCCGTCCACAAGGTGGCGATCAGTTCGATATTGCCGTCCTGATCATAGACCGGAAATTTAGATACCAGCGCGGATCGTGTGACGCCGTCCCGACCGATGCGGGTCGTTTCCTTGGTAAAGGTTTTCCCTTGTTCCAGGACTGCCGTGTCTTCTTCCAGAATATTCTTCAGAATATCTTCGTTATTAAGCCCCAATTCCGCGATGGTCTTGCCATTGGCTTCCGCCGCCGTTACTCCGTAATTTTGCTCATACACCCGGTTGACGAATACGTATCGCTGATCCTTGTCCTTGAGCGACAATGAACTCGGCAGTGCATTGACGACTTCACTGAACCGCTGTTCGACCGATTGCCGGGCCCGTTCCGCCTCTAAATGTTCCCGGCGCGCGAGGATCATGGACGTCAACGCCGCAAGCGAACGGGCCAGAGATTGTTCCTCAAGAGTCCATTGCCGCGGCTCACCCACATGCTCCAGACATAGGACCCCCTTTAGCTCGTCGCCGACATGTATGGCGGCATCAAGCATCGACGTGATTCCATATTCATCCAGGTATCCGTCGGCGAATTCCCGGGTGCGCGGGTCGGTACGCGCATCATGGGCATCGATGACTTCGACCTGCTGCATCGCATTGAAATATTCGGGACAGAAATCGCGCTCCAAAACGGCGCCACTGTCATGCCGATCTGCTGATAAGGTGAAAATATCCAGGCATTCGATGCGTGATATGCCCGGATCGGCCTGCCACACGCTGACGCGTTCGACGCCCAAGGTTTCTGCCGCCACCTGGGTCAACAGGCCGAAAGCTTCCGCCGCATCCGGTGAAGCCAGGGCATCGCTGGAAACCAGACGGTCGAGGGCTTCGTGATATCCCTTGAGAACCCGTTCGCGCTCACGGGTTTCGGTGATATCGACCCCCAGGGCCCCCACACCCAGTAGGGTGTCGTTATCCCCCCAGATGGGGAACTTGATAATTTCCAACAAATGTTCCGAGCCATCGGCGAAACGGCGCTCCTGTTCCCGAACCAAGTTCTTTCCTTGCGCCGCGACATCTTTCTCCTGCGCCCGCGACAAAGCCCAGGCAGATTCCCAATCGGGGAACATTTCCTCGTTCGAGCCCCCCATGATGTCCTGCGTCTTGACGCCGTACCTGGATGAAAATTCTTTATTCACCAGTATGTAGCGGCCTTCCGGGGATTTGACCGTCAAGCCATGGGGAATGTTGTCAACAATCGCCGACAGCAAGACCTCGTTATTGCGGAGCGTTTCCTCTGACCGTGCCCGTTCAATTTCCGCCGAAACGCGCCCGGCGAAAAATTGCAGAACGGAATTACAGGATTGATCCAGCACCAGAGCCGAGCGGCACATCGCAACGATAAGACCTGAACATCCGCCGTCCGACCCCATCAATGGAATACCGACATAGCCTTCTATTCCCTGCTCGCGTATCGCCACGTCCCTTGGGAATTGGTCCGCCACGCCATGCGCAAAGACGCACATTTCACTTTTCGAAACGACTGTTTCACAAGGGGAGCCTGCGAGTTCGTAGCGGAAATTTTCCAGGAGCCTTCCGGATTCGACGGCAACCATGGTCTCGACGGCCGTTCCGTCATCGGAAATGCCGCCGATCAGCACGATATCGACCCTCAATTCCCGGCACAGGGAGACCGATATCTGCTTCAGGAAATCCCGTCCCACGGCCTGAGACGTCGCATCGACAACGTTGCTGACCAGTTTTCCGACCAGTTCCCCCGGTGGAAGCCGCCGTCCCGTTCCGCGATAACCGGTGAACTCGCCGTCTTCGAATACGGGAACACCGCTGACTGCAACAGGACAAGCCGTTCCATCATCGGCGGGAACAAGAAACGTGAAATCGCGGAACGGCTCTTTGGACGCGAGGACCTTCTTGTAATCGTCCCACAGATCTCCACGCGGCCCGCTGTCGTATAATTCATCGCGCGTTTTTCCAACGAAGTAATCGGGGGCAAGACCGATTGCCTCGAACACCCCTTCGGACAGATACGTGAATCGGCTGTCCGCATCGGTTTCCCAGAGCCAGTCAGAACCCGCACGGGCAAAGTCGAGAATACGGTCGTCAAGGCCCGCACGATCGCCGCCGCCTTCCGGTTGGCGTGTTACGCCCGATTTATCCCTCGTCCTACCCGGCATTCTGGTCCTCCCGGACGATTCCACCGGCTTGCAATGCGGTTCGGCAGAAACGCCTAATCACTCAATCTTTTCACCCGGCGGCGTTCTCGGCAAGCCGGAACGCCTGCTCAGGCGGCAGCGGTTTGCTGAAGAGAAACCCTTGAACGACCTCAACTCCATGGCCGGCAAGGAACTTTTTCTGAATGTTGTTTTCCACACCTTCCGCGACGACGGTCAAATCCAGCGCATGAGCAACCCGTGTAATCGCCGTCACGGCTTCACATGCTTCCTGATCATCCGGCAGGCGCGAAACGACCGCCCGATCAATCTTTAGAATACTGACCGGCCATTTGATCAGATGCGACAGCGCATTTGAGCCGCTTCCGAAATCCTCGACCGAAATTTTCACGCCGGCGGAGCGAAGCGCCGACATCATGGCGATACCGCGGCTGACCTCGCTGGTCGTCATCGTTTCCGTGAGTTCAAGTTCGATCAACGACGGCGGAATCTCATAAGCATTTATGACCTTCATGAAATCCTTCACTTCGCGACGCATGAACTGACTGGGCGGAATATTGATCGAAATAGGCAGCGGCGTGCGGCCGGCGTCACGCTCTTTTCTCAGAAGATGGCAAACTTCGTGAAGCACCCAATCGGTAATCGGAATGATCAAGCCGGTTTCTTCCGCCACGGGGATGAAATCCTGGGGTTGAATAATCCCGCGTTCAGGGTGATGCCAGCGGATCAATGCTTCGAACCCGCTGAACCCGCGCTTGGACATATCGACCTTGGGCTGCAGTTCCAATTCGAACCCGCCGTAATTGAACGCTTCTCTAAGTTCCTGCTCAAAGCGCAATTTCTCGTTCACACCCTTGACCATCTCCGCCGTGCACTCACATAGGGACAGTCCGGACCGGCGCGCTTCTTCCAGGGCCAGTTCGGCGCTACGGAAACAATGGCTGATATCCGTCGGCCTCGTGCCCGCATCGGCGATGCCGACGTTGATACCAAGATAAAAATCCACACCGTCGATATCGAACGGATGATCGAAGCTGCTGATGATCGATCCGGCAGCCATTTCCGGCAGCATGGGTCCGCTGTCCTGGGTGTTGACGACGGCAAACACATCTTCAGAAAATTGCGCGACCAGTCCCCGCGCGCCGGCCACCGCCTGTATCCGGTTTCCTGCCCGCTTTACAAGGCGCGACCAAATCGATTCCGCGACCGGGCCTTCGATGTTTCGGGGTTTGTTCAGGCCGATCAGCATGATCTTGAAATTTTCGCCGATGGCTGTCTCATCAACGGCAAAGTCGGCCGCAAGACGCACCGCATCGGCGCGCGACGCGAGGTCGTTCAACTCGGCTCTACGGGCGTCCGTCCGCCCTTGATCTTGTATGGGAAAACGACATTCATCCAATGCACAGATCAGCCGATCCTGTGCCAGTCCGGGAAGACGGCTTACGGCGATGCTTAAAAGTCGGCCTTCCCGGTCATGCACGGTAACCCGGCGGGTCAAGCCGTCTTCCAACCCCCGGGTGGTTTCATTCAAAAGCGTGTCGAGAATGCGCCCCCCTTCCCCGCTGAGAAGATCATGAAGGCGCATGAGCTGATTTCCGGAAACCCCGGCAAAGGGCAGGCAACCCGCCATCGCATCGGTCATCAGGAAACGTCCGTCCCCATCTATCGAAAAAAGAAGGCCGGAGGATCCCACTTGGTCGGGAAGGACATTGCTGCTGATGTTCACTTGAGGTCTCCGTTATGTTTTTTTATTCAAGCGATGCCGGTTGTAATGCTGTTCTCAGGCGGCGGTTTTTGTCCCCGGGTTGGGAAGCGGCAGGGAAAGCTGGTCATCGTTTTCCAACCAGTCGTCGGTGATTTCTCCAAGGCGCTGAACAGTCCGGCGCAACGGATCCGTATTGATCGCGGCGAGGGTAAGGCTGAAGTCATCGGTGGAACCGGTCAGATATTCCAGTTCGGATCGCAGATCGCCCAACGTATCCTGAAACTCGCCGACGCCGGATTGCAGTTCCCGGTTTTCCCGTTCCATCGCATCGACCGCAGCACGCAGCCGGTCAAGGGCTGCCTCGCGGCGCCTCGGCGACTCGTCATACACGATGCTAAACCCGTCGAAATCAAGCTGCATCGGCCAATGCCTCATTCAAAGCGGTTTCAAGATCGCGCGCGCCAAAGGGTTTGTGCAAGACCTTGGCTTTCGCCAAAACCTCGAACAGGTTTTCGTAAGGACGGATCACGCCTTTGTATCCACCGGTCATGCCCAGAACCGGAACCCGCGATCCCAGCTTGTTCAATTCGGTCACAAGCTCGATGCCGTCCGCCCCGGGCATGAAGATATCGGTGATGATCGCGTCGACTTCCTGTTCCCGCAGCACACTTAGGCAGCGCTGCCCGTTTTCCGCGGATGCCGCCGTATGGCCCAACCGCTCGACCAGTTGAACCACATAGGCCCGGTGGTCGTTGTCATCGTCGACTACTAGAATTCTTGCCATTTCGGCTTCCTTTGTGCGTTTTCATTCCCGCGCCCCATATCTGGTGCCGGAACGCTTCCCGTTTGTGGTGAATTCAAAATATCGGGGTACCGCAGGGAAATCTGCTGACCGGGAGACGAGGCAAAGAGACAAAAAAGTATGGGGTGAGTAATACCTCGAAGGCGCCGTTGATCGGCGAAAGCAGCGCGTATCCGACGGGAATCAGCCGCTCACCGGCGGTTTCCGCCCCTTTAACCCTTTGGACAGGGCACAGGCTGAAAGCACACAGGCCTGCGTCTTCCGTGACGAAACGTCACGGAACCGAACCAGGACAAGCCAGAAATGCCCTCCGACGCGGCAGAGGCCGCGCCGGGGGCTGGATCAGATGCTCTGTTTAAGAGCCGTACTTGACGCTGCAGCCGTACGGGCGCGTGCCCTGCGGCTTGACGGCCTCGCCGGCCTTCATCTGTTGAAGCGCGTTCAAGACATAGTTCTGCGCTTTCGGGATATCGGCGACATCCGTCGACTTAATGCTGTCGATCGCCCCGTGGTAGGTCAGCAAGCCTTTGGGGTCGATAATGAACATATGCGGGGTGGTGCGCGCTGCGTACTTGCGCCCGATATCCCCCGACGGGTCCAACAGGACCGCGCTGGGATGGGCATTCCGTTTGTCGGTCAGGGCATCCGCTTCCGGGCCGCTGACATTCCCCTGTTCGCCCGGCGCCGACGAAATCACCGACAGCCAGACAACCCCGTCATCGACGGCTTTCTTCTGGGTCATCTGCATGTTGCCCGACGAATAATGCTTCACCACGAAGGGACAGTCGTGGTTGGTCCATTCCAGGATCACGGTCTTGCCAAGATAGTCGGCGAGGTTGACCTTTTGCCCCTTGGTGTCCGTGCCGCTGAATGTCGGCGCCGGGCTGCCGACCACGGGCTCGGCCGCGGCCGGGATGGGCGCCGCAAGGGCGGCCGCAGTCAAAACCGACACGGCAGCAAAGACCGCAAAGCGGCGGCGGGAAAGGGTATTCATGACGCGAACTCCCTGCAATCTATGAGGTTACGATTGCCGGGATTGTACATAAAACGAGATTTCTCGGCGAGTGACATCTTCGTGTTCAGCCCGCATGAGAAAAGGCTGATAGCGCTATCTCAAGCGACCCGGTTGAGCAGCCGCGCGCGGATCGTGCCGGGCAGTTCGCGGATATCACCCAGGATCGTTTCCGCATCCGCGACGGTGCCTTCGGCTTCCAACACCACGTAGCCGATTTCGCCATCGGTCTGATAGGTCTGGGCCGCGATGTTGACATCATGACGGGCGAACACCTCGTTCAGGCGCTGCAATTCACCCGGCAGGTTGCGCTGCACCTGGATGAAGCGGGTGCCGCCTTGGCGTGGCGACAACTGCGCCTGCGGGAAGTTGACCGACCCTTCGGTCGAGCCGATATCGGAATATTCCACCAACTTGCGCGCGACCTCTTCACCGATCCGTTCCTGGGCTTCTTCGGTCGAGCCGCCCACATGGGGCGTCAGGATCACGTTATCCAAGCCCTGCAGCGGTGAAACGAACGGGTCGGTGTTGGATGACGGCTCCTTCGGGAATACGTCAACGGCGGCGCCGCCAAGATGGCCGTCCTTCAACGCCTCGGCCAGGGCCGGAATATCGACCACCGTGCCGCGCGAATTGTTGATCAGAAAGGCGCCTTTTTTCATGGCGCGCAGTTCCTTGGCGCCGATCATATCCTTGGTGTCCGGTGTTTCCGGTACATGCAGGGTCACCACATCCGACTGCGCAAGCAGGTCTTCCAGGCTTGCCGCCGGCATCACGTTGCCGTGGCGCAGCTTGTCCGTGCGGTCGTGATACAGCACGCGCAGACCCATGGCCTCCGCGATCACCGCCAATTGGCTGCCGATATTGCCGTAGCCGACGATGCCCAGGGTCTTGCCGCGGATTTCGCGGGATCCGGCGGCGGACTTGTCCCACCTGCCTTCATGGGCCTCTTGCGACCGGGAAAAAGTGCGGCGGAACAACATCACGATTTCGGCGATGGTCAGTTCGGCCACGGAGCGGGTGTTGGAAAAGGGCGCGTTGAAAACGGGAATGCCGTTATTGCGGGCCGCATTCAGGTCGATCTGGTTGGTGCCGACGGAAAAACAGCCGATCGCCATCAGCGACGGGGCCGCATCGATGATTTCCTTGGTCAGCTGAGTTCGCGACCGGATCCCCAGAATGCGCACATCCTTCAGCTGTTCCTTCAGCGCCTCGCCGTCGAATGCCGTTTTCAGCCGTTCGCCATTGGAATAGCCCGCGTTCTTGAACACGGCAGAAGCAGTAGGTGAAATGCCTTCAAGAAGAAGAACCTTGATCTTTTCCTTGGGCAGGGACGGATTCTGGATTTTGGACATGGGGTCGGGTGCGGGTTTCAGTGCGGGTATGGACATGTTGCGGCGCAAAATGCCGGAGCCGGCGCACCGACGCAAGCGATATCCGGTGATATAAAGAGGCAATGCCGTTTTTTCATTGAAGGAGCCCATCCATGAGCGTTTCCACACCCCTTTCCGCCCTTGATCCGGTCCTGGCACCCGGCCGCGGTGCCGTCATCACGGGGGCCGCATCGGGCATCGGGCTTGCCGCCGCCAAACGATTTGCCGCCAAGGGCATGCATGTCTGCCTGGTCGATGTGGACCAATAGGCTCTGGACCAAGCCCATGAAGACGTCCGCGCCGCGGCGCAGGGGGGGCGCGTGTTGTCCGCCGCCGCCGATGTCGCGAACCTGGGCGATATGACGGCGCTCAAGGACCGGATGATGGATACCTTCGGCGATATCGCCTTTGTCATGAATAACGCCATCTGCCGCCTGTCCGGCGGCTGCCTGGACGAACACGACAACTGGCGCCGCACCATGGATGTGGGCCTGTTCGGCGTAATCAACGGCTGCCAGGCCTTCGCCCCGGACATGATCACCCAAGGCACACCCGCCATGGTCGTCAACGTGGGCTCGAAACAGGGCATCACCAACCCGCCGGGACGGCCCCATTACAACGTGGCCAAGGCGGCGGTGAAATCCTACACCGAGCTTTTGCAGCACGAACTTCGCAATACGGACGGCCATGGCGTGAGCGCGCATCTGCTGGTCCCCGGCATGACGACCACGGGCGACCGCGAACATAGGCCGGGGGCTTGGTGGCCGGACCAAGTCGTCGATTACATGCTGGATGCCCTTGACCGGGGCGATTTTTATATTATCTGTCCCGACGGCGAAGTGACGGCGGAAATGGACGAAAAACGCATCGTTTGGGCAGCCCGCGACATCACGGAGAACCGCCCGCCCCTGACCCGCTGGCATCCGGATTACAAGGCTGCCTTCGACGCATTCGAAGCCTAAGTTCCCTCATCCGTCATCTCGTCATAAAAACGCCATGGCATGGCACTTGTTTATCCTTCCGCGTGTCGGCGGCAGCCGGGATGCGGCTGACCTCGGGAGAACGATCATGCGAATTTTCCACCCCCTCATGTTTGTCACATCCTGCTTTGCCGCCCTGACCGTTGCCATGACGGCCCGGGCCGACACGGTTACGGTCACCATGTATTTGGCCACGGACAACGGCCCCGGAAAAGAAATGGGCACCATCGAATTCGAAGACACCCCTCTTGGCATGAAAATCACCCCCAGGCTGATGCGCCTGCGCGAAGGCCTGCACCCGCTCCATGTGAACGAGTTCCCGAGTTGCGCCGCCAAGGAAAAGAACGGCGAAATCATACCCGCACTGGGTGCCGGGGATACGTTGAAAGCCGATAAGCCAGGCAACCGGGGCACGCTTGAAGGCAAGCGCCACTTCGGCGACCTGCCGGACATGTATGCCCATTACGACGGCGCGGCATACCACCAAACCCTGGCCCCGCATATGAAGACCTCGGACCTTCTCGGCCGTTCGATCGTCATCGATGCCTTGGGCCCCGCTTATCGGGATGCTCCCAAGCCGCGCGGCGGTGCCCCGTTGCGCGTCGCCTGCGGTGTGGTTCTGCCCTAATTCCGATCAAACAAACGTGCGGGATCGGGTTTCGGCGGGTTTGAAACCCCCTGCGGACATCACCTTTCCGGCTGAATGATCCGCCCGGGTTTTTGCGGCTACCCCCGCCCGATCCAAGGCATCTTGGTGGCCTGGATGGTCAGGAACTGCACGGTGGTTTCCATGGGCATGTTGGCCATCATCACCACGGCTTCGCCCACGTGTTCGGCCGGCATGCGAGGCTCGACCTTCAAGGTCCCGTCCGACTGCTTCACGCCGTGGCCTTGGGCCATGCGTTCCGTCATCGGCGAGACCGCATTGCCGATGTCGATCTGGCTGACCGCGATGTCGTACTTGCGCCCGTCCAAGGATGCGGTCTTGGTCAAGCCCGTCACGGCATGCTTGGTCGCCGTATAGGGAATGGAATCGGGACGCGGCGCATGGGCCGAGATCGACCCGTTATTGATGATCCGCCCGCCCATGGGTTCTTGCGCCTTCATCACGCGGAAGGCCTCCTGGATACACAGGAATACGCCGGTCAGGTTAACGTCGACGACACGCTTCCAGTCCTCGACCGCCAGGTCTTCAAGCAGGATGCCCGGTGCATTGGCGCCCGCATTATTGAAAATCACGTCGACCCGGCCATGGGCGTCCGTGGTCGCCTTGAACATGGCCTTGATCTGATCCGGATCCGTCACATCGGTCGGCTGCACCAGGGCCCGCTCGCCATCCGCACCTGCGAGGGTCTTGGTTTCTTCCAGCATGTCGGCACGCCGGCCGGCCAGGGTTACAGAATAGCCGTCAGCCAGCAGCGACAGCGCCGCGGCGCGGCCGACACCGGTTCCGGCGCCGGTAACGATGGCGATCTTCGACGCAGGGTTAAGGGATTGCGGGCTCATGGAATGCCTCCTTGATGGATATCGTTTCTTGGGATGTGATAGATTTATAGACCACACCCGGCCGACGAACAGGGAGATTTTGCGCCATGGCTTACACGCTTGATACTTTTGCCCGTGAATTGAAAGACGTTCTGTCCCAGGGACAGTCACCGGCGGAGCTGGAAAAAAGCCGCCAGATCGTGGAAAAGGCGCTGAAGGATTCCGAGTTCGTACAAACCCATCTGGGCGACGATGCCGAAGACGAACGCAAGATCATTTACGAAGACCCCGACCTGGGATTCTGCATCCTGGCCCATGTCTACAAAGGGGCCAAGACCGGCAACCCCCACGATCACGGGCCGTCCTGGGCGATTTATGGCCAGGCGTTCGGCGAAACCAAGATGATCGAATACGACATTGTCGAGCCGCCCCAGGGCGACAAGCCCGGCAAGGTCAAGGAACGGGAAAACTACAAGATGGTGCCCGGCGACGCCCGCGTCTATCAGGTCGGCGATGTCCATTGTCCCGCGCGGGAAACGGAAACCCGCCTGATCCGCATCGAAGGCATGAACATGAACGGCGTCAAGCGCACGCCGCTGGTGCCGGCCTGAACGGATTAGGCTGTCGTCTCGTCGAGCCGCCCGGCTACCGGTCGCTGGACTGAATACCCTGCAGTTTTTCCAGGCTGTCGGACGTCAGTTGCAGTGAGACGTTGCCGACGTCGGAGCGGATGATCAGATCGACGAACCACACGCCCGGGGTCATTTCCTGCGGACTGCCAATGTCGATCCCGACCACGTCCTCGACATCGATGGACAGGTTCTTGTTGTCGTGGAACGAAATGGCGGCAACGGTCTTTTTCGCATCGTCGCTTGGCATGCTCGAATCCTCGGTTCACGTTAAGCGGCATAGCTTGCCTGTGTGACCGTTCGTCCGCAACCCTGCCTTTGGCCTAACACCTTGCAGACCACGGGTTCACGACAAGATCGCCTGCGCCGCAAGACCGGCCACAAGCGAGCCGCTCAACCCCAATACGACATACCAGATGAACGTTCCCCGCTTGACCAGGGCCCAGACCGCCATGGCCGCCGGGATCGACGTGACCCCGCCCGCGATCATGAAGGCCATGGCCGGGCCGGGCGCCATACCCAGGTCCATCAACCCGTCGATCGTGGGGATCGCGGCGAACCCGTTCAGATAGGCGGGCACACCCACCAGCACACTGGCAGGAATGGTCCACCATTCGCCGCCGCCCAGCCAGCGGCCGACCTGATCGGCGGGAATATAGGCGACCATCAGGCTTTCGATCACGAAGGCCAGGGTCAGCCATTTGAACAGGAACCAGCCCGTGGACCAGCTTTCGCCCCGGAACATCGCCACACGATCCCGATCCCGCCAGAACGCCATTTCCACGGGCGCATTGGCCAGGGCTTTCTTGCGGGCGGAACAACAGGACGTGACCGCCCCTTTCAGCGGATCGGCGAACGCCCCCCGCGCCACCAGGACATGGGTGCCGTAACCGGCCACCAATGCCATGGCCACGGCGGCGGCAGCCTTGAATACGGTAAAGGGCAGCCCGAACACCGCCGTCATCAGCAGGAAGATTTGCGGATCCATCAAGGGAGACGAAATCCAGAACGCCATCACGGGTGCGAGCGGCACGCCGGCCGCCAACAGGCCCGCGATGATCGGCACCACGCCACAGGAACAGAACGGCGAGAACGCGCCGAAGATAGAGGCAAGAAAGATCGCCGTCATGGGGCGGCTGTTGAACACGCGGGCGATCTGTTGATCCAGGCCGGTCGCCTTGGTCCAGGCCGCCGCCAGGACGGACAACAGAAAAAACGGCGCGATAAAGCTATAGGCATCCAGAACGAAGACGATGCTGTCCACGGCTTGGCCGTAATTGACCCCCGCCAGAACCGCAAACAGGCCGAGCGTCACCGCCAACACGCGGTCGATGTTTCTCAAGCGCGCGATCAGGCCGTGCTTTTCAGGCACCGCCGTTTTCGGGGCGGCCGTTTCGGTCTGCAGGGAAGGTGTGAAAATTATCTCGCTCATGTTCGTCTCTTTGATGCCGTTAAAATGTTCAGCCGCCGGCGGCCGCGTTCAAATCCCCGTCGTCCATCCGCACGCCCGTGCAGCATTCATCCGCCAGGAACCCCAATAGCCCCTGCATGGCGGTGAAATTGGCGCGGCATCGCAACGTGCGGCCTTCGCGCTCTTGCGTGACAAGCCCCGCCCAGACCAGGCGCGACACATGATGGGACAAGGTTGAACCCGGAATGTTCAGGAGTTCCTGAATTTCACCCACGGCAAGGCCGTCTTCCCCTGCCTTGACCAACAGGCGAAATGCCTGAAGGCGGTGGGGATTGCCCAGTTCGCAAAGCTGTTTCGCAGCCAATTCCGTATCCATGATGCGAACCATAATCCGGGGCACGGCCGTTTGCAACTATATTTCTAGAATTATAGAAATGAAAGAAGAGCATCTACCCGGCAACAACCACAAATGCCCCTTTAAACATCTGCAACCCTCGGATTTCCAGGGCCTATGCCCTTTGGCTAATTTCAACGGCAGGTAATTTGTGGCACGGTCGCCGCATCAACGTCCGGCAGTTTTCAATATGACCGGATGCAGAGGAATATCCCATGGGATCGACCGTCAACATCAGATCCACCTTCCTGGATGCGGGCAGCAACCTGCCGGCATTTCACGGCGCGGTCATCGCCTATTGGAACAAGGTCAGGGGCAGCCGATGGGCGCCCAGTCTGGCGGAATTCGACCTGTCGGCCCTAAGCCCGGAGGTCACGCCGTTCATGAACATTACGGAAATCACGCCGGAGCCCCTGTCTTCCGTCTACCGCTACTGGGGGGCAGGCCTGACCAAGGCCATCGGTGCCGATTATACCGGCCGTTCCCCCATCGAGGTCCCGCCCAAGACCATGGGGCTCAGTGCGCGCGGCGGATGCGGGCGCCTGGTCTATGAAAAGGCGCCCCATTGCGAGGTCAAACAGTTCGACACCCTGACCGGGTACAGGGGCCGGGCCGTGGTCCTGCGCCTGCCCTGTACCGACAATGGAACCGAGGTGTCGAACGGCATCGGCCTGTACAAGTTCGAACACGTCGACCCGGATGCGGACCTGACCGCCTTTTTCGAGGAAATCTTCGGGCCGTTGGAAACTTCGGTCTGATCGCGCCCGATCGGCGCAATCCATTCCCCTAAATCAGCATCAAGCGGCCGACGCCGGACGGTTCAGGAACGGCCGGTCCCCGCCCGCGGTCGTGCGGTGCATGCGCCGGGGCATGGTCTCGTCATAATCGCGGACCGCGTAATGCATGGTCGCGCGGTTGTCCCACATCACGAAATCGCCCGCCTGCCAGCGGTGCCGATAAACGTTTTCGGGCCGCGTGGCATGATCCATCAGGAAGTCCAGAATGGGGCGGCTTTCTTCGACCGTCATATCCGCAAACTGCACGGTGAAGAACGTATTGACGTAAAGCGCGTCGCGGCCCGTTTCCGGATGGGTGCGGACGGCGGGATGGCGGAAAGACTTCAGGCCGGCGGGAATTTGCGGCGAGTCCGTATCCGGTTCCGCCAAATTTCGTTGCCGGATCGCATCAGGCGAATGTAGGGCATCCAGACCGCGCAAAGTTTGCTGCATGGCCGGAGACAGGGTTTCGAACGCCCGGTACATGTTGCAGAACAGCGTATCGCCGCGTCCTTCGGGCACGATCCGCGCATGCAACAGCGACAGCGCCGGCGGTTTTTCCGAAGCCGAGATATCCGAATGCCAGAAATCGTTGCGCGCCCCCCTGCGGCCCGGCTTGGTTTCCAGCACGATCACTTCGGGGTTTTCGTTATTGACCCCGACGCGCGCGCCGTAAGGATGGGGTTCCGCCGGCCCGAACAGCTTGGAAAAGCGGCTTTGTTCCGCAGGCGTCAGGTCTTGGTCGGAAAACGCCAAAACCAGATACTCATTTAACGCCTGCCGGATTGCGGCAAACGTTTCGGCGTCCAATTCCTGTGACAGATCGACACCGGTCACACGCGCCCCGATGGCGCCGGTCAATGGTTGAACGTTGATTGGGTGATTGCGGGTCATTTTACAGCCTCCCCTGCGTGGTCCCTGCGCGCGCCGGATGCAAGCGGGCGATTGACCTCGGCCCCGCGCAGCATCCGCGCGATCCCGTCATTCTTACCCCTTGCAAGCGCGTAGTCCAGTGCCCGCCGTCCCCAGCGGTCAACCAGCAAAGGATCGGCCCCGGCACGGATCAGGAATTCCGCGATCCTCGAATGGTTGCCCCAGGCCGCCAGGATCAGGGCCGAAACCTTGTCCGAATCCTGCCAATCCACGGCCGCACCCGCCCGCACCAGGACTTCGACCAGATCAAACCGTCCCAGACGCGCCGCATGGATCAAGGGCGAGCGCCAGTTCGGGTCGACCACGTTGGGGTCCGCCCCCGCCGCCAGCAGCGCCGTTGTGCGCGGAAGATCGCCCGCGGCCGCAGCCCGCACCAGATCAAGGGTCGTCTGCGTCGCCGGCAGATCCGATGCATGGGCGGAAGCCACCGGCACGCCGCCGTTCGGCACGACCGCTGAAATCAGGCAGACAAGTAAGACAAATGCACGCATGATATTTCTTCATTTGATGCGACACGGGGCCAAAGGATACGCTTTCCCGCATGATCACGCTTCACGATTTCCTGCCGTCGGGCAACGGATACAAATGCCGGTTGCTGCTGCGCTTTCTGGGCCATCCCTTCGCCTTGAAGGAATACGACATCACCAAGGGTGAAACCCGCACGCCCGAATTCCTGTCGCGCCTGAACCCCAACGGCCGCATTCCCGTGCTGGAACTGGACGACGGGCGTTGTCTGTCGGAATCGGGCGCGATTTTGAATTTCGTCGCCGACGGCACGGCCTTTCTGCCCGATGATCCCTGGGACCGCGCCCGGGTGCTGCAATGGATGTTCTTCGAACAATACACCTTGGAGCCGACCATCGCCGTGCGCCGGTACTGGCTGACCGAACAGGAAGCACCGTTGAGCGAGGTTCAGCAGGCGCAATTGCCGCAAAAACTGGAACAGGGCCATGCGGCCTTGAACGTGCTGGAACAAGGCTTGAGTACGGGACCCTGGCTGGTGGGGACGGAGCCGACCATCGCCGACATCGCCCTTTACGGATACACCCATGTCGCCCCCGAAGGGGGTTACGAGCTGGATGCCTATCCCAACATCACCGCCTGGATCGGCCGGTTTCGCGACCTGCCGGGCTATGTTCCCATCACGCAACGCGATTTCGATTGATGAAACCAAGCCGCCCGGCCCGCCCCAGTAGCCGTGTTCGCATAAGCATTTTGCGTTATACTGGATGAAAATCGCCCGCGCGGAATACCCCGGGGCTTAACAGACGGGAGACGTATCCATGAACGTGAAGAGCATTCTTGAACGTAAAGGCAACGCCGTCACCACCATCAAGCCGGCCGCGACCATCGGCGACGCCGCCCGAACCCTGGCCGAAGCCAAGATCGGTGCCATCGTCGTTTCCGAAGACGGCGAGACCATCGCCGGCATCCTGTCCGAACGGGACATCGTACGCATGATCGGCACGGACGGATCAGGCGCCCTGAACCGCCCCGTGACCGAGGCCATGACCGCCAACGTCATCACCTGCAATCCCGACGACCGCATCAACATGCTGATGGGCATGATGACCCAGCGCCGCATCCGCCACCTGCCCGTGGCCGTGAACGGCAAGATGACCGGCCTGATTTCCATCGGCGACGTGGTCAAGGAACGCATGGACGAAATCGAGCACGATGCCGCCGCCATGCGCGATTACATCTCGGGCATGACCGCCTGATGGCCTAACAAGCCAGCCATTCACTCAACCTCAAGGATCACCACACAACCATGACCACCGAGACCTCGCCGGGGCAAGGCCCCGAAAGCGGATTGTTCCTCTATCATGCCTGGGCATCGTCCGCATCGCGCAAGGTGCGTATGTGCCTGCACGAAAAAGGCCTCACGTTCGGCGACAAGATCGTCGATCTGAACAAGTTCGACCATCATTCGGACTGGTATAAGAAATTGAATCCGTCAGGCATTGTCCCGGCGTTGATGGTCGACGGCCGACCCCTGGTGGAAAGCAATTACATCAACGAATATCTGGACGATGCCTATCCCACACCGGCCCTGATGCCGACCGATCCCTTACTGCGCCACGACGTACGGTTATGGGCGAAATACATCGACGACACCTGCCTGCCCGCCATTCAGAAGCATAACTGGATGTTCCATTTCCATCCCATGGCGCGTGAATGGTCGGACGAGGAGTTGGAACGCAGGCTCGCCGCCATCCCGACCGAAAACCGCAAGCACGTGTGGTACCGAATGGCCCGCGATCCCTATACAGCGGAAGAACTGGAAGCCGCCCTGGACATCCTGCGCGACATGATGGACCGGATCGAGGCCCGCGTGGCCAAGGCCGGCTTCGTCACCGGCGATGCCTATTCATTGTCCGACATCGCGGCCGCGCCCTACGTAATCCGCACGGAAGAACTGGCGCCGGTCGAAGTTTCCGACGAAAAACGCCCCCATGCCGCCAAGTGGTGGCGCGCGATCAAGGCACGCCCGGCCTATAAAGCCGCGTACATGGAACCTTTTAACGAGCAGTGTTTTTCCGGATGGATGCCGCCCCCGGCGACGTCCTGACGGCGGTCAATCCTTCGGCTTCAAATCCAAAGATGCCGAATTGATGCAATAGCGCAGGCCCGTGGGCTCCGGCCCATCCGGGAACACATGGCCCAGGTGGGCATCGCATTTCGAGCATACGACCTCGACCCGACGCATGAAGAAACTGACGTCTTCGTGCTCCACGACCGCGTCCGGGCTGACCGGCTGATAATAGCTGGGCCAGCCGGTGCCGCTGTCGAACTTGGTATCCGATGAAAACAGCGGCTCGCCGCAGCAGATGCAGACATAGGTGCCCGCATCCTTGCAGTCGTGATACTTGCCCGTGAAGGCGCGCTCGGTCCCGGCCTTGCGGGTCACGTCATATTGTTCACGGGTCAACTGTTCGCGCCATTCGGCATCGGACTTTTCGATCTTGCCGGTCATCTTCCGTTTCCACCAATTGAAGGCCATACTGATCATATAAGAGGCCGGCATGGGAAAGCGATAGGGCTCGCGGGAAGTTTACCCACCCCGGAATTTACTGCCCCAAAAGGTGCTGCTCAGGCCTGGCCCTTTTCCGCCAGCTTGGTGAAGCCGTCGCGGGTCTGCGGCAGTTTACGGTCCAAAATCTTGGACGCCACCATGTTGCGCAGAACCTGGGCCGTGCCGCCGCCAATGGTGAACATGCGCGCATCACGGTACATGCGTTCCAGGGGCAGGTTGCGGGAATAGCCCATGGCGCCGAACACCTGCAAGGCGTCGGAGGTAACCTTGATCGCCATTTCCGAAGTGAAAATCTTGGCCTGGGCCGCCAGCGTCATATCGGGGAAGCCGGAAGGATCGGTTTCCGCACTGGCGGCGGCCCGGTAGATCAGCGTCTGCGCCGCCGTGATCTGGGTCGCCATATCGACCAGCATCCACTGCAGGCCCTGGAATTCGGCGATGGGCCGGCCGAACTGTTCGCGTTCCTTGGCGTATTCAAGGGCCCGGACATAGGCCCCCTGGGCGATGCCCAAGGCCACCGTGCCCGCCCCCACGCGCTGCGAGTTATAGGCCGTCATCAAACCGGCGAAGCCACGCTTGATCCCCTGGGGCGGGATCAAGGCCATGGTTTCGGGCACTTCCAAATCCTTGAAATGGACTTCGCATTCAGGGATGCCGCGCAGCCCCATGGCGGGTTCGCGCGTGCCGATCACCAGCCCGGGATGTTCGTTGCGCACGGCCAGAAATCCGCCGATGCCCTTTTCCTCGTTGCCTTCGAACACACGGGCGAAGATCAAATGAATCTTGGAGACACCGCCGCCGGTGATCCAATGCTTGGTGCCGTTAATGACGTAGGTATCGCCTTTTTTCTCGGCGCGGGTGGTCATTTCCGATGCAGCCGAACCGGCCCCCGGCTCGGTAATGCAGATGGCGGGCTTATCCCCGGCCAGCACATGTTCGGCGCAGATTTTTTTCTGATCTTCCGAGCCGTATGTCATGACGGCGGAAATGGCCCCCATGTTGGCCTCGACCACGATGCGCGCGGTGACGCCGCATTGCTTGCCCATTTCCTCGACCACCAGCACGGCATCCAGGAACGACCGGCCTTGGCCGCCGTATTCCTTGGGAATGGTCATGCCCATGAAACCCGCGTCCTTCAACAGGGCGACGTTGTCCCAGGGGTATTCTTCCGTTCGGTCGACCTCGGCGGCACGTTCCCGGATCGGCCCTTCGGCCAATTTACGGGCCTTGGCCTGCAGGGCTTTCTGGTCGTCGGTCAAATCGAACATGATGGGCCTCCCCTTAAATCAATCCGTCTTTGCGCAATGCCGCGCGTTCGTCGTCGCCAAGTTCCAACAACTCGGCCAGAACCTCGTCCGTATGCTGGCCCAGGGTCGGCGGCGGGCGGCGGTAGCTGACGGGCGTTTCCGACAGCTTGATGGGATTACCCAGAAGATCGACCGTACCGCCCGAAGCCAGCGGTTGATCCATTTGGATTTTCATTTCCCGGTGCTGGATCTGCGGGTCCTGGAAGGTCTGTTCCAGGTTATAGACGGGGGCGGCGGGCACGTTACGCGCCTCCAGACCGTCGATCCATTCCTGGGTCGTTTTGCTGGGCGTGACCTGTTCCAGCTTGGCGACCAGTTCGTCCCGGTTGACCAGACGCTTGGGATTGGTGTCATAGCGCGGGTCCGTCGCCAGTTCGGGCACGCCCGCGAATTCGCAAAACCGGGAATACTGCCCGTCATTACCGGCGGCCAGGTAAAAGTACCCGTCCTTGGTGGGGAATACCTGATAGGGCACGATGTTGGCGTGCTGGTTGCCGCGCCGCTTGGGCAGATCGCCGGAGGTAAAATAATTAAGCGCCTCGTTCGACGACCAGGCGACCGTGGTGTCCAGCAATCCCAGATCGATCAACTGCCCCTGGCCGGTCTTGTCCCGGTGGCGCAGGGCCGCCAGGATCGCGGTCGAGGCATACATGCCGCACATGATGTCGGAAATGCCGACGCCGACGCGCACCGGCTCGCCGTCCGGGCTGCCGGTCAGGCTCATGATCCCGCCCATGGCCTGGGCCAGGGCGTCATACCCCGGCCGGTCCTTATAGGGCCCCGTCCGCCCGAAGCCGGTAATATGGCAATAGACCACGTTCGGGAATTCGTCCTTCAGGTCATCATAGCCAAGGCCGTATTTTTCCAGCGCCCCGGTCTTCAGATTATGGGCCAGCACGTCGCAATGCTTGAGCAGCCGCTTGATCAAGGCCGCCCCCTCGGGCCGGGAAAAATCCACGGTGACCGATCGCTTGTTGCGGTTGACCGCCAGGTAATAGGCGCTTTCGTCCATATCCCCGCCGTCTTCAGCAGTCAGGAACGGGGGGCCCCAGCTGCGTGTGTCGTCGCCAACACCGGGCCGTTCGATCTTGATGATGTCAGCGCCCAGATCGCCCAACAGCTGGGCACAGGTCGGCCCGGCCAGGATGCGGGTCATGTCGAGGATACGGATTCCCGCCAAGGGTCCGGCGGGTCGGGTGGTGGTTTCGGTCATGGATGTTTCCGTTAGGATGCAGGCGCGAATGGAAGGAGCCGCATGCTACACCCCCGCTCCGCGCAAGCAAAGACCGAGCGGACCAAAATGAAACGCTGGAACGGTAATTAGCCGGCGGTGTTCAAATCCGTATGGGCGGGCTTGCCCTGCACCCCTTTGTACAGGATGCCCTGACGCAGCTTCATGATGCGCTCGTATTCGGCCAGGGCCGCTTCGTCCATGTCCGCATCGGGCGGTGTTTCATGGATGAAATTGCCGTGGGTGTCCTCGCCGCGCACCAGCCAGGCACAATCCTTGTCGGCGTTGACCTGGGATACGTCCGGGCGGATATAGCGGATGGCGAAACCGATCCGCCGGTCGTCCGTGGTGTTGGGGGTCGAAGCATGGGCGATCATCACATGGTGCAAGGAAACCTCGCCGGGGTTGAGCGGCATATAGGCGGCTTCGTCCTCGTTGACCTCGACCGCGATTTCCTGGCCGCGGGTCAGAAGATTGTCCTTATCCAGGGTGTCGCGGTGTTCGATCTGGTTCCATTTGTGGCTGCCCGGCACGACCTTCATGCAGCCGGCTTCCACCGTGGCCGGGGACAATGCCACCCAGGCAGTCAGCACGTCGGGCTTGGACAGGCCCCAATAGGTCGCGTCCTGATGCCAGGACACGAAACCCGGATCGTGGGCGTCCTTGACGAACAGCGAACAGCCCCAAGCCATGATATCGGGGCCGAGTACGTCTTCGACCGCGTCGAGAATTTTGGGATGAGACACCAGTTCCGCCGCCCAGGTCTGCAACAGGTAAAGCTTCTGCCCCTTGGAAAGCTCGTACCAGCCGCCTTGGGCTTGTTCATAGGCTTCGAAGCGGCGGCGATAGGAAAGCGCCGTTTCCCCATCCATGATCGGCACGGGAGCAACGAACCCATTGTTGTGAAAATCGCTGACCTGCTGTTCCGAAAGAAGCTTCGGCATCGTTCCCTCCCAAGGAAGCTGCAGTTGGTTCGGGTTGTCCGTGAATTTTAACGCCGAACGGCGGCATACGGCCAGTCCCGTGCTTTTAGTGAGCCTCAGGACACCCGATGACGGCAAGCGAGTTTTGCTTAAGAACCCTTCAAGGATTCCTCACATGCACGCCGGCCGGTCACAAGATAATGATTTAGGTGACGTTGAAGTCGCTGTCGTCCAGGGCCGCGCCGTCCGTATCGGTCAGTTCGATTTCCATATCGACCTGGGCATCGCCGTCTGCGTCAATTTCCAGAATCTTGGTCTGATCATTGAACCGGGCCTGGGTATTGCCGCCGCCGTCGAAACCGTGGGTTTCATCGCCCAGGAAATCGAAGGTGCCGGTCGCAAAGGCGGAAAGGTCCAGAACATCCACGGAATCCCCGTCCGCACCTGCGTCGAAGTCTTCGATCACATCGCGCAGAGCCGCCCCGACGCCCGATTCCTCGGCCGATTGATAGATGAACACGTCGCGGCCTTCGCCGCCGATCAGGATGTCCTGGCCCAGGCCGCCCGTAATGACGTCATCGCCATCCCCGGCCTCGACGATGTCGTCCCCGGCACCGGCGTCGATGTCGTTGTCGCCGCCGATCACCCAAATGTCGTCATTCCCGGCACCGCCGAAAACGATGCTGCCGCCGTCGTCGACAGTCACGATATCGTCGCCGTCGCCGGCATCGATGTAATTCTCGCCCCATCCGGCCTCGATGTCGTCGTCGCCCGCGCCGCCGTAAATTTCGTTGTCGCCGTCACCGGCATAGATGATGTCGTCGCCATCGCCGCCGTCGATCAGGTTGTCGCCATCGCCCACGTCCAGATCGTCATCACCGCCGCCGCCGAAGATGCGGTTGTCCCCGTCATCCGTGATGACGACGTCGTCACCGGCGCCGCCATGGATCTCATTATCGCCGTTCAGGGCATCGATAATATCGTCGCCCGCACCGCCCCGGATCAGGTTGTCACCGTCGCCGACCAGGATTTCATCATCTCCGTCGCCGCCGTCGACCTCGTTGTCGCCGTCGCCCAGATCAACCATGTCGTCGCCGATGCCCGCGAACACACGGTTATCCCCGTCACCGGCGGCCAGATCGTCATCACCGGCCCCGCCGGTCAATTCGTTGTCGCCGTCCAGGACCTCAACGTCATCGTCGCCGTCCCCGCCATCGACGACGTTATCGCCATACCCCAGGAAGACCTGATCGTTCCCGGCCCCGGCCAGAACCGTATTGGCGCCGTTGCCGCCGCGAAGAATGTCGTCGCCGTCCCCGCCGTCGAGGATGTTATCGCCGCTGCCGCCAATCAGTTCGTCATGGCCCGTACCGCCGGAAATGGTGTCGTTCCCATCGCCGCCGATCAAAACATCATTGCCCGCAAGGCCCCGGATATCGTCATTTCCGGCAAGGCCGTCGATCACGTCGTCGCCGCTTGACCCGATCAGCAGATCATTTCCCGTGGTTGCCGTATCGGGCACGTCATCGACCGTAATCACCAGGGTTTCCGTATAGACAAGACCACCGTCGTCGGTTGCCGTGACCTCCAATGCAATGGTGGGTTCGGCCTCGAAATCCAAGCTGATGCCCTCGGCAAGCTTCAACTGGCCATCCACGATTTCAAATCGCGGGTCGTTGACGGCCAGTACATGCGTGTCACCCGCATCCGGGTCGGTCACGTTAAGCGTACCGATCACCACACCCTGTTCGTTTTCCAGAACGTTGGACGTATCCAAGGCAATCGCCGTCGGCGCCTGATTGCCGCCGGGCGGGTCCGTAGGATCGATCTCGACCCCGTCGACGATCACCTTCAGGGCTTCGAAGTCTTTTGCCGTCAGGGCAATTGCGGTGAATTTGTACGTATGGTTGTTGCCCCGGCTCCACCAGCGGCCATGGTGCCCGCTGTTGGCGTTTTCCAGATGATCCAGATAGCCCAGGACATCCTGACGGACGGCTTCGTCCTGCCATTCCGCCGCGGTGAACTTCAAGACCAGGGTGTCATCACCTTTGCCGCCAATATAAACATCGCGGCCCGTACCGTTGCGGGCCGCCACATAGACAGCCGTGTCATCCCCCTTGCCGCCGTCGACCCGGTCACGGCCGGCCCCGCCGGTCAGCCAGTCGTCACCCTTGCCGCCATAGATCTTGTCGTTGCCGCCGCCCCCGTCGATTGTGTCGTCGCCGCCGTGACCGTACAGACGGTCATTGCCTTCCGTGCCGACGATGACGTCATCCCCACGCCCCCCATGGCCGGGGAAATAGCGTTCCACAACATGGTGCAGCCAACCGAACAACGCTTTCATAAAGAACATGGGCAAGATCCGTCAAAATGGGCCAACCGGCATGAAAGCCGAGAGATTTCGATCAATGTTGGTTGGGACCGTATCACGCCGGCCTGACATTAAGGTGACAGACGACGAAAGGCCTCCGGACGGGGAATCCGAAGGCCTTCGTCGAGTAATTTTACAGATGGGGTGAGGCCCGGCGGCTGGGGGGAAGGTTGGGGAGTTGGGGAGTGACCGCCGGGCCTCTCTGCGGGGTATTAGGGCAAACGAAGTGGGGCGGGCTTACCCAAAAGCTACAGAGGCAATGACGGCGGTCGCAACTATGAAGCCGAGTACAAGCCCGGTCACGGTCAGTGATGTCGCGTTTGTCGAAGTCAAATTGCGCTGCATAGTCGCACCTCCTTCTTGAGGCTTGCAGGCATGGCATCTTCTCTTGCCATAGCCTCCTGCACTTCTAGTCAAGTCGTCCCATGGACCACGTTAGGGGGGAGTCGTTAACGATTTCTGAATCAAACTTAATTTTCTTTAAGCGTGAAAACGCATAGTCTTGGGGCCAACGCGTGACAAAAACCGTCAAGAAACCAAAGCTTAGGGAGATCCCACATGCAGACCCGCGCCGCCGTCGCCATTGAAGCCGGCAAACCCCTTTCCATCGAAACCGTCGACCTGGACGGCCCCAAAGAAGGCGAATGCCTGGTCGAGATCAAGGCCACGGGCATCTGCCACACGGATGAATTCACCCTGTCGGGCGCCGATCCGGAAGGCATCTTTCCGGCCATCCTGGGACACGAAGGTGCGGGCGTGGTGGTTGATGTTGGGCCGGGCGTGACGTCTTTGAAGAAGGGGGATCATGTGATCCCCCTTTACACGCCGGAATGCCGGGTCTGCGAATACTGCCTCAATCCGAAAACCAATCTGTGCCAGGCGATCCGCTCGACCCAGGGCCAGGGCGTCATGCCCGACGGCACGTCGCGGTTCAAATTGAACGGCGAGCCCGTGTTTCATTACATGGGGACCTCGACCTTTTCCAATCACACGGTGGTGCCGGAAATCGCGCTCGCCAAAATCCGCGAAGACGCGCCCTTCGACAAGGTCTGCTACATCGGCTGTGGCGTAACCACGGGTATCGGCGCCGTGATCAACACGGCCCAGGTGGAGCCGGGATCGAACGTGGTGGTGTTCGGGCTGGGCGGTATCGGGCTCAACGTCCTTCAGGGGGCCAGGCTGGTCGGTGCGGACATGATCGTCGGGGTCGACCTGAACCCCGGTAAAAAGGAATTGGCCGAAAAATTCGGCATGACCCATTTCGTCAACCCCAAGGACCACGGCGACGATCTGGTCAACCATCTGGTCGAACTAACCGGCGGCGGGGCGGATTATTCCTTCGAATGCATCGGCAACACGACCGTCATGCGCCAGGCGCTTGAATGCGCACACAAAGGATGGGGCGAAAGCATCATCATCGGCGTCGCCGGGGCAGGACAGGAAATTTCAACCCGGCCGTTCCAGCTTGTGACCGGGCGGTCCTGGCGCGGCACGGCCTTCGGCGGGGCGCGCGGACGCACGGACGTGCCGAAAATCGTCGATTGGTACAAGGACGGGAAGATCAATATCGACGATCTGATCACCCATACCATGGCACTGGATGACATCAATCAGGGCTTCGATCTCATGCATGAAGGCAAGAGCATCCGAAGCGTCGTCGTCTTTTGATCGGGCGGGGCATCGCGGGCGGTTGCCTGGCGGCCTGCCTTTTGGCGGGAACGGTTGCGGCTGCGGAAGAAAAGGTCGAACCGTCCCCCGTGCCCAAGGATTTCGTTTACGGGCTGCATTTTCTCAAGGCCCGCGATTATCCCCGGGCCATCGCCCATCTGACCGAGGCCATTCAGACCCATACCCTGAAACCGCAACGGCTTTCCGATGCCCATTATTTCCGGGGCCGCGCCCTGACCCGCACCAAGCGCGAAGAAATGGCGCTCGCGGATTTCACCCTGGCCGTCACCTATTGGCCGGAAAACGTCAAGGCGCTACGCGTGCGCTGCCGGGCGCTGACCCTTCAGGACAAGCTTGCAGACGCCAAAGCGGACTGCGATCAGGCGGTGCTGCTTGCACCCGATGACTGGCGCGGGTGGTTCACGCGCGGGATGCTGCATGACAAAAAGAACGACCGCAGCCTGGCGCTAAGCGACTTCACCGCCGCCCAGGCACGCATGCCGGACGGACTGGACACCTTCCCGGCCGTATCCCGCCAGCTTCGCGCTTATGGTCTGTTAAAGAACGAACACCAGAATACGGCACCCACCGGCCCGGCACACCCCGTCTGGGTCGAGGACTGATTCCACCGTTGCTGCCTGGACAGTCTCAGGGTTCCATGAATCCCCGGCTTTCTTTCCAGCCCGGTTTCCAGTAAACCGCAGGCAATTCCATCGACCCGCCCTATTCACATACACGAACGGACCCACCCACCAATGGACGCGCTTTATTTCGAGGATTTCACCCCCGGCCGCAAATTCAAAACCCGCGGCATGACCCTGACCGAAGCCCAAATCATGGAATTCGCCTGGCAGTGGGACCCGCAGCCGTTCCACGTGGATGCCGAAGCCGCCCGCGACAGCCAGTTCGGCGGCATCATCGGATCGGGTTTTCAGACCCTGTTGGTCGCCTTCCGTCTGTGGTTTCAGGAAAACGTCATGAATGAATGCTCCATGGGATCGCCGGGATTGGATGAAATCCGCTGGAAACTTCCCGTGCGCCCGGGTGATACCCTGCATGTCGAGGCCGAGGTGGCGGAAAGCCGCGCGTCCGATTCAAAACCGGATCGCGGCTACACGAAAATCGCTTATGCGGTCGTCAATCAAAAGGGCGAAACGGTCATGACCTATGTCGCCAATCATATTTTCGCCCGCCATCCGGCCGGTGACGACCGCAGGATTTGACCGACACCACAAGTCGCGCAACATAACACGACACGGCATTTGAATTTTCAGGCGGGGGAGGCCATCATCCAAACCATGGAGAGGCTATCAGAAAACAAATCCTTCGGCGGGCTTCAGTCCGTCTGGGAACATCAATCCGACATTTGCCAATGTCCCATGCGGTTTTCCGTCTACACCCCGCCTGCGGTGGTGGATGGAACCGCCGACGGCCCTGTGCCTGTGCTGTGGTGGCTGTCGGGCCTGACCTGCACGGAAGAAAACTTCACCGTCAAATCCGGGTTCCAGAAGTACGCCGCCGAACACAACCTGATGGTCGTGGCCCCCGATACCAGCCCCCGCGGCACGGATCATCCGGGCGAACACGACGATTACGATTTCGGATCCGGCGCCGGGTTCTATGTCAACGCGACGCAAGATCCCTGGCGCGAGAATTACAACATGTACAGCTATGTGACCGAGGAACTGCCCGACGTGGTGTTCAACGGTATCGGCAGTTGCGACCGGAACCGCCAGGGCATTTTCGGCCATTCCATGGGCGGACATGGCGCATTGGTGATCGCGCTGCGCGAACGGCGGACCTACAAATCCCTGTCGGCTTTCGCGCCGATCGTAACCCCCGCAAGCGTGCCCTGGGGGAAAAAGGCGCTTGCCGGATACCTGGGCGATAACGAAGACGCCTGGAAAGAGTTCGATGCCACGGAACTGATCATTTCGGGGCATTTATTTGCCGGCGACATTCTGATCGATCAGGGCACGGACGACCAATTCCTGGACAATCAGCTGCAACCGCAGCGGTTCGTCGATGCCTGCAAGGATGTGGATCAGTCCGTGACCCTGCGCATGCAGGAAGGCTACGACCATTCCTATTTCTTTATTGCGACCTTCATCGGCGATCACATCGCCCATCACGCCACGGCGTTGAAGGCCTGATCCCGACCCATTCCTATCGAATGTATGAAAAGAAGAAGGCCGGCCCAAAAGGACCGGCCCGAGTTTCAGGGAGGAGGGAAGCCGTTAGACCGCGCGGTGGGCCCGGTCATTGGCTGTGGCTGCATCGCGGACGGCGGGGGGATTTTCTCCCGGCGCCTAAGCTGTTGTCCCAGCAGCAAAATCCGCGAGCGCCACACTAAAAACCTAGCATCTGTGTATGTAAAAACAAGATAACCAAAAGTCATATAACCATAGGTAATGATAGGTCTACGCCCTGCACTTGCGCAGATACGCCGAACACCGCCGGAATACTGGGGAAATTGGAGCGGGTGAAGGGAATTGAACCCTCGACACCGAGCTTGGGAAGCTCGTGCTCTACCACTGAGCTACACCCGCTTGCTGCTCCGCTCTATAGGTCATTGCCCCGATCAAAGCAAGACGAGCCGGTTAAACCGAGTGCCAAATTACGCACTTCTCACCGCACGCTCACAAAAAAGTTTATGGCCGTGCCTGCCGTGCTTCGGTTAAAGAAATCAATTGTTTGTTTTCGGAAAAACCGCCCCGGGCAGGTATTCACCGGGGCCTTGCGGCCGAACAGGCCGCGTGGGGCATGACCATGGTTCAGGCGATGCTGGCCGAACGGCCGGTTCTCGATCCGCAGAAATTCCGCGATCCCCGAACCACCGCGAAGGGAGAGCCCCGCGCCGCCGTGGGGTTTGCGGGCCTGCACACCCTGTGGATCAACACAGGATCGCTCTGCAACATCGAATGCGCCGGCTGTTATATCGAAAGCGGCCCCCGGAACGACCGGCTTGCTTATATCTCGCGGGGCGAAGTGACCGCTTTCCTGGACGAGATCGAGCGCGACCGGCTGGGCACGCAGGAAATCGGCTTCACCGGCGGTGAGCCCTTCATGAACAAAGACATGGCCGACATGGCGGGCGATGCGCTGGCGCGCGGTTTTCGCGTCCTGATCCTGACCAACGCCATGGCGCCCATGTGGCACAAACGGGATCGGCTGGCGGACCTTCACCGCCGTCACGGCGAGGCCCTTGCCGTCCGTGTATCCGTCGATCATTTCACCCCGGCCGGTCACGAAGACATTCGCGGCGCCGATTCCTGGGCCCCCATGATCCGGGGGCTGAAATGGCTGGCGGATGAGGGCATTAACCTTTCCATCGCCGCGCGCCAGCCGTCAGGCGAAACGACCACCCAAACCCGCGCCGGGTTCGCGGATCTGTTCGCCGCCGAAGGCATCCGGCTCGACGCCCAATCGCCGAAGGATCTGGTCGTCTTCCCCGATATGGACGCGGCCCGCGACGTGCCGGAAATCACCGAAGCCTGTTGGGGCATCCTGGGCGTCGATCCGGCAAGCATGATGTGCGCCACGTCCCGCATGGTGGTCAAACGTAAGGGCAGTGCCGAGCCGGTTGTTCTACCCTGTACCTTGCTGCCCTACGATGCCCGGTTCGAAATGGGCCCGACCCTGGGCGATGCCCAGGCCCCCGTGCATTTGAACTATCCCCATTGCGCCACCTTCTGCGTGCTTGGCGGCGCCAGCTGTTCCGGAGGCGATTAAGCCATGGCCGCGACCCAACGCCCCGCCCTCGACCTCGACCGTCTCGACGGCCCGGTCCTGCTGTTCGGCGGCCCCTATTCCAACCTGCAGGCGACCCGGGCCCTGCGCGCCGAAGCCAGCCGCCTCGGCATCCCGGCTGGCCGGGTGATCTGCACGGGCGACGTCATCGCCTATTGCGGCGATCCCGACCGGACCCTGGATGAAATCATCAGCTGGGGCTGCCATGTCGCCATGGGCAATTGCGAGGAAGCCCTGGGCGAAGGCGGTGACGACTGCCGCTGCGGCTTCGAAAAAGGATCGCAGTGCGATCTTCTGTCCATACGCTGGTTCGCCCATGCCAGCGCCCGTGTCACGGCTGATCAGAAAGCCTGGATGGCCGCCCTGCCCCACCCCATCATGTTCGAAATGGGGGGTGCCAAATTCGCCGTGGTCCACGGCCATTCCCGGGATATTTCCGAATGGGTGTTCGCCTCGACCCCCGAGGGCGAAAAACACGTAGCCCTGGACGATCTTGGCGTCGATGCGGTGATCGCCGGGCATTCCGGCTTGCCGTTCTCTCAGGTTCTTGCCGGCGGGCGCCTGTGGCACAACCCGGGCGTGATCGGCGTGCCTGCCAACGACGGCACGCCCCGGGTCTGGTATTCACTGCTGGAACCGGAGGCAAAGGGCATCACCATCCGCCACTTGGCGCTGGATTACGATTTCGAAGGGGCCCGGGCGCGCATGGCCGAAGAAAGCCTGCCCGATGCCTACCGCAAGACCCTGAAAGACGGGCTGTGGCCGAATTTGGACGTCCTGCCCACGGCCGAAAGCGCGGAAACGGGCCGGCCCATCGAGATTGCGCCCGTGACTTGGACACCACCGCCCTTGCCTGCCGCCGCCCAGCGGGTACAGTAGCCCCCACATGCAAACCTCACCTCATTCGGGCGGATCGGGCGGGCCCGATTCCGGCCCCCTGCTTCATATTGATGCCCGGCCGGAGACCCTGGGAAGCGTTGATCCCGGCGGCTTCATCCTGGGGCTCTCCGTGCTGGCACGCCTGATCAAAACGGCCCGCAAAAGCGGTTTCACAACGATCCAGGTGGCCGGTGATTCGTCGCTGGAACCACTTCTGGCCGGAACGGATGCAACGCTGACACCGCCGGACGCCGTCCCACCCGCGGGCGCTGCCGTCGTGCCCGCAACCTACCTGGGCGAGAAAGCCTGGCTCGCCGACCTTGCGGCCCGGCCCGGCGACGCGACGCGGATGACCTTCCCGGTCCCACCCCTGGATCTGGCCGTCGATCCCGACATCAAGAAGGCGGAACAGCGCCTGTTGTCCACCCTGATCAAGGATACGGACGGCTTCATGTCGCGCCATTTCGCCCGTCCCATTTCCCTGCGGCTGTCGCGCATCCTGGCGCCCCACGGCGTAACTCCCAACCAGATGACCGTTGTCAGCACGGCCATCGGACTGTCGGCCGCGCCTTTCTTTCTGTCATCCAGCCCCCTGATGCAGACCCTGGGCAGCGCGCTGTTCATTCTGCATTCCATTGTCGACGGCTGTGACGGCGAATTGGCGCGCTTGACCTTCCGGGAATCGCGGATCGGCGGATTATTGGATTTCTGGGGGGACAATCTGGTCCATGTGGCCGTGTTCGCGGCCATGGGCCTGGGCTGGGCAATGGCGGCGGACGCCGTCTGGCCGCTGTATCTGACCGCCCTGGCCGTGGCCGGGACCGCCGGTTCGGCAACCGCGGTCTATTGGTTCACGCTGCGCCGCAAGAATACGGGCGGGCCGGTCTATACCTCGGTCTCAAGCGGCACGCCGGACCGTCTGTCGAAACATCTGGACGCCCTGTCGCGCCGGGACTTCATTTATCTGGTATTCGTCCTGGCGCTGTTCGGCAAGGCGGCCTGGTTCCTGGCCCTTACCGCCGTGGGCGCGCCCGTGTTCCTGATCCTGGTGCTGATCCTGGCGGCACGCGCCCGCCCCGGCGAACGGTCTGCCTAGTACCCGACCTGTCTAGCCCTCTGGGGGTGCCTAGGCGATAGAGCGCAAACGGCCACGCAAGCGGTCTTCAGCAATGGCCAGGGCTTCCGGCGTATCCACGTCCAGCCACCAGTTGCCGGTGACGTCACAAACCGTGACCCGGCCCAATCCCGCCAATTCGCGCAGGCCGTCGGCAAGGCCATGACGGCCTTCTGCGGCGGCCAAGCGAAGACCTTCGAACAGGCCGTCCGTGCAGTACATGACACCCGTGTCGGCGGCGTCCCAGACGTCCAGGCTTTTGGAGATTTCCGTGATGGCGGCAGCGTCCAGGCGGACCTTCATCACGTCGTCCATGTCGACGATGCCGGACTTGTCGTGATCGACCGCCAATACCATGGCGCCCGGCGCCGGCGCCTGGGCAGCCAGCGTCATCGGAAGACCCGCATCATACAGATGATCGCACATGGTCAGGATGAACGGCTCGCCGGACAGCGCCTCGGCCGCGGCCAGGGTACTGGCGCCGTTGCCTTTTTCCCAATCGTCGGCATGCACAAAGGTCATGGGATCCATGCCAAGGCGTTGGGTCAGCGAGGTGAAATAACTGCGCACCATTTCGGCTTCGTGTCCCAAGGAAACCACGAACCGTTCGATGCCCAAAGACTCCCGCAGCGACGTGACAATGCGTTCACCCAAGGTGACGCCGGCAACCGGAACCAGCGGCTTGGGCAGGCTGGCATTGGGGAATAGGCGCGAGCCCGTACCGGCGGCCAGGATCAGGGCAGTTTTCGGCGCGTCGGTCGGCACCGCCATGTCGCGGCCGTCCGCCCGGTGGCTCGTGACGCTGGCTGATCCGCCGGCGATAAAGGCATTGGTCAGTTCCCGTGCCATGGAATCGCGCATCTGCACAGGCGGGCTTTTCATGTAATAGGCGGAGGGCGCATCCAGCGGCCCGCCGATACCCCGCTCCAGGCCCAGCTTGGCGCATCGAATGGCATCGATCACGACGCCTGCGCTGTTGGGGGAATCCTGTACCGACAGGCGCAATTCCATTTCCAGCGGCACGTCGCCGAAGCCACGGCCTTCCATGCGGATGAAGGCGACTTTGTTGTCGTTCTGCCAAGGCACGTAATCGGACGGCCCGATGTGGATGTCGTTGCTGTCGATGGGAACGTCCAACTGCGATGTCACGGACTGGGTCTTGGATTTCTTCTTGGACTTCAAGCGCGAGTGCTGAAGCATGTTGAGAAAGTCCGTATTGCCGCCGGTGTTGAGCTGGTACGTACGGTCGATGGAAACGCCGCGGTCGCCGAACAGGCGCGCCAACTGGCGGTGAACGATGGTCGCACCGACCTGACTTTTAATGTCGTCGCCGACGATGGGCACACCGGCCTGGCGGAAGCGGCCGGCCCAATCCGGATCGGTGGCGATAAACACGGGCACGCAGTTGACCATGGCGACACCGGCATCCAGGCAGGCCTGGGCATAATGTTTGACCGCCTGGTCCGAGCCTACGGGCAAATAGCACACCAGGACTTCGGCCCCTGTGTCGCGGAGCGCCTGGGCAACGTCTTCCGGTTCCTGATCGGCGGCGCGGAAGGCGCGGTCGTCTTCATAGTCGCCCATATGATCGGCGATGCCGTCCAGCACCGGTCCCATGCGGACGATGACGTCCGAGACCGGCAAGGCGCGTTGGAACACGGTGGTGCAATTCGGTTTGGCGAAAATCGCCTTTTCCACGGGCTGGCCCACCTTGCGGCGGTCGATGTCGAAGGCACAGACGACCTGAATATCCGTAACGCCCCAACCGCCCACGTCCGGATGCATCAAACCGGCATGTTCGCTGCCGTTACCCCGGCGATAAAATTCCAACCCCTGGACAAGTGAACTGGCGCAATTCCCCACCCCTGCGATAGCAATTTTGACTTTAGACATTGATGTCACTTCTTCGTCCTATGATCGGTTAACACTGATTAAGCCCACAGGGGGATATATAGGCCTGCTGTAACGCTTCTGTAGCATGATCGGAAAGAAACGGTCATCCGGAAACCGGCGTGCCCGTTCGTTGAAACACCGCCCGCTCCCATGAACCGGGCGTGTTACCCGCAAGTTATTTAAAGCTGACTTCGCAGATTTCGTAGGCTTTGGAGCCACCGGGCGTCGTTACCTCGACGGAATCGTCGACCGACTTACCGACCAGGGCCCGGGCCAGGGGCGAAGTCACGGAGATCATGCCCTTTTCCAGATCAGCCTCGTGCTGGCCGACGATGCGGTAGCTGACTTCCTCGCCGGTGTCCTCATCAGCCAGAAGGACCGTCGCGCCGAAACGCACGGTATCGCCGGTCATGCCCGAAGTATCGATCACTTCGGCCAGGCTGATAACGGATTCAAGTTCCGCCACACGGCCTTCGATGAACCCCTGCTTTTCGCGCGCGGCATCGTATTCGGCGTTTTCCGACAGGTCGCCGTGTTCGCGGGCTGCCGCGATCGCCTGGATAACGGCCGGGCGTTCGACGGTCTTAAGGCGCCGCAATTCGTCTTCAAGGGCCTTCAGGCCCTCGCGCGTCATCGGGATTTTTTCCATATCACCGTTCTCCAACCCCTCTCCGGGGGGCGCCAAAACAAAAAACCTTGCTACCGGCCCCAAGTGGCAGGGACCGCCCAAAACCGCATCATGTCGGAATTGATTAGTACGTCTGTGAAAAATAATCCTGAAGCGGCGCCACTTCAAGCGTCCCGTGAGCCATGGCTTCCATGGCTTCGACGACGGCCGCCGCCGCCGTCAGGGTCGTATAGTGGGGCACGCCGTTCTCCAATGCCGAACGGCGGATGGACCGGCTATCCTCGATCGCCTGGGCGCCCTCGGTCGTGTTGATGACCAGATGGATGTCGCCGTTGACGATGGCGTCCTCGCAATGCGGGCGGCCTTCCAGAACCTTGTTGATACGCGCCACGTCCAGGCCCTGATCGGCCAGGAAACGCTGCGTGCCGCCCGTCGCCACTACCTTGAAGCCCAGGGCCGCCAGGCGCCGGGCGATATCGACCATGCCCGTCTTGTCCCGGTCTTTGACCGAAATAAACACCGTGCCGGCGGACGGCAGACTCATGCCCGCCGCCAACTGCGATTTGGCGAAGGCGCGTGGGAAGTCCTTGTCCAGGCCCATAACCTCGCCGGTCGATTTCATTTCCGGGCCCAGCACCGTGTCGACGCCGGGAAAGCGCGAGAACGGGAACACGGCTTCCTTGACCGCCACATGATCACCGACCGCATGGGATTTCAGATCCATGTCCTTGAGCTTCTCACCGCACATCAGGCGTGTCGCGATCTTAGCAACGGGAATACCCGTGGCCTTGGCGACGAAGGGCACGGTGCGCGATGCCCGCGGATTGACCTCGAGGATATAAATATCGCCGTCCTTGACCGCGAACTGCACGTTCATCAGGCCGACCACGTTAAGCCCGCGCGCCAGGGCGTGGGCCTGGCGTTCCAGCTCGGCAATGATGTCCGGCCCCAAGGAGAACGGCGGCAGCGAACAAGCGCTGTCGCCCGAATGAATGCCCGCTTCCTCGATATGTTGCATGATCCCGGCGACGTAGACGTCTTCGCCGTCGGACAGCGCGTCCACATCGACCTCGACCGCGTCCTGCAGGTAGCTGTCCAGCAGCACCGGACTGTCGCCGGAAACCTTGACCGCATCGGTCATGTAGCGGCGCAGCGCCGTCAGGTCGTGGACGATTTCCATGGCGCGGCCGCCCAACACATAGGACGGCCGGATCACCAGCGGATAGCCGATGCGTTCGGCCACCGCTTCGGCTTCGGCCTGGGAACGGGCCAGGCCGTTGGCCGGCTGGCGCAGGTTCAATTCATTCAGAAGCTTCTGGAACCGTTCGCGGTCTTCGGCCAGATCAATGGCGTCGGGCGAGGTGCCCAGAATGGGAATGCCGGCACTTTCCAGCGCCAATGACAATTTCAGCGGCGTCTGCCCACCCAACTGCACGATCACGCCCTTGAACTCGCCGCGGGACTGTTCGCCCCGGATCAGTTCGATCACGTCCTCGGCGGTCAGCGGCTCGAAAAACAGGCGGTCCGACGTGTCGTAATCGGTCGACACCGTTTCCGGGTTGCAGTTGACCATGATGGCCTCGTACCCGGTTTCCTTCAGCGCATAGGCCGCATGAACGCAGCAATAGTCGAATTCGATGCCCTGGCCGATGCGGTTGGGCCCGCCGCCCAAAATGGCGACCTTCTTGCGGTCCGTGGGCTCGGCTTCGTTTTCGGGCGGGCGCGAGCCGTCACCTTCATAAGCCGAATACATATAAGACGTCTTGGCCGGGAATTCGGCGGCACAGGTATCGACCCGCTTGTAGACCGGCGTGATTCCAGCAGCGCGGCGCGCTTCGGAAACATCCAGCGCGGTTTCACCGGCAAGCTCGCCCAGGCGTGCGTCGCAGAAACCCATTTTCTTCAAGGCCAGCCAGCCGCCCGCATCTTGGGGCAGGCCGTCTTTCTTGACCCGGGCTTCCGCATCGATGATGGCCTGCATCTGGTCCAGGAACCAGGGATCGTATTTGGTGATCTGGGCGGCTTCCTCGACCGGCATGCCTTGGCGCAGGGCTTCGGCGATGGCCAGAATGCGGTCCGGCGACGGGCTGGAAATGGCGGCGCGCAGCACGTCGCGGTTGGCCTCGAAACCCGCTTCCGGGTCCAGGCCCTCGATCTCCTGATCGTTCAGGCCGGTCAGGCCCGTTTCCATGGACCGCAGGCCCTTTTGCAGGCTTTCCGCGAAGGACCGGCCGATGGCCATGGCTTCGCCCACGGACTTCATGGCCGTGGTCAAAGTCGGCTCGGCCCCCGGGAATTTCTCGAACGTGAAGCGCGGAATCTTGGTGACCACGTAATCGATGGTCGGCTCGAAGCTGGCCGGCGTGACACCGGTGATGTCGTTGTCCAGTTCGTCGAGCGTGTAGCCGCAGGCCAGCTTAGCCGCGATCTTGGCAATGGGAAAACCCGTCGCCTTGGACGCCAGGGCGGACGACCGCGACACGCGGGGGTGCATTTCTATCACCACCAACCTTCCCGTTACCGGGTTGACGGCGACCTTCACGTTGGACCCGCCCGTATCGACCCCGATTTCGCGCAGCACCGCGATCGAGGCGTTGCGCATGATCTGATATTCCTTGTCGGTCAGGGTCAGCGCCGGTGCCACGGTGATGCTATCGCCCGTATGCACGCCCATGGGATCGATGTTTTCGATGGAACAGATGATGATGCAATTGTCCGCATTGTCGCGGACGACCTCCATCTCGTATTCCTTCCAGCCCAGCACGCTTTCCTCGACCAGGACTTCCGTGACCGGGCTGGCGGCCAGGCCGCTGGCGACGATCTTTTCGAACTCGGGCCGGGTATAGGCGATGCCGCCGCCGATCCCGCCCATGGTGAAGGATGGGCGGATGATGGCCGGCAGGCCGACCTTGTCCAATGCCTCAAGGGCTTCGGGCATGGAATTGACGACCGTGGATTTCGGGCTTTCCAGACCGATCTTGTCCATGGCGTCACGGAACTGCTGGCGGTCTTCGGCCTTGGCGATCACGGCCGCGTCGGCGCCGATCATCTCGACACCGTATTTATCCAGCACGCCGCTTTCGAACAGGGCGATGCCCGTGTTCAGGCCGGTCTGCCCGCCCATGGTCGGCAGCAGGGCATCGGGCCGTTCCTTGGCGATGATCTTTTCGACCATTTCCGGGGTGATCGGCTCCACATAGGTGGCGTCGGCCATGCTCGGGTCGGTCATGATGGTGGCCGGGTTAGAGTTGACCAGAATGACCCGGTAGCCTTCCTCGCGCAGGGCCTTGCAGGCTTGCGCGCCGGAATAATCGAATTCACAGGCCTGGCCGATGACGATGGGCCCGGCGCCGATGATCAGGATCGAGGAGATGTCTGTACGTTTTGGCATTTTAAGATAGAACCACAGAGACAGTGAGGCGATGAGAAGAAAGAGTGAGAGAGATCATAGAACCAGTCTCCGGATGCCATTCTTGAGAACAGCGGAATTAAAATTGAGCAACAACCCAGTTTTCAGGCCACTCAGCTTTAAATATGTCAGCAATTGGGCTTCATGGATGGGCAAAAGGTTTTCTACTGTCTTCAGTTCAACGACCAGCTTGTCATCAATAACCAAGTCCAACCGGTATCCGCAGTCGAGTTTGGCGCCTTTGTAAACGACAGGCAGCGGAACCTGCCTTTCGAAGGCGATATCGGCCGCGCCAAGTTCATAACAAAGACATTCCTCATAAGCCGACTCCAATAATCCAGGCCCTAGGTGACGATGAACCTCAATTCCCAGACCGATGACTTTCTCAGTCAGGGGGTCGTTCTGGAGAGCAGGGCGGCTCATGTTTCCTTCTCACTGCCTCACTGTCTCTGTGGTTAACCTTTTCCGTCCATCAGCTTCACGAACCGCTTGAAAAGGTAATGACTGTCCTGCGGGCCCGGCGAGGCTTCCGGGTGGTACTGCACGGAGAACACGGGCTTGCCGTCGACGCGGATGCCTTCAAGGGCGCCGTCGAACAGCGAGCGATGGGTTTCGATCACGCCCTGGGGCAAGCTGTCCCGTTCGACCACGAAACCGTGGTTCTGCGAGGTGATTTCGACCTTGCCCGTTTCCAAATCCTTGACCGGCTGGTTGGCCCCGCGGTGGCCCAGATGCATCTTGGATGTCTTGGCACCCAGCGCCAGGGCCAGGATTTGATGGCCCAGGCAAATGCCGAACACGGGCAGGCCCGTTTCCATGACCTTTTGCACCGCCGGCACGGCATAGGCGCCCGTGGCTGCCGGATCCCCCGGGCCGTTGGAAAGAAAAAGCCCATCGGGTTGATGGGCCAGGATGTCTTCCGCCGTCGCCGTCGCCGGCACGACCGTAACCTTGCAGCCTTCGGCGGCGAGGCAGCGCAGGATGTTCTGCTTGGCGCCGAAATCGACCGCGACCACGTGATGCTTGGGCGCGGCCTGCTTGCCGTAGCCTTCGCCCAGTTTCCACGTGGTGGTGTCCCAGGAATAGGTCTGCTGGCAGGACACGTCCTTGGCCAGGTCCATGCCTTCCAGCCCGGGAAAGGCCTTGGCCTGTTCGACCAGGGCCGGAATGTCCAGGGGGCCGTCTTCTTTATAGGCGATGACGCCGCCCGGCGCGCCGCCGTCACGGATCAGGCGTGTCAGTCTGCGCGTATCCACACCGGTCACAGCCGTCAGGTCATGGGATTTCAGCCAGGTATCCAGATGCTGGGCCGCGCGCCAGTTGGCCGGATCGGTGATATCGACCCGCATCACAGCACCCCGCGCCGCCGGCGTGATGGTTTCCATATCTTCCGGGTTGGTACCCACGTTGCCGATATGGGGGAAGGTGAAGGTGATGATCTGGCCGGCGTAGGACGGGTCGGTGATGATTTCCTGATAGCCGGTGATCGAGGTGTTGAAACAGACCTCGCCGACCGCGGAACCGGGCAGACCCGCACCGCGGCCCCAGAAAACCTCGCCGGACGCCAGCACCACGGCCGCGTTTGCGTTCGGCGGTTGTGCGGCCACGGCAGTGGTCGCGGGCTTAAGAGCTTCGGACATATGACTTTTTCGGGCTGGGGTTGGACCAAGGCGCCCAGGCCGCGAAATGGTGCGCGACCTCGAATGCGTTGGAAACAAGCTTCTACGCGTTGACCCGCGATTGGTCAAGACTCGTTTGAGAAAAAATATCCTTATATTTCAACAAATTAAAGAATCGGATGAGGTTTGCGTTGTGGGGAATTTTGAGCTAGGGTCCGCTTCTTCCGCCACAACCGGGGCAGACCCCATGTTACGCGAGCAGATTTCGGCTGCGCTCAAGACCTCTATCAAATCCAAGGAAGCCTGTGCCACGGCGACCTTGCGTCTGATCAGCGCCGCCATCAAGGACCGGGACATCGCCGCCCGGGACAAAGGCAACCAGGACGGGATTTCCGATGACGAAATCCTGAGCCTGCTGCAGTCCATGATTAAACAGCGCAACGAAAGCGCCGATGTCTATGAAAAGGGCAACCGCCAGGACCTGGCCGACCGAGAGCGCGAGGAAATCACCGTGATTGAGGGCTTCCTGCCCGCGCAGATGTCCGAGGACGAGGTCGCCGACGCGGTCGACGGCGTGATCAAGGACACCGGTGCGGACTGCATCAAGGACATGGGCAAATGCATGGGGGCCTTGAAGCAGAAATACGCGGGGCGCATGGATTTCTCGAAGGCCAGCGCCTTGGTCAAAGAGAAGCTTTGCTGACCGAGAAACGATTCGGATCAAATTTGCCCCCTTTCCATTCTGGATAAGTCTCCGGATAACTCTTTAAAACCGGTGATAAGAATCAGCGTTTTATGAGTTAATTCACCCCGTTCTACATTTTCATCCTGGCTACTCCTGCTATGCTGCCGCGTTTGCAATCCACCGCAAACGAAGGCCCCATCGCAGATGGCTTTGCCCCCGGAATTTCTGGAAGAATTGAAAACCCGACTGCCCGCGACCGATGTCGTGGGCCGCAAGGTCAAGCTTGTCCGCTCGGGCCGGGACACCAAGGGTTGCTGCCCCTTCCATAAAGAGAAAACGCCGAGCTTCCACGTTTACGAAGACCATTATCATTGCTTCGGCTGCGGGGCGCACGGCTCTGTCATCGATTTCGTGATGGAGACGGAAGGCCTGGAATTCCGCGAGGCCGTGACCCGCCTGGCCGGTGAGGCCGGGATGGCCATGCCCGAGGAAACGCCCGAGGACCGCCAGCGCCGGGCCCGCAACAAGACCCTGGTCGAGGTCGTGGAAATGGCGGCGGCGTTCTTCGAGAAATGCCTGCGCATGCCCGAAGGCCGCGAAGCCCTGGATTATCTGCGCGCCCGGGGCCTGACGGACGAAACCATCAAGCGCTTTCGCTTAGGGTTCTCCCCCGACGGCCGCGGCAAGCTGAAAGCCATGCTGGCCGCCGAGGGCATCGAGGAAGGCCTGATGGTTTCGGCGGGCCTGCTGGTCCAGCCCGAGGACGCGGGGCGCGAGCCTTACGACCGATTCCGCGGCCGGGTCATGTTCCCGATCACCGACCGCCAGGGACAGGTCATCGCCTTCGGCGCGCGGCTTTTGAAAGGCGACGGGCCGAAATACCTGAATTCGCCGGAAACGCCCCTGTTCCATAAGGGCCGCAACCTGTACGGCCTGGCCCAGGCCAAGGACCATATCCGCGCCGCCGGCACGGTCATCGTGTGCGAAGGCTACACGGACGTCATCGCCCTGGCCCAGGCCGGAATCGGGCAGGCGGTCGCCCCCCTGGGCACGGCCCTGACCGAAGACCAGATCGCCCTGTTGTGGCGCCTGTCGCCGGAACCGCTGCTGTGCTTCGACGGCGATCAGGCCGGTCAGCGCGCGGCGGCCCGTGCGGCGGAACGCGCCCTGCCCTTGCTGAAAGCCGGGTTCGGCCTGCGCTTTGCCCTGCTGCCCGCGGGCGAAGACCCGGACAGCCTGGTCCAGGGCGGGGGACGCAAGGCCTTCGATACGGTGCTGGAAAGCGCCATGGCCCTGTCGGAACTGGTGTGGAAGGTTGAATCGGGTGGGCGCCTGCCGCCCACGCCGGAAGGCCGGGCGGACCTGAACAAGCGGCTGGATCAGCGCCTGCGCGACATCCCCGACCCCACCGTGCGGCGTTATTTCCAGGACTTCTTCAAAAGCCGTTTGTGGCCCGACGGGCCGGCGGGCGGCGGACGGGGCGGTGCCCGGCAGGGCCAGCGCTTCGGCAAGGGAAAATGGGGGGGCGGCAACTGGACCGGGCCGGCCGAACGCCTGCGCCCCGACACGGCCGACACCCGCCCGGTGGAAAGTGCCCGCCTGCGGGCGGCGATCTTACTTGCCGCCGCCATCAACCATCCGGAACTGCTGGCCGAGGCCGAGGAAGACCTGGGCCGCATCGCCGTGGCCGACACGGAACTTGACAATTTACGTCAGGCGTTATTAATCACCCACGCGGGTGGTTTACCCCTTGACACGGAAGGCTTGGTAAACCACTTGTCAGAGCAGGGTTATTCCCAGGCGCTGAGCCAGCTATTAAGCGCGCGAACGTACGACCACGCCAGATTCGCGCGACCCAATGCGGGACTTGCAGAGGCCAGACGCGGATGGGAAGCAACCATCAGCCATTTGCGCGGAGAGGACTTGGAGTCCGAGCTCCAAGCGGCCCAAGATGCTGTCCGGCGGGACCCGTCGGAGGCAAACATGAATTGGGTCGTCAGGGTTCGGCGGATGATGGACGAAAGCGAGCAATCGGGCGCCATATTTGACTAGAGGTGCCGCGGTGATACAGCGGGTCGACGGCATGAATGCCGGCGCCCCGGCATATGGATGAGCATTTAGATAAACTGGGCAACGATATCAGGAACCCCATTGGATTAACCGGATCGAAAGCCGAACAGGGCTATGGACCGGTCGGGGGCGGGGTTTCCAGCCAGAAGATTTAGAGGTCGAGCGTGGCAAAAGCACAAGCTAAGGAACAAGAACGCGGTGACAGCCAGGAAGAAGGCGGCGACAGCCCCCTTCTCGACACCATGGGTGCGGCGGTCAAGAAAATGGTCGCCAAGGGCAAGGAGCGTGGGTACGTCACCTATGACGATCTGAACAGCGCCCTGCCGCCGGAAAAGGTTTCGTCCGAACAGATCGAAGACACCATGGCGATGCTGTCCGAAATGGGCATCAACGTGGTCGAGAACGAAGAAACCGAAGACAGCGCGACCACGGACGCCAGCGAAGACGACGACGACGAAAAAAGCAAAACCAGCAGTCCGGCCGGCAACGTCGACGAAAACGACCTGGGACGTACGGACGACCCGGTGCGCATGTACCTTCGCGAAATGGGCTCGGTCGAGCTTCTGTCCCGCGAAGGCGAAATCGCCATCGCCAAGCGCATCGAGGCCGGCCGCGAGATGATGATCGGCGGCCTGATGGAAAGCCCGCTGACCATCAAGGCCATCACTCTTTGGCATGACGCCCTGATCGCCGAAGAAATGCTGTTGCGCGACATTATCGATCTGGAGGCCACCCACGGCGGCGGCCCCGGTCAGGCCAACAACAACGTGAACATCAACGTCAATGGCGCCGAAGGCGAAGACGGCGACGGCAGCGGCGAGGCATCCGGCGAACAGGCCAAGGAAGCCGCCGAGGCCGATGACGACAAGGACAGTGCCAAGAAACAGGACGCCAAGTCCGACGACGACAGCGACGACGATGAAAAGTCGGAAGGCGAAGACGGCGAAAGCCGCAGCAGTGACGACGACGATGACGACGACGAGGACGGTGAAAACAACCTGTCCCTGGCCGCCCTCGAAGCCAAGCTGAAGCCCGAAGTCATCGAGAACTTCGAGCTGATCGCCAAAACCTACAAGAAACTGCACCGCGTACAGATGCAGCGTCTCGAGGCCCTGACCTCGGGCGATCAGCCCAAGCCCAGTCAGGAAAAGCGTTTCCAGAAGCTGCGCAAGGAACTGATCGAGCTGATGGAGGACGTGCACCTCAACAACAACCGCATCGAACAGCTTCTCGATCAGTTGTACGGCCTCAACCGCCGTCTGGTCGGCCTGGAAGGCAAGATCATGCGCATGGCCACCACGGCCAAGGTCGACCGTCAGGCGTTTTTGGAACAATACCAGGGCAATGAACTGGACCCGGGCTGGCTGAAACGCGTCGGCCGCCTGAAAGGCAAGGGTTGGGACCGTTTCGCCACGCGCTACAAGGACGACGTCACCGAACTGCGCGATCAGATCGGCGAGGTATCGCAGATTTCCGGCCTGCCGATCCCGGAATTCCGGCGCATCGTCTCGACCGTGCAGAAGGGCGAACGCGAGGCCGCCAAGGCCAAGAAGGAAATGATCGAAGCCAACCTGCGGCTCGTCATCTCCATCGCCAAGAAATACACCAACCGCGGCCTGCAGTTCCTGGACCTGATCCAGGAAGGCAACATCGGCCTGATGAAGGCGGTCGACAAGTTCGAATACCGCCGCGGCTACAAGTTCTCGACCTATGCCACCTGGTGGATCCGCCAGGCCATCACACGGTCCATCGCCGACCAGGCCCGCACCATCCGTATCCCCGTGCATATGATCGAGACGATCAACAAGCTGGTCCGCACCTCGCGCCAGATGCTGCACGAAATCGGCCGCGAGCCGACGCCGGAAGAATTGGCGGGCCGCCTGTCCATGCCCTTGGAAAAGGTCCGCAAGGTCCTGAAGATCGCCAAGGAGCCGATTTCCCTGGAAACACCCATCGGCGACGAGGAAGACTCGCACCTGGGCGATTTCATCGAAGACAAGAACGCGGTGCAGCCGCTGGACGCCGCCATTCAGGGCAACCTGCGCGAAACCACCACGCGGGTGCTGGCCTCGCTCACGGCGCGCGAAGAACGCGTCCTGCGCATGCGCTTCGGTATCGGCATGAACACGGACCACACGCTGGAAGAAGTCGGCCAGCAGTTCTCGGTCACGCGCGAACGAATACGTCAGATCGAAGCCAAGGCGCTCAGAAAGCTCAAGCATCCGTCCCGGTCGCGGAAACTTAGAAGCTTCCTGGATTACTAACGCCAAGGCGATACGAAAACAAACAAGGCCGGAAGTTCATCGCTTCCGGCCTTTTCTTTTGGGGAAGAACCGCTTAATGGAATCCCCGGGGGGCCAGTAGCTCAATTGGTTAGAGCCGACGGCTCATAACCGTCTGGTTGCAGGTTCGAGTCCTGCCTGGCCCACCACCCTTTTCCCCGCGAAACCACCCCCAGACTGGTAGTGCCCCCAAAGCCCGCAGTTCCGGGGCCCTTGGGAGGGTTCTCACCCGACTGAGACTGCGGATCAGAGACGAAAGTGTCGCAAATTAGCAAAAGTCTCAGTCGGCCCTTTTCGACAGCCAGACTGCGAGATTCTGTGATTAGGTTTGGTTGGGAATTACCCGAGATTTTCGAGGAGTTCGGCCTGTTTTTGCCAATCGAACGACAGGGCGGGAAGCCGCCGCATGCGATAGACAGTCACGTCTTCCGCCTGGCGGCCGTCAAGGATGGCCGGTTTCAATCCCCCGAACGCCTTCACCTGAACCTGATAGGCCGCGCTATATTCCAAAAGCCGCCGGCTGATCCCCTTGGGTGGCGGGCGGTGATGGGCCTTTTCCCACCGAGCAATCAACTCCGGGCGAGAAAGGCCGGGGATCGCCAAGAGTTCCTCGGCGACCCCGGCTGCATCGAGACGCCTCGTCATTGCGGCGCCTCTTGGGTCAGACGATAGACCGTAACGCCTTTGGCGTCCTTTGACCGTTCGATGGTGTGCCCGGCCTTCCGGAGCCCCGTCATCGCCGCGCGGACGCTGTGGGGCTGCCAGCCGGTGGCCTTCTCCAGGGCACCCAGGCTGGCGCCTTTCGAGCGTTTGATGAGCTTGAGGATGGTCTGCGGTTTGGTGAGTTTGGCGGCCATTTATGCCTCCTCTGTTTCGGCACCGCGCTTCCCCCAGGTCGTACAGACGGAGTAGTCGCTGGTATCCGATGCCGTTACGGCCGTGTCCCAGCTTTGCACGTAGTACTCCAACCAATGCCTGGGCGGCAGGACCTCGTACCGCCGGAACTGCTCTAGCTTCAACATGTTCCCGCCGGGCAAGGTGGGGAATTGCTGCCATTGGGATGAGAACACTTGTTCGCCGACTTCGGCTTTGATTTTTGCTAGGGTCTCCAGATCCTCACGGACAGGATCCAATGCCTCTCCCGGTTCCCGCAGGAACCACTGCTCGTCTCCGACGTAGATCTTCTCCTTCTTTACCGCGATCGCCGGCAGGCTTAGGTGTTCCCAGTTTCCGCTATCGAGCAAATGGCCTGTGGTGTCGTCCACGTGGAGGCGCTGTTGAACCAAGACCATGGCGCCATGCTTCTTCTCCTCCAGCCGCGATAGAAGCGTGCTTTGTAGGTAGCTGTTGGCCTTCGCACGCTTCACCTCGCTGTTGGCGTCCTCCGGCTTCATGAGATCGTCCCCGATGATCAAGTCAGCGCCGAACCCGGTGATCGGCCCTCCTGTGGAAACTGCACGCCGCCCACCGTTCTTGGTGGTTTTGATCTCCGTCTCCGTGTCCTTGCCGGCCTTGATCTTCGTTTCCGTGAACACCCACCGGTAAAAATCTGATTTCATAAGTTCGCGGGTCAGATTGTGCAGTTCCGCGGCCAAATCGCTTCCGTAAGAGACGCAGATGATCTTTCGGCTCGGATCGTGGCCCAGGACAAAGGCCGGGAACACGACCGAAACGATCGTCGACTTGAAATGGCGCGGGGGCATATTGATGATCTGGCGGGTAACCTCGCCATCCAAAACCTGGCTCAGCGCATAGGTGACCGCTGCGATGTATTCGGCGGGATGGTAGCTCCGGCCCGGAAAGAGTTCCTCGACCGCCTTCCGGTAAAACGCTTTTAAGTCGGTCCGATAGATCGCACTTAATAGCTCTCGGTCTACATCCTGATGGTCGTTCATCGACCTTTTTCCTTGTTTAGTGCCTGCGACAGCAAAGCGGCCTTGAAGTCCTCCAGGACCTGCTCATCGGTTCGGGTGAATTCCCTGCCTTCCGTGTCCTTCTCCTCTGCAGGGACCAGTTTGAGGAACATGTTGAGAAGGGTATTGGCGGCCTTGGTGTCGCCTTTGACGGCTTTGGCCATCAACGACTTGAGCATTGCTCGCTGCTTGGAGATCGTCTTCTGTTTGCCGTCCTCCGTGACACGTACACGCTCATGGAGCTCCTCCAACAGCTCCGTCGAGAGATTTTTGGCGCCACTGGGCCGGCCCTTCGGGTTGCCCGACTGGCCCGGCTTGAACTGCGTGTGTTTGGGTGGTTTTTTGTAGCCGACGGCGTATCCGTCCTTCGGCTTCTTGTCCTTCTTCTTGATGATCGCTATGTCACACCTTCCCGTCTTTGGCCGGAGGCGCCAGCAGAAGTGTCTCACCGTTCCGGTAGTCGTCCATCTCCCGGAAGGTCATGCCGGTCTCGGCATGGCGGGCTTCGCCACCGGTGAAGGTTTCCCAGCGACGAATGATCACATCGACGTAGAGCGGATCCAGTTCCATGCCGGCGCAGATTCGGCCCGTCTCCTCGCAGGCAATGACGGTTGTACCGGAGCCCAGGAAGGGGTCCAGGACCAACCCGCCCCGTTTCGAAGCGTCCTTGATGGCATCCGCGATCAGGGCGACGGGTTTGGGCGTAGGGTGCAGTGCCAAGTCGGCCCGTCGCTCGGCCGAGAAGCTGTTGCACCCCTCATATTCCCACACATTCGTCCGGTTGCGACCGAAGCGGCCGAGCTCCACGTTGTTGATGTGTGATCCCTTCCCCTTCTTGAAAACGGGGATTAGCTCATGGCGAGAACGATACATGGACCCCATGCCGCCGTTGGGTTTGGCCCAGACAGCCAAGTTGATCTTCGCATCATAAAGTTCGCCGCCGACAGCTTCGAATATGGGCAATTGCCGCCAATCGGTGAACAAGTAGTGAAGTGACCCTTCGTCGGAAAAGGCAACGAGGTTGGCCATGCTCTCACGGACGAAAACCCGGTATTCGTCGGGGTTCATCTCGCCAGATGCCTCGATGAATTCCTGATGTTTACCGGACCCGCTCACATGCCCGTTGACCTTGCAGTTATAAGGGAAGTCCGAGATGACCATCTGCGCCAGAGCGCCGCCCATAAGGACCGAGTAAGATGCCGGTTCTCGTGCATTGCCGTAGAGAACACGGTGATCATCAAGATACCAAAGATCACCACGCTGGGTTACAGCAAGTTTTTCCAATGCAGGGGTTTCGTCTGCCAATGACGACGCCGCGGAACCCCCTTGGCCTTCGATGATGAAGTCGATCTCCGCGGTCTCAAAACCGCTCAGTTCCACTTCAAACCCGACATCGACGAGAATACTGAGCTCGGCTGCGAGCTTCGCCTCGTCCCAATCACCGAGTTCACCAATTCTATTGAGTGCGATGCGAAGAGCTTTGACCGCTTCATCTGAAAGGTGATGGATGCGGGTCACCGGCACCTCGGTGTAACCGAGGCGTTCTGCCGACAGGAAGAGAGCCTCGCCGGCGACAATCTTATCTTTGTTATCGAGCAGGATCGGCACCACGACGCCGAAGACCTCTATGCTCGCATCAAGCTTTCTTCGTTGGCGTTTCGAGTGTGCCCGAGGATTCTTCTCGTAAACCTTCGGAACTTCCACCGATACGTATTCGACCTTCTCGATCAGCCGTCGGTCGAGCCAGGGGCGTTCGTTATGATGCTTTTTCTGAGAGGGTTGTTTCTCCATCGGAGCAGCCTTTCATATGTGCTGCTACCCGACGAAAAAACGCAGGCAAGATAGCAGCGATGTTAAACCACTGCCATCTCCCGCGTTTCTTGAAACGCCTCCCGCAATGCCTACGAGAGGGGAGATAACGCTCTGAGTCTAGCCGGCCGAATTCAGTTCCGGCAACAATATTTTGCGTTCAAATGCCTAATTAGGCACAAATCGTTGAAATTAAATTCAATCTCACTTGTCGCCACAGTTCTCCAGAACCCGCGTCAACGCTGCGTTGGAGCCTTTCAAGGAGAATATCGTCCGATGCGCCGTTCCTCTTAAATCAATCGCTTCAATCGTAAATGTCGATCCCTCAATTAGCTGGTGAACCATGGCTCCCACCTTTGGTTTGTCGAAGTTGATCACGGAACGCTCATCTTTCTTCCAGAGTTCCTCGACCAACGGGCTCTGATCGACGCGGTATCTAACCAGCGACTTTCCCGAAACACCGAAGTATGCCCGAACGGTTAGATATGTAGCATAAGGGGCCATCTTCTCATCATCGCATTTGATAAGGAGCGCGCCGGTCGCTCTCTTGCCGTCCTCACCGCGACCCATAACATGGGCGATGTGTTGACGGCTGCCATCGAAGTTGTCCGCGATGAACTTATAGGTCCAATCTCCGAACTTTTGTTCTGTTTCTCTCGCGTTTGCAGGCTGAACAACGGCTAGGGCCATACCTCCAGCCAATAGGCCAGCGATCCATCGATTTCCAAGTTGCATGAGAACCCTCTCCCAAAGTCCGAGGCCAGAGCCTCCGGCGCGCCCGCCGGAAGGTGGCTTCATCCAGACTGATGATCGGGGTGTTAGAACAACCGTGCTGAGACGGTCCCTGGGTTTTTAGCCGGAGGCCTGGACATAGCCCAGGCACCCCGACCAGAAGTCAGGGCTACTGTTTCCGGTCAGTAGCAACCTCTCAGCAAGGGGTGTTCTAAGCCCCAGAGCCGTGCGTGGCGGCTCCGGGACGGAGTCTCGCTCAAAGTGGCCGGGAATGGAAGTGTTTCGAGGGTGGCAAGTTTATTGCGCGGACCCTTCGAATAGTTGCCATCGTCAAGGAATGAAGTTTCTATTGTTCAATCTACGATGGTACGTTTATTGGTTCTGATCAATGACCTCCTGCCACTTTGCCGATCTGACCACGAAAGAAATGACCCTCAACGTATTGTGACACGCTGAGGGCCATGAAGTGGTAAAAGCGGCGAATACTAGAAAATCACCCGCGCACCGACGACAAAGAACAGAGCGTCGGCTTCTTCTCCTTCGCTTCTTTTGATGTTCGCCGTTCCGCCGAACGACCGCTCGTAATGAATCCCGATATAGGGTGATAACAAACGGTCTACAACGTCATAGCTGAGACGCAACCCAACCTCCAAGCTAGGACCAAACGCCGCTTGGCCATATTTTGTATCGTCTGTGAATGGTAGGTTCAATTCAATGGTTGGTGTCGCAATAAGGCGGTTCGTAAGTAGAATTTCGTAATCCACGTCAAGCCTCGCTGACGGATACTCGCCAACGAATAGATCGGCATCCACTTCAAAGAACTGCGGAGCCAGTCCGTGTAGTCCAATAACTCCGTCGAAACGATTGCCGGAGGATGGGCTTGAGAAGCGAACACCTCCCACAGCATCGAAGAACGTCGAGATTGGGACCTGCGCTCTCAGCTGATTCTCCAACCGTTCAAAATTATCATTCTTGGTCGCGAATTCACCCTCGGAGCGCCACACGAGTTTCAATTCATCACTGCCGACCAAGGCGTCAAAATTCCAGGCGAAAACGTCCGTGTCGTCCCCTACTCGGTACTCCGCTTGCTCTGCTTGAACACCCCAGATCAGAGGCTCTGCCTTTGTGGGTGCGGCTGTCAGAAGGGTGAGGGCAATCGCCGCCATGGGAAGGCGGGCAAGAAAGTCTTGTAGTGTCATGATTAATGCCCTTCGTGCCAGACGGCTGATACATCAGCCTGCTCTTTGGGGCCACCCTCGACCACGACTTTGCGGAACATGCCCGCGTCGGCGTGATAGGAGAGATGACAATGGAACGCCCATTGGCCAGGCGCATCAACTTCCGTCTCCATATAGACCGTAGTTCCCGGAGACACGCTGACAACGTGCTTGATCGGGTTCCATTTGCCTGATCCATTGTCCAGGATCGACCACATGCCGTGCAGATGCATGGGATGGGTCATCATGGTCTCGTTGATGAATTTGAAGCGGACCCGTTCGCCGTACTTTAAGCGAATGGGCTCGGCCTCGGAGAACTTCACGCCATTCATGGACCAGATGTAACGCTGCATATTGCCGGTCAGGCGCAATTCGATCTCACGTGTGGCCTTACGGTGCTCATAGAGCGGCTTGAACGCCTTCAGGTCCTGATAGGACAGGAATTTTCCGCCGTTGGCCGCCGAAGGCAGCAGCCCGCTACCCTGCGCATAGAAGGAATCGACTTCCTTAGCCATCGACCCATGATCCATGCCTTTCATCGTCGAACCGTCGGGCATCTTGCGCGCGCCCTCTGGCATCTTCATGGCGCCGTGATCCATGCCTTTCATCATCGTGCTGTCAGGCATCGTGTGCACCCCTTCCGGCTTCTTCATGGCGCCATGGTCCATGCCTTTCTTCATCGCCCCATGGTCCATGCCGGCCATTGATCCATGATCCATGCCCATGTCAGCCATGGTCAAACGTGGCGATTGACGCAGTTCAGGAACCTCGGCAGTCACACCTGCGCGAGGTGCCAAGGTGCCCCGGCCGTATGCCGACCTGCCCATGGATTCTGCGAAAATGGTGTAGGCCTTGTCCTCGGCCGGCCGGACGATGACGTCATAGGTCTCGGCCACTGCAATGCGGAACTCATCCACCGTTACCGGCCGGACGTTGTTTCCGTCCGACTGGACCACCGTCATCTTCAGGCCCGGAATTCGAATATCGAAGTAGGCCATGGCGGAGGAATTAATGAACCGGAGGCGCACCCGTTCGCCGGGCTTGAACAGGCCGGTCCAGTTTTGTTTGGCGCTTTTCCCGTTCATTAAGGGAACGAAACCCTGAACGTCTTCCACATCTGATGCCATCATGCGCATCTCACCCCAGGCGAGGCGATCATTCAGTGCGGCGTCGAATCCGTCTTTCTCGGCATCCTTGAAGAAGTCGAGAATGGTCCGCTGTTGCCGGTTGTAGTAGTCCGCCGACATCTTCAGATTTCGCATGATACGGCTGCCGCGATGCGGATGGGCGTCCGTCAACTGAACGATGTACTCACGGTCATACCGGTAAGGCTCACGCTTTTTGGGATCAATGACGATGGCACCGTAAGCACCATCAGGCTCTTGGAATTTAGTATGGCTATGGAACCAATAAGTCCCCGACTGAACGATCGGGAATTTGTAGGTGAATGTCTCACCCGGTTTGATGCCGGGATAGCTGATCCCCGGCACGCCATCCTGCTGGAACGGGAGGATCAACCCGTGCCAATGGACTGAGGTGTCTTCGGAAAGATTGTTGGTCACATTGATGACGACATTCTCTCCTTCCTTGAAACGCAACACCGGCCCGGGAGACGCACCGTTGAACCCAACGCCATCCCGGGAAAACTCTCCCGTATCAACGGTAACCGGATCGACGGTTAGGTTGTATTCGCCGGCCTGGGCGCCCGTGGCACCTACGGCGAACAGGCCCATAGCGGCCAGAGCGCCTGGAACCCATGTTCTGATCTTGCTGAACATGATTTTCTCCTATTCAACCGATCGGTCATTGGAATTTGATGGGGCCGACCATTCCGGATTCGTAGTGCCCTGGAAGATTGCAGGCGAATTCCATTTTGATTTCCTTGGTAAATTTCCAGATGACCTCGCCGGACTTTCCGGGCTCCACCAGAATGCTGTTGGGGTCATCGTGTGACATCCCCTTACCGCCACCATGGTCCATTTTCATTTTCTCGTGGTTGATGCGGTCGACTTCCAGCATCCCGTTCTCCATCATCATCATCATTTCCTTTTGATGCGCGGCGTGCATGGGTGCCGTGCCCAAGTTAAACTCGTGGAGAAAATCACCTTTATTGGTGACCTTGAACCGGATGGTCTCCCCGGCCTTCACCGCGATTTGAGCAGGTTCGTAAAAATTGTCCTTCATCGTTATCTCGATTGTGCGCGAAACGTCTGAAGACTTTCCGGGTTCGCCTGTCGGCGCGGCATTTCCTTTGCCGTGGCCGGGGCCTGCGATCCCAGCTGTCGCGCCGGCGAGCAGAACGGCAACGGCAGCCGCATGGATGAAGGAATGACGGATAAAAGTACGTTTGCTGATCATTTGTTGGATCCTCGTTAATAGGTCGAATTTTAAGACTATTGGTTCGGGAAGGGCGCAATGGCCCTTAGAAGACATTGCTCCTCACGGTGGGATGGATAATTGGGCGGAGAATGATCGCCACGCGCAAGTCGGACGTCACGATCGCCTGCGGTAGGCGCTTCTTCCTTTTGGGCCAATCAGCCCCTGTTCAACGAAGGTGATGCTCCGTAGTCACATCCAACCGCTTGGAAACTACGCAAGTATGCGGGGCGGTTTCGGCTGACTTTCAGGCATATAGGTCGACAAGCTGCGGTCTCTATGTGGTGAGAAGCCCTTGACCTCAAAATCGAGAATGGCGTGGTCCGAAGCGTCGCGCATGGCGAACGACGAGGATGTCACGTTATGGCAGCAACCACTGATCTCGTCGTGTTGCGAAGCGGGCGCTTTACTTGTCTCATTTGCGACTTCATGACACTCGGATTTCTGATGTTCGGGGCTCCCTTGGAACCCGCTACCATGAGCTTTAACGCTGATGTAATTCTGCGAATCTTGGCTGTGGTGGTGCCGATCACCCGATTTGTGGCCAGACGCATGCGTTGCCCCCATCCCCGCGAGAACCACGGAGAAGGCAAGGAGAAATACACACATCCAGCGCAAGCTAAAGCTCATTTCCAACACTCACTTTGTACGCGCAGATAATAACAACCAATCAGCGCACTGTCCAAATTTTGTCCAAGAATGGCCAACCCTTGTGACCTGAGCCCTGAGTTCCCTCCAGTTATGGGTAGAGCCCGGTTTCAAAGTGTTGCCCTTTGCGGGCGTTGTGTTCAAGCCGATAGGGGGCATGCCCCCTATCGGCTTTTTCGGCGAACTCGACCGGCGTCGCCCCGCCGTGGGCGGAGTGTGGCCATGACGATCCGAAAGCCTTCGGCATGGAGTGCCGCCAACGCGGCGGGCGTTGTCTCTTTTACCGGGTCCGCGACCAGCTTGGCGTTGCCCAACGCAACCGCCTTGCCATCGACCTTGCCTTTGACGCCTTTGCCGGTGACGGCTTCGAAATCCTCGACATCGGCGAACTCGACGCCGCGTTCCTCTGCCCCTGAAACAATTGCCTCTGCGAGGGGGTGTTCGGAGCCCCGCTCAAGGCTCGCGGCCAATCGAAGCACTTCGGCTTCGTCATGGCCCTCTTCAGGCAAGACAGCCACCAGCTTTGGCTTGCCCTGGGTCAACGTGCCGGTCTTGTCGACGATCAGGGTATCGACCTTGGCGAACCGTTCCAAAGCTTCTGCGTTCTTAATGAGAACGCCCGCCTGGGCGCCCCGGCCCGTCGCATCATGATCGACATGGGGGTCGCCAGGCCAAGCGCGCAGGGGCAGGCAATGATCAACACCGCGACCGCCGACACCAAGGCATAGGCCATTGCGGGCGCGGGCCCCCAGATGCTCCAGGCAACGAAGGCGATGATGGCGATGGCGATCACCGCGGGCACGAGTATGCCCGCCACGGCATCGGCGACCTTTTGAATGGGCGCACGGGACCGCTGAGCGTTGGCGACCATCTCGACAATTCGGCTCAGCATCGTATCGGCGCCGACACGTTTCGCTTCGATAATCAGGCTTCCGGTCCCGTTGATGGTCGCGCCGGTGACCCCGTCGCCGGCAACCTTTTCCACGGGCACGGGTTCACCGGAAATCATCGATTCATCGATCGAGGAGCGCCCCTCGAGAACAAGACCGTCGACGGGGACTTTCTCCCCCGGGCGAACCCGGAGACGGTTACCGACCTCAATCTCTTCGATCTGGATTTCTTCCTCCGATCCGTCATCGCGAATGATCCGGGCGGATTTGGCGGCGAGATCCAGGAGCGCCTTGATCGCCGCGCCAGTTCGTTCGCGGGCCCCGAGCTCCATCAACTGTCCCAACAGAACCAATACGACGATCACGGCGCCGGCTTCGAAATAGACGCCGACATGCCCCTGCTCATCGCGGAACCCATCAGGGAAGGCCCCGGGTGCTATGACCGCCACCAGGCTGAACAGGTAGGCGGCGCCGACGCCGATTGCGATCAAGGTAAACATATTGAGGCTTCGGTTGATCACCGATTTGACACCACGGACGAAGAACGGCCATCCGGACCAGAGGATGATCGGCGTACCGAGGGCGAGTTCGACCCACAGCGCATTGCTCTCGCCGATCGCGTCTCGGGGGAGGCTAAAGCCTACAAACGGTCCCATGGTGAGAATCAAAAGTGGCACAGTCAAAACGGCGCCGATCCAGAACCGGCGCTTGAAGTCCACCAATTCGGGATTGGGCCCTTCGTCCCCGGTGGGAACACCCATGGGTTCCAGGGCCATGCCGCAGATCGGGCAGTCGCCGGGACCGACCTGAACGATCTCCGGGTGCATGGGGCAGGTGTACTCCGTCCCCTCCGGGACATCTTCCTGTGCTTTCTTGTGAGCTCCGGAAAGATAGAATTTAGGATCGTCCCGGAACTTGTCGTAGCACCGGCTTGAGCAGAAGTGATAGGTCACGCCCGCATGCTCAAAATTGGGCTTGCCGGCGTCAGGATCAACGGACATCCGCATACCGGATCGGTCACGGTCATAACACCCGAGGTTTCATGAGAGTGGTCGTGGCTGCTGCACGCATGTCCATCCGCTTCATGCAGATGCGCGCGCTCTGGGGTTTTCATTGTTGCCTTCCTTTTCGGGCGTGCGTCGGAACGCCGTTCACTAATTGATATAGATCGTAATCCCTCCTGTGACTGGAGGATCAAGCTACTTTGAAGCGCAACCACCATTATTTCGACAAGATGCAAAGAAATGCCTTGATTCCGTACTTAAGTACGGAGAATACGGTCGCGCTGTTGCAGTCATGGAGAGTAGGCAATGAGGATCGGGCAACTGGCGGGAAAAGCCGGCGTCGGCGTTGAGACCGTCCGCTTTTACGAGCGGCGCGGATTGATCGAGCAGCCCTTGAAACCGCAATCCAACGGTTTCCGCAGCTATCCCACTGAACTGGTCTCCCGTATCCGGTTCATCCGCCATGCCCAAACGCTCGGCTTCACCCTGGGTGAGATCGAGGAGCTTCTGGCCCTCCGGACTGATCCCGCCACGGACTGCGCCGATGTTCAGGACCGAGCCAAGGCGAAGCGCGCCGAGGTTTCGGAAAAAATTGTGGCGCTCAAGCAAATTCAGAACGCCTTGGACCGCCTCATTCAAGCCTGTCCCGGCGTGGGCGCCACTGAGGCCTGCTCGATCCTGCAAGAGCTTGAGACCCCCTCATCGCGCGCCTGCAAGTCAAAGCAATCAAATATGAAGGAGAATGACGAATGACCACGAAGCGACAGATCGAAATTTTCAGTGCCGGTTGCGCCGTCTGCGAGGAGACCGTAAAAATGGTCCAAGATATGGCCTGCCCATCCTGCGAGATTTCTGTCTTGGACATGGGCGACCGGGCCGTTGCCGAACGGGCGCGGACCCTCGGCGTCAAATCGGTGCCCGCCTTGGTGATCGACGGGCAGCTGGCCGGATGTTGCGCGGGCCGGGGCCCCGACGCGGCGGCACTCAAGGCTGCCGGCCTGGGCCGACCTCTTTCCTGAAACCCCATGAACGACCAATGAAAGAAGCAATAGACATTCACTTGACCTTCCAGTGGCTAGAACCTGTATGCAGTCTTCGCCGGCTCAGCTGGCAGTACGTCCAAGTAAAGACGGTTCGTGCCCCCTTTCAGTTGAGTCTCAGGGACTCCGTGCCGCGGATGTAGCGGTGAGGACCGTGCGGAGCCTTGGGAACCAAAACAGACAGGACCTTGTGAATGCCCGGAATCCCGTTTCCAAACATAGACCCGATCGCCATCGAGATCGGCCCTCTGGCGATACGCTGGTACAGCTTGGCGTATATCGCGGGGATCCTGCTCGGTTGGCGCTACTGTCTTCGTCTTGCGCGGCACGACATCATCCGGCCGAACTTCCAGGATTTCGACGACTTCATGGTTTGGGCGGTTCTTGGGATTATATTGGGCGGCCGCATCGGCTACGTGGTCTTCTACAATGCCGCTTACTACCTAAAGAACCCGCTGGACGCCCTGATGGTCTGGCATGGCGGCATGTCGTTCCACGGCGGTCTGCTCGGCATGGTCGTCGCCATCACGGTCTTCTCCTGGCGGCGTGGCTTCTCCCCGCTGGCGATGGGCGATCTCGTGGCGGCGGCCGCCCCAATCGGACTCTTCTTCGGTCGCGTAGCAAATTTCGTTAACGGTGAACTCTTCGGTCGCGTAGCCGACGTGCCCTGGGCCGTAATCTTTCCGCACGGCGGCAACCTGCCGAGGCACCCGAGCCAGCTCTACGAGGCCTTCCTCGAAGGCATGGTGCTGTTCACCGTGTTGGCAATCCTGGCCCATCGCCCCGGGATAAGAGCCCGCGTCGGGTTCCTTACCGGCGCTTTTCTCGTCGGCTATGGCGTTGCACGGACGTTAGTTGAGCTCTTCCGCGAACCCGATGCCCAACTGGGCTTTATCCTCGGCCCGGTCACGATGGGCCAGTTCCTGTCGGCCCCCATGGTCCTGCTGGGGCTCTACTTGATGGTTCGAGCGCGCCGCCCGGCAGACGAGGCGACAACGTGAGCCCATATGGCCGGCGGCGGTTGAATTGAGGGCGATGTAATGAAAGTGGTGTGCGTAGGGATGCTGTTCGCTGCCTTGGGCTTAGTGCAGCCGGCGCCATACAACGCCGGTGAATCACTTCGGCCGCGGCTATGAACGCGGATCGGGCACGCATCAGGACCTTTACGCGACGAGTTCTGTTGCTTGGCACCGGCAAGGTGCTTCTGCTGTCTGCGTTGGCTGGTCGGATGTATCAGTTGCAAGTGCTCGAGGCTGACCGCTACACGCTGCTGGCCGAGCGGAACCGTATAAACTCCTATCCGCTGTTGCCGCCACGCGGCGTTCTGTTCGACCGCTTCGGCGTTCCCCTCGCGAGGAACCGCTCGAGTTTTGCCGTCGTCCTTCGGCGGGATGAGGCAACAGATCCCAAGGCATCGCTGCGGTTGCTTACGCAACTCACCTCCTTGGATGTCAGCGACATGAACCGGGTGATGGCGGACACGGATCGTCGGCCATCATTCGTGCCCGTTGTCGTGAGAGAAGATCTGAGCTGGCGGCAGGTCGCAATGATCGAAGTGAACGCTCCTGACCTACCCGGCATCGATATCGTCCCGTCGCAGCGTCGCTTCTACCCGGCGGGGAGCATCACAGCCCATGTCGTAGGCTATGTCGGCCAGCCGAGCGATGCCGATGTCGAAACGGCCACCGTGCCGTTGGTTGTGGGGGGCTTGGTCGGGAAGACTGGTCTGGAGACGGCTGTCGATGCGTCGCTGCGCGGCCGCTCCGGTGTCAGGCACATGGAGGTCGACGCCTCCGGACGCCCCGTCCGCGAGCTGTCGCGTAAACCTGCAGTTCCTGGCCAAGACATCAAGACGACGCTGGATCTTGGGCTGCAGGAAACCGCGATGCGACGGCTGTCTGCCGAACGACAGGGTGCCGCCGCTGTGATTAATGTCGAGAACGGCCACATTCTCGCACTCGCCTCGGCGCCGAGTTTCGACCCGAATAACTTTGTCGGCGGGCTCTCCGCTCAGGCGTGGGAAGCCCTCGTGGCCGATCCCGACCGTCCTTTGCTGAACAAGGCGATCGGCGGCGAGTACGCTCCAGGCTCCACGTTCAAGATGACGGTGGCCCTCGCCGGGCTCGGTGACGACGTGGTCGGGCCCGACCACAAGGTCTACTGTCCAGGCTATTTCCGCTTGGGCAACAGCATTTTCCACTGCTGGAAGCGTCAGGGTCATGGACGGCTCGACATGGTCGAGGCGGTCGCCCAGTCCTGCGACGTCTATTTCTACGACCTCGCCCTGCGTGCCGGCGTGGAACGCATCGCCAACATGGCAAGGCGCCTCGGGTTCGGCGAGACCTTCGATCTTGGGCTGCCGGGGGAACGCGCAGGCTTGGTGCCGACGAAGGCGTGGAAGCACGTGACTTTTGGACGTGCCTGGCAGAAGGGCGAGACGGTCATCACCGGCATCGGCCAGGGCTACCTCACAGCGACCCCGTTGCAACTCGCGATCATGACCGCGCGTATCGTGAATCGCGGGCTGGCTGTACGCCCAAGGCTCGTCCTTGCCGAGCCGCCGGAGGGTGGATGGAAGTCTTTACAAGACCCTCCGTCCCTGGGGGTAGCCGGCCGCTGGCTCGACTTGATTCGCGAGGCGATGTTGCGCGTGGTCAACAGCCCGCGCGGGACGGCATACGGCGCACACATCGCGGATCCGGACCGCACCATGGGCGGCAAGACTGGGACGTCCCAGGTGCGCCGGATCACGCTAGCCGAGCGCCGCGCCGGCATGAGAAAGGCAGAAGAAGTGCCCTGGGTCGAGCGGGACCATGCGCTGTTCGTCGGCTGGGCGCCGACCCATGCTCCCCTCTATGCCGCCGCCGTGGTCGTGCCTCATGGCGGCAGCGGCTCGCGCACCGCCGCCCCGATCGCTCGCGACATCCTACTGGAAGCGCAGCGCCGCGGCTCGGCCGGTGACAAGCTGAGCGTCATCTAAAGACACAGCAGGGACGTGATCACGGGGCCGGTCACCCTAGCGCAAGAAAGCGCGGATTGCCCCGTAGTAGGCCTCGACCGGCTCACCGGTCTGGTCGTTGTCCGTGAAGAGGGCCACGACCTCGACGGTCTCCGGTGGCTCTCGCCCGAATGCCCGGTGAAAGTCATCGATAACGTTGCGACGCTCTTGTTTCCACTCGCCGAGGCGCTCTTTGCCGCTTCTCACGACGATGCTGCGGACAGTTCCGGGATGATAGGGGCTGTCGACGACCACGTTTTCGGGCAAAAGTCCACCCGTCCAGACATAGGCGAGGGTGGGAACATCGCGGTTTAGCAGGCTGGGGCGCCCGAAGATCAGAAAGATCGCTGCCGCGAAATCCTCCCGCGCCTTGATGCGAATATCCGCCGTTTGCTGCAGGCGGTCGACCCGCCACGTCCAGGCGAGCCAGGGATGCTCGCCGACATCGTAGCCGACATCGCGATAGAGCCCCGATGCGGAGTCGCGGGCGACGGCACGGATTGCAGCGACGCCCTCGACTGTGACCCTGTCGTATTGCGTGGCAAAGCTGAATTTCTGGTGCGTCCAGGCCTCGCCGAGGGGCGCCGCCGGGTCGGCAAGCAATACCGGCTCCTTCCCAAATACGGGTAGCGCGAAGGAGAGCGGGACTACCGAAAGCGCGACGAGGCGCGAGACGAGCAAGGCGATGCGTGCGATCTGTGCGCTTTCCCCCGCTAAGCTTACTCGCGTCGCGCCGGTACCGTGATTGGTCGAGCCCGAACGCGTGTCTCGAGCGACGGATTTTTGCGAGGAACTACTGCGGTAGGCTGGCCTCATTGGGCTGCGAATAGCTTGCGGACGGTCTGCCATCGAGGAAAGAACATAGGCACCTGCCGCCGGTAGGCGAGATAGGCGTCGTCGAAGCGCTGGGTCATCAGCGCTTCTTCGCGTCGTGCCAGATGCACGTACGCCAAGACGATCACCGGCCCAAGCGCCAGGGTGATGATGGTTGGCCAGTGTACAATCTGCCCGAAGATCGCAAGGAAGATGCCCATGTATTGGGGGTGCCGGACCACACCGTAAATGCCGTCGGTGAGCAGTCGGTTACTGGAGAAATAGACTTTGATCCAGCCCTTGATGATCATGAGGAGACCGATAATCACGAAAGCGTAGCCGATTGCCATCTCGACCCCTGCGCCGACCTGACCGTAGCCCAGCAACGTCACCCAGAGGTGGCCGCTGTAATGGACCAGTGGGATCTCGATCGGCAGCGTGTTTGTCAGGACATAGATCGTGAGCGGAAAGCCGTACATCTCGGCGTAGAGCGCGATGATGAAGGCCTGGACCAGACCCGCTCCGGTCCAGTCCCGCCAACTAGCTGGCGCCAGGAAGTGGTACAGCACCCACGACGCGATGACGATCATCAAGATCGCGTACGGCCACAATTTCAGCCAGTCGGCATAGCTATCCGCCATGGGCTTCCCTTCCAAGTGTAGAATTTCACAGTCTCTCAGCGCACGGCGTCATAGGTGCTCTTGCACTCCTTCCAGAGCCGTTCGGCGCCACGCGGATCGTAGGCGTCAACGCTCGGCCAGTGCGCGACGGTGCGCCGGACCTCCTGGCAGTTGCCGAGCGCTCGACCAACCTGCCAGGAAGAGGGGGCGCCCTTTGCTGCCGTTCGAAGCTCGCTGATCATGGCTTCGAGGCTTGCAACCACTTCTCGACTAGCAGAGAAATCCGGCCTCTTGACGTCCGGCAGCATTGCCGCGGTTGCGGCAACCGGTATGAGTGACAGAAGAAGTGCGAGCTTTTTCATCTCATCTGTCCTCCACGGAGTTTGGCCGATCGCATGATCTCGCCTAGATCCGTGTTGCTCGCAACCGGAGCGCATTGCTGACGACGGAAAGCGAGCTCAGGCTCATCGCCGCGGCGGCGATAATGGGGCTGAGTAGGAGGCCGAAAACAGGATAGAGCACCCCAGCGGCCACCGGCACGCCGAGCGAGTTGTAGACGAAGGCGAGAAACAGGTTCTGCCGGATATTTCGCATCACCCTGCGGCTCAGATGCCGCGCGCGCACGATGCCGGACAGGTCGCCCTTTATGAGGGTAACGCTGGCGCTCTGGATCGCCACGTCAGTGCCTGTGCCCATGGCGATGCCGACATCGGCCTCCGCCAGAGCGGGCGCATCGTTCACGCCGTCTCCGGCCATGGCGACGATGCGGCCTTCGGCCTTATGCTTTCTGACGATCTCGCCCTTCTCCTGCGGCAGCACCTCGGCTTCGATCTCATCGATGCCGAGCTTGCGGGCGACAGCCTCGGCGGTCGTGCGGTTGTCCCCGGTCAGCATGACGATGCGCAAGCCATCCGCGCGGAGTTCCTGGATCGCCTTTGCCGTCGTCTCCTTGATCGGGTCCGCCACACCGATCAGGCCCGCGACCGTGCCATCCACCGCGACGAACATCACCGTCTGGCCGTCGCGGCGCAGCTCATCCGCCTTTTCGCCGAAGCGCTCAGCCTTGAGGCTCAAGTCGTCCAGAAGGCGTGTGTTGCCGAGCGCGACCCGCCGACCCCCCACCGTGCCGACGACACCTTTGCCGGTGGGCGCGTCGAAGCCTTCGGTATTGGAAAGCTTGAGCCCGCGGTCCTTCGCCGCCTCGACGATGGCGGCTGCGAGCGGGTGCTCGCTCGACCGCTCGAGGCTTGCGGCGAGACGCAGGAGCTCGTCCTCGCTGATCCCGTCGCCGGTCTCGACGGCGACGACACGCGGCTTGCCTTCGGTCAACGTGCCGGTCTTGTCGACGACCAGCGTGTCGACCTTTTCGAAGCGTTCGAGGGCTTCAGCATTCTTGATGAGCACGCCGGCCTGCGCGCCGCGGCCCACGCCGACCTGGATCGACATCGGCGTCGCCAAGCCGAGCGCGCAGGGGCACGCAATAATGAGCACCGCGACGGCGGCCACCAGCGCATGCGCCAGCGCCGGCGCCGGTCCCCAAATCGCCCAGGCGATGAAGGCTAGCACGGCGACCGCAACGACCGCCGGCACGAAGTAGCCGGCCACCACGTCGGCAAGCCGCTGGATGGGCGCGCGCGACCTCTGCGCCTCGGCAACCATCTGCACGATCTGCGCGAGCATGGTCTCGCTGCCGACGCGTTCGGCCCGCATCACGAAGCTTCCGGTGCCGTTGACAGTGCCGCCGATGACCTTGTCGCCAACTGGCTTCTCCACGGGCATGGCCTCGCCCGTCACCATCGATTCGTCGACCGTGCTGCGCCCTTCGAGCACCTCACCGTCGACAGGCACCTTGTCGCCGGGACGGACGCGTAGGCGGTCGCCGTGTTGGACCCGATCGAGCGGGATCTCGTCCTCGTCGCCGCTTACGTTTATCCGCCGAGCGGTCTGCGGCGCCAAGTCGAGGAGTGCACGCAGCGCGCCGCCCGTCCTCTCTCGTGCGCGTAGTTCCAGCACCTGGCCGAGAAGCACCAGCACGACGATCACCGCAGCCACTTCGTAATAGACGCCGATTCCGCCGGAGGGGTCGCGAAACGCAGCCGGAAATATCCCGGGTGCCAGCGTTGCCACGGCGCTGTAGGCATAGGCCGCGCCGACGCCGATCGCGATCAGCGTGAACATGTTGAGGTTCCAAGTGACGACCGATTTCCAGCCTCGCTGGAAAAACGGCCAGCCGGCCCACAGTACGACTGGTGTCGCAAATGCGAGCTCGAGCCAGTGGCCGAGTCCGCTAGGAACGACCCGCTCAAGCAGCGGCCCCACAAAAGGGAGATAGCTCCCCATGGCGAGCACGAGGACGGGCAGGGTCAACACCGCGCCGACCCAGAAGCGGCGCGTCATATCGACGAGTTCGGGGTTCTTCTCCTCGGCGGGCACGGTAGTCGGCTCGAGCGCCATCCCGCACTTCGGGCACTCTCCGGGCTCGTCCTGTAACACCTCGGGGTGCATCGGGCAGGTGTACTGGACCTGCCGCTGCGCGGTCATGGGAGCGGCGGGTTCGAGCGCCATGCCGCATTTCGGGCAGGCCGCTGGTTCCTCGCTTTCGACACCGGGACACATTGGACAGATGTAGTTCCCGGCGGCCTTCGTCGCCGGTTGGCCATCCCCGCCTTGTCTCTTCTGAATAGGCTTGGATACCTTCGCAAGCGCTCCCTCAGGATCCTTCCTGAACGTGTCGGCGCAGCGCGCGCCGCAAAAGTAGTACGTTGTTCCGTCGTGATCGACACGATCTGCGGCGGTCGCCGGGTCGACGTCCATGCCGCAGATCGGGTCCCGGACGTGCGTGCGGGTAGTGGTAGTGGCCTCGTTCATATCATCTCCTTCGCGCGCTGCGATCAACTCCATCGATACCCATCTATCCAGACTTCGGCATCTTTCCGCATTTGTCATATAGGGCTTCCATCCACTGGAAGGTCAAGGGGAGCTTAATCCAGCGAAGAAACAGCTCCGCCGCCATTGGTCGGCATTGAACGTCTCCGCTCCACTGCCCCTAGCAGATGATCTCTAAAAAAATCACCACCGCATTCCATCACTCCCATCGTCGCCGTCGCTCTCCCTATCGTGAAGATGGCAGGAGCCGGCGTTCAAAATTCCGCGTTGACATTCCAGTTGCTGGATAGTCGATCCTTAAAACGAGTCGCGTCTTCCCAGCGCGAAGAAAAGTTGACGTGACTCAAAAATTTCTCGGACCGGATCCATGGCGCAGGGACACCAAGTGAGCAACATATGATCCCCGAACTCGGCCACTTTGCCCTGATCCTCGCACTCGCCGTTGCCGCGGTGCAGGGCAGTCTCCCGACAATCGGCGCAGCCCGCCGAAGCGACGCTCTCATGGCCGTGGCGGGGCCGGCTGCGGTGGCGCAGTTTCTGCTCGTCGGGATCGCCTTCTTGAGCCTGATGCATGCCTACGTTGTCTCCGACTTCACCGTGGCGAACGTCGTCGAGAACTCCCACTCCGCTAAACCAATGCTCTACAAGATCACCGGCGTGTGGGGGAACCACGAGGGCTCGATGGTTCTCTGGATTCTGATGTTGGCCGGCTTCGGCGCCGTGGTCGCCCTATTCGGGCACAGCCTGCCGGCCACGCTGAAGGCCCGCGCGCTCGCCGTGCAGGCCTGGATCGCGGCCGGCTTCCTCGCCTTCACGGTGTTCACCTCCAATCCGTTCCTCCGCGTGTTCCCGCCGCCGGCCGACGGTAACGATCTCAATCCCCTGCTGCAGGATCCCGGGCTCGCCTTCCACCCGCCGATGCTTTACGCCGGGTACGTCGGCTTCTCGATGGCGTTCTCCTTTGCGATCGCTGGCCTCATCGAAGGGCGAGTGGATGCCGCCTGGGCGCGCTGGGTGCGGCCTTGGGCACTCGCCGCCTGGATCTTCTTGACTGCCGGGGTCGCGCTCGGCAGTTGGTGGGCCTATTACGAGCTGGGCTGGGGCGGCTGGTGGTTCTGGGACCCCGTGGAGAACGTCTCCTTCATGCCGTGGCTGTTGGGCACCGCGCTGCTGCACTCGGCGATCGTCGTGGAGAAGCGCGACACGCTCAAGGTCTGGACCGTGCTGCTGGCGATCCTGACCTTCTCGTTCAGCCTTATCGGCACGTTCGTCGTGCGCTCGGGCGTGCTGACTTCGGTGCACGCCTTCGCCACCGACCCGGAACGCGGCATCTTCATCCTGGCCTTGCTCTTTGTCGCGATCGGCGGTTCTCTTGTTCTCTTCGCGATCCGCGCGCCGCTGCTGAGGCCGGGAGGCTTCTTTGCGCCAGTCAGCCGCGAGGGCGGGCTGGCGCTGAACAATCTCCTGCTGGTCACGGCGACCGTGACTGTCTTCCTCGGCACCATGTATCCGCTGTTCCTCGAGGCGGTCGGCGGCGGTAAGGTCTCCGTGGGGCCGCCTTTCTACAACGCGACCTTCGTGCCGTTGATGACGCCGCTCGTCGCCATCATCGCGGTCGGCCCCTTCCTGCAATGGAAGCGCGCCGATCTGGCGGGTGTGGCGGAGCGTATGAAGGTCGTGGCGATCGCAACGCTCGTTGTTGGGCTGGCCGTCGCTTACGTGACGGAGGGCGGGCCGGTGCTGGCGGTCCTCGCGATGGGGCTCGCCGCTTGGCTAATTGTGGGTGCGCTCGTCGAGTGGGCCGGGCGGATCAAGCTGTTCCGTGCACCACTGCGCGACAGCCTCGCGCGTGCCGCCGACCTCCCGCGCGCCGCGCACGGCATGACGCTGGCGCACGCCGGGCTCGGCGTCGCGATTGCCGGTATGATCGCGTCGACCGCCTGGAAGGTCGAGGAGATCCGTGTGATGCGACCAGGCGAAACGGTCGACGTCGGGGGGTACACATACCGGTTTGACGGCGTTCGGAGCGTGGAAGGTCCGAACTATTCGGCCGACCGGGGCACGTTCTCTGTTACCACGAACGGACGTACGGTCGCCGTTCTCGAGCCCGAGCGACGGCTCTACCTGGTGCAACGGCGCGAGACGACGGAGGCGGCAATCCACACGACAGGCTTTGCCGACCTCTATGCCGTCGTCGGCCAAAGCGACGACAAGGGCGGATGGACCGTGCGGCTTTACCATCAGCCAGGGATACCCTGGATCTGGGCCGGTGCCGCGCTCATGGTCATCGGTGGTGCCTTTTCCCTGAGCGACCGCCGGCTATGGGTCGGGGCGCCGATCCAGCGTTTGAAGCCAACGCCCGCGATAACATAGAGATTGCCCAGTCTGTCGGATTAGAATATGCGATTCGCCTTTCTCTTTTTTTTGCTACTCACGGCTTTGCCGGCCACGGCGGCGATTGAGCCGGGCGAGAGGCTTGCCGACCCGGCGTTGGAAATGCGCGCTCGGACATTATTCAAAGAAGTCCGCTGCCTCGTATGTCAGAGCGAGTCCATCGACACCTCCAATGCCGATCTGGCGCGCGATCTGCGCATCCTAGTGCGCGAGCGGCTGAAAGCGGGGGATACCGACCAGGAGGCCCTCGATTACCTGGTGGCGCGCTACGGCGACTACGTCCTGCTGAGGCCACCGTTGAAGCTGGAGACGGTGTTGCTTTGGTTCGGACCGTTCCTCGCGCTCTTTCTTGGGGCTGGCGCGGTTCTCTACTTCGCACGCCGCGAACGGGACAACCCGGACCGCGCAGCCGCGCCCTTGAGCGCCGAGGAGCGTGCCCGGCTTGCTCAGCTGGTCGAGCGCGAGCTGAGGTCATGAGCCTCTGGATCACCGTGGCGGTCCTGACCACCCTGACCGCTGTCTTCCTGACGGTCCCACTGATCCAGCGTCACCGTCTCGGGGCTTCGCCGATGGCGGGACCCGACCTCGCCGTCTATCACGCCCAACTTGGAGAACTCGAACGGGACCTTTCGTCGGGACTGATCTCCGACACCGAAGCTACAGCCGCGCATACCGAGATCGAACGCCGCATGCTCAAGGCGGGCGATACTCACTTGGCGGCAACCCGAGATGAGGCGGCGAATCGACACAGCAAGGTCGCGCATCGGCCCGTCTACGCCATCGTCTTCGTTTCCATAACGATGATCGGTGCCTCCGGCTTGTATCTGATGCTGGGGACTCCGGAGTTCCCCAGCATGCCGCTGGCCGAACGGGGAGCACCGACCGACGAGCGCCCGCAGGACTTTGCACTTCTCGTCGAACGCTTGGCCGCGCGGATGGAGGACACCCCGTCCGATCCTCGCGGCTGGCTACTGCTGGCGCGCAGCTATGTGCAGATCGGGCGCTTTTCCGACGGCGCAAGCGCTTACGGTCGCGCGATCAAACTCGGCACGCGCGAGCCCGAGGTCCTGGCAGCCTATGGCGAGGCGCTGGTCGCCGCATCCCAGGGCGTGGTCTCGCCGCAAGCCCGCGCCGCCTTTGAAGAGGCTCGTATCGATGACCCCGGCAACGCCGGGGCTCGTTACTATCTGGGGCTGGCGGCGGCACAGGCGGGCGACCCGCGGGCCGCCTACGATACTTGGTTGGAGCTTGCAGCGGACACACGGGCTTCGGCGCCCTGGCGTGCAGCGCTGGAAGCGCATATCCGCAGGGCGGCGGAGGAACTCGGCATCGCGCCCGTCGAGATACCGGCCGCGCTCGAAGAGAAAACGATCGCTCGACCCTCGGAGGAGGCCCTCGATGCATCCGCGAACATGAGCGAGAACGAGCGCGCCGCGTTCATCCGCTCGGTGGTCGATCGTCTGGCAGGTCGGCTCGCCGCCGAGCCAGATGACTTCGATGGCTGGATGCAACTCGGTCGAGCGTATCAGGAATTGGGCGACCGCGATGCCGCACTGCGCGCCTACGAACGGGCGGCGAAGCTCGCGAACGCGCCGTCTTTCGATCCGGCTGCGCGTCAGGCTCTCGGCCGGGCGTTAGAGGAGCTTCGGGCTCCGCTTCCCGGTCCTTGACCGCGCTCGCTGCGGCGACTGCGACGGTGCAGCCATCGCTGGATGAAGACCCAGCCGAGAGCGGCAGCCGCCAGGAGTGTAAGCCACCAATGCCAGGGCATATTTCCTGCCTGATCGCCCATCGCAGCCATCAGCACGGTCATTGGCAAGATGCCGAGGCCGGTCGTCCATCCGAACGTCCACCACGAGATTCGGGTCAGACCCGCCGCATAGTTCACGAGGTTGAAGGAGATCACCGGCAGGAAACGGGCGAGGAAGGCCATCTTCGCCGCGTGCTCGCCCGTCCAGTCATCGAGCCGCTGCCAGTGCCGGCGGGCCACCATTGCCTCGACGAAGGGCCTGCCGAAGGCGCGCGACAGGCCAAACGCGAGCAAGGCCCCGAGCATGGCCCCGACCCAGGTAATGACCGTGCCCCAGAGCGGCCCGTAGAGCATGCCGTTCGCGAACGCTACGAGTTCAGCCGGGAAAGGTACGAAGGAGTGAACGACCATCAGTCCGATCGACGCGAGGACGCCCCAGTGTCCCCAGGAGAGGATAACGTTCTCGAACGCCCTGACCGAGATCTCCCCTTCCGTTTCGCCGATGAGGAAGAGACTGAGCCCGGCCCCGCCCATGATCGTCAGCGTCACCGCGAGCGTGAGCGAAGCATACAGGAGCCGCCATTGCGTCGACCGGCGCTGCGGCTGAGCTGCTTCCCGCGCGACCGCAGACACCCCGTCATGGGACTGCAACGGCCCAGGCCCCAGGCTCACAGATGATGGGGATTCGGACTCCCGACGAGGTGTCGTTCGATCGACGGGCATTGTCATCCAATCGTTGCCAACGCCGGAAAGGTTTCGAGGAGCCAATAGGAGAAGGCCGACATATAGCCTGTCATCATGGCAATCCCCATCACGACCATCACGAGGCCAGCGAATATCTGCAGGGGCCGGCCGAACCGGCGCATGACGCGCATCCGGGCGAGGAAGCCTCCTGTGAACGCTGCTGCCAGCAGGAACGGGAGCCCGAGGCCGAGCGAATAGATGGCGAGCAAGGCGATGCCTTGGGACATGGTGGCCGTGGCCGCGCTGACCGTAAGAATCGCACCCAATACCGGCCCGATACAGGGCGTCCAGCCGAACGCGAAGGCAAGGCCGAGGACGTAGGCGCCGACGGGCCGGCCGCCCGGAATGTTCGCGTGGAAGCGGAATTCATGATGGAGCCAAGTCGGATTGAGCAGCCCGGTCATGAATAGCCCGAAGGCGATGATGATGGCGCCGCCGACAATGTTCGTCTCATAGCGGTACTGGATGAGCAGTTGACCGAGCGCCGTGGCGCCTGCTCCGAGAATCACAAATACCGTACTGAAGCCCAGCACGAAGAGCATACTCAAGCCCAGCGCCGGGAGTTTCGGTGTCGAAGTATGCTGCGTCTGCTGACCATTCAGGCTCTCGCCCGCGACGTAGGAAACGTAACCGGGCACCAGCGGCAGGACGCAGGGAGACAGGAAGGAGATCGCCCCGGCAGCGAAGGCGGTCAGGATGCCAATGCTGGAAAGCTCAAGCATTCGAATGCAGTTCCAGGTTCCCCGTCAGCAGGGCGGCTGACGCTCGATCATCCGGCACCCCGCACCTCCTTATCATCTGCGAGGTCGTCAAGGATGGGGCAATCCGGCCGCTCGTCGCCCCGGCACCGCTCAATCAGGGTGGCAAGAGTCTTTCGCATTGACTGGAGCTCTTCGATCTTGCGACCGAGCACCTCCAGGTGCTCGGTCGCCAAGGCCTTCACCGAGGCGCTGGAACGGCGCCTGTCGCGCCAGAGATCGAGCAGGTCGCGCACTTCATCGACAGAGAATCCCAGGCCGCGCGCCTGCTTGATGAAATTGAGCGTGTGCAGGTCAATGGCGTCATAGCTCCGATAGCCGTTTGGATGACGATCCGCCAAAGGAATCAGGCCAATGCTCTCATAGTAGCGGATCGTCTTGGGCGGAACGCCCGACTTCTCCGCAACGGCTCCAATGTTCATCGCTCGGTCTCTCCTTTCTGCCAATGCCCGCGCTCGGGTGATCTGCTCCAGCGTCCGGTGGTTGATGAAGACGGGCTGCCGGCGCCATTTCCCCGTCACGCACTGGCCCAGCTCAATCCGCGCTAAGTCCACTTCGACTGTGGCCAGGGCAAGGATATCTGCTGCCGGGTTCATGCTGTCGATTAGGGGCCACAACGCTATCCCTGAACCCACAGCCGTCATCGCACTGGCCGACAGATAAAGGAATTCGCTGCGTGTCTCGCTACCGGATCCATGGCAGTCGTTGGCAATTCCCGCCGTGCTCATCGCCACTATCCCGCAGTCAAGCTGCCGGGCCTCCTAATCTTCACACGGCGAGGACGGCTTTGTCGTCGCCACTCGGCAGCTTCACCGCCACGCGCCGTGTCATTTCTCTCTTTCCTCCCGGATGTAACCCCGAATGACCTCCGCGTCCGCAGCGCCTCGCAGCAACTGGTCGCCGATCACGAAGCTCGGCGTTCCGGTGATGCGGAGAGCCCGGGCGAGCTCCCGGTTGCGCTCGATCAACGTGGTTATCTCCGGCGCCTCCATATCTTGTCTCAGCCGGTCAACATCGAGACCGACCTGAGCCGCCACCTTGAGTACCTTCGACTCGTTCATAAGCCCGCTGGCCAACATCAGCCCCTTGTGAAACTCGACGTACTTCCCCTGACTGCGTGACGCTAATGCTGCACGCGCGGCGAACTCGGAGTTCGGGCCGAGGATCGGCCACTCCTTGTAGACGAAGCGGAGCTTGGCATCGTCCTTCTCGATCTCGACCAGCGTCGGCGCCACCCGCCGGCAATAGGGGCAATTGTAGTCAAAGAACTCGACGAGGCTGACGTCGCCCTCAGGATTTCCGCCGACAGGCGTCGCTGGATCATTGAATATCTCATCGTTGCGCGCCGCGATGATCTGGGCGATCTCGTCCGTCTGGGCCGTACGCTTTTGTTCTTGCATGCGCTGCAAGGACTCGACGAGAACCTGCGGGTTCTCGATGAGGTAATTGCGGACGCGCTGTTCGAAGTTTCCCCTCGGCTGTTGAGGACCTTTGTCCGGAACAACACCGGCAACAACGAGGGCCATCCATGCCCCTATGGCAAGCGCGGCTCCTATAAACCCAAGTCCGACAATCTTCAGTGCTGGCAACATCGTATCATCTCCTTTACAGCCCAACCTCACCCATTCTGATTTTCCCTCCTATCTGCGGTTCCCCAAGAAGTGCAGCAGGAAGATGAAAAAGGTTGATGAAGTCGAGGTAAAGTGTCAATGCGCCCATGATGGCCTTTCGACTTGTCACCTGATCTTCGTCAGTATTGGCATAGAGCTTCTTGATACGCTGCGTGTCGTAGGCCGTTAGGCCCGCGAACACGAGCACACTGGCCACCGACACGACGAACTGCAGTATGTAGCCGCGCAGGCCCAGGTCGATCTCGCCTCGGGATATATCGGTCGCCAACGCACGTGCTTGGAGCTGGTTAAGTTCCACGTCTCTCTACTTCACCCGATCTGTGTAAGCTACGGCGTCCACTCACGTGTCGGCACCCGCCTCGACGCAAAGCGATTCACAAGTCATACAAGTTATCGCGACCCTAATGCTTCCAGTTACTGGAATGTCAAGCGCCGCGTGCGCTCGCTAGGGTTTTCATGTGTTGAGCAAGGAGAGAGCACTGCCATGAGAAAAATATTAGAGGACCCCAAGTGGAGTCCCAAACCATGATGACTGAACTCCTTGTTTTCTCACATTTTTAGAGTGAGTTAAGGCATTCAGGATGTTGCCGGCAATCGACAAGTACAGCCGTGGTGCCGGCTTGAGCCCGATCACCTCGCGGACCCGGTCCGAGTAAACGGCAGGTTAGAGACAGGAGCCCATCCCCACTTCCAGCACACGGCCCTCTGCAGCCCCGACCACGCGCCCTCGGTACGGCCGCAGTTGACGGTTGCGCATGGTGACGCGCTGCAGATGTGGCAGGACACGGTTTTGATAGAAACCCATGATCTCGCCCTGCAGTGTTCGGGGCCGTGTTCGGGCCAAGGGCGCCCCGAGGCATCGGCCTTCCTTTGAGACCGGTCTGTTGGCCGACCGTCAACGGCTCAAGCCAAGGTGCCAGTCCCGGAGTCTAGCGTTCACGGTGCCGTGAACACCGACCTGCCTTCGCCGACGCGATGAGCCGGCTTCGCGCCGGCAGGTGATCTCTGTTCGGCGGAACAGCGGGACCCGGACCCTAGCGGCGGCGTCGGCTGGCAACCAAGTAAGCGCCAACCCGTCGCGGCAACGTGCCTATAAGAATACTTGTCGGCTCATGACAAGTGTGCCATTATGGAATGATGAAATACTGGTCATCGCGGCAGTTCATTGCGCTTTTCCTCGGGGTCTTCCTGACCCTGGGCATGAGCCTGTCTACCGTTCAGGCCAGCAAAATGGCCGTCCAGATGGCGATGGCGGGCGACGCCGACATGTCCGGCCAGGGCGACTGTGACGGCTGCGGCGGCAACAGCGATGACAGCGCCGATGCCGTTACTTGCGCGCCGGTGCTGAACTGCTCCGGCATGGCGGTGTTGTTGCCGGCCGCGGGCGGCCTCGCCGTTACTCAGAACATAAAGCAGGGCACTCCGGTGTCCAGCGTGGCGGGCGACCTGACCGCGCCGCCCGATCCCTACCCTCCCAAATCCCTCAGCCTTGGCTGACGTGCGGGCGGGCGCGATTTAGCGCCGGTTCACCGCATCGACGCATCGCCACCGGGCGATGTCCAACGGAAATCGACAAGGCCGATGGTCTTGCCGAGACAATCCGTCATCTGAGGATTCACGAGGGATCAGAACGTGAAGATCGATTCGAAGCATGCCATCTCGCGCCGCGCCTTTCTGGCGGCGAGTGGCGGCTTGGCGCTGACCGCGCTGATGCCGGCGTGGCCGGCGAGCGCCGACAACGCGCGACGCTATACCATCAAAGCTGCTCCCGGGCGCGTACCGCTGGTCGGCACCGGACATCCCAAGACCGCCGTCTGGGCCTATAACGGCGCGGTGCCTGGCCCGGAGATTCGGGTACAGCAAGGCGAGCGGCTGCGTGTCGCCATAGAGAACGGGCTCGACGAGGAGACCACCGTCCACTGGCATGGCATGCGCGTGCCGAACCCGATGGACGGCGTGCCGCATCTGACCCAGAAGCCCATCGCCCCGGGCGAGACCTTCATCTACGAGTTCGACTGTCCAGACGCCGGTACTTATTGGTACCACCCGCACCAGCGGAGCTTCGAGCAGGTTGGGCGCGGCCTTTACGGCCCGCTAATTGTCGAAGAACGCGAACCGGTCGCGGTCGACCGCGACATCATTTGGATGCTCGGCGACTGGCGTATCCGCAAGGACGCCCAAATTGTCGACGACTTCGGCAATCGCATGGAAATGAGCATGGCCGGCCGGATCGGCAACACAGTCACCATCAATGGACGATTGCCGACTCCCTTGAACGTGCGGACCGGAGAGCGCGTACGCTTGCGCCTGTTCAATGCCGCCAACGCCAGAATTTTCGCCCTCGTCTTTCGAAACCACCGCCCATTCATCATCGCCATGGACGGCCAGCCCGTGGAGCCGCATGTACCTCCGAACGGACGTGTACTGCTGGGCCCCGCCATGCGGCTGGACCTCATGCTCGACATGGTCGGCGAGCCCGGCGCACGTTATGCGATACGCGACAGCTTCTATGCGACCAACGCCTACAGTCTGAGTGAGATCGTCTACAGCGACGAGCCGCCGCTGAGGCGAGAGCAAGATCGGACGTCGCCTGTCAGCCTGCCCGCCAACACCATGCCTGAGCCATCGCTCGACCGCGCGGAGCGCCACGAGGTTGCGTTCCAGGGGGGCATGATGGGCGGCGGGATGATGCGCGGCCAACGGTCGGACACGCACGGCATGATGGGGGGGATATGGTCTATCAACGGCGTGAGCGCCACTGGCCATGTGATGGACCCGTTGATTACCCTTCGGCGCGGGGAGTCGTATGTCCTCGCTCTACGCAACGACACAGCCTGGGCCCATCCGATTCACCTGCACGGCCATTCGTTCCGAGTGATCGCCCGCAACGGCACACCGACCCGGTTCCGCGAATGGCAGGATACGGTGTTCATGGCGCCGCGTGAAAAGGTCGAGATCGCCTTCGTCGCCGACAATCCCGGCGACTGGATGATTCACTGCCACATCCTCGAGCACCAGGCCGCCGGGATGATGGGCGTCATTCAAGTAGTTTGACACATGATCGAAGGATTAGAGAGGAAACCGACTATGAAAGCAGCTTTCGTTCTTGCAACTACCCTGGCGACTGTCTTGGCGGTTTCGCCCGCCGCGGCAGACGAAGCAAAAACAGCCACCCTGTACAAGCCGCTGCAATGCGGCTGCTGCGACGAATACGCAAAGTATCTGGAGGGGCACGGCTTCAAGGTCAAGGTCGAGTCGTTACCAGATCGGAAGCTCGAGATCACAAAGCGTTTGTTCGTGGTACCGGAGCGTTTTTACGGCTGCCACACCCTGGCGATCGACGGCTATGTCGTCGAAGGGCTCGTCCCGATCGATACCCTGACGAAGCTGCTGACGGAGAAGCCGAAGATCAGGGGCATTTCGCTACCGGGCATGCCGGTGGGGACCCCCGGCATGCCGGGCCGCAAAGCTGGTCCGCTGATCATCTACGAGATACCACAAGGTTCGGCGGTTGGGTCCAAGGAGTTTGCCAGAGAGTAGGTGGACATGTGCGTGAGGATTTCAGCAACTGATACGGCAGCAAGTGAAGACTGACCGATACGGAAAGACGGAGCTAACGTTGCGATGATGCAGAACACTATGGATTGCAGCCTTGGCGGCTGGGTGATGATGGGAGCCGGTGTTCTGCTGCTCGCCGTGCTGATCCTCGGTGCCGCGGCCCTCATCAAATATCTGCTCTTCACCGGCCGTACGGGCCAGGGACGGAGTGAGCCGTAATGGTCAGACGCTCCTTAACTTCCGATGATCACGGCGCGGTCGCTGATCGGCCGCACCGGCGGTTTCGCATCGCATTCTTGATGCCAGTCGTCTTCTTCCTGGGTCTGGCGGTGGCCCTCGGCTGGGGATTGACCCGGGATCCGCGCGAGCTTCCCTCGGCGCTGATCGGCAAGACCGTCCCCGACTTCAGCCTTCCACCCGTCCAGGGACGCACACTGGGCCTTTCGAGCGAAGACCTGAAGGGCGAGGTTTCTCTCGTCAACGTGTTCGCCTCGTGGTGCACAGCCTGCCGCTACGAGCATCCGGTGTTCATGAGGCTCAGTGAGCAAGGCGTCGTCCCCATCCACGGGATAAACTACAAGGACCGTCCCCAGGACGCCGCCAACTGGCTTGATGATCTGGGCGATCCCTATACGCGCACCGGCGCCGATCTTAACGGCCGGGTCTCGATCGAATGGGGCGTCTATGGCGTCCCCGAGACCTTCGTCATCGACCGAGACGGTCGGATCGCCTTCAAGCAGGTGGGGCCGGTCACACCAGAAGTCTATCGGGACAAGATTGGACCGTTGATCGAGGAGTTGCGTAAATGAAGCTCGTTGCCCGCAAGCTCCAACCTTTCATTCGGCAACACGTCGAGTGGAGTAGCCGCGAGTGTCGTTCATGCGCCTGAAGACAGCGATCATCACCGTAGGTGTTCTGGCCGTCGCAGCATTCATCGCCGGCGGCATCTACCATCACTACAGCACGACCGTGCCGGTGGTGTCCGCCGGGTCGCCGGCTTCCGATGGACCGACCACGGCGACACGTTCCGACAAGGGGTTTTCCTTTTCCGCGCTGGAGACCCCAAGGCCACTACCGGAGCTAAAGTTCGTCGACGGCGAGGGCCGCGAGATGACCTTGAACGCGTTAGAAGGCGAGGTGGTGCTCCTCAATATCTGGGCCACCTGGTGTGTCCCGTGTCGGGAGGAAATGCCCGCGTTGGACCGACTCGAAGCCAGGCTCGGCGGCCCCGACTTTCGAGTCGTTCCCCTGTCGATCGACCGGGAGGGGCTGCCGACGGTGAAAGCATTCTATCAGGAGCTGGGCCTCAAGAATCTTGGCATCTACGTCGATCGGACCGGCAAGGCCGCCCGGCAGTTGGGCGCGGTCGGCATCCCGACTACTCTTCTGGTCGACCGCGAAGGTCGTGAGATCGGCCGAACCGTCGGGCCTGCCAAATGGGACAGTGACGAAGTGGTGCACGTCCTCGAAAAGTACGTGACGCCGGAGGCCGCGGCGGCGCGATCGGCACGCGGAAGCAATCAGTGATGTATGGAACAACCGTGAGCACGAACCCCTTTTTGAATGTACGAGGCTATTGACCTTCCAGTGACTGGAAGCAGTATTTTTTGCCAACTGAAACGAACGAGGTGAAGCGATGAGCACATCGAATGAAGCGACAAAAGTGACTGCCACCGACACATCCCTGACCAAGGATACGATCAACCTGGGGCGATACTACGTCTGGCGCGCAACCAACTGGGCCCGACCGTATCTGGGCAATCCCCGCGCCATGATCTTCCTGGCCGTAGCGGTGCTGGTCGCCGGGGCGGCTCTCAACTGGGGTTGGCTGGTTGCCATTGGGATCGCGCCGATCCTCTTGGCATTGGCACCTTGCGCCGCAATGTGCGCCCTTGGCCTCTGCATGAAGGGGGGTGGCAAGTCCTGCTCATCGGACGGTCAGGGCACCAAAGGCACGCCGGGAACAGACGTTTCACCAAAGTCTCGCGACAATGCCTAGTAGTGGCATGCTACTGGAGCGAGATAGCTCGCCGAATGGCCACCCCTGGCCTTCGCGGTCGAATACCTACACCCACGCACTACCTAACGAAAGGAGTTGAAACAATGCGTACGAACTTGAATACACTCTTGGGCGCTGCAGCCATCGTCACTGTTCTGGCCAGCGGCCCCACCGTTTATGCAGCTGAGACCCAAAACCAACAGGGCTCGGGCGGCATGATGCAAGGCGGTCAGGGCGGCATGATGAACATGATGGGACAGATGAGCCAGATGATGGAGACCTGCAACAAGATGATGCAGGGAATGGCTCAACATCATGCGCCGGAAACGCAGAAAGACGAGCCGACGCCCGAGAAAAAAAGGTAATGCGCACTTGGCCAGGCCGGAAGGTGGTTTCCTCCGGCCTGGCTTTTTTCGTTGAAGTCAGGGAGGTCCTTTCATGAGGCACTTTATGATCGTTGCCCTAGTCACCGCATTGAGCGCTAGTCCGACGTTTGCCCAACAAGGCGGCATGATGCAGGGCGGCCAAGGCGGCATGATGGGCCAGCGCGACATGGCCAATCTCAAGGAGCTGCCGCCGGAGCGAGCCGTCCAGGCGGTCAAGTACTGCAAGGGTCGATATCTCGTCAGCACCGCCGCCGGTGACGTGCTCGAATTCTCCGAATTCAACCTTCGGATAAAGACCGACATGAGCGACATGGGTCCCGCCGACGGCAAACCTGCGCTCCTGCCGGCAGGTATGTCCGGCATGATGGGTGATCGAGCCTTCTTGATCTTCTCGGAGCCGGCGGAAATTAGCGGATACATCGAGAAGACGTGCGCTTAGAGGGGAGGAGCCATAAGGCCAAATACCTGTTGATCGAACCTCGCGACCCATTCCAATCGAATGATGTCAGCTACTCTTACGATTTGGCTACCTACCGCTCCCGGCGAGGTAACGAGGGTACGTTGTTCCTCGTGCAGAACGGTGTGCTGCCTGCGAAATGGCGTTGTTGATTTGCAGACGCCGCATTGGAACCGCTGCCAACCCGAGCAGAGTCGCTCGCAACCGAAGAGATTCATGAAGGTTTAAAGAGGTCTCACACGATTGAGATGTTACCCGAAGTATTACGATAACGAGCCTAAGAGAGAGAACGAAGAGCATGATTGGTATTTGGAGATACGCCAGGATCGGCATTTTTTACGCGACTGTTGCTTTGGCTGCGACAACGAGTAGCCCGGCTTCTGCCGCTGATGTCAGCATCACACTCCACGAAGTGATGAAAGACGGCCGCGGTCAGGAGATCGGACGGGTAGATCTCGAGGACAGCGCCTACGGCCTCCTGATCAAGCCCGATTTTACCGGATTGCAACCAGGGCTGCACGGCCTCCACGTCCATCAAAACCCGGACTGTGGGCCGGAGAATAAGGATGGCGAAGTAATTCCGGGGGGTGCCGCCGGCGGCCACTACGACCCGAAGGATACCAAACAGCACACCGGCCCTTATGGCGACGGGCATCTGGGCGACCTGCCGAACGTGATCGTCGAACCTGATGGCTCCGTCTCGATCCCTGTCCTGGCGCCGCGTGTCAAGGTCGCGGACGTGAAGGGGCGCAGTCTGATGATCCACGCAGGAGCAGATCGCTACAGCGGCCACATGCAGCATTCGCACGGCAAAGGCGGCACTCGCATGTATTGCGGTGTGATCGACTAGTTATTGGAGAGATCAGCCTGCGACAGCGAATGCGCTAGTGATCGTAGGAGCGTGCCCACTGGAGAAGATCATGAGAAGACGAGTCGTAATTTTGTTCCTTTTTGCGCTTGGGATGGTTGCCGTAACGGCGACCTCGGCGACCGCCCATTCGATCAAGGACAAGGGCGAGCTCGATCGCCTGATGGGCGACAAGGAGAGTTATTTTCAGCCGCTCGACAAAGAGGCGCCGGATTTCACGCTTCAGGACGCCGACGGCAAAGTGGTTAGCCGTGCCGATCTTGGCGGCAAGGTCGTGGTCCTGCACTTCATCTATGCCGGGTGTCCCGATGTGTGCCCGCTGCATGCCGACCGGATCGCCGAAATCCAGGAGATGGTGAACCAGACGCCGATGAAGGATCAGGTCCAGTTCGTCACCATCACCACGGATCCCGAGAACGACACGCCCGATGTATTGCGAGACTACGGCCCAGCGCACGGTCTTGACCCGGTCAACTGGGTTTTCCTCACAACGACACCGGATCAGCCGGAGGACACGACCCGGCGGCTCGCCGAAGCCCATGGTCACAAGTTTATTAAGACCGAGGACGGCTACCAGACGCACAGCGTGGTCACGCATATTTCCGATAAGCGGGACCGCTGGCGCGCCAATTTTCATGGCCTAAAATTCGAGCCGACCAATCTGGTCCTGTTCATCAACGCCCTAGTGAACGAGTCGAATGCTCCTTCCGACCACGGCCATGTCGAGCAGACCTGGTGGGATAAGGTAAAGGGCGTGTTCTCGTGGTGACAGGCACCGGCAAAGCAGGAACGGCAGGTACAACGGCGGCAAAGCGTCGACGGCGGAACCTCAAGGTCGCCGCAGGTGTCGTCCTTATCCCGATGGCGATGGGCACGCTGGTCTATTACTCGGTACCGCTGTACCAGCTGTTCTGCGAAGTCACGGGGTTCGGTGGAACGACACGGGCTGCGCAAGCCGCGCCGACGGCCGTAATCGATCGGGAGATCACGGTCCGCTTCGACGCCAACGTCGCCCCAGGCCTGCCTTGGCGTTTTGTAGCGCCCGAGCCCGTCAAACTTCGCCTCGGCGAAGAACGGGTCATCGCCTACAAAGGCAAGAACATCGGCAAAGAGCCGTATCTCGGCACCGCCACCTTTAACGTTACGCCGTTCAAGACCGGAGAATACTTCAACAAGATCGAGTGCTTCTGCTTCACCGAGCAGCTTCTCCTTCCTGGGGAGGAGAAGGAGTTCACGGTGAGTTTCTTCGTCGATCCAAAGCTTGTGGAAGACCCCAACGCGAAGGAGGTCGCGTCCATCACTCTGTCATACACCTTCTTCGATCAAGGCACGGAGGCCCGCGACCGGTACATGAGGGAACACAAGGTCTCATACGAGCCGAGCACATCGGGCACGGGCTCGGCTTCGGCATCTCGTGTGGCGGACAGCGCACGATGAAGAAACCCAAGCCCCGCCACAGGCGTGGCAGCACCAAGGGAAACACTGCACAAAGGCGTGCACACGGTGTTCCGTCGGTCGCGAGACGACGCAAGGTCACCCGCGCCGGTTTTGCTGGTGCCGCTGCACTGCTCGTCGGCGGTGCTTTGGCCTCTGAGGCTTGGACAGACATTCGTGCATCTGATCCCCACCACCGCAATGCGTATCGCACGTTTTCTTATGAGGTGTTGGGATACGACTTCTCGGCGAGAAGCGAGAATCAACCGCCAGCGATGACGGAGGAGAGCCGTAGCTCTCAACTCTCTAACCAGGCCACGGTGCAAATCTCCGAGGAGAACCAGGATCTCGGCGCGATGGCGGTGTCCGAGGAGCGCAGCGCCGAATTCTTCTTGCGGAATGTCGGCGGCGAGCCGCTCGAGATTTCGCAGGTCCAGACCTCGTGCATGTGCACCTTCGCGCACGTGATCGTCGACGATGAACAGAGCCCGGCCTTTAACATGGAGATGCACAATGCGCCCGCCATCCAGTTCTGGAAGGGCGTCGTTGAGCCCGGCCTCACCGCGACCGTCCGGGTCATCTACAGGCCGTCGCTGATGCCGGTGCAGGGACCGGTCACGAGAAGCGTGAAGTTCAACACCAACGATCCAGCTCGCCCCATCGTCGAGCTGAGCATCCATGCCAATGTGCAATGACGCAGAACGGCCGTGTAGACGGTAAGCCCAGGAAGCCATGGGCATGAGAATGGCACCGTTATTCGGGCGGAAAAAACACGGCCGCAACAACGCCTACTTAAAGGAGATCGAATGAACGAAATGTCTAGATACCTTGCGAAGGGAATACAGAAGCTCGCATTCGCCGCAGTGGTTGCGATGTTAGCTGGCACTGGCGCTGCGGAAGCTTCCGACAACGCCCCCAGCTTAAGTCAGGCAATTGGCGCCTTGGTATATGAGCCGCGGACGGACGCCTTGTACCGGTCGGATGGCCGAGCGCTGTACCGGCGCAGTATGGCGGGCAGAGAGTGGACGAAAGTGTCTCTTACAGCGCTGCCTGACGGTAGCAGGATCGCGGCGATTTCTGTCTCGGCAGGCGAACAAAGTCAACTGTACCTAGCGGGCCCCGGCCTCGGCGTCCTGAAGAGCGTCGATGCCGGCAAGAGCTGGAGCCACATCGATCAGGGTCTGCCGAGCCGCGAGGTGATCGCGTTCGCGGCGCACAGCACCGCGCCGGATACCCTCTTCGCGGTGGTGGCGGGAGAAGGCATCTATCGCAGCGAGGACGGTGGTGTGCGGTGGCGCATGGTGGACAAGGGGCCCGACGCCAAGGTTCGGCGATTCATCCATTCCAACCTCGAAGGCAGCATGCAATCCGGCTGGCTCTTCGCCGCGACGGACAAAGGAGCCTATCGCTCGATGGACTGCTTTTGTGGTTGGCGACCTGCTGGAAGCCTGCCGGGTCCGGTCGCGGCCGTTACCTATGATCCTAACCGACCGAAAGAGCTCTATGCAGCCGTGGGCGAGCAATTGTACCGCACGGTCAACGGCGGCGAGGAATGGGAAGCCGCTGGCTCACCGGGCACCGAGATCACGGCCCTCGCACATTCGCGGTCGGGTGTGCTCTACGCGCTGCTGGCTGATGGCCGGGTCGTGCACCGTTCGAGAATGAGCAAGCGATGGCAGTAATGCGGCTTGCTGGCCTTCTGCTGGCCGGCGGGCTGGTGCTATCGGGGCTGAGTTTGGGTGTTGCGTCCGGACATGAAGAGTCCGATGCTGCCGAAGGCTCGCGGGCGCTGTCCGAGGCTGACCCGCCGCCGTTGGATATGCAACAGGTCGAGGCAGGCCGCAAGATTTATCAGGAATATTGCGCATCCTGTCACGGCGCCCGCGGCGAAGGTCAACCGAACTGGGAAACGCCCAACGCCCAAGGTGAGTTGCCGGCGCCACCTCACAACGCCGAGGGCCATACCTGGAAGCATTCCGATGCCATGCTGTATAGGATGGTGAGCGAGGGCTGGAGGGACCCCTTCAACAAGACCCGGCATCTGACTATGCCCGCTTTCCAGGACCAGCTCTCATCCGATGAGATCCGCGATGTGATCACGTACTTGAAGACTCTTTGGACGCCGGAACAACGACAGTTCCAGTGGGAGGAGACTCAGGTTCGTGGAGGCTTTCCGGCACCGAGCGCGGCTTCGACAAGCCAGCCGGATGGTGCGAGGAAACAAAATGCTGATTAGCACTCTCCGCCACATGAGGCTCGTGGGTAGTGTGCTCTTGGTCATAGCTGCCGCTCTATCCGTCGCAAACACCGTTAGCCACGCGAAAATGGCTGTTCCAGCATTCCTGGTTTCGATGCCATCCCACACGGCTATTAGGACCGAACCGATCCAAAGCAACGCTTAAACCCTTTCATTGGTCAACTATCGGGAATTTAAAATGCAGAGCTAGCGTGACAAACCCAGGCATTTTAACCGGGGAGAGCCCCCGTTGCGTAGGATTCAGTCTGAAGTTTCTTCTTCTTCGATTCCGGTACTGAGAGAAAAACCGGTGACCGCACCGGAGCGATACCTAATCCGTGTGCCATGGATATAGGCAACCTGGACCCGATTGGTCGCCGCAACGGCAGCCAATTCAGCAAAACGCTCGACTGGCACAAAGATGTAGGCATAAAGTGTGTCTGCATTAGCCGAGAGCCCCCCGATCGAACGAGGCACATCGTCATATTTCTCATGCGCCACGTCTGACCGCACGCTAAGTGTCAGTTCCCCGAATTTATATTTTAGTTTCTTTGGGTTCTCGAACGCCCCCTTGAACGTTAGTGCTGCCAATCCACTATATGATCCCGCACCGAAGTGGCTCTTGGGATCGCTGATGCAAAAACTGAATTAATAATTCCAGATTTCGATCAGCAGATCATAAGAAACATGCTCATCATGCTTCTTTCGCCTACCTTGACGAGTTTTCCGTTTCTTTGCTGGCTTGCAAGCAGCCGAACCTTCAGCCGACATCTTTTCCTGCTCCCGCAATCGAAATTCCCTGATATTAGTTTAGGGAATTCCACGAGGACGTGCACCGTCATTAGCTCGTACCCGCCTCGCAGGAAGTCCATTAAATCTAAGTTTAAGGAATCTTCCTTGTTTTTTCTCAGTTAAACAGGGAAGTAAGGCAGAGACCGGTTCGCCTGAGACTGTCCCCACCACCACTCCTCTGCTCATCGTGCCATTGTCCGACTCGTCTTTCCTTGAAGACATCGTCGGCTACCTTTCCGATGTTACCCGGCCGCTCAGGGGGATGCCTGTTTCGACTTTCGCCGTGAACGGCTCATCCAAATTCCGAACAGGACGACACCCACAGTCACGATCAAAATGCCGAGTGACATTCCCCGTTCGACGAAGATCAGGGGTGAGCCCCGGGAAATGATCAAGGTCTGGCGAAGGGTTTCTTCCGCCAACGGCCCCAACACCAGGGCCAGAACCGTCGCCGCGGGAGAGAACCCGTAAAGCTTCATGAAAAAGCCGACCATGCCGGCGGCAAACATCAGCCAAACCTCGACGATGCTGCCGTGAACGCTGAACGTTCCCATGGTGCAAACGACGATGACGGCCGGTGCCAGAATGCGATAAGGCAGCTTGATGAACAACACGAACAAAGGAATGGCGAAAATACTGATGGCGAGCAGCGCCATATTGCCCAGATACATGCTGGCGACCAGACCCCAGGCAAATTCGGGATTCTGCTCCATCAGCAGCGGACCCGGCTTCAGCCCCCACATCAACAGCGCGGCAAGCAGAACCGCGGTTGACGCGGACCCCGGTATACCCAACGTCAGCAACGGCACCATGGCGCCGGCGGAGGCCGCGTTGTTGGCGCATTCCGGCGCCACCAGACCGGGCATCGCACCCTTGCCGAATTTTTCCGGTGTGCGCGAGGCTGATTTCTCGATCGAATAGGACATCAAGGACGCGACGGTCGCACCCGCGCCCGGCACCACGCCGATGCAGAAACCCAAGATCGAGCCCCTGACAAAGGCCATTTTCGATTCAACCCAATCACGCAGTTCCGGCCAGAACCGGGCTTCGTTCTGATACTGGATAATGCCGCCGCTGCCGGCACGGTGCAGCCCCTGATAAAAGGCGTAAAACAGTTCGCCCAGCCCGAACAGACCGATGGCGATGGGGATGAATTCGATCCCGCCGATCAGTTCGGCCGACCCGAAGGTGAACCGCTGAATCCCGGTTTCCAGGTCGACGCCGACCGTGCCGATGGCGAACCCGATCAGGGCTGAGATCGCGCCATACCGCCAGTTTTCGCCGATCAGAACGACCAGCGTCACGATCCCCATCATTACAAGCATGAAGAATTCAGGCGGCCCGAAATTACGGGTCACCGTGGCGAAAACGGCGGCCAGGACCGAGATCAGAATGATCCCCACCGTTCCGCCGACGAAGGATGCCGCCGCCTGCATGACCAATGCCGGCCCGGCGCGCCCCTGTTGGGCCAGCGGAAAACCGTCGAACGTGGAGGCCACCACGGCGGATTCACCCGGCGTATTGAGAAGTATCGACGTAATCGTGCCGCCGTACATCGCACCATAATAGATGGCCGCGAGCATGATGATGGCCCCCGTCGGATCCATTCCGAAGGTAAGCGGCAGAAGAATCGACAACCCCGCGGCGGGGCCGAAACCGGGAATGATGCCGACGACCATCCCGATCAAGGAGCCGATCAGAAGATAGACGAGATTGATCGGAGAGACGGCGACGGAGAGACCGAGAAAGAGATTGTCGAAAATTTCCATGACGAGGACTGCCTGTGAATATCGGGTATCGGATCAATGCGTGGGTTCTGCCCGTCCTACAACGGAAGACCCAGCAGGCCCGGCGGCATCGCTGCGTTAAGCGAATACCTGAACAGAGTGAACAAGCCGATGGGCAACAACAGCCCGACCAGCAGATTGGTGACATGCCGCCCCCGGTTGAGCACCGAAAGGGCAAGCAGCATGAAGATGACCATTCCCGGGAGCGCGCCGAGGAAATGACTGGCCACGATCAGCAGACCGACCATGGCGACAACCGAAAGGGTCACCCGCCAATTTTCGGAAACCGCTTCGTCGCCGTCACGCCGCCGGTAGTCCAGCACGATGTTGTAGAGAACGAAAGCGACCAGCAGGACCGCGATGATCTGCGGGAAGAAACCCGGCCCGATACGGCCGCGGGCGCTGAGAAATTCCAAATCCGAAAATGCCAATGCCGCGTAGAACACGGACAACAGCAGCAGAGCGGTCATGAAGGCTATTCGCATGTGGCAAGCCCACCTTGAAGTTCAATTTGCACGGATAATGATTAAACCAATACAGCCCCATATCGGCAGGGGCGGAAGGAAGTGAATCGACGGACGATGCCGGCCGCCCGCGGACAAAAAAGCCCGGCGGGCGGCCGATATCTGATGTCCAATTACTTGATCGCACCCTTGGCCTTGAGGATACGGGCGAACTCATCGTGAGAGTTCGCCAGGAACTTGCGGAAGTCTTCGCCCCACAGGACCGTTTCCGTCAGCTCATGCTTTTTGACGTATTCGGCCCATTCCGGCTTTTCGACCACCTTCTTCATGGTTTCGATCCACCAGTCTTGCGCTTCCTTGGGGGCATTCGGCGGCAGCACCACGCCACGCGGCATGGAAATGCCCAGCTCGAAGCCTTTTTCACCGAATGTCGGAACGCCCTTCAGGCTGTCGGGAATCTTCTTGCCCGAGAACCCAAGCGCCCGCAAATCGCCGGATTCCAACAGACCGGCGACTTCACCGGGGTTCGCCACCATGGCGTCGAGCGCACCGGACAGCAGGGCCGTCGTCAGTTCGCCCTGTTTGTTGAAGGACACATAATCGAATTTGAAACCGGCTTTTTCGGCCAGCAGCGTCGGCACGATGAAATCAACGTTGACGGCACCGATGCCCCCGATCGCCGGCCCCTTGGCCTTGGCTTCCTTGATGAACTGGTCGAAATCCTTGATTTCGGATTTGCCGTTCACCAGAAGCAGCAGATCGTCTGCCGCAAGCAGGGCAACCGGTGTGAAGGTCGTAGGCGACCAAGGCGTTTTCGCCTTCAGCGGCGTGGTCAGGAAGCTGCCCGAGGTCGAGGAGATGTGATAGGGATTTCCTTCCTGATTGTGGAGATACCCCCAACCGACGGCACCGCTGCCGCCCGGCCGGTTCTGAGCCACGATCTCATCGGGATAGAGTTTGTATTTTTCCAAGATCGAAATGATCGTGCGCGACATGATGTCGTTGCCGCCGCCGGGACCGAACGCAATCGTCCAGTTAAGCCGCTCACTCGGATAGCTGTCCGCCTGGGCGGCATCCGACGAAAGTGCCGGCACCAACACGGCGCATGACAAGGCCAGGGCCTTAACGGCCATGGTGATTTTTGTGTGAAGTCGCATTGAATTTTCCTCCATTACAGGTTTGGCGACCCGCTCCACCTTAAGAATGGATGCGGGCCAGAGACTACGTATTTTTAATTGGTAAGGTTTATTCGATTCGGTGCCGTCTACTCAGGGAGCCTGCTTCGTTTCGGCCGCATTATTCTTGGAGGCCGCAGGCAAAGACGTCCCGTCTTCCGCGACCGAATCTTTCCATCGGCGATAGCCGGCAAGCGAATGTTCCTCGCCCAATCGACGCGCCAATTCGGCGTCACCTGCCCTGAAGGCGTCGACCAGGCCTGCATGTTCCTTGTTTGATTCCCGCATACGTTCGGGTTCGATCAACGACCGTTGGCGGACCAAGTGGCTTTCATTGATCAACGAACGGTACGTCTGCTGCGCCCGGTCATGGGATGCATGGTGAATGGTTATGTCGTGGAATTGCAGGTTCAAACGATAATAAGCCTTCGGATCGTTCGCGGTGATGGCGTCATCCATCTGTGCGATCAAATCTTCAAGTTCCTTAAGCGCCTGCGCTGAAACGTTGGTCGCCAAGCGCGCGCAAATAAACCCGTAGACGACGGCGCGCACATCATAAACTTCGGCGGTTTCCTTAGGTGTGATCTCGCGGACGAAAAAGCCCTGGTTCATGCGCGTCGACACCAATTGCGCGCATTCCAGCGCCCGCATGGCTTCGCGAACCGGGCCGCGACTGACCCCGAAACGCTGCGCCAAAACCTGTTCGTTAAGCCGGTCTCCCGCACGCAGTTCCCCGTCCACGATCATTCGTTCCAGCTCTTTCTGAACGATCGCAGTCAAAGATTCCGCGCGGCGCAGGGCGATGGCGTCTGAGACATCTTCCGTCATGGGGGATGATTAGCGCCCATGATCCACCCATTGTCAATCGTAGATCGAAAAATGTTTTTGATATATTGTTGACAATATACAATTTGAATCACAGTCTCCGAAAAAACTTGGAGTACTGACATGCCATTCACGCCCGCCTCTCCCGCGCTCAAACGCTTTACTGTCCTTGATCTGACCCGCGTCCGTTCCGGTCCCACCTGCGTCCGGCAATTAGCGGACTGGGGCGCCAACGTGATCAAGATCGAATTGCCGGAAGCCCTGGATGCCGCCGAAGGCCCAGGCGGGCCCCGGCATGGTTCGGACTTTCAGAACCTGCATCGCAACAAGCGCGCCCTGACCCTCAACCTGAAATCGCCGGAAGGCTTGGCCGTGCTTAAGCGCCTCGTCGAAAAGGCCGATGTCATCGTCGAAAACTTTCGGCCCGACGTTAAGGATCGGCTGGGTATCGACTATGAAAGCCTGCATGCCATCAATCCGCAGCTGGTCTATGCCTCGATCTCCGGCTTCGGACAGGACGGTCCCTACGCCAAACGCCCCGGCTTCGATCAGATCGCCCAGGGTATGGGGGGGCTGATGTCGATCACCGGGCGTCCGGGCGAAGGACCGATGCGGGTCGGTATCCCGATCGCAGATTTGACCGCCGGATTGTATTGCGCCCTGGGCATTATGGTCGCCCTGCTTGCCCGCGATGAAATCGGCGAAGGCCAATGGGTGCAGACATCCCTTCTGCAATCTCAGATCGCCATGCTCGACTTCCAAGCGACGCGCTGGCTGGTTGATGGCCAAGTGCCGCCCCAAGCCGGCAATAACCACCCCACCGCCATTCCGACCGGCGTATTCGAAACCGCCGACGGCCACATCAACCTTGCCGTCACGGGCCAGGTAATCTGGGAGCGGTTCTGCCGCTCTGTCGATGCGGAGCACTGGATCGAACATCCGGATTACAAGACCTCTGCCCTGCGGTCCCAGAACCGCGACGCATTGGGCGATGAAATCAACGCGATTCTGCGCACCGCCGACAGCGCGACTTGGATCGAGCGCTTCAATGAAACAGGTGTGCCCTGCGGACCGATCAACACGATCGACAAGGTTTTCGCCGACCCTCAGGTCCAACACCTGGAAATGTCGCAAACCGTCACTTCCAAGGCGCTTGGGGACCTCAATCTCGTCGCCCAGCCGATCAAGATGAACAAAACACCGAGCTCCTTAAAAGTGGCGCCGCCGGAACGGAGCGAGCATTCAGACGAAATTCTGCAGGAATTCGGCTACTCTTCAGACGAAATCACCGAGCTTAAGAACGCAGGCGTCGTGTAACCCGCACGACCGCCGCACAGCCGCACAACCGCACCGGCTGACGTTATCAATCCCTTGGATATAAGGACTTCCCCGATGTCGACGACCACCCCGGAAACTGAAATCGATGCCGATCTCGCCGCACAGGCAGGCGAGGATATTCTCTATGAAGTTCGTGACAATATCGGCTTTTTGACCTTCAACCGTCCGCAAGCACGCAACGCCATGACATTCGCCATGTACGAACGCATGGCACAAATCTGCGTCGAAGCCGGTGAGAAGCGAGATATCCGGGCACTCGTACTAACCGGTGCAGGCGAAAAGGCCTTTGCCGCCGGAACGGACATGTCCCAATTCCGCGCGTTCGAAACCGAACAAGACGCACTGGCCTATGAAGCGCGCATCGACCGGACCCTCGGCGCGCTCGAACGCTGCCGCATTCCCACGATCGCCGCCATCCGCGGCGCCTGTGCGGGCGGTGGTGCCGGTATCGCAGCCTGCTGCGACCTTCGTATTGCGGCGCGGCCGTCGCGCTTCGGATTTCCCGTCGCGCGCACCCTGGGCAACTGCCTGTCCATGATGAACTTCGCCCGACTGGCCGACCTGATCGGCACGGCCCGCGCCAAGGATCTGATTTTCCGCGCCCGCATGATCGAAGCCCCGGAAGCGCTCGATTGCGGGTTCATCACCGAAATGGTGGAAACACCGGAAGAAGTCGCCCCACGGGCCGAGGAAATCGCCCGCCAAATCACTGAATATGCGCCGCTGACGCTGTATGCCGCGAAAGAGACCCTGCGCCGCCTGCGCCCGGAGTTGCCTGCCGGTGGGGGACGCGATCTTCTGCTGATGTGCTACATGAGCGAGGATTTTCGCGAAGGTATGGACGCATTTTTGAGCAAGCGTCCGCCGAACTTCAAAGGGCGGTAAGAACGCGTATGCGCCCCCGGAAGGGCCGGCCCGCAGTAAGCCCTCCGGCTTACTGCGCCGCCGCTTTGGCCGCTGCCTGTTCCTTGCGGCGGACGGAACGCAGCCATAGGGCCGACAGCAGAATGACCAGGATGACCGGCAGCATCGCATAGTTCACCCAAGCCCAGCCGAAGAAGTGATAGACGCTTCCCGCCATGAGCGAGGAACAAGCCAGCCCCGTGAACAGCAGGAAATCGTTGGTGCCCTGCACCTTGGCCCGTTCGGCCGGTGAATGAACTTCGGTGACCAGGATCGTGCCGCCGGTGAAGGTGAAGTTCCAGCCCACCCCCAGCAGGATCAGCGCCGCCATGAAATGCGCGAAGGTAATGCCGTTCAGCGCGACCAGCACCGAGCACAAAAGAATGAATGCCCCCGTCGCGATGATGCGGACGACACCGAATTTCCGGATCAGATGGCCGGTCACGAAACCCGGCAGGAACATGCCGACCACATGCCATTGAATGACCAGTTTGATGTTCTCGTGGGAGAACACCACGGTCTTGAGCGTTTCCATGGTGATCGGCGTGACGACCATCAGGAAGTTCATCACCACATAGCCGAACAGCGCCGCGATCAGGGCGACGATGAACGTGGGCGAGACCATGATGGCCGAAAGGGGCCGGCCCGTATCTTCATATTCCTGCTGCGTCAGCCGGGGAAATTCGCCGAACAGAATGATCACGCCGGAAAGCCCGTAAAAAGCCGCCAGCATCCAGAACGCCCCCTGGAACGGAACCGCCGAAATCCAGCCCTTGGCCAGAAGGGCCGTTTCGGGCCCGACGACCGCGCCGACGACGCTCATGGCGATGACGATGGAAACGCTCTTTTCCTTCAGATGTTCCGGGGCGACTTCGGCTGCCGCAAAGCGGTATTGCTGGGCGAAGGCGCTGTAGAATCCGGAAATCAAAATCCCCACACTGAACAGGGCAAAACTGTCCATGGCCACGGCCTGGGCCGCGATCATGGCCCCGGCACAGCCGATGGCGGAGCCGAACGCAAACCCCCATTTGCGCCCCCAGGCCCGCATCAAAAAAGCCGCTGGCAAGGTGCCCAACGCCGTGCCGACCAGCATCATGGTGACCGGCACCGTGGCATAGGTCAGATTTTCGCCCAGCATGGCGATGGCGACCAGGGAGGCGGCGAAGAATGTCAGGGTCCGGCCGCTGAAGAACAGCGCCTGACACAGTGACAGGATGACGACGTTTTTTGTGCTTTGGGGGAAGTCGGAAGAATTGGTCATGGCAAAGCCATACGGGACCCCGTGCCCGGACACAAGCATTCGTAAAAAATATAATGTACGTGGCGCAGATGCCGCGGTGGGCGGCTTACTTAATCCTCCGCTGCCTTCAAAGCCGCCTCGCCCCAGACAGACGCCGGCGGCACGGCCGCGGCCCCCCGATTGGCCGCCGAGGCCGCATAGGCATCCCGCCGCAGCGCGTTGATCGAACCGAGCGGTTCGTGCGCGGCGAGGCAGTTCCAGGGGCTGAAGGTCAGCGCCTCGCCAAGTGCAATCGTGGCCGCAACATCCTGCGGCGGAATTTCCAAGGTGCCGACAACATGGACCGGGCTTTTCCACGCACGGCGGGCATCTTCGATGGGGTCGCTTTCAAGCACGCGCGGCTGCAGGCAGAATTCAAACCGGATCGGACCGGCATCGAATGCGGATTGCAGCCGAGCCGTGAAGTCACGCCCTTTCATGGGCCTTCTTGCCAGGGCCGCCGCAACGGGCCGGACCAGGAACTTGGCCGCCCCATCGCCGAGCCGATAGGGCGTGACGCTGTTGTAGGTCGACTGAGCCAGATCACGGCCCAACAGATGCCGCAAACCGGACATACTTAGAAAGGCGAAATACCGCCACCGCATCCGCCACGGCAGGATGTTCGGAAACAGATAGCGCGGCGCCATGATGTTGGCCGCCGTGACCTTGGCTATGCCGTCAAGGGCGCGAAACAGGTGCATCGCTTCCTTGGCATCCCGGGCCGGGCCGATGGCTTCATTCATCAGAACGAAATCCTGCTGCCCCGGAGGCGCTCCCTCGCAGACCGCGCCCGCGACCCCGGTCAGCTTGATCGCCATGCCGCGCACGTCGGGATGGGTATCGTCATCGAAGAACGAGTTCGAAAATCGGACGAGTGCCGGATATCGCCCCGCTTCGGCGAACAGCCCATGCCGGAGCGTGGGATCATCGGGCGGGTCGATCGTCAGGGTCGCCTTAAGGCAGCAATGAGTCTTGCCGTGGAACTGGCGGCCGAGCGAGCCGTCTTCCCGCGGGCACTGAAACGTGCGACGGCAGATATCCAGCAACTCGTCCCGGTCCGCCGGATCTACCGGGCAACTTTCGAGCCTGTTTCCAGGAAGGGTCACAGCGGATACCCCAATCGTTCGAGGCCGGGCGCGCAGGCCTTCGTCAGCGCTGCCTGCTGACCCCCGGGCAAGGTTTGAAATTTGGAGCGCGCGGGCCGGGGAATGGTCGCGACCTCGTCGAGCCAGACGCCGTCCTCCAACGATGGATCGATGAACCGGATCAGCTTGCGCAGGTTCTCCCGTGGTTCTATCTGCACATCCTCGAACTTGACATTCAGTAGCCGGTCCGGCGGCAGGTCGCGGAGAACTTCAGATCCAACTTCGATCAAATCGCTCCAGAACCGCCCGAAATCTTCGAGCCCCGGCAGGGCCGCGGTCTTATCAACATCCAGAAGCCGGAACACAAGGCGCTGCATCAGCACGTCCATGGGCCCGCCCTTGGCCGCATGGAAGGCCCGTTGCGCATCGATGCCAAGGCGGCGGCACCGCAGGATCGCCCCCACCAACACACGGAAATTGTGATGCCGGCTCATGGACATGGCCGTGTCGCGGCCGTCGCGATAGACATGAATGACGCGCGCCTCGGGAAACAGGCGCAATAATTTGGCGGCATGCATCAGGGTGCCGCCCGACCGCTCGACCCAGACCCGCCGCCCGAATTTTTCCGCCAGGTCGCCGAACAATGCGCGGTATTGGTCGGCAAGCGCCATACGGGGCCGGGCGCGGATTGAAGGTTCCAATTCATCAAGCAAGGCCTCGGGATTATCGGTCAGGTGCGGCAAAGTGACGGCAATGATCGGCGGCATGTCCGCCGGTTGGAACCGCGCCCCCGGCGCATCGAAACGATACAGCCCTTCATCCACCACATGCCCGTTTTTGAGCATGGCGTGCAGGCCCGCATTCTGCTCGGTCAATATCCGCCACATGCGTTCGCCGTCCGGTCGCTGCCAGGCAAATCCCTCCGCGCCAAGGGGGACGAAGAACTCGGACAGGCTGAGGACCTGCGGATGCCTGTTCAGCAGGTCGGAAATCATGGTCGAGCCGCAGCGCCCGGTGCTCAAGATCAGAACGGGCGCGATGGGGGAACGGGGGCCGGCGGTTGCAGTCACAGATCAGCATCCTTTTCGGCATAGACATGTCCGGGCAAACGGTAGCGGATGCCTTCTTCGTTATACAGCGACACGGACAGCATGGTTTGAAACTGACTTGCCCGGCGACGCGCGCCGAACGCCGGAAGCAGATGGCCAATCATCCGGTCTGCGGCATTCTTGATGCGCAGAACAGCCAGCGTTCCGGTGGTATACATGGGCGGATAATTAAGCTGGTCGGCCAATTCATCACCGATCATCGCGCGCGATATGCGATAGATCTTCCGGGCCAGTTTTTGCCGGGCCTTGGGCTCTGTGATGCCGGCGACGAGCGGTGCCGAATTGATCAACCCGTTGGCGAGAATGATCGATTCAATCGTCGGCGGGGGTTCGCACAAGGTCGCGGTCGCGTGCAGTCGCAAGGCGTCGGCTTCGCATGTGAACAAAAGGTTCCCGGGCACACCCATCAAATGGCCGGCATAACGCCAGACCTGCATGAACGAATTCCGCTCCTCGCCCGAAAGCGTCACGCCCAGCATGGCCGCACGTTTCAGCAAAATCGCCGAAAACGCCGTTGACGCAAAAGCCACATGGGCAGCACTCAGCGGCGTCCCCCAGGCGGCTTCATCCCATTCCTTGGAATGGGACAAGAGCCACCGGACGCGCGCATGCACCAATCTGATACGCAGGGACAGCTTCCATCCATCGCCGTGCCGCGCCAATCCGCCCGGCAGAAAAATCTCCACAAGCTGGCGATTGTTCTGTTTAAGCCGACGCACGCCCTGATCCACCATACGGCCCGTGATGGCGAACGACTGGCTGATCAGGGACGAAAACCCCTCGATCAGGACGGCGGCGACGAAGGCGCCGATGAACATTTCCGAATGTCGGTGAAACGCCCGACATCCCGACAGGACAGACGCTTCGTCGAACCAAGATGGGACCCGTTCAATCTCCGCGAAAAACCCACGGATCAGCGGCGGGGCATCCTCGATCCCGGACGGACCGGCCTCGATGCCCCGGCGGACCCATTCCTCGGCTGTCGCCGGATCATGCTTCGACAATTCTTCGACGACCGCATCAGCCTCTGGATCACCAATCCGGGTTGCCGCCACATAACGCTCGGCAAGCTCGCGATCAACGAGAGCCGCTCTTTCATAGCCGCCAAGGTAGGCGGTCGGTATTGAAAGCGCTTCCGAGATTGAACCGACCCTGTTTTATCCAACCATTGCACGCACGACGGGCTTTGCCCAATCGGATGAGGCGAGGAGACGATAGCACAGGTATCGGAGCTTCCTAATAACCTCCCTGATCGCCCCTATTTCTTTCCCGCCGCCTTCAATGCCGCCTCGCGGTAGGCCGTGATCCTGTCCTTCAAGCCGGGAACGGAGGCCGTGCGCGCGATATCGGCCATGTCGGCGTCGCGGGTGTCGGTCACCGTCACCCGGAACAAGTCCGCCGTTGCCTGGGAGCTCAGGGTTTTGGCGAATACCCCGGCTTCGTCGACCAATTGCGGCCAGGCATCGGCGTCCGCGATATCCGTGGCGAACCCCAGCGCCAGGGCCTCATCGGCGCCAAAGGTCAGGCCCGAATTCTGGATGCGGCGCGCTTCGTCTTCGCCGACCCGGACCTTAAGCCGCCGCGTGCCCAGCACGATCCCGAATCCCAGCCCCGGCATGCGGAACGAGGTTCCCGGGGCGGCCACCCGCCGGCTGCAGGCACAGAACAGATCAGCCCCGGCACCGAACACCCGCCCATGGGCCAGGGCCAGGGTCGGCATCGGCGCGTGATAGACCGCCTGCAGCAGGGTTTCGATGCGGATCAGGCGGTGAACCAGATCGCCATCCGTGACATCCGCCAGGTCCGACAAATCGAAACCGGAACAGAAACTTTTGCCTTCTCCTTGCAGCACTAGAAGGCGCGTGCCGTCACCGGCGACGTTTTCGACGGCCGCCAGCAGGTCTTCGACCAAGTCCGGGCCCAGGGCGTTGGCCTTGTCGGTGCGGTTCAAGGTAACCCGTGTGATTCCGTCCGTGCGGGTGATGATCAGGGTGTCGGGCATAAGGGCGGCCTCTTCGTTGTTTTGATCCGAAGGGGACAATCGTGGAAATTGCCGCGCCCGGCAACCGCTTTCGCCCTGCGAAACCCGCCCGCCCCGCATCTGTTCAGGGACCGGTAAATCAGCTAAACGATTCCGGTCCTTAGAAAACATGCCTTGATGGGAGATCAATCGAATGGCGGAACAATGCGTGGTCGTCACCGGCGGCAGCAGCGGCATCGGCCGCGCCTGTGTAGAAACCCTTGCCGCCCGCGGCACCAAGGTCGTCAGCCTGGACCGCAAACCCGGCCCGCTTGTTGAGAACGAAACCTTCATGAAAATCGATCTCTACGATCACGCCGGGATCGAACGGGTTTTCGCCGACATCGCCGCCTCCTTCGACATCGTCGGCCTGGTCAACAACGCCGGTATGTCGCTGGCCAAACCTTTGGAAGACACGACCCCGGAAGATTTCGACAAGGTCGTTCCCTTGAACATGGTCGCACCCGCCCTTTGCGCGAAGTACGCGGCCGAGAAAATGAAAGACGCGGGTTGGGGGCGGATCGTCAATATTTCCAGCCGGGTCATCCTGGGCAAGGAGCTGCGCACCGTCTATGCCGCGACCAAGGGCGGCATCGCGGCCATGGCCAAGGTCTGGGCCCTGGAACTGGCGGAACACGGCATTACCGTCAACTCCATCGCCCCCGGTCCGATCGCCACGGACCTGTTCAACGACGTCAACCCGCCCGGCAGCCCCCGAACCCAGAAAATCATCGACGGCGTGCCGGTCAAGCGCCTGGGCACGCCCGAAGACATCGCCAATGCGGCAGCGTTCTTTTTGAACAGGGACAGCGGCTTCATCACGGGCCAGACCCTGTTCGTCTGCGGCGGCATGACCGTGGGGAGCGCCCAATAACAGGGCATCATGAACCGGGTACCGTGACGCAGGCGAAACAGCACTGGCACTCGACCGCGATTTCCGTCACAACACCCCCTCCTGCCGCCTCGGATTTCATACTAAAAGGACCACACGCATGACCTCGATCCTGGTTTTGGGCTTTCTTATCGGGATTCGTCATGCGTTCGAGCCCGACCACCTTGCCGCCGTGACCGCGATGGTGACGGGCAAGACCTCGTTGCGTCAGACTTTGCGCCAAGGTGCCGTCTGGGGTCTGGGCCATACCACGACCCTGTTCCTGGTCTGCGGCGCCGTGATCTACATGGAAACGGCGATTTCCGACTGGACCGCGCGCCTGATGGAAGCCGCCGTCGGCGTCCTGCTGGTCGGCCTGGGCCTAGAAGTTCTGCGCCGCCTGATCCGCGACCGGGTTCACTTCCATGCCCACCGCCACGGCGACGGCAACGTCCATTTCCACGCCCATTCCCACAAGGGCGAAGCCAAACAGGCCGTACACCCCCGCGACCATGACCATGAACATCCCCATCGGGGCAGCTTTCCCCTGCGGTTCTTCGTGGTCGGCCTGATGCACGGCATGGCCGGGTCGGCGGCCCTGGCTGTCATGACGGCACAGACCACGGCGTCGCCCTGGTTGGCGCTTGGCTATGTCGCTTTGTTCGGGATCGGGTCGATGGCCGGCATGGCGTTGTTTTCCGCCGCCATCACCCTGCCTCTTCGCGGAGCGCGGTCGCTGACCTGGGCCCATAACGGCCTGCAGACGGCAATCGGCCTGTTGACCGTCGGCCTGGGTGTGACGACCGTGGTGACGTCCCTGTTCGTTTGATTATGCGTCGAAGCGGCCGCCGGTCATCCGTTGGATGAAAACGGCAACTCGGTCTGCCGTCCGGTGACTGGAACTGCGGGCACCGACAAGGATGCCCCCTCGCGCAGGCCAGCGAAAACCTCGCCCACGCCGATCAGTACCGGCCCGTCACCGGCTTTCAATGCCTGCCCGGCGAGATAACCCAACGTGCGGACCTCGCGGGTTTCATCGGGTCTGCTGACATTACCGAGGACAACCACGGGCGTTCCCGGTGCGCGGCCCCGTTCGATCAAACGCCGGGCCAGAACCCCGGCCGTCCGCCCGGCCATATAGACCATCAACGTGGTCGCCGGATCGGCCAGACCCCGCCAATCCAGATCGTCGGGCAAGCCGCCCGCGCGGCCGTGACCGGTCACGAACCGGACCGATCGCGCATGATCGCGGTGGGTCAGTGACACGCCCAGCGCCGACGCCGCTCCCAGCGCCGCGGTAATGCCCGGCACCACGTCGACGACGATACCCTGGGCGCGCAGGTCCTCGATCTCTTCGCCGGCGCGGCCGAACACCATGGGATCGCCCGATTTCAGGCGCACCACCTGCTTGCCCTGGCCCGCCAGCTTGATCATCAGACCGTTGATTTCTTCCTGGCGGCAGGACGGCCGGTTGCCGCGTTTACCGACCAGAAGGCGCTTGGCCTCGCGCCGGGCCAGTTCCAGAACCTCGTCGGACACCAGATCGTCATACAGAATGACGTCGGCGGCCTGCAGGGCCCGCATGGCCTTAAGCGTCAAAAGTTCCGCATCACCCGGCCCCGCGCCGACCAGAGTCACGCGCCCGGGTGCTGCCGCGTCACGGACGGAAAGATCGCGCGGATCCATGACCCGTTCGGGGGCGGGATGGTCCGGTTCGGCAAAGGCGCGTTCCGCCTGGGCGCGCCAGTAAATGCGGCGGCGGGCGGCTTCTGGCATGAAATCGCGCACCCGGTCGCGCAGCATGCGGGCCGCCGCGGCCCAACGCGCGATGCCCGGCGGCAGCAAGGTTTCGATGCGGCGGCGAATGGCCTGGCCCAGCACGGGCGCTGCCCCGGCGGTGGAAATGCCGATCACCACGGGTGACCGGTTGACGATGGCGCCAAAGGAAAAATCACAATAATCAGGCCGGTCAATGGTGTTGACGGGCACACCCGCGTCACGCGCGGCGGCGGCCAGCTGGGCCGCCTGTTCCGTATCGCCCGCGTCGGCCACGGCCAGGGCGGCCCCCCGCAGGTCGTTTTGATTCCAAAGACGGCCATCGGTCATGCGTTCGACCTCGGCCCCGGCGGCGGCGATCAACTCGGCCTTCCAATCGGCGGCATCCGTCGCCCCCCAGACAATTACCCTGCGGCCGTTCAAATCATGGAACAGCGGCAGCACGGCCAGGGGGGCGGGGGCACCCGCACGGCGTTCCTCGGGCTTGCGATGGGGCAGTCCGCCGTCCATGTCAGCTGGCCTCCTTCAGTTCAGCATCGGTCAGCATGACCTGAATTTCCGGTCGGCAGGACCCACAGGTAATCCCCGCCCCGGTGCAGGCCCCCACGGCATCGACGGTGGCACAGCCTTCTTCCACGATCGCGCGGCGAATGTCGTTGGCCCCGACGAACATGCAGGTGCAGACGATGGCACCGGGGTCCGCCTTGTCCGCGCCGCGCCGCCCGGCCAGCACGGCAAGCCGGTCGGCCAGGGCCGGAATTTCTGCCCCGACCAGTTGTGCAACCCAGGCCCGGTCGACGGCGACGGGGGCCACGCCCGCAAACACCGCCGCGATCAGAACATCCCCCCGGAACGCCGCCATGCGATATCCGCCGACAGCCTTGTCTTCGCTGGCCATGATCTGAACGTCTGTGTCGTCGGGATCAATTCCAAGAAACCCCCGGGCCCAATCCGCCCAATTATCGGGCTGCCTGCCCGCGGCGATTTCAACCCGCCAGCCGCCTTCGGCGCGGGCCAAGGTCCAGTAATCCATGCCGTCGGTTGCCGGTTCCGTCACGGATACGGCAAAGCCATAGAACGCGGCGGCAAAGGGCTTGACGTTGACCGGTGTGTATTTCGCTTCCGGCTGGCCGGACACCGGGTCCACATGGGGGGCGACCAAGGCATCGGCCCGCGCCAGCCCCGACCATTGGTCGTTCCAATGCATGGGCATGAAAACATGCCCCGCCCGCACGCGGCTGGTGACCAGAACGCGCAACAGGCAATCACCCAGCGGGCTTTCCACGCGGGCCACCTGGGCGGGCATCAGGCCGATCCGGTCGGCATCATCCTGGGAAATTTCCAAGAACGGTTCGGCCAGATGTTGCGACAAGTTCGGTGAAAGGCCGGTGCGGGTCATGGTGTGCCATTGATCGCGGATACGGCCCGTGTTCAGAACCAATGGATATGCCGTGTCGGGGGCCGATGCCGGCACCCGGTCTTCCACCGCGATGAAACGGCCGCGCCCATCGTCCGTGAAAAATTCGCCTTCCGCGAAAAACCGCTGTTCCGATACCCCTTCGGCGCGGACCGGCCAAAGCGTCGGTTGCAAGGCGTCATATTCCCCGTCGTCGATATCCGCCATACCCCCCAGGTCCAGATCGCGGCTACCGTCGTTGGACATTGCCGTCAGGTTCGCATATTCGCGGAAAATATCGGCCGGGCCGTCATAGTCGAAGCCATGCCCATAGCCCATGCGGGTTGCGACCTGGGACATCATCCACCAGTCGGCGCGCACATCTTCGGGCATGGGCAAAAAAGCCCGTTGCCTGGAAATGCGGCGTTCCGAATTGGTCACCGTGCCGTCCTTTTCCCCCCAGGCCGCGGCCGGCAACAGCACATGGGCCAGGGCCGCCGTATCGGTGCGGCGCGTCACGTCGGACACGGCAACAAAGGGGCATCTGGAAATGGCATCCCGCACCCGATCCGCATCGGGCAGACTGACTGCCGGATTGGTCGCCATGATCCACAAGGCCTTGATCCGGCCGTCGGCGACGGCATCGAACATATCGACCGCTTTCAGTCCCGCCGCGGCGGCCAGCGCCGGGCCGCTCCAGAAGTCCTGTACCACGCCACGGTGTGCGGGATTATCCAATTCCATATGGCAGGCCAGTTGATTGGCGAGCCCGCCCGTTTCGCGCCCGCCCATGGCATTGGGCTGGCCGGTCACCGAAAACGGCCCCATCCCCGGCCGGCCGATGCGGCCCGTCGCCAGATGGCAATTGATGATGGCGTTGACCTTGTCCGTGCCCGCCGTCGATTGATTGACGCCCTGACTGTAGACCGTGACCGTGCGTTCGGTGCGGGTGAACATCCGATAAAAGGCAATGACCTGATCGACCGGCAGGCCGCAGCGCGCCGCAACCTGTTCCACATCGGCGGCTTCGGCCGCGCGCAGGGCATGGAACACGCCCGAGGTATGATCGGCGATGAAGGTGCCGTCGAACCCGCCGTTCTGCGCCATCCAGGCGAGCAGCCCGTTGAACAAGGCAACGTCGGAACCGGGTTCCACCGCCAGATGCATATCGGCCGTTTCCGCCGTTGCCGTGCGCCGGGGGTCGATCACGGCGACCCGCGTGCCACGCTGTTTCCGGGCCGCTTCGATACGCTGATACAGGACCGGGTGGCACCAGGCCAGGTTGGAGCCGACCATCACGATCAGGTCCGATTGTTCCAGGTCTTCGTAAAGCCCCGGCACCGTATCGGCGCCGAATGCCCGTTTGTGCCCCGCGACCGAGGACGCCATGCACAGCCGCGAGTTGGTGTCGATGTTGGCCGAGCCGATGAACCCCTTCATCAGCTTATTGGCGACGTAATAGTCTTCCGTCAGCAATTGGCCCGAGACATAGAACGCGACGGAATCGGGACCGAATTCATCAATCGCGGCACGGAATTGGGAGGCGACGAGATCCAGGGCTTGATCCCAGGAAGCCTGACGCCCCCCGATCTCCGGGTGCAGCAATCGGTCGTCCAATGAAATCGTCTGGCCAAGGTTCGTTCCCTTGGAACAAAGCCGGCCGAAATTGGCGGGATGGTCCGTGTCACCAGCGATGGAAACAGCGCCATCGGCATCGACCGTGGCCTGAACGCCGCAGCCGACCCCGCAATAGGGGCAGGTTGTCGACGTCGTCTTGCTTTCAACGGCCTCCGTATCGCCCATGCGCCCTGCCCCTTCTATGCCAACAACGTCCGGTCGATGAGGACCTTGCCGTCGCGCACTTCGACGGGAAAGGTGCGGACACGTCCTTCGTCCGGCGCCTTGGCACGGCCGGTTTCCATGTCGATGACCCAGTTGTGCAGCGGACAGGTCACGCCGTTCTCGTGAACGATGCCTTGACTGAGCGGCCCGCCCTTGTGCGGGCAACGATCTTCCAGGGCGAAGACCTTGTCCGACGCCGTGCGGAACAAGGCGACGCAGCCGAGGGTCGCCCGGACCACGCGGGCCCCCTGCGGCGGAATGTCTTCCAACCGGCAGATTTCGATCCAGACTTGCGTCTTCGTACTGGTATTCATGCTCATGTCATTCATCACGCGACTTTCCCTAAATGCCCCAGTCGGAACGAGGTAAATTCTTCCGCGTCCTTGCCCTCGGCCCGTTCGGCCCAAGGGTCGGACTGCATGAACTGCTGCGAGTAGATGAAGCGTTCGTTCAGTTCCTTGCGGCGTTCCGCGTTCTCTGCGACCTGTTCGCGGGCCACGCCCAATCCGACCCGGTCCGCCCATTTGTAGATGCGTTCCAGATAACGCCCCTGCTCGCGGTAAAGCTGCATCAGGGCGCCGACGTATTCCATGACCTCGGCCTCCGTCGCCACGGTGCAAAGAACTTCCGTCGCCTTCACGTGCATCCCGGCGGCCCCGGCGAAATGGATTTCATAGCCTGAGTCGACGCAGACCACGCCGATGTCCTTGCAGGTTGCTTCGGCGCAGTTGCGCGGGCAGCCGGACACGGCCAGCTTGACCTTATGCGGTGTCCAGGAGCCCCACAGAAAACGTTCCAGCTTGATGCCCAGGCCCGTGGAATCCTGGGTCCCGAAGCGGCACCAGTCCGTACCGACACAGGTTTTCACCGTGCGCAGCGACTTGCCGTAAGCATGGCCGGATACCATCCCGGCCGCGTTCAAATCCGCCCAGACAGCGGGCAGATCTTCTTTCTTCACGCCCAAAAGGTCGATGCGCTGCCCCCCCGTCACCTTGACCGAGGGGATTTGGAACTTGTCCGCCACGTCGGCGATGGCGCGCAGTTCGTCCGGTGTGGTCATCCCGCCCCACATGCGCGGCACGACGGAATAGGTGCCGTCCTTTTGAATGTTGGCGTGGACCCGTTCGTTGATGAAGCGCGACTGCTTGTCGTCTACGTATTCGCCGGGCCAGGTGGCCAGCAGGTAGTAGTTCAAGGCAGGACGGCATTTGGCGCAGCCGCAGGATGTTTTCCAGTTCAGTTCCTGCACGACGGCGGGAATGGATTTCAATTCCTGCGCCACGATCAAGCGCCGCACGTCGTCATGTCCCAGGTCCGTGCAGCCGCACATGGGCTGAACCGCATCGGGTTGGAAGTCGTCGCCCAAAGTCAGGGCCAGAAGCTGTTCAACCAGCCCCGTGCAGGTGCCGCAGCTGGATGACGCCTTGGTATGGGCACGGACTTCGTCCAAGCCGGTCAGGCCTTTTTCCGTGATCGCCTGAACGATCGAACCCTTGCACACGCCGTTGCAACCGCAGACTTCCGCGTCATCCGGTAAGGCTGCAACGGCCGCCGTAGGGTCCAGCGGGGAGCCCCCCGCATAGGCCTGGCCGAATATCAAAGTCTCGCGCAGATCGGAGACATCCGTTTCCTTCTTCAGCATGTCGAAGAACCAGGCCCCGTCGGCCGTATCGCCGTACAGCACGGCACCGATGATCTTGTTGTCTTTCAGGACCAGGCGCTTGTAGACACCGCCCGCGGCATCGCGCAGCACGATTTCTTCCCGGTCGTCGCCTTCGGCGAAGTCGCCGGCGGAATAAAGGTCGATGCCCGTGACCTTCAGTTTGGTCGCCGTGACCGATCCCGTATATTCGGGCGCGTCGTCCCCGGCCAGGTTGGCGGCGATGACCTTGGCCATATCGTAAAGGGGGGCGATCAGACCGTAACATTGTCCCCGGTGTTCGACGCATTCGCCGACCGCCAGGATATCCGGGTCGCTGGTGCGCAGATGATCGTCGACCAGAATGCCGCGATTGGTTTCCAATCCGGCATCGTCGGCCAGCTGGGCGTTCGGCTTGATGCCGACGGCCATGACAACAATGTCGGCGGGAAGCTCCGTGCCGTCGTCCAGCTTGACGCCCGCGACACGGCCATCGGCCCCGGTGATTTCCTGGGTATTGGCGCGGGTGATGATCTTGATATCCCGCTCGGCCAGGGCCTTTTCCAAAAGGTATCCGGCACTGGGATCAAGTTGACGTTCCATCAGGGTCGGCATCAGGTGAAGAACGGTGACGTCCATGCCCTGGCGTTTCAGGCCATAGGCCGCTTCAAGTCCCAAAAGCCCGCCGCCGATGACCACCGCCTTGCCCCCCGACCTGGCCGCATCCAGCATGGCATCCACATCGTCCAGGTCACGGTAGGTGACGACGCCCGAAAGGTCCGATCCGGGCACAGGAATGACAAAGGGCGACGATCCCGTGGCGATCAGAAGCTTGTCGTATTCCGCTTCCGTTCCGTCCTCGGCCACGACCTTACGGCCGGCGCGGTCGATCTCCATGACCTTCTTGCCCTTCAGCAGGGTCACGCCGTGTTTTTCGTACCAGCCGTCGTCATGGATGATGATGTCTTCATAGGCTTTTTCGCCCGACAACACCGGCGACAGCATGATGCGGTCGTAATTGACGCGGGGTTCGGCGTTGAAGATCGTGACCTCGAACGCATCCGGCGCCGTGTCGAACAGATTGTCGAGAACTCGCCCCGGCGCCATGCCGTTGCCGATGACGACAAGTTTTTTTGCTTCTGTCTGGCTCATCATGCTGCCTCTTCCGTCGTTGGATTGCCGCTTTTGCCCTGGTTGCCGTGCTCGTATTCCTCCAGGAAGTCCAAAAGCTCGGCCCGGTATTCGTAGTACTTGGGATGCTCGAGAAGCTGCTTGCGCGAGCGCGGACGCGGCAGGTCGACCTCCATGATCTTGCCGACCCGGGCGTTGGGCCCGTTGGTCATCATGATGACCCGGTCGGCCAGCAGGATCGCCTCGTCCACGTCATGGGTGACGCAGACGGCCGTGACCTGGGTGCGGGTCCAGACCTCCATCAACACTTCCTGCAGTTCCCACCGCGTCAGGCTGTCGAGCATCCCGAAAGGCTCGTCCAACAGCAAAAGCTTGGGCGAGAGCGCGAAGGCGCGGGCGATACCGACCCGTTGCTTCATGCCGTTGGACAGATCGCAAGCCGGTTTGTCGGCGGCATCGGAAAGACCGACGCGCGACAGGTAGTAACGCACGATCCCTTCGCGGTCGGCCTGCGACGCATGGGGGTAGACCTTGTCGACACCCAGCGCCACGTTCTCCAACGCGGTCAGCCAGGGAAACAGCGACGGCGCCTGGAACACCACGCCCCGGTCGGGCCCGGCGTCGGACACTTCGCGTCCATCCAGGATGATGCCGCCCTGGGAGATCGGGTTAAGGCCCGCCGCCATGGACAGCACGGTCGATTTGCCGCAGCCCGAATGGCCGATGATGGAAATGAACTCGCCCCGTTTCAGACGCAGATCGAACCCGTCGACCACCGTCAAAGGGCCCTTCGGCGTGGGGTAGGTTTTGGAGATATTGGCGAAATCGCAATAGCGCTCGTCATGGGGGGTGCGCGGCTGGGCCGCGTCCATGGCGACCTGCGGCAGCTTGGTGTGCAGGTCGATGGGCACCACGTTGGGCAGGACCAGGTCGTCCTCGGCCTCGGAGCCGCGGTCGACGCCGACGGACATCAGGTACTGCGTCACATCGCGGCGGAGAGCCTTGAACGTGGCGTCGTGGTTCATGGCCGCGCGGTCGCGGGGGCGCGGGATATTGACCTTGAACTCGGGTCCGAACGTGGCCCCCGGCCCCGGGTTGAGCGGAATGATCCGGTCGGCCAGAAGAATCGCTTCGTCCACGTCGTTGGTGATCAGCACCACGGTCTTCTTGTCGCGGCTCCAGATTTCCTCGATCTCGTCCTGCAGGTTGGCACGGGTCAGGGCGTCCAGCGCGCTGAGCGGCTCGTCCAACAACAGGACCTCCGGCTCCATCGCCAAGGCCCGGGCCACGGCGACGCGCTGACGCATGCCGCCGGAAAGCTCCGCCGGTTTGCGCGCGATGGCATGGCTGAGCCCAACCATGTCGACGTATTTTTCAACCCGCTTGCGGCGTTCGGCCTTGGTTTCGTTCTTGAACAGGACATCGACGGCAAGGCCGATGTTGCCCGCCACGGACAGCCAGGGCATGAGCGAGTAGTTCTGGAACACCACGCCCCGTTCCGGTTCGGGTCCTTCGATTTCCTTGCCTTTCATGACGATCTTGCCGGTGTCGGGTTTGATCAGCCCGGCCATGGCAGAGATCAAGGTCGTCTTACCGCTGCCGGAAAACCCGACGATGGCGACGAACTCGCCTTCTTCGATGGAAAGGTTGATGTCCTTCAGAACGTCGGTTTTCGCCCCGCCCACGCCATAGGACTTGGACACATCTTGAAGTTCCAGGAATGCCATGCTTCCGGTCCTTTTATTCTAGCGTTTGTCGGAGAAGGTCAGCAGGCCCTGCAGGGTCTGCATGACGCGGTCGAGCAGGAAACCGATGATGCCGATGGTGAACACGGCAACCATGATCTTGCCGAGCGAATGGGAGGAGCCGTTCTGGAATTCGTCCCACACGAATTTTCCCAAGCCCGGGTTCTGGGCCAGCATTTCGGCGGCAATCAGCACCATCCAGCCGACACCCAAGGACAGGCGGAGGCCCGTGAAGATCAACGGCAGGGCCGACGGCAAAACCATCTTGGTGACCTTGGTCATCCAGTTGAGCTTCAACACCCGGCCCACGTTGACCAGATCGCGGTCGATGGAGGCGACGCCGACAGAGGTATTGATCAAAGTCGGCCAGAGCGAGCACAACGTCACCGTGATGGCCGAGTTGAGAAAAGATTTTTCGAACATCGGGTCGTTGCTGACGTAAACCGCGCTGACCACCATGGTCACGATCGGCAGCCAGGCCAGCGGCGAAACCGGTTTGAATATCTGTATCAAGGGATTCATGGCGGCGTTGAACAAAGGTGACAGGCCACACAGGATGCCGATCGGCACGGCGAAGGCGGTCGCGATCAAAAAGCCCATGAACACAGTCTTCAGGCTGGTGAAAATCTGGTCCACATAGCTGGGCTTGCCCGTGTAGGTCCGCCATTTGACCTCGGCGTTCGGGTCGGCGGCCAATTTCTTGGCGTGGCGCCTTTCCTGACGCTCGTAGAACGCGGCTTCTTTTTCGCGCTGAATCTTGTGGTCTTCCCACAGGCTGACCGCTTCTTCATAGACACCGACGGGGCCGGGAATCTTGCCCAGGCTGGTTTCGACCTGCTGGGCAAGGTGCGACCACAGGCCCAGGAACACGGCGAAGGCCACGACGGGAATGCCCAAAAGGCGCCAAAGCTGAACCAGTTCCTGGCGCGGGTTTTCACCGGAGATCATCCGTATGACCGGCGTGAACCAGGTCAGGCCGATCAGCGTCAGAACATTGTTGACGCGGTTTGCGGTGATGGCGGTCATGGCACGTTCTCTTTCAATCTTTTGCTTGCAACCGGAGGGGTGGGCCGGAGCCGCCGGAGGAAACAGCGGCCCCGTCCCGTCAGTTGTGGGTCTAACCCTGTACGTCCGCCCCCACGACGACCTGGTTCTTTTTCAGGCCGATGGAGAACTTGGTCAGATAGTCATTGGGTTTCTTGCCGTCGAAGGTGATGCCGTCGATGAATTCCGACTGCGGCGCACGGAACCCGTCCGTGTCCCAGGGAAAGTCCTTTTTCGCAGCGACACCGTCATCGACCAGCAGCTTGGCCGCTTTCAGGTAGATGTCGGGGCGATACACCTTCTTGGCGATGTCGTGATACCAGCCGTCCGACTTGCCTTCGGGGATCTGTCCCCAACGGCGCATCTGGGTCAGGTACCAGACGGCGTCCGAGTAATAGGGATAGGTCGCGAAATAGCGGAAGAACACGTTGAAGTCCTTGAGCGGCCGCTTATCGCCCTTCTCATACTCGAAGGTGCCGGTCATGGAATTGGCGATGACTTCGTAATCCGCGCCCACATATTCGGAGCGCGACAGGATCTTCACGGCTTCCTTGCGGTTGGCGTCGTTGTTTTCATCCAACCACATGGCGGCGCGGATCATGGCCTTGGTCATGGCCAGGGTGGTGTTGGGGTACTTGTCGGCGAATTCCTTGGTGATGCCGAAGACCTTTTCCGGATTGTCCTTCCAGATTTCGTAATCGGTGATCACCGGCACGCCGATGCCCTTGAATACGGCCTGCTGGTTCCACGGCTCACCCACGCAGTAGCCGTGGATCGTCCCGGCTTCCATGGTCGCCGGCATTTGCGGCGGCGGAGTCACGGACAGCAAAGCATCGGCCTTGATCTGGCCCGAGATATCGGATTTGGAATAGAACCCGGGGTGGATATCGCCTGCGGCCAGCCAATAGCGCAGTTCGTAGTTATGGGTCGAAACCGGGAACACCATGCCCATCTTGAAGGGCTTGCCCTCGGCCTTGTATTCGGCGATCACGGGCTTCAGGTAATCGGCCTTGATCGGGTGGACCGGCTTTCCGTCCTGATGGGGGATGTGCTTTTTCATCTTGGCCCAGACCTCATTGGAAACGGTGATGCCGTTGCCGTTCAGGTCCATGGAGAAAGGCGTGATGATATGGGCTTGCGTTCCGAACCCGATGGTGGCCCCCAGCGGCTGACCGGCCAGCATATGGGCGCCGTCAAGCTGCCCGTCGATGACCCGGTCCAGAAGAACCTTCCAGTTGGCCTGGGCTTCCAAGGTCACGAACAGGCCTTCGTCTTCGAAGAACCCTTTTTCATAGGCAATGGCCAGGGGCGCCATATCGGTCAGCTTGATGAAGCCGAACTTCAGTTCTTCTTTTTCAAGTTCAAGTTCCGCGGCACCCGCCGGCATGGCCGTGGCGCCGCCCAAACCCACGGCCACCACGGCGGCGGTGAGGGTTTTCAGAAACGAGCGTTTGGTTTTCGATGTGTGTTTCACAATTGAAACTCCTGATTAATCGCTTTTCCATGTGGACTTCCGCCCAAATGGCCTCTCGTTTCCCCGCATTGGAAATAAATCGGCCGCGTCCTTCATCGAACTCCCAGTGGCGGAATTCGGTCTAGGAAGCGGCCATGCTTCGTGGGCGCATTGTTGGGCCCGTTATTATTGTTTCTTTGTTCGGCTCATCTACGAGCCAAGGCGTCGACTTGAACGGCGGTCATCGGCGTTCCGACTATGCATGCTGCATTGCACAAGGCATGCCAAACTAAAAAATTAATGAAATCAATTAATTATGGAAGTTTCGATGGTATACAAGCCATCTTAATGATTAAAATTTAAACAGTAAACTATTCACTGTATAAAATTTAATCAAATTTATGCTCAGCAGGCGCGAACACGGCGCCGCCGAAGAAGCGGCCCTCGGACTCACCCATGCCCTCGGACTTCCAGTCCACGTCGGGAACCGGCAAATCAAGCGTACGAACCGCATCCCGATACATATCCGGGCGGTAAACCTGTTCGGCCAAAGCGCCGACATCCGTGTCCTGATCGATCTGCCGCCAGCGGATCATCTGTGCGGCGAACCAGGCCGCATGGGATCGCCAGGGAAAGTTGGCATCATCCCGGAAGAACGTGATGAAGTCCGGGTCCGGAGCCAGGTCTGCGGAATCCGATGCCGGCAAGGCGCCTGCCATGCAGCGGGCAATGATCGCAGCATCAGTATCCAGATATGTCGGCGCCGACAGGGTTTCGGCGACGGCCAGCCGGTTTTCCGGCATCTCCACCCAGCGCGCGGCCTCGACCAAGGCGCGGATCAGGGCGCGCAAGGTACGGGGATGGGCCTGGGCCCAGGTTTCGCGCACACCCAGAACTTTTTCCGGCCCGTTGTGCCAAAGCTGCGATTTGGTGACGACGATCTCGCCCACACCGGCCTCGACCGCGACGGCGTTCCAGGGCGCGCCGACGCAGAACCCGTCGATCAGCCCCTGGTCCAGATTGGCGACCATCAACGGCGGCGGGATAACGACCAGGCGCAGGTCGAAATCGGGGTTGATCCCCGCAGCGGCCAGCCAGCCGCGCAGCTCGTAATTATGGGCGGAAAACGGAAAGACGATGCCGAACGTCAGGGGCGGACGCCCAGCCTTGAGGTTTTCGTCGATCACGGTCTTGAGCGCGTGCGCGCCCGACATCACGTCATCACCGGTCATGCCGGCTGCCTTCAGGCGGGCATGAAGGTCCGATGAAACGGTGATCGCATTGCCGTTCAACCCCAGCGCCATGGGGGCGATCATCGGCGTGCGGACATGTCCCACACCCAGGGTCGATGCCAGCACCATGGGGCCCAGCATATGGGCGCAATCCAGATGCCCGATGGACACCTTGTCGCGGATCGATGCCCAGGATTGCTCGCGCGACAGCGCCAGTTCCAGACCGCACTTTTCCGCAAACCCGAATTCGGCGGCGGCGACCAGCGGCGCGCAATCCAGAAGCGGGATGATCCCGGCATGTACGGTGGCGATTTCGGGCCGGGCGTCGGCGTCCGACGAATTGTCCCGATCTCCCCCCTGGCTATCCAACACCGTGATCTCCATGGCGCGCCGTCACGATGCGATCTGGTCGGCCGTGACCAGGCTGTTGGCGATATCGACGATGCGCTTTTTCTCGTTCATGGCGGTCTTGCGCAGGGCCGCATAGGCCTGTTCCTCGCTCATACCGCGGGTCTGCATCAGGATGCCCTTGGCGCGTTCGATGGTCTTGCGTTCGCTGAGCGCCGTCTTGGCTTCGGACAATTCCGCCTGCAGGCGCGAAAACGCATTGAACCGGGAAATGGTCAAATCGACGACCTGATTGACGCGCTCTTTCTTCAAACCGTCGACGATATAGGCGCTGACGCCGGCATCGACGGCGGCATCGGTCATGGCGCGATCGGTCTCGTCCACGAACACGGCGGTCGGGCGGCGCACTTCGCGCGAGACCTGGAACATCTGTTCCAGCGTGTCGCGGGACGGGTTTTCCAGATCGATCAGGATCACGTCCGGATCGATGGCGAAAATCTTTTTCAGAAGGTTGTCGACATTGTCGATATGAACGACATCCGCATGTCCGGATTCCGCCAAGCCGTCCATCAGGATCGCGGCCCGAACCGGGTTTTCGTCAATAACGACAATGCTGAGTTTGCTGTCGGACATGGTGGCGAGCCGGATTCCCACGTTGGAAACTTAGGTCCATGACACACTCCCCACCGTTGCGGATGTGTTGCTGCAGTGCAGCATATCCATCGCCGAAATGACAATCAAGATACTTCGTTGCATCATCGGCTCCGCTCACGACATGATGGCGATGCGAGGCCCCGGCTTCGCGACGACGGAGGAGACATTCATGACACTGACAAATCTGCCCGCGGCCCCGACGGTCACCCTGATCGGCGCCGGCACCATCGGCACGGCCTGGGCCGTTGTATTCGCCGGTGCCGGAATGGCCGTGCGGCTGTTCGATGCCGATGCGGCCCGGCTGCCCGCCGCCTTGGACATGGCGCGGGCGCGCCTGAACGATCTGGCCGCTTTCGATCTGGTCGATGAAGCGCCCGACGTCATCATGCCGCGCATAACACCCATGGATAACCTGGAAGCGGCGCTGGATGGTACCGACCACGTTCAGGAAAGCGCGCCCGAGGATTTGGACCTCAAACGCGACCTGCTTGCCCGCGTGGCCGCCGCCGCACCCGAAAACTGCACCATCGCCAGTTCGACCTCGTTCATCGAACCTTCCCGGATATTCGATCATGTTTCGGGGCGGGAACGCTGCCTGGTCCTGCATCCGGGCAACCCGCCCTTTCTGATCCGCGTGGTCGAGGTCGTGCCCGCCCCCTTCACCGCCCCCGAGGCGGCAAGCCGCTGCGAGGACCTGTTGACCCGTGCCGCCATGACGCCGGTCCGCGTCAACAAAGAGGTCGAGGGGTTCGTGTTCAACCGCCTGCAGGGGGCTTTGCTGCGGGAAGCCTATTGCCTGGTCCGGGATGGGGTTACCACGGCCGACGATATCGACCGCCTGGTGCGCGACGGCATGGGCATCCGCCTGGCCGTAACCGGCCCGTTCGAAAACGCGGACCTGAATGCCCAAGGCGGCATCGAAGGGCATGCCAAACGGATGGGCCCGTCCTATGCCCGCCTGGGTGCTGAACGGGGACAGAATGATCCCTGGACGGATGAGATGGTCGCCCAGGTCGCGGCCCAGCGGCGGGCCGCCCTGCCGTTGGACCAGAAGGACGCCCGCGCGGCCTGGCGCGACCGCGCCGTGATGACCATTCTGCGCGCGCGGAAGGATATTCTCGACTAGTCCGTCTTATGCGGCAGGTCCGATCCGGCGACCGCGCCTGCACGGACAAGTGCATCGATTTCGGCATCGTCGTATCCGGCCGCAGCCAGGACACGGCGCGTGCTCGCACCCGGTGCTTCCGGCTGCGGCAACGGGCGGCGGTGCCAGGCGTCGGAGGTAAACCCAAGCCCGGGGATTTGCACAGGCCCGTCCATCCCGGGAAGGGGCAGGTCGTCGAGGCAACCGGACGCCAGGGTCTGGGGGTGGTTTAAAATTTCACCCAGATTGCGGACCTTGCCGGCGGGCACATTGGCCCCCGCCAAGACCTGTTCCCATTCCGTCGCGGGTTTCGTGCGGAAAACACGGTCGAGGGCGGCCGTCACCTGTGTTTTCTGTTCTTCGGTCAGGGCATCGGGCGCCGTGTCGCCGGCCATGTCCGCCAGATCATCCAGGCCCAATGCCCGGACCATGCGGGCCGCCTGGGCCGCCGTGTTGGCCGTCACCACCAGATAGCCCTCGGCCGTATCGAACCGGCCGGCAAAGGGACTGCCGCTGAACGGCGTGTTGCCCATAAGGCCCCGTTCCCGGCCGGCCGTCTGCACATCGATGGCGAACACTCCCATCATGGCCAGGACCGACGACAGCATGGGAACTTTCAGATGCTGACCTTGGCCCGTCTGCCGCAATTGATGGAGCGCACCGGATATCGCCATGGCCGCCGTCAGGCCCGCGATGTAATCGGTGATCGGCAGGCCCACCCGCTGCGGCCCGGATTGTTCCGTGCCGGTCATGCTCATCAGGCCCGACATGCCCTGGACGATATGATCATAGGCCGGTGCCCCTGCCAGGGGGCCGTCGGGCCCATAGCCCGTAAGCGAGCAGTAAATCACATCGGGCTTCACGGCCCGCACGTCGTCATAGCCGACACCCAGGCGGTCCATCACACCGGGGCGGTAATTTTCGACCACCACGTCGCTTTGCGCCGCAAGCTTCAAGAACACTTCGCGCCCGCCGGGTGCCTTCAGGTCCAACAAGATGCAGGCCTTGCCCGCGTTCTGGGCGGCGAACGATCCGCCCATGCCCTGGGCCCTCAACGCGTCCGATCCCGCATGACGGCGCACGAAATCGTCACCGCCGATGCGTTCCACCCGCACGGCTTCCGCCCCCATAAGACAGAGCTGATAGGTCGCGAAGGGACCGGCCAGAACGTGGCTGGCATCCAGCACGCGCACGCCTTGAAGCGGCAGGCCCGGGCCGGTCATGTCTGGCTGCTCATGATCGGGCGATCCAGGCCATGGGCCCGCCGTCCACGGCGACACCGCCTGACTGACCCGGCCGGCGTTCGCCGGTGACAAGGTCGATGGACGTGCCGCTACCGCCCGTATCGCCGGATGTGACGGCACCGTCACCGGCCCGCACTTCCCAGGCCCCATCTTCGGCCGCGGCCAGGGCCCCGGTCAAATTCCTCAGCACATGAAAAGCCGGACGCGGATTGTAAAGCCGGTCGACCACTCCTTCGCGGGCGAAGTACCCCCGGTCCACGTCGGCGAAGGTGTCGCAATAGACATATGCGTTTTCATGGGCATGGGCAGCGGCCAGAGCCTCGGCCGCACGCATGGCGACCCAGGTCTGATCGGCCTGTTTGGCGCCGGGGCTGCCGATCGACATGCGGATATGCAAGCTGGCTTTCAAGCCATGGGGGGCCAGGGCGGCAAGTACCTGTTCCGTGGCCTGTCCCGGCGCGGTTTCGCCCGCGACCCGGAACACCAAACCGGCAACGCCCGCGATCCCGGCAGCCTGGGCGATCTGATCCGCTTCGTCGGGCGTAAAGCCGTGATTGATCATGTGGTAATATTTCTCTCCGCCCCGCTCCATCTCGTCCTTGGAGCGCAGCTTGGACAGATACAAATCCGCCCCTGCGGCCTGCGCCGCCGGAAGTGCTGCCGCCGCCACGGCGGGCAGATCGGCGAGGTTCTGGGCGACCTCCCAGGCATCGATCAGCCCTTTCGCTCCCTTGACCGCGTCGGCCAATTCCCGATCGGGCGCGTCGAAGGAAAACAGGGTAAACAGGAAGCCCAATTCCGACAATTCATCCAAACGGGCGCGATGACCTGGGTCCAAAAGATCGCGGGCCGGGATGCGCAGGCGCCGGACGCCCATTTCCATCAAGGCCATCAGGGCATAGTCGTTGCGCGTGCGCTTGCGGTCGAATTCGTCAAGGCCGCCCGAAGGCGGGATTTCAATGACCTCCAGCCAGTTCTGCCGCATGTCGAAGCCGAACCGGGTCACGGGGCTTTCCAGGGGATGAACCGGCGGAATCCGGTCGATGGGCGCCGGCACCGGAGCGCCCGGTTCGGCCACGGCACCGTATGTGCGGACGATTTCGCACAGATGCCCGTTCTCGTACACATGGACGATGAAATAGCCCAGCTTGTTCCAGTCGTTGCGCCCGGCTTCGAATTCGGGCGGCGGGCTGGCGCGGTACATTTCCGAATAGTCCTGGCGCACGAAGGCTGTCGACGGCAGCAGCCAGCATTGCGTGGCATCGTGGCGGTGGTACCAGAAATTATGGACATGGCCCGCGAACATGGCTTCGATGCGGTGTTTTTCCATCAGCCCCAAAAGCCAGGATCGGCCTGGCTCGCCGATGTTGTCGTAGTGTTCGTCCTCGTCCGGATAGGTCAGATAGGGCGGATAATGGGTGTTCAGGAACACCCGTTTGCCGTCCTGTTCCGCCTGGGCCAGTTCACCTTCCAGCCAGGCTTTTTGTTCCTCCTCCGCCGCCAGGCCCGAATTGATGATCTGCGCGTCGATCAGAACGAAACGCACGTCCTGATGGTCGAAAGCCTGATAATGGGCGCCGAAATGCTGGTCCCACAGGTCCAGGAATTCCGCCCGCACCATACCCGCCGGGCACCAGTCCACGGGCTTGTCGCCAACATCGTGGTTGCCGGGAATGACATACAGCTTATGGCGCAGATCCTTGACCTGATCCTTGAAGCATTGCGCCGCCTGTTCATACAGATGCGGGATATGGGGTACGGGGTGCAGCAGGTCACCCAGATGCAGCACGAAATCGACTTCGCGGGTGTTGAGGTCGCGTACCACATGACGCATGCGGCCATTGGCCAGTTTGTTGACCTCGAACGGTGAATTGCATTCCGTCTCGCCCTGATTCAAATGCGTATCGGTGATCACCGCATAGGTAAACAAGCGTTTGCCCAGATTGTCCGTCATGTCTTTTTTCCTCCGCCGCAGGGTCATATTCAAACCTGCTGATGGATCATGGCAATGGGGGAAGGCACGGCCCAGAGCCAATTTCAAAAGACGAATGGTCCGGGGAATTAAGGACTACCGGCGCTTGGCGGTTTGGACGACGACTTCCAGGCGGTCGAGGAATTTGGAGCGGTCTCCCCGGGAAAACGGCCGGGGGCCACCCATGACCTCGCCCGTTTCGCGGAGCGTCTGCATCAATTCACGGTTGGCGAGCGCCATGCCGATGCCGTCCTCGGTGAATTCCTCGCCATTGGGTTTGACCGCATGGGCCCCTTTTTCCAGGCAGCGGGCGGCCAGGGGAATATCGTTTGTGATGCAGATGTCGGCCGCCCCGATATGTTCCGCGATCCAATCGTCGGCCGCATCGGGTCCGCTGGGCACGACGACGACTTCGACCAGGGGGTCGCGAACGGGGCGGATACCGCCGTCGGAAACCATTTTGGTGCGAAGGGCATGGCGGCCGGCAACGCGCAAAACCTCGTCCTTGACCGGGCAGGCGTCCGCATCGACATAGATCTCCACCATGATTGTCGTCTCCTTTTCTTATTTCAGGCACCGGTTTCGGCGCGCGATCCTAAGGCATCATTGACGGCGATTGAACCGCCCACGTTCTCCTGCCTTCGGTTTGACACGATCTATCTGCTAATCTTCAACCCATGATGGGCTTTAGATGTTTCTTGGCTGTCCTATGTACGGCGGTTCTGACATTGGCTTTCCCCGTGGACGCCACGGCGAAAGACGACGACGCGCGCCCGGGCACTTTTGTCCTGCAGGTTGAAAACGATTTGTTCGGCGCCGGCACGGATCAGTACTACACCCAGGGCGTGCAGCTGACCTTCGTGCCTAAGGACGAATGTGAGCCCCGATGGTTCAAGGACCTCATGGATATGATCCCGGGCGTCAATCTGGACGGTCAATCGACCTATGTGGTGGCCCTGGGCCAGCAGATGTTCACGCCCGAAGACACCACCCGTTCCAATCCAGACCCGACGGACCGGCCCTATGCGGGCTGGCTGTTCGGCTCCGTCGGCGCGATCGTCGAACAACCCGATTCCAATCTGTTGCAGAATGTATCCCTGGATTTGGGCATCGTCGGCCCCGCGTCCTTGGGCGGCTATACGCAACGCCGCTGGCATTCCCTGATCAACGTGGGCCTGCCGCGCGGCTGGGGCAAACAACTGCACAACGAGCCCGGCATCATGCTCAGCTATCAGGCGCGCCTGCGTCAGGAAATCCTGGGGCCGGAACATTTCCTGGAACTGGACGTCACGCCATCGGCCGGCGTTGCCATCGGCAACGTATTGACCCAGGGCTCGCTCGGCGCATCCGTCCGGCTGGGCCAGAACCTGGGCCTGACCTATGGGCCGCCGTTCATCCGCCCGTCTCTGCCCGCCGCCGCCATCGTGCGCAAGAAGGGGCAATTTGGCTGGAACCTGTTCCTGGGCATCGAAGGCCGGGCCATCGCACGCAACATCTTCCTGGACGGCAATACCTTCGGCGATAGCCGCAGCGTGGACAAAAACAACTTCGTCCTGGATTTCCAGGGTGGGATCGAATTCACCCTGGGCTATGCCCGCCTGTCGTTCACACAGATTTACCGCACCCGGGAATTTCAAGGTCAGCGCGTGCCCAGCCAATTCGGCTCGATCACCTTGTCGGCGATTTTCTGAACCCCGGCACAAAAATGGAAAACCTTGTCCGGCGCGTTCCCAAGCCCGGCGGTTTCTGACAGGATCACCGGACACAGCCGGGGTGATCCATGTTTCTCAGCGTCTTCGATATCTTCAAGGTCGGCATCGGCCCGTCGTCGAGCCATACGGTCGGCCCCATGCTGGCCGCCGCGCGGTTCGTGCGCCGCATGGAGCGCCAGGAGACCCTGATGACCGTGACCCGCATGCGGGTGACATTGTACGGCTCCCTCGCCTTCACCGGCAAAGGCCATGCCACGGACCGGGCGGTGATCCTGGGCCTGACGGGCGAAACGCCCGACGCCGTCGATCCCGACGCCGTCGACGGCCTGATCGCCCAAATCAACCGGACCAAGCGCCTGAAGCTGGGCCACGGGCCGGAAATCGATTTCGACCCGGATCGGGATGTCGTGTTCGATTATGGTCCCGCCCTGCCGGGCCACGCCAACGGCATGATCATGGCCGCCTGGATGGGCGGCGGCGAAAGCAGCCAGGACGACGACCGTCCGCCGGACAAGGAGCGCGCCTATTATTCCATCGGCGGCGGCTTCATTGCCACGGACGACGAATTCGCGGCCGCAACGGAAACCGCCGACGTCGCCGGGTCGGAACCCGACACCGTGCCCCATCCCTTCGCCACGGCGGCCGAGATGCTGACCATGGGCGATACGGCGGGGCTCAGCGTCGCCGCCATGAAGCGGGCCAACGAGTTGACGCGGATGGACGAAGCCGCCCTGGACGCAGGCCTGGACCACATCTGGGCCGCCATGAACGCCTGCATCGAACGCGGCGTGACCCAGGAAGGCATCCTGCCCGGCGGGCTCAAGGTCAAGCGCCGGGCCAAGGCGATCTGGGACGGCCTGCAGGCGGACAAGAAGCGCAATTTCCGCCTGGAGCACACGGTGATGGACTGGATCAGCGTCTATGCGCTCGCCGTCAACGAGGAAAACGCCGGCGGCGGGCGCGTCGTCACGGCGCCGACCAACGGGGCCGCCGGGATCGTGCCCGCGGTCGGCCGTTACTACCTGGATTTCTGCCCCGATGCCTCCATGACCGGCATCCGCGACTATCTGCTGACCGCCGCAGCCATCGGCGGAATCATCAAATCCAACGCCTCGATCTCGGGCGCCGAGGTCGGCTGTCAGGGCGAGGTCGGATCGGCCAGCGCCATGGCGGCGGCGGGCCTGGCCGCCATCCTGGGCGGCACCAACGCGCAGGTCGAGAACGCCGCCGAGATCGCCATGGAACACCACCTTGGCATGACTTGCGATCCCGTGGGCGGGCTGGTCCAGGTGCCCTGCATCGAGCGCAACGCCATGGGGGCGGTGAAGGCGATCAACGCCGCGTCCCTGGCGCTCAAGGGCGACGGCACCCATTTCGTACCGCTGGACGCCGCCATCGAGACCATGCGCCAGACCGGCGAGGACATGCTGACCAAGTACAAGGAAACGTCCGAGGGCGGCCTGGCCGTCAACCTGACGGCCTGCTAAAAATCATCGACCACAAGAAGAAACCAGAGGACACAAGAATGCGCCTGGCGATCATCGACGACTATCAATCGGTTTGGGACCGGTTCGTGGATTGGGGACAATTAAAGGGCGTAACCGTCGTGCCCTTCCGCGACCATGTGTTCGAGGAGGCCGAACTGATCGCGCGCCTCAGCGATTTCGACGCGATCCTGCGCATCCGCGAGCGGACCGAATTCCCCCGTCATATCCTGGAAGCATTGCCGCGGTTGAAGTTGATGTTGTGCACGGGCATGCGCAACGCCCGGTCCATCGACCTGAAGGCGGCGGAAGATCAGGGCATCACGGTTTGCGCGACGACGATCCTGCATCATGATTCCACGGTCGAGGTCGTATGGCTGCTGCTGTTGTCCCTGTTCCGGGGCTTCACGGGCGAAGTCGCGTCAGTCCGCGCCGGCGGCTGGCAACACGGCCTGGGACTGGGCCTGGAGGGTAAGACCTTGGGCATCGTCGGTCTGGGCCATATGGGACAGCCCGTGGCCAGGGTGGCGCAATCCTTCGCCATGAAGGTCATCGCCTGGAGCCCCAACCTGACGGCGGAACGGGCCGCCCCCTTCGATGTGGAAGCGGTGTCTAAGGAAGATTTGTTCGCCCGCGCCGATGCCGTGACCATCCATATGCCCCTGTCGGACCGCACCATCGGCGTAGTCGGGGCGGAAGATATCCGCCGCATGAAGCCGAGCGCGTTTTTGGTCAACACCTCCCGCCCGCAATTGGTCGACGAAGACGCCCTGATTGCCGCCTTGCAGGAAAAGCGCATCGCCGGGGCCGGGATGGACGTGTTCACCATGGAACCCCTGCCCGGTGACCATATCTACCGCACCCTGCCCAATGTGCTGGCGACGCCGCATATCGGTTTCGTGACGCAGGAAAATTACGAGGTGTTCTTCCGCCAGAGCTTCGAGAACCTGAAAGCCTATTTGGCCGGCGCGCCCGTCCGCACGATCACGCCGGAGGTCCCCTACCTGCCCGACGCACCCCTGGTCGATACGGCCCCCGGCGACGTCACTTAAAACCGGGCCAGAAACCCGCCATCCACGGCGATGACCTGCCCGGTTACGTAGCCCGCCGCGTCGGATGCCAGAAAGCGGGCGGCACCGGCGATCTCTGCCGGTGTTCCCCAGCGGCCCAATGACGTGCGCTGGGCCAGCCATGCAGCGATGTTCGGATCCTCGGCCATGGCCTTGTTCGCATCGGTCGCGAAATATCCGGGGGCAACCGCGTTGACCGTAATGCCGTCGGGCCCCAGTTCCGCCGCCAGGGCCCGGACCAGTCCGGTCAAACCAGCCTTGGACGCCGTATAGGCGGCATCGCCCGCGCGGGCAATATGCCCCGCAATGGACGTGACATGGACGATTCGGCCCCGGCCCTTGGCCCGCATCTGCTCGGCGGCGGCCCGCGACAGGGTAAAGGCCGAGACCAGATTGACCTCCATCAGGTCACGCACGGCCTGGGCATCCAGTTCCTCCAATGATCGCCGGTCCCGCCCACCCACGGCATTGACCAGAATATCCAGCCCGCCCTGCCCGTCATCCAGATCATCAATTGCCGCCAGGGTGGCCGCTTCGTCCGTGGCGTCGAACGGCAGCGGCCGCGCCCGGCCGCCGACCTGTGCCACCGCGTCGCAGGCATCATCCAGGGCTGGCACGTCACGCCCGCCCAGGTATACCAGCGCCCCGCCCTGACCCAGAGATTTGGCGATTTCCAGGCCCAGGCCGCGGCTGGCGCCGGTGATCAGGGCCGTGCGGCCGGTCAAATCGAACGGATCGGCGGTGTCAGACATTTGGAAAACTCGTTTTCATCAGAACAGGTTATCCGAAGCCTACCCGATGGATGACCAAAATGTGAGCCCGCGACACTTGCCAAGGACGATTTTTACACCCAATCTTAAGCTGAGTACTTTGGGTGGGGACGGTCACATTTTCGGAGACGCCCCAACATATGACCGGATTTTTAGAAACCATAATCCAACCGGATAAGGACGAGCTGGACAAAATGGACCGGCGCGAAGTCGGTCGTGCGGCCAATATCCTTCAGGTCGGCGAATTCCAGCTGCTGCAACTCGCCTACCGCGAATGGCATCAGGAAGACTTGCCGGAAAGTCAGATCGACCGCCTGTTCAACGAATACATGATCAACAATACCGTGCCCCATTGGGCGCGCCACTATGCCCGCCAGATCATCCGCCTGGACCAGGCCGGGCGAATCGCCGGCAACGACCTGCGTTTTCACCGGTACGACAATGATTACGGCCCAAAGGCACCGCCTCACGGGATCAAAAAATTCGCCATCGCGGCGGGCATCGTGATGTTCATCTTCGGCAGCGGCGTGGCCGGCGCGATCATGACCACGGGCCGGTCAGCCACCCAATTTCCGCCCTATGTCAGCGAAAAAGACCTGCAGGCGACCCCGGATGAAACGACGCAGGATGCCCCCATGCCAAGCGCGAAAATAACCGGCGGGGAACGCGGGTCCGGGCCATAAGCCAGGGGCGTTCTTCTGTGTCTTCAAGCGCTTGCCAAGCTCCTATCCGCCCTTTACCTTCCGAGCATGTTCTTGGATTTGGGATTACCGCCGGAGCTTGAACCGGTCATCAACATCGTCTTTCTGGCGGTGACCGGTTTTATCGCCCTGCACGGCGTGCGCTACCGCGACGAAGAAGGTAAACAAGACTTCGTGCGCCTGTTGTTCGGCTCCATCGCCGCCGTGTTCTTTTTTTTGGTGCTGTTCCAGGACGTGTTGGGCGTCGTCAGCTTCAGCTGATCCCCGGGCCTTTCAAACAAGCAGAACCACCCGGTCACAAAACTTGAGCGGCATCGCTGCGACAAACGGTTTGTGCGAAATCAATAATTACGGCTTGTGCATGCGCTGCTGTGCGTCTTTTTCCGGCAGCCGCAGAAGGCGTTGATCCTCGGGCAGTTGAAGCTGCTTGTAGAGGTATTCCGCCCGGTCACGGATCGATGACGGCTTTTCATCGTGATACAGCAGCCGGTTGATCACACCGGGACCCTCGACGGAATCCGCGTCGACCTTGAGGGATTGAATATAATCTTCCAGGGCCTGTTCGTACCGGCCCTGGGTGTCATGGATGATCCCCCGGTTGCCGTAGGCGGCAGCCAAAGCCCCCCGCCCCGTCGGGTCGTCCGGGTCCAAATTCTTGGTCAAATACCTGATGGCGTGATTGAGCACCTGCTCGGCATCGTCGAACCGCTGCAACTGAATAAGGGCTGCCGCCTTGCCCAACAGCGCGCCGCGGTGATTGGGCTGCACGACCAATGCCTTGTTGAAGTCTTCAATGGCTTCTTCGTATTCACGGCCGGTCAGGTGGATATCGCCGGCACGGACTTCGAAATCACCATCGGGCGTTTCAACGAAGGTTCCCCAGAACGACCAAACACCGAACATGACGAAGGTCAGCATCCCAAGATAGATGATGAATCGGCGAAGGACTTTGGGGTCGGATAGTGATGCCATGAATTATTTGAACCAGGTCTGAACGTAGAAAAATGAGAAAATGAAACACAGCAGCGCTGCGGTGACACCGGCCCGGCGGCGAAGACGCTGTTGCTCGGCTTCGTCGATGTTTTCCTCTCCGCCTTTTCTGATCGCACGCCGGACGGACATGACCCAGATCAGATGCCGGACAGGAAAGAAAAGGGCCACGGAGAGCCCCGCCATCCAGTACCACCGATATTCGGCTGTAAAAAAAGCTTCCATGATTCTATGCGCGGACTTGGATTGTGGAATTATTCTTGATTACGTCGCGGCTGATCATAGCAATTAATCTTAGGCATCATCCAAGGGTTTTGCGGCAAGAAAGAGGCATTGGCGAAAAAAATCGGGGGAAGGACTAAGGCCCTCCCCCCGATTGGGTTCCAATACGGATGTATCGGCTTAGTCGTCGCCACCCTGTGCGGGTGCCGCATCGCCGATATCGTCCACAAGGGACTCGATTTCCCGATCGGGAACCGTGGACATCTCCATCTTGTAGGCCAAGAACCACATCATGAAGACGCCGATGGCCCACCACAGGATTTGCCAAGCCCAAATAGACGGGATGCCGAAGGTCCAGTTCTCGTAACCGGCATTCGGAGCACCGAAGATATCGTTACCGATAACGGCGCCCGGGCCGATGCCGAAGAACAGCCAGACGAGCGTGATACCCCAGGCAACGGGGACCAAGCCCTTCTTGGATTCCGGCAATGACGCGTGCTCACGCAGGAAGTTGTGATACTTCATGCGATGCTGCGTCGCACCTTCGTCTTGGGTCATCGCCGAGACGATCAGGCAGGTCGTCAGGTTGAAGATCATCCCCCAACCGGCCGAATGGATCGTCCAGGGCCACCGGCCCCAGCCAAGCTCGATACCGAAGAACCCGGCAATGGAGGCGCCGAAGTTTTCGGTAAAGATCACCGCGATAAGACCGGCTGCCAGACCCAATGTCGCACCCTGACGGGTGATCCACGGGAACCAGCAGATGGCTGCCAACGACGGCCACATCTGGAAGCCGAAAGCAACCGCGAGGCCGCCCAACAGCACCAATGCGTCCTTCGCCGTGGTCGCCACCACAAGGGCGGAGAGCACGATGACGGCAACACCGATCCGGCCGAACAGCTTCTGGGTGGTGTGGTCCGCGGTCGGATTGAGATACCGCTTGTACAGGTCACGCGTCAGCATGCCGCCGGCGGTGGACATATAGGCCGCACCGGTGGACTGCATGGCCGCCAGGGCACAGACGGCCAGCAGGCCGACCAGCCACGGAGCGGTATCGCCCATCAGGTTGATGTAGTGCGGTATCAAGTCACCTTGCTTGTTGGCGGTAAGATCCGGGATCACCGAGGCCCCCTTCACCAACGCGGTTGCATCGGGCGTGGCACCCAGGAAGTGGGCACCCATGCCTTGGGCCGCGGTGAAGAAGAACAGGATGAGGCCGATGCCGAAGCTCGACGCCCAGACCTGCTGCGGCGCGAACGGCCGCGGGTTGGCGTTGGAGAACGACCACATGGTGAACGCCGGGGCGGAGTGGATGCCCATGAGCGCGAACATGTAGGTCAGGACCATGATACCCGTCCAGAGCCCCCCGACCGGGGTTTCCTTGCCGAGGCCGGCGGTGAACTGGATCACACCCGGAATGGCGAGATAGGCGTTGTAGTCGCCGCCGCCCCAGCCCTGGGTGGTTTTCCATTTACCGATACCGGTCTGACCAAGAGCGGCCAGTTTCTCGCCGAACGCCGACCAGCCGCCGAGTTCGCTATAGGCAATAATGCCGATTGCGACGATACCGAAGGCAAGCATCAGGCACTGCACGGTGTCCACATAGGCCACGGCGCGTAGACCGCCGGACGCCACATAGATGAACACAACCGCGGACAGCACCCACATGCCGACTTCAACGGACAGCAGGTTGTCGGTCAGGACGTTGAACAGGAAGCCGGACGCGCGAAGCTGCAACCCGAGGTATGGGATCGAGAACAGCAAGGCCACGAGAACCACCAAAAGCCGAATGCCGTCACCCTGGAAATAGGTGGCGAGCATTTCACCCGGTGTTACGAAGCCGAAGCGTTTGCCAAGCATCCACTGACGCTTCAGGAACATCACCCCGGTGAACGGAATGGTGATCGCGTAGAATGACGCATACGCGTACTGGAACCCGTCACGGTAAATCAGACCCGGATGACCCATAAAGGTCCAACCGGAGAACGATGTCGCCGTAGCGGCCAGCACGAAGACCCACATCGCGAGCTGACGGCCCGAAATGAAGTAATCGCTGGCGGTTTTCGACATCCGCGCGCCTTTGATGCCCCAATAAATGCAGTAGGCCCAATAAAGCGCGACGAATACAAACAGCCACACAACTTTAGCTGACAAGATTCAATTCTCCCCTTCTGTTCGGTTCCTGGACGCCGTGCGGTCGTTAACCCGTTTTCCAACGTCAAAGCCGTAACCGAAACAGACGGCATCGAAGACCACCCCCGATGCCGCATGTGGTGAAACGATCGAACGCCAGGAAATGCCGGAACCCGGTGGCTCCCTGGTTTTCACCAATAACGCAGAAGTCCCGCCGTTAAGCCTCGGTCACAGAAGAAGGTTTGCCCAACGCGAGCTCACCCTCACGAAGCCAGACACACAAACTCTGGAATGTATGGAGTAGGATGTTACGCCTCCCACGCCTTCCGGCGCTTGTGCATCCCTGCGGAACGTTATTGTTATCGTTTCCGTTTCCTCCGCCTGCCGAAAACACTCTCCTCGTCCGGCTTACGAAGTTGGCAATCTAATAACATTTTCCTCTAATTTGCACAACTGGTAGAGACAAAATCCCCTGTGTAAAAATAAAGAACCCAATGAATAACGCCCTTTTGTTGCAGCGCACCATGTCAAGCCTCAAGTAATCACCCCTCCACTAATTCTTTCACAATATTTTCTCTTGCCCGTTTCTTTTTTGTGAAAATTGCACAATTTGATTTCATCAAATAGACGGTCAATGGCGGCTATCCGCCACTTTGGCGGGCATTCCGCACCCTGGCATGGCATCAAGCGGTTTGTTCCGGACCGCATGCTCGGTTAGGTTTTTCTGGTATTTATGGAACAGCCGATTCGCATCACACATCACACCGCCCCGCTACCGAGTTCCGGGCAGATTGGAAGGCAGGTCAGAAAATGGAGCCCCGGACCGCGATTTTCCGCATGCTGGTGCGCGAATCCATGGCCGCCCTGCCGCCGACGGCCGCACCGGGAACGCCCTTGCGCCGGATCGTTCAGGCCATGGCGGAAGCCAATGCATCAAGCCTCGTGATAACGGATGAGACCGCCCGGCCCAAAGGGATCATCACCGAACACGACATCGCGCGGCGCGCCATTTTCAAAACCAATGGGGACACCCCAGCCGCTGAGGTCATGACCCGGTCCGTGCAGGTGATCGATGAAAGCGAATACCTTTATCACGCCATCGCCCTGATGCGACGCACGGACCTGCGCCACATGCCGGTGGTCGACGGATCAGGCTGCCTGTCCGGCATGCTTAACCTTCACGACACCCTGGGCACGACATCGTCGGCCCTGATGGATCAGATCGACAGCCTGACCCAAGGCAGTGACATTGCCGGCCTGTCCCGGATCAAGACCGCGCAGATCGACCTGGCCGACCAGTTGTTTCGGGACAATCTGCCGGCAACCGAGATTCAGGCCCTGCTGAGCCATATCAACCTGGACATCTACCGCCGCGTGACCGACGGCGCGGTCCGGGCCATGGCGGCGGAAGGGCTGGGCCCGCCGCCCGTGGAGTTTTCCGTCATCGTCATGGGCTCGGGCGGGCGCGGCGAAAGCTTCCTGTTCCCGGATCAGGACAACGGTTTCATCTTGGAGGATTATCCCAATGCCGATCATGCGCGCATCGACGTCTGGTTCATCAATCTGGCGGAGCGCATGACCCACGATCTGGATGCGGTCGGCCTGCCCTTGTGCAAGGGCTTCGTCATGGCGACCAACCCGCTGTGGCGCAAGACCATCAGTCAGTGGAAGGAACAGATCCGGCTGTGGAGCCGCAAGCGCGGCTCGACCATGTTGCGGCTGTGCGACATCTTTTTCGATTTCCGCTCGGCCTGGGGCCGGGAAGACCTGGCCGACGACCTGCGCCGCCATGTGACCGCGACCGCCCGGGGCAATTATCTGTTCCTGCAGGAAATGTTCGAGGACGACCAGACCCACGGCCCGGCGCTCGGCTGGTTCCGCCGCTTCATCACCATGAAAGACAGCGACGCCCCCGGCTATAAGGGCTATCTGAACCTGAAGCATTCCGGCACCCTGCCCCTGGTCGAGGCCATGCGCCTGCTCTGCCTGCGCGAAGGCTTGGTGGTCAACCCGACCCTGGACCGGCTGCAGGCCTTGCATGAAAAAGGCATCCTGTCCGATGACGAAGCGGATTATCTGCGGGGTGGCTACCGACATATCTCACGCCTGTTGCTGCGCCAGCAGATCGCCGATTATCAGGCCGGCCGCCCCGTCACCAACTTCGTCCACCCCGGCAGCCTGACCCGCCGCGAGACGGATATCCTGAAAGACGGGTTCGAAGCCATCCGCCGTCTGCAGGACCGCATGCGCGGCGAATTCACCGGCGACGTGCTACAATAACGGCCATGCTGACGCGCCGCGTGTTCCTGAACTCCCTCGCCGCCGCCGGGCTCACCGCTGCCCTGCCGGTTTGTGCATCCGCAGCCCCCGTCCCGGCCACCAAGAAAATCCCCCGCACCGGCCAGGCCCTGCCCGTGATCGGCATGGGCAGCTGGATCACCTTCGATGTGGGGAACGATGCCCAGGCCCGGGCGGCGCGGACCCAGGTTCTGAAGACCTTTTTCGCCCTGGGCGGCGGCATGATCGATTCCTCGCCCATGTACGGATCATCCGAAGAGGTCATCGGCCACGGCCTGGCGGCCCTGGGCATGCCAAGGGGTCTGTTTTCGGCGACCAAGGTCTGGACCCCCGGCAAGGATCACGGCGTGCGGCAGATGGCGGAATCCGAACGCCTGTGGGGCCTTAAGACATTCGACCTTCTACAGGTCCACAATCTGTTGGGATGGGAAGGGCATCTGGAAACGCTGAAGCAATGGAAAGCGAATGGCCGGGTGCGGCATATCGGCATCACCACGTCGCACGGGCGGCGCCACCGGGACCTCGCCCGCATCATGGAGGCCGAACCCCTCGATTTCGTGCAACTGACCTATAACATCGACGACCGCGCGGCCGAGACGCGTCTGCTGCCGCTCGCCGCCGAAAAAGGCATCGCCGTGATCGCCAACCGACCGTTCCAGCGGGGTGCCCTGATCGACCGCCTGCAGGGCCGCCCCCTGCCGCCTTTCGCCGCCGAGATCGGCGCTGGCTCCTGGCCCCAGGTGTTGCTGAAATTCATCGTCTCCCACCCGGCCGTGACCTGCGCCATCCCGGCGACAAGCCGCGTCGATCATATGCGGGAAAACATGGGCGCGGCCCGGGGACCGATGCCGGATGCGGCGATGCGGCGGGAGTTGGCGGAGTACGTGGAGAGCCTTTAGAAGTGAGCAGAGCAGTCCTACGGCGGCATCCGCCAAGACGCCCATTCGGCCACCCCTCCCAACCCCGAATGGGCTGCTCTGCTTAGAACTGCTTCTGCATCTCCCGCACATGTTCCATCTTGATCGAGGCGTCGATTGCCTGGCGCAGGGTGGTGATGCCGCGCGCTTCCAGCATGTCCAACATGCGCAGGAACACCCGGGCGGTGACGATGCTGTCGCCCAATGCCGTGTGGCGGCCCTCGACCTCGATATCCAAGCGGTCGGCGATGGCGTCCAGGGAATGGTCCCGGTTTTCCGCGTCCAGGAACACGGAAAGCAGCAGGGTGTCCAACACCAGGTTGTCGAACCGCACGCCCGCCGCATCTTCCTTCACCTTCAAAAACCGCATGTCGAAGGCCGCGTTATGGGCGACCAGCACGGCTTCGCCCACGAAATCCTTGAACGCGGGCAGAACCTCCGTGATGGGGGGTGCCGCCGCGACCCTGTCGTCGGTGAGGCCGTGAAAGCGGATCGAGGCCTTGGGAATCCCCATCCCCGGATTGACCAGTTGGGTGAAGGCCCGGTCTTCGCCGATACGCCCGGCGGCGACGCGCACGCCCGCGATGGAAATGATCTCGTCGCCGTCCGACGGCTTCAGGCCCGTGGTTTCCGTGTCGAACACCACGAAGGTCAGATCCTTCAACGCCGCACCGCCCAGTTCTTCCACATGCATGGGCGGGTTCAAGCGGTCGAAATCGTAAAATTCCGGGCGGGCGGGCAGGGTGTTCTTATCGAATTCGCGGGCCCGCAGCAGGATATCCAACACGGCCCAGACCACGGCGAATATCAGGATCAGGGCAAGCGCGCCCGGCCCGGCCACCCGCATCGCGTCGATCACGACGCCGTCCGATAACGCCCAGGCCACCATGGCCAGAACCGCCAGCGCCGCAACTCCGCACAGGCCAAGCGCACAAATCGCCAGCTGCCGGATGCGCATGCCGCGGATGATCGAAAACCGGTCCATGGGAACGGTGCCTCCCGCCTGTGTTCCGCCCCGAAACATACCACGCCCGGGGGCCGATCCGGGCCCCGTAATATTACGGCAACCCCCCGTGCGCCGGAGTCCAGTTGTCAGACCCCGTGCGATCCGCTAAACAGCGCGCCAAGAACGTCTCTCCGACCAGCGGAACCCTCATAAAATGGCCAGCTATCAGTATTCCTACGTGATGAAAGACGTCCGCAAGGTATTTCCCGGCGGACGCGAGATCCTCAAGGGTCTGACCCTGTCGTTCCTGCCGACCGCCAAGATCGGCGTGCTGGGCGTTAACGGGGCCGGTAAATCGACCCTGCTGAAGATCATGGCGGGCAAGGACACGGATTATTCCGGCGAAGCCTGGGCCGCCGAAGGCGCCCGCGTGGGTTATCTGGAGCAGGAGCCCCACCTCGACCCCAAGCTGACGGTCGAGGAAAATGTCATGTCCGGCCTGGGCGAGGTCAAGGACCTGGTCGACCGCTTCAACGAGCTTTCCGCCAAGTTCGCCGAGCCCATGGACGACGATGAAATGAACACGTTGCTGGCCGAACAGGGCGAGATGCAGGAAAAGATCGACGCCGTCAACGGCTGGGAGCTGGAACGCACCATCGAGATCGCCATGGACGCGCTGCGCTGCCCGCCGGGCAATGCGGACGTGACCAAGCTGTCGGGCGGTGAGCGCCGCCGCGTGGCACTGTGCCGCCTGTTGTTGCAGAAGCCGGAAATCCTGCTGCTGGATGAACCGACCAACCATCTGGACGCGGAAAGCGTGGCCTGGCTGGAACGGTTCCTTGCCGATTACGACGGCACGGTCATGATCGTGACCCACGACCGCTATTTCCTGGACAACGTGACCGGCTGGATTCTGGAACTCGATCGCGGCCAGGGCATCCCCTACGAAGGCAACTATTCCAGCTGGCTGGAACAGAAGCAGAAGCGCCTGATGCAGGAAGAGCGCGAGGAATCGGCCCGTCAGCGCACCCTGAAACAGGAACTGGAATGGATCAGACAGTCGCCCCGCGCGCGACAGGATAAATCCAAGGCGCGTATCGCCCGCTATGAAGATCTGGTCGCCCAGTCCGAGGAAAAGGTCATGGGCACGGCCTCGATCATCATTCCACCGGCCCCGCGCCTGGGCGATCTGGTGATCGAATTCGATCACCTGAAGAAAGGCTTCGAAGACCGGCTGTTGGTCGAAGACCTGTCCGCCAAGATTCCGCCGGGCGCCATTGTCGGCATCGTCGGCGCCAACGGGGCCGGCAAGACGACCCTGTTCCGCATGATCACCGATCAGGAAAAACCCGACGACGGCACCGTGCGCGTGGGCGATACGGTCGTGCTCGGCTATGTCGACCAAAGCCGCGACACATTGGGCGACGACAAAACCGTGTGGGAGGAAATTTCCGGCGGCAACGACGAGATCGAACTGGGCAAGCGGGCCATGCAGTCCCGTGCCTATGTGGCGCAGTTCAACTTCAAGGGCGGCGACCAGCAGAAAAAGGTCGGCCAGCTTTCCGGCGGGGAACGCAACCGCGTGCACCTGGCCAAGATGCTGCTGTCCGGCGCCAACGTGCTGCTGCTGGATGAACCGACCAATGACTTGGACGTGGACACGCTGCGCGCGCTCGAAGAATCACTCGGCGATTTCGCCGGCTGCGTGCTGATCACCTCGCACGACCGCTGGTTCCTAGACCGGCTGGCGACCCACATCATCGCGTTCGAAGGCGACAGCCAGGTGGTCTGGTTCGAAGGCAACTACGAAGCCTACGAAGAAGACAAGAAGCGCCGCCTGGGCGACGCGGCGCTCGAGCCCCACCGCATCAAGTATAAGAAGCTGACGCGCTAATCCCGTGGTCCGTCATTCCCGCGAAAGCGGGAATCCAGAAATCGATCGGACCCGGCCCCCGCCTTCGCGGGGGTGACGGCGATGGATATTTACTCCAACCGCGTGGCCTTCGCCTTCTGCATCAGCACGATGGCGACGCCGCCCAGCATGGCGGCGGAGGCCACGATCAGGCGGAGCGTCAGATCCTCGCCCAGCAGGACCACCCCGCCGAGCGCCGCCACGGCCGGGGCCGACAATTGCGCCGCCGAGGCCCGGGCCGCCGGCAGATAGCGCAGCACCCAATACCAGATGACATAACCGCAGCCGGATGCCAGTCCGCCGGACAGGATCGCCAGCGCCAGGCCCAGATGGCTGGCATCCATGTCCGCCCAGAACAGGGCACTGACGATCAGCGCCAGCGGTACGCAGACCAGGAAATTGGCGGCGTTGGATTCAACGGGATGCTTGGCGCCTCGGATCAGCAAAGAGAACACGCCCCAGGCGGCACCCGAGATGGTGTGAAGCAGCGCGCCTAAGGGATCGGGCGCTTCCAGGCCCGGCAGGACCAGCCACACGAGGCCGCCCGCCGCCAGAAACAGTCCGCCCCAGGCGAGGATTGAAAACCGTTCTCCTTCGTAAAAAGCCCAGGCGAACATGGTGAGCTGGACCGAGCCGAACAGGATCAGCGCCCCCGTGCCGGTCGACAGCAGGACATAGCCGAAGGAAAAGAACACGGCGTAGACAAACAATGCCACCGCCGCCCGCCAGTCCCCGGACGGCAACTGCGGCAGATGCCGGCGGCGCACGAAGACCACCACGGCCAGCACCACGGCCGCCGACACCAGACGCACGGTCGTGAAGGTCGCGGGGTCGATCAGGCCCGGGCCCAGGGCCGCCCGGCAGATGATCGAATTGGCGGCGAAGGCCGAAATGGCCAGCGCCGTCATCAAGACGATGCGCAGGGGCGAGGGCAGGGTATCGGGCGAAGATATGGCGGGCTCCGGATCAAGTCGCCGCGGGTGCGCGGCAGGTCACCCGGCCATCAAACGCTGGCTCTTCCCCCGGCGCAAGGCCAATCCCGCCCGAATGCTTCGGCATCGGCCGAAGCATGCCGCAACATCACGCGGAACGACGGCCTTAGATAACGCGGCCGTGCCCGACGGGACTATGCCATCGCATCGACGTAGTCGCGGAACTTATTGGTCTGATCGTCCGTCAGTTCGAGCCGCGCATGCGTGTGATCGTCGGTCTTGGCGATCAGCACCGCCGACACCATGCCCAGTTCCGGCAGGTCGATTTCGAATGCCTCGCCCTGGGCGATATCGATCCCCCGGTCGAGCACCACACCACCGCCCTTGGACAGGCTGTGCAGCGTGGTTTCCTTGGCCACGCCGCCGACCGTGACCGAGACCTGCTGCCCCATGGCGTGCCGTTTGGCCCATTCCGGGTCCTGGCTTTCGTGGATGATCTGCTGCAGGCGCTCGTTCATATGGTCGATGCCTGATTTGACCTGCTGCGCCGCTTCCAATTGCTGGGTCGCCGCCTCGCCCGACTGACCGGCCACATCCGTCACCTGGATGATGTTCGACGACACCTCTTGTGTGCCGGCTGCGGCCTGTTCCACATTGCGGGCGATTTCCTGCGTCGCCACGCCCTGCTGTTCGACCGCCGCCGCC
>JAVJOU010000026.1:0-474171 GCA_040216635.1 Rhodospirillales bacterium | reverse complement strand
GCCCGGATGGACGTTCTTCTTGGTCCAGGACATTTCCGAGACGTGGACCAGGCCTTCGACACCGGCTTCCAGTTCCACGAAGGCGCCGTAATCGGTGATGTTGGTGACCCGGCCCGTGAACTTGGTGCCGACCGGATATTTGGCCGCGACACCGTCCCAGGGATCGGCTTCAAGCTGCTTCATGCCGAGCGAGATACGCTGCGTTTCGGCGTTGAAGCGGATGATCTGAACCTTGACCGTTTCGCCGATGGACAGCGCTTCGGACGGATGGTTGATGCGCTTCCAGGCGATGTCGGTGACGTGCAGCAGACCGTCCACACCACCCAGGTCGACGAACGCGCCGTAATCGGTGATGTTCTTGACCACGCCGTCCAGAACCTGGCCTTCCTGCAGCGAGGAAATCAGTTCGGAACGGGCTTCGGTGCGGGTTTCTTCCAGCACGGCGCGGCGCGAGACCACGATGTTGTTGCGCTGGGGGTCCATCTTCAAAATCTGGAACGGTTGCGGCATGCCCATCACGGGCTGTACGTCGCGCACCGGGCGGATATCGACTTGGCTGCCGGGCAGGAAGGCAACGGCGCCGTCCAGGTCGACGATGAAGCCGCCCTTGACGCGGCCGAAGATCACGCCGTTGACGCGTTCGCCCTTTTCGAAGGCCTTTTCCAGGCCGACCCAGGCTTCTTCGCGGCGCGCTTTTTCGCGCGACAGACGGACCAGACCGTCACGGTCTTCATAGCGTTCGACATAGACGTCGACTTCGTCGCCGGCTTTCAGCGTTTCATCGCTGCCGGGGCTCATGAATTCCTTCAAAGGCACACGGCCTTCGGACTTCAGGCCCACGTCGACAATCGCGTGGTCGCCGTCGACATTGACGACGACACCGCGCAGGACGCGTCCTTCGAAGCCCTCGTCGTCGCCGAGGGATTCATTGAGCAGTGCTTCAAAATCTTCTGTGGATTCGGGGGCCGCAGCAGCGGCATCGGTAGTGGCCATAAGTTTCGAACCTTTCGATTTTATCTGGCCGGCCGGTTGGTTCCGACGGTCTTGGGTTACACAAAATCCCGCATCGCCCCGCCTTATAACGGCGGTGGCGGGCGGGTGTTTAATCTCGAAATAGGCGATGGTCGGGACCGGCAAAGGCCCAGGCGAACCTACTTTTCTTTAATGATATCAAGGGCCTTTTCGAATACCTCATCGGCATTCTGGTCACTTGTATCAAGTAGGATCGCGTCTTCGGCCGGCTCCAGCGGCGCGACGGCCCTGGATCTATCCCGGGCGTCCCGCTCGCGCATCTCTTCGAGAACGCGCGCATATATAACGTCCGGGTCTTTTTCCTGCAACTCTTTGTGACGCCGGGCGGCACGGACCTCGTCGGAGGCCGTGACGAACAATTTCACGTCGGCGTCCGGACAGACCACCGTCCCGATGTCGCGGCCGTCCAAAACGGCGCCCTTGAAGCCCTCCGGCGGGGTCGCCGCAAAGGTCCGCTGAAAGTCCAGCAGGGCCGCCCGCACGCCGGGCACGGCGGAAACCTTGGACGCGGCCTGGCCGACGGTTTCCGTGCGCAGATCGGGGCGTTCCAGGTCCCGGGGCTCAAGCGCCCGGGCCTGGGCTTCGGCGGCTTCAGCGTCTTCGGGATCGGCGCCCGCTTCCAGCACGCGCTTGCCCGTGGCCCGGTACAGCAATCCCGTATCCAGATAGGCCAAATTCAACCGGTCCGCGATCCGGCGGGCCAGCGTGCCCTTGCCCGCCGCGGCCGGTCCGTCGATAGCGATGATCATGCCCCCGTCCCTTATCAGTTCCCACACCCCGTTAATCACTGCCGGCGCCCGGTTTAATGTCGGCGCCGAGGCCGTTCATCATATCGGCAAATCCCGGGAAACTGGTCGCCATGGCATCGCCGTCGTCGATGGTGACGGGCTGTTCCGCAACCAGTCCCAGCACCAGGAAGGCCATGGCGATGCGGTGATCAAGATCGACCTCGACCGTGCATCCGCCGCGGGGCGCGGAACCGCCCAAGCCCTGGACGACCAGATAATCGTCGCCTTCTTCGACCGTGATGCCGGCGGCCGCAAGCCCCCGCGCCACGGCGGCCAGACGGTCGCTTTCCTTGACCCGCAGTTCCTCCAACCCTTCCATCCGCGTTTCGCCTTCGGCCAGGGCCGCGGCCACGGCAAGGACGGGATATTCATCGATCATCGACGGCGCGCGCACCGCCGGCACGGTGATGCCGTTCAGCTTGCCCGCGCGGGCGATCAGATCGGCCACGGGTTCGCCCGCTTCCTCGCGCGTGTTGGTGATCGTGATGTCGGCGCCCATTTCCTGCAATGTGGTCAACAAGCCCGCCCGCAGCGGGTTCAGGCCCACGTCCTGCAAGGTGACCTCGGAGCCCGGCACCAGCAGCGCCGCCACCAGGGGAAAGGCGGCCGAGGATATATCGGCGGGAACCGACACATCGCGCGCAACCAGTTCGGGCCGGCCGACCAACGAGATGCGGCGTCCGCCGTCGTTGGTTTCCTGGACCTCCACATGGGCACCGAGCCAGCGCAGCATGTTTTCCGTATGGTCGCGGGTCGGCTGCGGCTCGATCACCGTGGTTACGCCGGGCGCGTTGAGACCGGCCAGCAGGATCGCCGATTTGACCTGGGCCGATGCGACCGGCAATTCGTATTCGATCGGCAGGGGTTCGGCCGCCCCCCGCACGGTCATGGGCAGCAATCCGCCCTCGCGCCCGGTGAAGCGCGCGCCCATGCGTTCCAGCGGGCCGGTCACCCGGCCCATGGGCCGGCGGCACAGGGACGCGTCGCCCGTGAAGGTCACGGTCATGTCATGGCCGGCGACGACCCCCATCATCAGGCGCGCGCCGGTCCCCGCATTGCCCATGTCGATCACGTTTTCCGGCTCGGCCAGACCGCCGACGCCGCAGCCGATCACGCGCCAAGCCTGATCGCCGGTGCGTTCCGCCCGGGCGCCCATGGCGTTCACCGCCGCCGCCGTGGCCAGAACGTCCTCGCCCTCGAGCAATCCGGTGACCCGGGTCTCGCCCACGGCCAGGGCGCCCAGCATCAGGGACCGATGGGAAATGGACTTGTCGCCAGGCACGCGGACGGCACCTTTCAATGCGCCGGCGGCCCCCGCCTGTAGCGGTGTTTTGGAAGAGCTGGGAACGCTCACGGGTGCGGGGTCTCCTTGCGGAAAAAACAGTCGATGGCCAGCGTTTCGCCGACCCGGCTCTCTAGCATACAGGGGCCTCGGGCGCCAATCATCCCGGGAATGATAAATCAACCGCATTTTGCTTTTGACAGGGCGCGGCGTTCATGGCATTGGGCACCCAAGAGAAACGCAAAGAAACCATCGCCCTTGGGGGGCATCAGGACAACTTTAGAAAGCGGGAGGCAGCCCGTGGCTAAACCCGAATGGGGCCGCAAGGTTAGCTGCACAAGTTGCGGCAATAAATTCTACGACATGAAACGCGAACCGGCGGTCTGTCCGTCGTGCGGAACCGAGAACGATCCGTTGCAGGCGTTCCGGCCGAAACGCGGTGCGGCGCCGAAGCCGGCCGCCAAGGCCGAAGCCAAACCGAAAGAGGTCAAGGCCGCGGTCGAGGACGACGAAGAGGATCTCGATGCGGTTCTGCCCGAGGTCGAGGACGACGACGTTGACGTCGATGACGCCGATGATTCCATCGAGGACGATGAAGACGACGACCTGATGGAAGATACGGCCGATCTGGGCGAAGACGACGACGACCTGGACGAGGTGCGCGAACACATCGAACCGGGTGACGACGTCAAGGAATAGGTCCTTGCGGGAAAATTCGCCCTGAATTCACGGGCATTGGTCATTTTCCCCTTGCCTTCCGATCCCAACCGTCTTTATGTTCCGCGTCCCGGTTGACCGGGGCACCCGGGGAACGTATTTTCCGGGTCCCGGCAGGTGACCGGGTATCCCAAGATTTTCCCGCACGGCGGATTGCCCGCGGGACCCCTGTGGGGCCGTAGCTCAGTTGGGAGAGCGCTACAATGGCATTGTAGAGGTCGTCGGTTCGATTCCGTCCGGCTCCACCATTCCAACCCCTTGGCTTGCCAAGGGGTTTTCGTTTGCCGGAGTTACACCGCACCCTGACTCGTCCGCCAGTGTGCCCAAAATGTGCCCGATCGTACTCGGTGCGTTCCGGCTAAAGGCGTTGAGCGCGCCGATTGCCCGTTCCTGAAACTCAGGTGCCAGATGGGCGTAACGCTGCACCATCACGAGCGACTTATGCCCGGTCAGTTGCATGACTTCGTAAAGCGGCACGCCGTTCTGGACGAGCCGAGACGCGAAAGTATGGCGAAGATCGTGGAAGCGGACATCTTCTAGTCCGGCCCGCTGCCGCGCCCGGTTAAAGGCCGTCGACACCTCCGACATCCCTTTGCCCCGGAACGTGAACACCGGGCCCTGTGGATTGGCGTCAGGCCTCTTCGATTGAAGGCTTACCAAAACACGGCGGGCACGGTCCGTCAGACGGATTGACCGATCCTCTCCGTTCTTGGTTTCCGTGAACAGGACGCGATTGCCGACCAAGTCCACGTGACGCCAATCAAGGGAAAGGATTTCGCCCCGTCTGCCACCGGTATCGATGGCGAAAGCAATGATCGCCTTCAGGTGATCGGGCGCTTCCGCCATCAAGCGAGCCTCTTCCTCAAGGGTCAGCCATCGGCATCGCCCTTTCGGAAGTTTGACCTTGGGAAAGGACGGAACCTTGTCCACATACCCTTCCCGCTTAGCCTTGTTGAGGATCGCCTGCAAAACTGCCAGTTCCCGATGCAAGGTTGCTTCCTTAATCCTCTTCCGCCTCAGGTCCGCGTATTGCTGCAATACCCTCGGCGTCAGTTCACTCAGCAAAGGGTTGCCAAAGTGATCGAGAAAGCGTTGAAGCAGATACCGCGTAACCGCCTCGTAGCTGCGCGGGTTCTCCCGCTTCTTCTCTTCGCCATAGCGTAGAAGCGCATCGACGAAAGGCGCTTCAGGCACGATACCGAATTGCGCTTCCATGAATTGCTCCTGCATCCACTTTGCCGCCGTTGCCTCAGCTAACTTCTTATCCGTAGTCCGAGTGCTTCGGCGGTGCCGTCGACCGTTCTGGTCGTTCCAGGTTGCCCACCAATGGGGCGAGTTGTTGCGTTTGTAGATACGCATGATTGCCGTCTCCTCTGGTCTGAGGTTCGGGCGCTGTCGCACCGCTTATTGTCGTCGGCAAAGGCGACGATGTCCACAATGTCCCAGCGCCTGCACCGGGGCCCCAGGTCCACGTAACGGATGCCGAGACCGGAAAACGTATCGGCAGAGATGCCTAGCCACGCAGACGCCTCATCGCGCGTGAGGTAGCGCCGGGGCGGGATGTCTCCCGTTACGTTATGTTCTGGGTCTTGGCTGGCGTCCGTCGTCATGGCCTAAAGGCGATCCCGAGCTCTGTTACGTCATGTTCCCTTTAGCTAAAGGGAACGCATTGAAGTTCCGCCGGTCGTGGGCCGAATGCGATGGTGCGTTACGTTACGTAGGGAGAAGGTCGTACGTACCATCGTCGCCCCGGCCCGAATCCGGCGCATTACGTGATACATCGTCCAGAATTTAGAGCGGTTGTCGCTTTTCCCTTTAGCTAAAGGGAACTTGGACCGGCAGACGGCCCGGAACCGACCCGAATCGTGAGGCAGCCCCTTTAGCTAAAGCCAATATCTATGAAATCTGCCTCGACCGGATGAATGATCAATTCCTATAACGTAATGCGCTCGCAAATGGTCACGCGGCAGCACCCATAAATTGATCCGGCTCCGGCTAGAAGGTCAGGGTATTACGTTACGTAAGAGCGTTACGTTACGTATACGTATGAAACCACATCGAATCCGGCGTGTTACGTAACGTAGGATTTCGGGATATTGGAAGTCTGTGTTCACACGGTCATTGTAGAATGTCCGGCATCCTGTCTTCGACTTCGCGGTCAACGTAGTCAGGCGTCAAATGCAGGTAAAAGATTTCAACCATGGTCATGTTTGAGTGCCCTAAAAGCTCAGCAACCACCCGTAACGGGATTCCCGCCATAACTGCCCGCGTCGCGTAAGTATGACGTAGAGAATGCGGGGTTGGTTTGGGATAGATCTCAGCCTGATTTACCGCCTCAAGGAAGCGGGTTCGGACTTGGTAATAACTCCATTGCACATTGCCTTCTCGGATAAACATCCAATCCTTCTTGTCACGTCCACGCGTGTGTTCTTCGAAAAATTGGAACCCTTCCTTCGAAAGCGGAATGTGATACCGCCGCTGGTTTTTACCCGCGACCAATGAAATGCGTTTAACTTTTGGATGAAAATCCGAAACGCGCATACCTATTAGGTCACCAATACGACACCCCGTCAGCAGACCCCCGGAAAAGAACTTCCGGGCATCTTCACGCGACGCTTTTAAAATGGCGACGACCTCTTCCTGGGTTAGATAACGCACATCATTTGTGTGCATGACATTCTTGTATGGGCGGATGTTTCTCCAAGCCCAGTCGGATTTAACATGCCCATGTTTATAGGCTCGGTTCAAAAGCGCCTTGAAAAACGTAAGGTAGCGGTTGGCTGAGTTCTTCCGCTTCCGAAGCCCTTCTGGGTCGACGGGGGAAGTCCCGTAAACTCGCCCTGTAAATCGGCTATATCCGACTATAGGTGGCGTCTTGATAAGTGATTTTTGCCATTCCTCAATGATGGCCGGTCTAAGGCTTTCAAGAGGGATGTTGCCAAGCTTTTCGACGACATGTCGCCGAAGTTGGCCGTAAACGCTATAAATGCCTCGCCTGTGGACCTTATACCATTCCATATAATCTTTGGCGGCATTCCCTACAGTGTAGGGTGGGGCTGGCGGCACCTCAGGGTAAACTTCATCGTATTCATGCATAGAACGATCTGGCGCAGCATCTTCTATGTGCTGCACAAAAAACTCCTCTGCCCTTGCAACGGCTTGGTCAAAATTCAGGATGCTGATTCCGTCGGCCTTTTTGTCGTCGTCTGCTTCACCGATTTTGCGTATAAAATCTAAACCATCATTTAAAACAACTTTTGCATACCACGAGCCTCTGCTTGACTTAGGCCTCCCAAGATAGCCAAGCCCTCGGCAACGCCGCATCCGCCACCAATAGGTATGTTTTTGCTGCCGAAGCGGCAGCCTTTCATGGGGAGTTATCAGCATGGCCCACCGGTATGGAACATCATAGATGCTCATTCCTATGGGCCTCCAACCCACACTACGTAGCGGTTGTTATTCGATGGATTAACTCAGACATCGTTTCTTCAGCAATCGCGTTATCCGCTTGGCATGTGCCGGCAGCACGGTGACCGCCACCGCCAAACCGCAGCATTAGCTCGCCCACATTGACCGGCGACGACCGGTCGAAGATGGACTTACCCACGGCAAAGACAGTGTTCTTGTCCTGCTTGCCCATGACCACATGCATGGAAATGTTGCATTCAGGGAAGAGCGCATAGATTAGAAAGCGGTTCCCGCAATAAATCTCAGTCTCTTTACGCATATCGATGACAGCAAGTTTATCGTGCATCTTGGTGCAACGGCGGAGCTGTTCTTCGAACAATGGGCGGTGTTCATTGTATAGGTCGATGCGTTCCTTGACGTCGGGCAGTTCGAGAACTTCTTCGATGGTATGGTTCCGACAATCCTCAATCAGGCCCATCATCAGTTCGTAATTGGGAACCCGGAACCCGCGAAACCGGCCCAAGCCCGTGCGCGGGTCCATAATGAAGTTCAACAATGCCCAACCTTCGGGGTGGAGTACGTCTTCCATTTCGTACTGGGCCGAGTCCGCCTGATCGACGGCGTCCATTAGCTCGCCCGAGACATAGGGGAAGCCTTCTTCGCCACCGAAGTAATTGTAGACCACGCGCGCCGCCGACGGTGCCGTCGGATCGATCACGTGATTATCCTTCTGGCCGCCGACGCGTTCCATCTCGCTCAGATGATGATCGAAGGCAAGATACACGCGTTCGTCAAACGGCACGTTGGTGGATACGTCGTTGTCGTTGAGATCGACCTCGCCGTATTGCATTTGGCGGGGGTGAACGAACAGGATGTCGTCGATCAGTTCCAGCTCTTCCAGAAGCACGGCACAAACCAGCCCGTCGAAATCGCTGCGGGTGATCAGGCGGAACTGACGCCCGCCATCCTTCAGCGCACGGAGCAGCGGCTTACCCGCACCGAAGATCGGCGATTCGATCGGTTTGGCTTCCGGCTTGAGTGCAACCGTGGGCTCCGGCGTCGATGCTGCAGGGGTATCCGCTGCCGAGGATGCCGCCGAATGGCCGACCCGTTGCGGTGTGCCGCCACGCACAGCGGTGCCAATTTCAAGCGTCTCGAACCAATTGAGAAAGCGATCCACATCAGGTCCGGTGAAAATCAGGCCGCGCTGCGGCACGATGATTTCGGGCCCGGCTTCGCGCACACGACGTATCCAGTCGTCACGCGCAGCTGGCGAGCCCATCCAGCGTTGATGGAACCCGGTCAGATACTGCACATGCCGGTCGAAATCCCGCACAGTGAACCCGTCGCGGTCATCCGGCGGCACCAGGGCTCCACCAATGTCGCCCGAGAACAAAACCTTGGCGACCGGGTCGAAGACAGAGAAATTACCCGGCGAATGCAGGTAGTGAGCAGGAATCAGGTGCAACCGCCCGCCATCTCCGAAGCGAACTTCCATACCCTCATCGGGCACGGCGACGAAGTCTGCTTCCCGGTCATAGTGAGTGACGCAACCAAGCCACAGCCAGGGGACGTGGACCTTAAGTTCGTCGACGCAGACTTCGCGCCACAACGGCAGAGACGAACCCGCGTCCGGATCCTCGTGGGTCAGGATGACATGCTTGATATCGGCAAGCGGCACTTCGCGTTCGACAGCATCGAACACGGCTGGGAAAATTTCTACGCCACCGGGGTCAATGAGCACCGCTTCATTGCCCGCGCGTACAACCACCTGGTTCGAATCAACCAGATCAGGCGGTTTACCGCTGTCCTGACCTAAGATATGCCAGGACCGCGTTCCGTCTCGGAACACCACTTCTGAACGCACTTATGATAACCCCTGTCGTTAGATTAGGTTCAAGCGGCCTTCCTCTAGAGCACAATCGGTTTCTTAAAATTTCTTCCCCGCCTCAACAATAGAAGATTATTCTAAACCGCGCCAAGGGCTTGTGAAATTGGCAGATAAGACTGGCGAACGTCGAATATGATCGAGAGTCAACTAACCATTGTTGCGAACTCATTTAGGTTTGACCGCCTTAAGGCGTTGTCTCGTGAATACGTTGCAGCGCAAATCCCATCGAGACATACGAGGAACGCCGCGTAGCTGTTACCTAATCATCGGCCCAAGGATCATTGCGCTGATATGGCGGATTGCTTGCGAACGGCGCGGGCCGAAGATTGACCGCGATTACCCCCCGGATACCCTTACCTTAGGTTCATCGGACGGAGACCAGCCTTGAATGCGGTTAACCGTCTCTCTTCCGGTCTCAGCCTGTACGTCTTCCAAACTCAATCGGCTTACGACAATTTCTAGCCAATCATTTGAAGACACATAACCCCTGGGCTTTTTTCAATACCGAAAGCGTTGTTTTCAGTTTGGATGCGTGAGCATTGGTCAACTGAGTATAGGATACAGTGCCGTTTGCCTTCGAGGCCAAGCTCACATGGTCAGTTGATCGTTCTGCAAGAAAATCACCACGCTCGATATAACACCATTGGCTATCGGGCGAAGATGAATCTTGATCTTTAAACCGCATCCCAATGACAACAGAAGAAAAACCGTCTTGCTTAAACAAGATGTCTCGAAAGATCACGAAATTAAACACCGATTTGGCTGTACCGAGGCCGTCCTGCAACACGGTCATCCGTTGTGCTGCTGTACCACGAACTTTGTCTACTTCGTCAGGTAATGTGACGTTGATAATCGGTTTGAATGCTACCTGCTTTTCTACGATCTTCTCAGCGGTGACAATTTTTGGATCGCGAAGCAGTGAGATACCCCAAGTAGCCAAAAGGGTGGCTAAACCTAGAGCCACAACAAACCCAGAACCATAAATCGCGTATACAGAGAAGAGTGACGACTTACGCTCAGCAAGCTTTGCGTCAATCAAACGTGATAAGCCATTCACATGAGAATTGATCGCTGAATAGTCATGCGCAACGTATTCAGCCTTCATGTCACCCGGATCATTTATCCCACTAGTCATAACTTTTGACGGTCATTCTGCAGCGCCCTTAGCTTTAACGCTTGCAGAGAAATCCACGTTTAGAAGTTCTGGGTCGCTTGTGAACAACGGGACATACACAAGCTCCTTTTTTATGACCTCTTTCGGAATTTCTTTAAAGACGATCTTGTCTACTGGCACTTCTCGGATAACCTCTCTGGGAACCTCAACTGTCCTAGTAACAATTTTAATCTTTGGTTCTCGAACCCGTCTCCGCATATCCGCAACAAGCTTCTGGATAGAACGAGTGAGCCGGGCAAAAGGCGCAATGATATCGCCAAGCGTGGTACGTGGACGGCGCTCGTGGTACTGGACCACTAATCCAGCGAAAGCGAGTACGGTGCCAGTGATAGCGACAATCAATGAAAGGGACCCAAACCAAACTAGAGACACAATCTTGATTTGATCCTTCGTCACGTCGGCAGGTGCTTCGTGTCCATACCAAAGGGCCGCAATCTGATAGATTTGATTGTCCTTGGCTTTAATGTTGATCCGATTGCGAATTTGATTGCGCTCAATCTCAATGGCCGAGATATCAGCCTCAATGCCCTGCACACGCGATTGGCGTGTTTCAATTTCAGCCATCTGAGTCTTAAATCGTTCCTGGGCTTGCTGAAGCTGTTCTTTATGCCTTTCGGTCGCTTCTTTTCGGCGTTCGTCAATTGCTGCGATGATGGGCCTAACCTCCGATGAGCTTCTACGCAGACGACTGTCGATTTGATCTGTGATGCTCCTGATACGGGTTTCAACATCATTCAGACGTTTTGCGTAAGAGTCTCGAATGTTGCTAATCGCGCTTGCTAGCCCCTCCCTCAGATCAGCACCGGCCGACGCGCCAGTGAGTTTATCTCGTTGACTGACAAGTTTGTTCCGTTCGTCAGCGGCATCCCCTAGTAGCTTGGCGTACCGCGTTCGGATGTCTCCGCATAAAAGACAGCTTTCCAACTCCTGCTTCAGTTGGGTGTTTAGTGACGCGATTTGATTATCCAGTTGGGATAGGCGCGCGCCAATTTGATCTTTCTCTGATTGGAGGCGGCTATTCAAAGCCGCTGAGTCGCTAGCGGCCTTGGCCCGCGTATCCTCAATTTCTTTTTGCTCCGCCGAACGAAGCTCTTTCAGCTGGCGTTCGAGCCGTTCTTTTTCATTTGAATGCGCGGAAAGGTTCCCTGGCGTGGAGCCTGCCAGAATATCTGCCCGCTGCTTATCCAGGCCTTCCAGTTCGGCTGCACGATTCTTCCTAATTTCACTTTGGGTGCGTTCAAGCTCATCTTGAACACTCTCTGGCGTGGTGCTTTTGAGCCTATCAGTTTCAGAGCGGGCTTGCCGCAGATTGGCTATTTTATTCACGAGGTCGGTTTTTAACTCTGTAATCAGAAACACACGGCTTTCAAAATTCCGTTGAAACCCGTTAAGCATCGTTTCGAACGTAATGAAAATCAGCAACGCTAGCGCCGCCATGAAAATGAATTTCCACGCTAAGCTCTGTGAGAAGTAAAACGCGTTCGCTAGCGGGATTTTAGTCAGTTCGACAATGGCTACCATCAAGAATGGTAGGGCACCGATAAATATGGTCATCCAATCAGCTGCGCTGGCTCCCGATCCGCCGGTTGAAATGATCTCTTCATGCGTCGAGAGCGCCGTTGCAATGGCGATGAACAACCCTATGGCTGCCGCGATGATTTCGACAGCCCACGCAGCAATTGTTAGCTGAATACCCTTTTGGCGTCTTAGATGAGGGTGATCAGGTTGATTCCACCCATGAATGGGTGATGAAGGATCACTCCCACCGACAGCGCTAACCTTCTCCTCCATATGCCCCCCGGCCATTTCTAACCATGCTTCATTGGTGACCGTCCGGTAAAGCTGCTCTGGCGGACAGACAGGCCAGTCAGCTACGAAGCAGATGAAACGTAGTACGAGCTAACAAGTGCCCGACCGCGATCTTGATAGCCTTCCAAACGATCACACCATCCTCTTCGTCTTCAAGCGTCGCAATGATCGAGCGCACCGTCTTCACCAAAGCGGTCGATCAGCAATTTGGCACAGAAGTATATGTCGCGATCAGAAGGCAAGGCTATTTGTGGTTAATGGCAGTGGACTCGCCCGGTGCTGTTGTCCATGTGACAGCACTGCCCAGTAGGCGAACTTTTCCGGCATCCACCGCCGTGCTCGACGATTTGTTTCCCAACGCCCGGCGCTGGTGCAACCCGGTTGGCGGCTCCTCATCGTGTTCGGCGCCGAACCCCACAGCAGAAGCAATTTCCGTGAGTATGTTAGCCAAGAGGCCGTTCAATACTTCCCCGCATGACTTGACATCATCGACAAGAATTTCAGTCGCCAGAAGTTGGCCAAAGACGCCTTTTTCTGCACTCCCCTCTGGCATACCTTCCTCCAAACGGACCGCAGCCTGCCGAATATCCCCAGTGATACCGTTCGCCTCAGAAATGAGCTTGTTCTTTCTCCTCGTACAGTTTCCGCTGATATCGCCGGCGAGCTTTCCAAGAGCCGCAAGGTCATCGAGTCCTAAGAGCAACCTCAAGACATCCGAGGTGTCCTGTGCCTGGTCGAGCGTGCGTCTTCCGAACATACTTGGAGCCGCAAGAGACAACTGAAGGTCGAGGGGTGTTATGCCGTAGCCGGTCAGGTCCTCCGTAATCTCCCATGAGGCGCCATCCCGCGAAACTTGAAGGCCGTCAACATCGCTGCGCCGGATGAATAGATAGTCATCCTCCGCACCGCGTGATAACTGCACCGTCACTGTACAAGTCGGTTGCTCCGACGAAATGTCAGCGGGCGGGAGGGTGCAGTGCCTCGGCCATTCACCAATCGAGGGCCCCAAGCTTGTTTCCTCAGTAGGTCTATGGACCTTAAATTTGTCTTCCTGCGTATCGCTATCGACCGGTGCTTGGCCTGTTAACGTCCAAACCACGGCGCCAAGCAGGCTACTTTTCCCAGATCCATTTGGGCCATAAATCAAGATCGTTTCTTCTGAGAATTCGAAATCAATCGTCTGGTTCCAGGGAGCTAGACCTCGATAATTGGTGGCAGTCGTTTTACTCAGTCGCCAACCTCGTACGGGCGCCGTGACTGCTGTCGTTTCGGTCGTTGATTCTAAATTTTCGGGCGAAGAATCATCGCCGCTCGGGGCCGCTGCTTCTTGCTTCACCAAGCTGGCAAAACTTTTAGCCCTTTCTTCGCCCACGGTTGACGCGAAATGGTCTGAGTTTTCGACAAGGATTCGGAGCACTAGAAGGCCTGTACTGTCGAGAGGGCCAATCGATAACTCGTCGACTGATAAGGCCGCTCTTCCGAGCAATTGATCTATGGTCTCTTGCGTCTTGGGCGACAGCATCCGCTAAGAACATTCCGTTTTGGTAAGTTCTTGATTGGTCCCGCCGCTTTTACCATAGGTTGCGCAATGAGTCCCAATTTACGAACTGCGGGAGTCGTTGTCGCCCGGACGATCTGTTCCTCCGACTTGACCCGTCACTACCAATGACTCAGCATCAGTCATGGCACTCGACCATTTTGTCTCGCAAGTACACCTTCGGAATTTCTATTCGCCAGATCTTGGTGGGAAGAAGATGTACGCGATGCGAAAGTCGGACTTGGCCCGTTTTCCATGCGGCTCAGAAGATGTCTGCCGGATCGAAGAGCATTCAACAAACGCCTACCTCGCCGAGAGCCGCATCATCGAAGACTTCTTGAAGCTCATCGAGCCGAGCTACAACCGGGCGGTTGAAAATTCAGAAATGACGAAGTCGACCCAGACAGCGTGTTTGTAATCGCTGGGTTCGTTGCATTCATATTGTCCTGCACGCCGGCCGCGATGCGGCTAAGCTCAGATCCATTGAAGGGGATGATCGAGGCAACGGCGATGGGGCTCGACAAATCTGGAGACATCCCGCCGCCGCCAAAGGACTTGGGCGCCAATTCTCTGACCGAATTGCTGGAGAAGGGCATCGTCAAAACTGAGATAGATCCAGAGTACCCTCAGGCGATCGCGATTTCAGGGATCTATCATCGGATTAGCGCGGTCGGCAATCGCGCGCTCTTCTTAAAAGCACCTATTCACTTTTTGGCAATGCGTATGCCTACGGCCGATGCCCGTGGGCTTCGGGTGCGTTTTTGTAATGACGGTGTAGATCGTCGCGGCCGAAATCGTTGGCCGGATCGCGCCACAGGCTGTGGATATGGTTGCCGCCGCCCTGTGAATTGTCGAATTCGATCAGGATGCGGGGGCCGTGGATGCGGTAATAGAACGCCGCCCCTTCGGCCATGGGCCCGGCCCAAGCGAAGCGGGTATCCGCCCAGCCCGCACGCACAAGGTCCATATAGGGGCGGCCGATGTCATCGCGGGCAAGGCCCACATAGGCCGTGATCAGGTTGATCAGGACGATCTGCTGCTCGGCGTTGAGAAACGCCACCGGCAAACCTTGCGGTGCCTTGAGGGCATCGCCCCGGCCCGGTCCCGCAACCACGTTGCCGAGGGACCCGTCCCCAAGCAGGGCCTGTTTACGCTGATCCGCGCCGAGGCCCGCCGCCAGACGCAGGGCCAGGACGTATTCATCTTGTTGAACCCGTTCTCCCTTTCGCGGGCCCGCCGGGATGCGGGCCGGGTTGGTGCCCAGGAACGTGGGCGTGACCGAAACCTCGCCCGCTGCCGCGACCGTGACGTTGATGGAAAGGTGATGGCCTTCGAGCCGCCAGCCCCAGGGATAGCGGCCCGGCGTGCCGAACACCGAGATGTAATATTTTTCCGGATCCCGGTAGCTGAGGGACGAGCCTTCGACCTCGGCCAGCACGGCCTCCAACGCCATGATGGCTTCGGCCTTGTGGACGCCCGGCGCCGAGAGGGTGCTTTGCATCAGGGTTTTGGCGGCACGGCGCTGAGCCGCCGTCATGTCGCGGAACACCACGCCGTTGCGGGAACCCGGCGTGTAATGCCAATCGAACCGTTCGTCATCGGCAAACGGGAACGATGCATCCGCTGCCTTTCCGCCCATTGCCTGCAACCAGGCCTGGGCGGCCCCGGCCATGACGGCATCGACATCGTCGGCCCGGGCGGACGACAAAACCGCCGTCGCCGTCATTACCGTCAGCGCGAGAAACCATCGCTTCATCATCCCGTAAAAATAGGCGACCTGGGCGGCACCTTCAATCGGCACGGCCATCGCACCGCCCCGCGGCAGATCACGTTCGCGCGACATCTCTGCATCCGGCACCACTGACCTTGATCGCCCCATCCGCCATCCCTATCGTCATCTGACGGGGGGCGTCACAAAAAGCGGCGGACTTGTTCCGAATATCGAGGAGCAGGCAATCGAACGCAGCCGCGGGGGAGGACAGCAATGAGCAAGAAAGTCCAATTCGGCATTCGCCTGACCGTTCAGGGTGAAATGGGCGCGGCCTCGTCCGGGTTTGATTACGCCCTGGAAATGGCCCGCGCGGCCGAAGACCTGGGGTTTTCATCGGTCTGGATACCGGATCACGTGGAGAACGCGCACCTGGACCGGTCCAAACCGATCCTAGAATACTGGACGGCCATGACCGCCATCGGTGCCTTGACCAAGCACGTGCGCCTGGGCGGCCATTCCATCAACAATACCTTTCGCCACCCGGGCCTGACGACCAAGATCGCCTGTACCCTGGACCACATCACCGGCGGGCGCGTGATATTGGCCCCGGGCTCCGGCTGGTTCTCGGCCGAAGCCAAATCCTACGACTTCAAGGAATGGTCCGATGACGGGCTGGAGCGCATCGCAAGGCTGGACGAAAGCCTGGCCATCTATCGCGGCCTGATCGAATGCGAAGACCCCGCCGGATTTTCCTTCGACGGGCGGTTTTATCAGCTGAAAGACGCCTTCTGTTATCCGAAACCGGTCCAAAAGCCCTATCCGCCGATCTGGATCGCCGGCGATTCCCCGCCGACCCAGGAACTGATGAAAAAGCACGGCGACGTGTGGTTCATGTATTCGAAAGCCCCCCAAGTTGTGAAGGGCCTGGTCGACGGCATGCGGGCAGAGTTGACCGAGCGGCCGTTCGAGGTCGCGATTTCGGCCGTCGGCCTGGCCGACAAGGGCCCCGAAGAAACCCGAAAATGGGCCGAGATGTACGCGGAAGAACGCAAGCACCGCTTCCCCATCCCGCCTACGGTCGATGACGTGATGGATTCAAACCTGATCGGCGACGTCGCCCAGGTCCGCGACCGCATCGACCAATGGATCGATGCCGGTGTCGATCATATCGTCTTTCAGCCCATGCCCCCCATGGAGGGCACGCGGTTTTTCGGCGAAAAAATCATCCACCATTATATGTAAGCATGAACCGGCCTATTGGGCGGCACGGGCGGCAGCAAGGACCCGCTCCGGCGGGAAGTGCACGGTCACCTTTGTGCCCTCACCGGGCTGGCTTTCAATCGTCAGCTCGCCGCCATGTTCTTCCGTGAAGGATTGCACCAATGACAGGCCCAGACCGAACCCTTCGTGGGCACGGGTAAAGGCACGATGGGCCTGGCCGAACGGGGTCAGGATTTTGGGGATGTCCTTCGGGTCGATGCCGATACCGGTGTCCGCCACGCAAATCACATGGCCCGCATCCGGTGACAGGGAAACCGCAACGCAAACGGACCCGCCCGGTTCCGTGAATTTAACCGCATTGGTCACCAGGTTCAGCAGGATCTGTTTGATCCGCGTCAAATCCGCCTGGATCATGGGCAGGTTTTGTTCGATTTCTTTCGTCATCTCGACATTCTTCGCGGCCGCCCGCTGCGCCACCATGGCCGCACATTCCTCGACGGCGCGCGCAAGATCGACCGGTTCTTCATGTAACGCCATGGCCCCGGCTTCGATCCGCGAGACGTCCAGAACATCGTTGATCAGGTCCAACAAATGGCGGCCCGAACGAATGATGTCTTCCGAATATTCCTTGTATCGGGGGGCGCCGAGCGGCCCGAAAACCTCGCTTGCGAGAATTTCCGAAAATCCGATGATGCCGTTCAGCGGCGTGCGGAATTCGTGGCTGACGTTGGCCAGGAAGTCGGTCTTGGCGCGGCTGGCCTGATCCGCCAATTCCTGGGCCCGGCGCCGTTCGGCAACCTCGACCTGAAGTTCCTTGGTCCGCTCGTCAACCCGGCGTTCCAGGTCTTCCTTGGCTTGCACCAGTTCCCGTTCCGCCTGGCGGGTCGCGGTGATATCCGTGCCCGCCCCGCGGTATCCGGTGAAATTTCCGGTCCCGTCGAACATGGGCCGGCCGCTAAGGCGGACCGACAACTCGGCCTGGTCGCGGCCGATGAAGTTGTATTCGAAATTGCGGAACGGACGGTGCGCTTCCATATCGGCGCGGTGGGCGTCTAGGCGCCGGCGTTCCTGTTCAGGGATGTCATCGCCCGCGAATTCCCAACGGGTCTTGCCGATCAGCGCGCTGCGTTCCAATCCCGAAATTTCGAAAAACCGGTTCGAGATATAGGTAAAGCGCAAATCCTGATCCATTTCCCAGAACCAGTCCGAAGCCGATTCCGCGATATCGCGCAACCGTTCCTCGCTTTCGCGCCAGGATGCTTCCGCGACTTCGCGCACACGGATTTCGCTGCGCAATTCCCGGGTCCGGTCGGCGATCAGTTTTTCCAGTTCCTCGTGCGACCGGCGCAGGACTTCCTCGGCCTCTTTCTGTTTGCTGATGTCCGTGACGGCCGTGCCGAGTGCGACCGTTTCGCCCGCATCGTTGGTGATCGGGAACTTGGCAACCAGAACATGGCGCGACACCCCGTCGGGAAACGGACCGTAGCGTTCCTGCTGCACGGGAACACCTTTGAGAAGCACTTGCTTTTCCAGCTCTTCGATCCGTCCCGCGGTCCCCGCACGGTCGCCATGGACCTCACGTTCGGTTTTGCCGATAACGTCCGAAACAGGTGTCCGCGCCCATTCGCAGAACTTGCGGTTGACCTTCAGATAACGGCCGTCCGTGCCTTTGATGTTGAGGGATGACGGAACATTGTCGATCAGCGCCGAGGCCATGGTTTCGCTGGCACGCAGCGCTTCATGACGCGATAGGAACATGGCCATCAGGATCGACAGGAAAAGCGACGCGGGCAGCCCCAGCGCCAGGATAACGATATGCGCGTTCCCTGTCTGTGCAGCCAAAGTCGCCGCGGACGGCCACAACGTGACCTTCCATCGTCGCCCCAGGACAAGGAAATCCGACGTCGCCATGAACCTTGGGCGGGCAGGTTCCGCACCTTCTGCATGGATCAGTTTGCTATCGTAATGGATTTGGACCTGATAACGCTTGGGAATCTCTTCACCCAGCGCCTGCGCAATAACCGAGACCGTATGGAAAGCCACGCTTATGAAACCCATGCGCTGACCGTCCCGGTCCAAAGGATACAGATCCACGAAGCCGGTGCCGCCGGCGAAAAATTCAAACGGCGGACTGGCGGAACCGACACCTTCCCGGGAAACATAGTCAAAGGTCTCCCGCGCCCCGGGATTATCCCGCAGATTCAGGCCGATCAGGCTTGAATTGCCGATCTCCGGCTCGATCCAGGTGAATTTCCCGTCCGTGTCCAGCCACGAAATGAACCGGATACCCTGATAATTCCGATGCAGGAACCGCGCATGCTTGCGGAATTCCTTTTCGGAGGAAATAACGCCGTCCTTCCAGATCTGCTGTAAATGACCGCCAACGCCCAGGCGCGATCCGATCAAAAGATCGATCTTGGCCCCCACCTCGTTCGCTGTCTGCGCGGCGGTCACCAGGGCCTGTTCTTGCTGGCGCAGGTAGACCGTATTCGACACGACCGCAACCACCGCCCCGAGCGATAGCCCGAGCGTCAGCCCAACCAGCAGATGCCGGATCGGCGGCTTCACCGCGCCATACCCAGCACAGGGCCCGACACGGGGAAAGCAGCGAGCTTATACGGATCCATGGACCCTCCCAGAAAGCGCACAAGGATTGTACAATTCCACCGCGTTTTTTCACTGCTTACTTTAGTCTAGGTGGCACCGCCGCCGCGAACCGGCACAACGCCTCGATCAGACCCGTGAACAGGTCCTTGATGGCCGGATAACCGGCCTTTTTCAGGATTTTATCTTCATCCACATAGATCCGCCGGCTGATTTCGATCTGCAGGCTATGTCGCCCGGCCGCCGCAGTACGCCCGGAATTTCCAGATCGGCGATGTCCGTCATGGGCCGTCGTTCAAATGACAAGCGGCGATGCGGCCGGACGCGATTTCCCGCAATTGGGGGCGTTCTGCGCGGCAGCGCGCGGTGGCATGCGGGCATCTGGGATGGAAATGACAGCCCGTGGGCGGGTCGAGCGGCGACGGGATTTCACCGGAAATCGGCTGGTAATCGAGCCCCCGGACATCCAGGCGCGGCACCTCGTTAAGCAAGGCCTGCGTATAGGGATGATTGGGCGATGCGAAAATATCATCGGTCGCGGCCGCTTCGACCACCCGGCCCAGGTACATGATGACGACCCGGTCGGAAATATGTTCGACCACCGACAGATCGTGGCTGATGAACAGATAGGTCAGGTCCAGGTCTTCGCGCAGGTCCATGAACAGATTGATGACTTGGGCCTGGATGGACACGTCCAGCGCGGCGATCGCTTCGTCGCAGACCAGGAATTCCGGCTTCACCGCCAGCGCCCTTGCAATGCCGATGCGTTGCCGTTGTCCGCCCGAGAACTGATGCGGGTAACGCTTGCGGTATTCCGGGTCGAGCCCCACACGCAGCATCACCTCGGCCACGTAATCGGCCGCATCCTTTTCCGATACCACGCCGTGCAGCACCGGCGCTTCGCCGATGATGTCCTGAACCCGCATGCGGGGGTTCAGGCTGGCGAAGGGATCCTGGAAAATCATCTGGATGGCCAAAGCCGTTTCCCGGCCGGCGGCCTTGTCCATGGCGCGAACGGCCTGCCCCTTGTAATGGATTTCACCGGCGGTCGGCTCCAGGATACCCGCGACCATGCGGCCCAGGGTCGATTTTCCGCAACCCGATTCACCGACCAGACCGACCACCTCGCCCGGCTGAATCCGCAGGCTGACCCCGTCGACCGCGTGCACGACCTCTTCCTTCACATTCGCACCCAGGCGCTGCGCGATCCGCGCCGCCGCATCCAGATGCTTGACGAAATTCTTGGTGACGTCCTTAAGCTCGAGGATCGCGGTCATCGCACCTCGCTTCCCGTACCGAGCTGCGGATGGACGCAGCGCAGGACGCGGCCGGGCACCGGCGTGGTGATGTCCGGCGCCGCTTCACACGCCGCATCCGCATGGGGGCAACGTTCCTTGAAGGCGCAACCTTTCGGCAGTTTCAGCAGCGACGGCGTCATGCCCGGTATCTGGTAAAGCCGTTTGCCGCGCGTGTTATGGCCGGGGACCGACCCCAGCAGCCCGCAGGTATAGGGATGGGCGGGCCGGTCCAGAACATCGCTTAAGCTCCCCTGTTCGACGATGCGGCCCGCGTACATCACGCTGATGCTGTCGGCCAGGCCGGCAATGACCGCAAGGTCATGGGTGATCCAGATCAGCGCCGTGCCCGTTTCGCGGCACAGCTTCTGCGCCTCGTACAAAATCTGTCCCTGGATGGTGACGTCCAGCGCCGTGGTCGGCTCGTCGGCGATGATCAGGTCGGGCTTGTTCAAAAGCGCGATGGCGATCGCCACGCGTTGGCGCATGCCGCCGGAAAACTGGTGAGGATAGGCCTTCAAGCGTTCATCCGGGCTGGGAATGCCGACCTGCCCCAGGGCGTCGCGGGCGCGGGCGCGGGCATCATCCTTCGACACCGATGCATCATGGGCGCGCACGGTTTCGATCATTTGCGTGTCGATGCGCAGGACCGGATTAAGGGTCATCATCGGGTCCTGGAAGATCATCGCGATGCGGTTGCCGCGCAGCTTGCGCATGCCTTCGGGATCAAGCGTCAGCAGGTCCGTGCCCTGATAAAGCACGCGCCCGCCGACCACCCGGCCCGGCGGATCGACCAAGCCTAAGACGGAAAAACCGGTGACCGACTTGCCCGACCCGGACTCGCCGACCAGGCCCATGATCTCGCCCCGGTTGACCGCAAAGCTGACCCCGTCGACGGCTTTGGCCACGCCGTCCTTGGTGAAGAAATGCGTTTCCAGGTTCTCCACCCGCAAGGTCGGTTCCGTGCTGTCGGCCATCACCTGTCCCCTATTTCTGCAGGCGCGGGTTGAGCACGTCGCGCAACTGGTCGCCGACCAGATTGATGACGACGATGGTGACCAAAAGCGCCACGCCGGGGAAAAAGCTGATCCAGTAATAACCCGACAGCATGAAATCGAAACCGTTGGAAATCAGCAGACCCAACGACGGCTCGGATATCGGCAGGCCGACGCCCAAGAAGCTGAGCGTCGCTTCCAGGGAAATGGCATGCGCCGTCTGGATCGTGCCGACCACGATCAGGGGCGGCAGGCAATTGGGGAACAGGTGCCGGAACACGATGCGGTTATGGCCAAGCGCCAGGCATTGCGCGGCTTCGATGTATTCCTTGTTGCGTTCCACCAGGGCCGAGCCCCGCACCGTGCGCGCGTAATAGGCCCATTGCGCGATCACCAGGGCGATGATGATCTTGTCCACGCCCTTGCCCAGGATGGCCAGCAGGATCAGCGCGATCAAAATCGCCGGGAACGACAACTGGATATCGACGATGCGCATGATGAAGGCATCCACCCGGCCACCGAAATAAGCCGCCGTCAGCCCGACCGTCGCCCCGATGCACAGCGCGACCACACCGGACATGACGCCCACGCCAAGCGAGATGCGCAGGCCGTAGATGATGGCCGAAACCAGATCGCGCCCGGCCCCGTCCGTGCCCAGCCAGAAGGTCAGGCCGTCCAGAGATTCCGTGCCCGGTGCCATTTTGGCATCCAGGATCGAGACCTGCGCCAGATCATAGGGATCGGTCGGCGCAATCCAGGGGGCGAACAGCGCCACCAGAACGATCGCCACCAGCAGAAAGAACGCCCCCGTGGCGATACGGCTTTCGGCATAATCGCGGCAGAACCGGCGAAACGGTGTTTCAACCGCAGCTGCGTCACCATCACCGGCGGCGGGGGTCAAGGATGTCGTTTCGCCGCTCATGACTTCACGTCCGACAAACGGACCCGGGGATCGAGAATGGAATACATGACATCGACCACCAGATTGATGACCACGAAGATCAGCACGATGATCATCAGATAGGCGACGATCACCGGGCGGTCCAAAGACTGAATGCTGTCGATGATCAGCTTGCCCATGCCGGGCCAGGCGAAGACCGATTCCGTAACCACGGAAAAGGCGATCAGGCCGCCGAATTCCAGACCCAGAACCGTGACCACCGGGATCATGATGTTCTTCATCAAATGCACCAGGACGACCCGCCGGTTGGTCAGCCCCTTGGCCCGGGCGAACTTGATGTAGTCCTGGTGAACGACCTCGCGCGTTCCCGCACGGGCCAGCCGGATGACCATTGAAATCTTGAACAGCGCCAGGTTCAGCGCCGGCAAAAACAGATGGGCCAAACCGTCCATGGTCAGGAAGCTGACATCGATGCCCATCAGCGGCACCGTGTCGCCGCGCCCGGTCGACGGCAGCCAGCCCAGGATGACCGCGAAGATCATAATGAACATCAGCCCGACCCAGAAGGTCGGCAGGGAGAACCCCAGGATCGAGCCCGCCATGATCGTCTTGGATGCCGCCGTGTCCGGTTTAAGCCCCGCATAAACACCAAAAGGAATGCCGATCGCGACGGCAAGGAACAGCGCCGCCAGGGCCAGTTCGAAGGTCGCCGGAATGCGGTGAACGATAATCTGAAGGGCGGGCTCTCCATAGACGAAGGACTTGCCCAAGTTTCCTTCCACGGCGCCGGCGATAAAGCGGCCGTATTGCACGTACCAGGGCTTGTCCAGGCCCATGGATTTGATGACCTTTTCGCGTTCGGCCTGATCGGCCTCGTCCGAAACCATCATCTCGACCGGGTCGCCCACGATGTTGACGCCCGCGAACACAATGAACGACATCACCAGAACGACGATGACGCTTTGCATGAACCGGCGGATGATGAATACGGTCATGGATCGGATTCCGACCGGATAGGGCGGCAGGCGAACACCCGCCGCCCCTTATATTCCGGTGCTGCCCCTATTCAGGCAGGATGTCGTAGGCGACCGTGCGCTCGTCGGTGCGCGCCAGATACTTGAGCCCCTTCTTCGCGGCCCAGGTGTTGACCTGATAATGCAGCGGGATCAGACCCACGTCCTCGGCCAGGGCGATTTCCGTCGCCTCGGCCAGCAAGGCCGCCCGCTTGGTATCGTCGACCGTGGCCAAGGCCTGTTCCAGAACCGCATCCATCTTGGGATTGGAATGCAGGCCGCGGTTGGACGAGCCCCAGCCCTTTTCCTTGGAATAGGTCGCCAGCAACGAGCGCAGCGGCGACGAAGCCTCGCCCGTGCCCGAGCCCCAGCCGACCAGCATGAACGAGAACTCGGGCGGCTTGGCCGGCCCGCCGTTCTTGCCGCGCTTGAAATAGACGCTCTTGGGCATGGTATCCGGCGTCGTCCGGATGCCGATGCGCGATAGCATCTGGGCCACGGCCTCGACGATCTTGGCGTCGTTGATGTAACGGTCGTTGGGACCGTGCAGCGTGGCCATGAACCCTTTGGGATAGCCGGCTTCGGCCAACAACGCCTTGGCGCCCTGGGGATCGTATTCTTCAGGTTTAAGCTTGTCCGACACGCCGAAGAAGCCGTCCGGCAAAAGCTGGCCGGCCTTGACGGCGATGCCTTCCATCACCCGTTCGATGATCAGGTCGCGATGAATGGCCTTGGAAATAGCGCGGCGCACGCGCACGTCCTTGAACGGGTTCTTGATCTCGCCACCGTCCGTGCCCTTGGCGAAGGGCGTGACGTCGCGATACTGATCCAGATGCAGATAGATGACCCGGTTGGAAATTCCCTGGCTGAGGGAAATCTTATCGTTCTTCTTCAGGCCCGCCACATCGACCGTCGGCACCTGGTCGATGAAATCGACGTCCCCGGCCAGCAACGCCGCCAGGCGCGAGGGGGCTGATTTGATCGGCTTGATCTGAACCGATTTCCAGTGCGGCTTCTTGCCCCAATAGTCGTCGTTGCGTTCGAATTCCAGGATTTCACCCTTGATCCATTTGACGAACTTGAACGGACCGGTGCCGGCGGCCTGGCTGCCGTTGTTGAAATCGCCTTCCCAATGGCCCTTGGCCTTGTCGGACACGATATGCACGTTCGACAGATCGACCGCCATCAGGGGATAGGGCTCGGGCGTTTTGACGTGCAGCGTGTGGTCGTCGACGCGGATGTATTCCTTGCCGCCGCCGTGCGAGAAGACCTTGAAGCTGGATTTGGCGTTGGGATGGGCGGCCGCGCGCTCCATGGAAAAGATCACGTCGTCGACGTTGAATTCGGATCCGTCGTGGAACTTCACGCCTTTACGCAGCTTCAGTTCCCAGGTTGTATCGTTGATCGGCTTCCATTCCGTCGCCAGACCGGGAAGCAGGCGTTGTTTGTGATCCTGCTCCATCAGGCGGGAAAAGATGTGCTGGGCGATTTGGTTGTTGGGGCCCAGGTTATGGTAGTGCGGGTCGATCGAGGTCGGCTCGGTGCCAAGGCCGATCGTGATGGTTTGGGCCTGGGCACCGGTGCCGAGGCTCACGGTCAGGCACGCAAAGGCGGCTGCCGCGATCATCGATTTACGGACATGCATTTCGCTAAAACTCCCTGCTGAGTCCGGGTCAGGTGCCCGGTTGGAAAAATCATGTTGCATCAATCTCAGGCCGCCGACAAGCAAGAGCTAATACATGCCTTCACACTTGACCTTGGCGGGCTTTGATCGTTCGATATCCGCACCCTTATGCAAAGCCTGCATACCGCGTCACACCCACCCGCCGCCCAAGGACCGCCATGACCCCGCCCGCCGACAATGAATACCCCGTCCAGCTGACCGCCCCCGACATCAGCCCCTATGCAAAGGGCAATACGGGGATCGATTACATCACCACCTTCGAAGGTGCCGAGCCGGGCCCCCACGTGATGATCACGGCCGTGGTGCACGGCAACGAGGTCTGCGGTGCCATCGCACTTGATTGGCTGATGAAGCTGAACGTGCGGCCCAGGCAAGGCCGCCTGTCTTTGGGATTCATGAACGTTGCCGCCTATCAGCGGTTCGATCCGGCCGACCCCTTGATGTCGCGCTTTGTCGATGAAGACTTCAACCGGCTGTGGAACGCCGAGACCCTGGACGGCCCGCGCAACAGCACGGAACTGCGCCGCGCGCGCGAGGTTCGCCCGTTCATCGACACGGTCGACCGGCTGCTCGACATTCATTCCATGCAGCATGCCACCGGAGCGTTGATGCTGGCCGGCCCCTTGGACAAAGGCCGCAAACTGGCCGAAGGCGTGGGCGTGCCCGAACTGGTCGTGATGGACGAAGGCCATGCCGCCGGCCGGCGCATGCGTGATTATGCTGCGTTCCGCGACCCGGCAAGCCCCAAGGATGCCTTGCTGGTCGAATGCGGCCAGCATTGGGAACCTTCATCCGAAACCCTGGCCAAGGAAACGGCGCTGCGGTTCCTGTTGTATACCGGGGCTGTCGATATGGATTTCGCCGGCCCCCACCTGGGCCCGCCGCCGCCTAAACAGAAGATTGTGGAAATCACCCAGCCCGTGACCATCGAAACCGACCGCTTCCGGTTCGCCGAAGATTACCGCGGCCTGGAAGTCATTCCCCAGGCCGGCACGGTGCTGGGCCATGACGGTGATACACCGGTCACGACGCCCCATGACGACTGCGTCCTGATCATGCCGTCGCGGCGCCTCAACCGCGGGGCCACGGCGGTGCGACTGGGCCGCTTCGTCGGCTGAACCGGCCCTTCGTCTGGCTTCTCCCGGGCATTGACAGAAAGGCTTTTCCTGCCAAATTAAGAGGTGACGAAGGGTGCTGCGCAAAAGCGGGCCTTTCGGCCGTTTTCGCTCATGGATTTACAGAGGAGAACGCCCATGTCACGGCTCGGCGCCTTCAACAGCCCCCTGCTCTTGGGTTTTGAACATTTCGAACGCATACTCGACCAGGCCGCCAAGGTCTCGGGCGAGGGCTATCCGCCCTATAACATCGAGCAGATCGGCGAAAACCAACTGCGCATCACCTTGGCCGTGGCCGGATTCACGGACGATGACCTGTCCGTGACCGTCGAAGAAAATCAACTTGTCATCCGCGGCAAACAACAGGATGACGGGGCGGAACGCATTTTTCTGCATCGCGGCATCGCCGCCCGCCAGTTTCAGCGCAGTTTCGTCCTGGCCGAAGGCATCGAGATCATCCGCGCCCATCAGGACAACGGCCTGCTGCACATCGATCTGGAACGCCATGTGCCCGAGCCCGAGGTCAAGACCATCGCGATCGAAAAGGGAGCGGCCAAGAAATCCGGCAAAATGATCGACGTGGCCCCCGACGACTGACCCCTTAATTTTCCTTTTCCCGGCATCCGCCCCGCCGCCCGGAGGCCGGACGTCCGCCCAGGCGGCGCATCACGAAATCCCATGCCAGCGTGCCCGGAAAACGGGGCGCCAGCGGATAAAGGAGTTTCAAGCGATGAACGCCAATCCTTCCGACATCCGGTTCAAACCGGACCCCAACCATCTGACGGCCGAGGATTTTCTGGCCCTTGGGGCGGAAACCACCGCCTTCGTCAAATCGGTCGAGGTTGAAGGCAAACCCGCCTACGGCATCTTTTCGGCCCTGGGCCAGCCCTTGGGCTATGCCGATACTCTGGCCGTGGCGCAGGCCGCCGTGCGCCAGCACGATATGGAACCGTTTTCCGTTCACTGACAAATCGGCATGGCCGCTGCGTCATTTTGTTCGTGGCGTTAAAGGATCGGTTAACCGTTTTTCCCGATAATAGCCCCTGTATGCGGCTTCCCTCCGGTCCTAGAAAGGGCTTAAGAAAGGCCCATTACGGGCCCCGAAGAATACCGGGGGAATTGGGAACCGCCAGTCGGGAGAACGACTGATGACGGAAAGAACACCTGGCAATTACAAGGCCATGGCCATGCGGCGCATGTCGGGACAAGATTTCCTGGCACTGGGTGCTGACAAGATCGTATTCGTGAAGCCGGTCAAGGCCGAGGGCGCCATGTCCTACGGGGTGTATTCGGCATCCGGCGAAGAACTGGGTTGGGCCGATAGCTTCGAGCTTGCCGAAGCAACGGCGTTCAAGAACGACTTTGCGATCGCCCCCCTGCACTAAGCACATTTGCATATGCACCAATGCGAACGGGGCCTTTTCCGGCCCCGCTTCCGTCTGTCTGAATTTTTCGGAATTCCGGCGCCGTTCAGCCGCTTTTAAGCCGCCTGAACGTCGGCCGATTCGCTGAGAATGGCGTAAAGCGCTTCAGCATCGTCCGTGCCGCGCAGCTTGTCGCAGGTCGAACGGTCGCGGAGCAGGCGCGAAACCCGGGCCAGGGCCTTCAAGTGGTCCGCTCCGGCTGATTCCGGCGCCAGCAGCAAAAAGATCAGGTCGACCGGCTGTTCGTCGATGGCCTGGAAATCAATGGGCTTTTCCATGCGCACGAACATGCCGTAGAGCTTTTCCAGCCCTGGCAGTTTGCCGTGCGGAATAGCGATGCCGTTGCCGACCCCGGTCGTGCCCAGTTTTTCCCGTTCCATCAGAACGTCGAATACGGCGCGTTCGTCCAGATCCGTCAGGCGCGAAACCGCGCTTGCCAGTTCCTGCAAGGCTTGTTTCTTGCTGGTCACCCGCAAATTGGCGATCACACTGTCGGAGGAGAGGAGGTCTCGGATTTCCATAACCAGTCCTTAAATCCATCATCCCGGGCGCGGTCAGGCGCGCCACGCCGCCCATTCAGGCGTCGGCGGCCTTGCCGTCAACGGGGTCAATCCAGCCGATGTTGCCGTCGTCGCGACGATAAACAACGTTCAGACGTCCGGAACGGCTGTCACGGAACATCTGTACCCGTGCATCGGCCAAATCCATACGCATGACGGCTGCACCGACTGTCAGGGTCGGAATGTCCGTCGCCAGTTCGGCAATAATCGTCGGCTGCCCTTCTTCGGGCAGTTCTTCGTGGTCCGGTTCCGCCTGAACCACGAAATGCTGTGCGCGGAAGGATTCCTGAGCCGCCATGTTCTCGTGATGGCTGGTCAGGCGCCGGTGATAGCGGCGAAGCTGCTTGGCGATGCGCTCGGACGCCTGATCGAAGGCGGCATAGGCATCGTCATTGGCGCCGCGGCCATGAACCAGCACCCCGGCCATCGGATGGACGGAGATTTCCGCATGGAACTGATGGCCGACCTTCGACAGCACGACACCTGCTTCCAGGGCGCGGTCGAAATATTTGGTAACCGTGTCCGCAAGCTGCGCTTCCGCATGGGTCCGCAATGCGTCCCCCACGTCCAGGTTCTTTCCCTTAACGGTGATATTCATGTCCCGGTCTTAGCCGTTTCTTCTTTCAAATATCCAAGCCGCGTAGTCGGTGCGGTCCGGCCAGGGTGCCCATATCTGCAGGCCAATTGCCAACCGGGCCCTTCCCTGGGCTCGCACAAGGCCACCTTCATGGCCGGAGGACATTGGGCGGGAACCGGACTGAACGGCCGCCGACCCATCTCAGCGAAGGCCCGGAAGGTAGTTCCGAGACCGCCCCGTGTCAACCACCCCATTAGCCCAGGGGACCGGAAGCCCTTGACCGTGTTAAACTTTGTCCCCGGGCCCTGTTTTCAGGCCCCGTTCCCAGCACGTCATGACCTTGCACTTTTTTGCCGCCGGCGCTGTACCGATGACGGAATTCCCATGGCTTCACGGTACTTCGCGACCGTCCGGCGGGCGATGTCGACATCGTCGGCACGCAGCATCTCGACGATTTTGTCATCGGAAAGAATCTTGGCCGGGGGTTCCGCATCGATCAGTCCGCGAATGCGGGCCTTGACCGCCTCGGCGGAAAAGGCCTCGCCGCCGTCGGACCGCGAAATGGACGAGGTGAAGAAATACTTGAGCTCGAAGATACCGCGCGGCGACGCCAGGTACTTGTTGGCGGTCACGCGGCTGACCGTGCTTTCATGCATGTCGATGACATCGGCGATGTCGCGCAACACCAGCGGCTTCAGGTGCTGCACCCCCTTCAGGAAAAAAGCGTCCTGCTGGCGGACGATTTCCTTGGCCACCTTGAGGATCGTCGTCGCCCGCTGATGCAGGGATTTCACCAGCCAGTTGGCGGACTGGTACTGTTCGGTAACATATTGGCGGTCGGTCTTGGACGCCGTCTTGGCCGAGCTGATTTCCGCATAGTACTGATTGTTGACAAGAACGCGCGGCAGGGTGTCGGAGTTGAGCTCGATATGCCAGCCGCCCGACGGCCGGGCCCGCATCAGCACATCGGGGATCACCGGCTGTGCGACGTCGCCGTCGAACGCCAGGGCCGGTTTGGGGTTAAGGGATTTAAGTTCCGCCGCCATGTCGGCGATGTCTTCCGCATCGACGCCGCAGGCCTTGGCCAAGGCTTTGAAATCGCGCTTGGCGACGAGGTCCAGGTTCTCGATAAAGGCCGCCATGGCGGGATCAAGGCGGTCTCGGTCGGCCAGTTGCAGGGCAAGGCATTCCTTAAGATCGCGCGCGAAAATCCCCGGCGGATCGAATTGCTGCAAATGCTTGAGCACCGCTTCGACCCGGGCCGGCTCGCAATCCAGGGCTTCGGCCACGGCGTCCAAATCGATGGTCAGATAGCCGGTCTCGTCCAGGCTGTCGATCAGGTAGGCGCCGATCAACCGGTCGACCTGATCCTCCAGATCCATGCCCAACTGTTCCATCAGATGATCGCGCAGCGTGACTTCCGATGACAGGGTCTGATCGAACCCGGGTAGGTCTTCGTCATAGCCGCCCGAAACGGATGTCGGCAGGGTACGTTCGAACCCGGCGTCGGGTGCCGCCTGAACCGCGTCGGCCTGACCGTCCTGGGTGTACAGATCGTCGAGTGCGATATCCATGTCGCCGTCGGCCGGGCCGCCGTCGCCGTCGTCGCCGAAGTCCATGGACATGCCGTCATCCGGGCTGCCGTCGTCCGGGCCGATGTCCTCTTGCCCCGCGTCACCTTGTCCTCCGTCGGCGGCGATGTCCGCGGCCTCGCCGCCGTCGCCTGCATCACCGTCGGCGGTGCGGCTTTCACTGTCATCGCGTTCCAGCATGGGGTTCTGTTCGAGTTCCTGTTCAACGAACTCGGCCAGTTCAAGATTGGACAGCTGCAGCAGCTTGATCGCCTGCTGCAATTGCGGCGTCATGACCAGAGACTGACTCTGGCGTTGGTCAAGGCGGGGGGTTAATGCCATGGCCGCCCCTTCCGGCACCCAGCACCGGTCCGCTGCCCTACGGCAGGGGTGGCGTTACAGACTGAAACGGTCGCCCAGATATACACGGCGCACGTCCTCGTTGCCGACGATGTCGGACGGCTGCCCTTCCATGAGCATCATGCCGTCATGAATGATATAGGCCCGGTCGATGACATCCAGGGTCTCGCGCACGTTGTGATCGGTGATCAGCACACCGATCCCCCGGTCCTTCAGGTGTGCGACCAGATCACGGATGTCGCCCACCGCAATGGGGTCGATCCCGGCGAAGGGTTCATCCAACAGAACGAAATGCGGGTTGGATGCCAGGGCGCGGGCGATTTCCACGCGCCGGCGCTCGCCGCCCGAAAGGGCAATGGCGGGGGTGCGCCGCAGATGTGTGATGGAGAATTCAGCCAAAAGCGCATCGAGGATGGCCTCGCGCCGGTCCCGGCTGGATTCCACGACCTCAAGCGCCGCGCGGATGTTCTGTTCCACACTGAGCCCGCGGAAGATGGAGGCTTCCTGCGGAAGATAGCCCACGCCCAAGCGTGCGCGGCGGTACATGGGCAGGGCTGAAATGTTCTGACCATCCAGGAAGATGGTGCCGTAATCGGGCTGCACCAGGCCGGTGATCATGTAGAAGCAGGTTGTCTTTCCGGCGCCGTTGGGGCCCAGCAGACCAACCACCTCGCCGCGCTGAATGGCAAGGCTGACACCACGCACGACGGGACGCTTCTTAAAGCTTTTGCCCAGGTTCTTGGCGACCAATCCCTGGTTATCCGCGACCAGGCGCGGCGTGGTGCCGGGCACTTCGGGGTGGTGGTCAAATTCGCTCATATTATTTTTCTTCCCCTTGCCCCCGGGGGGCCCTGAAAGGTCTTACTTACCTGATTTCTCGGCACTGTTGGGCATCAACGTGCCCTTGGTCCGCCCCCCCGGACAGCTGAACAACCGGCTGATGCCCGTGTTCAGATTGACCTCGGCCTTGCAGCCCTGCAGTTCGTTCTTGCCGCGTTCGATCCGGACCGATCCCGTCAAGGTCACGATCCCGGTTTCCACGTTGTAGACCCCGCGATTGCCATAGGCGCGATCACGGTCCGTCAGGACCGATACGTTGTCATAGGCATCGACCCGGTAGACCTTGGTTTCGCCCGACTTGGCCTTGCGGAAAAAGGCGGCCAGCACATCGGCACGCACGCGGCGCTTGTCCTTGATCGCCTCGGCCTTGCCCCGGGCCACCGCCATCTGGCGCTGCTCCCAATATTCCAACTGCTGGCTTGCGGTGATGACCGTATCCGGGGTCACCAGATTGGGCTTGCCGCCGGACAGCACCAGGATTTCGCGGGTCACGTCATAGACCGCCTTGTCGCCGCTGGCGACCTGATTGGTGGACTTGATCTTGACCTTACCGTCGGCATCCAGGCGATAGATGTCCGTGGTGCCGTCGGGGCGTTCCGTATAGAAAGCCGTCAACTGATCGGCCAGCACGGTGACCTGACCGCGGATCGCCTTGGCGTTGCCCTTGGCCAGGAAAACCAGATTGTCCTGCTGCCATTCGATGCCGTTGTCGGCGAAAATTTCGATCGGCGTATCGCTGCCCGACCCCAGGTTCAGCGACTGCGCCGCCGCACTGCCGGCCAGCCCCGTCAGACCGGCCAGGACCACCGCCATGGCAAGCCTCGCGCAACCCGCGCGGCGGCCTTTCCACAACCGGGCAGCCGCGCCGATCATTTCGGAGCCTTCGCACCAGGCTGGAGAAGCATCCTGGATTTGCCGGTGAATACAATGGTGCGGCCCTTGTTCAACAGGCGAAAGCCTTCGGCATGCAGGGTGCCGAACGGACCTTGGCCCTTGACCGGCACATCTCCGCTGGCCAGTCCCTGGGACAGATCCACGGTGGCTTTTTCCGTGCGGAATTCGTAGCCGGAATCGTGAAACAGGTTGACCGATCCGGCCAGATCCAAGGTCTTGTCACTGCGCGCGTAAATGCCGTTTTCCGCCGTCAGCACCAGCCAGGTTCCATCCTTGAGCGTGATATCCGCCTTCGGCAATTCCAGGCCGATCCGAACGTCCATGCCTTCGCCATCCAATTTCTTGGCGATGTCGGCGGTCACGGCAAAGGGCTGGTTGTCTTCGTCGGTGCCCACATAACGGGGGTTCAGAAGATTGGGATCACCGTCCACATTCGACTGAATGGCGGCGAAGCCGATACGGAAACGCAGGTCTTCGGTGCGCAGATGCGGCCACAGAATCACCAGGGCGATCAATCCGACCGCCGCGACCGGTAACATGACCTTGGCGATCTGGACGAACCCTGAATACGAGTCCATGGCCATCGTGCTCACGCGACCCCCGCCCTTAGACAATCGTGGATATGCAGAATACCGACGGGGCGGCCGTCTTCGACCACGAACAAGTTGGTGATCGATCGCGTGTTCATGATGCCGAGCGCTTCCGATGCCAGACGGTCCGGTTCGATCGTGGCCCCGCCCGTTGTCATGGTGTCGCCCGCCGTGCGCGCCAAGATATTGTCGGCCATGTGACGGCGCAGGTCGCCGTCGGTAATGACGCCCATCAGCCGCCGGTCGCCGTCGATCACGCCCAGACAGCCGAACCGCTTGGCGGTCATGGTCAGAAGCGCTTCGCTCATGGGAGTTTCAGGGGCCACCAGAGGCAGCTCCTCACCCGCGTGCATAATGTCGGCGACCTTCATCAGGCGCCGGCCCAGCTTGCCGCCCGGGTGCAGGGCATGGAAATCGTCGGACGAAAAGCCCTTGCGCTCCAACAACGCGACGGCGATCGCATCGCCCAGGCCCATCATCACGGTGGTCGAGGTCGTGGGCGCCAGGCCCATGGGGCAGGCTTCGGGTGAATCCGGATAGATCAGGGCGACATCCGCGTTATCGGCGAGCGAGCTTTGCCCCTTGCCGGTGACCCCGACCAGCGGAATGGAAAAACGTTTGGCATAGGCCACCAGATCGGCCAGTTCCGCGGTTTCGCCGGAATTGGACAGGGCGAAGATTACGTCGCCTTCGGCGATCATGCCGAGATCGCCATGCGAGGCTTCGGCCGGATGCACGAACAGCGCGGCGGTGCCCGTGGACGACAGGGTCGCCGCGATCTTGCGACCGACATGGCCGCTTTTGCCCATGCCTGTCACCACGACCCGGCCGGTGGCCGCCGCCATGATGTCCAATGCCCGGACGAATTCGGCGCCCAGGCTGGCGGCCAGGGCTTTCAGGCCGTCGCTTTCCACCGACAAGACATTGCGCGCGACGGTAAGATCATCGGCTTGCGCCGGGTTCCCGCCTGCGGCGGTCGCCTGTTTGTTGATTGATTCCGCGCTCATATCCCGTTCTTGTTCTTTGCCGGTCCGGTCTGTCGCCGGGATTGGGTCTGCCGGCGGATCCATTCCCGGGCGGCACCAGGGATAGAGGCCCGGGCGCCAGCAATCTTCATGCCAATATGTCTAATATACTGGCAAATCGTAAAAAATACGTTGTTTTAATATGCGCCGCCGCAATGACAGCGTCAACCGACGCCGCGCCATGTCACAGGGCCGCGGCGGCCTTGCGGCATCAATGATGGAAGATATCGACGTCGCCCCAGCCCGCCAGATCAAGGGCGACCCGCGTGGGCAGGAAGTCGAAACAGGCCTGCAGCAGATCCTGGCGACCTTCGCGGGCGATCATTTCGTCCAATTGCCGGCGCACGCGGTGCAGATAAAGAACGTCATTGGCGGCATAGCCCTGTTGCGCCGGCGACAGGGTTGCCCGCGCCCAGTCGGATGATTGCTGCTGCTTGTCCAGATCGACGCCGACCAGTTCGCGGACCACGTCCTTCAGGCCATGACCGTCCGTATAGGTGCGCACCAGCTTGGATGCGATCTTGGTGCAATAGACCGGTGTGCAGGTGATGCCCAGGCCCTTTTTCAAAGCCGCGATATCGAACCGGGCATAGTGGAAGATCTTGACCAAGGACGGGTCTTCCATCAGCGCCTGCAGGTTGGGGGCCGATGCCTGACCGGCCGCGATCTGCACCAGATGACAGACCCCGTCGCCGCCCGACAATTGAACCACGCAGAGACGGTCGCGGTTGAGATCCAACCCCTGGGTTTCGGAATCGACGGCGATCGCGTCGCTGAACGTCAGACCCGCGGGCAGATCACCCTGATGGAGATGAATGGTCGGTGTTCCGGATTGACTTGGCGCGTCCATGGCACTGCCGCCCTTGTGTTCATCAATCTGTTGCCGTGCCCCGCCGTCAGAGGGGAGATGGTGCCCAGGAGAAGACTCGAACTTCCACGACCTTGCGGTCACTGGCACCTGAAGCCAGCGCGTCTACCAATTCCGCCACCTGGGCCCGGGTTCCGATCTGACCTTCATCGCAATGCGGGCCTGTCCGGAAACACCGTAAAAAACGGCTTGGAACCTGATACGCCGGACGCGATGTCCGGCGTGAGCGGCCTTCGTTAAAGATGCTGAAAAGACTTGTCAAGCATCGCCTTGCAACGCAGAGCCGCCGCACCTTGCCCAAGCCCCTGTATGAGCCCGCAATGCCGCTATTTTCAGCGCCAAGGCAATCGACACATCCGGTTGACGTTGCTATGTTTTCCCCGCAGTTTCACCCGGGCTTGGGCCCCATGGGCCGGGCCGCTGCCTCCCCCCAGGAGGACCACCCCTTAGGAGGACTTTTTCGATGGATCGACGCATCGCCACGGTATTCGGCGCTTCCGGGTTCCTGGGCCGTCATCTGGTGCAGCGCCTGGCCGCCGCCGGCTATATCATCCGCGCCGCCGGACGCGATACGGAATCCGCGTTGTTCTTGAAACCCATGGGCGACGTCGGACAGGTCGTGCCCTGGCCCGCCGATATCACGCGCCCCGATACGGTCGCCGCCGCCGTCAAGGATGCCGACGTCGTCGTCAATCTGGTCGGCATTCTGTACGAGCGCGGCCGCGCGACGTTCGACAAAATCCACGTGGAAGGGGCCGCCAATGTGGCCCAAGCCGCCGCCAAGGCCGGGGCCGGCCATCTGATCCATATGTCCGCCCTGGGGGCCGACGCCGAATCCCCCGCCAAATATGCCCGCACCAAGGCCGCCGGCGAGGAGGCGGTGAAGGCCACGTTCAAGAAAGCGACCATCCTGCGTCCCAGCGTGGTGTTCGGACCCGAGGACGATTTCTTCAACCGCTTTGCCGGAATCGCCAAAATCTCGCCGGTCCTGCCCGTGATTGGCGCGGCTTCGTCGAAGGAAGGCGGGCCCAAGTTCCAGCCCGTGTTCGTCGGCGATGTGGCCGACGCGGTCATGGCGGCGATCGACATGCCGAAAGCCCAGGGCCAGACGTTCGAACTGGGTGGGCCCGTGGTCTATTCGTTCCGCGACATCATGAAACTGGTCACGGCCCAGACGGGCCGCAAACGATGCCTGGTGCCGCTGCCCTATTGGGCGGCGGAAATGCAGGCCTGTATTCTGGGTTTGTTGCCCACACCGCCCCTGACGACGGATCAGGTCCAACTGCTGAAATCGGACAACGTGGTCGGCGAAAAATCCAAGGGATTCAAACAATTGGGCCTGACGCCCGTCGCCGCCGAGGCGATCCTTCCGACCTATCTCATGCGGTTTCGCAACAATGCCTGGCAGGGCGTGCAGAACGCCTAAGCCCGCATCATTCCGCCCTGGAACGGACCCCGAAACGGGTTCGGTTTTATAGCGATTTGAACGGAAACCTGTCGATCCCGAGGCGGACCGAAACCCTTACGTTTGAGGTCCGGTCGCGATCAGTATCCGGGCGGCAGACCGGTCTTATCCGATGCGGCATCCAGCTTGGCGGCGGCGGTAATCAGTTCACCGAATTCCCGCAGGAATACCGAGCCCGGCACCGTGCGCTGGATCAGCACGCTGCGCCGGTCGTTTTCATCGACCTTGCGGCGTACGAAATTCAGTTCGGACAGGCGGTCGACCGCACGGGTGACCGCCGGTTTGGAAACCTTCAGGATTTCCGCCATGCCGCGCACCGTATGCGGTGGCGGCGTCAGGTAAACCGTCAGCAACAACGCCATCTGGCGCGCCGACAGGTCCGGTGCATCCAGGCGCACGCTCGACACGATCGCCCGGCGCCAGATATCCAAAGCCTGAAGTTCGTTTAATTCCATGGACTTACTTCCCCTATCCGGCCCTTGTCCGACCCATGTACCGGAGCGGTCCCGGATCCCGTTTCCTTGCCTGCTGCAGGCTGGTTTTCATTACGTTCCTGAAACTTCTAATTCATTCGCCGGGACCTGACAAGCCCGACCCCAAGCCGGCCCACGAGCCTATTTCCCTGCTTTGCCGTACCGGTCAAGGATCGCCCGTGCCATGGCGCGCAGGCCCATGGCTTCACCGCCTGTGGGACGGCCGGGGCGCGACGACCGGTTCCAGGCCATCAGATCGACATGGGCCCAGGGAATGGGCTTGCCCTTTACCGGGGTCGCGAAATGCTCCAGGAACAGCGCCGCCGTGATGGCCCCCGCATAGCCCCCTTCGGGCGCGTTGGTCAGGTCCGCCTGGGAACCTTCGACCATGGACCGGTAGCCGTCCCACAGCGGCATCCGCCACAATGGATCTTCCACGGCCGTGCCCGCGGACAGGATATCGGCGGCGAACCCATCGTCATTGCAGAACAGTGCCGGCAGTTCCGTGCCCAGGGCGACCCGCGCAGCCCCCGTCAGGGTTGCGTAATCGATCAATAGGTCCGGAGCCTCGGCCACGGCTTCCCATAGGGCATCGGCCAGAATGACCCGGCCTTCCGCATCCGTGTTGCCGATTTCGACCGTGGTGCCGCGCCGCGTCGGCACGATGTCCAGGGGCCGCATGGCGTTGCCGGAAATCGAATTTTCCACCGCCGGCACCAACACGCGCAGGCGAATTTTGGCCCCCGCCGCCATCAGCACATGGGCGATGCCCAGTACATGAGCCGCACCCCCCATGTCCTTTTTCATATACTTCATGCCCACGGCCGACTTGATATCAAGGCCGCCCGTATCGAAACACACGCCCTTGCCGACCAATGTCACCTTCGGAGCGCGGGCAGGGCCCCAGGTCAGGTCGATCAGGCGGGGGGCCCGGTCCGACGCCCGGCCGACCGCGTGGATCGCCGGAAAATTCTTTTTCAGAAGATTATCGCCTTCGATCACCCGCACCTTGGCCTTGAACGTACGGCCCAGGGCCCGGGCAGCATCGGCCAGATCGGCGGGCCCCATGTCGTTGGTCGGCATGTTGATCAGATCGCGGCACAGGAACGTGCCCTTGGCTTCGCGTTCGACCTTGGCGCGGTCGGCGGCGGCCGGCCAGACCAGCTTGGCCACGGACTTGGCCGGGGTTTCGGCCCCGGCCTTATAGCGCGCGAACTGATAGCTGCCGAGCGCCCAGGCCAGGGCGGCGGCCGTCGCGCCGTCCTGATCGTCCTTGCCGTCGAACCCTTCCAGGCGGTAGCGCCCGGCGGGCAGGGCCTTGGGTAGGTCGCCGAAATCCCACATGCTGGCGTCGTCACCGCGGCCCAGCACGACCAGGCCGATGCGTCCCTTGGCATTGGGCACGGCAAGGTGACGGCCGGCCTTGGGCGAAAATCCATTGGCAGCGACCCAGGCCCGGGTCGATGCATCCCGGCCGGCAAGCCAGGACTTGAAATCCTTGGCGGCAACGGCGGCGATGGGGACAGCAGCCGCCCCCGGTTTGGCGAAACAGTCCATCATGATTCTTTCCGTAAGGTTGATTGTCCGTCCGCCGATTGCGGATCCTGGGCGGCAAGGGCCTGGTCGATGGCCGCTTCATAAGCGAACAGCGCCGGCAGGCCACCGGTGTGAAGGTACAGAACCGTGCCACCCTTGGGCCCGATATCGGCGGCGGCGGCAAGAGCACCGGCAAAGGATTTGGAGGTATAGACCGGATCCAGCATCAGACCTTCCTCGCGCGCGGCGGCCAGAAACGCCCCCCATGTTTCCGGCGAATTCTTGCCGTATCCGGGGCCGAGGAATTCATCCGTGACCTGGACGTCATCCGGTTTGACCAGATCCGGACGGCCGATCAGATGGCCCAGGTTCTTACAGACCTGGGTAATGCGGGCATGCTGCTGGGCGTCGCGGCGCACGCAGATGCCTGTCACGGGCAGGCCCGAGCCCGCCAGCCGCAGCCCGGTCAGAAGCCCCGAATGGGTCTGCCCGCTGCCCGATGCCGTGACGATGCGGGTCACGTCTATATTCATGGCATCGATCTGATCCAGGATTTCCCGTGCCGCCAGGACATAGCCCAAAGCGCCCCGGGGCTCGTACCGGGCGCCCAGATGAATGACATAGGGGTTCCATCCTTCGGCCCGCAGGCTGTCGGCGATGGCGTCCAGGTTGGCGTCCGCATCCGCTTCCGTTGCCTCGGCCGGCAGATAATGCAGGGTCGCCCCCAAAATCCGGTCGAGCAGCACGTTGCCGCCGCGCCGGTATCCGTCGTCCATGTCGGCGACCCGGTCTTCCAATTGGATGTGGCATTCAAGCCCGGCCGCGCGCGCCGCCGCCGCCGTGACCCGCACATAATTGGATTGCACCGCACCGGTGATGATCAAGGTGTCGCAACCCTGGGCGAGCGCCTGGCCCGTATAGAATTCCAACTTGCGGACCTTGTTCCCGCCCATGCCCAGGCCCGTCAGGTCGTCGCGTTTGACGACCATGGAGGCCGATCCCGGGCGTGCCGACAGGTTGACCAGCCTGTCCAGGGGCGGCACCCCGGAAATCAGGCGCCGGCGCGGAAATTCACCATTGCCGATGCGGATGGTTTCGATCATGGCGGTTTCCCTTAGGGCAGCATTTCCGGCTCAGGCAGGCCCATCATCTTGGCCGTGGTCTCGCCGGCCTTGATGCGGGCGATGGTCGCTTCCTCGTCGGCGATCTTCTGGATCGAGGCTGCAAGCAGTTCAGCCTGCCGGGAAAGCGGCACGACGGCCACGCCGTCGTCATCGGCAACGATGATGTCCCCCGGCGAAACACGCGCCCCGCCGCAGGATATGGTGCCGTCGATCACACCGCCGAAACCTTTATGCGGGCCTTGCGGCACATGGGCCGCGCAAAACGCCGGCAGGCCCATTTCGGCGATTTCGGCAACGTCGCGCATGGCGCCGTCGATAACAATCCCGCCGGCCTTCATGGCGACCGCACCATGGGTCATGATGCCGCCCCAGACGGCAACGTCCTCATATCCGCCCGCATCGATCACCAGAATCTCACCCGGTTTCAACAGCCCGATGGCGTAATGGGCCGCCGCATTGTCGCCGACCATGCAGGTCACCGTACGCGCCTGGCCGCAGATCGTCATGCCCTTCGCCACCGGTTTGATGCGCCCGGCCATGCATTGCGTGCGGTTCATCATGTCGGAAACGATGGCCGGCGGAATGTCCCGCCATTGGGCGAGAACGTCGCCGGAAAGCTGTTCGAAGGATACGTCGTGGCGTTGGATGGCCATGGATGGGCTCCCGTTTGGTGGTTTCTTGGGGCCGCCCCGCGTGGACGGCGCACCCCGTCACTTAAACCGACGTGCCCGGGCCTGCCAACCGCTATTTTGTCTCGATAGGGGGCCTGACCTAGTTGGGTGCCGGTGTCACCGGCGTTACCGGCGCGGCCTTGGGCACGGGCGGGCCGTCGGCGGGTGCCGCGGGTTCCGGGGCCTTTGGCGCATTGCCCGGCGCGGGGAACGCGCCCGGAGATTCGGGTGAGTGCAAGGTCCCCGCATCCGGGGCGCCGTTGCGTTTTCTAAGCACGATGTCCTGCCCGCTGGCGATCGTCCCGTCGCCTTCGATGGTCATACGCCGGACACCGTCCGCCACCAGATTAAGGCGGGTCAGCTGTTCGGGATTGACGCGCACGGTGTAATCGCCGGGCGGCACGTATTCCATCAGATAGAAGCCGTCGAACGCCGACCGCAGCTCGCGCAAAACCTTGCCGCTGCCGTCCAGCAATTGGAGCTCGGCGCCGGATATGGGAAACACCTTGGTTTCTTCGACCTTGAACACCGTGCCGTCGATTTCACCCGTGGTGACGACGGGGAAATCGACCCGCGCCGTGCCGCCGGGATGAGCAACGATCGAGACACCTTTTTTTATCGGCACCAGGAACGGGTCACCCAGGCTGTCCGTATCAACCTTGACCACGAGATTCCGATTGGGCGAGACGGAGGGGATATAAATGTACCCTTCCGCATCGGATTTATGACGCAGGATGCCCCGGTCGACTTCCAGCCGCACGCCTTCAAGCGGCGTATCCCCTTCGTCGAACGTGCCGTTGCCGTTGCCGTCAATGAAGACGCGGCTCATCAAGGCCCCCTGGGTCGCCGTCCGTTCCGGCGTCACGACCGGCCGGCCCGAAACCGGGTTGACGCCGAACGACATGGTCATGTTGACGTTGGCCTGAAACACGGCATCGTCAGAATATTCCAGATCGACGCCCCAAGCCGACCAATCGGTCAGCTTGTTGATCCCGACGCTATAGGTATTCACCGGCGACGGCGGCGCGGTCCGGTCCAATCCAATGCTGAGCTCCAGATCCTTTGATATGCGTTTGTCCGCCGTCAGCGTGATCGCGCCGTAATCCTTATTCGGCAGCAAGTTGTAGCCGACCGTGCCGCGCAGGCGGACACCGCCAAGGCGGCCGCCCAGAAGGAATGTCCCCGAGGCCGTCTTACTTGTCCCCGTCGAGGTCTTGTTTCGCGTGTAATCAAAGGTATGGGTCACCGACAACCGGCCGATCGGCACGGTCGTCCGCCCGGATACGGTCGTCGTTCTGTCACCATTGACGAAGCGGTCGTGATCCAAGGTCACGCTGACCGGCATTTGCGGCAGATCGAATACGGCAATCGCCCCATCGACACGCAACGTGGTCGAGGAATTGAGCTTGGACGTGCCGGTTCCCGTGAACTGCTCGCTTAGAAAATTGCGGGTGACATTGTGTTCCAGGATGGTCGAATACCCCAGGATCGAGGTCTGCGCCGTAAGACGGGTCGCCCAGCCGCCGTCCCGCTGATCGACAAGATCGACCTTGCCGAACAGATTGCCGAACGAGGTTGCCAGCGTCGTCCCCAGATAGGTATCGCGGCCGCCGTCATCACGGGGGATGGCGACCACGTTGGCGCCGACGGACAGTTTATTGGTCAGCCCTGTCTGCACCCGCGCCATCACGCGCGGCTGATCGCGCCGGGTATCCGTGCCGGACAACACCTGATTGGAAATCAGGCGGTCGTCGTGCAAACCGGCCGACACTTCGTATTTCACCTCGCCCGGTTTGATCTGGTCCAGGCCGACACGAATCTGCCGCGTTTCTTCCCGGACCTGGCCTTGCGGCCCGTAAAACACAAGCCGCAGCACGTTGACCCCGAACAGCAGCGGGACATCGGTGAATTCGTAACGCCCGTCGGACCGGGCTTCGGCAAAATCGATCAGGGTTTCGTTGCGGTAAAGCTCCATTTCCCAGCCAAGCGGCAAATCGCCGGTCAGCGTGATGCGATCGAATTCGTCGGGTGTGCCGCCGACGGGAAAGTTGGTGACCGTGGCCCCATTGGTCACCTGATTGCGCGTGGTCAGCGCAAACTGCGGGGTGTAGATGTCGCCGGCGCGGATTTGGGTCGCGCCATAGTCACCCAGAATACTTTCGCCCAGGCCGCCTTCCAGGTCCGTGCGCTCGAAGGTCGTGCGAATGTCCGACACGGCCTGGCCGTTCTGACCGCTGACGAAAACGCTGGCATTGGTGCCGGCCACATCGGCGGCCCCGGTCATATTGTAGGAATAGGTATATTTCTTTTCAGCCGATCCATGGGTTGCGCGCTGTCCCTGCACATAAAGGTCGGCGCGCGGGATCGATATCAAACCGGGCGACTGATCTTCCCTGGGATACTCACGGTCAGGGCCGCGCTGACGCAGGGCCCGTTCGCGGGCATCTTCGCGCGCCAGGCGGGCCTCGATCGGCATGGGTTCGCGTGAGGTCAGTGTCGCGATCAGGTTCGGCAAATCGAAAGCGATATCGATCGGAAACCAACGCGACAACAAACGCACGTCGACATAGATATCCCCATCGGCAACATTGACCAGCGCGGGATCAAAGGTCGACGATTTACCGGCGATGATGACTTCCTTGCGCCCCAGCGACAAAGAGAACAGCCGGTTTTCCGAAAGGAACCACCCCCCGGCCAGACCGGCCTGGGCATCGGCCGTGATGGAAAAGTCCAGGGCCCGCGCCAAATCTCCAAGGGGCAGTTCCAGGGACGATCCCGACAGCATGGCGGGAAAGGTGTCGCTGAGACGCAAATCGCCCAACCGCAGTTCAAGGAACAGTTGTTCGCGAAGGTTAAGGCGATGGCGATTGTCGCCGCTTTGCGCCAGGGCGCAACTGACCGACGCCAGAACACACAGGCAGGTCAGCAGGATAAAAGCGGCGGGGCGTTGAATGATGGTGCCGTGCCTTCCGAACATCAGGCCACGCATCACAACGGAAACGCCGGCCCGGATTTTCCCGGATGCGTTAGCGCTATGGGTCTTCGGCCCGTTTTCAGGCCTTCGCGCGTGCCCCCGCAAGGGCACAGCCGTGGTGTTATTGCAGCGTGACTTCACCCGAGGCCAGTGTCGTATCTCCGTTTACTTCACGATAAAGGACCTTCAAGGTCCCTTTGCCCAGGGTAACGCCCGGCGGCACCGTCAGCGGCACCTCCACCCCCCGGTCGGTGTTCGGCGTGAACACCGCAAGGCGGGTGACTTCTCCGACCACCACCGGCGCGCCGCCGCCGGCAGGCATGTATTCAACCTTCACATCACCATAAGCCGACCGGTTGCCTTCGCGGGACAGCGTGAAGGTCAGCTTCTTCTTACCATCCTTATCCGGCGCGACTTCGAACCCCGACATGGCAACCTTCAGATCCGTATCGCCGTGGCGAACGATGACCGGGATCGTGATCCCGAAGATCGGCGTCAGCTTAACCGACACGCCCCCCTGGTTGCCTTGGTCGGTGATGCTGCGCCCGGCGTCTTCGGGCGGCACGGCCCGAAAGAACATGTGAGAACGGTATTCACCGGCGGCAAGGTCCGTAGGCTTGCGCAGAACCAGACGCACGGTCTGCGTGCCGCCGGGCGGGATGTTGACCTGGCGTGGCGCATAGCGCACCAGGGCCTCGGCGGTCTGCGTGCCGGCCGCGGGCTGATCAACGGCCTTCAAATTGCCCCTGGCGTCCATGTCCATGGCAACCAGCGAAATGCGGAACAAAGCGGATTCCGACCCCCGGTTGGTCAAGGTCACCGTGGTCGAACGGGTTCGGCCTTCAAGTTCCACACGGGTCGGTGAAACCACAAGATCGCCGAACCCCTGCGCATTCGCCTGTTGCGCGAAACCGCCGATGCCGGCGAGCACAGCCAGCAAAGCAATTCCTTTGATCAGTCTCATCGGACGCATTCCGATTTCTCCCCTAAACCTTTGATTTGGTTACCGCGTTTCCTACACTAAAGGTTAATCTGAACCATCAGTTGTAGGAAACCAAAACGGTAAAAAACTTTTCTCCGAAAATTGTCGGGCCGAAACTGTCGGGGCGCTGAATCCTGAGGATTTGCGGCCCCTCCGCTGTTTGGACCGTTACATTGATAATATTGGGATCGGCGATGGCTTCGCCCGCCGGGTCGTTGCCGCCGGCATTTGTCGCCAAATCCTGAAGCGTAGTCGGCGAGCCGCCTTGCGATTTCGCCCCGATCGAGATTTGCGCGGCCCCGTCGTTGCCGATGGTCGGGTTGTCCCCGGCATTGTGATCGAAATTCGTGACCACCAGTTCACCCTCGTCGGTCACGACCACCAGGGAATCCGTGATGGCCAGGGAAAAGGCCTGATTGGGAACACCCGAAATGGCGATCGCCGCGGCCAGGGCGCCGCCGGACGGCGGCGGTGCCGGGCTGGGCCGCGCCGCAGGGGCCGCCGCCTGTACCAGCGGATCGGTCGATTGCGACGGTGCGGCAAGGAACCCTTGGGCCTTCGACAATTCCTGAACGCCGATGACCCCGGCCGGGCGCACGATCCGGACCGTTGCGTTCGACGATACGCTCGACCCGGCCGATGCCGGGGACACGGCCGCCGCACCACAAGTCATGCCGGCGAACACAAGGGCCCCGGCGGCCCGCCGAAAGGCGTTGGATTTGATCGCAAGAACCATCATTTCGTTATCGGGCCTTCAAAGCCGGAACGAGCACCCACACAGCATACCATAAATGGCTGCCGTCCATCCCTTTGACGACAACACACGGCATTACATATCTGAATGATGCGGATCATCACTGTATATCCACATAAACCGTGAAGTTGCCCGTGTAATCCGCGGCCGGAAGGTTGGTTCCCAGGTTAAGCGTCGCGCCGACGGTTATGTTGGCGCGCCCCCGTCGGCCCAAGTTAATCGGATTAGGCGGATCCATGACGAAATTGCTCAGTGTGCCGGAACCGCCGCCGCCGGTAACCGTGGCCGTGGTCGGCAGGGTCACGATAACGGTCGCATCATCGGGGCCGGTGATGCGGAACCTTGCCTCGCGGTGATTCTTGCCCAGGTCGATCACGCCGCCGGTTGTCGATTTCCCGCCGGACGGTGAAATGGTGACCGTGCCGGGGGCACTCGACGTGGCGACCTTGCCGAAATTAAGCTCGCGCCGTTCCGTGATATTGACCGATTGCGCCTGGGCCTGTCCCCATCCCGAAAGCACATGGCCGACCATCCCGCCAACCAACGAAGGCGACAGAACAAACGCGGCTGCCAGCAAGGCGACCGCGTATACACGTCTGAAAAGGGCGCAGGTGCGGGTCATCGAGACCTTCAGCCTAGCACGATCTGTCGGGATCATCATCCGCACACAGGGCCGGCCCCGGCATTATCCGGGACCGGGCCATGCGCTGCGGAGTTACTGATAGTTGACGGAGACCGTGTAGGTGCCCGTGTAGCTGCCGGCGGCCTGGCTGACGCCGACCGCGAGCGTGCCGCCCACGTTGAAGGTATCGGTCCCGCCCGTAAGCGTGCCGCCACCATCATGGGTCAAGGTTGCAAGCATGGGCGCCCCCGGACCGGTCAGGCTGACCGAGGCCGGAACCGTGACGCCATAGGTCGCGCCGGAAGCACCGGTCACGGAAAACGCACCGGCAGCGGTCGTGCCGCCCAGGGCCGAAACACCGCCCGTCACGCTCTGCCCGCCACCCAAGGCGATCGTCACCGTACCGGCAACAAGGCTCGGGCCGATGGCGCCGAAGGCCAGGGCCGTGTCCTGCGTGATCGAGACCGGGGCCGCGATTTCAACACTGGCACCGGCGTTCACGGAATCGGCGGCCTGCGCCTGTCCGGCAACGAGCATGGCAGCCACGGCCGCGCCGAGCACACCGATTTTATTCATATTGATAACCATCTTGATTCACTCCGCTTGTATTCATGGTTGGTATCTAAATCCGCGCCAATCAACTTCGGCATGTTTGGTCTGCCTTTTGACCGTTGCGTTTGTGCGGATGTTGGTTATTGACCTTCCCATCAAGAAACCCGCTTCTGATGCACGAGCACAGTGCCTTCGGAAACGGTGCGATCATCTGTGCAGACCTTATGCCAGATTGTCCTGACGCCATCCTGACGCAAACCTGACAACTAGCTGACAAAACCATTGAATTTATTAGTGAAATTCAAGGGGTGGCATCTTTTGGCATGCATGCGGGAAACGGCGCTTTTCCGCGCGTTCCCGCCCCGCAAAGGATCAACCAGACACCTCAAAGGGGCTCGGCCGGCCGCACCTTTGCCAATGATCACGTTTGTTTGATGCCTGTCATCATTGTTCAAATTGATGTGCAATTTGCGAATGCGACGGGCACCGGCGCGGTTAGCGTAAGGGCACCATGGGGCGTCTGTACTTCGGCGCCAGAACCAATTGCGGCGGCAGCGCTGTATCGGCATCGGGGGCCTGGCGGTCCCGAAGCTCCCGCAGGATGCGGCTGGCCCGGGCCCAGGAAACCTCGACCTGGGCAGGCAGGGCGGCGGGCGGCGCGGGGTCCGGCCTGTCTGCACGCAGGGCCCGCACCGGCGCCGGGCCCGAGGGGCCCACAGGTTCAATGACCGCAAGACCATGCGGCGCTGGCAACAATGTATGCATCGATGCCGTCTCCGCATGAGACAGCGCCGGGCTTCGAACACCGGGACGCGGCACCACGTCCAGCACCAAACGCCACAGGCCCATGCCGCCGGTCTTGGGAGGTAAAACAAATGTGCGGCGGATGAAGGCATCGAACCGGCTTGCCACCCCGAACCGCAACGGCCCTCCATCATCCCTCGCCGGGCGCAGGATCAGATCGGGCGCCAAGGGATCCGCCGCCAGCGCACTATGCCCTTCGGGCGGCAGGGTCGATTTGGGCAGAACCACTTCGAACGTGCGCGCACCGGTCGCACGGGCGCTGAATTCGGGCCGCGCGGTCAGGTCGAACACAAGCCTTAGAAAATCGGCATGGCGACCAAGGCGCACGCCGGTTACTTCGACATCCGACGCTTCGGCGCCATGACCGGATGGCACGGCAAGACAGGCCGCTGCCGATATCAACAGCAACAACACGGGACGGCGTGCGATGCGCGCCGACCCACAGCGGGAATCTTGCCCAGAATGCCGCATCCTGCCTTGCCTTTTAAGCTGCGGCGGACCTTTTCCGCAAGAGAACCGGCAACACATCAGCAGCAGCAGGAGAAGCCGTTGGAAACAATTGTCTTTTATTGACCTGTCAGTTGTATGTCAGGAATTGCCGGTATAAGCTTTTTTGCCTACGGACCGCTTACCGGAGAATCGGGGAAACCGGCGAGCAGCCCATCCGTGGAGCACACAAGACATCGGGATACTGCATCCTGAGCAGAGCTTCATGCTGCGGGGCCATACAAAGGAGGTCACGGTGGAAATCATCAAACAAATGGGATGGCTCCCCACACTTATTCTGTTGACGATCGCAACGGTTGTCGCGGGCATCATTTTGAAGGTCACGTCACCCAAAAAGCCGGACATGGACAAACTGTCCGACCGCGAAAAATGGGAACAGTACGGCATCGGCGAAGGGCCCAAGCCCGGCGATGACGTCGAGGAATACTGGCGCGATTACGAGCTTCTGAAACAAGGCGGCGGCCGCGACGACGAATATTTTCGCGACGATCAAATCTGATCTTCGCCACAGGGCGGGCTCGACAAAAACGCCCGGATTCATTGCCCCGTAACATCACTGTGAACAAATAATCCACACAGGCTCCAGCTGGTCGGCTAAGGTTGGGGGCGTAGATTGCTGTATGGGGGCGCCTTCGTGCGTCTCCGTTTGCACGACACCACGCCGAAGGAAACACAGCCCCCTCGTATCGATGACATCCGCAAACCGAAGCGCCGGACTGGAAAGAACCGCGGCGGCCGAGGCGTCTGAAACGATGTTACGCCGGCTGCGGGCCGTTCGTGATGAGACAATGGCATTGGCGGAAGGCCTGTCCGACGCGGACGCCACCGCCCAATCCATGGAAGACGCCAGCCCCGCCAAATGGCATCTGGGCCATACCAGCTGGTTTTTCGAAGCCCTGGTCCTGCAGCCCGCCTTGCCCAGCTACGAAATCTTCAACGACCGCTACGCCTATCTGTTCAATTCCTATTACGACAGCGTCGGCCCGCGCCAGCCGCGGCCCCAGCGCGGCCTGCTGACCCGCCCGCCCCTGGAAGACGTCGTCGCCTACCGCCGCCACGTCGATGCAGGGCTGAACACCTTGATGGCATCGAACGCCGTGGACGACGCCCTGCTGCGCACCATCGAGCTGGGCATGCATCACGAACAGCAGCATCAGGAGCTGTTTCTCACGGACATCCTGCATCTGTTCGCGCAAAACCCGTTGAAGCCCGCCTACCGCCCACCCGAACCCCTGTCCGCCGACCGCGCACCGGCCCCCGCCGACGGATGGGTCTCGTTCGCGGGCGGCATCCGCAAGACCGGGGCCGATGCCTTCGCCGACACACCCCTGGACGGGGCCGGCGGCGGGTTTTCCTTCGACTGCGAAACCCCCCGCCATGACGCCCTGGTACAGCCGTTCCGTCTGGCCGTGCGCCCCGTCACCAACGGCGACTGGATCGATTTCATTACCGACGGCGGATATCGCGATCCCCTGCTGTGGCTGTCGGACGGCTGGGCCACGGTCCAGGCCGAAGACTGGTCCGCCCCTTTGTATTGGGAGAACCATGACGGCGAATGGTGGACCATGACCCTGAAAGGCCCCCAGCCCGTCGACCGCGACGCCCCCGTCTGCCACGTCAGCCTATTCGAAGCAGACGCCTTCGCCCGCTGGTCCGGCAAACGCCTGCCGACGGAATTCGAATGGGAAGCCGCCGCCGAAGGCCTGCCCATGACCGGCAACATGGCGGCCACCGGCCGTCTGCGCCCCGCCCCCGCAGCGGGAACACCCGTCAAGAAAACCGACGGCACGGACAGCCCCCTTGAGCAAATGATCGGCGATGTCTGGGAATGGACCGCCAGTTCCTACGCCCCTTATCCCGGATTCCGCGCGACGGACGGGGCAGGCGGCGAATACAACGGCAAGTTCATGTCGGGCCAAAACGTTTTGCGCGGCGGGTCCTGCGCCACACCCCCGGGCCATGTCCGTGCGACCTACCGCAATTTTTTCTACCCACATCAGCGCTGGCAGTTCACGGGCCTGCGCCTGGCAGAGGACGGATAATCCAATGATGGATGGTTTCGCCAATATCGAAGAGACAGGCCTGGACGAAGACGGCCGCGAGGCCTTTGCCCGCGATGTGGTCGACGGCTTGTCGAAAGCGTCAAAAACCCTGCCCTGCAAGTGGCTCTATGACGTGCGCGGCTCCGCCCTGTTCGAGGAAATCACGCATCTTGAAGAATATTATCCGACCCGCACGGAACTTGCCCTTTTGGCCGATATCGCCCCCGATCTGGGGGCGGCCCTGCCCGCACAATCCTGGGTGATCGAATTCGGATCGGGCTCGTCCCGCAAATCGGATTTGTTCCTGAACGCGCTCGAGGCCCCCTTGGGTTATGTGCCCATCGATGTCGCCGCCGATTTTCTGGAGGCCGCCGCCGAGGCCCTGTCGGAACGCCTGCCCCACCTGCAGGTCCGGCCCGTGGTCGGCGATTTCACCGATGACATCGACCTGCCCGCCGATCTGGCGGCGGAGATGCAGGGCCGGCCCCGGGTCGGGTTCTTTCCCGGCTCCACCATCGGCAATTTCGAACCAGCCCAGGCCGCAAGCTTCCTTGCCCGCGCCCGGCGCATGCTGGGGGACGGATCCTATATGGTCGTCGGCGTCGACCTGAAAAAAGACGTCAATATCCTGTTGGATGCCTATGACGATGCGCGCGGCGTGACCGCCGATTTCAACCTGAACCTGTTGGACCGCATCAATCGGGAAATCGGCGGCGCCTTCGACCGCGCCTGTTTCGTTCATCTGGCCCGCTACGACGAAGCCGAAGGCCGCGTCGAAATGCATCTGCAAAGCACGGTCGATCAAACCGTCCGTGTCGACGGCCATGTTTTCGAATTCGCCGCAGGCGAAACCATCCATACGGAAAATTCCTATAAATACGGGATCGACGATTTCGCCCGTGTCGCCGGCGGGGCGGGGTGGCGCCATGCCCGCCATTGGACCGACGCAGACGGCCTGTTTTCGGTCCATCTTCTGGCGGCTGCCTGACGCAATCCTCTACTTACCGTTCCGGTTTGATGCTAGGCTGATGCCCGCCTTGTTTGTCCCTTTAGGCGTTTTCCCTTTGGGGGTGCAGCTATGCATTCGTTCCCATCTGCCCTGTTCCTGGCGGCCGGCATGCTCGCCGCCACCGCGATCACCGCGCCGAAACCGGCAGCGGCCTGCGGACCGGAAGTCGTCATCCAATTCATCGATTCCGGCCCCGACGTCTTCATCATCGACAACAAAAGCCGGGAAGACTGGACGTTGCTGAGCCTGGAGTTCCGATCCGCCAATTCCACCGGCCGCGTCGTGTTCGATACGGACTTCGGCGGCCAGGGATCGTCGGAGCCCTATCAGTTCGAAGCGGTGGCCGGCGACGTCGGCCTGATGAAAGAGCCCGTGGTGGCCGACGGCGCGGAATCCCTCGACCTTCATTTCAGCAATTTTTCGGCCGGGCGCCAGTTCATGTTCACCATCGATCTGGACGACCGGCTGGAAAGCTCACCCATGGGCCAAGCCCATGTGACCGGCGAGGAGATCGCCGGTGCCGAGGTCTCGGGACTGTTCACCCATCCTCGTATCGGCGAAGGCCGGGCAAAGGGTACCTTCGGCACAGACGGCAAGGCGCACCTTCGGGGTGCCACTTGTGCGTGAGCCGGGGGCTTCCCGCGACACGCCGCCGACCAAATATTCAAAAGAAAACCACAGAGACAGTGAGGCGATGAGATTTTTCATTTCGTCATGGCCGGGCCTGACCCGGCCATCCACGTGCTGATCAAATCGAAACCCGAGAAAAGGAAGGCGTGGATGCCCGTGTCGAGCACGGGCATGACGGCAACAATCTCTTCTCACCGTCTCTGTAGTTCCAATTCCATCATGACCACGACGGGAACGGCGGGCGGAATCAAGTCAGCTTGACCAATTGCTTGCCGACATTTTTTCCCTGCAGCATGCCGATGAAGGCATCGGGGGCGGCTTCGATGCCGTCGGCGACGGTCTCGCGGTGCTTCATGCGACCGTCCGCGACCATGGCTTCCAGTTCCGCCCGCGCGTCCGGCCAAATGTCCCTGTGGGCGTTCAGCACGAAGCCTTCCATCTTCAAGGACTTGTCGAAAAACAGGTGCATGTTGCGGTTGCCGTGGGCCTCGCCCGTTTCGTTGTAGCGCGCCAGCACGCCGCAGACGGGGATGCGGGCCAGGCGGTTGCACTGGCCCATCACCGTTTCCAGAATTTCGCCGCCCACGTTGTCGAAATAGACGTCGACGCCGTCCGGCGCTGCCGCCGTCAACTGGCCCGCCAGGTCCGGCGCCTTGTAATCGATGCAGGCATCGAAGCCGAATTCGTCTGTCACCAACCGGCACTTGTCCCGCCCGCCGGCGATGCCGACGGCGCGGCAGCCCATGTCCCGGGCCAATTGGCCGACGCAGCTGCCGACCGATCCGGCGGCGGCGGAGACCACCACCGTCTCGCCCGCCTTGGGCTGGCCCGTGATCTTGAGCCCGACCCAACCAGTTACCCCCGTGGAGCCGCAGACCCCCAGATAGGCAGAGAGCGGCACCCCCGGCTTGGCATCGACCACGAAATCCAGGTTCGTGCCGTCCGACACCACATGGGTCTGCCAGCCCAGCCGCCCGACCACGAAAGTGCCGACGGGAAAATCCGGATTGTTCGTTTGAACCACCTCGCCCAAAACGCGCCCGACCATCAGATCCCCCGGCTTCAGCATGTTGGGGCTGTAGGTCCAGCCGCCGCCCATCAGCATACGCTGATAGGGGTCAAGCGACAGGTAATGGTTCTTCAACAGGAACTGCCCGGCACCCGGTTCCGGCATGGCGGTTTCGACGATCTTGAAGTTCTCCGCCTTGGGCAGGCCTTCGGGCGTGCTGTTGAACAGCACCTGGGTATTTGTTTCGGTCATGTACAGGCTTTCTGTTTTCTTATTTGGTCAATTCCGCGCGGACGATGGCCGCACCATCGGCCATGGCCTTCATCTTGCCGAAGGCGACATCGCGGGGCAGGTATTTGAGCCCGCAATCGGGGGCGACGATGATCTTTTCCGCCGGGTGATGGGCGAGGCCCTTGCGGATGCGCTCCGCCACCGTTTCCGGGCTTTCGATATCGTGGGTCGACAGGTCGAGCACGCCCAGGATGATGTTCTTTTCCGGCAAGGTTTCCAGCACCGCGCAATCCAGTTCCGACTGTGCCGTCTCGATCGAGATGTCGCAGACCGTGCAATCCGCCAACTGCGGCAGGAAGGAATAGCCTTCGGGCCGCTCATGAATGATCGCGGCATAGCCGAAACAGATGTGCACGGCGGTCTCGCCCTCGATCCCGTCGAGCGCGCGGTTCAAGGCATCCAATCCGTATTCGGCGGCCTTTTCCGGGCGCGCCTGCATATAGGGTTCGTCCAGCTGCACCACGTCGGCGCCGGCGGCGAACAGGTCGCGGACTTCCTCGTTCACGGCGGCGGCGTAGTCCATCGCCAATTCGGCCTCGGACGCATAGAAATCGTTCTGCGCCTGCTGCGACATGGTGAAGGGGCCGGGCACGGTGATCTTGATCTTGCGGTCCGTGTTGGCGCGCAGGAACTTCACGTCCTCGACCTCGACCGCATGCATGCGGGTGATCTTGCCGGTGATGCGCGGCACCGGGTTGGGATGGCCGGAGCGGTCCAGCGCCTCGCCCGGGTTGTCGATGTCGACGCCGGACAGGGCCGTGGCGAAGCGGTTGGAATAGCTTTCCCGGCGCATCTCGCCGTCGGTGATGATGTCGAGCCCCGCCCGTTCCTGATCGCGGATGGCCAGGATCGTGGCGTCGTTCTGGGCTTCTTCCAGGTATTCCTCGTCCACGCGCCACAGCTCCTTGGCCCGGGTGCGGGGCGGGAACCGCCCGGCCAGCTTGGCCCGATCCAAAAGCCAGTTGGGCTGCGCGTAGGAGCCGACCAGCGAGGTCGGCAGCAGGGTGTTGATGGTGGTCATGTCGGTATCCTCCCAAAAATGTTTTGCCGACCCTAGCACGCGGACCCGCGCGCCGGTACAGATCCCGCCCGGCTAGTCCGCCACGCGCATTCGCCCCTGGGCATCCAGAACCAGGGTCTGGAAATGGTGGGGCACAAAGACCTCCGTCTGCGGGGCGGCGGCTTTGACCTCTTCGACAAAGGCCGCCGTATGGGCCAGGGCATGATCCTGCGGGGCGCCGAAGGGCAGGCCCTGGTCGTCCCAATGGGTCGCGACCACCAAGGGCGGGCGGCCCAGACAACGCATCAGCCGCGCCGTGTAATCGTGGATGTCGAGGCGCGGCGGGGCCGAGGCGATAAAGGCCACATCGGGGCGCAGGCCGTCGACCTCGCGCTCGATGAAGTTCATGGAACCGAACAACAATACCTCGCGCCCGCCGATGCGGATCAGATAGGCGAGGGTGCCGCCCTCTACATAGTCGTCCAGGCAAAGCGGTTCGTCCTGCACCGGAATGGTGCCGAAGTCCTTGTACAGCTTGCAGGACAGGGCGGAATGCAGGCTTGGGATCACGCGGATCGAGAACTTTTCGTAAGCGTAATCCTCGCCGCCCCGCACGGCATGGATCTGCTCATCCGGCACGCCGCCGTTGGCGGCGATGTTGCACGTACTTTCCGTGCCGATCACCACCGCCCCCGTCTTGTTGGCGATGTAGGGCACGTCCATGGCGTGGTTGAAATGGGAATGGGACAGGATGATGAAATCGGCCTTGGGCACGTGGCGGTCGATGGTCGCCGCGTCGCTGGGTGCGGGCTCGTTCATCTTGACCACGGGGCGGGGATCATCGGGGATTTCCGTCGCATCGTTGGGGCCGTAGCGCCGGCCCTGAAAGCGCACCCGCGACAAATAGGGGTCGAGCAGAATTACCGTCTCGCCGTCCGTGATTTTCCAGCCCGCCGCCCCGAAATGGGTGAACTGCAACGGGCGCGTGTTGCCGCCGTCGGTCATCGGCCTCTCCTTGATGGTGTGTTGTTCAGCCGAGGGCCGCGAGAATCTGCTCCGCCGAGGACACGTTGAGCCCCGGCTCCGTTTCCAGCGCCAGATGGGTGACCGTGCCGTCCTCGACGATCATGGCATAGCGTTTGGATCGCTTACCGTAGCCCTTGGCCGACATGTCGGATGCCAGGCCCATGGCCTCGGTCAGCGCGCAATTGCCGTCGGACAGCATGGTGACCTTGCCGGGTGCATTATGGGACAGACCCCAGGCGGTCATGACCATGGCGTCGTTGACGGACACGCAGGCGATTTCATCCACCCCCTTGGCCAGGATGGCCTCGGCCTGGGCGACGAAGCCCGGCAGATGCTTGGCCGAACAGGTGCGGGTGAAAGCCCCCGGCAGGCCGAACACCACCACACGGCGGCCCTTGAAATATTCCTCGGTGGACACGGCTTCGGGGCCGCCGTCGTCGCCCATCTTGAAGATGGTCGCACTGGGCACGCGGTCGCCTTGCTGGATGGTCATGGGTTTCTCCTCCTGATGGTTTTTTGATTTACGCCTTGTCCGCCCGGTCGCGGACCAGATTGATGATGCCGGAAAAGTCCTTCCCGGCCTCGCCCGCATCGGCATAATCCTGATAGATCGATGCCGCCTTTTCGGCAACGGACACATCCGCGCCCGCGTCCTTGGCCGCCTGCAGGGCCAGGCCCATGTCCTTCAGCATCAGGGCCGTGGCGAAGCCCGGCGTATAATCACGATTGGCGGGCGACGTCGGCACCGGCCCCGGCACCGGGCAATAGGTCGTCAGCGACCAGCATTGACCCGACGCCGTGGACGACACGTCGAACAGGCGCTGCGCGTCCAGGCCCAGCTTTTCCGCCAACACGAAGGCTTCGGAAACAGATGCCATCTGGATGCCCAGCATCATGTTGTTGCAGATCTTGGCCGCCTGACCGTTTCCGGGACCGCCGCAATGGACGATGGTCTTGCCCATTTTCTCCAGGATCGGCCTGGCCCGGGCGAAGGCGTCATCGGCGCCGCCGACCATGAAGGTCAGGGTCGCGGCTTCGGCCCCGCCGACCCCGCCCGATACGGGCGCATCGACCATGGGAAAGCCGCGTTCCTCGGCCGCGGCCTGGACCTCACGGGCTGTCGCGACGTCGATGGTCGAACAATCGATCAGCAGCGCGCCCGCGTCCAAATCGCCGAGCAGCCCGCTCACCACGTCCTTCACATGCGTGCCGGCGGGCAGCATGGTGATCACGACTTCGGCGCCCCGGACCGCCTCTGCCGCACTGCCGGCGGCGGTGGCCCCCGCGGCGGCGGCTTTGGCCAGAAGGTCGGCGTTCAGATCGAAAGCCGCGACGTTATGGCCGGCCTTGACCAGATTGCCCGCCATGGGATTGCCCATATTGCCGACGCCGATGAATGCGATTTGTGTCATGGATCAAGTCCTTGGAAAGGTCCGCCCGCGGGCAAACCGGTTGCCCCAGGCGAAAAATAGGAAGGGCCAAAGACTAGCAACCCCGGCCGAGCGCCGGAAGGCCTTACGAACCGCCGTGTTGGATTTCGGGATGCGGGCGTCCTATGGCCGTGACGTTCCGCAACCTATATTTTTACTGCGCGCCTCAACAAGGCACAAATGGATGAAGTGCAGATGAGTACTGGCATGATTACGGATATCGAGGACTATTTCATCAAGGGCTGCGGGCGTTGCGACCGCTTTGACACGCCCGACTGTTCGGTCCGCACATGGGAAAACGGCCTCAACAGTCTACGCCGGATATGCCGGGACATGGATCTTGCAGAAACCGTCAAGTGGGGCCATCCCTGCTATATGCATGCAGGCCGGAACATCGTGTTGTTCGGGGCGTTTCGCGGCGATTTTCGTTTGTCCTTCATGAATGCATCCCTGCTGAAGGACCCCGACGGCATTTTGGAAAAGAACGGCCCAAACACACAACATCCCAGCGTGATTCGGTTTTCCGGCAACGCGCAGGTTGATGCGATGGAACCTATTATCCGGGCTTATCTGGCGGAAGCGATAAGCTATGCAGAAGCCGGCATCACACCCGCCAAGGAAAAAGTCGAATTCGAGTTACCGGATGAATTGGTAGAAGCCATGGACACCGACCCTGCGCTTGCCAAAGCCTTCCATAGCCTGACGCCCGGGCGGCAGCGCAGCTACGTCATCAACCTTAATGGCGCCAAAGCCTCCGCCACCCGCGTGGCCAGGATCGCCAAATTCCGTGACAAAATTCTTGCCGGCAAGGGGGCGACGGAACGCTGACATCGGATCACAACCCGCTACAACACCCGCGTTTTGATCACGCAGGTCCGTCGGAGACCGTTTTCAGGAAATTCTTAAACACGGCAAGGTGTTGGCGGAGGGAGGGGGATTCGAACCCCCGATAGAGTTGCCCCTATACACGCTTTCCAAGCGTGCGCCTTCAGCCACTCGGCCACCCCTCCGTCGACGCAAATCCCAAGCGGATCGAATCCAGATCCGCGACGACGATTTGCGCAAATACTCAAGTTCCGGGAAACGGGCGATGAACCACCCGGTGGAACAGGGGCCGGAAAATAGCGGGGGTCGCAGCCCCTTGCAACGGTTAAAGCGGCAACCGCCCCACTTCCGGCACACGCAGTTGTGTGGCGATAAGTATTGCCCGGGCGCGGGGGCGGGCTCATAAGGAATGGATGATGGGAGGCTCGAACGCCAAACGCCTGTGTTTTTACCTGGGCTGGGTCCTGCTGGCGGCCGCCTTCGCCGCCGGGGCGGCCGAGGGTTTGGTCAAGGCCACGCCGGGGCGCGGCCTGCATCTCGTTTCCGCCCATGACCTTTGGTACACGATTTGGCCGGGCAATCTGGTGGTCACGCAGATCAGGGTCGAGCGCCTGTCCCCGGAACTGTGGTCCGCCGTCATCCGCCCGCTGTTGAATGCCCCCGCCTGGGCCCTGACCGGGGTGCCGGGTGCGGCACTGGCCTGGTTCTGCCGGCCCAAACGCCCGCTGACGGCCGACGAGGAACAGGATCTTCGCGAGCGCGAGGAATCCATGTTCCTGTACGACGAGCTTTCCGAACAGGCCATGCTGGACGGTTACGGCGAGGACGACGACATGGCCCCGAGCCACGAAAACCAGCATTTCCTGGACGAAGCCGGGCTGACCCATGCCGAATCGGAAGATAATTACGATATCGATATAGACAGTCTGCCGCCGCCCGGGGGCGGGCGCTAGGCGATCAGTCGCGCGGCCCCAGGCGCTGCCGGAACCATCGGATGATCAGCGTCGACAGAATGGGCAGCGCCAGGGCACCGAAAATCAACGCATACCAGACCAGCCCGTTGAGCAGGAAATCCGCCGTCGGCAGGCAGATTCCGTAAAATTCACCGCCATCCGGCACGCAATACTGCCGGCCGCTTTCCTGGCGCAGGGTCCAGATCATCAAGGCCCCCGTCACGGCGGCGGCCAGAAACACGCATCCCGTCAGGAACGACCGAACCGGAGCTTTCGGGTTAATGAACATGGCGCCGGTCCGCCCGCGTCATTCGCCGGTTTTGAGGGCGGCCAGGAACGCCGATTGCGGAATTTCCACGTTGCCGAACTGGCGCATGCGTTTCTTGCCCTTTTTCTGCTTTTCCAGCAGCTTTTTCTTGCGGGTAATATCGCCACCGTAACATTTCGCGGTGACGTCCTTGCGCATGGCGCCGAGCGTTTCGCGGGCAATGACCTTGCCGCCGATCGCCGCCTGAATAGCGATCTTGAACAACTGGCGTGGAATCAGGTCCTTGAGCTTTTCACAGATCTGGCGGCCACGGGTTTCGGCATGGGATTTATGGACGATGAAGGCGAGCGCATCCACGGGCTCCAGATTGACCAGGATCGAGACCTTGGCCAAGTCCCCTTCTTGATAGCCGTCCAGTTCGTAATCGAAGCTGGCGTAGCCGCGGCTGACCGATTTCAGGCGATCATAGAAATCGAACACCACTTCGTTGAGCGGCAGGCGGTAGACCGCCAAGGCCCGGCTGCCCACATAGGTCAGGGTGATCTGTTCGCCCCGTCGGTCCGTGCACAACTGCAGCACCGCGCCCAGGTATTCGTCGGGCACCATGATGTTGGCCTTGATCCAGGGCTCTTCCATGTAATCGATGGCGACCGGATCGGGCATGTCGACGGGGTTGTGCAGCTCCTTCATGGTGCCGTCCGTCATATGGACCTTGTAGACCACACTTGGCGCCGTGGTGATCAGATCCAGATTGAATTCCCGCTCCAGACGTTCCTGGACGATTTCCAGATGCAGCAGGCCCAGAAACCCGCAGCGGTAGCCGAAGCCCAGGGCCGCCGATGTTTCGGCCTCGTAATGGAAGCTGGCGTCATTGAGGTGCAGCTTTTCCAAAGAATCGCGCAGATCCTCGTATTCGCCCGCATCCGTCGGGAACAGGCCGCAGAACACCACGGGGATCGAGGGCTTGAAGCCCGCGAGCGGCTTTTCCGCCGGCTTACGGTCGTCGGTGATGGTGTCGCCCACGTTGGTATCGGCGACGCGCTTGATGGCGGCGGTGAAATAACCGACCTCGCCCGGGCCCAGTTCGTCGACCTTGGTCGGCTTGGGCCTGAGATAGCCGACCTGATCGACCTGATAGGCGGCGTCGGTCGCCATCATGCGGATGCGCTGGCCGCGTTTGAGCGTGCCGTCGACGATCCGCACCAGGATCATCACGCCGAGATAGGGGTCGTACCAGCTGTCGACCAGCAAGGCCGAAAGCGGCGCGTTCGGGTCACCCTTGGGGGCCGGCAGGCGGGTGACGATGGCTTCCAGCACCGTGTCGATGCCGATCCCGGTCTTGGCCGAAATTTCCAGGGCGTCCGATGTATCCAGGCCGATCACGTCTTCGATCTGTTCCTTGACCCGTTCCGATTCGGCCGCGGGCAAATCGATCTTGTTGAGCACGGGAACGATTTCATGGTCGACGTCCAGCGCCAGATAGACGTTGGCCAGCGTCTGCGCTTCGACCCCCTGGGTTGCATCCACCACCAGCAGCGAGCCTTCGCAGGCGGCCAGCGAGCGCGAGACTTCATAGGTGAAGTCCACATGGCCCGGGGTGTCGATCAGGTTGAGGACGTATTTCTCCCCATTGGCGGCCGTATAGTCCAGGCGCACGGTCTGGGCCTTGATGGTGATGCCGCGTTCGCGCTCCAACTCCATGTTGTCGAGCACCTGTTCCGACATCTCGCGGTCGGTCAGTCCGCCCGTCGCCTGAATCAGCCGGTCGGCAAGCGTGGACTTGCCGTGGTCGATATGAGCGATGATCGCGAAGTTGCGGATATGGGACAGGTCGGATGTCATGGCGGGCGTGATGTAGCATCGGCGGCGCACCCGCGCCAAGGGGAATCGCATTTACGGGGGGCGCTGCCTTTGCTAAAGCAAAATCCATATGACCGGATAAGGACAAACCCGCCATGAACTGGACGCTGTTTTCCGCCTTTGTCGGCGCCACGGTACTGCTGATCATCATCCCCGGGCCCAACGTGATGCTGGTCATTTCCCGCTCCATGCGGTTCGGGGTCAAGGCCGGACTGATCACCGTCGCCGGCACGGCCTTTGCCCTAGCACAGCAACTGGCCATCACGGCGCTTGGCCTCGCCTCGGTCGTGGCGCTGCTGGCCGACGGGTTCGAAATACTGCGCTGGCTGGGGGTCGCTTATCTGGTCTATCTGGGTGTGCAGGCCTTTCGCGAAAAGCCGGTCCCGCCCGAAGCGAACGGCAGCGTCACCCCGCCCCAGACCAAACGCATTTTCTTTCAGGCGGTGTTCGTTTCCTGGACCAACCCGAAACTGTTGGCGTTCTATGCGGCCTTTTTCCCGCAGTTCATCGACCCGGCCCTGCCCGCGGGGCCGCAGCTTTGGGCGATGTGCGGTGCTTTCCTGATGATCGCCGTGATTTTCGACAGCACTTATGCGGTGATCGGCGGGCGGTTGTTGGGCTCGCTCAAAAGCGAACGCGCCCAGCGCATCCGCAACCGGGTCACCGGCAGCATGCTGATCGCCGCCGGCGCGGGATTGGCGTTGGTCCGCAAGAACTAGAGGGCCCGGACCGCCCATATCGGGCGCAGGGCAAGGCAGCGCTCGCGCTACGGCCGGCGCAGCGGCACCACGTTACCGCCCGGCTTGCCCCGGGCCGCCGCGACATCGTCGAGACCGGACAGATAGTCCTCGCGCGAGAAATCACGCCCGCAAACCATGCAGGTCACGGGCCCGAACGGCACCCGGTCGGGATCGAACCCTCCCGGCAGGACGTTCTGTGCCTCCCCGCAATTCGGGCAGGACACGGGATAGAGGTCTCTGGCCATGGGCCGAACACTCCCAATATCATCAATCGACCGGCACAATACAGAAGGGCGGGTGCCGCGTCACCACGGCACCCCTTCTGAACAAAACTTTCCGTCTGCGCCCGGCACACCGCCAGGAACAGCCGCCGCCCAGCCGAACTTTTGCTATCGGGACGGTGTCAGGAGAGCCTTAATCAGCGGCCTTCAAGTTCGCGGCCGCTTCGCGGCCATCACGCCCAGGCACGAGTTCAAATTCCAGCTTCTGGCCTTCGGCAAGGCTTTCCATCCCAGAATCCCGAACTGCCGAGATATGCACGAACGCGTCTTTACCTCCCTCGTCGGGGGTAATGAAGCCAAATCCCTTGGTCACATTGAACCACTTCACGGTTCCAGTAGGCATCGTATATCAACTTCCTTTGTCGAGTGGAGATCGCAGCCCCCAGGATCTTCGCCTTTTGGGACTGTGCCATGTACATGGCGAGCCTGCCCGGGGCCGGTTAGCCCAACGAAAGATACCCCCCTTCGCCGCCCAACCCGGGAATCCCCAAAGCAATGCCGCATTCATCATCATACGGTAATGAATGAAACGCAACCGAAACTCGCAGATGCCGTAACGGCATCCGGGGCCGCCCGGGGCGGCGGTCGCATCGATTTTGGAACGAATAAGCGGCGGTCTAAAGATCCGAGGCGTCGAGCCCGGCCTGCCGGCAGGCCGCGACCACCGTGTTGCGCAACAAACAGCAGATGGTCATGGGGCCGACACCGCCCGGCACGGGCGTGATCGCACCGGCCACGGCCTTGGCCGTCTCAAAATCCACATCGCCGACAAGGCGCGTCTTGCCGGGCCCTTTCTCGGGCGCGTCGATGCGGTTGATGCCGACGTCGATGACCGTCGCCCCCGGCTTGATCCAGTCGCCCGGAACCATGCGCGGCCGGCCCACGGCGGCGACCAGGATATCCGCTTCGCGGCAGCGTTCGGCCAGATCACGGGTCCGCGAATGAGCGACCGTGACCGTGCAGCTTTCGCCGATCAGAAGCGCCGCCATGGGCTTGCCGACGATGTTGGAGCGGCCCAGCACCACGGCCCGCGCCCCCGACATATCGCCCAGGGTTTCGCGCAGCATCAGCAAACAGCCATAGGGCGTGCAGGGCACGAGGGCGTGCGCATCGCCCGACCACAACCGGCCCACGTTGACGGGATGAAAGCCGTCCACATCCTTGGCCGGATCGACGGCGGTGATGACCGCGCCTTCGTCGATATGATCCGGCAGGGGCAATTGCACCAGAATGCCGTGCACGGCCGGGTCGGCGTTAAGGTCCGCGATCAGGGCCAGCAAGTCCGCTTGCGGCGTGGTCGCCGGAAGCCTGTGTTCGATCGATTCCATTCCAGCGGCAACGGTCTGCTTGCCTTTGGCGCCGACATAGACCTGGCTTGCCGGATCGTCGCCGACCAGAACGACCGCCAGGGCCGGCGTCACGCCCGGCCCGTCCTTCAGGCGCAGAACCTCGGCCGCAACCTTTTCCCGCAGCCGTTCCGCATGGGCCTTGCCGTCGATAATCGCCGCTTCCGTCATGTCACTGTTGGTCCTTCCTGCCTATGTCTTCAAACCAGCCGTTAAGGCTGCGCATTAATACGGCCGCGTCGCCCCGAATCAAGAGGGTCTTGGCCCTGGATGCAGCACCTTGGGTAATCTCCAGGTCCGATTTCGCAAGCCCCCATTCCTTCGCCAGCAGGCGAACGACGGCGGCATTGGCCTGCCCCTTGTCCGCCGGGGCGGTGACCGCGACTTTCAGGGAAACGGTCCCGTCCGCATTTGCGGCCGACCCGCCGACGCGGTTATGCCGGGCCTTCGGCGTGACCCGCAACCGGGCGCAGAGACCCGCCGCCGCCTTGAAAAAAGGCGAGGCGGCACGCCCCCCTTCGGGATCAGACAATCTTATGGGCTAGGCGGATCAGGAATTCCTTGAGGAAGATGATCCCCAGGATCAGCACGATCGGCGAAACGTCCAGACCGCCCAGGTTGGGCAGCACCCGCCTGATCCGGCCCAGCAGCGGTTCGGTCGCCCGGTAACAGAAATCACCGACCATGTAGACGAACTTATTCGACGTGTTGACCACGCTGAAGGCGACCAGCCAACTGAGGATCACGCCGATGATGACGACCCACATGTAAAGGTCGAGGGCGATCAGCAGGATCGAAATGACAGGGCCGGTAATGACGTCCATGGTGGTCTCCGAATGTGCTTGCACGGGCCGCACAAACGTAGGGGCAAGCTCTCGCCGCCGCAAGTTTTTAGGGTGAAACGGCGGCTTGACAGGCTGCCATGCCGGAAGCATTATCCGGCCTCCCAAATCGGCCGCCCCGCGGTTTTCACCGCATCAGGGCGACCAACCCGGGATACCTGCCAGTCAGGGATCATATGGGGCCGTAGCTCAGTTGGGAGAGCGCGTCGTTCGCAATGACGAGGTCAGGGGTTCGATTCCCCTCGGCTCCACCATCAACTTCAACGAACAAACAGTCCGGGGGACTGTTTTTCGTAAGTTGATCCCCCGGAGGGTCCGCCAGCCCGACAGTTTCCTTTCCCGGCGGCCTGCATTCCCCCGCAACCCCCATCACCCCTGACTTTCGGCCTATATGCGAGAAGTTCGCATATGCAATATAATGGGCGAATCGTGATTGTTTTGGCCGCGCAGAGACCTGAGTCTCATCGATGCGGCGACAAGGGGAACAGCAGATGCCCGCCGTCCTGGTTGTCGATGACAACGAACTTGCCCGCAACCTGATCGCCATGCCGCTGGCCGAGGTCGGCTTCAACGTGGAAACCGCATCGGGCGGCCGCGAAGCCCTGGAAAAATTCAAGGCCGGTCACCATGAAATGGTCATCACCGACATCCTGATGACCGAAGGCGAGGGCATCGGCTTGATCCGCTCGCTGCTGGCCGACAATCCGGACTTGCCGATCGTCGCCGTATCCGCCGACCCCGGCACCAACGAAGCATCTTCGCTTTCCATGGCCATCAAGATGGGCGCCAAGAAAACCCTGTCCAAGCCGTTCACCGCCCATGACCTGCTTTACGCCGTGGGCTCTTTATTGGGCAGCGACGGCGAACAGGGCGCCGAGGCGCAAACCGCCTGACCCCGATCTATCCGTCTTCGCGCTGTCCTTCCTGCACCCCGTCACCGGACAGGCTTTCCGCCATGATCGCCGGCTGCACCCCCTGCAGCATCTCCACGCCGGCCCCGCGCAGGGCTTCCAGCACGGCCCGGTTGACCTTATAGCGCAGCGCGTAATAGCGGCTTGACGGCACCCAGAAGCGCACCCCCAACACCAACCCGCCGAACGTGAAATCGTGCAGGCCGACCTGGGCGTCCGGCCGGGCGGTTTCGCCTTCGTCCTGGGGCAGAGCCGACGCCACGGCGCCGCGCACGGCCTCGACCGCCTTGTCCAGGTCCACGCCCGCGGCCAGGGCGATCTTGGTCTGCACCACGCGGCGGGTTTCCGAATTGACGATCACCCGGCCGACGATGTCCTTATTTGGGATGGTGATGATTTCACCGTCTTCGCCCAGCAGGCGCGTGTAAGCCATCTTGACCTCGTCGACCACGCCCGAGGTCTGACCCACGGTGATGGTGTTGCCGACCACGAAGGGCCGGGCCAGGATGATCGACAGCCCCGCCCCATAGTTGGACAAGGGCCCCTGCAAGGCCATGGTCGCCCCGAATGCCGAGGCACCGGCCAGGGCGATCAGGGGGGCGATGGAAATCCCGAAATTGCCCAGCGTGATGATCGCCAGCACCGTCAAGATCAGGATCTTGACCACATTGCCGATGAAACGCGCCAGGGTGACGTCGATGCCCTTGGCCTCGCAGGCCGCTTGAATACGGCGCGACAGCCAGCCGCCGGCCTTGAGCCCGACGAACAGGAACAGCAAGGCCCCCAAAAGCTGGAAGCCGTAATTGATTCCGAATTCGATCAGCACGTCGACCCATTTGGCGACCTGCTCGACATTTGCTTCCAAGGTTTTCTCGACCTCGTTCATGAAAGCCCCCTTGCCGCGTCATCGCACCCACCCTTGCGGGGGCGCCCCATAATGTCCTCGCGGGAAAAAATCATAGCGCAATTCGCCCGGGGGTTAAGGACAAACGAACCGCCCGTTCAATGCCCGGCATCCGCATCGGCCATTTCTTCCAAGGCATCCATATCCGCATCGGAAAACCCGAAGTGATGGCCGATTTCATGGATCAACACGTGGCGGATCAGGTGGACAAGGTCTTCGCCCGTTTCGCACCAGTAATCCAGGATCGGCCGGCGGTAGAGAAACACCATATCGGGCTCGGCCCCGGGATCGGATACGCTTTTGTCCGTCAGCGCGATGCCGCGATACAGCCCCAACAAATCGAACGGGCTTTCCAGGTCCATTTCGCGCCCGGTTTCCTCGTCGGGAAAATCTTCGATACGGATCACCACATCGGCCGCCAGACGGCGCAGCTCGGCCGGAATCAGGCCAAGCGCCTCGTCGGCCATGACCTCGAAATCGGCAAGGGTGGGTGCGCGCATGCTCATGCGTTAAGCTAGCGTCAAACGACGACGGGTCAAATGCAAACAGGGAGGCCGAACATGACCGACAAACTGACCGGCGATGCCCGCACCGACGCCATCGCAGCGTTGGACGGCTGGGCCGAGGTTCCGGGCCGGGACGCCATCACCAAGACCTTCACCTTCAAGGATTTCAACGCCGCTTTCGGGTTCATGGGACGTGCCGCCCTGGCGGCCGAAAAAGCCGACCACCATCCCGAATGGTTCAACGTCTACAACCGAGTCGAAGTCACCCTGGCGACCCATGACGCGGGCGGCGTGACGCAAAAGGACATCGACCTCGCGGCGTTCATGGATCGGGTCGCAGGCTGAAAGATTTACAGAAAACCGCTGAGGCGGTGAGAAATTTGCAGATTGTCATGGCCGGGCTTGACCCGGCCATCCACGCCTTCACTTGCCATATGCATCGAAAGTTATGGATGCCCGGATCAAGTCCAGGCATGACGGAATAGGTTATGCCGGCGGTGGCCCAAGGCTTTTCACTTTTCTTCTCACTGCCTTATTGTCTCTGTGGTCAACCTTGTTTCAAATCGGCTGCATGCGCAGCGCACCGTCCAGGCGGATGACTTCGCCGTTGAGCATGGCATTGGCGCAGATCGCCAGCACCAGATCGGCGTATTCCGCCGGGTCGCCCAGACGCGGCGGAAAGGGCACATTGGCGGCCAGGCTTTCCTGAACGTCAACCGACAGGCCCGCCACCATGGGTGTCTTGAACACGCCGGGTGCGATGGCCATGACACGGATGCCCGATTTCGCGAATTCGCGCGCCGCCGGCAAGGTCATGGCCGCAACCCCGCCCTTGGACGCCGCATAGGCGGCCTGCCCGATCTGGCCTTCGAACGCCGCGACCGAGGCCGTGTTGACGATCACCCCGCGCTCGCCCGTATCCAACGGCTCAACCCCCTGCATGGCCGCCGCCGCCAGGCGCATCAGGTTGAAGGTCCCGATCAGGTTGATCTGGATGGTCTGGGCGAAAGTTTCCAACGGCTGCGGTCCGTCGCGCCCGACGATGCGTTTGGGCGGCGCGATCCCGGCACAGGAAACGGCGATACGCGGCGCACCCAGGGCATCGGTCGCGGCTTGCACAGCGTCTTCCAGCGATACCGCATCGGCCACGTCGGCCTGAAACGCCTGGCCGCCGACGGCCCTTGCAACATCCTCCGCACCAGCCAAATTAAGATCAAGACAGGCGACCTTCGCACCCTTTTCGGAAAGGGCGCGCGCGGTCGCAGCGCCCAAGCCCGATGCCGCGCCGGTAACCAGCGCCGTGTGGCCGGCAATGTCCATGGATATCCTCCTTCGTTGGAAGTGTTTCGGGGGCGTCTGATAAGATGATCGACTTCTATCAAAGCAGGGATGTGCAAACAACGTGGGACGCAGACCGGAAGACCGAGACGACGGCGACGAAGCCCTGGTCAAACAGGACCTGGGCGCCAAGGTCCGCCAGACCGCCGGCAAGGTGCCCTTTGCCCGCGATGCCGTCGCGGCCTTCATCGCCGCCCGCGACCCGGCCACGCCCACGGGTGCGAAAGCCGCCGTGATGGCCGCCCTCGCCTATTTCATCGTGCCGACGGATCTGGTGCCCGATTTCATCGCCGCCCTGGGATATACGGACGACGCCACCGTGTTCTATGGTGCCTGGCGGCTGTTGGCGCCGCATTTGAAACCGGCCCATGAAGAAAAGGCGCGGCAGTTCTTATTGCAGGAAACGGGTGAGGCCCCGCCCCCGCCGGAAAGCTAGCCGAACGCCGCATCCAACGCCGTCATGTCCAAATGCGCTTCCAGGTGACCCGCCAGGGCATCCAGGGTGTCATCGACCTGCAGTTCATAGGACCGGTCCGCATAAGCACCGGCCTTGACCGCCGACAGGAACGCCCGGCGGAACCCGTCCGCCGCGAACAGCCCGTGCACATAGGCCCCCATGACCCGCCCGTCGGCGGAAACTGCGCCATCCGCCCGCCCCCCGCCCAGCATCAGCCAGGGACGGTCCAGCCCCGCACCCGTGGTCGTTCCCATATGCATTTCGTATCCGGTGATGTCCTGCCCATGCTGGGCATCCGTGCCCTGGGCGGGCTGCAGCGTCTTGGATCGGCCGATCACCGTGTCCACTTCCAGCAGGCCCAGGCCCGGCACGGTCGCCGCGGCCCCTTCGATCCCGTCCGGGTCCGCCAGGGTGCGGCCCAGCATCTGATAGCCGCCGCACAGCCCGATCACGATCCCGCCCTGTCGGTGATGGGCCAGGATATCGATGTCCCAGCCTTCGGCGCGCAGCGCCGCCAGGTCCGACAGCGTCGCCTTGGAGCCCGGGATCAGCACGATGTCCGCCCCGGCCGGGATCGGCCGGCCCGCTTCGACAATGCTGACCTCGACATTATTTTCACCCTTCAAGGGATCCAGGTCGTCAAAGTTGGCGATGCGCGGCAGGCGCGGTACGGCGATACGCAGGCGGTCACCTGACGTGCCCCCATTCGGCGCCTGCCCGTCCAGCGCCACCGCGTCCTCAGCAGGCAGCAGATGGGCATCGGGGAAATGGGGCACGACACCCAGACAGGTCATGCCCGTGCGGGCCTTGATGATATCGATGGCGTCATCGAACAAGGTCACGTCACCCCGGAACTTGTTGATGATGTAGCCGCGCACGCAGGTGCGTTCTTCATCGGCCAGCAAGTCCCAGGTGCCGATCAGGCTGGCGATCACGCCGCCCCGGCCGATATCGGCGACCAGGACAACCGGCACCCCGGCTTCCAGGGCGAAGCCCATGTTGGCGATGTCCGATGCCCGCAGGTTGACCTCGGCCGGACTGCCCGCCCCTTCGACCAAGACCCTGTCCGCCCCGTCCCGGACAATGGCGAAGCTTTCCTGCACGGCGGCCATCAGTTCCGGTTTCAATGCGTGGTATTCCCGGGCCTTGGCATTGCCCCGCACCCGGCCTTGAACGACGACCTGGGCGCCCAGGTCCGTCTGCGGTTTCAGCAGCACCGGGTTCATGTGAACCGACAGCGGCTGACGCGCGGCCCGGGCCTGCAGCGCCTGGGCGCGGCCGATTTCACCACCGTCATCGGTCACGGCGGCGTTGTTGGACATGTTCTGCGGTTTGAACGGGCGGACGGACAGGCCCCGGTTCGCAAACACCCGGCACAGGCCCGCGACGATCATGGATTTGCCCACGTCCGAGCCCGTGCCCTGGAACATCAGGGCCTTGCCCGGCACGACACCCTCCGGGTTATCGTTTGGGCGCGCCAAGGGCCTGGATCAAGGGATCGGCGACCGGGTTCGATGGCCCGCCCGCAAGAATGCTGTTCGGTGTCGTGCCCGGCCCGTAAAAGGCTTCGTTCAAATCACGGCGGCGGATGAACACCGCGCCTTCCAACGAAAACCCGGCATACAGCCCCGATTTGGAATTGGCGAAGGCGATGATGTCGGCCCCGGCGTTGGTCGTCACCGCCCCTTCGATCCCGGCGCCGTAGACGGCCATGGTGATGCCGCTGTCAGCGCCGATCGAACCTTGATTTTCCAACACGGCCTTGAGCGCCCCGTCGGACCGGATGATCAGAATGACCTCGGTCTGCTGAATGCCCGCCTGGATGCCGACACTGGCGGCCCCTAAGGACAGGAACACGGGCTGGGACCAGCCCCCGTCGGCACCCCGCGCCAGAAGCACGCCGTTGCCGCCCTCGCCGCCGGCGATGAACCCGGCCTTGACCAGATCGGGAAAGACAACCACGGCCCGGGCTGCCGGAATATGCTTGGCCGCTTCGGCCAGTTGCTTGACCGTGGTGAACCGTTCGACCGTCGCCGTTGCCGAATGAATGATGTGGCGGGCGGCCACGGGCGGGTCCGATTCCAACCGCGTGCATCCGGTGACGGCCACCGCCATCAGGATCAAAACCGCAATCTGACGTAGTCCGTTCACCATGGCTTTATCCTTCGGCCCGATCAGAACTCGATGCCCGCCTGGGCCTTCACGCCCGCGCGGAAGGGGTGTTTGACCATGGTCATGTCGGTGACCAGATCGGCGACTTCGATCAATTCGTCCTTGGCGTTGCGCCCGGTGACGATGACATGCATGTCACGGGGCTTGTTCTTCAGGGTTTCAACGACTTCGTCCAGCGGCAGGTTGCCGTAGCGCAGCACGATGTTCAGCTCGTCCAGCAGCACCAGCTTGTAACTGGGGTCGTTGATCAGCTCCTTGGCCGCGTCCCAGGCTTGGCGTGCGGCGGCAAGGTCGCGCTGCCGGTCCTGGGTTTCCCAGGAAAAGCCTTCGCCCATGGCCTTGATGGTGACCAGGTCCGGGAACTTGGCCAGAACATCGCGCTCGCCCGTTTCCCACACGCCCTTGACAAACTGCACGATGGCGGTGCGCATGCCGTGACCGACGCAGCGCATGACCATGCCCATGGCGGCGGTCGATTTGCCCTTGCCCTTGCCCGTATGAACGATCAGAAGCCCGCGCTCTTCCGTCTTGGTCGCAATGATCTTGTCCCGCGCGGCCTTTTTCTTGCGCATCTTCTCGGCATGACGCGCATCCAGTTCGGCTTCGCTCATCGTATCTTTGGTTTTTTCGCTCATGCCGGGGCTCCCCGTATTCGGCTGGTCAACACTTATCCTGGGTATGGGCCCATTCCGTCAACATTAAGGCGTCATCCGGCTAAGCGTTCCAGCAACGCCCGGGTCGAATTCAGGCGCGAACGCCACAACCCGCGGTCCTGGGCTTCCAGGAACCGATCCGCCATTTCGCGCAGGGCGTCCGGGTTGTGGTCCTCCAGAAATTCACGCACCTCCGCATCTTCCAGATAGGCCTGGAACACGGCATCGAAGTGATGATCGGCGACGCAGCGCGCCGTGGCGGCGAAGGCGAACAGATAATCGACCGTGGCCGCCATTTCGAACGCCCCCTTGTAGCCGTGGCGCATGACGCCCTTGATCCATTTCGGATTGGCCGCGCGGGCCCGGACGACCCGGCCGATCTCGTCCTCCAAGGTCCGCACACGGGGCGTTTCCGGGCGCGCATGATCGCCGAAATAAACGGCCGGCTGTTCGCCCGACAATGAGCGCACGGCGGCGGTCAGACCGCCTTGGAACTGGTAATAATCGTCCGAATCCAGAAGATCATGTTCGCGGTTGTCTTGGTTCTGCAACACCGCATCGACGCCTTTCAACCGTGTTTCGAACAGGCCGTGCGCGGCCTGGCCTTCCGCCCCGGCCCCATAGGCATAGCCCCCCCAGGCAACATAGGCCCGGGCCAGGTCGTCTTCGGTCTCCCAGCCCTTTTCGTCGATCAGCGCCTGCAGCCCGGCCCCGTAAGCCCCCGGCATGGAACCGAAAACTCTGTGGGTCGCCTTTCGCAGCGCGTCGTCACCGCCCAGTTTTTCTGCGTCCTCTTTGACCCGGGCGGCCAGCGGATTGTCGGCCTCGCCTTCGTCCAGCGCCGCAACGGCACGCACGGCGGAATCGAACAGATCGATCAGGCCCGGGAAGGCATCGCGGAAGAAGCCGGAAATACGCAGGGTCACATCGACCCGCGGCCGGCCCAGGACGGACACGGGCAGAATCTCGAACCCGGTCACCCGGCGCGACGGGCCGTCCCATTGCGGTTTGACCCCCAGCAATGCCAGGGCCTGGGCGATGTCGTCGCCGCCCGTGCGCATGTTGGACGTGCCCCAAGCCGAAACGGCGATGGATTTGGGCCAATCGCCGTGATCCTGGGCATGACGTTCAACCAGCAACGATGCCGCCTTCCAACCCAGCTGCCAGGCCGCCGGCGTCGGCACCGTGCGGGTATCGACCGAATAGAAATTGCGCCCCGTGGGCAGCACGTCGGGCCGGCCCCGCGTCGGCGCCCCCGATGGGCCCGGGGCAACGAACCGCCCGTCCAGGCCCGTCAGCACGCCCGCGACCTCGGCCCGGCCCGATGCCGTGACCGCCGGGCGCAGGCGGGTTTGGATAAAGTCCAGCACAGGCGCCGTAGCCTGCCAGTCGGGATCGGCCGCACGGTCACCGGCGACCAACTGAGCCGCCAAGATTTCCAGCCGTTCGACCGTATCCCCCGCCGTGCGCCAGGGGGCATCGACGCCGTTCAAGGCATCGGGCCTGGGCCCATCCCAGGGCGATGCCATGTCGCAATCCAAGGGATCGAAGCTGCCCCCCAGCCCCAAATCCCCGGCAAGGCTGCGCAGCAACGACGCGTCTTCGGCCCCGCCGCCCCGGGGTACGCGGGCCAGGGCGACCAGAAGATCCGTCAGCAGGCGGCCTTCGGGGGCCACGCCCAGAACATGCAGGCCGTCCCGGATCTGCATTTCCTTGAGCTCACAGAGATAATTATCGAGCTTGGCAAGGGCGTCGTCGGAGCCTTCGTCCGCCGCCATGCCGCAATCGGCATCGATGCCCGTGGCCCGGCACAGCGACAGGATTTCCGTTTCCAGAACCTTCAGGCGGCGACGGTCGACACCGGCCGCTTCGTAGTATTCATCGACCAGGGCTTCCAGGTCCTTCAGGGGCCCATAGCTTTCCGCGCGGGTCAGCGGCGGGGTCAGGTGATCGACGATCACGGCGGCGGCGCGCCGCTTGGCCTGGGTGCCTTCGCCCGGATCGTTGACGATGAACGGATAGATATTGGGCAGGGGGCCGAGGGCTGCTTCGGGAAAGCAGTCCTGGGACAGCGCCAGGGATTTGCCCGGCAGCCATTCCAGATTGCCGTGCTTGCCCATGTGCACGGCGGCGTCGGCGCGGAAGTTTTCGCGCAGCCAGGCATGAAAGGCCAGGTAGCTATGCGGCGGCACCAGGTCCGGGTCGTGGTAGCTGGACTTGGGATCGATGTTGTAGCCGCGCGCGGGCTGCAGACAGACCGCGACCTTGCCGCAGCGAAAGGCCGCGATGGCGAAATGGCCGCAATCGATCTCGCCCGGGCGAAAAAAGGGATCTGTTTCCGCCGGACCCCAGCGTTCCGTCACCGCGGTCTGCACGGCGCGGGGCAGGCTCGAAAAAAAGATCTGATATTCGTTGAAGGGCAGGGTCTCATCCCAGGTGCGTTGCGACAGGGCCCGCACATCGTTGGTCGGCCCGGCCAGCAAGCGGCGGACCAATTCGTCGCCGTCCCGGGGAACGTCGGCGACCGCGTATCCCGCGGCCTGCATTTCGTCAAGAATTTTGACGGTTCCGGCAGGCGTATCGAGCCCAACGCCATTGCCGATGCGCCCGTCCCGGTTAGGATAATTGGCCAAAATCAGCGCAATTCTGCGATCTTTTGCGGGTTTGCTGCGCAACATAGACCAAGCTGCCGCAAGCTTCGCCACGAAGTCCACGCGGTCAGCCACGGGCTCGTAGCGCACAATGTCCGTCTGTGTCGCGTCGTCGCGCCGGACCCGGCCCTTGAACGACACGGCGCGGGTGAAGATCCGCCCGTCCACTTCCGGCAAGGCCACGTTCATGGCGATGTCGCGGGGCCCCAGGCCGAAGGTGCCGTCCTGCCAGCCTTCCAGGTTGCCGCCGGAAAACACCGCCTGCAGCACGGGGGCACCGGGTGCGTCCAGCGGGCCGGCCGTCCGTTCCCCGCCCAGCTTGTCCGTTCCCGGCGCGGTGACGGCGAAGCCCGTGCAGTTGACGACCACCGCCGGCGGCGCGTCGGCCATCAGATTTTCCAGCGTCGCGGCCGACACCGGGTCCTTCAGACTTTTCACGTAGACCGGCAGCGCGTTGAGACCGGCCTTACCCAAAGCCCGGATCATCGCGTCGACCGCATCCAGGTTCCCTGATTGCACCAGGGCCCGATAGAACACCAGGGCCGCCACCGGGGCCCCTTCCGCCCAATGGGCGCGCAAGGCATCCAGGCCGGGCGCCGGATCGCCGGGCCAATAGATCCCGGCCGACAGCAGGGGGTCCGGCTCCAACCAGTCATCGCCGCCATCCAGCAATGTCCGGCAATAGGCCAGGAACCGGTCCGCGTTTTCAGGCCCGCCCTGCACCAGGTATTGCCACAGGCGGTGCTGCGCATCCCGCGGCAAGGTCGACCAGTCGGCCAGTTCCGCATCGGGCGTGTCGTCACCCGGCAGGAAGGCGATGGGTGTGCCGGCGGCCTGGGCGGCCTCGGCCAGCTGTTCGACCCCATAGGGCCAATAGGCCCGCCCGCCCAACAGGCGCACGACGACCAGCCGTGCCCGGCGGATTACCGCGTCGACATACAGATCGACGCTCATGTTGTGGGAAAGATGCATCACATTGGCAAGGCGCAGCGAGGGTGCGGCCGCATCGCCGCCCAATGCCCGCGCCTGAGCCAGGGCCAGGGCGGCCAATTCCGTATCGGCGGCGGACAGCACGATCACGTCGCCCGGCGTCTGCCCCAGATCAAGGGCTTCCGTTCCGTCGTCGACGACACCAGGCTGGGCGGCAAGAAGATGCACGATGGGCTCCGCTGTTTCGAATGCTGCGGTCTTTTATATAGGTGTTCTGCGGGATATGCCCGAGCGGCGAATTATCCCTGCAGCGCGCGCGCGATGGCGGCTTGGTCCAGTCCCCGCTGACCGATCACGACCAAGCGGCTTTCCCGTGCCTCGCCGTCCATCCAGGGCCGGTCGTAATAGCCGTTGATGCGCCCACCCACGCCCTGGATCACATGGCGGCGTGGCTTGCCCGCCACATGGACGAAGCCCTTCACCCGCAGGATATCATGGTCGCGGGCGGCGGCTTCGATCCGGGCCTTCAGGGCATCCGGGTCGGCATCGCCGGTCAACTGAACCTCGAAGCTTTCGAAATCGTCGTGATCGTGGTCGTCATGATCTTCGTGATGGGACGGCCGCGCATCCAAATCATCCTCGGCCCCGGCCTTAAGGCCCAGAAGGATATCCGCATCCAGACGGCCGTGGCGGGTTTCGACGATCTTCACCTGACGCGGCAGTTCGGCTTCGACAATTCCCCGCGCGGCGGCAAGACCCGCGGCATCGGTCAAATCCGATTTGTTCAACAGCACCATGTCGGCGGATAGAAGCTGGTCTTCGAACACTTCTTCCAGGGGGGAATGGTGGTCCAAGTTGTCGTCCGCTTCGCGTTGCCGGTCGACGGCACCCGGATCATGGGCAAACCGGCCCGCCGCGACAGCCGGGGCATCGACCACGGCAATCACCCCGTCGACGGTGACGCGGGCACGGATTTCCGGCCAGGTGAACGCCTTGACCAGCGGCTTGGGAAGGGCCAGACCCGAGGTCTCGATCACGATGTGGTCCGGCGGCTCGGGCCGGTCCAGCAGCATTTCCATGGTCGGCAGGAAATCGTCCGCCACCGTGCAGCAGATGCAGCCGTTGGCCAGCTCGACCACGTCGTCTTCGGCGCAGCCTTCGATGGCGCAGCCGTTGATGACCTCGCGGTCCACGCCCAGGTCCCCGAACTCGTTGATCACCAAGGCAATGCGCCGCCCGCCCGCATTTTCCATAAGGTGGCGGATCAAGGTCGTCTTGCCGGCGCCGAGGAAACCGGTGATCACGGTGGCGGGGATTTTCATAATACGTGGGGTATCCTGTTCAGCATTAACGTCAAAGGGGGCGGCCCTTGAGCACCAGGGGCAGCCCGGCCACCGTGAATAGCACACGGTCGGCCCGCTGAGCCAGCCGTTGATTGACCCGGCCCGCCGCATCGGCGAATGCCCGCGCCAAGGCGTTGGCCGGGATAACGCCGAGCCCGACCTCGTTGGAAACGAACACCACCGGCCCGGCAAGCCCGTCGAGCCCGCGGGCCAGGGATTCGGCTTCGGCATCGGGATCACGGCCCGCTTCCATCAGGTTGGACAGCCAAAGGGTCACGCAATCGACCAGAACGGGTCGGTCGGCGGCGGCGTGCTCCCTGATCTGTTCCAGGATATCCAGGGGCTCTTCGATGGTGTCCCAATCGGGGCCGCGCCGCGCCCGGTGGGCAGCGATGCGGTCGGTCATTTCACCGTCCCGTGCCTGGGCCGTGGCCAGGTACAGCCCGCCGCCGGCCGCATCCTCGATCAGGGTTTCCGCCAACCGGCTTTTGCCGGAACGCTGCCCGCCCAAGATCAAGGTCACAAGAGGAAAAAAATCATTCATTGATGTTCCATTACTACTAAAAATATTGCGCAAATCGTCGTCGCGGATCTGGATTCGATCCGCTCGGGATTTGCGTCAATGCCCGCCCTTGACGGTGACGCCCAGCGCATGGGGCGGCGTGTTGACCCGCACGATCCGCCAGGCCCCACCGCGCCCGCGCAGCAACCCGCCCGCGACATGCTCCAGACAGGTGACCGACAAGGTCGATACGGTGAAGGACATGCCGCCTTCCGGCGCTAAACCTAAGGAATGCGCCATGGCCGCGCGGATCGTGCCGCCATGGGTCACGGCGACGATGTCCTGTCCCGCATGGCTTTCCGTATAACGGTCGATCACCCCGGACACGCGGGCCATCAGATCGGCGAAGCTTTCGCCGCCCGGCGGGCGGGACCGGGCGGGCGTTTCCCAGAACTTGGTGAAGGCATCCGGATCGCGGGCCTCCATTTCATCCCAGGTCGAGCCCTGCCAGTCGCCGAACGATTGTTCGCCCAGGTGTTCTTCGACGATGGGGGCGGGAAACGCCAAGCCTTCCTCACGGATCGCCTGGGCCGTCTTATGGGTGCGCGACAAATGGCTGGTCAGCCATAAGGCATCGCCGGGCAGGGCCCCGGCCAGGGCGCGGAAGCTATCCCGGTCCGACACATCGCAGGGCACGTCGTTGCCGCCGTATATGGTGCCGACCACCGAGGGCACGGGCGCGTGGCGCACCCACCACCAGCGGGTCACGTCGTTTGTTGGTTTTGTCGTCAAAGGCTGATCTCCGCCGTGGCCGCGGCGACATACACCGCGATTTCTACCAATTGTTGCTGGGCGCCCAAGGTGTCGCCCGTATGTCCGCCGACCGCCGCATTCATGGCCCAGCAGGCGAACAACCCCGCCGCCAGGCCCGCCGCCGCAATCGTGATCACATCGCTGCCGACCAGCGGCCATAACGGCATCAGAACCGCAAGACCCAAGGCAATTGCCAGACCCGCCACCCACAAAGGCGGGCGGCCTGCCCCCTGGGCCAAGCCGTCCGCGCGGGCGGCAGGCAAGGCATACATCGTCGGCACCATGACCGCGCGGGACAGACCCGCCGCCGCGATCAGGGCCAGGGCCGCCATGCCCGGCCCGGCCAAAGATGCCAGCGCCGTGACCTTCAAGCCCGTTGCGAACACAAGGGCCAACACGCCGAAAGCGCCGATGCGGGAATCGCGCATGACTTCCAACCGGCGGTCACGGCCCGAAACCCCCAGGCCGTCGGCGAAATCCGCCAGGCCATCTTCGTGCAATGCACCGGTCAGGATGGTCATGGCGCCCAAGGCCAGAAACGCGGCCGCCAAAGGATGTAGGCCCGACCCGGCCGTCACCATAATGACCGCTGCCCCCACACCGCCGGCAAGTACACCCGCCAGGGGAAACGCCCATCCAGCACGGGCCAAAGCCCCCGCCCCGTGATCGGGGCGGGCGGGAACGGGCAGGCGCGTCAGAAAAGTAAGCGCGATCCCCACATCCGACCAGGGCCGCCAAGGGGCTGACGCCTGGGGTTCGGTCTCGGGTTCCGGATGTTCCGCCGCCAATGAAGCGCTCCTTATAAAGAACGGCCGGGAAATCCCGCGCCATCGACTGTCGATTGCGTTATATGTGACCGACGCCGCGCAAGGACACAAGTCCCTGCCCCAAACTCACCCCGACGACGACCACAATCCGGATAGCCTGATGCCCGAAGACACGCCCATGCCCCCCTCCCGACTGTCCGCCCACGACATGCTGAAAGACCTGCCCGGCCCCGATACCGACACCCAGGCGGCCGTACGCGCACGCGAGGCCCAACTGACCAAGCCGGCGGGCTCCCTCGGCCGGCTGGAAGAACTGACCGAATGGCTGGCCGGATGGCAGGGACGTCCAATGCCCCGGGCCGAAGCGGTTCAGGCCCTGGTATTCGCGGGCAACCACGGCGTGGCGGCGCAGGGCGTTTCCGCCTTTCCACCGGAAGTGACGGTCCAGATGGTCGCCAACTTCGAAGCGGGCGGAGCCGCCGTAAATCAGTTGTGCCGCGCGTTCGGCGTGGACCTGGCCGTCGTGCCGCTGGACCTGGACCGGCCCACGGCCGATTTCACCCAAGGCCCCGCCATGACGGAGGAAGATTTCGAAGCCGCGTTCCGCATCGGCGCCGAAGCCGTCGCAGCGGATGCGGACCTGCTGTGCATCGGCGAGATGGGCATCGCCAATACGACCGCCGCCGCCGCCGTCTGCTTAGGCCTGTTCGGCGGCAAGGGGGCGGACTGGGCCGGACCGGGCACGGGCCTGGAAGCGGACGGCATCGCCGTCAAGGCCCGCGTGATCGAACAGGCCCAGGCAATGAATGCGGCTGCGTGCATGGATGGCTTAAGCGTGATGCGCGCCCTGGGCGGGCGGGAACTTGCCGCCATGGCGGGGGCCGTCACCGCGGCCCGCCGCCAAAACACGCCCGTGCTGCTGGACGGGTTCGTGGCCTGTGCCGCCGCCGCCTGTTTGCAGAAACAACGCGCCGATGCCCTTGACCACTGCCGGGCCGCCCATATGTCGGCGGAGCCCGGCCATGCTGGGTTGTTGGAAAAAATGGGCATGACGCCGTTGCTGCAGTTGGGCATGCGTTTGGGCGAAGCCTCGGGTGCTGTTCTGGCGGTCGGTCTGGTACGCGCGGCCCTGGCCTGCCATCAGGGCATGGCGACGTTCGAATCTGCGGGGGTTAGCGGCAAGGGTGCGGAAGAATAACGTGCCGGCCACCTGGATTTTGAGCTGCCGCAAAATCAGGGCGGCCGTTCAGGTTTTGCGGCTTATTCCACCATTTCCTCTTCGTCATCGTCGGGCGAGGTGCCGCGCTGAATGCGGTGCTTCAATTTCAGCAGATCGCGGCGCCGGCCGTCTTCGGCGATCAGGCCTTCGACGTACCGGCCCTGGAACCGGTCGATCCCGACCGAGCGGCCGAATTCCACGGACTCACGGGTATCACAGCGGCACATGATCATCTTGCCGCCCCCCCCGGATTCTGCCATTTCCCGCAATCGGTCCTTGACCTCTTCACCGGAATCGGCGAGCGCCGGGTTCCAGATCAGCTTGGCATGGTCGCAGCCCAGTTTTTCCCGGTCGACCAGCGACATGGTCTGCATGGTCAGCCCATCCAGCAGCACACGGTAGCCGCGTTCCTGCACGTATTCGCGCGCGATCAGAAAGGCCGACAGGTCCGAGAAAATATCTTCCTTCTGCAATTCGATCACCATGGCCCCCCGGCGCGAGGCCGAAACATTGTCGTCGAATATCTGAAAATCGTCGGACAGCAGGGTCTTGACGTTGGCGTTGATGGAAATCTCGCCCGAGATGGTGATCGCGTCGGTTTTGGACAGCATGGACAGCATGCGCTTATCCAGCGTTTCCGTCAGGTGATAGAACAGCCAGCGGTTGGAAGTCAGGTTAACCCCCGGCATCAAGGTTTCACGCAGGTCGCTGATGGAGATGAACAGCTCGGAAAATTCCTGTTCCGGAATCAGTTTTTCATCGACCCGGCAGACAAACTGCCGGCGCACGTAGTTCGACAAATCGGCCCGGCCGAGCGCATCCTCGACCCGGGCCAGCACATCCGGCGTCAAGGGCTCGCCCTGCTGCTGCTTGGCGCGAAGCTGGGACCGCGCATCCATGCGCGAGCGCACCTTGGTCTGGCGTTCTTCTTCCTCGTCGGCCAGGTCCCGCGCCACGCGCAGAACCTCGTCATATTCCTCGTGGGCGTCATACCAGGTCGCGAAGGGGCGTTCATGGGTTTCCGCTTCGGCGATCAGGGGGTCGTCGGAAAACAGAAAACGCACTTTCTGGACCACGGTTTCGACCTGCGGCTTGGCTTCCGATTTGAAGACGAAAATCAGGTCCGCATTGCGCAGGGCGAACAACTGGCCCGACATTTCGCTGATCAGGGGATCGAAGCTGGAAGTCGCCGCCCGGATATGCTGTTCACGGCGGTTGAACGGACGCAACTGGGACAGATGAACATGCACGACATGGCGTTCGTCGCGGTGCTTTTCCAAACGGCGCACGTAGTCCAGCAGGAGATTCTCCTGACTGGGCATCGATTTCTGGGTTTCGGGCGCCGTCGCCATGTATCCGCTCTGTCCTGTTCCGTCCTAAATGTTGCCCGGGCTTAGCCAGCCGCCTGGGCGCGTTGTTTCTTGATCCGCGCGCGCCGTCCCTGCGAACGCACGGCGTCGATCAACCGGTCCATCAGGAAGCCCTGGAACCGGGTGATGCCCAGGTTCAAACCCCACTGAATGGCGTCTTCGGAATCGACCCTGGACAGAATGATCGATTCCTTGCCGGCATCGCGAATGATGCGGCGCAGGTCCTCGACCTTGCTGTCCTCTTCGTCCTCGTTGACGAATTCCTTGCCCCAGCCGATCTTGATGAAATCGGCCTCCAGCACCGCCGGGTCGAAGAACTGCATGGAAACGGGCGAAATGCCGTCGACCAGCACGCGGTAGCCGTTCTGTTGCAGCATGTTGCGCGCGATATGAAAGGCATCGACATCGGAAAAGATGTCGATCACCTGCATTTCGATCACGACCTGTTCCTCGTGGCCGGAAACGGCGCGGTGGAAATTCTGGAAATCGCGCGACAGAACCGTGCCGACATTCAGATTCAGGCTGATCGGCTCGTTCATTTTCTCGAAGTTGCGCCCGGACATGTTGGACAGGATCACCCGATCCAAGGTTTCAGTCAGGAACTGAAACAGCCAGATGGACGAGAACAGGTTGACCCCGGGAGCAATGCGTTTTTTCAGATCACCGATGGAAATGAAGTGTTCGCGGAACAGCACGCCCTCGGGCCCGTTGGCGCCGATGTGCAGGCATAGTTGTTCGCGGATCAGATCATCGATCGGAACCTTCGGCAGAACCTGGGACAGCGCCGTCAGGTGCTGTGCCGTAAGCGGCTGGCCCACGGATTTCTGTTGTGCGACCTGCTCGGCCGCTTCGCGCTTGACGGTTTCCTCGGCTTCCAGCACCAGGGTGCCCAGAACCCGCACGAAAGAGCGGAAATCGTCCTGTTCCGACAGGTCATACCATGTCGATAGGCGGTCTTCGGCCAGTCCCGTCTCGTCGATATGGGACAGCGGGTCTTCGGAAAACAGGGCGCGGACCTTTTCGACCGGCACCTCGGCCTCGTTGACCGGCACGTTATGGCACAACAGGATCTGATCCGCGTTCTTCATCTGGAACAGGGTCGCTTCGTGCTGATTGGTCAGGACATCGAAATTGCGCGCCGCCAGGCGGATGAAATGGGGCTTGCGGTTGGCGCTTTTCAGGTCGGAGAGATGCAGATGCACGGCATAATAGCCGGTGCCGCCCGCCTCCATGCGGTTGAGGCGGTCCAGCAGAAGTTTTTCTTCGAGGTTATCCGGTGAAGGAATCTCGGCCATGATGCTCCCGTACGCCCCTGGGCCCCGACCTTGACGGACGCCCGATTTCGGCGGCCCGTACAGGTTCCCCACCCGATACGTGCCGTTTTTGCCCTTATGGCAAGTCCCGGCATGCTAAAAGGAAAACGTTAAAAAAGTCATTTCATTTCCGGTGCTTGGAATGGCAACCCGCCCGTGCGCCAGAGTTTATCCCTGGCGGCTTGACCTGACGGGTGATTGGGCGCCATAAGCGACGGTTTCTTAACACTTGAAGGGCTATAAAATGCGCGGAGTTGGCGGTTTTTAGCCCCAAAAAGCGGCTAAATCAGAACGGATGACCTTTTAATGGCCCTACGCAAAACCATCCTCGTCACGGGCGGGGCGGGATTTATCGGCTCGCACCTTTGCGCGCGCCTGCTGGAATCAGGTGCCGGCGTGATCTGCGCCGATAATTTCTATACCGGCTCCAAGGACAACATCCTGGACCTGCTGGACCATCCTCATTTCGAGGTCATGCGTCATGATGTGACCTTCCCGCTCTATGTCGAGGTTGATGAAATCTACAACCTGGCCTGCCCGGCATCGCCCGTGCATTACCAATACGATCCCGTGCAGACGACCAAAACCTCGGTCCACGGCGCCATCAACATGCTGGGCCTGGCCAAGCGCACCAACGCCAAGATTCTTCAGGCTTCGACCTCGGAAGTATACGGCGATCCGGAAATCCACCCTCAGACCGAGGACTACCGCGGGCGCGTCAATCCGATCGGCCCGCGCGGCTGTTACGACGAAGGAAAGCGGTGCGCGGAAACACTGTTTTTCGATTATTACCGCCAGCACAACCTGAATATCCGGGTGGCCCGCATCTTCAACACCTATGGCCCCAACATGCACCCCAACGACGGGCGCGTGGTCTCCAACTTCATCGTTCAGGCACTCAAGGGCGAAGACCTGACCCTTTACGGCGACGGCGGCCAGACACGGTCGTTTTGTTATGTTAATGACCTGGTCGATGGGCTGATGCGCCTGATGAACGCGCCGGACGAGGTCACGGGCCCCGTCAACCTGGGCAACCCGGGCGAATTCACGATCCTTGAGCTGGCGGAAATGGTGATCGAAAAAACGGGCGCCAAATCCAAGATCGTCAAGATGCCCCTGCCCCAGGACGACCCCATGCAGCGCTGCCCCGACATTACCCTGGCCAAAACCAAGCTGGGATGGGAGCCGACCATCGCGCTTGAAGACGGCCTGGATAAAACCATCGATTATTTTCGCTCCGTCCTTTGAATAAATCACGGAGCATTTGGACGTAGACACATGGATTTAAGCGCCTTTTTTAATAGTGAAATGGAAGAGCACGACGCCGTCGCCCAGGCAACGCGCAAAGCCTTGCCCGGCCCTTTCCGCGCCCTTGTCGATGTCTGCACCACGTCCTTGAAACAGGGCGGGAAAATTCTGTTTTTCGGCAACGGCGGCAGCGCCGCCGACTGTCAGCATTTGGCGACGGAACTGACCGTCCGTTACAAAACCGACCGCGCACCCATCGCAGCGGTCGCCTTGACCACCGACACCTCCGCGTTGACGGCCTGCGGCAACGACCTTGGCTTCGATCAATTGTTTGCCCGCCAGATCCAGGCGATCGGGCGGCCCGGTGACGTGGCCCTGGCCATTTCCACCTCGGGCCAAAGCCCCAACATTCTGGAGGGCCTGAAGGTTGCCGCGGCCAAAGGCTTGATCCCAACGGGCCTAAGCGGCAAGGACGGCGGCCAGATGGTCGGACTGGCCGACCCCTTGTTGATCGTGCCGTCCGATACCACAGCGCGCATCCAGGAAATGCATATTACACTCGGTCAGATGCTTTGCGGCGCCCTTGAGATAGAATTGGGCTTGGTAACGGCGGATAATTGACGATGACGGAACGCACGGACCTGATCCCCCTGGTTGAAGCCCTGGCGCACGCGCGGGTGTTCTGCCTGGGCGATGTCATGCTGGATACCTTCGTTTACGGCCAGGTCGAACGCATCTCCCCCGAAGCCCCGATCCCCGTGCTGCGCGTAACCGACGAAGCCCGCATGCTGGGCGGGGCCGGCAACGTGGTCCGCAATCTGTCTGCCTTGGGCGCATCGACACGGTTTCTGTCCGTCATCGGCGACGATGCGGCCGGTGACGAGATCAAATCCCTGCTGGCCAAGGAAGATGGTGTCGACGGCGAATTGCACACCGACCCGGGCCGCCAGACGACCATCAAGACGCGATTCATTGCCGGAACGCAACAAATGATGCGGGCCGACCGGGAATCCAGCCTTCCTGCCGCAGATTTGCAGGAACGCCTGGCCGCCGCCGCCGAACACGCGGTGCGTGATCATAAAGCCGTGGTGCTGTCCGATTACGGCAAGGGCGTGCTGTCCGACGCGACCCTGGCCCGCGTGATCAAGGCCGCAAAGGCCGCCGATGCCACGATCATCATCGATCCCAAGGGCGACGATTACAGCCGCTATGCGGGAGCCGGCATTCTGACTCCCAATCTGAAGGAACTGGCCGCCGCCACGGGACGGCCCGTGGCAACGGACGACGATGTGATTTCAGCCGCCCGGGGACTGGTCGAAGGCCTGGGGCTTTCGGCGGTTCTGGTCACCCGGTCCCGCGACGGTATGACCTTGGTAACGGCCGACGGCGACGTCACCCATTTGGCCGCCGAAGCGCGCGAGGTTTTCGACGTGTCCGGCGCCGGCGACACCGTGGTCGCCACATTGGCCGCCTGCATCGCTGCCGGTGCCCCGCTGACACGGGCCGCTGCCCTTGCCAATCTGGCTGCCGGCATCGTCGTCGCCAAGGTCGGCACGGCCGTGGCCTATGCGGGCGATCTGATCGCCGAATTGCACCACCAGGACCTTAGCGCAGCCGAAGCCAAGGTTTTGACCCTGGAACAGGCCGTCGACCGGGTCACCGGATGGCGCCGGCGCGGCTTCACCGTCGGCTTTACCAACGGCTGTTTCGATCTGCTGCACCCGGGGCATGTGTCCCTGCTGCGCCAGGCCCGTGGGCAATGCGACCGCCTGGTCGTGGGGCTGAATTCCGATGCCTCGGTCAAGCGCCTGAAAGGTCAGGACAGACCGGTCCAGGGCGAAGCCGCCCGCGCCGCCGTGCTGGCGTCCCTGACGGGCGTCGATGCGGTCGTACTGTTTGCCGAGGACACGCCGCTACAGGTGATCGAAGCCCTGACGCCGGACGTGCTGGTCAAAGGGGCCGATTACCGGATTGACGAAGTCGTCGGTCGCGAAGCCGTCGAAGCCGCGGGCGGGCGCGTTCATCTGGCGGAGTTAGAACCCGGTCACAGCACCACGGCGACCATCGCCCGGTTGGCCGGCCAGGGCTAATCGCCCGCGCGGTTTTCCTCGGTCGGTGTGTCGGCGCCGTCACCGCTATCGATAATCCGTTTCAGGCGGTTCCAGAACGAGCTTGTAGCGGGTGCCGCAGCGCCGCCCGCTTCCCCGAAGTCCAAAACCGGCAATCCCTGATGGGCCGTGCGCATGAACCCGGCCCAGGTCCGCGCCGGAAGGCCCCCGCCGGTGACCCGGTTCATGGGCGTGCCGTCGTCATTGCCGAACCACACACCGGTCACCAATTGCGGCGTGAAGCCGACGAACCAAGCATCGCGGTAGTTCTGGCTGGTGCCCGTCTTGCCCGCCGCCGGGCGGCTGATGCCGGCGTTCTTTCCCGTACCGCCATCGATCACCTTGGTCATCATGCCCCGCAAGGTGCGGGCGGCGGCTTCGGGCACGGCCCGGCCGGGACCGGACCCCTGCCGTTTATAGAGCACCTCGCCGTTGGGGCTGGAAATTTCCACGATGGCATAGGGCCAAACGCCCATGCCGCCGCGCGCGATCACGCCGTAAGCGGCCGTCATTTCCAGCAGATTGACCTCGCCGCTGCCCAATGCCAGGGCCGCGTCCCGGGGCAGGTCGGAGGTAATACCCAATGCCCGCGCGCTTTCGATAATGCGGCCGGCACCGACTTTCTGGGCAAGCTGGACCGCGACCGTATTGACCGAACGCGCCAGAGCCGCCCCCAAGGTCATGCGGCCTTCGTACTTGCCGGAAAAGTTCGAGGGCTGCCAATCGCCCAGGCGCACAGGGCGGTCGACCACCGGGCTGGCCGGTGTCATGCCGCTTTCAAGGGCCACCAGATAAACAAACGGCTTGAACGCGGACCCCGGTTGGCGTTGCGCCTGAACGGCGCGGTTGAACTGGCTTTTGGCGTAATCCCGCCCGCCGACCATGGCGCGCACGGCGCCGTCGGGCGCAAGCGCCACCAAGGCCCCTTCGCCCGCTTTCATGCCCGCCCGCTCCGATGCGTTGAACGCCCGCCCCATGGTCGTTTCCGCCGCGCGCTGAAGGTCCGTATCCAGGGTCGTCTTGACCACCAAATCACGCCCGCCGGCCGTGACATAATCGTTGAGCGCTTCCAACACCCAATCAACGAAATGACGGGCATTGCCCGTGGGTGCCGTCACGGTGGCGACCTGGATGCCCTTGGCCGCTTCCGCCGCTTTCGTTTCCGTCAGGTATCCGGCCGCGACCATGTTCGACAGCACGGTCCGGGCCCGGGCATGGGCGCGCTGCGGCGAGGCCGCCGGGTTGTAGCGCGACGGTGCTTTCAAAAGACCCGCCAGGATCGCCGCTTCATAGGTATTGACGCGCGCCGCCGGTTTCCGGAAAAACCGTTTTGATGCTGCATCGACACCGTAGGTGCCGGCTCCCAGATACACCCGGTTGAGGTAAAGCGTGAGGATCTGATCCTTCGAAAATTCCCATTCCAGCCACAGCGCCACGGCCATTTCCTGCAACTTGCGCAGATAGGTTCGGGCCGGTGTCAGGAACAGATTCTTGGCCAGTTGCTGGGTGATGGTGGAACCGCCCTCGACGATCCGCCCGGCCCGGATATTACGGTACATGGCCCGCGCGAGACCGATTGGATCGATTCCGAAATGAGAATAAAACCGGCGGTCTTCCGTCGCCAAAACGGCCTGGATCAGATGGGGCGGAAGATCGTCCAGAGCCACGGCCTCGCCCACCAGATCGCCCGCCCGATACAATTCCGAGCCGTCCTGGCCGAGGATCGTCACGGTCGGGCGGCGTTCGGTCTTGAGCGCGTCTTCCAGATCGGGCAGGCCAACGGATATCCACACACCCACCGCCAGCACGGCGATCACCGCCCAGACGGCCAGCACCCCGGTCCATTTTAAGATACCTGACCAGGAGCGCCCTTTGGGCCGTCCGGGCGGCCGCTGACGCGGCGCCGGCGCCGTGGGGCGCGGCTTGCGGGAACTTTGAGATTTCGGACGCTTGGGTCGGGCCATCTGCGTCTTATGACGAGGGTCGGATTAGTATTTCGTTAACGCAAAATAGGCAGAGGTTTCATCGGGTTCGCGGCAATCAAGCAGACCATGCAGAGTGATCGGGTCGATCACCGCCCCCTTCAGGTTGGCGCGCCACATGTCGACCCCGTTGAGCGAGGCCCCCGTGAAGTTGGCGCCGCGCAGGTCCGTATCGGTCATGTCCGTGAAATCGAGCAGGGCATTGGTGAAATTGACCCCGACCATGACCGAAGACACCAGGGACGAGCCCCGCAAATCCGCACCGGACAGGTCCGATCCCGTCAAATCGCATTCCCGGATGTTGGCATTGGCCAGGGCGGCGCCCCGCAAATCCAGATCACGCATATTCAGGCGCAACATCTCGCCCCGCTGGCCCGTATCGCCGCCGCCGCGCAGCCAGGCTTCATGAGCTTCGATCAAGCCGAGAATCGACGTATCAGCTTCCGCCATGGGAACCCCCCGAATGAATCCAGTTCATTATCTGCCCCGTCATTCCCCGGATAAACCTACGGCCGGCCCCGGACGGACGTCGCTTTCAGGCGATCATAGGCGGAAGGCCGTAACGGAGTAAACCATGCCCGATGTCCATGTTCCGGCACTGTCGCCGCCGAAGGCTCTGCTCTAGATGTCCAGGTTCGCCACCTTCAGCGCGTTTTCCTGAATGAATTCCCGCCGCGGTTCGACCAGATCGCCCATCAGGGTGGAAAACACCTCTTCGGCACCGTCGATATGGTTGATCTTGACCTGAAGCAACGACCGCGCGTTGGGATCGAGCGTCGTTTCCCACAGCTGGTCCGGGTTCATTTCGCCAAGGCCCTTATACCGCTGCACGCCGATGCCTTTCTTGCCCGCGTCCATGATCGCATCGACCAGGGAGACCGGCCCGGTGATGACATGTTCCTTGTCCTTGATCACCAGTTTGCCGTGGCGGGCATAGCGGGCCTGCAGTTCCGGCGCCATGCTGTCCAGGCGGCGGGCTTCGGAGGACCGGATGACCTTGCCGTCGATGACGTGGCGTTCGGACACGCCGCGCAGCATGCGGCTGACCTCGAACCCGCCTTCAGGCAGGGACGCACCGACCCAGCCGCGCTCGGCCTCGGGCACCAGGGCGTCCAGGCGCTTGGCGATGTATTCGGCCGTCGCCTGGGCGACTTCCTGATCCGACAGAATCTGCGGATTGAAGGCCCCCAGGATCGCCGCCTGCTCGACCAGCGGCACGGGCACGTGCTGCGCCAAACGCATCAGCATGGATTTGACGTCGCGGGCTTCGCGCACGACACCGTGCAGGTCCGGGCCCGCGCTGTCGGCGCCGTCATGGGGCTGGAACACGGCCCCTTCGTCGATCGCGCTGGCGAACAGATATTTCTCCATCGCCGGATCGTCTTTCAGATAAACCTCAGAATTCCCGCGCTTGGCCCGGTAAAGCGGCGGCTGCGCGATATAAAGATATCCGCGTTCCACCAGTTCGGGCATCTGACGGAAGAAGAACGTCAACAGCAGCGTCCGGATGTGGCTGCCGTCGACGTCGGCGTCCGTCATGATGATGATCTTGTGGTAGCGGCATTTTTCGACGTTGAAATCCTCGCGCCCGATGCCGGTGCCCAGCGCCGCGATCAAGGTGCCGATTTCCGCCGACGACAGCATCTTGTCGAACCGGGCGCGCTCCACGTTCAGGATCTTACCGCGCAAGGGCAGGATCGCCTGATTGGCGCGGTGGCGGGCCTGTTTGGCGGAACCGCCGGCCGAATCACCCTCGACGATGAACAGTTCGGACAAGGCGGGATCCCGTTCGGAACAATCGGCCAGCTTGCCGGGCAGGGACGCGATGTCGAGCGCTCCCTTGCGGCGGGTCAGTTCGCGGGCCTTGCGCGCGGCCTCGCGCGCGGCGGCGGCTTCGACGATCTTGCCGATCACGTTGCGGGCCTCGGTGGGGTGTTCCTCGAACCATTGATCCAAGCCTTCGGACACCAGGCTTTCGACCACCGGACGGACTTCCGACGACACCAACTTTTCCTTGGTCTGGGACGAAAATTTAGGGTCCGGCACCTTGACCGACAGCACACAGGTCAGGCCTTCGCGTGCATCGTCACCGGTAATCGCGATCTTGGCTTTCTTGGCGATGCCGGAAGAATTGGCGTAGTTGTTGATCATCCGGGTCAGCGCCCCCCGGAACCCGGCCAGGTGGGTGCCGCCGTCTTTTTGCGGGATGTTGTTGGTGAAGCACAGCGTCGTTTCGTGATAGCTGTCGTTCCATTGCATCGCCATTTCCACGGTGATGCCGTCCTTTTCGCTCAGCACGGCGATTGAATCGGGCAGGAGCGAATTCTTGGAACGGTCCAGATATTTAACGAACTCCTTGAGCCCGCCTTCGTAGCGGAGCTCTTTCTCCACGGGCTCGACACCGCGGGCGTCGGTCAGGGTCAGCCCCACGCCCGAGTTCAGGAATGCCAGTTCGCGCAGGCGGTGTTCCAGGGTGTCGTAATCATAATCCGTCTGCGTGAAGATCGCCTTATCGGCCAGGAAGGTAACTTCCGTGCCGGAAACGGGCTCTCCATTTTCGTCCTTGGGCGCATCGCCGACGATTTCCAGCGGGGATTCCGCCTCGCCGTTTTTGAAACGCACGAAATGCTCCTTGCCGTCGCGCCAGATGCGCAGGTCGAGCGTTTCCGACAGCGCGTTGACGACCGACACACCGACCCCGTGCAGACCGCCCGACACCTTGTAGGAATTCTGGTCGAACTTCCCGCCGGCATGCAGCTGGGTCATGATGACCTCCGCCGCCGAGACGCCTTCTTCGTGGTGGATATCGACCGGTATGCCGCGCCCGTTATCGGAAATGGTGGCCGAGCCGTCGCCGTTGAGCGTCACCCGCACCGTATCGCAATGACCGGCAAGCGCTTCGTCGATCGCGTTGTCGACGACTTCATAGATCATGTGATGCAGACCGGACCCGTCGTCCGTATCGCCGATGTACATGCCCGGGCGCTTGCGCACGGCTTCCAGGCCGCGCAGAACCTTAATGGAATCCGCCAGGTATTCGTTGCCGTTTTCCGCTCGGCGCTGGGCGGCGGCGTCGATTTCGGGGGCTTCGGGTGTTTCGGGTTCGTCGGTCATGATCATTCACGCTCTTCAGATTGGGGCCGGCAAAAGTGCCGCCCGGGAAAATTCATTGTTGTCCGGTCACGGGTCCTGACGGTGGACCTTGGCCTCGGCGACATGGAAAAAACCCGCCCGCCCGGCCAGGGGGGCGAACAGCTCCGTATCCGTACCGGTCATCCAGGCCTGCAGGCCCAGAGCCTCGATCTCGGCGAACAAAGCCGTGCGGCGGTCCGCATCCAGATGGGCCGCCACTTCGTCCAGCAGCAGAATGGGGGCCCGGCCCTGTTCCGCCGCCTGCAGGCGGGCCTGTGCCAGGACCAGCGAAATCAACAGCGCCTTTTGTTCGCCCGTGGAACAGTCCGCCGCCGGCCGCCCCCGACTTTTGTATTCGACGTACAGGTCCGAACGATGCGGTCCGTGGGCCGTCCGCCCCGTATCGCCGTCGCGCCCGCGCGCCGACCGCAAGGCATGTTTCAGGCGGTCTTCGGCATCGAGCGCCGAGCCGCCCGAAAGCCAGGCCTCGACCTCGCCTTCGACCGCCAGGTCCGCCGCCGGAAACGGCCCGTCACCGGCCACATCCAACTGACCGGCAAGCCGCCCGGCCATATCCAATCGCGCCGCCGCGATGGCGACACCGCGTTCGCCCATGGTCGCTTCCAGGGCCGAAAGCCAGGCATCGTCGCCGCCGCCCGAAGTCAACAGACGCAGGCGTTCGCGCATGGCCTGCTCGTACGATCCCACGCGCCCCGCATGGGCCGGATCCCGGCCGTAAACCAGCCGGTCCAGAAATCGCCTGCGGGCCGAGGCCCCATCCAGGAACAGGCGGTCCATCTGCGGCGTCAGCCATTGCAAGGAAACATGCAGCGACAGGGCCGCCTGGGCCCGCTGTGCCTCACCATCGACGCGCACCAGGCGTTTTTCACTTTCGCCCCCGGCGGTCGTGCCCAGGCCCGTACCCAGATCCGTTTCGCCGTCGGGCCCCGCCACGGTCGCCGCCACGGCCCAGGCGCGGGGCGGCTCGTCGGATGCTTCACCAGGATCGCGGCGCGAGGCTTCCGACAATCGCCCGCGGCGCAGGCCCCGGCCCGGCATGAGAAACGACAGGGCTTCCAGAATATTGGTCTTGCCCGCCCCGTTGGGCCCCGCCAGCACGACCGGTCCGTCGGGCAGATCAAGCCGCAAGGAGGCATAACAGCGGAAATCCGTCAGCGTCAGCCGGCGGATGGCAAGCGCCCCCGCAGCCGTGGTTTCCGGATAGGCCGCATCAGCGGTCAATGTGGGTTGGGCGTACAGGACCGTTCCTTAAAACCCGTTCAAACGCGCATGGGCATCAGCACGAACAAGGCGCTGTCGTCGCCCGATTCACGCAGCACCGTCGGCGAGGCCGCATCGGCCATGGCCAGCGATGCCGTGTCGCCTTCGATCTGGCGGGTAATGTCGAGCAGATAGGCCGAATTGAAGCCGATCTCCAAACCATCCCCGTTGTAATCGATTTCCAGTTCTTCCTCGGCCAGACCGTGTTCGGGGCTGGAGGCCGAAAGCTTGAGCACGCCGGAACCGAGGGTCAGCTTCACGGCGCGGGATTTCTCGGAAGAAATCGCCGACACCCGATCGACCGCCGCCGCCAAAAGCTTGCGGTCGACGTCGAGCATCTTGTCGTTATCGCGCGGGATGACCCGTTCGTAATCGGGGAAGGTGCCGTCGATCAGCTTGGAGGTGATGACGATATCATCGACCGCGAAGCGAACCTTGGTTTCCGACAGGCCGACAAAGACCTCACCGACGCTTTCATCGGTCAGCTTGCCCAGTTCCGTAACCACCTTGCGCGGCAGGATCACGCCGGGAATGCCGTCGGCCCCGTCCGCCAGGGGCGCTTCGGCCGACGCCAGGCGGTGGCCGTCCGTGGCCACGGCGCGCAGCACCTTGGTGCCGTCCCGTTCGGCCACATGCAGATAAATGCCATTCAGGTAATAGCGCGTTTCCTCGGTCGAGATGGCGAAGCGGGTGCGGTCCAGCAGGGTTTTCAGGTCATGCACCGGCAGCTTGAACTGATGGGGCAGCTCACCCGAGCCGAGAACGGGAAAATCCTCCGTCGGCAGGCAGGAAAGGGCGAATCGGGACCGGCCCGCCTTGATCACCAACTGGCCCTCGGGCTCTTTGGTCATCTCGACCTGCGCCCCTTCGGGCAGCTTGCGAACGATGTCATAGAGGGTATGGGCCGGAGCCGTGGTCGCCCCCGCATCGGTCACGTCGGCAGCGACGCTTTCGACGATGTCCAGATCCATGTCCGTGGCGTTCAGCGCCAGCTTGCCGTCACCGGCTTCGATCTTCACATTGGAGAGAATAGGGATGGTATTGCGGCGCTCCACAACGCTTTGCACGTGCCCAAGGCACTTCAACAAGGCGGCCCGCTCGATTGTCAGTTTCATATGTGCCGTCTATCGCCGTTCTAAAAATTCATGCCGTTATCGCGCTTTCGGAGAACGCCTAAGGTCCATCGCCGACCCCTTCAGGCCGCCGCACACCCCGGGAAATGGACCGGAATCCACCGCCTTGATCGGGCCGAGAAAGCCCGCCGAAGCGCCCCACCGAGAGTCGCATGAAGGCGCCCGGCCGGGCGCCCTCAGACGTATGGATTATTATAGCAGAAGGCCTTGAATACCGAAGCCTTTTCCCGGAAATTCCGGGGCCTCGAACGGCCCCGGACAGGGGCTCAGCCTTCAAGCATCCGGCGCAGCAGCTCGACATCCTCATTGAAGCTGGAATCCTGCTCGCGCAGCTCCTCCACCTTCTTGACCGCATGCATGACCGTGGTGTGATCGCGGCCGCCGAACTTGCGCCCGATTTCGGGCAATGAGCGCGAGGTCAGCTGCTTGGACAGATACATGGCGACCTGACGCGGGCGGGCGACGGAGCGCGCCCGGCGGGCCGAATGCATGTCCGATACGCGGATGTTGAAATGCGTCGATACGCGTTTCTGGATTTCCTCGATCGTGACCCGGCGTTCGGACGCCTTCAACAGGTCGTGCAGCACATCCTGGCTGGTTTCCAGGGTGATGTCCCGGCCGACCAGCTGATGATGGGCGACCACCCGGTTCAGGGCCCCTTCAAGTTCACGCACGTTGGAGGTGATTTTATGGGCCAGGAATTCCAGCACCTTGACCGGCACGTCCACGCCCATCTGCTCGCCCTTGGCCTGCAGAATGCCCAGGCGCAATTCGTAGGTGGTGGCGTGGATATCGGCCACCAGCCCACAGTTGAGGCGCGAAATCAGGCGCTCTTCCATGCCTTCCAGGTCGTTGGGCGATTTGTCCGCCGAAATGACGATCTGGCGACCCTGATCGACCAGGGAATTGAACGTGTGGAAGAATTCTTCCTGGGTCGATTCCTTGCCGGAAATGAACTGTACGTCGTCGACCATCAGCACATCGACGGAGCGGAATTGATCCTTGAAATCGACCGTGTTGTGCTCCCGCAGGGCCCGCACGAAGCGGTACATGAATTTTTCCGCCGAAAGGTAGATGACGGAACGGTCGGGGCGCGTCTTGCGCAGGTGCCAGGCGATGGCATGCATCAGGTGCGTCTTGCCCAGGCCGACGCCGCCGTACAGGAACAGCGGGTTGAACGGTACGATCTCCGCCTCGGCCACGCGCCGGGCGGCGGCATAGGCGAATTCGTTCGGTTTGCCGACGACGAAGCGGTCGAAGGTATAGCGCGCATCCAGCGGTGCGCCGATGTCGTCGCTGTAGACGCTGCCGTTGCCGTTGCCGTTCGACACCTTGGCGGCGGCCGGCGCATCATCGCCCTTGCGTGCTTCGGCGGGTTTGGTTTCCGGCTTGCCCGGTGCACCGTGTTCCTGATGGATGATCACATCCAATCCGCCCTTGAGGCCGCGCCCGCCCAACAATTCGGACAAGCGGTCCTGATAATGGGCCTGAATCCATTCGCGCATGAAGCGGGTCGGCACACCGGTACGCACGGCATTGCCTTCCTGCCCGATCAGGCGCATGGGTTTGATCCAACTTTGATAAGAGGCCTCGCCGATTTCGGCGCGGAGGGATTCACATATATCTGTCCAGGTGTCCCGAAGGTCCTGATTAGGCTCTACTTCACGGCCTTGTTGTTCCGTCATTTTGCCACCAACGCTCCTCCTGCCCGAAGGCAGGGTCGTTATCGTTATCGGGGGAACCGGCGAACGAACGTTCTTGGCACCCCCTCCCTGAGTTTTATGGGAGGCGCTTTATCCCGGCGAAGAAACCACCGGCCGGCGTCGTCGCGAAAATATCTGTCTGGTGCTCCGTCACGCTTGGGGCCGTTGTTCGGCCCCTTTGCGCCACCGTCTCTTTAGAGCCGCAAGAGACGACGCCGTAATGATGGGCAACAGTTCAGACTCAATCCGCGACACACCCCCCTTGGGTTTGGCTTTTTAGCCAATTATTAAATAACGAATACGTTTTTACTTAAAAATATAAAAAAGAATATTTGGAAATAACCAAAGACAGGCAGGCGCCTTAAGAAAAAGATTGGTCTTGTTTAAAAACTCCTTTCTCTTTTCAGTGGCCCGCAATGGCCGAATGTGGATCTTGGCGCCGCCGGGCGGGACACGAAGCCCCCAACGACGACGGGGATATTACGGACGTGTTTCGCCGATGGCAATGAGACGAATCGCGAACGCCGCCCAAATTTGCAAAATAATTCCCTTGACAAAAATCGCCCCGAGAGTCCCTCCGACCCCCTCTTGCGGAGAGTCCCGAACGGAGTCCCTGCAATGAAAAAGGCCGTGCTGCTGCACGGCCTTTTCGAAACTCGAAAGCGGTCAGAGACAGGCGTTAGGCGGCCATGCCCTTGATTCGTTTGACCAGACGCGAGAGCTTGCGCGACGCCATGCTGGTGTGCAGGACACCCTTCTGCGCGCTGCGCGCGATCAGCGGCTCCGCCTGCTTCAAGGCTTCCTTCGCGGCGGCCTGATCGCCGCCTTCGATGGCGGCCTCGACCTTGCGGATCGAGGTGCGCACGGCGCTCAGGCGCGTGCGGTTGATTTCAGTGCGCCGTTCGGTCTGGCGAATACGTTTCTTTGCCGAGGCATGATGTGCCATCTGGACACCCTTTTCACTATGGGTCTGTAAGAGGAAGGCGCGGTTATATCGGGGGGCCGGGGCAACGTCAAGCCCGGAAAACGGCCCCCGAAACACGGGCCGTCCGGGCCCGCCCGGGAGCCCGGACCCGCCGGTCGTCAGACGGCCGTCACCGGTTCTTGAATTCGGGCTTCCGCTTGTCGGCGAAGGCGGCCATGCCTTCCTTCTGATCTTCCGTCCCGAAGGTCGCGTGGAACATGCGCCGTTCGAACCGCACGCCTTCGGAAAGGGTCGTCTCGAACGCCCGGTTGACCGCTTCCTTGGCCAGCATGGAAATGGGTCGGGACATGCCGGCGATGGTGGCCGCCGTCTTGATGGCGTCTTCCACCAGATCGGCCGCCGGCACGATGCGCGCGACCAGGCCCGCACGTTCGGCTTCTTCCGCATCCATCATGCGGCCCGTCAGGCACATTTCCATGGCCTTGGCCTTGCCCACGGCGCGGGTCAGGCGCTGCGTGCCGCCGGCGCCCGGGATGGTGCCGATGGTGATTTCCGGCTGACCGAACTTGGCGGTGTCGGCGGCGATGATCAGATCGCACATCATCGCGACCTCGCAGCCGCCGCCCAGCGCATAACCCGCCACGGCGGCGATCACCGGCTTGCGACAGGTAGCGATGCGTTCCCAATCCTTGGTGATGAAATCGCTTTGATAGGCGTCCATCCAGCTTTGGCCCTGCATTTCCTTGATGTCGGCACCGGCGGCAAAGGCCTTTTCCGAGCCGGTGACGACGATCGCGCCGATCGCGTCGTCGGCTTCGAAGGCGTCCAGGGCATCGCGCATTTCGGCGACCAGGGCCTTGTTCAACGCGTTCAGCGCCTTGGGCCGGTTAAGCGTGATCAGCCCGACGGCATCGCGGGTTTCGACAATGATGTTTTCGTAAGCCATGGGTATTGCGTCCGTATCTGTATCGTAAATTGCGTGAGCGCGGCCGGGGGCGGGGTCAGCCCCCCGGGGCAAGTCGGAACCGCACGGAAGGCACGGGACCTTCCGGGAATTCCAGGATCAATGTTTCCCCTTCGCGGCTGTATTGGCCGCGTTTGACCTTGGTCCAGCCCAACTGCGGCAGGGTGGCGTCATAGAAATCGAGCACCGCCTCCCGCCCCTTGGCCCCCGTGAGCGCCTGGGCCTCGACAATGCGCCCGGCCGGGGTCTCGAACACCACCCCGGCGTCGGGAATATCGGTCAGGCCCGGCATCAGGGGCAGATCTTCGATCCCGCCGACGAACTGGGCCAGGGCAGGCAGTGCCGCCAGCCACAGAACGGCGGCAACGATGGCCGGATAGAGCCGGGCCGACAGGGGGCGGGTCAACTGGGTCATGGCCCGGTGATACCTTACCTCTGGCAGCGAGGACAGAAGAAAGTCGACCGCCCGCCCTGGGGAATCTGCTGGACCGGCCCGCCGCAGCCGTCATGGCGGCAGGCTTCGCCCGCCCGCTCGTAGACGTCGAAGGAATGCTGGAAATATCCCAGTTCGCCATCGGGGCGGATATGGTCGCGCAGGCTGGACCCGCCCGACTTGATGGCATCCTGAAGAACCGCCTTGACCGCCGCCGCCAGTTTGTCGGCGCGGCCGCCCTGCACCGTATGGGCCGACCGCTTGGGCGAAATGCCCGACCGGTACAAGGCTTCGCAGGCATAGATGTTGCCCACGCCGGCCACGACCTTCTGATCCAGCAGGGCGACCTTGATCGATGTCTTCCGGCCCTTGAGCCGCGCCGCCAATGCGGCACCGTTGAAGGCATCGTCGTCGAGCGGTTCCGGCCCCAGCTTGGCCAGCATGGGATAGGACGCCAGGTCCGCCGCCGCCCAGATATCCATGAAACCGAAGCGCCGGGGATCGTTGTAATGGGCTTCGCCGCCGCCCGACATCTTGAAGATCACATGGTCGTGCTTTTCTTCCGGAAAGGCCGTCTTGCCCAGACGAAAACTGCCCGACATGCCCAGATGGGCGATCAGCACGTCGGGGCCGTCCAGATCGAAAATCAGGAACTTGGCACGGCGTCGGATATCCGTGACCGTGCGGCCCGTCAGGCGCTGGCCGAAGCCGTCGGGCAAAGGAAAGCGCAGGTCGGGCCGGCGCGGGATCACGGCGTCCAGCCTGCGGCCCTGCATGGCCGGGATCAGGCCCCGGCGGACGGTTTCGACTTCGGGTAATTCAGGCATGGATCAAGACGGGCTCCACAACGCGGCATGCGGGTCGCAGGAACGTAGCCTGTCCCGGCCCATTAGGCTATGTTCCATCGCCATGAATAAAGACACGCCCGAAACCCCTGAAAAGGCGGACACATCCGCCCCCGTGAACAGCGCGCCCGGCACCACGCATTTCGGCTTCCGCGAGGTCGCCGAAGACGAAAAGGCCGGCATGGTCCGCGACGTGTTCGACAGCGTGGCCTCCAAGTACGATCTGATGAACGATCTGATGTCGCTCGGCATTCACCGTCTGTGGAAGGCCGCCATGATGGACTGGCTGCGCCCCCGGCCGGGTCAGTCCCTGCTGGACGTGGGCGGCGGCACGGGCGACATCGCCTTTCGCTTTCAGGCACGCGGCGGCGGGGCGGTCACGGTCTGCGACATCAACGAGGAAATGCTGCGCGTCGGCCAGGCCCGCGCCATCGACAAGGGCCAACTGAAGGGCATCGAAGACGGCGGCATCGATTGGGTCACCGGCGACGCGGAAGCCCTGCCCTTTCCCGACAATTCGTTCGATGCCTATACCATCGCGTTCTGCATCCGCAACGTGACCCATCCCGAACGGGCCCTGGCCGAGGCGCACCGCGTGTTGAAGCCGGGCGGCCGGTTCCTGTGCCTGGAATTTTCCAGGGTCGTGCTGCCCTTGTTGGACGACATGTATGACCGCTGGTCGTTCGACGTTCTGCCCGTGCTGGGGGAAAAGATCGCGGGCGACCGCGCGTCCTATCAGTACCTTGCCGAAAGCATCCGCCGCTTTCCCCCCCAGGACGAATTCAAAACCATGATCGGCCAAGCCGGCCTGTCGCGCCCCGCCTACCGCAACCTTTCGGGCGGCATCGCGGCGCTGCATTCCGCCTGGCGCACCTAACTTAAGCCCATAGAGACGAAACAGACATGAGCGGATCCCTCGGCAACCTCTGGCGCCTGTTCGCCATCGCCCGCCTTCTGGCGCGCCACGACGCCCTGTTCCCCCTGGAAGACCTGGGCGTGGCCCCGGCCGTGGCCAAGGCCGCCAAGCTGCTGTCCAAGCGCTCGGTCCCGGGCCGCCCGGGCGAACGGCTGGCCCGGGCTTTGAGCGAAGCCGGCCCAAGCTTCATCAAGCTGGGGCAGGCCCTGTCCACCCGCCCGGACCTATTGGGCGAGGAAATCGCCGAGGATCTGGCCCTGTTGCAGGACGACCTGCCGCCTTTTTCGGGCGACGCCGCCCGCGAGGCCCTGGAACAGGAATTTCAGGTCCCTCTGGAAGAATTGTTCAGCACCTTCGATGACACCCCCGTGGCCGCGGCCTCCATCGCCCAGGTGCATTTCGCCGAAACGACCGAGGGCGAGCAGGTCGCCGTCAAAATCCTGCGCCCGGGCATCGAAACCCGCTTCCGCCGTGATTTGGACCTGTTCCGCTGGGCCGCCCGGGTGATGGAACGCGCCCGGCCCGACCTGAAACGCCTGAAACCGCGCGAAGTCGTGGAAACCATCGCCCAATCGGTCGAAATGGAAATGGACCTGCGGTTCGAAGCCGCCGCCGCCGCCGAAATGGCCGACAATTTCGCGGGCGACGCGACCTTCATCGTGCCGCCCGTCGATTGGGCCCGCACGGGGGCCCGCGTGCTGACCACGGGACGCATCAAGGGCCTGCCCATCGGTGACCGCGACGCCGTCATCAAGGCCGGAATCGACCCCAAAACCGTGGTCGAAAACGCCGCCCGGGCATTTTTCAACCAGGTGTTCCGCGACGGCTTTTTCCATGCGGACCTGCACCCGGGCAACCTGTTCGTGCTGGAAGACGGGGCGATCGGCGCCGTCGACTTCGGCATCATGGGCCGGGTCGACAAGAAGACCCGCCGCACCCTGGGCGAAATGCTGCTGGGCTTCCTGACCCGCGATTACCGCCGCGCCGCCGAAGTCCACTTCGAAGCCGGATGGGTGCCGCGCCATAAATCCGTCGATGCCTTCACCCAGGCATGCCGTTCCATCGCCGAGCCGATTTTGGATAAACCGCAGAACGAAATTTCCGTCGGACGCCTGCTGGGCCAGCTGTTCCAGGTCACGGAAACCTTTGCGATGGAAGCGCAGCCGCAATTGCTGCTGTTACAGAAAACCATGCTGACCGCCGAGGGCGTCAGCCGCAGGCTGTACCCCGACACCAACATGTGGGTTCTGGCCCGCCCCCTGATCGAGGACTGGATGCGCGCCAACCTGGGGCCCGAAGCCAAGATCATGGACACCATGCAGGGCCTGGCCCAGGCGGCGGAACGCCTGCCCCATGTCATGGAAGACCTGGAAATCGGCGCAAGGCGCCTGGCCGAAGGCCGCCTGACCCTGGACCCGGAAACCGTGCGCCTGCTGCGCGACGGCGAGGACAAGCCCCGCACGCCGGTCGTGCTTTGGGCCGTGGTCGCGGTCCTGGCGGTGATTTTTATCTACAATCTGATGTCCTGAAGACCACCCGCACCCCTTGAACCATAACGCCGCACCCGGCCTTGCCCGGGGGGTAAATTTACTTTAAGTACACATTCTCTGCGTATTTTTGCTTACGAACTTGTTTTCAAGGGCCGCGGCGCCCGGCTTCAGGTGGAAAATCAGGGACATGCTCACCGGAAAACGCATCCTGTTGATCGTCACGGGCGGCATCGCCGCCTATAAGACGCCCGATCTGGTCCGCCGCCTGCGCGAACGGGGGGCCCAGGTGCGCTGCATGCTGACATCGGGCGGCGCGCAGTTCGTGACCCCCTTGGCCCTGGGGGCTGTCTCCGGCGACAAGGTTTATCAGGATCTGTTCGATCTGACGGACGAGCAGGAAATGGGCCATATCCAGCTGTCGCGCGACGCCGACGTCATCCTGGTCGCCCCCGCCACCGCCGACATCCTGGCAAAGATGGCCCAGGGCCTGGCATCGGACCTGGCAACCACGGCCTTGCTGGCCACGGACAAGCCCGTGATCGTCGCCCCCGCCATGAACGTGCGCATGTGGCAGCACGCCGCGACCCAGGCCAACATCCGCACCCTGACATCGCGCGGCGTGACCGTGATCGGCCCCGACGAGGGCGACATGGCCTGCGGCGAATTCGGCCCCGGGCGCATGTCCGAGCCCTTGGAAATCTGCGAGGCACTGGTCGAATTCTTCAACGGCGGCCGGCCGCTTCAGGGCAAGCATGCCCTGGTCACCAGCGGGCCGACGCACGAGCCCATCGACCCCGTGCGCTATATCGCCAACCGGTCATCGGGCAAGCAGGGACATGCCATCGCCGAGGCCCTGGTGGCATTGGGCGCACGCGTGACCCTGGTGACCGGACCGGTCGCCCTGAAAGACCCCATCGGCGTCGCCACGGTGCATGTGGAGACGGCGCGCGACATGTTGGCCGCCTGCGAAGAAGCCCTGCCCGCCGATATCGCCGTCTGCGCCGCCGCCGTGGCCGATTGGCGCACCACGGACGCGGCGGCCGAAAAAATGAAAAAGGACGGCAGCGGCACCCTTCCGGCCCTGAGCCTTGCCGAAAACCCCGACATCCTGGCGGCCCTGTCGAAAGCCGGGACCCGCCCGTCCCTGGTGGTCGGTTTCGCCGCCGAGACGGAAAAGGTCGTCGAACACGCCCAGGCCAAACTGGCGAAAAAGGGCTGTGACTGGATTTGCGCCAACGACGTGTCTCCGGAAACGGGCACCTTCGGCGGCGACAGCAACCGGGTTCATCTGGTTACCGACGCGGGCGTCGAGGACTGGCCCGCCCTGTCCAAGACCGATGTCGGGCGCAAACTCGCCGCACGCATCGCCGGGCATTTCACGGGCCAAGCCCTTGATACGGATACGGTCAGCGAATGACGGACATTTCTGTTTCCGTCACGCGCCTGCCCCATGGGGCGGCCCTGCCGCTTCCGGCCTATGCGACCGGGGATGCGGCGGGCCTGGACCTTTTGGCCGCCGTGGATGCACCCCTGGTTCTGGAACCGCTGGCCCGCGCCCTGGTGCCCACGGGCATCGCCATCGCCCTGCCCCGGGGATATGAGGCCCAGGTGCGGCCACGTTCGGGCCTGGCGGCCAAAAACGGGGTGACGGTGCTGAACAGCCCGGGCACGGTGGACGCCGACTACCGGGGCGAGGTCAAGGTGATCCTGATCAACCTGGGGCCGGATGCCTTCACGGTCGAGCCGGGCATGCGCATCGCCCAGATGGTAATCGCCCCGGTAACGCACATTACCTGGGACGAACGGGACGATCTGGACGACACCGAACGGGGGGCCGGCGGCTTCGGGTCGACGGGCACACAAGCGGGAACCGGGACGAAGACGGGGGGAAACTGAATTCATGCTGCGTTTGTCGAAAAAGACCCTGTACGCCATCGAGGCCGTGCTCGACGTGGCCTATCACATGGGCGCACAGCCCGTACAAAGCCGCGACATCACGCGCCGGCAGGGCATTCCCCGGCGCTATCTGGAACAGGCCCTGCAACAACTGGTCAAGGCCGATATCCTGGTCGGTGTGCGCGGGCCCAAGGGCGGATACCGCTTGGCGCGCGAACGGCGCCGCATCACCGTGGGCGAGGTCGTCCGCGTCATCACCGGGGCCGAGGGATCGGACGATGTTCTGGATGAGACCGAGGGTTCGGACCTAGGGCTGCAGGTGGTCCGCCCCCTTTGGGCCGAACTGCGCGAGGCCGCCATGGCCCGCCTGGACGAAACGTCGATCGACGACCTGTGCATGAAGGCCAATCAGGCCGGGGTCGAAAGCGAAGGACGGCCAAACCTGGACTTCACGATCTGAAGACCACATCTATCAAGTCCGGCATCAAGATGGGCGGCTGAGCGGAGGAGACGCAGAACATGGACACGGCGAAGGACGCCCAGGCAGGCGGCGGCGAATTCTCGGGCGAGTTCCGGGGCCGCATCTACGACAGCATCGTCGATACGGTGGGTGCCACACCGCTGATCCGCCTGAAACGCATGGCCGAAGACGCCGGTGTTACCGCCGACATCATCGGCAAGTGCGAATTCTTTAACCCGCTTGCCTCGGTCAAGGACCGCATCGGTCTAAACATGATCGAAGCCGCCGAACGCGAGGGCCGGATCAAACCGGGGGCGACCCTGGTCGAGCCCACATCCGGCAACACGGGCATCGCCCTGGCCTTCGTGGCCGCCGCCAAGGGCTACCGCCTGATCCTGACCATGCCGGAAAGCATGTCGTTGGAGCGGCGCAAGATGCTGTATCTGCTGGGGGCGGAGCTGGAACTGACGCCCGCGACCTTGGGCATGCGAGGCGCGATCGAGCGGGCGCGTGAAATCGTCGACGGCACGCCCGGCGCCATCATGCTGCAGCAGTTCGAAAACCCCGCCAATCCCGAAATTCACCGCACCACCACGGCCGAGGAAATCTGGAAAGATACCAATGGTCAGGTCGATGTGCTGATTTCCGGCGTCGGCACGGGCGGCACGCTGACGGGCTGTGCCCATGTCCTGCGGCCGCGCAAGCCGGGTCTGAAAGTCATCGCGGTCGAGCCCGAAGACTCGGCCATCCTGTCCGGCGGCCTGCCCGGCCCGCACAAAATTCAGGGCATCGGCGCCGGGTTCATCCCGCCCAACCTGGACACCAAGGAAATCGACGAGGTTCTGCAGATCGGCAACGACCGGGCCATCGAAACGGCGCGCAAGATCGCCCGCCTGGAAGGCCTGCCTTGCGGTATTTCATCGGGGGCCGCCGTGGCCGCCGCCCTGGAACTGGCGGGGCGGGATGCCTTCAAGAACAAGATGATGGTCGTGATCCTGCCCAGTTTCGCCGAACGGTATTTATCGACGGACCTGTTCGCGGGCCTGGGCGAATAGGCGCGTTATGGATTTCACAGATTTCACGGAAGACCAGGTCAACCGCTACGCCCGGCATATCCTTTTGAAAGAGGTCGGCGGCACGGGACAGGCGACGCTTCTGAACAGCAAGGTCCTGGTCGTGGGGGCGGGCGGTCTGGGATCGCCGGTTCTGATGTATCTGGCGGCCGCCGGCGTCGGCACCATCGGTGTGGTCGACGGCGACACGGTGGACCTTTCCAACCTGCAGCGCCAGATCGTGCATCAGACGGCTTCGGTCGGCACGCCCAAGGTCGAAAGCGCCAAGCAGACCCTGGCCGCCATCAACCCGGATGTGACCCTGGTCCCCCATTTCGACATGATCGGGCCGGACAACGCCATCGACCTGATTTCGCAATATGATCTGGTGGCCGACGGGTCCGACAATTTCGAAACCCGCTTCCTGATCAACGATGCCGCCTATTTCGCGAAAAAGCCCCTGGTCAGCGCGGCGATCCTGCGGTTCGACGGCCAGATCGCGACCTTCAAGGCCCACGAACGGGACGAAGAAGGCCATCATGGCCCCTGTTACCGCTGTATTTTCCGCGAACCGCCGCCCCCGGGGCAAATTCCATCCTGTGCCGAAGCCGGGGTGCTGGGCGCGCTGTGCGGCACCATGGGGTCGCTGCAGGCGACGGAAATCCTGAAGGAACTGCTGGGCACGGGCGACAGCCTGTCCGGTCATCTGATGGTCTACGAAGGGCTTGCCGCCACATTCCGCAAGATCAAGGTCAAGGCCGACCCGGGTTGCCCGCTATGCGGTGAAAACCCGTCGATCACCGATCTTTCCATCCACCAGGGGGCAGCCGATGGCCGAACCTGCGCCGCCGGATAAGCTGTCGGTCATCGTCTACGCGGGCGAGTACGACAAAATCCACTATGCCCTGGCGACGGCCGCCGCCGCCGCCGCCATCGGCCGGGCGGCCACCCTTTTCTTTACCATGGATGCGATCAAGGCGCTGGGCCGCGACGAAGCATGGCGCGACCTGCCGGTCAGCCAGGGCAACACCAAGAACGGCGGCATCATGGACGACCGGTTCGACACCCAGGGCGTCGCGACCTTCGAAGCCCTGATCAGCGCCTGCGTCGAAATGGAGGTCACCTTCATGGTCTGCGAGATGGGCATTCGGGCCCGCGGCCTGGAGGGCATGTCCATCCGTGACGACGTGCCGGTACAGGCGGGCGGGCTGGTCACCTTTTTGAATGACGCCTCCAAGGACGGGGCGATCATTTTTATCTAGGAAAGCGGATCAGCCGACCAGGGCCTGGGCCTGCTGGGTCATCGGGCCGGGCATGGGGGCGAGCATCCGGCCGTCGAGCACGCCCACGGGGCGCACCCCGAAACTGTTGGTCAGGAAAATTTCGTCAGCACGCGCCAGATCTTCAGGCATGAGGCTTTGTTCCGCCCCACCAAGTGCCGCCAGCACCCGGCCCCGCGTAATGCCGGGCAGGGGGCCGTCAGCCGGCGGCGGTGTGACCAGCCGCCCGTCGATCACCGCGAACAGATTGGCATAACAGGCCGAAGCCACGCGGCCCGCCGTATTCAACAGCACCGCATCCTGTGCCCCTTCAGCCTTGGCTTCTTCCAGGGCGATGATGCTGTCCAGATAGGGCGTCGCCTTGACGCGGGAAAAGGGCGAGTGCTCGTTGCGCCGGGTCACCGTGGCGGTGATCATGCCGACGACGGCGCTGCGCGTCGGCGGCAAGGGGTGGAGGGAGATCACCACCGTGGGCTTGCAGTCCTCTGCCTTGGGTGCGGCAACCCCCCGGGCGGCGGCCCCCCGGCTAACCGTCAGGCGCAGGGCCGCATCGGGCAATCCGCCCGCATCGATCAGCCGCGCCATGCGCTTCAATGCCTCGCCTTCCGTGAACGGCAAGGGCATGCCCGTGACCTTCGCGGCCTCGGCCAGACGGGACAGGTGTTCGGCCGCGAATTCCGGCCTGCCGTCCTTTACCCGCAGGCTTTCGAAGATGGCATCACCCAGGGTGAACCCCCGGTCGAAGGGATCCAGGCGCGCTTCCGCTGCATCAATCAGATCGCCGTTCAGATCGATGATCACGCCCCTTCCTTCCTCATGGCAAGACCACCCGGTCATCCAGGGACGCGAGCAACGGCCTGATCTTGGTCATGCTTTCCTCGTACTCGTCCGCCGGGTCCGAGTCCGCGACGATACCGCCCCCGGCCTGGGCGGCGATCACCCCGTCCGCATAGGTCATGGTGCGGATGGCGATGGAGGAATCCATGGCCCCGTCGAAGCCCAGCCAGGCCACCGCCCCGCAATAGGGTCCGCGCGGTACCGGCTCCAATTCATGGATGATTTCCATGGCGCGGATTTTGGGTGCCCCCGTGATTGAGCCGCCGGGGAAGGTCGCGCGCAAAAGGTCCACCGCGTCCAGGCCTTCGGCGATATCGGCGCGCACTTCCGATACCAGATGATGGACTCGGGAAAAGGTTTCCAGTTCAAACAGCTTGGAGACCTGAACCGAGCCGACCCGAGCGACCCGCGACAGGTCATTGCGCAACAGATCGACGATCATCAGGTTTTCAGCCCGATCCTTTTCCGAAGCGATCAATTCGGCGGCCAGGGCGCGGTCTTCATCCGTGGTTACGCCGCGGGGGCGCGTGCCCTTGATCGGCCGGGTTTCGATCACGCCGCCGGGACCCAGGGACAGATAGCGTTCGGGCGAGGCGGAAATCACGGCACGGTCGTCGCCGCAGTTGAGAAACGCCGCGAAGGGGGCCGAGGAAATGCGGCGCAGCCGGCAGTACACGTCATAAGGCCGGGTGCCCGCCGGCAGGTCGGCCAGGAACCGCTGCGCGATATTGGCCTGGAAGATGTCGCCAAGGCGAATGTAATCAATGGCCCGGGCGATGCGGGCTTCCATTTCCGGTCTTGTCTGGTCAGCCCGCCAATCAAGCGCCAGGGGGGCGGGTTCGTCCCGGGGCGCGGCCGACGCGATGCGGGCGGCGAAGGCCCGGGCGCGGGCTTCCGGTCCGGCCCGGCGGCGGCCGCCCGCGCGGGCGGCGTTGCTGGCGACGATCCAGGCCTTGTGCAGTTTCATGTCGAACACGGCGGCCGTGTCGTAAAGCCCCATGATCATGTCGGGAAACGCAAGGCCCCCCGGCTTGCGGTCGGGCAGGCGTTCCAGGGCCGTGCCCAGTTCGTAGCCCAGCACCCCGATCGCCCCCGTCTGAAACGGCGGCAGGCCGGGCACGGTTTCCGTCCGGGCGCGGGCCATTTCCTGCGCCAACATGCCGAACGGATCATCGGCCGCGCCGGCTTCGATCACATGGTAAGGATCGCCCGCCAAAAAGGCATAACGGCCGCGCCCGCCGACCGCATCGGCGCTGTCCAACAAAGCCGCGACCGGGTCATCGGCGAAGGCTTCGAAAGCATCCACGGGATCCATGAAGGGGATCGGCTGCACGTGGACGGGTTGGATGGTGTGCATGGCGGATGTCCGCGGCTGTCATCGGCGCGCCCGGTGGGGCATGCCGAATTGGGTAGGGGTCTTGCATGTCCGGCCCGCCAACGGGCCGGCCGAAATCAGAAGCTGTCGCCGAGCACGCGGTCCGGCGGCTTATGCCCATCGACGAAGGTCTTGATGTTGATCAGGACCTTTTCGCCCATGTCGATGCGCCCTTCGAAAGTCGCGCTGCCCAGGTGGGGCAGCAGAACCGTGTTGTCGAGGGCCAGAAGCTTGGGATTCACGGCCGGCTCGTGTTCGAACACGTCCAGACCCGCACCGGCGATGTCGCCCGCTTCGAGCATGCGCGTCAGGGCGTTTTCGTCGATCACTTCGCCGCGCGCCGTATTGACGATAATGGTATGGGGCTGCAGCAACTGCAGACGCCGCGCCGACAACAGGTGATATGTGGCGGGCGTATGCGGGCAGTTGACGGACACAAGATCGACCCGGGCCAGCATCTGATCCAGGCTTTCCCAATATGTCGCCTCGAGCTCGTTTTCCACGTCTTCGTGCACACGTTTGCGGTTGTGGTAATGGACCGCCATGCCGAAACCGCGCGCCCGGCGGGCGACGGCCCGGCCGATGCGGCCCATGCCGATGATGCCCAGGCGCTTGCCGTTGATGCGGTGGCCCAGCATCCAGGTCGGCGCCCAGCCCTGCCAGTCGCCCGTGCGCATGACGCGTTCGCCCTCGGCGATGCGGCGCGACACGGCCAGGAACAGGGCCATGGTCATATCGGCGGTGTCTTCGGTCAAAACGTCGGGCGTGTTGGTGACCGTCATGCCCCGCTGGCGCGCGGTCGCCAGATCGATATGGTCGACACCCGTGCCGTAGTTGGCGATCAGGCGCAGACGCTCGCCGGCCTGTGCCAGGATCGCGGCGTCGATCCGGTCCGTCACCGTCGGCACCAGGACATCCGCATTGGCGACGGACTCGATCAGCTGCGCCTTGCTCATGGGCTTGTCGTCCAGGTTCAACTGCACATCGAACAATTCCATCATCCGGGTTTCGATGGCATCGGGCAGTTTGCGGGTGACGACGACGCGGGGCTTCTTGTTGGGCATGGTGGCTCTGTCTCCGTTCATCGGGGGCCATAGCAACTTATCATAGCCCTTGTCTATAGCATGTTGAAACGTAAGGAGGCCCGGAGAATGGGGCCTTGGGGCAAGGGTCTTGACGGGTCGCGGAGGGATGGCGATAAGACCCCACGCGCGACGTCATAAAAGGCGTGGAGCCGGACCGCCAAGGGTGCCGGACCCAAGACCCGAGGACCGCATGATCCAACCGTTCATCACCGGCCCCAGAATTTTCAGCATTTCCAGGCTAATGTTGGCCTGTGTGCTGGCCTGGATTTGCGTTGCCATGATGCCCGCACCCCCCGCATCGGCACAGCCGCAAACGACCGCCCCTTCGGGCCTGCCCCTACCCCGGTTCGTCAGCCTGCGCGCGGGCGAAGTCAACATGCGCTCCGGCCCCGGCGTGCAGTATCCGGTCGACTGGCTGTACAAACGCCGCCACCTGCCGATCGAGGTCATCGCCGAGTTTCAAACCTGGCGCAAGGTGCGCGATCATCAAGGAACCCAGGGCTGGGTTCATCAGACCATGCTGGACGGGGAACGCACGGCCATCGTGCTGGGCCGTACGCGGACCTTGCGGGCCGAGGCCGACAGCAATTCCCGCGCTCTGGCGCGGCTGGAGCCGGATGTGATCGTGCGCATCGCCGCCTGCCCCCAGGGCGCCGGATGGTGCCGGGTGCGCGCCGCCGGTTTCGAGGGCTGGATCCGCCGGGTCGAGCTGTGGGGCATCCGCAAGGACGAAGCGATCGAGTAGCAAAACCCCAGCATCCGAAGTTCGGATGCGAAGGTTGTTTTGCTCGAATTACAGAACTTCAGATTTCACGGTTTCGCAAATCATCATCGCGGACAACACTTTGTCCGCGTGGAATTAGCTAGTCGAAATCCCCAGCCAATGCTTCTTTGACCGCGTCGGGCAAGATTGCGATATGGCCGTATTTTTCATGGGCGACCTTCAACTGCACCTGGGTCGCGGGATCGCGGAACTTGGCGATCTGGTCGTCGGTGAAGGGAAAATGCAGGAACTGAATGCTGGACGCCTTGCCGTCGGCGGTGGTGCGGTCGATGTCATCTTCGGGCACGCCCTGGACCGTTTCACCGGCGAATTCGAAACTGATGGTTTCCTCGACCCCGCCCAGGCCGTTCAAGAAACGCGCCCTGCGCACCGGGTCGTCGATTTCGAACATCAACGTCGCGACCAGCTCCCGGCCCTTGGGAATCAAGGGATTGTAGGCGGATAGCTCGTCCGCGATCTGTTCTTCTCCGCCCCGTTCGATAAACAGCATTTCATGCACCTGATGGAACATGGTGTCGTAGCTTTCGAAATAGAAAGTCGCATCGGGTCCGATGGAAACACGTCGGTTGCGTTTGATATCGGTCACGCGCTTGCGCCGCTCCGCGCGTTCGCGGCCGTAATCGTCCATCGACATGATGTCAGCGGGCGTGATTTCGTGTTTGTTGGGCATTCAAATCTCCCGTGGGGATGCGGGGGCGGTCCCGGCCATCAGGATCCGTCCTTCAGACCGTAAGAAATCGCCATAAGTTCAATGGGGTGCTGGGCGTGTTTGATGCCGGAAACATCCGTTTCCAGCTTTTCCATGCCCTGCACGATGTGGTCGCGGGCCAGCGGACATTCGGACACCACGAAGGGCGTTTCGTTCTTGGAGGCCTGGCGAGCGACTGGCTTGCCGACTTTGATCCCGACCTCGAAGAATTCCTTGGTGATGCCCCAGGACCCGCCGTGGCCGGAACAGCGCTCGATCACCTTGACCTCGGTATCGGGCACAAGTTTCAACATTTCCGCCCCTTTCTGGCCCATGTTCTGGGCCCGGGCATGACAGGCGATATGCGCCGTGACCCCGCCGGACAGGGCCGACATGCCCTCGGCCAGACCTTCTTTCTTGGCGATGTCGACAATGTATTCGGTGATGTCAGACGTATGGGCCGACAGTTTTTTAACGTTCTCGTCGTCGGGCAGGATCAACGGCCATTCGAATTTCATCATCAGGGCACAGGACGGCACCAGGCCGATTATCTCATACCCCTTGTCGATCCATTGGCAGAGTTCGGCCGCGACTTCCCTGGCCGCCTCGGCAACGGCCGCGATGTCGCCCTGTTCCAATTGCGGCATGCCGCAGCAGCGCGGATAGACGGCTTCGGTTTCGACCCCGTTCTTAGCCAATACCGCCTGGGCGGCGGTGCCGATGGTCGGGTTGTTGTAATTGGCGAAACAGGTCGCATAGAGCACGGCCTTACGGCCAAAGGCCGGGGCTTCGGCGTTGACCTGAGGGGGTGTTTCCGCCCGGTCCATGAAGGTCTTGGCGTGAAATTCCGGCAGTTTGGCATCGCGGTGGATGCCCGCCGCCGCTTCCATCGCCGGGCGGGTCAGGCCGTTGTCACACTTGCAGGCCCAGTTGACGAGGCCGGACACGCTTGAGGCCAGCTTGCCGTTGCGGTCGGTCTTGGTCATTTCCCGGGCGGCGAAGGGAACCTTGCCCTTTTTCTGTTCGATGGCGCGGGCGCGCAGCATCAGATGGGGGAAATCCAGATTGAATTCATGGGGCGGCACATAGGGACATTTGGTCAGGAAGCACATGTCGCAGAGCGTGCAGGCATCGACGATGGGCTTGAAATCCCGGCTTTCGACCGTGTCCAGTTCACCGGATTCCGATTCATCGATCAGGTCGAACAGACGCGGGAAACTGTCACACAAATTGAAGCAGCGCCGGCAGCCGTGGCAGATGTCGAACACCCGGCGCAGTTCGGCGTCGAGCTTTTGTTCGTCGTAAAAATCCGCATCCTGCCAGGGAATGGGATGGCGGGTCGGCGCTTCAAGGCTGCCTTCGCTCATGTCTTCGTCCTTAAATGCTTAATGACCCGTGTGCCGTTTTCTTCCGGCAAAACCCGGCATGGGGCAAGACGGGCCGACGTGCAAGGAACCGATACCGGCCTGCCGAAAATACGGCGCCGTCTTATGCATGGGGTGCGGGCGGCGCGGGCGCAACGATATGGCCCGCGCCGGACCCGGTCCGGATTTAGTCCAGGGTGTCGAGCGCTTTCTGGAAGCGGCCGGCATGGGACTTCTCGGCCTTGGCCAGGGTTTCGAACCAATCGGCGATTTCGTCGAACCCTTCATCGCGGGCCGTCTTGGCCATGCCCGGGTACATATCCGTGTATTCGTGCGTTTCACCGGCGATGGCCGCTTTCAGGTTGGCGTCGGTCGCACCGATCGGCTCGCCCGTGGCCGGATCGCCCACTTCTTCCAGGAATTCCAGATGGCCGTGGGCATGGCCGGTTTCGCCTTCGGCGGTGGACCGGAACACGGCGGCGACGTCGTTGTAGCCTTCAACGTCGGCCTTCTGCGCGAAATAGAGATAACGGCGGTTGGCCTGGGATTCCCCGGCGAACGCGGCCTTCAGGTTTTCTTCGGTCTGGCTGCCTTTGAGGCTCATGGTTTAACTCCCTTGGGATGTTTGGTGGACAAGAATTTATGCGCGAAAAATTATCAAATGACAGTGTTTTGCTGTCAAGATTAGAATTATTTTAATGTGATGTATGGGGGCTGCACGGGCCACGCCCACCCGGCAACAACGGGACGCGGCGGTGCATTCAGGCCGAAACCGGCAGATGGCCCAAGGGCTTAGTCGGCGTCAGCGGGGCGGACGCGCACGACCACATCAATGCTCGACACGGCCATGCCTTCCGGTGCCGGCGGCAGGGTCGAGACTTCGACCTGATCGCCCGGAATGTCCGTCAGCTCGCCGCTTTGATCGTAATAGAAATGGTGATGATCGGACATGTTGGTATCGAAATAGGTGCGTTGGGAATCAACCACGATTTCGCGCAGCAGCCCGGCGCGATGAAACTGATGCAGGGTATTGTAGACCGTGGCCAACGACACCCGGACATTCGCGGCCTGGGCATCGGCATGGAGCATTTCCGCCGTCAGGTGGCGGTTGCCGCCTTCGAACAACAGCTTGGCCAGCGCCATGCGTTGGCGGGTCGGACGCAGACCGGCACCGCGCAATTTGTCCAGGATCTGGCTGAAGGGCCGGGAATCCGGGGCAGGCTTGGCTTTTCGCATCGGTTTCATCAGGTGCTCACCATGAAAATTCACGCCGAACCGGCGCCTATATAAGAATTAGAATTATTATATGAAGATGCCTAAAGTTTTTTCCAGACTTAATTTACACGCCTGGATTGCCGGATAACCGCCCGCCCGGGGATCAGTCCTCGGCCATATCCTCGGGATTGGGCAGGCCGATGATGTTGTAGCCGGAATCCACATGGTGGACCTCGCCGGTGACCCCGGCGGACAGATCCGACAACAGGTACAGCGCCGATCCGCCCACATCTTCGAGCCGCACCGTGCGTTTGAGCGGCGCGTGGCGCTGATTCCATTTGAACACATGGCGCGCGCCGCCGATGGCACTGCCGGCAAGCGTGCGCATGGGTCCGGCCGAAATCGCGTTGACCCGGATGCCCTGGGCCCCCAGGTTGGACGCAAGGTAGCGCACGCTGGCTTCCAAGGCCGCCTTGGCCACGCCCATGACGTTGTAATTGGGCATCACGCGGGTCGAGCCCGTATAGGTCAGGGTGATCAGCGAGCCGCCCTCGCCCATCAGTTCCGCCGCCGCGCGGGCAATGGCGGTGAAGGAATAGCAGCTCACATCCATGGTGCGCAGGAAGTTGTCGCGCGATGTGTTCAGGTATTTGCCCTTAAGCTCGTCCTTGTCCGAATAGGCGACCGCATGGACGACGAAATCAAGCCCGCCCCATTGCGATTTCAATTCGCCGAACACCGTGTCGATGCTGGCCTGGTCCTCGACCTCGCAGGGCAGAACGATGGACGACCCCAATTCAGCGGCCAGCGGCGTGACCCGCTTGGCGATGGCGTCGTTCTGATAGGTGAAGGCAAGTTCGGCGCCGTGCTGGCGCAGCGTGCGGGCGATGCCCCAGGCGATGGAATGGTCGTTGGCCACGCCCAGGATCAGCCCCTGCCGGCCGGCCATGATGTTGGATTGCAACACGGTCGCATCGGGGGTGTCCGCCGGGGGCACGCCTGATCCGTCAACGGGGCCGTTCATTGAAATTCTCCTGGGGAGCCGACCTCGGCCCCTCGCCTAGGCCTCAAGCCGTTTGAATGCCAGGGTGGCATTGGTGCCCCCGAAGCCGAAGGAATTGGACAAAACGCAGTTCAGACCGGCGTCATCGATACGCTGGGTAACGATTTCCGCGTCACCGGCTTCCGGGTCGAGGTTTTCGACATTGGCCGAGGCCGCGATGAAGTTGTTGTTCAGCATGATCAGCGAATAAATCGCTTCATGGGCGCCGGTCGCCCCCTGGGAATGGCCGGTCAGCGATTTGGTCGAGGAGATCTTGGGCTTATGCGCGCCGAACACTTCCTGGATCGCCTTCAATTCGGTCATGTCGCCGGCCGGCGTCGAGGTGCCGTGGGCGTTGATGTAATCGACCTTGGTGTTGCCGAGGGCTTCCGTCGCCAGGCGCATGCAGCGCTGCGCGCCCTCGCCCGAAGGGGCGACCATGTCGACCCCATCGGAGGTGGCACCATAGCCGACCACTTCGCCGTAGATTTTCGCACCCCGGGCCTGGGCACGCTCCAGTTCCTCGAGCACGACCACACCGGCACCACCGGCGATGACGAACCCGTCACGGTCGACGTCGAACGGACGGGACGCGCGTTCCGGCGTATCGTTGTATTTGGACGACAAGGCCCCCATGGCGTCGAACAGCACGGTCAGGGACCAATGCAGTTCCTCCCCGCCGCCGGCGAAGACCACGTCCTGTTTGCCCCATTGGATCAATTCCGCCCCATTGCCGATGCAATGGGCCGAGGTCGAACAGGCCGACGAAATGGAATAGCTGAGGCCCCGCATGTGGAAGGCGGTCGAAACATTGGCCGACACGGTGGAACACATGGTCTTGGGCACGGCATAGGGGCCGATGCGCTTGGCGCCCTTGTCGCGGGCGGTGTCGGCGGCGGCAACCTGCGCCGATGTCGACGGCCCGCCCGATCCCATGACCAGGCCCGTGCGTTCGCTCGTCACATCTGCTTCGGACAAACCGGCATCGCCGATCGCTTCGTTCATGGCGATATAGGAATAAGCGGCCCCATCGCCCATGAAGCGCCGCAGCTTGCGGTCGATCATGTCGTCCATGTCGACCGTGGGCGCGCCATGGACATGGCTGCGGAACCCGCGTTCGGCATAGTCATCACAGAAAACAATGCCCGAGCGCCCTTGGCGCAGGCTGTCGGTCACCTCGGCAACGTTATTGCCGATGGGCGACACAATCCCCATCCCGGTTACGACGACACGTCTCATGGGCCTCTCTTACTACCCTTCGGGGTCGGTGAACAAGGTTACGCGCATATCCTCGGTCTCGTAGGCGGTTTTCCCGTCCACGAGCATCACCCCGTTGGCGATGCCGAGGGTGATCTGGCGCGACATAATGCGCCGGATATCAATGCGGTATTGGATCAACTTGGCATCCGGCTGGACCTGTTCGGAGAACTTGACCGAGCCGACGCCCAAGGCGCGGCCGCGGCCGGGGGCCCCCGTCCAGCCCAGGTAGAATCCCAGCAACTGCCACAGGGCGTCCAGGCCCAGGCAGCCCGGCATCACCGGATCGCCCTGGAAGTGGCATTGGAAAAACCACAGGTCCGGTTTGACGTCGAATTCAGCTTCGGCATACCCCTTGCCGTTGGCGCCGCCGTCTTCATGAATGGCCGTTACCCGGTCCAGCATCAGCATCGGCGGCAACGGCAATTGGGCATTGCCCGGCCCGAACAGCTCGCTTTTGGCGCAAGCGATCAGGTCGTCATAAGAATAGGCGTTTTTCTTGGTCACGCGCTTGCGGCCATTGCTGCCCGCCTCCCTTGGGCAAGCCGTTTTAAATGCGGGCATCCCCCCGGCAATACGGCTTCAGTTTCTATTATGTCCGGGCCGTTTAGGGCCGGATGCTTAAGCGTGTTCACAGGCGCACAATAGCCAGAGACACCGCCCCAAAGCAACCATAGCGAACAGCCGGACGGCAAAGGGCGGCGCCTGGTTCGGCACCGCCCTTCACGTTGTGGTTTAAGCAACCAACCGGGTGTTACGCCGGCTGCTTTTCGCGCGGCTTGCCGCCCCGGCCACCGCCGCCGGACCGTTCACCGACCTGTTCGGTGATGTCCTCGCCGGTTTCCTGGTCGACGACACGCATGGACAGCTTGACCTTGCCCCGGTCGTCGATGCCGATCAGCTTGACCTTGACCTCGTCGCCTTCATTGATGACGTCGGTGACCTGGCCGACCCGCTCGTTGGCGAGTTCGGAGATATGGACCAGGCCGTCCTTGGCGCCCATGAAGTTCACGAAAGCGCCGAAATCGACGACCTTCACGACCTTGCCGTTGTAGATCACGCCGACTTCCGGTTCCTGGGTGATCGACTTGATCCAATCGACGGCCGCTTCGCCGGCCGAGGCATCGACGGCGGCGACACGCACGGTGCCGTCGTCTTCGATGTCGATCTTGGCACCCGTTTCTTCACAGATTTCGCGGATCATCTTGCCGCCCGGGCCGATGACTTCGCGGATCTTGTCCTTGTTGATCTGGAACTGGGTGATCCGGGGGGCCATGTCCGACACGCCTTCGCGCGCCGAGGTCAGGCCCTTGGACATTTCGCCCAGGATGTGCAGACGTCCGTCCTTGGCCTGGGCCAGGGCGATCTTCATGATTTCCTCGGTGATCGAGGTGATCTTGATGTCCATCTGCAGGGACGTGATGCCGTTTTCCGAACCGGCGACCTTGAAGTCCATGTCGCCCAGATGATCTTCGTCACCCAGAATGTCCGACAGGACCGCGAACTCGTCGCCTTCCTTGATCAGGCCCATGGCGATACCGGCCACCGGACGCGGCAGCGGAACGCCCGCATCCATCAGCGACAGCGAGGTGCCGCAGACCGTAGCCATGGAGGACGACCCGTTGGATTCGGTGATTTCAGACACCACGCGGATCGTATAGGGGAATTCGTCCTTGGTCGGCATCAGCGGGTTGAGCGCCCGCCAGGCCAGCTTGCCGTGGCCGATCTCACGCCGCCCGGTAAAGCCGAAACGTCCCGCTTCACCAACGGAAAAGGGCGGGAAGTTATAGTGCAGCATGAAGGTACGGCGATGGTCGTTGGCCAGATCGTCGATGATCTGTTCGTCCTGGCCGGTGCCGAGCGTGGCAACCACCAGGGCCTGCGTTTCAACGCGGGTGAACAGGGACGAACCGTGCGTGCGGGGCAGAATCCCCACTTCGGCGGCGATCGGACGCACCGTCTTGGTGTCGCGGCCGTCGATGCGATTGCCGGTGCTCAGGATGTCGCGGCGGACGATGTCGCTTTCCAGCTTTTTCAGAATACCGCCCAGGGCAGCCCCAACCAGTTCCTGGTCCAGGCTGTCGTCGGCGGCCAGTTCTTCGGACACCTTGGATTTAACGGCGGAAATCTTTTCCTGACGCAGCTGCTTGACGGTTTCGCCGTAGGCGGCGCGCAGGCCGTCTTCGGCCATGGCCTTGACCTTGTCGGCCAGGGCGTCGATGCCTTCGGGCTTGCTCGGCAGCTCAAACGGCTCCTTGGCGCAGGCTTCAGCCAGTTCGATGATCGCGTTGATCACGTCCTGGTTGGCTTGGTGGCCGAACATCACCGCGCCCAGCATGTCGTCTTCCGACAGTTCGTGGGCTTCGGATTCGACCATCAGCACGCCTTCCTGGGTGCCGGCGACGATCAGGTCCAACTTGGTGTCGGCCATCTGATCCAGCGTCGGGTTCAGGACATAGGCGCCTTCGACCATGCCGACGCGGCAGCCCGAAATCGGACCGAGGAACGGTGCACCGGAGATGCACAGCGCCGCACTGGTGCCGATCAGGGCCGGAATGTCCGGGTTGTTTTCCAGATCGTGGGTCAGAACCGTGCAGATGACCTGTACTTCGTTCTTGAAGCCCTCGGCGAACAGCGGCCGGATGGGCCGGTCGATCAGGCGCGAGGTCAAAACCTCGTTTTCGCCGGGACGGCCTTCACGCTTGAAAAAGCCGCCCGGGATTTTACCGGCGGCGTAGGCCTTTTCCACGTAGTGGACGGCCAGCGGGAAAAAATCGATGCCCGGGCGCTGGGTCTTTTCAGCGACCACCGTGCACAGCACCTTGGTTTCACCATAGGTGGCAACGACGGCACCATCGGCCTGACGGGCCATCTTGCCCGTTTCCAGGGTCAGCTTGCGCCCACCCCAGTCAATTTCCTTACGAAACTCTTGAAACATATCTTTCTACTCTTCCTACAAACGTACGTGGGACCGGATATCCGCGCGTCTTGCGCGCACGTCCTGCCCGTTGGGCCGGCCGGCACCCTGCCGGCGGCCCGTCCCCGAAGCGCTTTCCGCAATGATCGTCGGGGCCATGCGGAAAGCGGCGGGGTATAAAGGCGGCGTCCGTACCTTGGCCGCCCACGGAGAACATCCAATTCAGATTTGAGGATGCACGCCTTACAGACAAATCAGCGCCGGATACCCAGACGCTTGACCAGCTCTTCGTAACGCCCGTCGTTTTTCTTTTTCAGATAATCCAACAGACGGCGGCGCTGGCCGACCATCATCAAAAGACCGCGGCGGGAATGGAAATCCCGTTTGTGGGTCTTCATGTGTTCGGTCAGATTGGTGATGCGTTCGGTCAGAATGGCGACCTGAACTTCCGGCGACCCCGTGTCGCTTTTTTCGGTTTGGAACTCACCAATAAGTTCCTGCTTCCGCTCAGCGGTAATCGACATCGTCATACTCCTGTTCTTGATTGTTAAAAATCAGGCCATGCCCCTTCCGGGATCACGACCCGTCCAGGTTCATCACCCGGACCGGGCGGATTTCTCCGCCCTTGATTTCCGCCAAAGCCACCAACCGGTCGCCGAGCATGGCCGAAACCATGTCGCCTTGGCTGATGTCCTTGAATGGCGAACGGCTGGCAACGGGGAGGGCCGCAACAGCCTGTCCCTGGGCCAACCGCCGGGCCTCGGTTTCCGTCAGGGCCAGCGCCGGGATGTCGTCCAGCGCGGTCTCGACGGGCAAGAGGTGCCCGGAATCGCGCGCACTATGCCCCAGAGCCTCCAGATTTTCTAGCGAAATCGCATTGTTTTCCGAGAACGGCCCGACCATCGTGCGGCGCAGGTCCCAGACGTGCCCGACCGTGTCCAGGGCCCGCGCGATATCACGCGCGAGCGAGCGCACATAAACCCCCTTACCGGAGCGGCAGCGGATCACCGCATGATCCGCATCGGGCCGGGCCTCAACGATCAGGGAATGGACCGTGACCCGGCGGGACTGAAGCTCGAATTCTTCGCCGCCCCGGGCCAGATCGTAGGCCCGGGCCCCCTGCACCTTGATGGCGGAATAACGGGGCGGGATCTGGTCGATCTCACCCATGAAACGGGGCAGGACGGCCGTGATATCGGCGTCCGACGGGCGCGTGTCGCTTTCCGCCGCGACCGCCCCTTCGCGGTCCCCGGTTTCCGTCTCGGACCCGAAACGGATGGTGAAAACGTATTCCTTTTCCCCGTCCATGGCATAGGCCACGGTCTTGGTCGCCTCACCCAGCGCGATCGGCAGAATGCCCGTGGCCAGCGGGTCCAGGGTGCCGCCATGGCCGGCCTTGGCCGCGTTCAGCAGGCGTTTGACCCGGCCCACGGCCTGGGTCGAGGTCACATCGAGCGGCTTGTCCAGGTTGATCCAACCGTGGATGGGCAGGCCCTTGCGGCGGCGCGCCATGGGTCAGTCTTCTTCCTGTGCGTCGGCGGCATCGCCGGGATCGGCAGGAGCGCCCAGATCCCGTTGCACCCGGGGATCATGCAGCAGCGCGTCGATCCGCCCGGCATGTTCGAAACTGTGGTCCATGCGGAAGGAAAAGGCCGGCAGGAACTTGAGCCGGACCTCGCGGGCGACCTGGCGGCGGATGTAAGGTGCCGCATGGTTAAGGGCCGAAAGAACTTGTTCCGTTTCCGCATCGTTTATGATGCCGCCGCCCAGCGGCACCACGAACACGGTCGCCCGGCGCAAATCCGGGCTGGCGTCGACGGCGGTCACGGTCAGGGTCGCCATTTCCAGCACCGGGTCGCGGAAATCGTGGCGTTCCAAAATCCGCGCCAGGACATGGCGCAGTTCCTCGCCGACGCGAAGCTGGCGTTGCGACGGCGGCTTCGGGCCTTCGTGCCGTTTGCGGGATTTATCTGACATGGCGATGCATTACCAATAGCCGGCCGGCGGGACCCCCTGGCCCCGCCCAGCGACGCAGCTGTGCGGCCCGAGCCCTAAAGCTCGCGGGCCACTTCCTCGGTCTCGAAGCATTCGATGATGTCGCCGACCTGGATATCCTGGTAATTGGCCAGCGCCATACCGCATTCCGTGCCCGACTGGACTTCCTTGGCGTCGTCCTTGAACCGCTTCAATTGGCTCAGGTCGCCTTCATGGATGACCGTGTCGTCACGCAGCAGCCGCACCTTGGCGCCGCGCCGGACCGTGCCCTCGGTGATCATACAGCCGGCGACCTTGCCGACCTTGGACACGCTGAACACTTCGCGGACCTCGGCATAACCCAGGAACGTCTCGCGGACTTCCGGTGCCAGCAGACCCGACAGTACGGATTTGATGTCGTCGGTCAGGTCGTAGATCACCGAATAATACCGGATTTCCAGGCCGTCCCGTTTGGCCAGGTCGCGGGCCTGCGGATTGGCGCGCACGTTGAAGCCGACGATCAGCGCGCCCGAAGCCCGGGCCAGCGTGACGTCGCTTTCGTTGATGCCGCCGACGCCCGAATGGAGCACCTGGACCTTGACCTCGTCGGTCGCCAGTTTTTCCAGGGTGCCGACGATCGCTTCGACCGACCCATGAACGTCCGCCTTGATGACCAGCGGCACGGCCTGGGCCTCGCCTTCCTGGATCTTTTCGAACATCTGTTCAAGCGTTCCGCGCCCACCGGCAGCGGCCACACGGTTGCGTTCCTGGCGCTGACGGAATTCCGTAACCTCGCGGGCACGGCCTTCCGATTCCACCACGACAAAATCATCACCCGCCTGGGGCGTGCCGTTCAGGCCCAGGATTTCCACGGGCACCGAGGGGCCCGCTTCTTCCAGCTGCGTGCCGTGGGCATCCATCATGGCGCGCACCCGGCCCCATTCGGAACCGGCGATGAAGATTTCGCCGACCTTCAACGTGCCGCGCTGGATCAGCACCGTGGCGACCGAGCCCTTGCCCTGTTCCATGCGGGCTTCGACGATGACGCCTTCCGCCGCATGATCCGGGTTGGCCTTAAGGTCGAGAAGTTCCGCTTGCAGCAGAATGCCTTCTTCCAGCTTGTCCAGGTTGGTTTTCTGCAGGGCCGAAACCTCAACGGACAGCACGTCGCCGCCCATTTCCTCGACCTGAACGTCATGCTGCAGCAGTTCCGTGCGCACCCGATTGGGGTCCGACCCCGGCACGTCGATCTTGTTGATGGCAACGATGATCGGCACACCGGCAGCCTTGGCGTGGTGAATGGCCTCGATGGTCTGCGGCATGACACCGTCATCGGCGGCAACGCACAGCACCACGATATCCGTGACCTGGGCACCGCGCGCGCGCATTTCCGTGAAGGCCGCGTGGCCCGGCGTATCGATGAACGAGATCTTGGCGCCGGACGGCGTCGTGACCTGATAGGCACCGATATGTTGGGTAATGCCGCCGGCTTCGCCGCCGGCCACGTCGGTCGCACGCAAGGCGTCCAGCAACGAGGTCTTGCCATGATCGACATGCCCCATGACCGTGACCACCGGTGCCCGTGCCTGCAAATCCTTGTCCGCGTCTTCGTCGCGGCGCAAGCCCTGTTCGACGTCGGCTTCGGACACGCGGCGGATGCGATGGCCGAATTCCTCGACCACCAGTTCGGCGGTGTCGGCGTCGATCGTCTGGGTGATGGTCGCCATGACGCCCATCTTCATCAGCGCCTTGACCACGTCGGCGCCGCGTTCGGCCATACGATTGGCCAGCTCCTGAACGGTGATCGCTTCAGGCACGATGACTTCGCGCAAGACCTTGGCCCCTTCCTGAAGCAATTCACGCTGTTTCTGTTTTTCCCGTTCGCGCGCACGCTTGACCGAAGCGATCGAGCGTTGACGGTCTTCTTCACCTTCAAGCGCGTCGGAAATGGTCAGCTTGCCGCGACGGCGGCGTTCGTCATAGCCCTTGGCGGGCGCCGTGCGCCGGGGTTCGGCCGGACCCTTCTTGCGGCCCTTGCCGCCGCGGGGGCCGTCGTCTTCGGTTTCCCGTGCCGCCGGACGCGGGCGCGCCGGACGGGCGGTTTCTGCGGCCGCGGTCGGCGGCGTCACGCCCTCGGCCGCAGCCGGCGGGGCCGTTTCCGGTTCCGCCGCGGCTTCGGCGGCGGGCTCTTCCTCGGGCTCCGGTTCGGGTGCCGGGCGCTCAACGGGCGTCGGGCCCAAAGGCCGCGCCGGCATGTCCTGGGGTGCGTCGTCCTTGGTCTGCTTGGCCGTATCCAGGGCTTTCTGGCGGGCCTCGCGCTCCTGCTCCGTAAGTTCACGGATCGGCGCGTCGCCGTCGTCCTCGACCTGTGCCTCGGGGGCAGCGTCCTGACGGGTCTCATCCTTGCCAGGCGAGATGGAGCGGCGCTTCTTGACCTCGACGGTGACCATCTTGGACCGGCCGTGCGAGAAGTTCTGGCGCGTCTGGCGTTTTTCCACGGTCTTGTTCAGCGACAGCTTGCCGCCGCCGCTTGACAGGCCCAGCTTGCCGCCGCCGCGATCCTTGTCCGCCTTGTCTTTTTCTGTCGTCTCAGCCATCAATACCTTCCGATCGGCGCGATCCGGAGCCCCGGATTTTTCCGGGCTCCATGGAACCCGGCCTATTCATGCGAGGGGGAAATTCCACCGGCCGGGGTACCCTCGCGAAACCCCAAAAGCCGGCTCTGCTCGTAAACCAGTCGATCCGCAAGACCGCCGGATGCGACCGCCGCGTGGACCACATGATCCCGGCCCAGCGCGCGGCCCAATTCGGCGGCGTCCAGGACCGTAAACTGTGCCAGCCCCGGTGCCAGGGCCCGCAATTTGGACTTGCCGTCCTCACTGCCGTCCCGGGCCGCAACCAACAGACCGCGCTTGGCGGTCCTCAGCCAGGCGTCGGTCTTTTCAAACCCGGCGACAACCTGACCCGCACGGCGCGCCAGACCCAACGCATCCATGCAGCGGCGGACCATCTGCGCCTCGATATCGTCCGCCAACCGGGGCGGAACGGTGACCTTGCGCTTGGCCGCCTTGGCGAAAAGCTTCTTTTCGCTGGCTGTATTTACCACATCGCGGCTTGCACTCAACCATAATCCCCGCCCGGGCAGGTTGCCCACCAGGTCCGGAACGATGGAATCGTCGGGGCCGACGACGAACCGGATGAGCTGTTCAGTGGACTTTTGCTGCCCGGTGACGACACAACGCCGGACCGGTCCCGCCGTCTCTTCAGACGGGAAACCGCCCCCGGCATCGGCCGGGGTAACGTCCGCGTGGTCTGTTGCGCCACCGGTCATGGGGTCCTCTTCTTCAGTTCATCGTCGTCACGGTATTCATGGTTGCGGGCATACCCACAGCCTTATTCGGCCTTGGCGTCGCCGCCGGCATCGGCCGCTGCGGCCTCACCTTCGGCGGTTTCGCCCTCGGCACCCTCACCTTCGGCGCCCTCTTCGTCGGCGAACCAATGGGCGCGGGCGGCCATGATGATCTGGTTGGCGGCGTCCAGGGTCATCGTGCCCTGGGGCGCGATTTCCTGAAGCTCGTCACCGGCCAGGTCGGCCAGATCGTCGCGGGTCTTCACGTCGTTCTCGCCGAGCGCCACCATCAGCTCATTGGTCACGCCTTCGATATCGGCAAGATCGTCCTCGACGCCCAGTTCCTTACGCTTGGCCTCAAGTTCCGCATCGCGGGTTTCCAGATAGGTCTGGGCCCGGGCCTGCAGTTCGCCGGCCACGTCTTCGTCGAAACCTTCGATGTCGGTCAGGTCCTCGATCTGGACGAAGGCCACTTCCTCGACCTTGGAGAACCCTTCCGTCACCAACAGGTGGGCAATGACGTCATCGACATCAAGCGCTTCGACGAACAGGGCGGAGCGGGCGCGGAATTCCTCGTTGCGGCGCTCGGATTCCTCGGCCTCGGTGAAGATATCGATGTCCCAGCCCGACAGCTGCGAAGCCAGACGCACGTTCTGGCCGCGCCGGCCGATGGCCAGCGACAGCTGATCGTCGGGCACCACGACCTCGATGCGGTGGGTGTCCTGGTCCATCACGACCTTGGACACCTCGGCCGGGGCCAGGGCGTTGACGATGAACGAGGCTTCGTCCTGCGACCACTGGATGATGTCGATTTTTTCACCCTGAAGTTCGCCGACCACCGCCTGCACGCGCGAGCCGCGCATACCGATGCAGGGGCCGACCGGATCGATCGAGCTGTCATGGGACAACACGGCGATCTTGGCGCGCGAGCCCGGATCACGGGCCACGGACTTGATTTCGATGATGCCGTCGTAGATTTCCGGCACTTCCTGCTTGAACAGGGCCGACATGAACTGCGGATGGGTGCGCGACAGGAAGATCTGCGGGCCGCGGGCTTCTTCGCGCACGTCCATAATGTAGGCACGCACCCGGTCGCCGTTGGAGAAATGCTCGCGCGGGATCGATTCATCCCGGCGCAAAAGCGCTTCGGCGCGGCCCAGGTCGACGATCACGTTGCCGTATTCGATCCGCTTGACCAGGCCGTTGACGACTTCGCCGATGCGGTCCTGGTATTCGTCGTATTGGCGTTTGCGTTCGGCTTCGCGCACCTTCTGGACGATGACCTGCTTGGCGGTCTGTGCCGCGATGCGCCCGAAATCGATGGGCGGCAGGGGGTCGACCAGGAATTCCCCGACTTCGGCATCGGTCTTGCGCTGCTTGGCCTGGTCCAGGGTCAGTTGGGTGATCTCGTTTTCGACGTCGTCCGCACCCTGCACGACTTCCAGATAGCGGGCCAGCGTGATCGCGCCCGACACACGGTCGATGACCGCGCGGATATCGTGTTCATGGCCATATTTGGACCGGCCGGCTTTCTGGATCGCCTGTTCCATGGCTTCCAGGACCTCGTCCCGCTCGATGCCCTTGTCGCGGGCGGCCTGATCGGCGGCGGCCAGCAGTTCCGGGCGGGCGTGGACGGCTTCGCTTTGCATGACGTCGCTCATTTCTGACTTTCCTTCAAACTTTCAACTTGCGTCGAACTTCGTACGTTAACGGTTTCGTTCGGCCCTCATCGGGGCCCGGGGCGGCCTATCCGCCCGCCTGCTGATGGGCGGCGATCAATTCATCCGTCATCAGCAGCTTGGATTTCTGAATATCGGCGAAGGGCAGGCGAACCTCGCCTTCTTCCACGTCGATCACGACTTCGTCGCCGGCAACACCTTTCAAGCGGCCGGAAAAGCGGCGCCGGCCGTCGATGGCGACGTTCATTTCAATGCGCGCGTCGAACCCGGCGAAGCGTTCGAAATCGGCCAGCTTGACCAGCGGCCGGTCGATACCCGGCGACGACACTTCAAGGGTGTAGGCGTCGTCGATGGGGTCGTCCACATCCAAAAGGGCCGAAATCGTGCGCGAAATGACCGCGCAATGATCGACCGTCATTTGCGAGCCGTCCAAGGGTTCGGCCATGATCTGCAGCTTCTTGCGGCGCTGGCCGGACATCAGGACACGCACGAGCTCGAAGCCCAGGTCCTCGATGGACGGGCCGATGATTTCGGCGATGCGCTGTTCCAAGGTCACGTGGTCTCAGGTCCCCATCGTCCGCGCCGCCGGGGCGGCTGCGATGCATCTGGTTCAAAAAACACAAAAGGCGGGCCACCGGCCCGCCCCATCAATTCCGGTATCGGACTTAACGAAGCGCATTTCCTTAAACGAAATGCGGGGCTTATATAGTCCTAATCGGCCCCAATGACAAGCGCCGATGCGGGTTCCGCCCTCATCCGTCCCGGCGGCAGAACTCCAGATAGACCGGTGTCGGGCCGGCCAGGCCCTTTTCCTCATAGCGTGTGGCATAGCCGTCGGCCCAGCGTTCCCGCCAATCCTGGGGTTCCCGCGCCGTCCATTGCAGCCCGGGATGATTGGCCGCCAGGCCCAGGGCCCAGCGCGCATGGCCCATGTGATCGGTGGCAAAACGGAACAGCCCGCCGGGCTTAAGAATCCGCGCGATCTGATCCAGGGTGTCGGTCTGGACGAAACGGCGGTTCCAATGGCGTGTCTTGGGCCAGGGATCGGAATACAGCAGGTAGAACCGACCGATGGACCCCGATGCGATGTTGGGCAGCAGCAACCGGGCGTCATCGTCATGCAGGCGGACATTGCCCAGGTTCTGAGCATGGATTTGGGCCAACAGGGCCGCGACCCCGTTGACGAAGGGCTCGCAGCCGATAAAGCCGATATCGGGATGGGCGGCGGCCTGGGCCGCCAGATGTTCGCCCGCCCCGAAGCCGACCTCAAGCCAGACGTCCGATACTGCCGGATCGAACAAACCGGCGGGGTCAAGCGGCCCGCCGCCGGACGGCACGCGCAGTTTCGGAAGCAGGTCTTCGATCAGGGCGCGGCGGCCGGGGCGCAGTTTCTTGCCCCGGCGCCGGCCGTAAAATCGGGGGCGTTCCTCTGGGTCCATATCCGTTGCCTTTCGGCCGGGACAGGCCCGTTCGGACCGCCAGCCTTCGGGATCAGGCGCCGAACGCGGCCTTCAGGCCGTCGGCCAGATCGGTTTTCTCCCAAGAGAACCCGCCGTCCGCATCGGGCTTGCGGCCGAAGTGACCGTAAGCGGCGGTGCGGGCGAAGATCGGCTTGTTGAGCTCGAGATGCTCGCGGATGCCGCGCGGGCTCAGGTTCACCATTTCCTGCAGCTTGGCGGAAATCTGCGCTTCATCGACCCGGCCGGTGCCCTGGGTGTCGACATAGACCGACAGAGGCTTGGACACGCCGATGGCATAGGCCAGCTGGATCACGCATTTGTCGGCCAGACCGGCGGCGACCACGTTTTTCGCCAGATAGCGCGCACCGTAAGCGGCCGAACGGTCGACCTTCGTCGGATCCTTGCCGGAAAAGGCACCGCCGCCATGAGGCGCCGCGCCACCGTAGGTATCGACGATGATCTTGCGGCCGGTCAGGCCGACGTCGCCGTCGGGACCGCCGATCACGAAACGGCCGGTCGGGTTGACGTAGAATTCCTCGTCGTCGCACATCCAGCCTTCGGGCAGAACGTCTTCGACGAAGGGGCGCACCATTTCGCGCACCTGATCGGTCGAGAGGTCTTCCGTGTGCTGGGTGGAAACGACCACCGAGGTCGCGCGCACGGGCTTGCCGTTTTCGTACTGCAGGGTGACTTGGCTTTTCGAATCAGGCAGCAGGCCCGGCGTCTTGCCGGAATGGCGGGCGTCGGCCATGCCTTTCAGGATCTGGTGGGAGAACTGGATGGGGGCGGGCATCAGTTCTTCGGTTTCCGTGCAGGCGAAACCAAACATGATGCCTTGGTCGCCCGCACCTTCGTCCTTGTTGCCGGCGGAATCGACGCCGACGGCGATGTCGGCGGACTGGCCGTGCAGATAGACCTGAACCTTGGCCGTTTCCCAATGGAAGCCGTCCTGCTCATAGCCGATGTCCTTCACGCAATCGCGCGCGATGGTTTCAATCAGCTCGGCATCGGCATTGCCGTCGCCATCGAACACCGGGCCGCGGCCGTCGTCGCCGCAACGGCCTTCGCCGCCGACAATGATGCGGTTGGTGGTGGTGAAGGTCTCGCAGCCGAGCCGGCAGTTTTCCGGGTCGCGGCGGATCAGTTCATCGAGAACCGCATCGGAAATGCGGTCGGAAACCTTGTCCGGATGTCCTTCGGAAACGGATTCGGACGTAAAGAGATAGTTGGAAAGAGTCACAGGTTGATGCCTCCGGTAACGTCGTTAACAGATATAGGACTATGAGGACGAAACGTTCGGGGGCGACGCTCGTCCGCTTAGCGCGTTATTTTTCGTGGCGGCAAACGGTCCAAATACGCCACGCCCAGGAACCTTGCGGCCCGGGCGAAGGTTTGTGACAGCGTTCCGGGGACGCGTCAAGGGCGATATATGCGGAAATCTAGGTGATGTCGGGACCAGGCATCCCTGCCCGGCGGACCGCAACAACACGGCCTGCGAGCAGCGCCAGGATCGCCAGAATGAGCGCCGGGGCATTGCCCAGGCGCGAAAAAAGCGTCCTGTTTTCAATCGGTTCCGGCAAGGGTGCATCGACCGTGCCGGCCCGGTCCAGGCCCAGGGCGGCGACCGTCCGGCCCCAGGGATCGATGACCCCGGAAATGCCCGTATTGGCGACGCGGACCAGGGGCAGACCTTCCTCGACGCTGCGCAGACGCGCCGCCGCGAAATGCTGATACGGCCCCGGCGTGACGCCGAACCAGGCATCGTTGGTGATGTTCAACAGCCAGCGGGCGCGCGGCTCTTCCCCCGCCTCATCAACCGGCGGCAGGACCGCGCCCGGAAAGATCACTTCGTAACAGATCAGGGGGGCAAAAGGCGGCAGACCCTGGACCTCCATCACCCGGGGGCCCGGCCCGGGGATGAAATTACCCCGCCCTTCGGTGATCTTCAGAAACCCGAGCCAGTCCTGAAACGGCACATATTCCCCGAACGGCACAAGATGGTGCTTGTCATAGGTCGCGGCGATCCGGCCCGAGGCCTCAAGCGCGTAAAGGCTGTTGAAGACCCGGGGGCTGCCGTCGGCGGCCGCTTCGAACCGCAGCGAGCCCGTCAGCAAGGCCCCCGTCACCGGTGCCGCATGGGCCAGGGCGCGGATCAGGGTCGGCTCACGCCCCAAAACGTAAGGTACCGCCGTTTCCGCCCAGATCACATGCGTCGGCTCGGGGGCGATTTCCGATTGTTGTTGCGGTTCCGGTTCATTTTTCGTTGGCGCAGGAACAGGCACCAGGCTCATGTCGATTTGCCGGGCCACATGCCCGGGGCGCAACCCTTGCCGCCATTTATCCGCCTGCGCGATATTGGGCTGAACAAGGCGCAAATGAACCCCCGGCGCAAAAACCGTTTCGGCCCCGGAAAGGCGATACATGCCGCCGCCCCACACACCGGCCAGAAACGCCGCCGCAAACGCTGGGGCCAGCCAGGGCCGCCCGTCCCGGCGGGCCAGGGCAGCCGGCGTTGCCGCCGCCCAGACCGTGAACAGGCCCAGACCGAACACACCCAGGGCCGAGGCCGGCTGTATCATGACATCAGCGAAGGTCCAGACCGTGCCCATCAGGTTCCAGGGAAAGCCCGTGAACAGCCAGCCGCGCAGCCATTCCGCCAGCACCCAGGCCCCGGCCAGGATCAGCGCATCCCCGCCGCCGGGCAGGGCATTCCGTGGCCGAAGCCGGTAAACCACCCAGGCCGCACAGGCCGCGAACACGCCCAGAACCAGGGCGAAGCCGATCACGGCGATGGGGATCAGCCAGCCGTGGCGCGCGAGATCGATGGTCAGGGAATGGGAAATCCAGAAGGTGCCGGCCGCCGCATGCCCCGCGCCGAACCACCAACCTTCAGCGAAGGCACGGCGCCCCCGCCCGGCCGAAGCAACCAGCCAGACAAGGCCTGAAAACGCCGGGATCAGAAGAAATACCAGATGCAGCGGCGGCAGCGCCCCCGCCGCCACAATGCCGAGGCCCAGCGCCAAGCCCCGCCGACGCCAGCCGGTCAGCCCGGCAACGGCCGCGAAACCGCGCCCGGCGCCCGCCGGAACGCCGGTCATCCGGCGGCCGCGTCCATTTCCGACGGTGTTCGGCGGCGCACCCGGATCCGGTGCACCCGGCGCGGATCGGCCTGCAGAATTTCGAATTCCAGGCCGTTCGGATGGGTGACCAGTTCGCTTCGGATCGGCACTCGACCCGCCAGGGCAAACACCAGACCGCCCAGGGTATCGATGTTTTCGCGCTCTTCCGGTGTGGCGATAGGGCCGAATTTTTCTTCCAGCGCCGCGATCGTCACCCGGGCATCGGCGGTAAAGGAGCCGTCGGGATTTTGCCGCAGCACCGGTTCCGCCGCGCGGTCGTGTTCGTCCTCGATCTCGCCGATGATTTCCTCGACCAGATCTTCAATGGTGACCAGGCCGTCCACACCGCCGTATTCGTCGACCACGATCGCCATGTGCGAGCGCCGTGCCCGCATTTCCAGAAGCAGTTCCAGAACCTCCATCGAGGGGGCCACGAACAGAATGCGTCGCAGATGTTCCGCCAGATCGAAGTCCTGATCACGGCCTTCCCACAGGAACAGGTCCTTGATATGGGCCATGCCGATGACGTCGTCGAGGGTACCGCGATAGACCGGCAGGCGCGAATGGCCCTGCTCGCCGATGATGGTGACGATTTCCTTGAGCGGCGTTTCCGCATCGACGGCGACGATATCGACCCGCGGCACCATCACATCGGCCACGGTTTGCCCACGCAAATTCAAGATGTTGGACAGCAGAAGCCGTTCATCATCGCCGATGGGGGCGGCGGGCTCGGACCGTTCTTCGATGATTTCCTCAAGCGCTTCACGAACGGATTCGTGCTGGCCGTTGCGGAAGCGTTTCGTCAGGCGCTGCCAAACGGACGCGCTGCGCGGTTCCTGCGATGAAGAATTGGGTTCCTGCGATGAGGGTTGGATAGCGGCCCCGGATTCCCGGGGCGAGGGACTCGATGATTGATCGTTCATGTCACCGTGATTGGCGCCCGGCGGTCGGGCTGTCACCGCTCCTTTCCGTATGGATCGGGAACACCCAGGTCCCCGAGAATTCTTGTTTCCAATTGCTCCATGCGCTCGGCCTCGGCTTCATCCTCGTGATCGAAACCCAGCAGATGAAGCATACCATGGACACATAAATGAGATAAATGGTCCGCAAAGGGAAGGCCCTGGTCACGGGCTTCGCGGTCTGAGACACCGAAAGCAACCACCACATCGCCCAGCAGATCGGGCTGACCGCTCACCGGTGATTGGCCGTCATCTTCGTGCATGGCGAACGACAGCACATTGGTCGGCCCGTCCTTGCCCCGGTAATTCTTGTTCAGTTCGGCCACCATGTCATCATCGGCCAGAACCAATGAAACTTCGGCCGGGGCACCCCCCGCCGGGGCCGCATGATGAAAGGCCGCGGTCAGCGCGCGCGCCGCCAGGGCCTCCGCATCGGGCAAAACCGATACCCAATCGGAAGAGGCGATCTCGATCGCGACCTCCAGCGGCCGGGGCGATGTCACGCGCGGGGCCTCATTCGTCTTCCTGCTCGCGTTCGCTTTCATAATGCTCGTACCGAGCGCCCGCCCGGCGGGCCGTTTCCACGTTTTGGTAGGCATGCACGATACGCGACACCAGGGGATGGCGGACAACGTCCTTTTCCGTGAACTCGACGAAGCGGATGCCCTTGGTCCCGGCCAGGACTTCCTCGGCATCGCGCAGGCCGGAGCGCGTACCGCGCGGCAGGTCGACCTGGGAAAGGTCGCCGGTCACCACCATGGCCGAATTTTCGCCCAGGCGCGTGAGGAACATCTTCATCTGCACGGGCGTGGTGTTCTGGGCCTCGTCCAGAATGACGAAGGCGTTGGCGAGCGTGCGCCCGCGCATGAAGGCGAGCGGTGCGACTTCGATCTCGCCGCTTTCCAGACGCTTGACCACCTGCTGATCCGGCAGCATGTCGTACAGCGCGTCGTACAGCGGGCGCAGGTAGGGATCGACCTTTTCCCGCATGTCGCCCGGAAGAAAGCCCAGCTGTTCGCCGGCTTCGACCGCCGGGCGCGACAGGATGATGCGGTCGACCCGCCCCTGAACCAGACGTTCCACCGCCTTGGCCACGGCCAGATAGGTCTTGCCCGTGCCGGCCGGGCCCAGGCCGAACACCAGGGGGTTTTCGTCGATCGCGCGCAGGTAATCCGCCTGGGTCGAGGTGCGCGCGGTGATCATCTTGTTGCGGGTCTGCACGGCCACGCCCGCGTCCTTCAGGCCTTCCTTGGGATCGCCCGCCGCCGCCGCACCACCGCTGGACATGCGCAGCATGGCATCGACCTCGGGTGTGTCCACGTCCAGGCCCTGCTGCAGGCGGTCATACAGCGCCGCCAGGATCGCCGCCGTGCGGTCGACGGCGGCACCCTCGCCGGAAATCGTGACCTCGTTGCCGCGGGCATGGACGGTCACGCCCAGGCCCTGTTCGATCTGCGCCAGATGGGCGTGGTGCGACCCGAACAAGGCCGCCGCCAGGCCGTTGTTGGCAAAGGTCATCTGCTGTGAGGAGTTGGCCCCGTTGCCGGCCCCCGGTGCGGCGCTCAACGCGACCGCGGGCTCACCGTTGCCGCGCGCGTTGCGCCGGGATCGGCCGCGGCTCATGCATGGATCCTTTGTTGGGGCCGGGGCGCATCGCCCACCACCGCGCCCAAGCTGTTGCCGCCGGCCGAAACAACCGTCAGATCGACGATCCGGCCGAGCCAGTCTTCGCCCGCAGCACCGTCCGGCAGATCGACATGCACGGCCTGCATGTAAGGACTGCGGCCGGCAAGCTGGCCGTCGTGGCGGCCGGGCCGGTCCAGCAGCACCGGCAGGCTGCGCCCGACGCAGCTTTCGTTGAAGGCCCGCTGCTGCGCATTCAAAAGATCCTGCAATTCCTTCAAGCGCGCGTCCTTTTCGTCCTCGGGAACCTGCATCTCCATGGCCGCCGCCGGCGTGCCCGGGCGCGGTGAATATTTGAAGGAATAGGCCTGGATGTATTCGACGTCACGGACCAGGGACAGGGTGTCCTGAAAATCCTTGTCCGATTCACCGGGGAACCCGACGATGAAATCGGACGACAGCGCCAGATCGGGCCGCGCATCGCGCAGGCGCCCCACCAATTCGATATAAAAATCGCGGCCGTGGCGCCGGTTCATGGCCTTCAGCACCCGGTCCGATCCCGACTGCACCGGCAGATGCAGATAGGGCATCAGCTCGGGCACGTCGCGGTGGGCCGCGATCAGGGCGTCATCGACTTCGGCCGGATAGGACGTCGTATAGCGCAGACGCTCGATCCCTTCGACCCCGGCCAGCTTGCGGATCAAGCCGCCCAGACCAAGTTCGCCGCCGCCCGCGTCCAGGCCGTGATAGGCATTGACGTTCTGGCCCAACAGTGTGATCTCGGCCGCCCCCGCGGCGACCAGCGCCCGCGCTTCGTCCAGGACCTGATCGACAGGGCGGGAGAATTCCGCCCCGCGGGTATAGGGCACGACGCAGAAGGTACAGAACTTGTCGCAGCCTTCCTGCACGGTCAGAAAGGCGGAACGCCCTTCGACCCGCGCGGTCTGCGCCATGTGATCGAACTTGGATTCCTCGGGAAAGTCCGTGTCCAGCTGGGCACCCTTTTCCCGATGCAGGCGCGCCACCATTTCCGGCAGGCGGTGATAGGTCTGCGGGCCGAACACCATGTCCACATAAGGTGCGCGGCGGAGGACTTCTTCGCCCTCGGCCTGGGCGACGCAGCCGGCAACGCCCAGGATCATGGCGCCCCCATCGGTACGGCGCGCCTGTTTGATCTTGTTGATCCGGCCAAGCTCCGAATACACCTTTTCCGCCGCCTTTTCACGGATATGGCAGGTATTCAAAAGGACCATGTCGGCATCGTCCACGGCATCCGTGAGCGTATAGCCAAGGGGCGCCAGAAGCCCCGCCATACGCTCGGAGTCGTAGACGTTCATCTGGCAGCCATAGGTCTTGATATGGAGTTTCTTGGGGGTCGCGCCGGTCACCGGTTACCTCGCCCCCAGCCGGTTGCCGGCCCCGAAAGACATGTTCAGGGAAATGTCGCGTGGGGTCATTCTTATTTATCGGCGCCTTTCTTCAGGGGCACGCCATACAATTCCAGCTTGTGGCCGACCAAACGCATGTTGTGATCGCGTGCGACGATCTCCTGCAGGCGTTCGATTTCCGTGTTCTGGAACTCTATGACCTCACCCGATTGCACATTGATCAGGTGGTCATGGTGTTCTTCGGTGACCTCTTCATAGCGCGCCCGGCCGTCGCCGAAATCATGGCGTTCGATGATGCCCGCTTCCTCGAACAGGCGCACCGTGCGGTAAACCGTCGCAATGGAGATCCGGTCATCGGTTTCCGCCGATCGGCGGTGAACTTCCTCGACGTCCGGGTGATCGTCCGATTCGGACAGCACGCGCGCGATAATGCGGCGCTGATCCGTCATTTTCATGCCTTTTTCGATGCACAACTGCTCGATTCGTGATTCCGACATTTTCTCCCCACGCATTGCTTTCGGGCGCTTGATTCTGCCCGATTACTATACCCCGATCCGGCCGGACGCCAAAGCCCCAGGTGCCCCCCGGGAAATCGGATCAGCGTTTGCGCCGCGGCTTGGTGCCCAGACCGATCTTCTTGGCCAAGTTGGAGCGGTGCTTGGCGTAATTGGGCGCCACCATGGGATAATCGGCGGCAAGGCCCCAACGCTCGCGGTATTCCTCGGGCGTCATGTTGTAGGCCGTGTTCAAATGGCGCTTCAGCATCTTCAGTTTCTTGCCGTCTTCCAGGCAGACGATATAGTCCGGGAACACGGATTTTTTCGGCGGCACGGCCGGTTTGGGGCGCTGTGCCTGCTGCGGAGCGGACCCGACATTGGAAAGCGCGTTGAAAACCTCGTTGATCAGATTCGGAATGTCCCCCGGAGCGGTCGCATTATTGCCGACATGGGCGGCGACGATTTCCGTGGTCAGTTCGATCAGATCGGATTGGTTGGGTTTCTCGGTCATGAGGACGCGGTCTCCTTGAAATAGAATTGGCCGCCAGGGACCGGCGGTCAGCCCTTCCCGGCGCCGATGGACAAACAAGTGGCTGCCCCGTCGTTGCGGCAAAAAATAAAGGGTCAAAATATTTCATTTGACCCGGCGGCGCCTATATAAAGTAGGCAACTATTGTACACAAGAGTATTCAATGAAAAAACCCGAAGAATTGAGCTCCCCGGAAAGTAAATCGCATTTTCTGGATATTTCAAACGACATTTGTCCAATGACTTTTGTTAAGACCAAGTTGTTCCTGGAACGCCTGGACCCGGGCGCCGTTCTTGAGGTCCGCCTGAAGGGGCCCGAACCCTTGGACAACGTCCCCCGGTCCGTCCGCGATCACGGGCACGACGTGCTCTCGCTTGCCCCGGAAGATCCGGGACAGCCCGAACCGCACGCCCTGCACCGCCTGGTGATCCGCAAGTCATCCTGACCCACTCTGCCCCGGTTATCGACGCCTAGGGCCGGAGCCGCCCGCCGTTGCGGGGCCGCACCGCATCGGGCGGGCGCAGATAGATCGGGGCCGGGGTATCGCCCACGGCCGGCAAAGCACGGGCCAGCGCAATTTCCCCGACCCGCGCCGCATCGGGCACGCCCGGCGCATCGGCACATGACGCCTCCCGCCCGGCGGCGGCCAGGGCTTCGGCGGCATGGCCGGCAGCATCGCCCATGATCACCAACGGCCCGGCGGGACAAAAATCCGCAAGGTCCGCCGCCATGATCGCGGCGGGATCGGTCACCGGTTCAAGCTTGTCGTTGAATACTTGCGCATAAAGATCCGCGCGCTTGGAATCGAGGGCGACCAACACATGCCTTCCATCCCCCGCACCCGCCGGCAATGCCCGCGCGACCGCTTCCAGCGTGGTCACGCCGGCACAGGGAATATTGAGCCCCAACGCCAGACCCCGCGCCGCCGCAAGCCCGATGCGCAGGCCCGTGAACGCCCCCGGGCCCATGGTCACGGCCAGGGCGCCCAAATCCGCATAGGCGCAGCCCGCCTCGTCCAGCACGTCCGCGATCATCGGCATCAGGGCTTCGGACTGGCCGCGTGCCATGGCGGCGGCGCGGCGTGACGTCAGCCGGCCGTCCACGAACACCGCCGCCGAACATCCCGTCGTCGCCGTATCGAACGCCAATAACTTCATGGCCGGATCGAAACCCCCGCCGTCATCAGGGCATACCCCCCAATTTCCAATAGGCCGTGGCGACCGCCGCCACGACCAGGCCGCCGCTCAAGGTATACAGAGGGGCGCGCCGCCAGGCGAGGCGGAAGCTGCTTTCCCCGGTCAGGCGCCCGACCACCAGGGTCGTGCCGGATACGGGCGACGACGTGGTCGACAGCCCCCAGGTGCCCAGCATGACCAGCGCCATGACAATGGGCGGCATGCCGAAGACTTCCGGCGGCAGGACCGATCCGACCAGAATCACCAACACCACGGGATGCAGGCCGATCCCGCCGACGAAGATAATGAAAGCCGCCAAGGCCACCGGCTTGACCAGGTCCGGCCAGGCGCCGATGTTCAGCAAATCCGCGACCGCCGCCGGGTCCATCACCCGCGACACCCCGGTGCCGAACAGGTTGGCGCCGATGAAGATCAGCGCTTCGCCCCGCAGGCTGGGGAGGGTGGCCACGACCCGGCGCGGCAGGCCGGGGGCTTCATGCTGGCGGCCCTTGGAAATGAATAGCCAGACGACGGCGAAGGGCGGAGCCAACAGACCCAGCACCACCGGGATCGACAGATGAAAATAGGATTCCAGGGCGACCACGGACACCATCAAGGTGCCCAGCAACAATGACAGCTTGCGCCAATTGGCGTTTTCGACACGGGGGCCCTTGGGCGGGCGCGGGCGGGTGCCGCGCACGAAGATGCGGTCGATCAAGGCCGTGACCGCGACGATGGTGATGCCCATGACCAATCCCGGCAGGGCGATGTCGACCCATTTGAGGCCGGGCAGGGCCGCCAGCACGACGGTCACGCTGACATAGAACGGCGACCAGGACGAGGCCGAGGTAAACCCGACCATGAGCGAGACCGCAAGGCGGTCCTTCAGCCGCTGATCCTTGGGCCGGGCGACCATGTCAGACAACAGGGTCAGGGCCGAAAGGTTCAGGAACGCGCCCAGGAAATGCGCCGCATATCCCAGGATCAGAAACCGCCGGCCCGCCGGCTGATCCAGCACGAATTGGCGCGCCGCCACCAGGGTCGGGCTGGTCTTGGCCGGAATCTGCATCCAGGCGACGGCGAAGAACACCAACAGAAACTTCAGCGACGACGCGATCCCGTCGAGCAATACCCCCGCCCCCTGATCGGCCATGAAGCCGAGCAGCAGGCCGCCCCCGGCGAGCGTATAGCCGACCAGCCGTTGGGTGGTTGAGGTGTTGCGGAATTCCAGCGCCAGAAAAGCCGCCGCCAGAAAAGCCGCCACGACCTGCCAGCCCACGGGCTGCCAGAACACCTGCATGATGGCGACGCCGCACAGGACCAGATAGATCCAGGCGGCGATGCCGGGGCGGGGCGGGGCACCGTCGGGGGCGCTGCCCAAAGGCGGATTGGCGAGGTCGATATCAGGCATGAAGCGGCCGCGCCCGGATCAGACGATCTGGCAGACGTCGTCGAAATCGAACCGCGGGCTGCGGGGAAACAGGTCTTCCGTCGTGCCGTGGCCGATGTTGCAGAGGAAATTCGCGGTCACGGTCGTGCCGGTGAAAAAGGCCGCATCGACCATATCCTTATCGAACCCGGACATGGGCCCGCAATCCAGGCCCAGGGACCGCGCCGCCATGATCAGATAGGCCCCCTGCAGGGTCGCATTGCGGAACGCGGTCTCCTTGATCAGGTCGTCGTTTCCGACAAACCACGACCGCGCATCCGTATGGGGAAACAGTTGCGGCAGCTCTTCATAGAATTCCATGTCCTGGCCGATGATCACGGTCGCCGGGGCCGACATGGTTTTCGCCACATTGCCGTCCATCAGGCAGGGTTTGAGCTTTTCCTTGGCCGCGTCCGAGACCACGAAGACCAGGCGCGCGGGCGAACAATTGGCGCTGGTCGGGGCCATTTTCATCAAATCCCACAGGGCGCGCAGCTGGTCTTCGTCGACCGGCGTGTCGCGCCAATTGTTGCAGGTCCGGGCGTCGCGAAACAATTGATCCAGGGCCGATTCGGCGATTTTATCGGGCATGATGAGGGGCCTTTCGATCGATTCTAGAGAAGGGTGGGATTGCCTCCGACCCTAGGACACTTGTGCTGCAGCGCGGAAGAGGGAAATATTGGGGCATAACCCGGAAAAACAATGCAAATCGGGGGTGAGGAATATGAAAAGCTGTCCCTTCATGATCGGCGGGCGTCCGACCGCCGTGGATTGGACCGGCATCCGCAGGGCCCTGACCGGCCCGGCGGCGGGGCTGATGCTGGCCGTGCTGATGCTCTGGCCCGATCTGGCCCGGGCCGCCGATCACGCCGTGATCATCATGTATCACCGGTTCAACGAACAGGAATATCCGTCGACCAACATCCGTCTGGATCAGTTCGACGAACACCTGACCGAACTGACGTCCGGCAAATACACCGTAATGTCCCTGCCCGATATCGTGGCGGCGTTAAAGACGGGCAAGCCGCTGCCCGACCGTACGGTCGGCATCACCATCGACGATGCCTATACCTCGGTCTATGACCACGCCTGGCCGCGCCTGAAAAAAGCCGGGCTGCCGTTTACCCTGTTCGTCGCCACAGACCCCGTCGACCGCAAGCTGGGCGGGATCATGACCTGGGATCAAATCCGCGAGTTGAAAGCGGGCGGGGTCACCATCGGCCACCATACCGTCAACCATTCCCACATGGCGGCTTCGGACGACGAGCGGAACCTCCGGGAATTCACCCAGGCCAGCGACCGCTTCCAGGCCGAGCTTGGCAATGTGCCGAAGATTTTCGCCTATCCCTACGGCGAGGCCACGCGGGACCTGGAAGCCACCGCCAAGGCGCAAGGCTTCGACGCCGCCTTCGGCCAGCATTCGGGCGTCGTGCATCCCTCGCTCGGGTTTTATTATCTGCCGCGCTTCGCCATGAACGAAAACTTCGGCGGCATCGGACGATTTCGTCTGGCCGTCAATTCCTTGGCCATGGCCGTCACCGATCTAACCCCGGCGGACCATCTGGTGACCGGGGCAGGCAACCCGCCGGCCATGGGATTTACCCTGATCGAGCCCAAGCCCAAGGGCCTGGACCGGCTGGCCTGTTTCGCCTCGCACGAGGGCCGGGCCATGCTGGAAAGTCTGGGCAATGTGCGGTTTGAAATCCGGGTCAAAAACCCGTTTCCGGCCGGCCGGGCACGTATCAACTGCACCCTGCCGGGGCCGGACAGCCGGTGGTACTGGCTGGGCCGCCAGTTCTTCGTGACGAAATAAGCGGGATCAAACCATCCGGTCGGGCGGTTTAGGCTTCCGGGTCCTGGCCTTTGATCAGGCGGGCATCGTCCAAACGGTCCAGGCCGTTGACCCGGATCATCGCGCGGATGGCGTCCACATAGGCATCGCCCCGTTCCGAATAGCGGTGCAGGAACCGCGACAGGGACAATCCGTTAAGCGGCAGGCCCGACCGGCGGAAAGTCGCGCGGGCACGGCGGAATTCGCGGTAGGCCCGATGCGTGTTCAGGTTCAGCATGTAGGCCTGCACGGAATCGATCAATTTGCCGAAGGCGCGGACCTTGTGGTTCTTGTCGTCTTCGCGTTCCAGCGGCACAAGACCGGGCCCGTCCGACGTGGTCCATTGGCCGAAAATGGCGTTGCCCTGGCGGGCGAACCGGGACGTTCCCCAGCCGCTTTCTTCCGCCGCCTGGGCCAGCGCCATGGACGGCGGCACCACATCGACGCGGCGGATCAAAACGGCCAGGCTGGCACCCGGTGCCTTGTACCGTTCGCCCAAGACGCGCAGCCACAGCCGGTCGGCAGGGGCAAGGCGGCGGCCCAGGCGCTGCTCCGCATGAAGCCGCCACAGACGTTTGCGGTCGGCCAGAATTTCCTGATTGGTGCGCAGAATCAGCGGCAGCACGGCCTGGAAGAACAGGCGCTTGCGCTTGGCCGTTTCACGCACCTTGCCCAAATCCGGCGGCAGGGACGCCAGATAGGCCGGCGGCACATGGGCGCGGCCGTCGCGGATATGTTCAAGGTCGTAATTGAGTTCGGCGAACCAGTCATGCAGCGCGGTCACCGAATCCTTCGGGTCGCGCTTGATATCCGGCCGGCGCGGCGGGATCAGGGCAGTCGCGCGGGGCATTTTTTCTTCTTCCGGACCTGCGGAAGGAGAAGGGATCTCCAGATGCGGGACCAGCGTGATCGATGCCGCCGGCACGGAAGCCTGGGGGCTGCGTTCAACAGCGAGATATCCGGCGGTAACCGCAACCGTGAAAACAGCCGCCATCACCGAGCGTTCGAGAAACTTGTTCATGGCAATTTTGAATCGCTCAGGGTCGTCTTCCGCACCGATTACGCAGTCTTGCCCAGGGTGCTTGGATGGAAGAACGTTTCTGTTTTTTTAAGTTAGAAAAGGAGACCTTTTGCGAAGGCCGCCCCTGACAGCGATTGTCAAATTCTCCCTCAAGGATTCGACAAGCCCGGTCCGGTCGTCAGGGCGCCGGTTGCTCCGGGATGGGCGTTTTCACCGCGTTCACATAGTTAACGGCGCGCCTTATATCACTAAAGTTATAGGCGCGCCAAAAAATTTTATCCCCACCCTGGGCACCATCCTGGGCGCCCCGGAGACCGCCGCCGTTACATGACGGCCTGGACTTCCTTCACTTCGGGAACGTAGTAGCGCAGCATGTTCTCGATGCCGTGCTTGAGCGTCGCCGTGGACGACGGGCAGCCGGAGCACGCCCCCTGCATCTGCAGGTAGACGATGCCTTCCTCGAACCCGTGATAGATGATGTCGCCGCCGTCCTGGGCCACCGCGGGGCGCACCCGGGTTTCCAGCAACTCTTTGATTTGCGTGACGATTTCCGTGTCATCGGCGGTCGAGGCCGCCGCATCCTCGGCCTCTTCGGTGATCACCGGCTTGCCCTGGGTGAAATGCTCCATGATGCCGCCCAGAAGGCGCGGCTTGAGCGTATCCCAATCCTTGTCCTCGGCCTTGGTCACGGTAATGAAGTCATGGCCGAAGAAAACGCCGGCGACCCCCTCGACTTCGAACAGGGCCGTGGCCAGGGGCGAGCGCCCGGCGGATGCCGCCTCAGCGAAGTTGGCCGTGCCTTCTTCCATGACCGTGCAGCCGGGCAGGAACTTCAAAGTGGCCGGATTCGGGGTGGTTTCCGTTTGAATGAACATGGGTCGATAACTCCGCGCTGTCGGCCGGATGGCCGCTTTGATCTGCCGGGGCTCTGTCCCGGCGGTGCTTGGCCCTAACATGGGGCCCAAGGGGTCGGGAATCAAGTCCGACCGGATGGGTCAAGTATACCTGATTTTCGGCCGTCAGGGCCGCAGGAATCCGATGATGTCGTGAACCTCGGCCATGATCGGCCGGGAAATGTCCCGCGCTTTTTCGGCCCCACGCTTCAACACGCCCTCGATATAGGCGGGGTCGTCGGTCAGGCGGCGCATTTCCGCCGTGATCGGCTGCAGCTTGTCGACCATCAGGTCGGCCAGGTCCTGTTTGAACTGGGAGAACTGATGCCCGCCGTGATCGGCGATCACCTGCGCCAGGTCCTGTCCGGAAAGCGCCGCATAGATACCCAGAAGGTTCGCCGCTTCGGGCCGGCCTTCAAGACCATCCTTGGTTTCCGGCAGGGGTTCGGGATCGGTCTTGGCCTTGCGCACCTTCTTGGCGATGGCGTCCGCGTCGTCGGTCAGCGTGATGCGCGACTGTTCGGACGGATCGGACTTGCTCATTTTCTTGGACCCGTCGCGCAGCGACATGACCCGCGTGGCCTCGCCGAAGATCAGCGGCTCGACCACGGGGAAGAAGTCGACCCCGAAATCGTTGTTGAACTTCTGGGCGATGTCGCGGGCCAGTTCCAGGTGCTGTTTCTGGTCGTCGCCCACGGGCACGTGGGTTCCCTTATAAGCCAGGATGTCGGCGGCCATCAGGTTGGGATAGGCGAACAGCCCGACCGAGGCGTTTTCCTTGTTCTTACCGGCCTTTTCCTTGAACTGGGTCATGCGGTTGAGCCAGCCCATGCGCGCCACGCAATTGAACACCCAGGCCAGTTCCGCATGGGCGGGCACCTGGCTTTGGTTGAAGATCACGGATTTTTCCGCATCGATGCCGGAAGCGATCATGGCGGCGGCGACCTCGCGGGTCGAAGACCGCAGCTGCGCCGGATCCTGCCAAACGGTGATGGCGTGCAGATCGACCACGCAGAACAGACAGTCTTCGTAGTCCTGCTGCAAATGCACCCAATTGCGGATCGCGCCCAGGTAATTGCCGAGATGCAGGTTCCCCGTGGGTTGAACGCCTGAAAAGATGCGCCGCATGGTCGTTCCGTTTCGTCGTCTGATTGAAAAAAGATGGGCCGGAAAATCAGGCGCCGGTTATCGCCCCCCCAGTCCTATTGGTCAAGGCTCCCTAAATATCCCGGCCGCGCAGCATGGACTTGGCGTCTTTCAGGCCCGCCGCCCGCAGAACCAGGGCAAAGCCCGTGAACGCCGCAAACCCGGCGCCGACCAGGATGGCAATACCCAGTACCTGTTCGCCCGTATCGCCCGTGGTCAGGAAATTCAAGTTCTGGCGGGTGATTTCCAGCACCCCGACCATGCCGGCCGCCGCCAGCAGGATGCGCGGCAGACGCCGGCGGAGCCGCGCATCCATCGCGAAATGCCCGCGCCGCACCAGAACCACACCCAAAAGAAGAGTGTTCAACCAGGCCGAGGCCGAGGCCGCCAGCGCGATCCCGACATGGCCCAGCGGCTTCATCAACACCAGCATGAGAACGATGTTGACCGCCATCGCCGCGATCGCGATGCGCACGGGCGTGGTCGTGTCTTCGCGGGCATAGAACCCGGGTGCCAGCACGCGGATCAGCACATAGGCCGGCAGTCCCGTGGCATAGGCGAACAGGGCCGCCGCCGTGGCCTGGGTGGCCTGAGCGCTGAATTCGCCCCGTTCGAACAGCACGCGGATGATTTCCTCGGGGATGATCAGGCAGGCGGCGGCGGCGGGCAGGGTCAGCAGCAGCGCGAATTCCAATCCCCGGTTCTGGCTGTTCTGGGCGGCGGCATGCTCGCCGGCCTTCAACTGGCGCGCCAGCAACGGCAACAGCGCCGTGCCCACGGCGACGCCAACCACGCCCAAAGGCAGCTGCGTCACCCGGTCGGCGTAATACAAATAGGAAACCGCCCCGTCCGACACATAGGTCGCCAGGATCGTTCCGATCAGAAGGTTGACCTGATAAAGCGAGGCGCCGAACACCACGGGCAGGATGCGTTTGATCAAAAGGGCGACCTTGTCCGTCCAGCGCGGCCGGACGAGACGCAGCGGAAAGCCATGCCGGCGGCAATGCCAGGCAAGCCAGGCGAACTGCACCACACCCGCCCAGAACACGCCCCAGGAAAGCGCATGGCCGGGCGTTTCCATGCGGTCGGCGAACACCAACAGGGCCGCAATCAGCGTCAGATTCAACAGAACGGGCGCGGCGGCGGCGGCAGCGAACCTGCCCAGGGAATTCAAAATTCCCGACTGCAGCGACACCAGCGAAATGAACAGAAGATAGGGAAAGGCGATGCGTGACAGGTCCGTCGCCAGTTCCATCTTGCCGGGCACGCCTTCGAACCCGCCCGCCAGTACGACCATGGCCCAGGGCATGATCACTTCCATCACCCCGACGAACACGATCAGCACCAGGGCCAGCAGCGCCATGGACTGATCGGCGAATTCCCTGGCCCGGGCGCGGGCGGCCTCGACCTGTTCCCGCGCTTCGCTATTTCCCGGCTCCAGCTCGCGGGCGAAGATCGGCACGAAGGCGGCGGCAAAGGCCCCTTCGGCGAACAGGCGCCGGAACAGATTGGGCAGGCGGAAGGCGACGACGAAGGCATCGGCGACCATGCCCGCACCCAGGAAGTTGGCGATCAGCATGTCGCGCACGAAGCCGAACACCCGGCTCAGCATCGTGAAGCCGCCAACCGTCGTGATGGCCTTTAGTAAATTCATGGTTTTCGCTGGTACGCCGGGTTTACGGCGAAGACAAGGCTTTTACCGCCCGGGGCTTGCCTTACTCGGCGGCTTCGACCGGCGCGCCGCCCTGCTTGGTTTTGGTCTTGGCCGCCGGTTTCGGCTCTGACTTCGGCTTGGCCTTGGTTTTGGCGCCTGCTTTCACCGGGGCCTTTCCGGGTTTCGCGGCCTTGGATTTCGATTTGGCGGGGGCTTTCTTGGCGCCGCCGATACGGTCCAGCAACCCGGCTTCGATGGTTTTCAGCTTTTCCGCATGGGAAATTTTCAGGCCGAACACATCCTTCACATAGAACACGTCGACCACGCGCTCGCCATAAGTCGAAATCTGGGCCGAGGCGATCTGCAGGCCTTCCTGGGTCAGCACCGAAGTCACGTCATGCAGGAACCCCAGCCGGTCGCGGCCGTTGATTTCGATCACCGTATGGGTGTTCGACGCCTGATTGTCGATGATCACGCGCGGATAGACGGCAAAGGCACGCGATTTATCAAGCAGCGCGATCTCGGGCTCTTTTTTCAATTCACGGGCCGGGTCGCGCTTGCCGCGGAGCGCATCCTCGATGCGCTGAACCATGCGGCCCATCTGGCCTTTTTCGGCGATGGCCTCGCCGGCGGAATCGTGCACCCAGAATGTATCCAGCGCCATGCCATTGGTCAGGGTCGAGATCTTGGCGTCCAACACGGATACGCCCGCAAGCGACAGGGCGCCCGCGATATTGGCGAACAGGCCCGGGTGATCGGCCGTATAGACCGTGATTTCGTTGGCCGCCCGTTCCATGTCGACGGCCATGTCGATGGTCAGATCGGCCTTGTTCTTTTCCGCCTTGCGCACCAGTTCGGCATGGCGGACCTGGGTCGCCGTGTCGGCCGACAGCCAATAAGTGTCCGTGCCGCGCGCGATGTGGTCTTCGCGGTCCTTTTCCGGCCATTTGGCCAGGGCCTGTTCCAGGGCCTGTTTGGCGCGTTCGACCCGGGTCTTGCGGCGATCGGCCCCGGCATCGCCGGTCAGCTGCGCCTTGGCCAGCCAGTACAATTCGCGCAGCAGGCCCGCCTTCCAGTTGTTCCACACGTTGGGTCCGACGGCGCGGATATCGACCACGGTCAGGCACAACAACAGGCGCAGGCGTTCCGGCGACTGCACCACATCGCAGAAATCCTGGATCGTCTTGGGGTCGTCCAGATCGCGCTTGAAGGCCGTCGCCGACATCAACAGATGATAGCGCACCAGCCAGGAAACGGTTTCCGTCTCCCATTCGCTCAACCCCAAGCGCGGGCAGAGCTTCAGCGCGACCTCGGCCCCCAGTTCCGAATGATCGCCGCCCCGGCCCTTGGCGATATCGTGCAGCAGGACGGAAGCATAAAGCGCTTCGCGGGATTGGATTTCGCCGATCACTTCGCAGCTGACCGGATGGTCTTCTTTCAAGCGCCCGGTCTCGATCCCGTTCAGCAGACCGATGGCCCGGATGGTGTGCTCGTCGACCGTATAGACGTGATACATGTCGTACTGCATTTGCGCCACGACGCGCCCGAAATCAGGGATGAAGCGGCCGAACACACCGGCTTCGTTAAAGCGCATCAGGGTCTTGACCGGATCGGCCCCCGTCAGCATTTCCACGAACATGCGGTTGGCCTGCTTGTTACGGCGCAGCTTGGCGTCGACCAGCTTCAGGTTCTGGGTCACCAGACGCAGAGCTTCGGGATGGATGTCCAGTTCATGCTTTTGCGCCGCGTGGAACAGGCCGATCAGCTTGACCGGGTCATCCGCGAAGGCTTTTTTGTTTTCGACCGTCAGGCGCCCGCCATCGACCTTGAAGCCCGGCACGTCCGGCTCCGAAAAGCGGAAAAACGGCAGGCGGAAACGTTTGGTCGCTTTTTTCTGCTGATGTTCCAGCACGGCGCACAAGATGCGGGTGATATCGCCCACATCCTTGGCGATCAGGAAATAATGCTTCATGAAGCGTTCGACGCCGTTGGTGCCCGCGTGATCGCGGTAGCCCAGCCGCTTGGCGATGTCCTTCTGCACGGAAAAGCCCAGGCGTTCTTCGGGCCGGCCGATCAGGTAGTGCAGGTGGCAGCGCACGGTCCAAAGAAAATCTTCCGATTTTTCGAACAACTTCAAATCGTCCTGGGTGAACACGCCTTCGTCCACCAAGTCGTTCATGTTGTTGACGCGGTAAAGGTATTTGGCGATCCAGATCAAGGTCTGCAGGTCGCGCAGGCCGCCCTTGCCTTCCTTGATGTTGGGCTCCAGCACATAGCGGGTGTCGCCCATCTTGTCGTGGCGGTTGTCGCGTTCGGCCAGTTTCTGTTCCACATAGGCCATGCCCGACCCGTCGGCCACGTCATCCCAGAACGCCTGGCGGAAGCGGTCGAACAGGGATTGATCGCCCCATAGCCAGCGCGCTTCCAAAAGCGAGGTGCGGATGGTCAGGTCTTCCTTGGCAAGCTTCACGGCCTCGTCGACCGAGCGCGTCGCATGGCCGACCTTGAGCCCCAGATCCCACAGCATATAAAGCGTGAATTCGACGATCTGTTCCGTGCGCGGCGTCATCTTGTAGGGCAGCAGGAACATCAGATCGATGTCGGAAAAGGGCGCCAATTCACCCCGCCCATAGCCGCCCGTGGCGATGATGGTCAGGGTTTCGCCCGTGGTCGGATTGGCCGAGGGATAGACCCATTTATCGGCGAAATCGTGAACCGTGCGGATGATCTGGTCCATCAGCAGGGCATGGGCGCGGGTCGCTTCCGGCCCGGTCAGCTTGCCCGCTTCGAACCGGGTCTTGACCTCGTCCCAGCCCTTGGCATGGGCGTCCTTGAAGATCGCCAGCACCTCGCCCTGGGACTTGGGCGTATAGCCGGACCAGCCGGCCAGATCGTCCAGCTGCTTGGTCAGCGCCTTGCGGTCGATGATGGCGCGCGGGTTTTTGACGGTCGAACGGCTCATGCGGCCCTTATACACCAGGGGGAACATGGGAAACACCCGCGCCGTTGGGGCGTTCGCTTGGGAACTCGGCAGCCTTCAGTCGTTTTCGGGCGCCAGGTTCTTCAGATTATATAGGAAATCCAAAGCCTCGCGGGGAGTCATTTCATCGGGATTCATCCCGCCGACGGCCGCGTCCACGGGCGAGGGGCCTTTTTGCCCCCCTGTCCCCCCGGCTTTGGGGGGCGTGGCGGAAAACAGCGGCAGATCATCGGCCAGATCGGCGGCGCGGGGAGAACCGTCGCCCGCTTCCAGTTTTTCCAGCACCTGTTCGGCCCGCGCCGTGACGGCGGCGGGCAGGCCCGCCAGCTGGCCCACATGGATGCCGTAGGACCGGTCGGCCGTGCCGGGCGCCACTTCGTGCAGGAACACCACGTCGCCCTGCCATTCCTTGACCCGCATGGTATGGGGCGCCAACTGGTCCAGCCGCCCGGCAAGCTGCGTCAGCTCATGATAATGGGTCGCGAACAGGCCCCGGCAGGTATTGACGTCGTGCAGATGTTCGACCACGGCCCAGGCGATGGACAGGCCGTCATAGGTCGCCGTGCCGCGCCCAATTTCATCCAGGATCACCAGCGCCCCCGGCCCGGCCTGATTAAGAATGGCGGCCGTTTCCACCATCTCGACCATGAAGGTCGACCGCCCGCGGGCAAGGTCGTCGGCCGCCCCCACGCGAGAAAACAACTGGTCGACCGCCCCGATATGGGCCGATGCGGCGGGCACGAAAGAGCCCATCTGGGCCAGCACGGCGATCAACGCGTTCTGTCGCAGGAAGGTTGATTTACCGGCCATGTTGGGACCGGTCAGAACCCACAGGCGGCCGTCGCTGTCCTGATCCTCGTCCGCCGCCGAAAGGTCGCAGTCGTTGGCGACAAAGGCGCCGTCGCCCTGGCGTTGCAGGGCCGCTTCGACCACCGGGTGGCGGCCGCCTTCGATGCGGAAGGTTCGCGAGGCATCGACCACCGGGCGCACGTAACGCCGGTCGCGGGCAAGCGCACCCAATGCCGAAGCCACGTCCAGGCGGGCCAGGGCATCGGCGGCGAGTGCGATCTCACGCGCCCGGCCCGTGACCTCGTTGACCAGTTCAGCGAACAATTCCAGCTCCAGTGCCAGGGCCCGGTCGGCGGCGCGCGCGATGCGGGTTTCCAGATCGGCCAGTTCGACCGTGGAAAAGCGCATGGCGTTGGCCATGGTCTGGCGGTGGATGAAGGGACTGTCCTGCCCGTCATCCGTCTTGGCGGTCGGAATCTTGTCCGCCTGTTTGGCCGGGACTTCGATGAAATAGCCCAGCACGTTGTTGTGCTTGACCTTCAGGGTCGTGACGCCGGTGGTTTCGACATACTTGGTCTGCAGGCCCGCGATCAGCTTGCGGCTGTCGTCGCGCAATTGGCGGTGCTCGTCCAGCGCCGGGGCATAGCCCGGGCGGATGAAGCCGCCGTCGCGCGCCAGCATGGGCAGTTCGTCGCCGAGGGCCCGGCCCAGTTGGTCGGTCAATGCCCCGTGTTCGCCCAGATCCCCCATGGCCTGGGTCACGGCGGCGGGAACCAGCCCCTTGGCGCCCGCCAGCAAACCGCGCAAGGCCGATGCCTGAATCAGGCCGTCCCGGACGGCGGCCAGATCACGCGGCCCGCCCCGGCCCAAGGATATGCGGGACAGGGCCCGGGCCACGTCCGGCACCTGCGACAGGGCGGCACGCAGGTCTTCGCCCAGCCGCCCGTCGTCATAAAAGAATTCGACCGCGTCCAGGCGCTCAGCGATGGCGGCGGGATCGGTCAGGGGGGCGGCCAGCCGCGCCGCCAAAAGGCGCGCGCCCGCCCCGGTCAAGGTGCGGTCGATCACATCCAACAGCGAGCCCCGCCGTTCGCCCGCCAGCGTGCGCGTGAGTTCCAGATTGCGCCGAGTCGCGGCATCGATGCCCATGACGGCGCCCGCACTCAGCACCCGGGGCGGGGTCAGGCGCGGCACCTTGCCCTTCTGGGTCAGCTCCACATAATCGACCAGCGCCCCGGCGGCGGCCAGCTCGGCCCGCGAAAAGGCCCCGAAACTGTCCAGAGTGCCGACATGGAACAGATCCTTCAGACGCTTCTCACCATTGGCGCTGTCGAACCGGGCCGACGGCAGGGGCGTCAGGCGCTCCTTCCACTCACCGAACACCTCGTACAGATCGGGCGTATCCAACAGCCGGTCCGGCGTCAGAAGCTCGCCCGCGTCGATCCGCGCCAGGGCCGCGCCCAGTCCCGGGGCCGTGACCGGCTGGGTCTGGAAATCGCCGGTCGACATGTCGATCCAAGCAAGGCCCAGGTCCGATTGGGCCAAGGCCACGGCACACAGATAATTGTGCGCGCGCGCATCCAGCAGCGTGTCTTCGGTGATCGTGCCCGGGGTGACGATGCGCTGCACGGCCCGCTTCACGACCGATTTCGAGCCGCGCTTCTTGGCTTCCGCCGGGTCTTCGACCTGTTCGCAGATCGCGACCTTGTGGCCGGCCCGGATCAGCCGCGTCAGATAGCTTTCGTGGGAATGCACGGGCACGCCGCACATGGGGATGTCGTCGCCCAGATGCTTGCCGCGCTTGGTCAGCGCAATGTCCAGGGTCTGGGACGCCTTGACCGCGTCGTCGAAGAACAGCTCGTAGAAATCGCCCATGCGGTAAAACAGCAGGGCGTCCGGATGCGCCGCCTTGATTTCCAGAAACTGGGCCATCATCGGCGTAACGCCGGCTTCGCCGGCAGAGGGGGTAACGGCCCCGGCACCATCATTGGGCGCGGGTGCGTCCGCCCGGTTCAGGGCGTCTTCTTCGGGGTCGGAAACAGGCGCGACGTCGTCGGGAGGCATGGCTCGCCAAATCATATCTATGCGCCCAGGATGAAGGGAGCCTACCACATCTTGGCCCATCCGGCGCAAGCAATGGCGGATGAGAAGTTGTGGAAATCTGTGCCCCTGCGGGTATTCCGACAAGACCGAGCGGCGCCCGCCGAATCAACACAATACTTTCAAATTTAACTTTGCAAATGAAATTTAATTACGTAGAAAGGCATGACAACAACACGAAAGACCTTTGAGCAGGGAGCACCTGGGCCACGAGGCGGCGCTGCGGACCGCCGCCCCCATCACTTGAAAATTCACCGCCGGTATAGGCGCCGCCGTCCCATGGGGCGGAGGCAGGGCCGGGTGCACCCTGAGTGCAGCCCCGGGCTTATCCCGGCGACGACACACGATAAAGACATTTGGGAAGAAACGACGGAACCATGAAAAAACAAGCCGACGACATGATGTATCAGGACGCCTTGCGCATGCATGCCCGGGGCCGCCCCGGCAAGATGCAGATCAGCGCGACCAAGCCGCTGACCACGCAGCGCGACCTGACCCTGGCCTATTCGCCCGGCGTGGCGGCACCCTGCCTGGAAATCCAGAAGGACGAAGCCAAGGGCTATGAATACACGGCGCGCGGCAACAAGGTCGCCATCATTTCCAACGGCACGGCGGTTCTGGGCCTGGGCAACATCGGGGCCGCCGCCGCGACCCCGGTGATGGAAGGCAAGGCGGTGCTGTTCAAACGCTTCGCCGACATCGACGGCATCGACCTTGAACTCAACACCGAAGACGTGGACGAATTCGTCGACTGCGTGCGCCATCTGGGTAAGGCCTTCGGCGGCATCAACCTGGAAGACATCAAGGCCCCCGAATGCTTCATCATCGAGGAGCGCCTGAAGGAACTGTTGGACATTCCCGTGTTCCACGACGACCAGCACGGCACGGCGATCATCACCGCCGCCGGGCTGATCAACGGCCTGCATCTGACGGGGCGCAAGATCGAAGACATCACCATGGTGGTCAACGGCGCCGGCGCCGCGTCCATCGCCTGTGTCGAGCTGTTCCAATCCATGGGCCTGCCCGCCAAGCAGGTCACGATCTGCGATTCCAAGGGCGTGATCTATGAAGGCCGCACCGACGGCATGAACCAGTGGAAATCCAAACATGCCGTCGCGACCGACGCCCGCACCCTGGCCGAGGCCATGAAGGGGGCCGACGTGTTCATCGGGCTATCCGGCCCGGACACGGTGAAAAAGGAAGACATCGCCGCCATGGCGGCCAAGCCGCTGATCTTCGCCATGGCCAACCCGGTGCCGGAAATCTGGCCCGAAGAAGTGCGCGAGGTACGCGACGACGCGATCATCGCCACCGGGCGATCGGACTATCCCAACCAGATCAACAACGTTCTGGGCTTTCCCTATATCTTCCGGGGGGCGCTGGACGTGCGCGCCCGCACCATCAACGAAGAGATGAAGATCGCCGCCGCCCATGCCCTGGCCGATCTGGCGCGCGAAGACGTGCCGGACGAGGTCGATGCCGCCTATTCGGGATCACGCCTGACCTATGGCCCCGACTATCTGATCCCCACGCCGTTCGACCCGCGCCTGATCTGGGCCGTGCCCCGCGCCGTGGCCCAGGCAGCCATGGACAGTGGCGTTGCGCAAAAACCGATCGCCGACATGGGCGCCTATGCGGGCGAACTGGCCGCCCGCCTGGACCCCACGGCCGGGTCCCTGCAGGCGATCTTCGATCAGGTGCGCGCCCATCCGAAACGCATCGTGTTCGCCGAGGGCGAGGAGGAAAAAGTCATCCGCGCGGCCTATTCGTTCTTCAATCAGGGCTACGGCACGCCGATCCTGGTCGGTCGCGAAGACGCGATCCGCGGCAAGATCGCCGAACTGGGCCTGCCCGATCCCGACGGCATCGAAATCGCCAATGCCCGGCTTTCCGACAAGAATGAAATCTATACGGACATGCTCTACCGCAAGGAGCAGCGGAAGGGCGTGCTGAAGCGCGATGCCCAGCGCCGGGTCAACAACAACCGCAACGTATTCGCCGCCTGCATGGTCGAAACCGGCGACGCCGACGGCATGGTCACGGGCCTGACACGCCATTACATGGTGTCGCTGAAGGACATCTCGCGGGTGCTGGAAGTCGGCGGCGGGGCGCCCGTGTTCGGGGTATCGATCGTGCTGACCCAGGACGGCCGCGCCCTGTTCATGACCGACACGGCCGTGAACGTGGCTCCCACGCCGGAACAGCTCGCCGACTTCGCCGAAGGGGCGGCCGGGGTCGCCAAGGCCATGGGCCATGATCCCCGCGTCGCCATGGTGTCTTTCGCCAATTTCGGCAACCCGGACCTGCCCCATGCGGATACCATGCGGGATGCGGTGGGCGTGTTGGACCGGCGCGACATCGCGTTCGAATACGACGGGGAAATGAGTGCGGGCGTGGCGCTGAGCCCGGATCTGATGGCCAATTATCCGTTCTGCCGCCTGTCCGGGCCGGCCAACGTGCTGGTCATGCCGGGCCTGCATTCATCGCGCATTTCCGCCCGCCTGTTGTCGGCGGCCGGGGGAGCCACGGTCTTGGGCCCGATCCTGCTGGGCTTTTCCAAACCCGCGCAGATCGTACAGATGGATGCGTCGTCTTCGGACATCACGACCATGGCCGCCCTGACCGCCCATCAGGCCACCATCGGCTGACACAGCGGCACCGGGGAAAACTCAATCACACCCTGCGTGTGAACGGGCTCGTCATATCGTCATACAGCCGTCACGGCGCGGTCACCGGTTTGTCGCGCGGGGGGCCTAGCGTCTGTTCATCAGATTGCTTGTTTGACGCACCCCCCGCCGCTGCCATTTCAGCGGCTCCCCTTGAAGGCGGACCCAAAGGCCCGCCTTTCTTTTTGGCCGCTCAGGATGTTTGACCCCCCAGGGCATCCCGATGCAGGCGGGTGCTTTCCGCCCCGAAACAGCACAGCACGACCGTTTCCGGCAGGGCGTTTTCGGCCAGGAATTCCTGGCAGGTCGCGACCGCGTTCCCGGCCGCCCGGTCCGCCGGAAAACCGAAAATGCCGGTCGAGATGGCGGGAAAGGCGATCGACGCCAGTCCGTTGTCGCGGGCCAGGATCAGGGCGTTGCGATAGGCCCCCGCAAGCAGGCCGTCTTCGCTCGCCCCGCCGCCCCGCCACACGGGGCCGACGGCATGAATCACGTGCCGGGCCGTAAGGCCGTAACCGCCCGTGATGCGGGCCTGACCCGTGGGGCAGGGGCCCTGTTCACCCGTGAGCGCCGCACATTCCCGGGCCAACCCCGGCCCGGCCGCGCGATGGATCGCACCGCAGACCCCGCCGCCCGGCGCCAAGTGTTCATTGGCGGCGTTGACGATGGCATCCACGTCCAAGGACGTGATGTCGGCATCGATGACGGTAATGCGGCCGGACCCTGTCATGGGGCCGAAGCCTATCAAGCAGAAGGACGGATGCCCAGGTGCGGCACAAGCAGGCGTGGCGTAAGAAGGCGCGGCTTAGGCAGGCCGCTTAGGCCTTACCCTTTTCCTTGGCGCGGTCCATGGCGTCGCGGATCAGCTCCATGGCCTGTTCGGCCTCGCCCCAACCCTTGATCTTGGCCCATTTGCCGCGCTCCAGGTCCTTATAGTGCTCGAAGAAATGGGCGATCTGTTCAAGCATCACCGGGCGCAGGTCGCGGTAGCTGCCGACGTTGCCGTAATAGGGATGCAGGTCGTCGACCGGCACGCTGAGGATTTTTTCATCCAGGCCGGCTTCGTCTTCCATCATCAGCACGCCGATGGGGCGCGAGCGGATGATCACGCCCGGCTGCACGGGCACCTGGCCCAGCACCATGACGTCGGTCGGGTCGCCGTCGTCGGACAGGGTGTGGGGAATGAAGCCGTAATTGGACGGATAGTACATCGCCGTATGCAGAAAGCGGTCCACGTACATGGCGCCCGATTCCTTGTCGAGCTCGTACTTCACCGGGTTGCCGCCCATGGGAATCTCGATGATGACATTGATGTCGTAGGGCGGGTTTTCGCCGACGGGAATTTTGTCCAGGTTCATTGCGGTGCCCCTTCCTTAAAGCCGGCCTTGAAGCCGGATCACGCAGTGAATGAGGGGGCGGAGTATATGTTGCAGCGCACAAAAATCAATGGGGGAATGGGAAAAGGACAGAAGACCCGCATTCCTGCGGCTTTCGCCCCCTGCTCCGAACATGAAAACGGCCCCCGAAGGGGCCGTCTTGCATGGTGTCTTCACCGATGCACAAAACAACCTGCGCACCCCGAACCGGGCCGCTTGGGTTTTGTGGGACTGTTCTATTTCTGCACAAAACAACCTGCGCGCCCCGAACCGGGCCGCTTGGGTTTTGTGACTAATCATCCCCACCCGGCTGAAAGCCGACCGTGTCCTTGTACTTTTCCAGTTCGGCCGGGTCGAAATAAGCTTCTTCCCATTGCTTGATCTGGTCGAACCCGGCGAAGGAATGGAAATCGCCCGCCGGATGGCCCTTCAGGGAATCGAACAGTTCGGCCTCGACCAGGGGCCCGCGCTCCATCATCTGGGTCATGACCTCGTAGACCGCCTTCATGGTCGTGCGCATGCACACGCCGGGGAAGATGGTCAGCGCGATGCCCAGTTCGTTCATTTCCTCCGCCGTCAGGCGCGGCGACACGCCGGTCTGGTTGTAAAGCACGGGGCCTTCGACCTGCTCGCAAATCTTCTGCACCTCTTCCCGCGTGGTCGGGCCTTCGACGAAGGCGACGTCGGCGCCCGCTTCCAGATAGGCGTTGGCGCGTTCGATGGCGATGTCGAGGGAGCCCCCGACCGCACCCCGCGCGTCCGTGCGCGCGATCAGCACGAAATCGGGGTCAAGTTCATCGCGGATATCCTTGGCGGCGCGGTATTTGCCGACGGCTTCCGCCATGGGGATGACCTGGCGCCCGGCGACATGGCCGCAGCGCTTGGGAATGATCTGGTCCTCGATATGGATCGCGGCCGCCCCCGTCTGGATGTAGTCGCGCACGCAGCGGATCACGTTGATGGCGTTGCCGTAGCCGTTGTCGGCATCGGCGATCACCGGCACCTTGACGGCGTTGGAGATATAGCGCGCGTTTAGATGCATTTCCGTCATCGTCGCCAGGCCCGCGTCGGGCATGCCGAGCAGCGCCAACGAGGTGCCGTAGCCGGTCATGTAGGCGGCCTTGAAGCCGACCATTTCGATGATCTTGGCCGTCATGGCGTCGTAGCAGCCGGGGATGATCAGGGTGTCTTTGGATTTGAGCAGTTGGCGAAGCTGGGTGGTGGCGCGCACGGGATGAGTCCTCCGGTTGGATGGGCGGTTATGATTGCCCCGGATTTTGGACGCTTCGCCCGCGCGAGTCAGGTGATTTTGTATACAAAGCAGCTTTAGCTTACCTAAAGTGCCGGTCCTTGTTCATCAGCCACAGCAGCAACAGAAGGGCGGGCAGAGCCGCCAGGGTCGTGCCGATGAAATACATCTGCCATCCCAACGCCTGGGCCGCCTCGCCCCCGCCGGCGACGAAGATCTTGCGCCCAAGCGCCGCAAAAGCCGACAGCAGGGCATACTGCGTGGCCGAATAGGCGCGGTCACAAAACCCGGAGAGATAGGCGACGAAGGCCGCCGTCGCCATGGCCGAGGTGAAGTTTTCCAGCGCGATGGTCACGGTCAGGGCCGCAATCGACGGCCCCTGCCCGGCCAGCCAGGCAAAGGCCAAGTTGGCCAGCGCCTGGGCCAGGCCACAGATGAACAAGGCCCGCAACAGCCCCAGCCGGGCGACCAGGATACCGCCCGCGACGGCACCCGTGATGCTCATGGCGAAACCCCAGAGCTTGGTCACCAGCGCGATATCGGTCTTGGTGAAGCCCAGGTCCAGGTAGAACGGGTTGGCCATCACGCCGAGCAGGCCCTCGCCGTATTGGAACAGGGTGATGAAGATCAGCACCATGGCCCAGTTGCGCCGGGTCATGAAATCGCGGAACGGCTCAATCAGCGCCGTGCGGAAGGGTGCGCCTTCAAGCAAGGGCGGGCGTTTCGGCTCGGGCGCCGTCAATGTCGTCACGACCCCCACGGCCATCATCCCGGCCATCACCGTATAGGCCGCGGACCAGCCCCATTGATCAGCGATCAACAAGGCCCCCGCCCCCGATACCAGCACGCCGACCCGGTAGCCGTTGACGAAATTGGCCGTGCCGGGGCCTTCGAATTCCCGGTCCAGGCTGTCGATGCGATAGGCATCGGCGACGATATCCTGGGTCGCCGAGGCCGCCGCCAGAAGCACCGCCCAGAACGCGGTCAGGGCCAGATTGGCCGACGGATCGGACGTGCCCAACAGCAGGATCGCCGCCGCGACCGTGACCTGCGACAGCAGCAGCCAGGACCGGCGCTGGCCGAACCGGCGCGTTAAAAAGGGCAGGGACACCTGGTTCACGATCGGCGCCCAGGCGGGCTTGAACACATAGGCCGAGCCCGCCAGCGCGAACCAGCCGATGGCGGCAACGGAAAGGCCCGATTCCCGCAACCAGGCCGAAAGCGTGGAAAACACCAGCAGATAGGGAAGGCCGCTGGCAAAGCCGAGGAACAACTGCCGCAACGCAGGCACCGCCCCATGGGCGGCAAGTGCACGGCCCCAGCCGGGCCGCATGATCGTGCGGTTCACCTTATCCCCCCTTGACGGCAATCTGGCCTAACGGTCAGCCGACCGTTTGGAACTTACCCTGGGCGCCATCATAGGTGGAAAGCTCGCCGGTCGCGATGTCGATGTACCAACCGTGCAGGGTCAATTCCCCGGCTTCGACCCGCTCACGCACCCAGGGGAAGGTCGTGAGATTCTCGAGCGAGACCAGAACGGCGTTCTGCTCGCAGGCCCGGGTGCGGGTTTCTTCGTCCGCCCCCGACATGGTCGCCAGCACGCGCCGGTGGGCGGCGGCCAGCATCGACACCCAATTGGCGACGAAGGTGAATTCGCCGGAATCCGTATCGGCATTCATCATCGCCTTGACCCCGCCGCAGTGGGCATGGCCCAGAACGACCACATGCTTGACATTCAGACCCTTGACCGCGAATTCCAACGCGGCCGAGGTGCCGTGGTATTTGCCGTCTTCTTCCAGGGGCGGGACCAGATTGGCGACGTTGCGGATCATGAACAGGTCGCCCGGATCGGTCTGGAACAGGGTTGCCGGCTCAACCCGGGAATCGGAACAGGCAACGACCGCGACCTGGGGCCGCTGGCCCTGGGCCACCAGTTCCTGAATCAGGGGTTTGGATTCCTGGAACGCGCCGGTGCGGAACCGGCGATATCCCTCGATAAGCTTGTCCACGCCGGTCGTCATCGGCAGAGATCCTTCTCGGAATCAGGCGCTTTCGGCCTCACGGCGCTTTTCCGCCTTCTTGCGTTCGTTCGGGTCCAGGATCGCCTTGCGCAGGCGGATGGACTTGGGTGTCACCTCGACCCGTTCGTCATCGTCGATGTAGCTGATGGCCTGCTCCAAGGTCAACCTCCGGGGCGGCGTCAGCTTGATGGCGTCGTCCTTGCCGGAAGCCCGCATGTTGGTCAACTGCTTGGACTTCATGGGGTTGACCTCAAGGTCGTTGGGCCGCGCGTTCTCGCCGATGATCATGCCTTCATAGACGGCCTCGCCCGAGCCGATGAACATGAAGCCGCGTTCCTCCAGGTTCGCCAAGGCAAAGGCGACGCTCTGGCCGCCCGCGTTGGCGATCAGCACGCCGCTGCGCCGGCCCGGCACGATCCCGCGGAACGGGCCGTAACTGTGGAACAGACGGCTCATCACGCCGGTGCCCCGGGTTTCCGTCAGGAAATCGCCGTGATAGCCGATCAGACCGCGGGTCGGGACGTGGAATTCAAGGCGCACCTTGCCGCCGCCCGACGGCCGCATGGCAAGAAGGTCGCCCTTGCGCAGGCTTAAGGATTCCACAACCGTGCCGGAAAATTCCTCGTCCACGTCGACGACCACTTCCTCGATCGGCTCTTCCCGTTGGCCTGTTTCCGGGTTGCTGCGGAACAGCACGCGCGGTCGCGAGATCGACAGCTCGAAGCCCTCGCGGCGCATCTGTTCGATCAGCACGCCCAGCTGCAATTCACCGCGCCCGGCCACGTCGAAGGCGTTGTCGTCGGGCGTTTCGGTGATCTTGATGGCGACGTTGCCTTCGGCCTCGCGGTCCAGGCGGTTGCGGATTACCCGTGACTGCACCTTGTCGCCGTCCTTGCCGGCAAGCGGTGAATCGTTGATCGAGAACGTAACGGAAAGCGTCGGCGGATCGACCGGCTGGGCTTCCAGTGCCTCCGTGACCGCGGGATCGCACAGCGTATCGGCGACAGTCGCCTTGGCCAGACCGGCGATGGCGACGATGTCGCCCGCTTCGGCCCGGTCGACGGCTTGACGTTTGAGATCGCGGAACACCAGGATTTTGGACACCCGGCCCTGTTCGACCAGCTTGCCGTCGCGGTGCAGGGCCTTAAGCGGCATGTTGGCGTCGACCGCCCCCGACTGGATACGGCCCGTCAAAATCCGGCCCAGGTATGGGTCGGCTTCCAGCGTGGTCGCCAGCATGGTGAAGGGGGCATCCACGGGGCCGACATCCGGCGCCGGCACATGTTCCGAGACCTTTTTGAACAGCGGCAACAGACCTTCGTCGTTCTGGTCCGGGGACAACCCGGCCCAACCGTCGCGGCCCGATGCATAAAGCAGCGGAAAATCGAGCTGTTCGTCGTTCGCATCCAGCGCCGCGAACAGATCGAAGACCTCTTCATGCACTTCATCGATGCGGGCATCCGGGCGATCGACCTTGTTGATCACGACGATCGGGCGCAGGCCCAGCTTCAAGGCCTTACCCAACACGAACTTGGTCTGCGGCATGGGGCCTTCGGCCGCATCGACCAGCAGAACCACGCCGTCGACCATACCCAGGATGCGTTCGACCTCGCCGCCGAAATCCGCGTGGCCCGGGGTGTCGACGATGTTGATGCGGTAATCCTGCCATTCGACGGAGGTACATTTCGCTAGGATGGTAATGCCGCGTTCCCGTTCCAGATCACCGGAATCAAGGGCCCGTTCGGCCACCGCCTGATTGGCGCGAAACGCGCCTGATTGACGCAAAAGTCCATCGACCAGCGTGGTTTTGCCGTGGTCGACGTGGGCGATGATCGCGATATTGCGGAGCAGGGTCCGGGTCATTGGGTTGGATCACTTCTATAAGAATATAAGGATACGCGGTGTCGCGCTGGCCGCTATATAAGGCCAGCGGACGCAAAACACCAGAAAATGCTGCAGTGCACCCTTAGTCCGCCGCGTCCCAGGTTCTGAGTTTCAGCGCCATTGCCGCCTTCAAATCCGTTTCCGGGCGCGCGCCCATCTGGGAAATCACTTCGGCGGCGGCGATTCCGCCCATGCGCGCACAGGTCGCCAGGTCTTCGCCCTGGGTATAGCCGTAAAGGAACCCGGCGGCATAGGCATCACCGGCACCGGTGGTGTCGATGACCTGTGTGACAGGGGCCGCGGCAACGGCCTGAACACCCGCGTCGCTGACCACGACGGAGCCCTTTTCCGACCGGGTCACGACCGCGATCTTGCAATGGCCCTTGACCTGTTCGATCGCCGCGTCGAAATCGTCGACTTCGTACAGCGACATGATTTCCGCTTCGTTGGCGAACAGAATGTCCACATGGCCTTCGATCAGGTCCCGGAAATCGGCGCGGTGACGGTCGACGCAGAACGGATCAGACAAGGACAAGGCGACCTCGCGGCCGGCTTCGCGCGCGGCGGCGGCGGCCGTGCGGAACGCTTCCTTGGCTTCTTCCGGATCCCACAGATAGCCTTCCAGATAGGTCACCTTGGCGGCCTTGATGACCTCGAGATCGATGTCCCGGGGCGTCAGGTGAATGCTGGCGCCCAGATAGGTCAGCATGGTGCGCTGGGCGTCGGGGGTGACCAGAACCAGGCAGTTGGCCGTGGCCGGGCCGTCTTCGGCGGCGGCGGTGTCGAAATGCACGCCGAGCGAACGGATGTCGTGGCCGAAGATTTTGCCGAATTCGTCGTTCTTGACCTTGCCCATGAAGGCCGTCTTGGAACCCAGCCGCGCCATCACGGCGATGGTGTTGGCGGCGGAACCGCCCGAACATTCCATGGCCGGACCGGCCTTGTCATAGACCTGGGCCGCCTGGGTTTCGTCAACCAGGGTCATGGCCCCCTTGGCCAGGCCCTCGCCTTCGAGAAACGCGTCATCGGTCTGGGTCAACACATCGACAATGGCGTTGCCGATGCCGGCAACGTCGTAACGGGGGGTGCTCATGAGAATCCTCTTTGTCATCATTCCGCCCGGGAAAGCCGCGCATCGCGCAGGCCGTGTGCCGGGTCGTTGGTTCGGCGCGGAGTATAACGATGGCAGACCCGCCGTCTACCCCACCGGAAGGATAGGCGCCCCGGACCATTGGGCGAGGCCCCATCCCCGGCACCCGCGTCCCTTGCGAATACAGGGCCGCAGGGCGTAAAACCGGAAAGCCCCATCAAACACCTTGATCCCACGGCAGAACAGGACATCTTTTTCCCATGATCAGCGCCCTCGTCAAAGGCGTCCAGCAACTGGGCGACAAACGCACCCAAAAGCCCTTGTGGATTTCCGTGGCCGTGGCGCTGGGCGTGTTCGTGGTGCTTTGGGTCGTGTCCGGCGCCGCCATCAAGTACACGGCGATTTTCGAATACGGCTGGCTTGAAACCATTTCCGACGGGCTCGGCTGGGCCCTGGTGCTGGTCGTCACCTGGGTGCTGTTCCCGGGCGTGGTCTCGGCCGTGGTCGCCCTGTTCCTGGACCAGATCGCCGAATCGGTCGAAGCCCGCCACTATCCGAACCTGGAGCCCGCCCAAGGCCAGCCCGTGGGTGAGCAGGTCATGACCGCCCTGCGGTTCCTGGGCATCATGGTGGTGCTCAACCTGGTGATCCTGCCGACCCTGCTGCTGGGCCCGGTCTATCCCGTGCTGTTCTATTCGGTGAACGGATACCTGTTGGGCCGTGAATATTTCGAAATGGTCGCGGCCCGGCGCATGGACATGGCCGGCACCTACCGCCTGCGCAAGGCGCACAGCGGGCGCCTGTTCATCACCGGGGCGGCCATTGCCTTTCTTTTGACGATTCCCGTGGTCAACCTTCTGACGCCGGTGATCGCCACGGCGGCCATGGTCCATCAGTTCCAGGCGTTCCGCCGGCAGGCCGGGCGCGGAGGCCCCGGCGGCGGGGCCGGCAACAACGGCGCCGGCCGCGATGTAGCCCATCCGGCAGCCAATGCGGCGGCACAAGGATCAGGGCTGGACGGATCAGGGCCCAAGGCGTAAGTAAATGGCTATGTTTGGGAAGAAAAAGGGCAGCCAGGCCAATCCGGCGCCGGCCGCCCAAAAGGAAGCTGACGTGAGCGACGAAACCAACGAAGACAACGGCGATCTTTCCGCCCCGCCCCTGAAACCCTTTTCCCGCAAGGGCTCTCATGCGCCCAAGCCGCCCGCTTCGGCCGGCATGTCGTCCGAGGTCCATCGCCGCCCGCCCGAGGTACCGACCGCGGCGCGGCGCATCGACCGGGCACGGTCGCTCGATTCGTCGTCCGATCAGAAACGTCTGATCGTCGGCCGTGACATTTCCCTGACCGGTGAAATCACATCCTGCGACCGCTTGGTGGTCGAAGGCCAGGTCGAGGTCACCCTGCCGGGGGCGCGCCTGATCGAAGTTGCCCCCACGGGCGTGTTCAAAGGCAACGCCGATGTGGAAGAGGCCGATATCTCAGGCCGTTTCGAAGGCGAACTGATCGCCCGCGGGCGCCTTGTGGTGCGCGCCGGCGGCCGTGTTCAGGGCAAGATCCGCTATGGCCGGATCGTCATCGAACAGGGCGGTGAAATTTCCGGTGACATGCAGACCCTCGACAACGAGGGTGACTAGGGCCGGTGACCGGCCCCTCTTTCCACTTCTGCTTCCGCATGGTGCGCGCACCCCTTTTTCTGGGGCTCGTCTTGAGCCTTGGGCTGGCCGGCTGTGCGGGCGATGCCCCGCCGCAAACGACCCTGCCCGCCGCCACACAGCCGGAAACCGCACAGGCCGCAACCCGGGTAGATGATCCCCAGGTCGCAGCCCTGCCGTCCCTGCCCCGTGTTTCCGTGGCCGAGGTTCTGGGGTTTTCGCGATCCGATCTGGTCGCCGCCTTCGGCGCACCGGCTTTTCAGCGCATCGATAAGGGGGCGGAAATTCTGCGCTTCCGGGGCGAGGCCTGCGTGCTGGACATGTTCCTGTACAAGGACGGCGAAAACGGGCCCGCCCGCGTGCGCTATTTCGAAGCCCGCGACGCCGCCGGCAAGAACACGGACCGGGCGACCTGCGTCAACCGAACGCCCCGCACCCGGGGATAGGTGCTTCGGGCCGGGCCCGGCCCCGGCTTCCTAAACCGTCTTTCCCTTGAACCGGCACAGGTCCGTCAGCACACAGGCCGGGCAATCGGGCTTGCGCGCCTTGCACACATAACGGCCGAGCAGAATGAGCCAGTGATGGGCGTGGCGCATATAAGCTTCGGGTGTGGCCTTCAGCAATTTTTTCTCGACCGCTAAGGGCGTCTTGCCCGGGGCCAGCCCCGTGCGGTTGCCGATGCGGAAGATATGCGTGTCGACGGCGATGGTATGTTCGCCGAAGGCGATGTTGCGCACCACATTGGCGGTCTTGCGGCCCACGCCCGGCAGGGCTTCCAGCGCGTCCTGATCGTTCGGCACCACCGATCCGTGCTGCGCGATCAAGATTTGCGACAGGGCATAAACATTCTTGGCCTTGTTGCGGTACAGGCCGATGGTTTTGATATAATCGCGGATCGTGGCTTCGCCCAGCGCCACCATCTTTTCCGGCGTGTCGGCGACCTTGAACAGGGGGCCCGTCGCCTTGTTGACGCCGATGTCCGTGGCCTGAGCCGACAGTACGACCGCGACCAGCAGGGTATAGGGATTGACCCAGTCCAGCTCGCCCTTGGGTTCCGGGTTCTGTTCCTGAAGGCGACGGTAGAATTCTTCGACGTCTGCTTTTTTCATGATGCCCCTAGACTAGGAAAATTCCCGGTCAAGTAAAGCTTGTCCAAGCATTTCGACGGCGCGATCATGGGGGCCATGACGACACCCGCATCCGATCCCCTGTTGTTCCGCACGGAACTGCGCCCGCACCGCTCCAACACATTGAAAAGCGTGCACACGCTGATGTGGATACTGGCGATCATCTGGGTGCCCGTGGCGGGCGTGTTCGCGATCGTCGGCGCCTGGCCGGTGCTGCCGTTGATGGGCGGCGAGGTCCTGTTGCTGTACGGGCTTCTGCGCCTGAACTTGCGGCGGGGGACCGAGGTCGAAACCATCGCCGTGACCCCGCGCAAACTTTGCGTCGAGCGGGTCAGCCATTGGGGCCGGCGCAGCCGCTGGTCGTTTCAGCCGCAATGGCTGCAAGTCATGATGGACAGGCCCCCCCGCTATGAAAGCCGCCTGACCCTGCGCTCGCACGGCCGGTCGGTCGTGATCGGGCGGTTCCTGACACCCCATGAACGGCTCAACGTGGCGGAGACCCTGGACCGGGTATTGGCCGATCTGCGCAAACCGCAGACCGCCTGACCGCAGCCCCTAAGTCAGATTCAGCACATCCCGCATGGAATAAAGGCCCGGGCTCTGCCCGTCGCACCACATGGCGGCGCGCACGGCGCCGCGCGCGAAAATCTCGCGGCTTGCTGCCCGGTGGGTCAGCTCGATGCGTTCCGACGGCCCAGCAAAGATCACCGTATGATCCCCGACCACGTCGCCGCCCCGCAGGGTGGCGTAGCCGATGGCATCGTCGGGGCGGGCACCTGTATGGCCCTCGCGCGACAGCACCGCATGATCGTCATGATCCAGGCCGCGCCCTTCCGCCGCCGCCCGGCCCAGCATCAAGGCCGTACCCGAGGGTGCGTCGATCTTGTGCTTGTGGTGCATTTCGACCACTTCGATATCGTAATCAGGGCCCAGCAGTTCGGCTGCCTGCTTGGCCAGACCGACCAGCAGGTTGACGCCGAGCGACATATTACCGGCCTGCACGACGGCGGCTTTTTCCGCCGCCCCCTGCACGGCGGTCTGCTGATCCGCCGTCAAACCGGTCGTGCCGATCACCATGGCCGTGCCCGTATCGAAGGCCAGCGCCGCATGGGCCACCGTGGCCGCCGGAACGGTGAAATCGATGACCACGTCGGCAGCTTCGAACAAGGTGCGCGCGTCGTCCATCACCGCGGCCCCGGCCGCATCCGGGCCGACCAGCAATCCCAAATCCTGACCGATCAAGGGGCTGCCGGACTGTTCCGTGCCGCCGGCAAGCTGGGCACCCTCCGTGCTCAGGACCGTCTGGATCAGCATCCGGCCCATGCGTCCGCCGCAGCCGACAATTCCGATGTTCATGGAAACCTTCCCTCACCGAATTCAATCTCGGCGGGAACTCTATGGATCAGGAATTTGAAAAGAAAGCCTTTTTCTTCCGTCTCCCCTCCTCACGGCCTCTGTGGTTCAAAACCGATCACCGCTGAGGCACAGAGACAATGAGAACGAAAAGCGAGGATGATTAATCCTTCAGGTCTTCCCAAAGCTCTTTGACCTTGTCGAAGAAACCGGTCGATTGCGGGTTCTGAGCTTTCTTGTCGCCCGCGTTCTCGAACTCCTGCAAAAGCTCTTTCTGCTTTTCCGAAAGGTTCTGCGGCGTTTCCACGCCGACCTGAACGAACATGTCGCCGCGCGCCTTGGAGCGCATCACCGACATGCCCTTGCCCGACAGGCGCAATTGGTGGCCCGTGGGCGTGCCGGCGGGGATGGTCACGCGGGCCAACTTGCCTTCGATGGTCGGCACTTCGACCTGGCCGCCCAAGGCCGCCGTAGTCATGGGAATGGGCACCCGGCAATGGATGTCCGCACCATCGCGGTGGAAGAACCGGTGCGGGCGAATGCCCAAGAACAGATACAGATCGCCCGGGGGCGCTCCGCGCAGGCCTGCTTCGCCCTCGCCGGCCAGGCGGATACGGGTGCCGTCCTCGACCCCGGCGGGAATGGTGACGGACAGGGTTTTTTCCTTATGGACGCGCCCGGCCCCGCCGCAGGTCGTGCAGGGATCCTTGATCACCGTGCCCCGGCCCTGACAGGCCGGACAGGTTCGTTCGACCGTGAAGAAGCCCGATTGCGAGCGCACGCGCCCGGCCCCGCCGCAGGTCCCGCAAGTGATGGGGGCGGCCGCATCTTCGGCGCCCGTGCCGTGGCAGGGCTCGCAGCCGACCGAGGTCGGCACCCGGATTTCCGCCTTCTTGCCGTTGAAGGCGTCTTCCAGGCTGAGTTCCATGTTGTAGCGCAGATCGGCGCCGTGGCCGCCCGCATGACCGCCGCCGCGGCCGCCGCGGCCGCCGCCGCCCATGAATTCGCCGAACATTTCTTCGAAAATATCGCCGAACCCGGAAAAGCCCTGGCCGCCCTGATCGAAGCCGCCGCCACCGCCGCCCTGTTCGAACGCGGCATGGCCGAACCGGTCGTAGGCGGCCCGCTTTTCGCCGTCCTTGAGAACTTCGTAAGCCTCGTTCAGTTCCTTGAACTTTTTCTCGGCTTCCTTGTCGTCGGGATTGCGGTCGGGATGATATTTCATCGCGAGCTTGCGATAGGCGCTTTTCAACTCGCCCTCATCGGCATCGTTTCCGACGCCGAGAATGTCGTAATAATCGCGCTTGTCAGCCATGGTTAGGGTGCCCTCCCGGACATCGAGACATTGCAGGCGACTGCCGGTAAAACACCGGGGGCCTGAAGCCCCCGGTGCACCGGATTAGTCGTCCTTGCCGTCCTTCTTGCCCTTGGGCGCATCGTCGGCATCGGGATTGACCTCTTCGAAGTCGGCATCGACCACGGTGGAATCCGCGTCCTTGCCGTCATCGCCCGAAGACGCATCGCCGGCATCGGCCGGAGCACCGTCTTCGCCGCCCTCTTCCTGGGCCGCCTTGTACATGGCCTCGCCCAGTTTCATGGCCGCCTGGCTGAGGGCTTCGGCCCTGGCGTTGATGGCCTCGACGTCGTCGCCTTCCTTGGCTTCCTTCAGCTCCTCGACGGCGGTCTCGATCGCCGACTTGTCGTCGTCGCCGATCTTGTCGCCGTATTCGGCAAGGTTCTTTTCCGCTGTGTGAAGCAGGGTATCGGCCGTGTTCTTGGCCTCGACCAGATCACGCCGCTTCTTGTCTTCTTCGGCGTGGCTTTCCGCGTCCTGAACCATCTGTTCGATGTCATCGTCGGACAAGCCGCCCGAGGCCTGAATGCGGATCTGCTGTTCCTTGTTGGTGGCCTTGTCCTTGGCCGACACGTTGACGATGCCGTTGGCGTCGATGTCGAAGGTAACCTCGATCTGCGGCAGGCCGCGCGGAGCCGGCGGGATGCCGACCAGATCGAACTGACCCAGCAGCTTGTTGTCCGCCGCCATTTCACGTTCGCCCTGGAACACGCGGATGGTCACGGCCCCCTGGTTGTCCTCGGCGGTCGAGAACACCTGGGACTTGCGGGTCGGGATCGTGGTGTTGCGGTCGATCAGGCGCGTGAACACGCCGCCCAGCGTTTCGATGCCGAGCGACAGCGGCGTCACGTCCAGAAGCAGCACGTCCTTGACGTCGCCCTTCAGCACGCCGCCCTGAATGGCGGCACCCAGTGCCACCACTTCGTCCGGGTTGACGCCCTTGTGGGGTTCGCGGCCGAAGAAATCCTTCACGATCTTGTGGACCTGCGGCATGCGGGTCATACCGCCGACCAGGATGACCTCGTCGATTTCCGAAGCCTTCAGGCCCGCATCCTTGAGCGCCTTCTTGCAGGGCTCGATGGTGCGCTCGACCAGATCTTCGACCAGGGTTTCCAGCTTGGCGCGGGTCAGCTTGATGTTCAGGTGCTTGGGCCCCGACTGGTCGGCCGTGATGAACGGCAGGTTGACCTCGGTCTGGGTCGTCGACGACAGCTCGATCTTGGCCTTTTCGCCGGCTTCCTTCAGACGCTGCAGGGCCAATTTGTCCTCGCGCAGGTCGATGCCGTTTTCCTTTTTGAATTCGTCGGCCAGGTAATCGACCACGCGCTGGTCGAAGTCTTCGCCGCCCAGGAAGGTATCGCCGTTGGTGGATTTGACCTCGAACACGCCGTCGCCGATTTCCAGCACGGACACGTCGAAGGTCCCGCCGCCAAGGTCATAGACCGCGATGACGCCGGATTCCTTTTTATCCAGGCCGTAAGCCAGGGCCGCCGCCGTCGGCTCGTTGATGATGCGCAGCACCTCAAGCCCGGCGATCTTGCCCGCGTCCTTGGTGGCCTGGCGCTGACTGTCGTTGAAATAGGCCGGCACGGTGATCACGGCCTGCGAGACCGGTTCACCCAAATAGCTTTCGGCCGTTTCCTTCATCTTCTGCAGGATGAAGGCGGAAATCTGTGACGGGCTGTACTTGGAGCCCTCGACCTCGACCCAGGCGTCGCCGTTGTCCCCCTTCACGATGGCATAGGGAACCTGCTTCTTGTCCTTTTCGACGGTCTTGTCTTCGTACCGCCGCCCGATCAGGCGCTTGATGGCGAACAGTGTGTTTTCCGGATTGGTCACCGCCTGGCGCTTGGCCGGCAGGCCCGTCAGGCGTTCGCCGCCGTCCGAAAACGCCACCATGGAGGGCGTGGTGCGGGCCCCTTCCGAGTTTTCGATCACCTTGGCGTCCTTGCCGTCCATAACGGCGACGCAGGAGTTCGTGGTGCCCAAATCGATACCGATAACCTTACTCATTTTTCAGTCCTTTCATTCCGGCAAGCCGTCCCTGGGCCCGATTACGGCGCCCGACCGCGACTTCCATTCCTGTTTCAGGTGCTGCTTAACCCATGCCCGGCTGGATGAAAAGCGTCCGACCGCCACCCTACATGGCCAGGGTTAACAGGCTCCTGCCAAAACCGCGTTCAAAGACCATTACGGTTCGCGGGTTATATATGCGGATGCGGCGGCCGCCGCAACCCAGTCAAAAGTATAAATTCTCCCGGGTTTCCGGGGGCTTTGCCCCTTGTCCCGGCGGGCCCGTTCACATCGGGCCGTCAAAGTTCCTCGTTCACCTGGCCGCCGGCATTCTGTCCGCCCTGCTCATAAGCCTTGTTTCCGTCGCCGCCCTGGGCCGCGTCGTCGCCGCCCGCCGCCGCCGGGGCCACGGGTTCGGGCTTGGGCCCGCCCTTGGTCACGCCGACCTTGGCCGGGCGCAGCAGGCGGTCGTTGAGGATATAGCCGACCTCGATCACCTGGGCGACCGTGCCCTGGGGTTTGCTTTCATCGGGAATTTCGAACAGGGCTTCATGAGCGTTGGAATCGAACCGCTCCCCCAAGGGATCGATGCGCGTGATGCCCGACCGCTCCAGCGCTGAAATCAGATCCCGTTCCGTCATTTCGACCCCGGTGACCAGGGTTTCCACGGCCTCGGATGATTTGCGGGCCTCGGCATCGATGCTGTCCAAGGCACGGCGCAGGTTGTCGCCGACCGAAAGAATTTCACGGGCGAAGGACGCGATCGCGTATTTGGAGGCATCCTGTTTATCGCGCTCGGCCCGGCGGCGCACGTTTTCGGCCTCGGCCAGGGCGCGCAGGGTACGGTCGTTGGCTTCCGCGACCTGGGCTTCCAGCTCGGCGATGCGGGCGGCCGGATCGGCCTCTTGCGCATCGGCCGTCATGGACGGAATCGGCGCCTCGCCTTCGGGCGGAGCGTCACCGTTGCCGTCCGGTGCGGGCTGTTCCGGCGCCCCTTCGGGGGCCGCGCCATCGGAAACCGCGCCGTCAGGGGCTGCGTTATCTGCCGGGGCCGCCGCGTCCTCGGCGGGCGTGTCTTGCGTTTGTTCGGGTTTGCTTTCCGACATGGGTATTCCTTCGTTCAGGTTCATTCAGTCCGGCGGGGGCGTTGGGATCAGCGGCCGCGGCCGGCGCCGATATAGCCGCCGATCAGATCGGCGGTGTAATCGACCATGGGGATGATGCGTGAATAGTTCATGCGCTGCGGGCCGATCACGCCGACCGCGCCGATGATCTGCTGCTGTTCGTTGCGGTAGGACCGCACCACCATGGCGCAGCCCGACAGATTGAACAGCGTGTTGTCGGCGCCGATGAAGATCTGCACGCCGTCGGCATGGTCCGCCATGGAGAGAATGCGCAGCATCTGCTCCTTGGTTTCCAGGGCTGAAAACAGGCCGCGGATACGTTCCAAATCGGACACCAGGGTCACGTCCTGCAACAGGTTGGCCTGGCCGCGCACGATCAGCGAGCCGCCGGCACCGCTGTCACCGCCGGCCCAGGTGGCAAGCCCGCCTTCGACCAGCCGCGCGGTCAGCTCGTCCAGTTCCGCGCGCTGGGTTTCCAGCTCTTTCATGATGTGTTCATGAGCATCGGAAATATTACGCCCGACCAGCTTGGCCGACAGATAATTGGTCGCCTGGACCAGGGCCGAAGCCGGCAGGTCGGCCGGGATTTCCATGATGCGGTTTTCGACCACGCCCGATTCCGTGACCAGGATGACCAGGGCGCGGCCGGGGCTTAAGTGCACGAATTCGATGTGCTTCAACGGGCTTTCGGTCTTGGGTGCCACCACCAGAGACGCGCAGTTGGCCAGGCCCGAAAGCGTCTGCGTGGCCTGTTCCAGCAATCCTTCGACGGAACTGGACGTGCCGGCGCATTGGCTTTTGATGTTGGCGCGCTCGTCCTCGGTCAGGTTGCCGACTTCCAGCAGACCGTCGACATACAGCCGAAGGCCTGATTCCGTGGGCAGGCGCCCGGCCGAAGTATGGGGTGAAAACAGCAGGCCCATGTCTTCAAGATCGGCCATGACGTTGCGCACCGTCGCGGAGGACAGCGTGACCGGCAGGCGCCGCGCCAGAGTGCGCGAGCCCACGGGTTCCCCGGTCTCGACGAAGCTTTCGACGATTTCCCGGAAAATCTGGCGCGAACGGTCGTTCAATTCCTCGATCATGGCGTTCGGTCGGTGCCTTGTCTCGATCAGGTTACGGGCAGGGTTGCAGCGAAATTTCAAGCTTGGGCGGAATTTAGTCTCCGCGTCATGGGAGTGCAATGCCTGGCAGGCTTTCCCTGGTCGGACACCATACCCGCCGATGCGGGCCGACCCTGGCCGAATTGCCGGGTTTACCGGGGCCGGGGCGAGGGCTAGTGTGCCGATCCAATTAATATGACCATCCTTTAGGAGACGACTGAATGAGACCATCGGGCCGCGCCGCCGATCAATTGCGCGAGATCGTGCTGGAACCGGGTTACGCCAAATACGCCGAAGGGTCGTGCATGGCGCGTTTCGGGGAAACGCACGTATTATGTGCCGCCACGGTGGAAGAACGCGTGCCCGGCTGGATGCGCGATTCAGGCAAGGGATGGGTTACCGCCGAATACGGCATGCTGCCACGTTCGACCCACAGCCGCACCAACCGCGAAGCCGCGCGCGGCGGCCAATCGGGCCGGACCCAGGAAATCCAACGCCTGATCGGGCGCTCCCTGCGGGCGATCACGGATTTGGCGGCGCTCGGCGAAATGCAGGTGCGCCTGGACTGCGACGTGATCCAGGCCGACGGCGGCACCCGCACGGCGGCGATTACGGGGTCTTACGTGGCGCTTCATCTGGCGCTGCAACGCTGTGTCGATCTGGGCCTGCTCAAGACCGTGCCGCTGATCGATCAAATCGCCGCCATCAGCTGCGGCATCTTCAAAGGCACGGAGGTCCTGGACCTGGACTATGCCGAGGATTCCAACGCCCAGGCCGATGCCAATTTCGTGCTGACCGGGCGCGGCGGAATCGTGGAAATCCAGGGCACGGCCGAGGAAGAACCCTTTTCGCCCCAACAATTCGACGGCCTGATGGCCCTGGCCCGCAAGGGCGTGGAAGAGCTTTGCGCCATCCAGCGCAAAGCCATCGGGCTGGAAGGCTAGCCCCATGGCCCGGGCCTTTACCGAAGACCGCCTGGTCATCGCCACCCATAACCCGGGCAAACTGCGCGAGATCCAGGACCTTGTCGCGCCCTTCGGGGTCGATGCGACCTCGGCCGGGGAATTGGGCCTGGCCGAGCCGGTCGAAGACGGCGACAGCTTCCGCGCCAACGCCCTGATCAAGGCGCGCGCGGCGGCCCAGGCCGCGAACCTGCCGGCTTTGGCCGACGATTCGGGCCTGGCCGTGGATGCCCTGGGGGGCGCCCCCGGCATTCATTCGGCGCGCTGGGCCGGCCCCGACAAGAACTTCACCACCGCCATGGAACGGGTTTGGGAGCTGGTTCTGGAATCGGAAAACCGCAAGGCCCATTTCGTCTGCGCCCTGGCGCTGGTCTGGCCGGATGGGCACGAAGAGGTGTTCGAAGGCCGGGTCGACGGCACCCTGATCTGGCCGCCCACGGGCGATAAGGGCTTCGGCTACGACCCCATGTTCCAGCCCAACGGCTATTTCATCACCTTCGCCGAGATGGACCCCCCCGCCAAGCACCGGATCAGCCACCGCGCCCATGCCTTCGAGCAACTGGTCGCGGCCTGTTTCCAGGGCCAGGGCTAGCGGGCACGGGTCGATGACGGCCCCTTCCCCCGACGCGGCCGGCCCGACCGGCAATCCTGCCGCCGATCCCACCACGCCGGCCTTCGGCGTCTATGTGCATTGGCCGTTCTGCGAATCCAAATGCCCTTATTGCGATTTCAACAGCCATGTCGCCCAAGGCGTGGATCAGGACCGCTGGGCCCGCGCCCTGGTCCAGGACCTGGCCCATTACACCGAAGACACGTCGGAACGCACCGTCACATCGGTGTTTTTCGGCGGCGGCACCCCGTCGCTGATGCAGCCCGGGACGGTCGCCGCCGTGATCGACGGCATCAAACGCCTGTGGGCCACGGCACCCGATCTGGAAATCAGCCTGGAAGCCAACCCGTCGAGCGCGGAAATCGCCCTGTTCCCGGACCTGAAAGATGCCGGGGTAACCCGCCTGTCGCTGGGCGTGCAATCTTTCGACGACGACGCCCTGCGCCAATTGGGCCGGCGCCACGACGCCCAGGCCGCGCGCCGGGCCCTGGCCGGTGCGGCCCGTTATTTCCAAGAGTTCTCGTTTGATCTTATTTATGCAAGACCCGACCAAACCAAAGCTTCCTGGCATAAAGAGCTGACGGAAGGCCTGTCTTTCGCCGGGCCGCATCTGTCGTTCTATCAACTGACGATCGAGCCCGGCACCCCGTTCCATAAAGACGGCGTCCAGGCCGCCGACGGCGACCGGGGGGCGGAACTGTTCGACATCACCCAGGATGTCCTGACCACGGCGGGCCTGCCGGCATACGAAATTTCCAACCACGCACGGCCCGGCCACGAATGCCGCCATAACCTGAACATCTGGCGCGGCTGGGATTATGTCGGCGCGGGCCCGGGCGCCCATGGGCGCCTGGCCTTGGCCGATGCGGACGGACAGGTGCGGGATTTCGGCACCCATCAGATCCACAATCCGGACCGCTGGCTGACACTGGTCGAACAAAAAGGCCACGGCACGGCCAAGCGCCGCCCGCTCGACACCGGCGACCGGGCGGAGGAGCGGGTCATCATGGGCCTGCGGCTGGCCGAAGGGATCGACCGCGCGCGGTTCGGGCGGCAAACGGGGGCTGAGGTTCTCGACCTGATGAACCCGGCCCGGCTGTCCTACGCCGTGGGGGCGGGTTATGTGGAACTGGACGAAACCACCTTGCGCGCCACCGACGCGGGGCGCCTGCGGCTCAACAGCCTGCTCGCGTCACTTTTGGCGGAGGAATGATCCAACCGGCCGAATGGCCAGCCAGCCAACACCGATGCGTCAGTTGGTAATGGCCTGGAAGGTCGCGGGCGCCTTATCGATCACGATGGCGTCGCGCTGGCGGACCTGCAGAACCGCAAGTCCCCGTTCCGACGTACCGTCCGCAAGGAACCGGAAAATTCCGTCCCGTCCGGAAAACCCGTTGGCATTGGCGATCAGTTCGGCCGTGAACCGGTCGGGGCCGGGAAGCTGCGCCAGAACGGATGCCAGGGCCGCCGCGTCATAGGCGATGGTCGCCAGGCGCGGCGGAGCCTCGCCGTATATGTCCTTGTATTCCTTTTCGAACCCGGCGCGCGGGCCCGGCGGCGGGGCCGCGTACCAGCCGCCGACCAGGGCCGGTTCCGCCCCGATGCCCGGCTCGTCCCATTGCCCCGTGCCCAGCATGCGGACCTTGTTGGGGTCGATGTCATAGAACGGCAGCAGGGCCGCGATGGCCTGCAAGCGCTTGCCGCCGTCGGCAACCAGCAGGGCGTCATAAGGCAGGTCGCCCATGGTCTGCAAGGTTTCAAGCCGCGCCAGGGCCGCTTTCGACACCTCGTCTTCCTTGCCTTCAAGCTCCTTGCGCTGGTCCAGCAACGTCTGGCGGCGGAATTCGTAATCGGCCAGGTCACGGACCACGGCGGAAAAATCATCGGCGTCCGGGCTGTAGACTTCCAACCGCGCGATTTCGCCGCCGCTGCGCCCGACCGCCGCTTTGAAGGCATCCAGTACCGTGCGGCCATAGGCATTGTCCGGCGCCAGGGCCGCGAATCGGGTCACGCCGCGCCCGCGGGCGAATTCGATCACCCGGGTGACCTGGGCCCGGGGCAGGAATCCCAGGGTATAGACCCCGTTGCCGGCCACGGTGCGATCCGATGAAAAGGCGATGATCGGCACCCCGGCCTGTCGCGCCACGGATGCCGCTTCGCGCACATTGGCCGCCAGCAGCGGCCCCATGATCAGCCCGGCCCCGTCACCGATGGCAAGCTGCGCCGCCTCGGCCGCCCCTTCGGGCGTGCCGCGCGTGTCGTGGGTCAGCAGCGTGAAGTTGTCGTCGGCGAAGGAAAACAGCGCCATCTGCGCCGCGTTCAGCATGGCCTGGCCGACACCGGCCCCGGCCCCCGACAGCGGCAACAGCAACGCCACCCGCACCTTGCCGTCGTCCGGCGCGGTGATCGTGGTGGTTTGCGGCTGCGCCGATTGTTCCGGCTGCGTCAACGGCGGCGGGGCGGGGCGGGGCACCGGCGTGACCGCATAGGTCGGCGGCGGCGGTGTGCGCGGGCCGGAGATCACGGGCCGGCTCGGCGTGCCCGAAGATGTCTTGCCGCCTTGATTAAGCCCGCCGAATGGCGAAGATTGACACGCACCCAGCAAGGGCAGCACGACCAGGGCCAGCATGACCAGGGCCGTTGCCGGAAGCACCGCAACCCGTGCCGGACACATAAGGGCGTTAAACGCGAATGACCTGTTCATCCAATAATCCGCCGGAGAATGATGCCGATGACCCCCGGGCACCGAACGGCGCCCCGTTGAAGGCCGCACTCTATCTGGTCTCGACACCCATCGGCAACGCCGGAGACATCAGCGACCGGGCGCGGGACATTCTGGGCCGGGCCGACACGGTCGCCTGCGAAGACACCCGGGTCACCGGCCCCTTCCTGAAACGCTTGGGCATCGCCGCCAAACTGACCGCTTATCACGACCACAACGCCCAGCGCCGCCGACCCCAGATCATTGAGCAGATCAAAAACGGCGGAAGCGTGGCATTGGTATCCGATGCCGGCACGCCCTTGGTGTCGGATCCGGGCTACAAGCTTGTCGCCGACTGCGTCGACGCCGGCCTGGACGTCACCGCCATCCCCGGCCCTTCCGCGCCCCTGATGGCACTGACCCTATCGGGCCTGCCCACGGACCGGTTCTTTTTTCAGGGCTTCCTGCCCGCCAAAGGGGCGGCCCGGCGCACGGCCTTAAGCGAGATCGCCGCCGTGCCCGCGACCCTGGTGTTCATGGAATCCGCCCCCAGGCTGGCCGCATCGCTGGCCGACATGGCCCAGGTTCTGGGCGACCGGCCCGCCGCCGTGGCGCGCGAGCTGACCAAGAAGTTCGAAGAAGTCCGCCGGGGCTCCCTGGATGAATTGGCGGCCCATTACGCCCAGGCAGGTGCGCCCAAGGGCGAGATCTGCGTCGCCGTCGGCCCGCCCGAAAACACCGAAGCCCCGACCGAGGCCGAACTGGACGATCTTTTGCGCGAAGCCCTCGCCCGCGGGTCCGTGAAGGATGCCGTGGCCGAGGTTTCGACCACCACCGGGGTCGCCCGCAAGGCCGTTTACGACCGCGCCCTGGCGCTTAAAAAGGCTGACCGGGAAACGTCCGGAACGGGGGCCTGATGGCGACATCGACCGAAGACCGAAAGCGCGCGGAAACGCAGGGCCGGGGGGCGGAAAGTCGGGCCGCTTTTTGGTTGCGCCTGAAGGGATACCGCATCATCGCGCGGCGCGCCCGCACGCCGGCCGGCGAAATCGACCTGATCGCGGCAAAAGGCCGCACCCTGGTGTTTATCGAGGTCAAGGCCCGGGCTTCCCTGAATGCGGGCCGCCATGCCCTGACACCCCGCCAGCAGGCCCGCATCACGCGGGCGGCCGAAGCCTTCGTCCGTACCCGGCCCGATCTGGCCGGGCTTGACTGGCGATTCGATCTGATCGCCCTGGGTCGGGGGTGGCGGTTCAGCCATTTGAAGGATGCCTGGCGGCCCGGCCTCCCCTGACCACGGCGCCATGAAATCCGCATATTCCGGCTTAAGCTTTCCGTCCCCGGCCCCGGTCACCCCGCCGGATATTTGTCGCCGGACAGCTGCGGCGTTAGAATGCGCGCCGACCGGGGTCCATCAATTGGAGGAGATTGCACCGTCATGACCGACCCATTGAATGCGCCCTGCCCCGTCCGCCCCCTTGGCGGCTCTCATTCCCACACCCGGCGATCCCGGCCTCTGCTGTTTCAGGCATTGGCCGCCGCGGTTCTGACCGCCGGCCTTGCCGGCTGTGTGGGGGCCGCCGTGGGCGCCGGTGCCACGGTCGGCGTTGCCGCCATGGATGATCGGGGGGTTCAGGGCGTCGCCCGCGATGCCGCCTTGGCGACGAAGGTACGCGGCAAATGGCTGAATTATGATTTGGAAACGGGCGACACTCTGGCCGTCGACGGCAGCGTCAAGGTTTACAACCGGCGCGCCCTGTTGACCGGCAAGGTCAAGTCCGAGGATATCCGCGCCACCGCCGTGCGTCTGGCCTGGCAGGTCGAAGGCATCGAAGAAGTCATCAACGAATTGGGCGTGGGCGAGGGATCGGTCACCGACGCCGCGGTCGACAGTTGGATTTCCGCGCAGCTGACCACCAAGCTGACCTTCGACAAGGACGTGCAGACCATCAACTACATCATCGAGACGGAAAACGCGGTGGTCTACCTGATCGGCGCGGCGCAAAGCCAGACGGAACTCAACCGCGTGCTGGGCCATGCCCGCGCCGTGTCGCGGGTGCGCGACGTGATCAGCCATGTGCGCATCAAACCGGCGGAACAATCCAAGCCTTCCGACCCCAAACCCGCCGACGGAAAAAAGGCCTCCTGACCCGTGATCGAACGAACCAAGGAAAAAGGCCTGGACCTGGAAGACAGCGTGCGCGAAATGCTGCGCGCCATCGGTGCGGCGCCGGACGACGACTTTCCCATGCTGTCAAGCGCGCTGTACCTGGCGGCGGCGCGGCAGCCGGGCCTGAACCCCGGGCCCTATGAGCGGCATCTTGAACGGCTTGCAAGCGAGATCGCCGATTACGCCGGACCGGGCGAAACGCCCTTGGCCCTGAAGCACGAAGCCCTGGTTCAGGTGATCGACCGGCGCTACGGATACGGCGGCAACGAAAGCGTGTTCGAAGACCTGGACGCGGCCAACATGGCCCGCGTGATCGACACCCGGCGCGGCCTGCCGGTCGCCCTGGGCGTGATTTATATCGAGGCCTGCCGCCGCCTGGGCTGGGACATGGTCGGCCTGGATTTTCCGGGCCGATTTCTGGTCCGCCTGCAGGATGCGGGCGAGCGCATGATCCTGGACCTGTTCGAGGGGGCTCGCGAACTGACGCCGCCCGAACTGCGGGCCATGCTGAAAACCATGGCCGGGGCCGAGGCCGAATTGCACCCCCGCTATCTTTCGGAAATGACGGCCCGCCAAGTCGTGCTGCGTCTGGAAGACAACATCCGCGTGCGCCAGATGCAGCGCGGCGAATTGTCGGCCGCCGCCGATACGGTCGATCTGATGTTGATGATCGCACCCGATGCCGGGCATCTGTGGCGCGAAGCCGGGATCGTCAACGCCCGGCTGGAGCGTTTCGCCAGCGCGGTCGCGGCCCTGGAGGAATATCTCAAGCGCGCCCCCGGCGAGGAAAACGGCTATGAAGCGTCCTTGCTGTTGCAGGAATTGAAGGCCAAGCTAAATTAACCCCCAGTCGGATTAATCCCCGGGGGCCGGCCGCCCCCTGCCCCGCTCTCCTTCATCGGCCGATCTGAAAGGACCGTTCATGGCGCTTACCGTGGCCATCCAGATGGACCATGTGTCCTCCGTCGACATCAACGGCGACAGCACCTTCGTGCTGGCGCTGGAGGCACAGAAGCGCGGACACAAGCTGCTGCATTTTCTGCCGGGCGATTTGTCCTACCAGCACGGCAAGGTCATGGCCTGGACCCAGCCCCTGGAGGTGCGGCGCGAAGCCGACAATCATTTCACCCTGGGGGAAAAGCAGGCGGTCAACCTGGCCGACGTGGACGTCGTGCTGATGCGCCAGGACCCGCCGTTCGACATGTCCTACATCACCGCGACCCATTTGCTGGAGATGGTCCACCCCGAAACCCTGGTGGTCAACAACCCGGCCGAGGTCCGCAACGCGCCCGAAAAACTGTTCGTCACCCGCTTTGCCCAGTTCATGCCGCCGACCCTGATCGCCACCAACCGCGACGACATCCTGGCCTTCCGCAAGGAACACAAGGACATCATCGTCAAGCCGCTGTACGGCAACGGCGGGGCCGGGGTGTTCCACATCACGCCCGGCGACGAGAACCTGAATTCATTGCTGGAAATGTTCACGGAAATGTTCCGCGAGCCGGTCATCGTGCAGGCCTACCTGAAGGACGTGCGGGCGGGCGACAAACGCATCATCCTGATCGACGGCGCCGTCGCCGGTGCCGTCAACCGGGTGCCGGCGGCGGGGGAATCCCGGTCCAACATGCATGTCGGCGGCCGGCCCCTGAAATCGGAATTGACTGAACGCGAGCGTGAGATCTGCGCCGCCCTGGCGCCCGAGCTCAAGGCCCGCGGCCTGATCTTCGTGGGCATCGACGTGATCGGCGGCTACCTCACGGAAATCAACGTGACCTCGCCCACGGGCCTGCAGGAAATCAACCGGTTCGACGGGGTCTGCCTGGAAAGCGACATCTGGGACGCCATCGAGGCGAAACTCTGATCAAATACGGAAATATCCAAAGGGAGGAAACGATGGCGCTCAAGGAAGCCATAGTCGAGGTCACCACCAAGTTCGGGCGCATGCCCGCGTTCTGCGCCTGGCCGGAAACGGCCGCCGACACCCCGGTGCCGGCCGTCATCTTCTACATGGATGCCCCCGGCTTCCGCGAAGAGCTCTGCAACATGGCGCGGCGCATCGCCAAGGCGGGCTATTACTGCATTCTGCCGGATATGTATTACCGCCTGGGCACGCTCAGGCTCGACAATTCGCGCCGCACGGAAGCCATGACCAACGTGTGGCGGGCCGCCATGGATTCGCTGACCAACGCGGACGTGGCCGACGATACGGCGGGAATTCTCAATTTCCTGGACGCCCAGGGCGAGGTTGCAGCCGGGCCCGTGGGCTGCGTCGGCCATTGCATGAGCGGACGCTACATCGTCACCGTGGCCGGGCGTTTCCCCACGTGCATCAAGGCGGCGGCGTCCATGTACGGGGTCGGCATCGTGACCGACCAGGATGATTCACCCCATCTGCTGCTGGATAAGGTTCAGGGTGAGCTGCTGTTCATCTTCGCGGAAACGGATGCCCATGTGCCGCAGCAAACGATTACGGCCTTGAAACGGGCCGTCAAGAAAACCGGCGTCAAGGCGACCATCGAACAGCCCAAGGGCACGCAGCACGGCTTTCAGTTCGCCGAACGCCTGGCCCATGCCCCGGTTCAGGCCGAAGCGGCCTGGGACAAACTGTTCAAGCTGTGGGACCGCAACCTGAAAAAACCGGCCGCGCGCGCGCGCAAATAGCCCGGGCATCCGTCCCGGCTTCCCCGCCAGCTTGCCCGGCAAACGATTTCGGCGCAAACAGGCTTCCCCTTTTTCTTGATTCGGGCTTTTCTTATGCAACCGAACGAGGAGAAGGCCCGCATCGCCATGGTTGCGCGCATTGCCACTGCTGCCTTTCAGGGCATCGACGTGCTGGACGTGGACGTACAGGTCCAGATGGCGGGCGGCCTGCCCGCCTTTTCCGTGGTCGGCCTGCCGGACAAGGCCGTGGCCGAAAGCCGCGAACGGGTGCGGGCCTCTCTCCACGCCATGGGCTTGGCCCTGCCGCCCAAACGCATCACCGTCAACCTGGCCCCCGCCGACGTGTTGAAAGAAGGCAGCCATTTCGACCTGCCCATCGCATTGGCCCTGCTGACCGCCATGGATGTTTTGCCGGCGGACGACATGGCGCGTTATCTGGCCCTGGGCGAACTGGGGTTGGACGGCACGCTTGCCCCGGTAGCCGGCGTGCTGCCCGCGGCCCTGCATGCCAACGCCCGGGACTTAGGGTTGATCTGTCCGGCCGCACAGGGCGGCGAAGCGACCTGGGCCGGGGGGTCGGACATCCTGGCACCCGCGAGCCTTCTGTCCCTGGTCAATCATTTCAAGGGGGTGCAGGTTCTGGGCCCGCCCGAACGCCCCGTCGCCGAAGACACGGCCCCCTACCCCGACCTGGCCGACATCAAGGGCCAGGAAACCGCCAAGCGCGGGTTGGAGATCGCGGCCAGCGGCGGCCATAACCTGTTGATGATCGGGCCGCCCGGGTCGGGCAAGTCCATGCTGGCGCAGCGTCTGCCGGGCCTGCTGCCGCCGCTCGAGAGCGAAGAAATTTTGGAAATCTCCATGGTGCAGAGCTTGGCCGGCATGCTGTCGGGCGGCACCCTGTCGCGCATCCGGCCGTTTCGCGACCCGCACCATTCCGCCTCGCTGCCGGCCCTGGTCGGCGGCGGGCTGCGCGCCCGGCCCGGTGAGGTTTCGCTTGCCCATTTGGGCGTGCTGTTTTTGGACGAACTGCCGGAATTCCAGCGGGCCACCCTGGAAAGCCTGCGCCAGCCCTTGGAAACCGGCCGCGCCGCCATCGCCCGGGCCAATGCCCATGTCACCTATCCGGCGCGCTTTCAGCTGGTGGCGGCCATGAACCCCTGCCGCTGCGGCTATCTGGACGACCCGTCCCAGGCATGCTCCAAAGCCCCCCGCTGTGCCGAGGATTATCAGGGCCGCATTTCCGGGCCCCTGTTCGACCGCATCGACATTCATTTGGACGTCCCGGCGGTCAGCCCGTTCGATTTGGACCTGCCGCCTCCAACGGAAGGCACGGCCCAGGTCGCGGCCCGCGTCGCCGCCGCCCGCGCCGTTCAACGGGACCGTTACCGCGACCATCTGGATAAGGGCATCCGCACCAACGCCCAAGCCGACGGTGAGCTGCTCGACCGCGTGGCCCGGCCCGATGACGCCGGGCGCAAACTGTTGGTCGAAGCCGCCGACCGCATCGGCCTGTCGGCCCGAGGTTATCACCGGGTGCTGCGCGTGGCGCGCACGCTGGCGGATATGAACGGGTCGGACGGGGTGGGGCGCATCCATGTGGCGGAGGCGCTCAGTTTCCGGCGCATGGCGCCGGGGCGCCAGGGCTCAGCCGGAATCCGCAACTAAGACGGGCCAACCAATCCGCGCATCTCAATGTTCGGCCCGCGGCCCTGGGTTTTGCGTTATCTCTTCTTCAACATCGGCCCGACGGGCTCGCCGCCGACGATATGGCAATGCAGGTGGGGGACTTCCTGATGGCCGTTTTCGCCCGTGTTGGCGATCAGGCGGTAGCCGTCGCCGTCCACGCCCAGTTTTTCGGCGATCTTTCCGATGGCCCGGGTATAGGCGACGATTTCCGCCTCGCTGGCCTGTTGGGCAAAGGCGGTCATGTCTTCGTATGGACCCTTGGGGATGACCAGAACATGGACATTGCGCTGCGGCTGGATGTCCTTGAAGGCCAGCACATGGTCGTCTTCGTAAACCGTGTCACAGGGGATTTCGCCGCGGATGATCTTGGCGAAGATGTTGTCTTTGTCGTAGGCCATATGTGTTGGTCTCCGTGTCCTAGCTTTTGCGGCCGGCTTTTTCCTCGATCCCCGATTGGCCGGTGCGGCGGTCCAATTCATCCCAGACGTCCTGAGGGACGATCCCCAGCTCGGCCCACAGGGCAAGCAGATGGTACAGCACGTCGGCGCTTTCCTTGGCGACCGAGGTCTTGTCCTCGGTCAGGGCTGCGACGGCGGTTTCGACCGCTTCCTCGCCCAGCTTGCGCGCGATCAGGGGTGCGCCGCCATGGAACAGCTTGGCCGTATAGCTGGTTTCCGGGTCCGCACCCTTGCGGCTTTCGATGGTCGCGAACAACGTGTCGAGTGTATGGGTCATGATGCGCTTCCTCTTGCGGCGGCGGTGCCGCCTGTTCGCCCCTATTCGATCCGAACGGGGGCCCCCTTCGCCAGCATATGCGCCTTGGCCTCTTGGATGGAATAGGTGCCGAAGTGAAAGATCGAGGCCGCCAGCACGGCCGAGGCATGGCCTTCGGTCACGCCTTCGACCAGATGATCCAGATTGCCGACCCCGCCCGAGGCGATCACCGGGATCGGCACGGCATCGGCGACGGCACGGGTCAGCGCCAGATCAAAGCCGTTCTTGGTGCCGTCCCGGTCCCTGGAGGTCAGCAGGATTTCCCCGGCCCCCAGATCGGCCATCTTTTCCGCCCAGGAAATGCATTCGATGCCGGTCGGCTTGCGCCCGCCATGGGTGAAAATCTCGAACCGGGTGCCGTCGGGCGCGGGTTCGCGCGTCGCGGCATCGACCCGCTTGGCGTCGACCGCGACCACGATGCATTGCGCGCCGAACTTTTCCGAAGCTTCCTTGACGAAATCCGGGTTGTGCACGGCGGCGGTATTGATCGAGACCTTGTCGGCCCCGGCCAATAGCAGCTTGCGGATGTCGTCCACCGTACGCACCCCGCCGCCCACGGTCAGCGGCATGAAACACTGTTCGGCCGTGCGCGCGACCACGTCGAAAATGGTGTCGCGGTTTTCGTGGCTGGCGGTGATGTCGAGGAAGGTCAGCTCGTCCGCCCCGGCGGCGTCATAGACCCGGGCCTGTTCCACGGGATCGCCCGCATCGACCAGGTCGACGAAATTGACGCCCTTGACCACGCGGCCTTCGTTGACGTCGAGACAGGGAATGACCCGGGATTTCAACATGACCCTTACGCCGCGTCCTTCAACAGAGTGACGGCGGCAGAAAGATCGATCTTGCCGTCATAGACGGCGCGGCCCGAAATCACGCCTTCCAGCAAGCCGCCGCCGGCATCCTTCAGGGCCTGCAAATCGGCCATGGACGACACCCCGCCCGAGGCGATCACCGGGATCGAAACCGCGCGGGCCATGTCGATCGTCGCCTCCAGATTGGGGCCCTGCATGACCCCGTCGCGCCCGATGTCGGTGAAGATGATCGCCGCCACGCCCGCGTCTTCGAACCGTTTGGCCAGATCCAACGCCGTCATTTCCGACACTTCGGCCCAGCCTTCGACCGCGACCCGCCCGTCGCGCGCATCGATGCCCACGGCGACCCGGCCCGGATGGGCCTTGCAGGCGGCGATCACCAGATCCGGGTCGGTCAGCGCTACTGTCCCCAAAATCACCCGACGCACGCCGCGCGCCAGCCAATCGTCGATCGTCGCCATGGTGCGGATGCCGCCGCCCAGCTGTACGGGGATGTCCAGGGCATCCAGAATGCCGTTCACGGCAGCACCGTTCACCGGCTTTCCTTCGAACGCGCCATTAAGATCAACCAAATGGACCCATTCACAGCCGGCATTCTGAAACACCTTGGCCTGGGCCGCCGGATCGTCGGAAAACACCGTCGCCTTGTCCATGTCGCCCTGATACAGGCGCACGCATTGGCCGTCCTTGAGGTCGATGGCGGGAAAGAAAATCATGCCGACCGCGCCCCTTTCATCATCCCCCGTCGTCCAAGAAAGAAGATTGAACCACAGAGACAGTGAGGCGGTGAGGTGACCGCGTTTTTCATCAACGGCAGGGCGTGCCCGGGCGACATCAACATAAGCTTACTCTCATTTTTTCTTCTCACCGTCTCTGTGCCTCTGTGGTTATCTTAAAAACTCAAGGCTTCCAATTCAGGAAGTTCTGAATGAGCTTAAGCCCCACGCCCTGGCTTTTCTCGGGATGAAACTGGGTTCCGAACAGGTTATCGCGGCCGATGGCGGCCGTTACCGGCCCGCCGTAATCGGTCACGGCCAGGATATGGGCCGCGTCTTCCGGCATGACGAAATAAGAATGGACGAAATAGGCGTGCTGCCCGGCCCCCAGCCCCGCCATCACCGGATGTTCTTCATAGCCGACCCAGAACAGTTCGTTCCAGCCCATATGCGGGATCTTAAGCCCTTCCTCGACCGGGCGCAGGGGCTGAACCTCGCCCGGAATCCAGCCGAACCCGGGGGTTTCGCCGAATTCGAAGCCCTTGGAGGCCATCAATTGCATGCCGACGCAGATACCCAGGAACGGCTGGGCGCGAATCATGACCGCTTCGTTCAGGGCTTCCATCATGCCGTCCAGGGCCGCAACCCCGGCCCGGCAATCGCCGAACGCGCCCACCCCGGGCAAAACCACGCGGTCGGCCTTGGCGACCACGTCCGGGTCGGCGGTCACGGCGACCGTATCGGCCCGCCCCAATTCGCCCAGCACGCGTTCGAACGCCTTGGCGGCGGAACGCAGGTTTCCCGACCCGTAATCGATCAGCGCGATGGTCATGCCCGCCCCCGTCAGCCGCGCCCGCCGGCGCCGGCAAGGTCGCGGGCCATTTCCCGGGCCAGGGCCGGGTCGCTGTCGAGATAGCGGTAAAGCGCTTCGTCCCGGTCCTTGGCGCAGACAGGTCCCTGGTCGGCAAAGCCCGCCGCGGCCAGATGACGGCGCATCAGATCATTGCCCAGCATGCCGATCGCCACATACAGGGCGAGCAGCACCGCACCCCCCGCCACGGGATCGGGCAGCAGGAATTCCACCGCCATGCCCGCCGCCGTGGTGATCACGAACAGGCCCAGCGCCAGCCACCACATGCGGTGCCACAGCGCCCACAGAAAGGTGAACAGGAACGCCGGCCAGGAGAAGCCTTCCTTGATCAGGCGGACATCCTGTTCCGGGTCCAGGCCGTGACGGCGAAGGTGAACGGTGAAAACACGCATGGAAACTTCGTTTCGTATGGCTATGCCCCAGACGGAAGGGGCAGGATCAACGCAAGCCAGCCCTTACAACGAGCCGCCCAGCGTGCCCTTGGTCGAGGGCACGGCATCGGCCTTGCGCGGATCGATGGTGGCCGCTTCGCGCAGCGAACGCGCCAGGCCCTTGTAACAGCTTTCGACGATATGGTGGTTGTTCTCGCCGTACAGGTTTTCCACGTGCAGGGTCGCACCCGCCGCCTGGGCGAAGGCCTGGAACCATTCCTTGAACAGTTCCGTGTCCATATCGCCCAGCTTGGGCTTGGAAAAATCGACCCGCCAGATCAGATAGGGCCGGTTCGACAAATCGATCGCGATGCGCGACAGCGTTTCGTCCATGGGCACCAGGGCCGAGCCGTAGCGCGTGATGCCCTTGCGATCGCCCAGGGCCTTGAACACGGCTTCGCCGATGGCGATGCCCGTGTCTTCCGTGGTGTGGTGGAAATCGATATGGGTGTCGCCCTTGGCTTCCACCGTCAGATCCATGAGCGAATGGCGCGACAACTGTTCCAGCATGTGGTCGAGGAATCCGATCCCGGTCGACACGCTGTATTCGCCGGTGCCGTCCAGGTTCACGGTGACCTTGATCTGGGTTTCCTTGGTATTGCGTTCGACGCTGGCCGTGCGCATGGCCTCAATCCTTACGTTTTTCTAGGGTCGCCGGTCTTTTACCAGACAAGCGCGCCAGACTGCACGCCTTAAAAGATACCCCGGCCCGGCAACTTTTCACGCCGATTGCACGGCTTGCCTTGACCAACAGCGTTGACCGGACCAAATGGTTCCCTATCATCCCGGCTTCTTCATTTCCCGGCCCGGGCCGGACAACCAAGCGGATAACACCATGGCAAGCGATACCCCCACCTGGCACGGCACCACCATTCTTTGCGTGCGCAAGGGCGATGACGTCGTGCTGGCCGGCGACGGGCAGGTTTCGCTCGGCGATACGGTGATCAAGGCCAATGCCCGCAAGGTCCGTAGGCTGGGCGACGGCAACGTGATCGGCGGTTTCGCCGGGGCCACGGCCGATGCCTTCACCCTGTTCGAACGGCTGGAAGCCAAGCTGGAACAATATCCCACGCAACTGACCCGCGCCTGCGTGGAACTGGCCAAGGACTGGCGCACGGACAGATATCTGCGCCGGCTGGAAGCCATGATGGCCGTGGCCGACAAGGACGTATCCCTGGTTTTGACCGGCACCGGCGACGTGCTGGAGCCCGAAGACGGCCTGATCGGCATCGGATCGGGCGGCAATTATGCGCTGGCCGCGGCCCGCGCGCTGATCGACCAGGACGGCATGGACGCCCGCCAGGTGGCCGAAAAGGCTATGGAGATCGCGGGCGGCATCTGCGTTTACACCAACAACAATCTGACCATCGAGGCCCTATGACCGAGCCCGCCGAACAGGCCACCCCCCGCACCACCGCCAAGGTCGACACCGGCGACGGCACGTCCAGCTTCACGCCGCGCGAAATCGTGTCGGAACTGGACCGCAACATCATCGGCCAGAACGACGCCAAGCGCGCGGTGGCCATCGCGCTGCGCAACCGCTGGCGCCGCCAGCAGCTTCCCGACGGCCTGAAGGAAGAGGTCCTGCCCAAGAACATCCTGATGATCGGGCCGACCGGCGTGGGCAAGACGGAAATCGCCCGCCGCCTGGCCAAGCTGGCGCAGGCCCCCTTCATCAAGGTCGAAGCCACCAAGTTCACCGAAGTCGGCTATGTCGGCCGCGACGTGGAACAGATCGTGCGCGATCTTTTGGAAAACGCCATCCACATGGCCCGCGAACGACTGCGCAAACAGGTCCAGGCCAAGGCCGAAATGCGCGCCGAGGAACGGGTGCTCGACGCCCTGGTCGGCGAGAACGCGGGCAAGGAAACGCGCGAAACCTTCCGCCGCAAGCTGCGCAACAACGAACTGAACGACCGCGAAATCGAAATCAACGTGTCGGACTCGCCAAGCTTGGGCCTGCCGACCTTCGACATTCCCGGCATGCCGGGCGCGCAGATGGGCATGCTCAACCTGAACGACATGCTGGGCAAGGCCTTCGGCCAGCAGCAGAAACCCAAACGCCTGACCGTCGAAGACAGCTACACGGTGCTTTTGGCGGAAGAGGGCGACAACCTTCTGGACGACGATAAGGTCCTGAAGGAAGCGGTCTTCGCCGTGGAAAACAACGGCATCGTGTTCCTGGACGAAATCGACAAGATTTCCGCCCGCTCCGACGTCAAGGGCGGCGACGTCAGCCGCGAAGGCGTGCAGCGCGATCTGTTGCCCCTGATCGAAGGCACCACGGTCGCGACCAAGCACGGCCCGGTCAACACGGACCACATCCTGTTCATCGCTTCGGGTGCGTTCCATGTGTCCAAACCGTCGGACATGCTGCCCGAACTGCAGGGGCGCCTGCCGATCCGCGTCAACCTGCGGGCCCTGACCAAGGACGACTTCAAACGCATCCTGACGGAGACCGAGGCCTCGCTTCTGAAGCAATACGCCGCCCTGATGGAAACGGAGGAGGTCGAATTGGTGTTCACCGACGATGCCGTCGACGCCATCGCCGACCTGGCCGTCGAAATCAACGAAGGGATCGAAAACATCGGTGCGCGGCGCCTGCACACGGTGATGGAAAAACTGGTCGAGGAAATCAGTTATTCGGCGTCAGAGAAATCCGGCGAGACCATCACCATCGACGCCGATTATGTGAACACGCAGGTGGGTGAGCTGGCGAAGAACGCCGACCTATCGAAATTCATTTTGTAAGAAAACCACAGAGACACAGAGGCGGTGAGGTTTCTGGATTCCCGCCTTCGTGGGAATGACAGAAAACAGAAAGATGCCGCGGTCACCCCCGCAAAAGCGGGGGTCCAGGAACTCTTTTTCTTCTCACTGTCTCACCGTCTCAGTGGTTTTTTTGAATATTAATGCGTCGGCCCGCCACGGGTGCGCGCCGCACGGCGGCCGCGGATTTCGTTGATGATCCAGTCGACCGTGTCTTCGTCCAATTCGTGGATCAGTTCGGCCAGCAGGTTGGCCAGTTCGGTGGCTTTCGGATTCAAGCCCGCCGTATCGACCGTGACGCGGGGATGGGACAGCCCGGCCAGGCGTTTGAGCTCGTCCGTTTCTTCCATGCCCAGGTTGAAATAGCCCGCGATCTGCTGCACCAGGCCCGGCCCCGGACGGCCGCGATAGCCGTGTTCCAGAGCCGAGAAATAGGCCGAGGACACGCCCATTTCCTGGGCAAAATGTTTTAAGGTGATCTTGTTGATCTTGCGCAGGCGGCGCACGGCCTGTCCGAAGGGTGTCATCGGCGTTTCTCCCTCATTGCGGGCCTTTGTTCCGCTTCAACAGAATGTAAAGCGCGCCCGCGCCCCCGTGGTGGCGGGCCGCATGATCGAAGGCATGGATCAGGTCCTTGAGCGGCGGCTGGTTGAGCCAGCCCGGCACGGCCCGGCGCAACACCCCGATTTCACCCGTTTCCTTGGTGCCCTTGCCGGTGATGACCAGCACGCAGCGCTTACCCTGACCATAGGCGCGGGTAATGAAGCCGATCAGCGCGCGATGGGCTTCGGCCTGGAACATGCCGTGCAGGTCGAGCCTACCTTCGACCGCCATCTTGCCCCGGCGCATGCGGGTCTGCGTGCGCCGGTCGAGGCCGGGGGCATCGCCGTGGCTGAGGGCGCGGACGGGGGCCGGCGCCGCGGGCAGGGGCAGGGGGGCGGCCGCATAGTTGCGCGGGGTCGCTGCTTTGCCCGGGGCCGAAGCGGTCGGCGGGGTGGTCGTTGCCGGGTGATCGATGCGGTCTTCGCGGTGCGGCAGGGGCGTCACATCCCGGGTGACCCGCGCCCAAAGGGCATCGTCGTCTTCCGCCGGGGGGGCGGTTTCGAGCGCCGGGGGTTGAGGCGCGGCGGGTTTGCGCCGCCGGTCAGCCATCGTCCTCTACAATGATGATGTGCAGGTTTTTGGGCCCGTGCACGCCCAGGAACAGGGTCAGTTCGATATCCGCCGTGCGCGACGGCCCGGTGATCCAGTTGACCGTGCGCGGCATGAAGCGGTCGCCGCCTTCCGCGCCGGCACGATCCGTGCGCAGGCGCGACCAGATATCTTCGAACGCGCCCCGGATGTCCTTGGCGCGCAGCACGGCGATATGAACCGGCGGCAGGAAGTTGACCGTGGTCGGGCTTTCGGGCCCGGACAAAAACACCAACGAGCCCGTTTCCGCCACGCCGCCGAAGGCATGGCTGATCCCGGCCGTGTCATCGCCCTGGGCCGGGCCTTCGGAAATGCTGATCGCGGTCTTGTCCCAGGGCGCGGATCGAAGGCGCGGGTCCGGCGTCATGCGCACGGATGCCGGCAGGTTCTGGGCCGCCAGATAATCGGCCACGGCGGCGGGCAGATCGTCGGCCGACGCCACGCGGGCGACGGTCGCCTGCACGCGTTCGGCTTCGGCCTGGAACCGGTCGGTCGCGCTGGGCCCGCTGTCCTGCCCCCGCACCGGAATGACGTGGCGCTGCTTGGCCGACAGACGCTGGGACACGGCGGCGCGGCGCGCCCCGTCGTTGGATTGGGTCAGCACGGCCCGCAGGTCGCCCAGGATTTGTTCGCGCCCGCTCATGGTTTCGGCCTCCGCGCCGGGGCGTGGTCTGTAACGGCGCCCACGGGGCCCTTGTGGTATTGGGCGATGAAGCTGTCGCCCTGGGGGGCGGGCAGGTCACGCGGCCCGGTCCAGCCGCCGGCCAGCGGCAGCCATTTGAACCGGCCCTTGCGGCGGCCCAGAATGGCCAGCGCCGTCATCATCGGCCCGGTCACGGCACGGTACAGTTTCGGCCGCCTGGCAAGCCGGGCCCACAGGCCCAGCGCCCAGCGGCTGGTGGCCGAATTGCCCTTGCGTTCAAACTGTTTTTCCCGCCAGGCGCGCAGCATCTTGGGCAGGGGGATGCGCATGGGACAGACGCTTTCACACTTGCCGCACAGGGTCGAGGCATTGGGCAGGTCGCCCGCTTCGTGAATGCCGATCAGCCCCGGGATCAACACCGCCCCCATGGGCCCGGAATAAACCCAGCCGTAGGCATGGCCGCCGATCGCCTGATAGACCGGGCAATGGTTGAGGCAGGAACCGCAACGGATACAGCGCAGCATTTCCTGAAATTCCGTGCCGACCAGATCGGTGCGTCCGTTGTCCAGCAGGACCACGTGGTATTCGTCGGGCCCGTCCAGATCGGCTGCGCGTTTCGGGCCGGTGCAGAAGGTGGTGTAGACGGTGATGTCCTGCCCCGTGCCCGAGCGCGCCAGCACGCGCAGCACGGTGGCGGCGTCCTCCAAGGTGGGGATGACCTTTTCCAAACTGGCGATCACGATATGCACGCGGGGCAGGGAATAGGTCAGATCCGCGTTGCCTTCGTTGGTGACCAGAACATTGGTGCCCGTTTCGGCCACCAGGAAGTTCGCCCCAGTCAGGCCCACATCCGCGTTCAGGAATTTTTCACGCAGCTCGCCCCTTGCTTCTTCCAAAAGGGATTTTGGGTCGTCTAGATTGCGTGCCGGGTCCAGGTTTTGATGCGCCTTGCGGAAAGTGTCTTCGACCTGGCCTTTGTTCAGATGCACCGCCGGGGCGATGATGTGGCTGGGCGGTTCCTTGCGCAGCTGGATGATATATTCGCCCAGATCCGTTTCCACGGGTTCGACCCCGTTTTCTTCCAGGAAATCGTTGATGGCGATTTCCTCGCCGATCATGGATTTGGACTTGGTTACCGTCTTGGCATTGGCCTTGCGGCAGATGTCCAAAATCTTGTCGCGCGCGTCCTGGGCCGTGCGGCACCAATGGACATGGCCGCCCGCTTCCGTGACGCGGCTTTCGTACTGTTCCAGATACAAATCCAGATGGGCCAGGGTGTGGTCCTTGATGTCCTTGGCAGCGTCGCGCAACGCATCGAATTCGGGCAAACGGTCGATGGCTTCGGCGCGGCGCAGGGGAAAGCCCTCGCCCAGGCGGGTCAGGGCCTCGGCCAATTGGGTGTCGGCCATGGCCTCGCGGGCATTGGATTTGAACTGGCGGGTTTGCGAATCCATCAGCCGGCCTCTTCTTCCGCTTCGCCGATCGCGGGGGCCGCGGTCATCCCGGCCAGAACCTCGGCCACGTGGCGGGCCTGTACGTCCGATCCCCGGCGCTTCAGGCGCCCCGCCATGTTCATCAGACAGCCCAGGTCGCCCGCCAGAAGCAGGTCCGCCCCGGTTTTTTCGATGTCCCGGGATTTGGCGTCGACCATCTTTTCGGAAATATCCGGATATTTAACGCAGAACAGCCCGCCGAACCCGCAACAGGTTTCCGGAATGTCGCCTTCGATCAGGGTCAGCCCATCGATCTTGTTCAGCAAACTGCGCGGCTGGCTTTTGATCCCCAGCTCGCGCAGGCCGGAACAGCTGTCGTGATAGGTCGCCGTGGCGGCCATTGCCGGGGGCCGGACATCGGCCTGCATGACGTCGGTCAGGAAGGCGATCAGCTCGAACGTTTTGGCGGCCAGGGCTTCGGCCCGGGGCAGCCAGGCCGCATCGTCCTTGAACAGGCGGGGGAAGTGGTGGGAAATCATCCCGGCGCAGGAACCGGAAGGCGCCACCACGTAATCGAATCCTTCGAACACGGCGATCACGTTTTCCGCAATGGCGCGCGTATCCTTGGTGTCGCCCGAATTATAGGCCGGCTGCCCGCAGCAGGTCTGGGCCTCGGGCACGGAAACGCGACAACCCGCGTCTTCCAACAGCTTCACGGTGGCGAACCCGACGCTGGGGCGCATCAGATCGACAAGACAGGTCGCGAACAGGCCGATATGGGGGTTCGTCGGGGCGGGGGATATGGGTGTTTCTTGGGTCATGGTCTTCGCAGAATGCGGGCTTGGCCCTGGAATGACAAGGCGGTTTGCCCGGATGTCTTAAGGCGCCCGGACAGGCCGGATTATTTGAGCGGTTTGCGCGGCAGAAGGAAATAGTAGGTCCCGGCTTCGTTCATCAGCCCGGCACGGGCTTCGGCCTCGGCCCCGAAGCCCCAGAACAGATCGCCCCGCACCACGCCCTTGATGGCCGAGCCCGTATCCTGGGCCACCACCATGCGGTTCAGCGGCGTCGTATTCTTGGGGTCGAGCGGGTCCGTGGTGGTCAGCCACAGGGGCAGACCCAGGGGCACGTATTTGGGATCGACGGCAAGCGAGCGGCCCGGCGTCAACGGCACGCCCATCGCACCTTTGACGACTTCGTCCTTTTCCACCCGGAAAAAGATATAGGACCGGTTCTTCTGCATCAGCTGTTCGGCCGCCAGCGGATTGGCCGCCATCCAGGCCCGCAGGCTCGGCAGGCTGACGTCCTTGACCTTCATAACGCCCTGGGCGACCAGTTCGCGGCCGATCGACGAATAGCGGTGGCCGTTGCGCCCGGAAAAGGCCAGCCGCACATGGCTGCCGTCGGGCAACAGCACCCGGCCCGATCCCTGGACATGCAAAAAGAACAGGTCAACCGCGCTGTCGACCCACAGCAGTTCCAGCTGCCGGCCGCGCAAGGCGCCCTGATTGATTTCGCTGCGATCGAAATAGGGCAGCAATTTGTTGCCGACCAGGCGCCCGGCCAACTGTTCGCCCCGCCGGTCCGGGTCGAACTTTTCCATTTCCACCACGACGATGTCGCGCGGGCGGGAATAAACGGGATGACGGTAGCGCGCATCGGGCTGCCAACTGCCGCGCAGCAAAGGCTCAAAATAGCCGGTGAACTTGCCGGCCGGCTTTTGGCCGTCGCGGGCCTTGAAGGGACGGAAGCGGCGTTCGATGAAAAATTGAAGTTCGGCCGAGCTTTTGGTGTTGATGGTTCGGGCCTCTGCGCAAATCTGCTGCAGATCGCCCATGGTGCCGTGTTCGCCGAGATACCCGAGCGGCTGATCGGCCGGCCGCTTGGCGATGGCCGGACAGGACGCCAGAAAGGCGGCCAAGCCTTCGACCAGGGCATCGCTGCGCCAGCCGGGAAGGGACTTGAACTCGACGGGCTCCAGAATAAGTTGCGGCGGGGTTTCGGGCGGGGCCTGAAAATCGGCCGCCGGCACCAGCTCCTGTATGGCCCCGCAGCCGGAAACCGACAGCATCAGGGCCAGCGCCCAGACGCCGAAAGACCGCCGATGTGTGATCTTGCCCCCCACAGACCGCCTAGTCGGCACTATGGGTCGCGACCAGGGACCAGTTCGGATCGCGGGCCTTGGTGTCGCGGGCAAAGGTCCAGAAATCCGTCACCGTGATGACCTCGTTCGGGTTGCCTTCGGCGACTTGGCCTTCCGCATCGCGGGTCACGTTGACCTGTTCGGTCACGAACTTGACGGTGATATTGGCGACGCGGCCTTCCATATAGGCCTCGACCAGGTCCGACGACTTGATGCCGACCAAGGTGTCTTCGACGGTCAGTCCCTGATCTTCGCGGTCGCGGATCGCGGCTTCAAAATCGGCATAGACGCCGTCATCCAGAAGATTTTTCAGCGTCCGCACATCGCCCGCGGCAAAGGCGTCGAGAATCATTTCGAACGCCACGCGGGATCCGGCCAGGAATTCGTCGGGTTCGAAATCCGGATCGGCGACACGGATCTGCACCAGGCCGTTATCGACCGTGCCGTCCGTGGCAAAGGCCGCCGGATCGGCGGCATGGCCCTCGACCTCGTCGCCGTGGCGGTCAGGCAGGGGGATAACCTTGTTGTCCTGGGCTTCGTCGGGAGAAGCCGGTTTGAAAGGATCGCGGTGGCCGCTGCCGTCGTTGCCGTCACGCCGGCCGAGCACGCTGCGTAGACGCAGAACGAAGAAAGCCGCCACCATGGCGATCAAAATAATATCGATGAATTGGAATCCGCCGCCCATTTGTTGATTCGGACCTTGTTCTTATAAGCCCCGCCCGATTGGCCGCACCAACCGGAGCCGCTTGGAGCCCGGGCGCCGAAGCGGCTGGACCCGCCGCCGGCACCCATGGTTTAAGTTTACATGCGTACTTGCGGGCCAAGGTTAACGGCTCGCCGGGCCCAGGTCCAGCAAAGCTGCGGATATCCCCGGGCACGGCCATGGGTTTACCATCAACCCGGACCATAAGAAATCGAATGCTTAGACCTTGAAATAATCACGAGACAGGAGAACTACAACCCGTGGCCCTGATCATCCTCATTCTATTCATCACCGTGCCGATCATCGAGATCGCGCTGTTCATCCAGGTCGGCGGGCTGATCGGCCTGTGGTCGACCTTGGCGGTGGTGATTTTGACGGCACTGGTCGGCACGGCGTTGCTGCGTCATCAGGGGCTGGATACCCTGCGGCGGGTTCAGGGCAGTTTGGCCGAAAACAGGTTGCCGGTCGCGGAAATGTTCGACGGGCTGTGCCTGTTGATGGCGGGCGCCTTGTTGCTGACGCCCGGATTCATGACCGACGCGTTCGGATTTCTGTTGTTCGTGCCGCCGTTCCGTGCCGCCGCCGCGCGCGCCATCGGCACCTATGTGATGACCCGCGGACAGGTCCATGTGCACACCACGCAAGAAACATGGACCAACCAGGCGCCGCCCGGGCAAAACCCGAACCGGACAGACAGCGGCCCGGTGATCGACGGCGATTTCGAAGAAGTCGCGCCCGATCCGGACAAACTTGAGACCCGGCATGGGGGAAATCCGCCCAAAGACCCCTAGGTTCCGCCACCATACCGGCGCCTTGGCAGTTGTTCCGGGGTGCGATCCATGTTAGCAGCTATCCGCCTTTTACGAGGGAGACAACCATGAGCGACGAAATCACGCCCGAAGGCCAACCGGCCGTCACCGAAGGGGACCAAGTGCCCCTGACCATTCACGGCCAGTACACCAAGGACCTGTCCTTTGAAATTCCGGGCGCTCCGCAGGTCTTCATGGAACAGCTCCAGGGCCAGCCGGAAATCAACTTCAACCTGGATGTTCAGGTGGAAGGCGTCGCCGAGAGCGTGTTTGAAGTCATTCTCGACATGAAGGCGGACAGCAAGGTCACCGGTCAGGTCGCCTATATCATCGAACTGAAATACGCGGGCCTGTTCTCACTGAACGTGCCGGAAGAACATCGCGCATCCATTCTGTTTGTCGAGTGCCCGCGTCTGATGTTCCCCTTTGCCCGCGCGATCCTGTCCGACGTAACCCGCGACGGCGGCTTCCAGCCCCTGATCCTGGGCCCGGTCGATTTCGCGTCCTTGTATCAGCAGAACATCGACAAGCTGCGCACCCAGACCAAGGGCGAGGCCTAGGCCCGCCCGGTTAAACCGACCACACCGGGTCCGTCAGCTTTTCAAGAAAGGCCTTATGGGCCGCTTCTTCTTCCGCCAAGGGGGCATGTGCCCGGGGCGGGCGCACGGTGCGTTCGACCACCACGCCCTGTGCTTCCTTTTCCGCGGCCAGTTCCAAATCGGGCTGCCGGCCGCCGATCAATTCCAGATAGACCTCGGCCAGAAGGCGCGCATCCAGCAAGGCCCCGTGAAGTTCACGGTGGGTGTTGTCGATCTGAAAGCGTTTGCACAGCGCATCCAGGCTGGCCCCCGCACCCGGAAATTTCTTGCGCGCCATGGAAACCGTATCCACGGCTTGATCCATGGGTATGCCGGGGCGTTTCAGGCGCGCCAGTTCCGCATTGATGAACCCCATGTCGAAGGACGCGTTGTGAATGACCAGCGGCGCCGTGCCGACGAAATCGACGAAGGCATCGGCCACATCGGCAAACACGGGATGATCGCGCAGAAATTCGGCGGACAGGCCGTGGACATTGAAGGCTTCGACCGGCATGTCCCGTTCCGGGTTGATGTATTGATGATAGGTCCGGCCCGACGCCACGTGATTGACCAGCTCGACACAGCCGATTTCAACGATGCGGTGGCCGCTTAGCGGATCAAGCCCGGTCGTTTCCGTATCCAGCACAACTTCGCGCATGGGTGTTCTCCCTGAATGTCCGTCACCGGCGACGAGCTGATGACCAATGGTCGGAGGGCGCCCAGACCCGTCCTGTGCATGTCCGCAGCAGTTTGACGATGGCGGTGATTTCCCGCAAGGCCGCATGCTTGCCGATACCCGTATTGACGGTGAAATCGGCCATTTGAATTTTTTCCGCAGACGGCACCTGGCGGTCGAGGATCGACCGGAACCGCGCCTCGGTCATGCCGGGCCGGGCCAGAACCCGGCGGCGCTGAACCGTGTCACGGCAATGCACGACCAGAACCGCATCGCAGCGCGCATCGCCGCCGGTTTCGAACAGCAAGGGGATATCCAACACCACCAAGCCCGTGCGGCGGCGGGCATGGGCCGCCAGAAACCGGCGTTCCGCTTGGCGGACCCTTGGATGAAGGATGCCTTCCAGTTTTTTAAGCGCCGCGTCGTCGTCAAGTACCCGCGCGCCCAGGGCCTGCCGGTCGACGGCCCCGGCGGATGTGACCACGCCGGGAAAGGCCGCCTCGACCGCATTGACCGCCGCACCCCCGGGGCCCATTAATTCATGCACGGTCGCATCGGCATCGTGCACGGGAACACCCAGGCTGCGCAGCTGGCCCGCCGCCGTGGTCTTTCCCATGCCGATGGAGCCGGTCAGGCCGAGGATGAACATGCCATCACCTTTCGCACCGCCGGCCGGGGTCAGCCATGATCGAGACGGTCAAGGATCACGGATCGTAGGCTGGCCGTGACCTCGGGCGCCTGGCCGAACCAAGCTTCGAACCCGGGCCGGGCCTGGTGCAACAGCATCCCCAGGCCGTCGACCGCCGGATTGCCCCGCGCCCGGGCTGCCGCCAGCAGATCCGTTTCAAGCGGCGCGTAGACGATATCATTGACCAGGGCATCCATGGGCAGGGCGTCCAGGCCGATGTCGAGCGCATCCTTGCCGGTCATGCCCAGGGTCGTGGTGTTGACCAAAAGGCCCGCGCCGTCCAACGCCGCGTTGCGGTCGTCCCAGTCGTGAACCGCGATCACCCCCGTGCCGCCATCTAGGTCGGCGGCCAGTTGTTCGGCCCGGGCGCGCGTCCGGTTCATAAGCCGAAGTTCGGGCACGCCCGCATCGATCAGCGCCACGACAACGGCGCGCGCGGCACCGCCGGCACCCAGCACTGCGGCGGGTGCCGCCGCCGGATTCCAATCAGGCGCACCGTCTTTCAGGTTTTCCAGAAAGCCGAAACCATCCGTGTTGGTGCCGGCCAGCCGGCCGCCGTCGCCGACGATCACCGTGTTCACGGCACAAATCCGCTGTGCCAGGGCGTCGGCTTCGTCCACGGCGGCAAGGGCCGCTTCCTTATGGGGCACGGTGACGTTGGCGCCCCTGAAACCCATCCTGGGCAGGGCCGCCAGAACCCGGGTGAAATCATCGGGGGCGACCGCAAGCGGCACATAGGCGCCGTCGATGCCCAGGCTTTGCAGCCAATGACCATGCAGGACCGGCGACAGCGAATGTCCGACGGGCCACCCCATCACGCCTGCCAGTTTTGCCTTGCCACTTATCGTCATCACCGCATCCGTTTGTTTATCTCAGCACGCCCGGCGAAATATCCGCCACCTCGCGCAGGGCCGCCAACAGCGCCAGAAGCGGCAGGCCCAGAATGGTAAAATAGTCGCCATCGATGCGTTCGAACAACTGCGCACCCAGTCCTTCCAACTGATAGGCCCCGACCGAGGTCAGCACCCCGTCGCCGGCGCGGTCCAGATATTGCGCAATGGCGGGCGCGTCCAAAGGCCGCATGGTCAGGCGCGCGACCGAATGATGGCGCCATAGAACATCGCCGTCCCGCATCAGGACGACACCCGCGATCAGGGTGTGATCCCGCCCGGCGAGCCGTTCCAAGGTTCTCACCGCATCCTCCATGGTTGCCGGTTTGCGCAAACTTTCGCCACCCACATCCAGCATCTGGTCCCCGCCGATCACACAGGCCCCCGGATGGCGTTCACACACGCGTGCCGCCTTGGCCCGGGCCAAGGCTTCGGCGATCTGGGCCGTGGTTTTGCCGTCGGCGCGGCAATCGGCTTCGATCGCGGGCTCGTTCACATCGGCCGGATCGACCATGATGTCCAGACCTGCATTGATCAGCATGTCACGGCGCACGCGGCTGCCCGATGCCAGGACAAGTCGCGGCACCGCCATGCCGCCTGTCACGTCAGCGGCCCCGGGGCTTCACCCCGGCGGCGGCTGAGAAGCTGGATCACGTTCGCCGCCGTTTCCTCGATGGATTTGCGGGTCACGTTGATGACCGGCCATTCGTATTTGGCGAACACCCGACGCGCTTCGGTGATTTCCTTGGACACCATGTCCAGATCCACGTAGTCGGTGTTTTCATCCTGATCCAACAGACGCAGGCGCTGGCGGCGGATTTCCACCAGGCGGCGCGGATCCTTGGTCAGGCCCACGACCAGGGGGTGGGTTAATTTATAAAGATCGTCCGGCAAGGGCACGCCCGGCACGAAAGGCACGTTGGCGGTCTTGATCCCCCGGTTCGCAAGATAGACGCTGGTCGGTGTTTTCGAAGTTCTGGACACGCCCACAAGAACGACATCGGCATCATCCAGATCCCAGGTCGATTGCCCGTCATCATGGCTGAGCGCGAAATGCATGGCTTCGATCCGGTCGAAATATTCCGCATCCATGACATGCTGCCGGCCGGGCCGAGCCCTGACCTTGGCATTGAAATAAGCCCCCATGGAGCCAAGTACCGGATCCAGCACCGGAATGTGCGGTACCATCAGCCGTCGGCAGCCGTCTTCAAAATGCTTGCGCAGATCGTCATGCACCAGGGTGTAGAGAACCATGCCTGGATTTTCGCGAACCGTATCCAGGATTTGGTCGATCTGGTCCGTGCCGCGCACCATGCTCCACATATGTTCATGGGCCTGCACACCGTCGAACTGCGCCAGACAAGCACGGGCGACCATGGTTACGGTCTCGCCCGTGCTGTCGGATATGAGATGAAGATGGAATTCCTTCACGGTCGGGAAAACTCCGGCACAAGGGCTGTATGAATTCGGGACGAACTGTGGACAACAGCAGGGTAATGCACAACGCCCCGCTTTCCCACCCAATGACCGTTTATGGATACACAGGCAAAAAGCGGCTGTAAAACAGAATTCAGCACATTTGAGAGCGTTGAAAACCCGGAACGCCCCGACAAGTCATCCCGGTTTTCCCCGCTGTCCAATACAGCTGAAAATCCAGGGCTGCCCGTCTTTACCATCGGGTTTTACCTTATCCATGCACAGCTTTTCCGGATCGGATACAAATGCTGACGAGGATATCTGGATAACCTGTTGACGCATTTGATCCCCGTCATTCCACCCCCCAACTACATCATCAAGATTCTTATAAAGACTTGTTTACTTGTATAGGAGAGTGGCCCGTCTATTGTGCCCGGACCCGTCTTGAAGACCCGTTCAAACCATCGGAGACCCGATCCCTTGCGTCCGTTCCTAGAGCCCTTTCACGGCAAAACCCCGTCCCGTCCCCCGGTCTGGTTCATGCGTCAGGCCGGACGCTACCTGTCCGAATACCGCGCGTTGCGCAAACAGGCGCCGAACTTTCTGGACTTCTGCTATTCCCCCGATTTGACGGTCGAGGCGACCCTGCAGCCGATCCGCCGCTATGGTTTCGATGCGGCGATCATGTTCTCCGACATTCTGGTGATCCCGGATGCGCTGGGTCAGAACGTGCGGTTCGAAGAAGGCGTCGGCCCGTTGCTGGACGCGATCGAGGACCGGGCGGGAATCGATGCCTTGAAGCCAGAGGGTGTTCTTGATCATCTGGCGCCGGTATTCGAAACCCTGACGCGGTTGCGGCGCGAACTGCCGGACGAGACGGCGCTGATCGGATTTGCGGGCGCACCCTGGACCCTGGCGTTCTACATGATCGAAGGCCGAGGCGGGGTCGACGGCGGCAAGCTGAAGCGCATGGCCTACGGGCAACCGGATGATTTTCAGGCCCTGGTTGATGTTCTGGAAGAAGCCCTGATCGTCTATCTGTGTCGCCAGATTGAGGCGGGGGCCGAAGCTCTGCAGTTGTTCGACAGCTGGTCGGGAATTGCCGATGAGACTTTGTTCAAACGCTGGATCATCGAGCCGACGGCGCGCATCGTTGCCCGCGTAAAGGAAATCCATCCCGACGTGCCGATCATCGGTTTTCCCCGTGGCGCGGGTCCTATGGTAATCGATTACGCGGCAAAGACGGGTATCGACGGTATGTCCCTGGACAGTCAGGTGCCGATGTCCTGGGCGCGGAAAAACGTGGCGTCCGATCTGGTCCTGCAAGGCAATCTGGATAATCAGTTGCTGGTCGCCGGCGGGGATGATCTGGACCACGCGGTCGAGCGGATCACCCGGGACACGAAGGACCATCCTTTCATCTTCAACCTGGGCCATGGCATTCTGCCCATAACGCCGCCGGACCATGTGGCCCGGGTGTTGGATGTTCTGCGGTCTGGGAGTTGAAAGACCAGGAGATGACGACCAAACGTGCCGTGATCCTGTTTAATCTGGGTGGTCCCGACGGCCCGGATGCGGTTCAGCCGTTTTTGTTTAACCTGTTCAGGGATCCGGCAATCATCGACCTGCCCAATCCCTTCCGTTGGATCATCGCCAAGATGATCAGCCGACGTCGTGCGCCCATCGCACAGGAAATCTACTCCCAGATCGGCGGCAAGTCGCCGCTGATGAAGGAAACGGCCGCTCAGGCGAAGGCGTTGGAACAAATACTCAACGGGCCGGGCAAGCCGGAAACACGGGTGTTCGTCTGCATGCGTTACTGGCATCCCTTGAGTGCCGGGGCGGCCAAGGCGGTGGCGGATTTCAACCCCGATGAAATTATCGAGCTGCCGCTCTATCCTCAGTATTCAACCACAACCTCTGGGTCTTCGTTGAGGGATTGGCGCCGTGCCGCCGGGAAAGCCGGCATCACGGTGGAAGGAAAAGCGGTTTGCTGTTATCCGACCGCAGCGGGGTTGATCACGGCTCAGGCGGACTTGGTCGCCGAAGGGATCGCCGCGGCCAAGGAAACGGGGAGGCCGCGCGTCCTGTTTTCCGCCCACGGCCTGCCGAAGAAGGTGATCGCCAAGGGCGACCCTTACCAATGGCAGGTCGAGCAGACGGCCCAGGCGGTGATCGATGAATTGCGCAGGCGTGACGTGCCGAATTTCGATCCGGTGGTCTGTTATCAAAGCCAGGTCGGCCCGCTGCAATGGATCGGCCCGTCGACGGAGGACGAGATCGCACGGGCGGGGGCGGACAAGGTTCCCCTGGTGGTGGTGCCCATCGCCTTCGTGTCGGAGCATTCGGAAACCCTGGTCGAATTGGACATCGAATATGCCGAGGTCGCGGCCCATGCCGGGGTGCCCGCCTATCACCGGGTGCCGACGGTATCGGTTCAGCCCACCTTTATCGAAGCTCTGGCGGAGATCGTCGAGAACACGGCGGCATTGACCGTGCAGACCTGTCATTCCTCAGGCAGGCGGATTTGCCCGGGGGATCGGTTGCGCTGCCCCTGCGGGGTCTGAGGAGCAAATCACCATCATGGAACTTTCGGCGACCGCATTTCTTTGGATCAAGGCCTTGCATGTGATCAGCGTGATCGCCTGGATGGCGGGGCTGCTCTATCTGCCCCGGCTGTTCGTTTATCACGCCGAGGCCGAGGTCGGATCGGACAAGTCCGAGACCTTCAAGGTCATGGAACGGCGCCTGCTGAAGGCGATTATGAACCCGGCGATGATCGCCACGGTTCTGTTCGGGCTGATCTTGATGGCGGCATTAGGGCCGGCGATTTGGGATACGGTCTGGTTTCCCGTGAAGATCGCGGCCGTCTGCGTGATGATGGTCCAACACATGTACATGGGGAAATGGCGCCGTGCCTTCGCCGAGGACCGTAACGAGAAATCCGCGCGGTTTTTCCGCTTCATGAACGAAGTGCCCACGGTGCTAATGATCGTCGTGGTGATCATGGTGATCGTTCAGCCGGGATGATCTTTGATGAGGCTTAAGGCTAATCTTGGCGGCGGGTGTTAAGGATTTGGAACAAAAAGTTCAATTGACTTGATTTTCCGCATTCGTTAATGATCGCGGGTGCCGACGCGGACGGCATCCTGCCAACCTTCGGGGCCGATCCAAAGGCCCCGGCCCATCCGATTTCCATCGACCATCCCGGCGCGTGCGTCCGATGTCTAGCAATGGCTCCGACCGGTTCCACCCGGCATCAGGGGTAATCGCCACGCAGGCCAGCGCATCGCCGCGTCCAAGACGGCCCATCTTTTCCGACGACACTCCCGCCTCTTGAAATCTTCGATCCCCCCATCTTTTTACCGATCAGGCCCAATATGAATCTCAAGGAACTGAAACAGAAATCCCCCGCCGATCTCCTGGCTTATGCCGAGGAATTGGAGATCGAAAACGCGAGCTCCCTGCGCAAGCAGGACATGATGTTCGCGATCCTCAAGCAGCTTGCCGATAACGACGTCGCGATTTTCGGCGACGGCGTTCTTGAAGTGCTGCAGGACGGGTTCGGGTTTCTGCGCTCCCCGGAAGCGAACTATCTGCCGGGCCCCGATGATATTTACGTCTCGCCCAGCCAGGTGCGCCGGTTCGGTCTGCGTACGGGCGACACGGTCGAAGGCGAGATCAGGGCGCCCAAGGATGGCGAACGTTATTTTGCCCTGCTGAAGGTCAACCAGATCAACTTCACCGATCCGCAGGCGGTGCGTCACCGCATTAACTTCGACAACCTGACGCCGCTCTATCCGGACGAGCGCCTGATCATGGAAATCGAAGATCCGGAATTGAAGGATCCGACTTCGCGGGTGCTCGATCTGATCTGCCCCATCGGCAAGGGCCAGCGGGCCTTGATCGTCGCCCCGCCGCGCACCGGTAAGACGGTGATGCTGCAGAACATCGCCCATTCCATCGCGCGCAATCACCCGGAATGCTATCTGATCGTGCTGCTGATCGACGAGCGGCCGGAGGAAGTCACCGACATGGATCGCTCGGTCAAGGGCGAGGTCATTTCGTCCACCTTCGACGAGCCGGCGACCCGCCACGTACAGGTTACGGAAATGGTGCTGGAAAAGGCCAAGCGTTTGGTCGAACACAAGAAGGACGTGGTCATCCTGTTGGATTCGATCACCCGTCTGGCCCGCGCCTATAACACCGTGGTGCCGTCCTCGGGCAAGGTGCTGACCGGCGGTGTCGACGCCAACGCCCTGCAGCGGCCCAAGCGTTTCTTCGGTGCGGCACGCAACATCGAAGAAGGCGGTTCGCTGACCATCATTTCGACGGCGCTGATCGACACCGGCTCGCGCATGGACGAGGTTATCTTCGAAGAATTCAAGGGCACCGGAAACTCGGAAATCATCTTGGATCGCAAGCTGTCCGACAAACGCGTCTGGCCGACCATCGACATCACCAAGTCGGGTACGCGCAAAGAAGAACTGCTGGTCGAAAAGGGCATCCTGGCCAAGATGTGGGTGTTGCGCCGCATTTTGATGCCGATGGGTGTTACCGACGCCATGGAATTCCTGTTGGGCAAACTGAAGGACGCCAAGACCAACAACGATTTCTTCGATTCCATGAACAGTTAGCAAAACCCAAGCGCCGGTTGTTCCGGCGCGACGGTTGTTTTGCGACGAACAGAAAGCGCCCTGGTATTCCGGGCTGCGCAATAGAAAACGCCGGCAGGGTTTCCCCCGCCGGCGTTTCTTGTTTTCACCCTATGCCGTCATTGCCGGGCGTGACCCGGCAATCCACGAAAACGATGCCATGGACCCCCGGGTCAAGCCCGGGGGTGACGGAGAGGGGTTACGGGATCAGCACCGACGAGCCCGTGGTCTTGCGGCCTTCCAGGTCGATATGGGCCTTGGCCACATCGGCCAGCGGATAGGTCTGGTTGATGTTGATCGTGACCTTGCCCGACGCCACGGCATCGATCAGGGCATTGGCGCCTTCGGCCAGGATTTCCGGGTTGCGGGTATGGGTCGCCAGGGTCGGGCGGGTCAGGTAGAGCGATCCTTTGGGACCCAGAATGCCCGGGCTGATCGGATCGACCGGACCGGAGGCATTGCCGTAGGTCACCATGGTGCCGAACGGACGGAGGGAATCGAGCGACGCTTCGAAGGTCGCCTTGCCGATGCTGTCATAGGCCGCGGCGACGCCTTCGCCGTCGGTGAATTCCTTGGCTTTTTCGGCGATGTTGTCGGTCGTGTAGTTGATCGTATGGGCAGCACCCGCAGCCTTGGCGATTGCGGCCTTTTCTTCCGATCCGACACAGCCGATCACGGTGGCGCCGAGCGCCTTGCCCCATTGGCAGAGAATCTGCCCCACACCGCCGGCGGCGGCATAGACCAGGACGGTATCGCCCGGCTTGACCGGATAGGTGCGGTGCAGCAGGTAATGGGCGGTCATGCCCTTGAGCATCATGCCGGCGGCGGTCTGGTCGTCGATGGCGTCGGGCAGGATGACGGCCTTCCAATCGGGCAGGCAGCGGGCCTGGGCGTAAGAGCCCTTGAACATCGGATAGGCGACCCGGTCGCCGACCTTTTTCGAGGTCACGCCTTCGCCCACGGCTTCGACCACGCCGGCGGCTTCCATGCCGATGATTTCCGGGAAGTCGGTCAGCGGGTACAGGCCCGTGCGCAGATAGACGTCGATGAAGTTCAAGCCTACGGCGGTCTGGCGGATGCGGATTTCACCGGGACCGGGGTCGCCCACATCGACATCTTCGTAAGTCAGGACTTCCGGTCCCCCGGTTTCATGAATTCGGACGGCCTTTGTCATTGAGTATCCTCCTTGGAGCAGGCCCGGCGGTTTTTCGGTGCCGGGCGCGTTTCTGATATGTGGGAGCCATCTTGGTCATGGCCTCGCCCGGGGGCAAGTCTGTTTAAGGGTCTTGTGTGTCGTGGCCGGTCGATGCGGCTATAGAAGGGCGGCGCCCTCAAGGGCAAGCAAGGCGCGTTTGCTTTCAACGCCCTCACCGGCGGAATACCCGGTCATCCGGCCGCCGGCACCCATGACCCGGTGGCAGGGAATAATAATCGGGATGAGATTGGCGCCGCAGGCCCCGCCGACAGCGCGCGCCACTCCGTCTATACGGGCGGCGAGCTCGCCGTAGGTTTCGGTTCGGCCATAAGGGATTTCGCACATGGCGGCCCAGACGCGTTTTTGGAACGCCGTGCCCATGGGGTCGACAGGCAGGTCGAACTGTTCCAGATGGCCGTCCATATAGGCGGTCATCTGGCGGGTCGCTTCGTTCAACAGGGGCGAAGATTGGGATGCGGGGGCGCGGCCCCATTCCACGGCCGTCAGGGCATGGTCGTCGGCAAACAGGGTCAACGGCCCGACCGGGGTATTCATGGAGGTGTAGTAATCGCTCATTTCTGTTGCAACATCGCTTCGGCCAAGGCCGCCGGGTCGGTCAGGGGCAGGGAGCAGGTTTGGCCGACGCAGACATAGGCGGCGGCCTGTCCGTCGACGGGGCCCTTGCCGGATGCCGGGTGACCGGGGGGTAGGTCGCCTCCATCTTCGGTGCGGATCAAGACCAGGCGCGGATGGCCGGATGCCAACGCGGTCTTGCCGAGGGTGTCGGCATCCGGGCCCGTGCCGGCGATGGTGACCTGCACGGCGTTATCGAGAATTTCGAACCCGGTCATCAGGGTCGTTTGATGGGCAAGGTGGGGGGCCTCTTCCGGGGCCAGGGCCCGGATCAGGCCATCGGCGCGGTCGCGGTATTTGGCGTCGCCGGTCAGGTAGTGAAGGCGGGCCAGGACCTCGACCATGGTACCGTTGCCCGAGGGCACGGCATTGTCATGGACGGGCTTGGATCGGGTCAGCAGATCAGGCGTGTCGTCGGCGGCCATAAAATACCCGCCGTTGGCCCCGTCCCAGAAATGGCGATCCAGCAGATCGACATAATCTGTCGCCACGGTCTGGTAGGTGCCGTCGCCGGTCGCCTGATGCAGGGCCAGGGCCGCGCGGGCCATGTTGGCATAATCTTCCAACACACCCGGATGTGCAGCTCGCCCGGCGCACCAGGAATGGAACAGGCGGTCGCCGTCGGCCAGATTTTCAACCACGAAGGCGAACACGGCGGCGGCGGTCTCCTGCCAGTCGGGGCGGTCGAATACGGCGGCGGCCTTGGCCAGGGCGGTCACGGCCAGCCCGTTCCAATCGGCCAGGACCTTGTCGTCGCGCATGGGCGGGATACGCCGGGCGCGCACGGGCAACAGTTTCTCACGGCAGCGGGCCAACAGGGCTTCGCGTTCCGGCTCGCCGAAATCCGGGTCCGAGGTCCGGTTGAGGATCGTGTGCCCTTCCCAATTGCCATGGGGCGAGACGTCGTAGGCCGCTTTGAACGTATCGGCATCGGGGCCGAGCAGGTCATCGATTTCGCCCGCTGACCAGACATAATATTTGCCTTCGACGCCTTCGGAATCGGCATCATAGGCGGATGTAAAGGCGAAGGGTTCTGCCGGATCGTCATTCGACCGCATGTCGGCCAGCATCCAGGAAACGGTTTCTTCCGTGCGGATGCGGAACAGGTCTTTCTTGGGGCCGTCCTCCAGGAACGGCCAGACCTCGGTCATCAGCTCGACCAGCAGGGCGTTGTCGTAGAGCATTTTCTCGAAATGGGGGACCAGCCAGATATCGTCGACGGCGTAGCGGGCGAAGCCGCCGCCCAGGTGATCGTAGATCCCGCCCTGGCAGATATTGGCCAAGGTCGCGGTTACGGCCTCGCGGTACATGGGCCCGCGGGTGCGCAGATGGGCGCGCCACAGGGCCTGGAAGAAATTGGGCTGCGGGAATTTGGGCGCGCCATGGGTGCCGCCGTTGATGGGGTCGATGAAGCGCAGCATCTGTAAGGCGGCGTCATCCAGGCTTTTCAGGGTTACGGTACCGCCGCCCTTGGGTGTTGCCAATTGGGTAAGGGCCTCGCGCATGCGTTTGGCGTTCTCGGCGATTTTCTCGGGCTCGCCGGAATAGGTCGCGGCCAGGCTTTCCAGAACCTGGGGAAAGCCCGGGCGGCCGTATCGCGGTTCGGGCGGAAAATAGGTCCCGCCCCAGAACGGCTCAAGATCCGGGGTCAGGAACATAGTCAGCGGCCAGCCGCCGTGCTCGCCCATCATGGCCAGGGCATGCTGATAGATGTTGTCCAGATCGGGGCGCTCTTCGCGGTCGACCTTGATGTTGACGAAATGCCGGTTCATGACCTGGGCGATGGCAGGCGCCTCAAAGCTTTCATGGGCCATGACATGGCACCAATGGCAGGCGGCATAGCCGACGGACAGCAGGATCGGTTTGTTTTCCGCCCGGGCCTGGGCCAGGGCGTCTGGACCCCAGGGCTGCCAATGCACGGGGTTGTCCTTGTGCTGCAGCAGGTAGGGGCTGGTTTCCTGGCCAAGAAGGTTTTCGCTCATGGACGCTCCGCCGGTGCCGTTGGTTGGTGGTCTTACGATTGATGACCTTGGGTTTGGTGGCTGTGGGATGATGGCCGATTGCCACGGGCCCCTCTCCTGGCTAGGTTGGGGCTTACGGTCCTGCATACAAGCTGTAACTGATCAATGCAAAGGCCCGCCGGGTTAATGCCGGGGATTAAGGCCATTGACGTGCCACGCGCCACGAGCGGCGGCCAGGGATGAGAAAGGTGCTTTGACATGAAGATCACCGTGGACATTGATTGCACGCCGGAAGAGGCCCGTAAGTTTCTCGGCCTGCCGGACGTCAGGCCCATGCAGGATGCCTTGATGAAGGATCTTGAAGAACGGATGAAAGCGAACCTTTCGGCGCTTGATCCGGAAACCCTGTTCAACACCTGGTTTCCCGCCGGCGTGCAGGGGTTCGAACAGATGCAGAAGATGTTCTGGAATCAGATGTCGGGCATGTCCGGCGATGACGGCCAGGCGGGCGGGACGAACAAGGACAGCAAGAAGTGACTTCGACACCCCCCGATTCCGCCCCTGGCTCCACGGCTGGAAACATCCAGGACGACCCGCCGCAGTTCTACGACCGGCATATCTTTTTCTGCACCAATACCCGCCCGGACGGCCATCCCCGGGGGTGCTGTTCCGGCAAGGGGTCGGTTAAGCTGCGCGATTACATGAAGGCGCGGGCCAAGGAATTGGGCATTAAGGGGGTGCGGGTCAATTCGGCGGGATGCCTGGATCGCTGCGAGCTGGGCCCGACCCTGGTGATTTATCCCGAAGGGGTGTGGTATCGCTGCGAAACGCGGGAAGAGGTCGACCGGGTGTTGGAAGCCCATGTGCGCGACGGCGTGCGGGTGCCCGATCTGATGCTTCATCCGGGGGATGATCCCGAGAAATAGGCCCGATTGGTCGGCCCGGGTTCGGGGCACCGAAGGCGGGCCGCAAAAGCGCGTATCGGGGGCGTGCCTATGTTCAATGAAAATGACGGCTTGAATTCCGGCGGCGAGACGATTTTCGCATTGGCCAGCGGCGGGCTGCGCGCGGGCGTGGCGGTGGTGCGGGTGTCCGGCCCGGATGCGGCCGGGTGCTTGGCGCGGCTGGACGGCAACAAGCCCCGGCCGGCGGCACGCAAGGCCGCCTTGCGCTGCCTGCTCGATCCAGTGAGCGGGGAGATCTTGGACGAAGCCCTGGTGCTGTTTTTCGAGGGGCCCGGCAGCTTCACCGGTGAGGACGTGGTGGAGCTTCACCTGCACGGCGGCCCGGCGGTGGTCGAGGGGGTGCTGACGAGCCTGGGGCGTGTGCCGGGCCTGCGCCCGGCGGAAGCGGGGGAATTCACCCGCCGCGCGTTCCTGAACGGCAAGCTCGACCTGACCCAGGCCGAAGCCATCGCCGATCTGGTCGAAGCCGAAACTTCGGAACAGCGGCGCCAGGCCCTGGACCAGGCGGCAGGCTCATTGGGGCGGATTTATGAAGATTGGCGGCGGCGGCTGATCGCGGCGATTGCCCACGTCGAAGCCGGTATCGATTTCTCCGACGAAGACCTGCCCGAACATATCGACGCGGCGGCGCGCGATGCCCTGGCGGCGCTGGCGGAAGAGGTCCGGGGCCACCTGGACGACGGGCGGCGGGGGGAGCGCCTGCGCGCGGGCGTTCATCTGGCGCTGTTGGGCCGGCCCAATGCGGGCAAATCGACCCTGTTGAACCTGCTGGCCGGGCGGGATGCGGCGATCGTGTCGGAAACGGCGGGCACGACCCGCGATGTGATCGAGGTTCATTTGGACCTGGGTGGCGTGCCTGTGATCGTCGCCGATACGGCGGGCCTGCGTGACGGCACGGATGATGTCGAACGCGAAGGTGTGCGCCGGGCGGCGGCCCGCGCCGATTGGGCGGACCTGCGGCTGTTGGTGCTGGACCGGGGGGATTGGCCCGATGTGCCGCCCGATCTGGCCGCGTTGGCGGCGGATGGGCGCACGCTGGTCCTGGTCAACAAGACGGATCTCGATCCGCTGCCGTCTCCGGGCGATTTGTCCGGTGCCCCAGTGCTGGCCCTGTCGGCGAAAACGGGCGCGGGGGTGGAGGGGTTCATCAAACAACTGTCGGAAGACGTCCGGGGCCTGGCCCTGGCCGGGGCGGGGTCACAACCGGCACCGACCCGGGCGCGCCACCGCCAGGCCCTGGAGCAGGCCCATGAGGTGCTGGCGCAGGCTGTCGCGGGATGGTCCCAACGCCCACCGGAGCTGACCGCCGAGGATTTGCGCCTGGCCGCGCGGGCCATCGGGCGCATCACCGGGCGGGTCGATGTGGAAGATTTGCTGGATGTGATCTTCTCCGACTTCTGCATCGGAAAATGATCTTTTGAATAATCTATTTTTTGACCACTACATATATGGGCTTTAATCCACATAAACCCACTACAGACATATTTAGATAAATTTTGAGATCATTATTCGAATATTGAGTTTCTGTCTTGCCCCTGAGGGGCCCCAGGACGAGTCCCCCGCCGTGCCAAGCAAGACAGAATGTTTCACGTGAAACATTTCCCTCTGGGACGATTGGTTTTGGGGTTTACCGGCCAAAGGGCGCGCTGGATCGCAAGGGCGTCGGCGGGGGTGTCGCAGGTGGCTATTGGGGGCCGAAAGACGGCCGAGCGGGGCCCCAGGCGGGCCAAAACCCGGGAAAACCTTTTTCCGGTGATGCGGCGATCTTGTTTGACTCGGATCGGCGGGCTTCCTACATTCCGGCCCATATTCCCCCGTTCGTGGCGGCGGTGGCGACAGCGGGGACGGCACGGGGTTATGACGCGGCGTTCAGATTAAGAGACGATACGGATAAGGCAGGCGGTCCATGGACCGAACTTTCGATGTCATCGTGGTGGGCGGCGGACACGCCGGAACCGAGGCGGCCGCCGCGGCGGCGCGCCAGGGTGCGCGCACGTTGTTGCTGACCCATAAGGCGGCCACCATCGGCGAAATGTCCTGCAACCCGGCCATCGGTGGCCTGGCCAAGGGTCAGCTGGTGCGCGAGATCGATGCCCTGGACGGCGTGATGGGACGGGCCATCGACCGGGGCGGCATTCAGTTCCGCATGCTCAACCGGTCCAAAGGCCCCGCGGTCTGGGGCCCCCGGGCCCAGGCGGACCGCAAGCTGTATCGCCAGGCGGTGCAGGACATCCTGGCCGCGACGGAAAACCTGACCATCATCGAAGGCGGCGCCGACGATCTGGTGTTCGGCGGGGACGGGCGGCTATCGGGTGTGCGCACCACGGACGGCCGGGAATTTTCCGCCGCCGCTGTGGTCATTACCACCGGCACGTTTCTGCGTGGCCTGATCCATGTGGGCGAAACCAAGATACCGGCGGGCCGGGTCGGGGATCAGCCTGCCATCGGGCTGAGCTATACCTTCCGGCGTTTGGGCTTTGAATTGGGGCGCCTGAAAACCGGCACGCCGCCGCGCCTGGACGGCCGCACGATCGATTGGCAAAGCCTGGACGAACAGCAAGGTGATATCCCGCCGGTTCCGTTTTCCTATCTGACCGACCGGATCACGACCCCGCAGATTCCCTGCGGCATCACGGAAACGACGGCGGCGACCCACGACATCATCCGCGCCAATATTCACCGCGCACCCATGTATTCCGGCCAGATCGAAAGCACGGGCCCCCGTTATTGTCCGTCGATCGAGGACAAGGTCGTGCGGTTCGCCGACCGTGACCGCCATCAGATCTTTCTGGAGCCGGAGGGCCTGGACGATCCCACGGTCTATCCCAACGGCATTTCGACCTCGCTGCCGAAAGAGGTTCAGCTTGAGCTTCTGAAGACCATCCCCGGCCTGGAAAAGGCCGAGATGTTCCGTCCCGGATACGCCATCGAATACGATTTCGTCGATCCGCGTCAATTGACGCCGACGCTTGAGACGCGCCAAGTCCCGGGCCTGTTCCTGGCGGGACAGATCAACGGCACCACCGGATACGAAGAAGCCGGCGCCCAGGGCCTGATCGCGGGGGTCAATGCGGCTCTTGTGGCCGGGGAGGGGGGCGGCGAGGGGGCTACCAGGGAATTCGTGCTGGATCGGGCCGATGCCTATATGGGGGTCATGATCGACGATCTGGTGACCCTGGGCACGCGCGAGCCCTACCGCATGTTCACGTCGCGCGCGGAATACCGCCTGAAGCTGCGGGCCGACAATGCGGATCAGCGCCTGACGACCCTGGGCATGGGCATCGGCTGCGTCGGCGCGGACCGTGCCCGGGTGTTTGCCCGCAAGCAGACGGCCCTGACCCTGGGTCAGCGCCAACTGGAACGCCTGCAGGCCAGCCCCACTGCTTTGGCCAAGGCCGGATTTTCCGTCAATCAGGACGGGGCCAAGCGCAGCGCCTGGACCTTGCTGTCCTATCCGGGCGTGACGGCGGACAAGATCGTCGCCCAATGGCCGGAGCTGGCCGAGATCAAACCCGAGATCATGGCCCAGCTGACCATCGAAGCGGGATACAGCCAATACCTTACGCGCCAGGACGCGGACATCCGGGCGTTCCGCCGGGACGAAGGCTTGGCCTTACCGGTTGGCCTGGATTATGACGCGGTCGCGGGCCTGTCCAATGAGGTGCGGGAAAAGCTGAAACAGGCATCACCGGCGACCTTGGGCGCGGCCGCGCGGGTGCCGGGCGTGACGCCGGCGGCCCTGACGATCTTGCTCGGTCACGTCAAGCGCAGGGATGCGCGTCTGAGCGCCTGACGGGCATCGTTGTTTCACGTGAAACAATCCTCCTCCGGCCCCGATACCAAAATGCCAGACGAGATCGCCCGCGCCCTGGGTTTGGATGGGCCGGACAATGCGGACGCGCGCGGGCGGCTGGAAATCTATGTCACGGCCCTGTTGAAATGGCAGCGCTCCATCAATTTGATCGGACCGGCCACCGTCGGTGATTTGTGGCGCCGCCATATCCAGGATTGCGCGCAGCTGGCCGCGCTGATCCCGGCGGATGCCCGGCGCTTCTGTGACCTGGGGTCGGGGGCGGGCCTGCCGGGCCTGGTGCTCGCCGCTTTGGGTGTCGGCGGCGGGGAAGGGGGCGCGCTTGATTTGGTCGAAAGCGATGTGCGCAAAGCGGCCTTTCTGCGCGAAGCCAACCGATTGATGGGCACCCATGCCCGCATCGTCAACGCACGGATCGAGACGCTGGGCGGGGAAGGAGCTGGCGCTTACGACATTATCACCGCGCGGGCCCTCGCACCCTTGCCCAGGCTTTTAGAAATGTCGAACAACCTGTTGAAAACCAGTGGAAAACTTTTGTTTTTAAAGGGAAAGGGCGCGGATGCGGAATTGACGGCTTCCCGGGAAACATGGAAGATGGCCGCCACGAAAACGCCCAGCGAGAGCGATCCCGAAGGCGTTATTCTCCTGATCGAGGACCTTGAACGACGCCATGGCTGAGTCTTCTCTCGACGGCCTGAACGGCCCCCTGCCCAGATCCAATGGCGGTGTTGCCGCCGGGAACACCGCGGCCGGGCCCCGCATCATCGCCGTCGCCAACCAAAAAGGCGGCGTGGGCAAGACCACCACGGCCATCAACCTGGGCACTGCCCTGGCGGCCGTCGGCAACCGGGTTCTGATCATCGACCTGGATGCCCAGGGCAATGCCTCGACCGGTTTGGGCATTCCCCGCACGGAACGGGACGTCAATTCCTATCATTTGCTGATCCATGCGGAGCCGCTGGACGCCGCCGCCCAAGCCACGGAAATTCCCAATCTCGACATCGTGCCCTCGGGCATCGATCTGTCGGGTGTCGAAATGGAATTGGTCGATGAGGAAGGCCGCGAATATTTCCTGAAACAAAGCCTGGAAGCGGCCCAATCTGCGGGCGGCCCGGCCTATGATTACGTGCTGATCGATTGTCCGCCGGCCTTGGGGCTGCTGACGGTCAATTCCCTGGTCGCGGCGCAGGCCGTTCTGGTGCCGCTGCAATGCGAGTTTTTCGCGCTGGAAGGGGTCAGCCAATTGATGCAGACGATCGAGCGCGTCCGCGCCGCCTTTAACCCGAGCCTGGAAATTCAAGGCATCGTGCTGACCATGTTCGATCGGCGCAACAACCTGTCGGGCATGGTCGAAACGGATGTGCGCGACCATTTCGGCGACAAGGTGTATGACACCGTGATCCCGCGCAACGTCCGCATTTCCGAAGCGCCGTCCCATGGCCGGCCGGTGATCATTTATGACACGGCCTGTGCCGGGTCGAAGGCTTATCTTAACTTGGCAAGCGAAGTCATCAGTCGCGAACGCCAGGCCCTGGCCCGCCGGGCCGGGGGCGAACCCGTGGGAATATCATGATGGCGGAAAAACGCAGAAACCTGGGCCGGGGCCTGTCGGCCCTGTTGGGAGAAGACACCACGCCCGACCGCAGCACCGGGGCGCGACAGATCAATGTGTCGAAACTGCACCCCGGCAAGTATCAGCCGCGCCGCACCATGGGCGAGGAAGAACTGAAGGACCTGTCGCAGTCGATCCGCGAGCTCGGCGTGCTGCAGCCGATTCTTGTGCGGGAGCATCCGGATAAACCCGGTGACTACGAAATCATTGCCGGGGAACGGCGCTGGCGGGCGGCCCAATTGGCGCAATTGCATGAAGTCCCGGTCGTCATCAAGGTTCTGTCCAACCAGGAAACGCTTGAGGTTGCCCTGGTCGAAAACCTGCAGCGCGAGGATCTGTCGCCGCTGGAAGAAGCCATCGGCCTGCAGCGCCTGATGGACGAGTTCGGCCATACGCAGGAGGCCCTGGCCCGGGCCGTCGGCAAAAGCCGCTCCCATGTCGCCAATATGCTGCGCCTGCTGGGTCTGCCCGAAACGGTCAAGGCCATGGTCGATGCGGGCGATCTCAGCGCCGGGCACGCCCGGGCGCTGCTGGGAGCGTCCGCACCGGAAGCCCTGGCCCGCGAAATCATTGCCAAGGGGCTGAGTGTGCGGCAGACGGAACAGTTGGTTCAGCGTGCTGCCGCCGGGGCCAAATCGGCCAGCGCCAAGCGCGGCCCGAAGGAAAAGGATGCGGATACCCGTGCCCTGGAAACGGATTTGTCCGACATGCTCGGCCTGCGCGTCGCCATCGCGCCGAAGGGACGGGAAGGTTCGGTCACTCTCTATTACAAATCGCTCGACCAGCTTGATGGGTTGCTGCAGCGCCTGAGCGGCCAAGCCGCGGGGGAGTAAGCGTCGGATGGGCGGGGAGTGAGCTCCCGATGCCAAGGACATTGAGGTCATAAGAATGAGCCAAGGTTGCGAACGCGAGCAAACCCGGCGATTCGCCAGATAGATTTTAGATCACCGCGCCAGTCGGGCAAGGCGGATGAAGGCCCGCTCGCAAATTACCTCGTCCGGGCCCAGGCCGCTTTTGCAGGCCCGTTCGGCTTCCGTCAGTATCTCCAGCGCCGTGCCCAATCGAGCGGGCGGCCATGATCTTAATGCATTGATAAACAATGGTTTTTCTTTGAAAAAAACCGGGGGGCGCAGGTTTTCGACGGCCTGTTCCGGACGGCTGCCGCGGGCCACGTCCCCCGCCGCCAGATGCAGCCGCTGGAACATGCGCTGAGCCGCGCGCAGCATGCCGATTGCCCCGTCGCCCAGGTCCAGGGCGCTGGCGTAATCGCGCAGCAGGGCCGGGACGTCACCCCCGGCCAGGGCCCGGGTTACGGCATCGGTGCCGCGCCCGGCGTTGTCGCCGACACAAGCCTGGGCGTCGGCCAAGGTTACCTCGGGCCCGGCATCGGCCATGTAAAGCACAAGCTTTTCCAGCTCGCGGCGGGACACCAGCCGGTCATTGCCGAGGTTTTCCGACAGATAGGCCAGAGCCTCGCGGCCGATGGTGAGGTTGGCGGCGGTGAGGGCTTCGCGCACGACCTGTTCGGTGGCGCGCGTGTCATCGGCATAACAGGGCACGGCCGCCGCCGTTTTGGCGCCTTCGCAGAGTTTTCGCAGTTTGGAGCGGGCCGGAAGCTCGCCGCCGACGATAACGACCACGCCGTCGCCGGCGACATCCAATGCCCGTTCGACCGCGGGGGCCAGTTTGTCGCCGCCGTCGATGCGGATTGCACGCCGGCCGCCGCCGAAGGCCAGGGCCGCGCGTTCCGAGGCTAGGCGTTCCGCATCGTCGGCAATGTCGGATTCCGTAAGGGAAGCCACGCGGAAGGGGTCATCGCCAGCACCGGCGACGGCGCGGATCAACCGGTCGGCCCGTTCCCGCACCAAGCCGTGATCGGGCCCGTAAATCAACACCGCCGCGACATCCTCACCGGGGTTGTCCAGGAAGCTGTCGGTTTGGCGGCCCGTTATTTTCATGGCGAGACCTTGTTGGAGGGAAACCTTGGGGTTATCCCTTGGCGGGGTGGGTTTTAAGAAACGTCGCGACCTTCAAACGGATGTCATCGGCCAACTGACGGGCTGCACGGTCGCGGGCACCTTTCTCGGACATCAGGGTCGTGAATTCCGAATTCAAGATGTTGTAGCTGGAAATCGCTTGTGATGTCCCAGACAACAGTTCGGTGCCGGTCGAGAAATCGCTCAGGATGAAGGTTCCGCTCAGACTCAAATCGGCGCGGGTCGCGTTGGCGCTTTTCCGCACGGCAAGAGAAGAAATGCCTTCATGTACGGCCACATCCAGGCGAAACGCCGGGTAGCCGGAGGCCCCCCGTGGACGAAGGCCATCAAGTAAGGCGTTTCTAACCAGCTGGCCCACACGATCCGGAATCGGGCCGATTTCGACCCGGGCGAGAGCCTCGCTTAGGTCGCCTCCCCCGGACCGGCCATACAGCGGGCGAAATCCGCATCCGTTCAAAGCACCAACGGCGCCGATCCCGGCAATACCTGTCAGCAATGCTCTACGCGACCACATTGACGATCCTGTTCGGTACGACGATGACTTTTCTGGGCGGGTTGCCGCCCAACACGGATTGTACCTTATCCAATGCCAAAGCGGCATCCTCGGCAATATCTTGTGCGCAATCCTTCGGCAACTCAATGGTGCCCTTAAGCTTGCCGTTGACCTGAACCGCGACGGTCATCAGGTCGTCCACCAAATAGGCGGGGTCCGCTTCGGGCCAAGCGGTATCTGCGACGAGTTCGTTGCCTCGGCCCAGTTCATGCCACAGGGCTTCCGCCAGGTGGGGGGTCATGGGCGCGATCAGAAGGGTCAGGGTTTCCAGCCCCAGCCGGCGAACCCAATCCGCGCCCGCGACGTCGTCTTTCAGGCCTTCGACCGCATTGGTCAGTTCGCGAATTCGGGCGACGGCCTTGTTGAAGTGAAATTTCTCCAGGTCACCGGACACCCCGTCGATGGTTTTGTGAATGGCTTTCAGCACGTCTTCGGCCGCGCCATCTATGGAATCGGGTTTGCCCGCACCGGGTGCGGCGCGCGGGGCGGGGTTCTCCGTCACCAGGCGCCACAACCGGTTCAAATAACGCCAGGCCCCATCCACGCCGGCATCCGTCCATTCAAGATCGCGGTCCGGCGGGCTGTCCGACAGCATGAACAGACGTGCGGTATCGGCCCCGTATGCTTCGATGATTGCTTCAGGGTCGACCACGTTCTTCTTGGATTTACTCATCTTTTCCGAACGCCCGGCGGTTACCGGCCGGCCCGTATCGGCGTGGGCGGCCGAGCCGCCGTCGAACACGACCTGTGTCGGAAGCAGCCATTTTCCATCGGCGTCCTTGAAGGTCTGATGGCAAACCATGCCTTGGGTCAAAAGACCGGCAAAGGGTTCTTCAACAGATAGATAGCCGCACTTCTTCAAGGCGCGGGTAAAGAATCGGCTGTACAGCAAATGCAATACCGCATGTTCGATCCCGCCGATGTACTGATCGACCGGCAGCCAATGGTCCACGGCGGCGCGGTCCAGGGGGGCGTCGGCATGGGGCGCGCAGAACCGCGCAAAATACCAGGACGATTCAAAGAACGTGTCGAAGGTATCGGTTTCCCGCTGGGCCGGTTTCCCGCATGTCGGGCAGTCCACGTGTTTCCAGGTCGGATGGGCGGCCAGGGGGTTGCCGGCCCCCGTGATGTCGATATCGACCGGCAGTTCGACCGGAAGATCCTGTTCCGGTACGGGCACGATGCCGCAATCGCCGCAGTGGATGATCGGAATGGGGCAGCCCCAATAACGTTGGCGCGACACGCCCCAGTCGCGCAGACGGTAGTTGACGGCACGGGTGCCGATTTCCATGGCCTCCAGCCGGTCGATGACCGTGGACTTGGCGTCCGCGACATTCAGGCCGTCCAGGAAATCGGAATTGATATGTAGGCCGTCTTCCAGATAGGCCTCGTCCGTGATCGTGAAGCCCGCGGCGTCCGCGCCCTTAGGCGCGACCACAGGGACCACGTCCAGACCGTATTTGTTGGCGAAGTCCAGGTCGCGCTGGTCGTGTGCGGGACAACCGAAAATCGCGCCCGAGCCGTAATCCATCAGTACGAAGTTGGCGACATAAACGGGCAAGGCTTTGCCGTCGACAAAGGGGTGCCGCGCCTTCACGCCTGTATCGAAACCCAGTTTTTCAGCCGTTTCGATGGCGGCTTCGCTGGTGCCCATGCGATTGCATTCGGCGATGAATTCGGCCAGATCCGGGTTTGTCCGGCTCAGTTCCTGGGCCAGGGGGTGATTGGCCGCGACGGCGCAGAAAGAGGCCCCGAACAAGGTGTCCGGCCGGGTGGTGTAGATTTCCAGCCGATCGTCCCGTCCCTCAAGCGCGAAATGAACGTGTGCACCCTCGGACCGACCGATCCAGTTTTCCTGCATTAGGCGGACCCGGTCCGGCCAACGCTCCAATGTCTCAATGCCGTCCAGCAATTCCTCGGCGTAATCGGTGATCTTCAGGAACCACTGGCTCAACTGGCGCTTTTCGACCAATTCGCCCGATCGCCAACCGCGCCCGTCGATCACCTGTTCGTTGGCCAGGACCGTGTTTTCGACGGGGTCCCAGTTGACCCAGGATTCCTTTTGATAGACCAGGCCGTGTTTGAGGAAATCCAGGAATATCTTTTGTTCGTGGCGGTAATACCCGGGCTCGCAGGTCGCCAGTTCGCGTGACCAGTCATAAGACAGCCCCATGGTCTTGAGCTGTTTGCGCATGGTGGCGATGTTCTCGCGGGTCCAATCGGCGGGCGGGACCTTGTTTTCCATGGCGGCGTTTTCCGCCGGCAGACCGAAAGCATCCCAGCCCATGGGATGAAGCACGTTGAAACCGCGTGCTTTTTTGTAACGCGCGACGACATCGCCCAGGGTGTAGTTGCGCACATGGCCCATATGGATGCGCCCCGACGGATAGGGAAACATCTCAAGCACGTAATACTTGGGGCGATCGGCGGTTTCATCGACCTGGAAACAGCCTTGGTCTTCCCAGGCGGCCTGCCATTTCTGCTCGTTTTCTTTGAAGTTGTAGCGCGCCATTCAAGTCCCCAGCGGTTCTGGCGTATTGCCGCCGGCCGTTCCCGGGCGACGGATTGTGGAGTGTCGAAACCGGTGCCGTTTTTCGGCCCGGTCAAGGTCTTTGAGTAAAGCCCTGTTCCGATCCGTAATTATTTGTTGGTGATGGTCTGGCGGCGGAGCTGGCGTGCCCGGGTCAGGATGGCGTCTTCGATCTTGGTGCCGGTTGTGTTGGGCACGGTGGAATCACGCCATTGACCGCCGGAATCCTTGGTTTGGCCAAATACGGCAACCCGAATGCCATCCGCGCGGAGGGTGCGGCCCAGAATATACACGTTCAGCTTGAACCGCTCATTGGGCGCCTCTTCCGTGGAATGCCAGTCGGTCAGGATGACGCCGCCGAAGGGATCGGCCGTCGATACGGGCATGAAGGCAATGGTGTCGAGCGTGGCACGCCACAGGAAGCTGTTGACGCCCAAGGCGCCGCCGCCGCTGTCTTTTTCTTCATCGCCGAACAAGCTGACTCCGCCGGCGCCCCAGATGGTATCGCGGCCCACGCCGTCATCCGTCTGATCATGGGTCGTCGCTTCGATGTCGGCGGGCGAACCGTCGGCGCAAGCGGACAGGACCGTCACGAAGGCTGCCGCGATAACCGCGTTGAGAACCTTGTTTCCTGACGCAATGGACATGGGGGCCATATTCCTTATTTGACGGACTTATTAAAATTACGCACCTTCTTAAACCAATTCGCACCCGGGCGCCAAGGCCTCAAGACCGCCCGGCACGCCAGCCGAAGGGGTCTGTGCACAATCGCGGCAAGGCGCCAATTCCCGCAACACCTGCCGCACCTGCCGCGAGGGCCCGGCGAACCGTTGCCGGGCCGACCCCGCCCAGGGCCAAAACCGGCACAGAAATGCTGCGGCAGACCCTGGCCAGGCGCCGCAGCCCCAATGCCGGCCGGCCGGGATGGCTGTTGGTGGGAAAGATCGGCGACAGAAGTATCAGGTCCACGCCCGCGCGGGCGGCGCGCCGTGCGCTGGCCTCGTCATGGGCGGCCGCACTGACCGGCCAGATATCCTGCGCGGGGGCAAACCGGTGACGCTGCCGGACCATCCCTTCAGGCAGGTGCAGTCCGTCCGCCCCTAGCCGGCGGGCCAGCCGGCGGTCGCCGGCGACCACGAAGACCATGCCTCGTCGGCGTGACAAGGCGGCCAGGCGCCGGCCCAATGCCATGCGGTCCGCTGCGTCGTAATGGCGGAAAATCACCACCGTGCCGGGGCGAAGGTTAAACAGGGCTTTATCGGGTCTGGGCGTGCGTTCGGCATCTGTCATATAGACAAGCAGAGGCTCCGCCGTGCGCCGCCGCTTTTTCACCCTGTCCCGCCATGCTAGGGTCCGGAACGTTCCCTTCTCAGCCCGTTGCATTGATCTGCCCATGACGTTTGAAACCGCTTCCACACTTAACGCGGCCCCTGATATCGCCGCAAATCTGGCCGACGTCCAGGCCCGTGTTGCCGAGGCGGCGCGCGGCGCCGGCCGGGACCCGGCCGCGGTGACCTTGGTCGCCGTGGGCAAGACCTTCGGGGCCGAGCGTATGGAGCCTGTGCTTGACGCGGGGCAGCGCGTGTTCGGGGAAAACCGGGTGCAGGAGGCGGAAGAAAAATGGCCGCCGTTGCGCGACCGGTTTCCGGACCTTTCCCTGCATCTGATCGGCCCGCTGCAATCCAACAAGGTGCGTAAGGCGGTCGAAATCTTTGATGTCATCGAAACGGTCGACCGGTCCAAACTGGCCCGTGCTCTTGCCCGCGCCATGGAAGAAACAGGCCGTGCGGTCGATTGTTTCGTTCAAGTCAATACGGGGGCCGAGGATCAAAAGGCGGGGATTCTGCCGGGTGACGCCGATACCTTCATCGCTCAATGCCGGGATGAGTTTCAGCTGCCGGTCAAGGGTCTGATGTGCATTCCGCCCGTGGATGAAGAACCGTCTTTGCATTTTCAGCTTCTCGTCGAAATCGCCAAGCGCAACGGATTGCGGCAGCTCAGCATGGGGATGAGCGCGGATTATGAAATCGCCGTCGCGTTCGGTGCGACGCATGTCCGTGTGGGCTCGGCCATTTTCGGTGTCAGGACGAAACCCCTGGCGTGACGTGCAACCAATCCGCCGGCCCGGCGGTTTTCAACAGATCCAGCAGATCGGCCTCGGCCAGCGCCACGCAGCCTTCGGTCGGAGTCAGGCCGGGTGCCGCCAGATGCAGGAAAATCGCGCTGCCCAAACCGGGGGCGGGGGGTGCGTCGTTATGCCCCAGAACGACCATCAGATCATAAAGCCCGTCTTGGCGCATCAAAACCTCGTGCCGCCAGGGGCAGGGCAGGCGGACCAAGCGGTTATAGGCCGGGCTGTTCACATCGTCGCACCAGCCCAGGCCGGGCGTGATCGGGGTCAGGGGAAGGGCCGTGTCCGGTCGGCCGCGGCGGTCGGCGCGATAAAACAGGCGGCGTAATTGAAACCGACCCGTCGGCGTCGCGCCGTCGCCTTCGCGTTTGTCATTGGTGATGCCGCCCCGACCCAGGGCGCAATCGACCGCCCGGCGGCCCCAGGTCAGCCGGCCGCGGCTGGGTGTATCAGCTTGTTTGACCGTGATCTCCATGGGGCGGAGTGTAGTCCATTCGCGCGGCCAAGGGGGTGGTGATCGTGCTTACCGGGTTCCAGCGGCAAGGCCCAGGTCCGGGCGGTAGCCCGGTTCGGCCAGGCGTTGTGCCGCCTGATACCGGGTCCAGCCCTGAACCATGTTGTCCCGGAACCAGCCGCCGCCGTCGGCAACGGCGCCGCTGGCGTTGGCCGTGTTGGAATCGGTGGCGATGTTGCGGCCATCGGGCTCATCGTTCCGGCCCCGCGTGCTGTCGGATGCCGGGGCTGCCGATGGCAGGGCGGCGACCTCCTTGGCCCGATCACCCATGACCCAGGCCAATTGATCGCGGGCCCAGGCCGATACGTCCTCGGCGCTGTCCGGGCGGGAGGTCGCTGCCCGGGCTGTCTGTACGGAATCGGTTTGCGGGGTGGCCTTTGGCGCGGCGCGGTCATTGTCCTGATAGAACGCCGTCTGCCGTGCGGCCCAGGCGGAAACCGGGTCGGCGGCGGTTGCCGGGGTGGTGTCATGGTTGGATGCGGTCTGCACGGCGCCCGTTTCGGCACCGGCCCGGTAATAGGCGTTTTGCGAGCGTGCCCACTGGCTGACGGCATCCGCTGTCGGTGCGTCCGTGGCGCCGGTTTGGTAATGAGCAACCTGCGCGGCGGCCCATTGCGTGACGTCCACGCCGTCCGTTCCGGCCGCGGCGGGACCGGCGGCTTCGGCCATTTGGGTTGTTGCCGCACCGCCCCGATAATAGGCATGCTGTGCCTGGGCCCAATCCGATACGGGATCGGCGGTTGCGGTCTGGGCTGCGGCTTGGTTCACCTGTCCGCGATAGAATGCCTGCTGTCCGGCGGCCCATGCCGTGACCGGATCGCCAGCGTTTCGGCCCTCGCGGTAAAAAGCGTTTTGTTCGGCCGCCCACTGGGTCACGGGATCGGTGCCGTCCGTGCCTGCCGCCGCCGGTGTCGCGGCGGCGGTCTTGGTCGTCAGAGGTTCGGCATCGTCCCGGAAATAGGCCAGCACATGGCCGCCCATGTCCTTGCCCGTGTTGTGTTCGACCATCACATTGGCGACTGAAGCGACAAGCCCGATCGGTCCCATGAACAGCGTGCTGCCCATGATCCGGGGGGCCGGGTCCAGGGTGTCGCCCGTGAGGTCGCGGTACAGGGTCGAGACCACGGGGATATGTTGCAGCGGATTGACGACATCGACCAGGTCCAGGAAGGTCATGCCGTCATCACCGAAGGCTTTGAATTCCTTGCCGCCGCCGGCCGCTTCTTTTGACGGGGTCAGGGATTCACCCGGATTGACCTTCAGGTCCGGCAGGTGCGCGGGACTGGCTTTGGCGGGGGGTGCGCTGTGTCCGCCGGGGGCAGGGGCCACGCGCCAGGGATTGATCCCTTCAGAGGGCAGTGTCATCGATTTTTTCCCGTTCTCTTCGCGCCCTGTTTTCGGGCGTTAATTTTATGGAACGGATCACGCAAGACTCGGGCCAGACTTAAGCCGTTGAATCCATGTGATTTTGATTCAGGAATTCTGGGAATAATCTGCCCTGCGCGGCAATTCCTGCCGGGCCCGGGAGACTCCGGCGGCTAAGGCTTTGAATGGTTAACGGGGGCAGAAGGGGCGTGCCGCGATCTAAAACAGATGACCGGCGCGGCTGGCCTTGGTGCGCAGATAGGATTCGTTGTGTTCGTTGGATGGAAAGGCATGGGGCACCCGTTCGGCCACGGTGATGCCGCAATGTTCCAAGGCCGTAACTTTTTCCGGATTGTTGGTCAGCAAACGCACCGCGTCGAAGCCGAGCAGCCGCAGCATCTGCGCCGCCGGCAGATAGACCCGTTCGTCCGCATCGAACCCGAGCTGTTCGTTGGCATCGATGGTGTCGAAGCCGCGATCCTGAAGCTCGTAAGCGCGCAGTTTGTTGACCAGGCCGATGCCGCGCCCTTCCTGGGCCAGATACAGAAGGATGCCGTGTCCGGCGGCGCTGATTTCCGCGATGGCGCCTTTCAGCTGATCGCCGCAATCGCACCGCAGGCTGCCCAGCAAGTCGCCCGTGAAACATTCGGAATGGACGCGGGTCAGAACGGCGTCGCCCGGTTGCGGGTCGCCGATCACGATGGCCAGATGTTCCAGCGCACCGTCGGCCGGACGGAAGGCATGGACTTTGGCCTCGGCGGCGGCGGCCAGCGGGATGCGGGCGGCGCCGACTTCGGTCAGGGTGCGGGCTTCGTCCAGACGCTGGCGGAACACGTCGCCCGCATCGACGAACATCAGATCATGACGCTTGGCCCAGGTTTCCAGGTCGCCGTCGAAACGGATCGTGCCGGTCATGGCGGCGGGCAACAGGCGGGCGATCTTCATCAGGCTGACCGCCGCCGACCAGGCGTCGAACGGGCCGACCGCGCGCTGCGAAAGATCGGCCAAGGGGCCGGCCCCGTCGGCGTCGAACAGGGGATCGGCCAGACGGGTGACCAGATCCGGGTTCAGCCCGCCCGCCCGTGACAGGACGACAACCTTGCTTTGCGGTGCCGGCAGGCCCAGGACCGCGGCGCGCCGCGCGGTCACGGCCAGTTCGGGTTCGTCCTCGGTCAGGGCGCGCATGTCGGCCAGGCGGCGGGCATCAAGATGTTCGGCCCCCAGAAGAACCAAGCCCCGGCCGGCGCCGTCGCCGGTCACCACCGGGCGGCCGCGGCGCAATTCACCGGCGGCACGGTCCACGGCTTTCTGTGCGCGCGGCTCCCGCGTTGCCGGGGCGTCCCGCCGGCTCAGGTCCAGGGACCGTGCCGGCGTTTTCTGGGAAGTATTCTCGGTCATCGGTTCGCGATCATCGCCGAAATGATGTTTGCCTTATTTGCGCCTCGGTTTCGGGGCACTCAGGCGCACGACTATATTTGCTCTATATGGGCCCAATATGATGAATTTTCCGTTCCTTGTCATTGACCTCATGTCACAAATACGGACAATCACCGGAAATTCCCGGATTCCTAGGGGGACGACGCAGCAGTATGACCAACGGCAAGCAAATCCTGATCGTCGATGACGATGCAGATTTCCTCGAAACACTGTGCGAACAGCTGCAGCTTCACGAGGAATTCACCAGTGCCACCTGCACCAGCGGGGCTGAGGCCCTGAAGACCGCGAAGGAAGACCGTTTCGACGTGATCATCCTGGATGTGGGTCTGCCCGACATGGACGGCCGTGAAGTCTGCCGCCTGATGCGGCGCAACGGCGTAACCTCGCCGATCATCATGCTGACCGGCGCGGATACGGATGCGGACACCATCCTGGGCCTCGATGCCGGGGCGAACGACTATGTCACCAAGCCGTTTCGCCTGGGTGTGCTGCTGGCCCGTCTGCGCGCCCATATCCGCCAGCACGAACGTTCCGACGACGCCGTATTCGTGATCGGTCCGTATTCGTTCCAGCCTGCGAACAAAATGTTGGTTGAAGGTACGACGGAGAAAAAGGTCCGCCTGACCGACAAGGAAACGGCGATCCTGAAATACCTGTATCGCGCCGGGGACAAGGTCGTCGGCCGGGACATTCTGTTGGGCGAGGTCTGGGGATATAATGCGGGCGTCACCACGCATACGTTGGAAACCCACGTCTACCGCCTGCGTCAGAAGATCGAGAGCGATCCCTCGAATGCGCAGCTTCTGGTTACGGAACCCGGCGGCTATCGACTGGTTCCGTAGCCGGAACAACTTCTCCCGTATTGCGTTGTTCGAAGAATCGCTGCCATTCGGCGCCGTCGGTATCGAAATCCGTGTAGCAGACGATCTTGTCCACCGTTTCGCCGTCCGATGACAGGGGCAGACGGATGCTGGGCGCATGCAGGCTAAGCCGCCCTGCCTCGCTACGGGCGTTGTAGACGATCGTGAAGCAGGATTTGTCCCGGACGATGCGGCGGTATTCGGCCAGGGCCGTTTCCGTGCGCAGGCTTTTGATCGCCGACAGGCGCATGCCCGTCCGGTCCATGGCGCGGATGGTGGCCAGCCCCGTACCCCAGAACCGGTACAAAAAATCGTTGCCGCCGTCGATCACGTCGGCGACGCGGATATAGGGGATGATGTCGGATGGCAGATCGACCAGATGGAATTCGTCCCAGGCCGGTGCCAGCCGGCCGGCGCGCTTGGCCTCCCAATAGCGGTATACCTCACCGCAACCGGTGGCCATGACGGCTTCAAGGGAGACTTCGTGGCTGGAAAAGTCTTGGGCCATGCACGTGCCCCGGTTCCTTGGTTCAACTTTTCCCCGACCGAGGCAATGATCCCAGACATTTGTTAAAACGCCAAGACCTTCTTCGCCGGCCCGGCTATGGATGTGTTGGAACCCCGCCGGTGCCGAAGGGTTTAGACGGCGGCCTTGAAACGATTGGTGCCGGCGAAGGGCCCGCAGGCCTTGCGTGCCTTGGCCATCAGGGTCCGCTCGGACTTGGACAAAGCAGCCCGCTGGTCCGGGTCGGGGGTGCTCTGCCCGGCCGATGCGGCGGCTTGGGAATTCCTGGATGTCGCGGGTTGTTTGGTCATGGAGGCCCCATCTATGGATTTTTATTGTCGCTACGTGGAGCCTATCGGGCGAGGTGCTTGGCCGCTATCGGCCCTAGGTATCTGATTGCATGCGCATAAGTATGGGGTGCGGCGACATCAGCCGATTTCGAACACCGCCCTGACGGGGGCATGGTCGGACGGTTCGGGCCAATCGCGGACCTCGTCATGCACGGCGGCGAAACTCAGCGCGGGCGCCAAGGCCGGATTGATCCAGATATGATCCAGGCGACGGCCCTTGTCGGCGGCGCGCCAATCGGCGGCGCGGTAGCTCCACCAGGTAAAAACTTTTTGATCGGCCGGCACGAAACGGCGCAGGGCATCGGTCCAGCCGCCGCCATCCCCGTTATCGCCGTTCAGCAGGCCCTTCAGCTTGTCCCGTTCGATCGGTGTATGGGTGATGACGCGCTTCAGGCGTTCGTGCGACCAGACGTCCGTTTCCAACGGGGCGACGTTCAGGTCGCCGGTCAGGACGGATGGGATGTCCGACGCCGCGCGTGCTGCCAGAAAGGGCGCCAGAGCGTCAAGAAAATCCAGCTTATAGGCGAACTTGGGATTGGCTTCGGGGTTTGGGTCATCCCCGCCGGCGGGGACGTACAGGCTGTGGACCTCGACCGGACCGGAGCCCGTTTCCACCCGGGCATGGACATGGCGGCAATCGTCCCGGCCCAGCCAGGGTTCGACCCGCACATCGCTGAGCGGCCGGCGCGACAGAATGGCGACGCCGTTGTAGCCCTTCATGCCGGCGATGGCTTGATGGGCAAACCCCATTTCGGTCATGGCCTCGGCGGGGAACAGGTCGTTGACGACCTTGGTTTCCTGCAGGCAGAGCACATCGATGGTCGTTTCGCGGGCGAGCCGGGCCACATGGTCCAGGCGCTTGCGCACGGAATTGACTTTCCAGGTGGCGACGGTGAAGGGCATCACCCCTGGTAGCGGGGATCAAACGGCGGCTCAAGCATCATCATGGGGAAGCCGCAAAATCCGAACGGCTTACACGACCGTGAAGGTTGTTTTGCGCAAACAGATAACGGTCCCGACGCCCCAAAAAGGGAAGCGCCCGGCGGGGGAGGGTGCCGGGCGCTTCGTCTCCATTTATGGAGATGCCGGACGGCGAGGGGGGCGCGTCGTCCGGCGGCGCAGCATTTGGGCCGCGCTGTATAAGATTTATATTGGGTAGATTGGCGCGGGATACCAGGGCGAAAATGCTCTATCAGCTATGCAATTAACGCATGACTTATGCCGCGGGCCCTATTCTCCGCTGCGCTCGCGTTCGTATTCGACGAATTCGAACTGCTTGGGGTCGATCCGGCCGCCGTAAAACGGGTCGGTCAGGACGATATCGGTGATCGTTCCTTGAGCGTCGACCACGGTCCATTTGCGTAAACTCAGCGGATTGGCCCGGAAAATCAGGGTCAATCGCCCGGCGAAGGGCTGATCCCGCTCCGCCACGGAGATGAAGATCGCGCCGTTTTCTTGGGTGGCTTCGTGAAAGGCGACCCGTTTCGGGTCCAGGCTGATCCGTCCGCTGAGCAGAAACGCCGCCGGGGTGTCTTCGACCGGAATATAGGTGACGTTCTTGAGCTCCTTGTCGATGTAGCTCAGGAATTCGCCCTTGGCGACGATCAGAATATGGTTGGGCGGCTTGTATTCGATGCGGAGTTGGCCGGGCCGGGACAGATAGATCTCGCCTTCGGCGAATTCATTGGTCGATGTCTGCTGAAAGAACTTGGACTGCAGGGTCGTGATGCCGTTGAGGTAGGTTTCGACCCGTTTGACCAGGGCGCGCTGCTGGGCGTTAAGGGTGATTTCCTGGGCATCGCCCTGGGCCAGGGCCGGCGGGGAGACGGCCAACAGGACCGCAGCCAGAAGCCACAGGCAAAGGCCGGGACAGGCGGCATGGCGGATGCGGGAAAAAACACGAATGTTCATGGACGATATGTAGGCCCGTCGGGCGCCCGGGTAAACCCGGGGATTGCGGATCAGTGCGTGCCGACCAGAACCTCGCGCCGGCCGACGCGGTCGGCGGGGCTGACCACGCCCTGGCTTTCCATGCGTTCGATCAGGCGGGCGGCCCGGTTATAGCCGATCTGCAGATGGCGCTGCACGAAACTGGTTGATGCTTTGCCTTCACGGGCGACCAGGGCGACCGCCTCGTCATACAGGGCATCGCCGGAATCGCCGCTGCCGCCGGCAGCCCCCATGTCGCCCGTTTCGTCGTCGCGGGTAACGTCTTCGATATATTCGGGCGTGCCCTGGGATTTCAGGTGGCTGACGACCTGTTCGACCTCGTCGTCGGACACGAAGGGCCCGTGCACGCGGGTGATGCGCCCGCCGCCGGCCATGTACAGCATGTCGCCACGGCCCAGAAGCTGTTCCGCCCCCTGTTCGCCCAGGATGGTGCGGCTGTCGATCTTGGACGTGACCTGGAAGGAAATGCGGGTCGGGAAGTTGGCCTTGATGGTGCCGGTGATGACGTCCACGGACGGGCGCTGCGTGGCCATCATGATGTGGATGCCCGCGGCCCGCGCCATCTGCGCCAGGCGCTGGATGGCGGCTTCCACGTCCTTGCCCGCGACCAGCATCAGGTCGGCCATTTCGTCGACCACGACCACGATAAAGGGCAGGGGATCGGTGCCGAGCGGCTGATCTTCGAACACGGGGCGGCCCTCGGCGTCAAACCCGGTCTGGACCCGGCGCGACAGCACCTCGCCTTTTTTCTGGGCCTCGGCGATGCGGGCGTTATAGCCCTCTACATTGCGCACGCCCAGCTGCGACATGGCGCGATAGCGTTCTTCCATCTCGCGCACGGTCCATTTTAACGCGACCACGGCTTTCTTGGGGTCGGTCACGACCGGCGTCAGCAGATGGGGGATGCCTTCATAGACCGACAGTTCCAGCATCTTGGGGTCGATCATGATGAACCGGCACTGTTCGGGGCTGAGGCGGTACAGCAACGACAGCACCATGGCGTTCATGCCGACCGATTTGCCCGATCCGGTGGTGCCGGCGATCAGCAGATGCGGCATGGTCGCCAGATCGGCGATCACCGGTTGGCCGCCGATATCCTTGCCCAGGGTCAGGGGCAGTTTGGATTTGGTCTTGTCGAACGACTGAGAAGCCAGCAATTCGCGCAGATGCACGCCTTCCCGGTCCTGGTTCGGCAATTCGATCCCGATCACGCTGCGCCCGGGCACGACGGCGATGCGCACGCTGATCGCCGACATGGAACGCGCGATGTCGTCGGACAGGCCGACCACGCGCGATGTCTTGGTGCCGGGGGCGGGTTCCAGTTCGTACAGGGTGACCACGGGGCCGGGGCGGACCTTGACGATCTCGCCCTTGACGCCGAAATCGTCGAGGACCGATGCCAGATATTGGGCATTCTGGGCCAATTTGTCCGGATCATGGGCCGGGCCTTGGATCACGTCGGGTCCGCTCAACAGGTCCAATGTGGGGCCCCGGTAGGTGCCGTCACCGCCCAGATCCAGGGAGCGCTGGTTGTTGGCCTTCTTCGCGGCCTTGGGCTTGGCGGCGGGCGGCTGAATCAGCGCCTTTTTGGATTTGGCGGCCTTGCGTTCGCGCGCCCGCGCGATCAGGCCTTTGCCCTTTTTGGGCTGGCTGTCGACGGCGGCGCGCTCGCGGGCGGGCGGCGTTGCGGTTGCGGTATCGTCGATGTCGTCGTCCAGGGGATCGGCCGCGATCGGGCCGTCCAGGTCAAGGACGTCCGTGTTCTTCATGCGCCCCGCCATGTCGGCGGTCCAGCGGACCGCCGTCCGCAGGGCAAGAAACAGGCCGAGGGCCGTGCCGAGCACGGCGCGCAGGCCGGCGGCCCAATCGCGCCGGGAAAACCCAAGGGCGCAGATAAAGGCCACGGTGCCGATCACGGCGGCGGCGCTGCCCAGCCATTCGCCGGGAATGTTCAGATGCAGGTGGCCCAACAGGCGGAACAGGCCGTCGAACGCCATGTTGCCGGCCACGCCGCCCAGGCCCGTGGCCAGCGGCCAGGTTTCCGGCCGGTCGAGCGGCGCCATGGCCAGGGTCAGGCCCAGCAGGGCGATCAAAAGGAACAGCAGGCGCAGCGTCAGACTGCCCAGCCTGCGCATGCGCATCAAGGACCAGCCCCAGGCCAGGGCCACCAGCGGCAGAACGACGGCGATCACCCCGAACAGCTGCAGGCCCAGATCGGCGACAACGGCGCCGGGCCGGCCCAGCAGGTTCTGTACCGCATCGCCCGAAGCCGTGTTGAGGGACGGGTCGCCCGCATGAAAGGTGACCAAGGCGGCCCCGCCCCCGGCGCCGACGATGAATAAGGCCGCGCCGGCCAGTTCGGCCAGGCGGCGGCGCACGAAAGCCCCCGTTCCTTGCGGGAACAGGTGGACCAGACCGGAGGTTTGCTGTGACGCTGCCATAAGCGACTTCTAGGTTATTAAGGTTTACAAGACCTTAACAAGCCTTCTTAAGGCAGTCTCTATGGTTGATTGCTGATGTACCAGGGCAACGCGGATAAAGGCCTGACCGGGGTTGCTGCCGTCGGCTTCGGCCTCGCTCATATAGGCCCCGGGCAGAACCCGAATTGCCGCGTCTTTCCAAAGCTTTAGGGCTGCTTCTTCACCGTTTCCGACATTCAGCCAAAGAAAAAATCCACCGGCCGGTCGGAAGAAATTGAAGCGTTCGCCAAGCACATCCTGGGCCGTCGAAATCAGACCCTGATAGGCGGTCCGATAGCGAAAAGCGTCCGAATCGTCGGACCACAGCCGGGCCGAGGCATAAAGCGCCGGATGGGGCATCTGCGCGCCCAGATAGTTGCGCAGCATGCGATAGCGGGAAATCAGTTCGGGGTCGCCGGCCACGAAGCCCGAGCGCATGCCGGGGGCGGATGACCGTTTCGACAGGGAATGAAAGACCAGAACGTTGGTGAATTTGCCGTCGATGGCGCGGCAGGCTTCCAATGCGCCGGCCGGCGGAAAGGCGTCGTAGATTTCCGCATAGCATTCATCGACGACCAGAACGAAATCGTGGCGCCGGGCCAGGATGATGGCATCCATCAACAAACCCATGGAAGCCACGCCGCCCTGCGGGTTGCCCGGCGAGCATAGATAGAACAGGGCCGTGCGGTCCCAGTCGGCGTCGCTCATTTGGGACAGGTCGGGCATGAAGCCCGTTTCCGCCGTTGCCGGCAGATGGCGGCGCTCGGCGCCGGAAAACACGGCGGCGGCCATATAGGTATGGAAACAGGGATTGGGCATGACCACCAGGGGGCGCTTGCCCGCCTTTTCCGGCGGGACCACCAGATTGGCGACCAGGGCCAGGCCTTCGCGTGTGCCGACCACGGGCAGGATGTGTTTTTCCGGATCGATGTCGGCCCCCAGGCCGTAGCGCCGGTCGAGCCAGCCGGCGGCGGCGGCGCGGAAATCGGGCGTGCCGTCGGTTGCCGGATAGCGGCCCCATAAGGAGGATTTATCGGCCATGGTTTCGGCGATGGCCGCCGGGGGATCGAACGTCGGATCGCCGACGGCGAGCGAGATCGGCGCCAGGCCCGCGGCCGGCGTATGGGCATCAAGCAGCCGGCGCAGGCGGTCGAAAGGATAGACCGGCAGGTCGTCATAGCGGGGGTTGAGCATGGTCGGGCCCTGTGTGGTGTGGGGCGGAGTCTATCGCCCGGCACGGCAAAGACAAGAAAACAGCATGGGCCTTGGATAAAAAAGGGGCCGGAAGAAAACTTCCGGCCCCGTCAGTAGGAGTTGTGTGGAGGAACTTAGATGGTTTGTGAGCCCCGGAATTCGGGATAGGCCTCGAGACCGCATTCGGTCTGGTCGAGCCCCGATTCCTCTTCTTCCGGCGTGACCCGCACACCCATGACCATCTTCAGGACGAACCAGATGACGGCGGAGGTGACGATCACGAAGGCGCCGATGGAAACGACACCCACGGCTTGTGCGTAGAAAGTTGCATCGCTGTTGGTCAGCGGCACCGCCATGGTGCCCCAGATACCGGCCACCAGGTGGACAGGAATGGCGCCGACCACGTCGTCGATTTTCAGCTTGTCCAGCAGCGGCACGAAGACCACGACGATCACACCGCCGATTGCACCGATGATCATGGCCATGCCGAGTGACGGCGTGTCCGGACCGGCGGTGATCGACACCAGGCCGGCCAAGGCACCGTTCAGGGCCATGGTCAGATCGACCTTTTTGTAGATCAGCTGGGTCAGGATGACCGTGGCAACGACCCCGCCGGCGGCGGCGATGTTGGTGTTGATGTAGATGTTGGAGATCGCGATGGCATCCGCGGCGGACCCCATGGCGAGCTGCGAGCCGCCGTTGAAGCCGAACCAGCCGAGCCACAGGATGAACGTGCCCAGTGTGGCCAAGGGCAGGTTGGCGCCCGGCATCGGCCGCACGGTGCCGTCGGCACTGTACTTGCCCGTACGGGCCCCGATGATGATGGCGCCGGTCAAGGCCGCCCAGCCGCCCGTGGAATGCACCAGGGTCGAGCCGGCGAAGTCGGCGAAGCCCAGCTCGGCAAGCCAGCCGCCGCCCCACTGCCAGGAGCCCTGGATCGGGTAGATGATGCCCGTGAGCACGACCGTGAAGATCAGGAAGGCCCACAGCTTGACGCGTTCGGCCACGGTCCCGGAAACGATCGAGGCCGCGGTTGCGACGAACACCAGCTGGAAGAAGAAGTCGGACGCGGCTGAATAGCCGACCGCATCGTCACCGACGAATTTGCCGGCCGCCGCCGCGCTGTCGTCCTGACCCCACAGGGAAATGGATCCCATGAAGCCGCCGTCGACACCGTCGTACATCAGGTTATAGCCGATCAGGTAGTACATGATCGACGCGATCGAAAACAACGTGACGTTCTTCAGGCACTGCATGGCGGTGTTTTTGGTCCGCACCAGACCCGCTTCCAGCATGGCGAAGCCCGCGGCCATCCACATGACCAGGAAGCCGTGCACCAGGAAGGAGAACGTGTTGAACACGAATTGTGATTCGCCGGGAACTTCGGCATGGGCCGAACCGGACATGGCAAGCAACAGAACGGCTGCCCCCATCACGCCGGCCATACGCGCGGCGCTCTTTGAAAACATATGTTTCAGATTTTCAATGGTCATTTGGAAAACCTCCTAAAGGGCATCCGCGCCTGCTTCGCCCGTACGGATTCGCACGGCCTGTTCAAGCGAGTAGACGAAAACCTTGCCGTCGCCGATCTTGCCGGTCTGGGCGGTTTTCTGAATGGTTTCGACGATCGAGGCGACGAGGTCGTCCTTGACGGCGATCTCGAGCTTCACTTTGGGCAGGAAGTTCACCATGTATTCGGCGCCGCGGTAGATTTCCGCTTGCCCCTTTTGGCGTCCGAAGCCTTTGACCTCACTGACGGTCATACCTTCCACGCCGAGCGGCGTGAGGGCTTCTCGAACCTCCTCCAACTTAAACGGCTTAATCACGGCCATGATCAGCTTCATTTCGTTAATCCTTTCCGCTTTTTTGGCCACGTCCCGGTCGGGTGTGCGGAACTCTCCGACACCCGCCGACGAAAATGTGCCGGGCCCCATGACCCGATTTCGCAACGCACAATTTCAAGAACCGTGCCGGAATCCCGGAAAGGTGATTTTAGTATTTGTAATCAAGTAGATAAGGGAATTTTTGGAGAACGACTGCTGCAATATTATGCACAAATAATGCCCAAAATTTAGAAATTGCATAAATATTACACAGACACGACGTCTGGACTTTCATCACCCGCGGGGAGATTCTGCGTTCGTGGCGAATGGGTTTATAAGGCGGACAGGAACCCCGCCGTGCCCAAGCTGGAGAAACGCACCATGGCCCCACCGAACGGACCCGCGGACAGGCCTGCCGACAGCTCGGCCGACGTTATGATCGTCGGCGGCGGGTTGGTGGGCGGCACTCTGTCGGTGCTGCTGGCGCAGGCGGGGCTGCGCGTGACCCTGGTCGACCGGGCCGATCCGGCGGCCGGGCTGGACGACGGGTTCGACGGCCGGGCCTCGGCGATTGCGCTGGCGACCCATCGGGTGCTGGTTGCGGCCGGCCTGTGGGACGACCTGCGCCCGACCGCATCGCCGATCCGGGACATCCGCGTCGCCGATGCGGGGTCGTTGCTGTTCCTGCATTACGATCACAGCGCCCTGGGCGACGCGCCGTTCGGCTACATGGTCGAAAACCGCTTTATCCGCCGCGCCCTGTTCCATGCCCAGCAGGCGGCTGAAAACCTGACCGTCGAAGCGCCCGTATCCGTTGCGGCCATGGACCTGACCGGCCCCCGGGCGTCGCTGACCCTGGGCGACGGGCGGGTGCTGACGGCATCGCTGATCGTCGGCGCCGACGGGCGGCAATCGCGCACGCGGACCTGGGCCGGCATCCGTGCCACGGGCTGGACTTATGATCAAACGGGCATCGTCTGCACGGTCGATCACGAACACCCCCATGGCGGCATCGCCCATGAACATTTTCTTGCGGCGGGGCCGTTCGCGATCCTGCCGATCAAGGGTCCGCCCGGGCGCGAACAGCATCAGTCGTCCTTGGTTTGGACTGAACGCCGCGACCTGGCGCCGGCGATCATGGCCCTGGATGACGATGATTTCCTGGCCGAACTGGCGCTTCGGTTCGGCGATTTCCTGGGCTCGCTCGCCCTGGTCGGCCCGCGTTGGAGCTACCCCTTGGCGCTTTCCGTGGCCGAACGCGCCGTGGCCGAACGGTATGTTTTGGCCGGGGACGCGCTGCACGGCATGCACCCCATCGCGGGACAGGGCCTGAACATGGGGCTGCGCGATGTCGCGGTCCTGGCCGAGGTGCTGGCCGATGCCCGCCGGGTCGGCCTGGACCTGGGATCGTCCGCCGTGCTTGAGGATTACGAGCGCGGCCGCCGGTTCGATAACTCTCTGATGCTTGGCATGACCGATGTGTTGAACCGGTTGTTTTCCAACGATATCGCGCCCGTGCGCCTGGCGCGCGATCTGGGCCTGGGCGCGGTCAATGCCCTGCCCGATCTGAAAAAGGTCTTCATGCGCCATGCCATGGGCGAGGTCGGGGAACTGCCGCGCCTGATGCGGGGCGAGGCCCTGTAACGGCTTCGGCGCATTGCGATGGACGGAACGTTTGACGGTCCTCGCAGAAGGATTTAACAGAAAGGCCCGCCCATCGTTTCCGGGCCCGCAAAAAACGCGATGACGGACCACGCCATGACCACAGTTTCAGAAACCACGGCAACCATTCAGGCCAGCCTCGACAATTGCGAGGTTCGGACCGAGCCGTTTTCCCATTGGATTCTGGACAACGTGTTCACGGACGAGGTGGTCGAGGCCATCCGTGCCCTGCCCTTCGATGCACCGCGCCTGGACTACACCAAGGGGGCGCGGGCCGCCAACAACGACGCGCGCAGCTATTTCGATCCGGGCCGCCGCGCCGAATTCGACGTCTGCCAGCAGGTCGCCGAGGGCTTTCAGGATCCGGGCACGGTCAAGCGCATCGAGAACATGTGCGGCATCGATCTGTCCGGCACCTATCTGCGCCTGGAATTCGCCCAGGACCGCGACGGTTTCTGGCTGCATCCGCATAAGGACATCTCGGTCAAGAAGCTGAGCCTTCTGGTCTATCTGTCCCAAGCACCCGAGGGCGAAGACTGGGGCACCGACATCTATTCGGGGCCCAAGGAAGAAGACTATTTCGGACCGACCCCGCACAAGCGCAACCGGGCGCTTACCTTCGTGCCGGGTGCCGATACCTGGCACGGCTTCCGCAACAAACCCATCAGCGGCGTGCGCCAGACCCTGATCGTCAATTATGTCTCCGACGATTGGCGCAACACCCATGAACTGGCCTATCCGGACCAACCTGTTTGACGGCTGGCCCGGCCCGGGGACCGATTTTCGTGTTGGCGGGGCGTCTCGCCGTCTGGTTGTGGCAGTTGTAAGGTACACGTAAGATTGGTCCGGCATAAACCAGCCTCGGAACACATGTTAAGTTCGTGAGGCAGCCCGACGTGCTCGCTGCTCGAAAAACATCCGTATCGTCTGTCCGCCGGTTCTTGGCGGCTGCCGCCGTTTGTTCGGCTTGGGCCGCTGCAGGCACCGAACCTGCCGCAGCCCGGCAATGCGACCCCTTTCCAAGCGACCCCTACGTGGGCACGGTCAGCCATGAACAGGTGATCGGTTTCGTTCGCCGGACGTACGATGGTGACTGGTCGCGCTACATCGAACGTCATGCAACACGTATCCGCGCCATGAATGCCCGATACCAAAACGGCGGCACACTTGCTGTCGACCGCGACGGCACGCGCGTTATCCTCTCCGGCCAGGAACTGGAACAGCATATTTCACGCGCCTGCAATCGACTTGGCGTGCTGCGCTGTCTCAGCCGTGATGCCTCGACCGCGGTTACGGCGTCAGCCGAACAATTGAATAAATTCGCGACCGCAGCATCCGACCCGCAAGTCGCCGTCATTCCCAAAAACAGGCCGCCCGCACCGCCGGCGACCGACGCAATCCGGCGCACCCGCCTGCAATTGGCGAATGCTTCCGGCAGCCGGCCGTTAGACCTTGCAGTCGAGGCCGTTTGCCGCGGCCAGGAGGTCACGTTCAAGGTCGCAAATATTGGCGACGCCTTTCCCGGGCCGGCGGCGCTGACTGTCTATCGTATCGGTCTGACGCGGCAATCCATGAAATCCCGCCGCATGCGGCTCGAAAGCCGCCAGTCCGCGACCTTTAATGTCAAAACCGCGGCATCGGCGCCGGCAACCTACGGTCTGTCCGTTGACCCTTTGTGGTATGCCCGGCCCCTGAGCATTGATGCGACCGTAAACTGCGGCTGAACGGGTTGATAAGCCGCCCCGTATTTCGCGGTTAAATTCCACACCTTACCATCTGTCCCAACGATTTTTCTTGCCATCAGCCAACATGGCCGCTTTGAAAGGGGGGGGGCGGAAACGGCGACGGACTGGGAGGCAGGACCCGTGACAATCGACATACAATGGCGCGACTATGACGTGATCGTGGTCGGCTCGGGCGGTGCGGGCAGTGCCGCCGCCGACGCGGCCGCGGCCGAAGGTGCCGCCGTCCTGGTGGTGTCGAAGGACCCGATCGGCTGTTCCGATACCAAGATTTCCGAAGGCAACGCGACCGTCCGCGCCACCGTGACGGATGACGATACGGAGCAGGAACTGTCCGATAATCTTCGGGTATCCGGCGCGGATTTGCCGCCGCCCGACATTACCGACGCCTATGCCAAGGACAGCCGCGACGCCTATGACTGGTACCGCGCGCACGGCCTGCGGCCCAAAATCAACGAAACACGTGGCGGTCCATTCGCGCGCCCCCTGGCCAAGGGCGGCCATACCAAGGCGCGATCCGTCGGTCATGCCAACGCGGGCGTCGCCTTCAGCCATGCCGGCTGGGATGCCGTGGTCGACGGACGGCGGATCGATTATCTGGAAGATGCCTGGCTGCTGGACCTGGTGACCGAGGGCGCGGATGCGGCACAGCGTATCGTCGGCGTGGTTGTCTATCATGCCGCCGAGGGCGTGCTGATCGCCGTCCGTGCCTGCGCCGTGGTGATCGCCGCGGGCGGCCTGTCGACCCTGTTCTTTCCCAAAACCGATACCATGCGCGGCAATACGGGCGATGGTTATGCGGCGGCGGCCCGCGCCGGGGCTGATTTGGTCGATATGGAACAGGTGCAGTTCCTGCCGTTTTGCCTGCCGTCACCGCCGTCCTACGAAGGACTTCTCGTCGGCGAGCCGTCAACGGCCTGTTTCCTGGGCGTTCTGCGCGACCGCCACGGCAAGGTCATTCTGGATGGGGTCTACATGCGCACCCGCGCGGAATGTTCCGCTGCCATTATGCGCGCCGTGGCGGACGGGCGCGGCACGGAAAACGGCGGCGCCTATCTGGATTTGACGCCCAATGCGCGGCCGCCCCGGTCCGGGGCTTACTTCATGAAGTTTCTTGAAACATCCATGCCGTCGGCCTACCGCACGGCCCGCCAAGCCTATGGCAAGCATCAGATTCAATGCCGCGAACCTTGGGAGGTTCGCCCGGCGGCCCATTACATGATGGGTGGCATTCGCGCCAATGCCGACGGCGCGTCGGCCGGTGGGGATGGTGCCGGTCAGCGTGCCGACGGTCTGTCCGGTCTATTCGCCGCCGGTCAATCCATGGGCGGCGTGTTCGGGGCCAACCGGCTGGGATCGACGGCGTTGACGGAAAATGTCGTGTTCGGCCTGCGGGCGGGTCGCGCGGCGGCGCGTCATGCGGCCACGTCCCCCCGCGGCGGTTATGACGATGCCTTCCTGCCGGTGATCGATGACCATTCACGCCGCTTTGGCCAGTCCGGCGGCGAGGCCCCGGCGGCTTTGAAATCGACATTGCAGGCCGCCGCCTGGGATTGCATCGGCCCGGCCCGAACGGCCGACAGCCTGGATCGCATGACGCGGACGATCACGGATCTGACGCAGCGTTCAGAAGCAGCCGCGATCCCGAACCATACCGTATGGAACCAGGCGTTCATCGAATTCATCGAGCTTTCAAATCTGTTGGAAGTCGCCGGTGCCGTGACCGCCGCCGCGCGCGAGCGGGATGCCAGCCTGGGCGGGCACGTCCGCCTGGACCGCCGGCAGGCCTCGTTCCTGGCGGCGCCCTATTCGACGGTCGTTTCGCGCATGGGGCATGGTTCCTACACCGCGCGCCGGGTCGCCCGCCCGCGCACACCGATGGCGCGGCTTTTCGCCATACGTCTGGGCGAAGCCTGGAAGCAGGCGCGCAACAAGGCCCTGCGCCTGCTGCCCATGAACATGGTCGACGGCATCCTGGAAGCCCGCTACCGCGCGATCCTCGGCCCGGCTGGAAAGCCGGCGGAAATCGCCCCCGGATCGCCCGAAGGCGCTGTCGCCGAAGCCGCCCGCCAGTAATGTTCCCCTTCTCCGCCGAAAAGAGTTGCCGCCCATGAAAGTCGATATCGTTACCCTGCGAAACGGTGAACGCACCACGGTTGCCTATGACTACCGAAAGCACACAGACAAAGAGCGCCCCATGGCGCTCGACGTTCTGATGCAGGCCCAGGCGACGGCGCTGCCGGACCTTGCCTTCCGTTATGGATGTCGGGCGCGCAACTGCGGGGTCTGCACCATCAACATCAACGGCCGTCCACGCATCGCCTGCCGGGCGCGCGTGCGTGAAGGTGACGTCCTGGAACCCATGGCGACCCTGCCGGCCCTGTCGGACCTGGTCGTGCGTCGCGACGGCATCGCCCGCCAATTGCGGGGCCGCCTGGCAGCGGGCCAGCGCACCAACGATTTGAATGTGGAAGCACCGGAAAGCTACCACGCGCTGACCGCCTGCATCGAATGTTATGCCTGCCTGGACGGCTGTCCCATGCATGCCCGGAATTTCGCGGGCGGTCTGCCGGCGGACATGCCGGACGATACCCCCCTGCCCGATGCGGCGGCGGGATATCGCTGGGGGAATCCGTTTTCTTTGCTGAAACTGCAAATGTTGCGTCTGGACCCCTGTGTGACCGAAGCCGGCCGCGCGGCGGCTCTGGATGCGGCCGTCGATCTGGGCCTGGATGCCTGTGTCGGCTGCAAGGGATGTAAATGCGGTGTCGGGATCGACCTGAAAGGCAAGGTCGTGGGCGAACTGCTGGCCGCCGCCGGAGACCGCCTGCCGGCCCAGGGCGCGGCCGACTGATCAGGGGTCGCGGCTCAGGCCCTTGGCGTCCAGGGCCTGCAGATAGCCGGCCCAGATTTCGTCCTGGCGCGTGCCCATGTCGTACAGAAATTCCCACGAGAAAATACCCGTGTCGTGCAGATCGTCGAATTTCAGGCGCACGGCATAATTACCCACGGGCTCTGCCCCGATGATGTTCACATGGCGCCGCCCGGCGATCACGCTTTTCTGTCCGGGGCCGTGGCCCTGCACTTCGGCGGACGGGCTTTCGACGCGCAGCAGTTCGGCCGGGATGCTGAAATGGGCGCCGTCGTCGAAATCGATCTCCAGAACCTTATCTTCTTTTTTGATGCGAAGCTCGACCGGGGTGTGGCGGCTGCCGTGATTGCCGGTCGCCGTTTGGGACTGGATGGTTTTGCCGGTCATGACGGCGCCCCCCGGTCGTCGGCTTTGATCTGCCGCGCTTCGTCGGGCAGCATGATCGGAATGCCATCACGGATCGGATAGGCAAGGCCCGCCTTATGGCTGACCAGTTCGCCCGCCGCCGCGTCGAATTCCAGGGGCCCCTTGGTCACGGGGCAGACCAGGATCTCCAGCAATTTGGGATCGACGGTGCCGTCACTCATCTGGAATCACTCCTTATTACATAATTCTCGTTCATTGGGCCGCCGTCATCAATGGGATGCGCCGGCGGGGTCCGTTTCCGGCCCAAGGGCGGCCATTTCCAATAGATCGGTCAGCAGTGCCGCCCGGGTCGTCCCGTCGGGGCTTTCCAGCAAGGCCTGTTTTTCCCGCACGTCGAACGGACAGGCCATGGAAAGCGATGTGACCAGAAGTCCGTCGGGCGCGTCTTCGACCGACGACCAGTCGGCCGATAAGCCGCGCACCTTGAAAAACCCGGTCGCGGCCTTCAGCAGCCGGGCGCGGTCAACCGATAACGGTGCATCCGAATTCAGGTCGCCCGAAAAACCATCGTATCCCGGACGCACGCGGCGATAGCCGTTGACCTCCGGCAGTTCATCCATCACCCGAAAGCGGCTTTGTCCCAGCAGGGTGATCATCAACCGCCCGTCCCCGGTTTCGGCGAAGCTGATGATCCGGCCCAGGCAGCCGACCGGATAAATATCGGGGGCTGTCCGCAGGTCGGGGTCGCGGGGCGCTTCCCCCGCCACGGGGGCGGGCTGGATCATGCCGATCACCCGGCCTTGCCCCATGGCGTCGAGCGTCATGTGCAGATAGCGGGGCTCGAAAATATTGAGCGGCAATTGCCCGCCCGGCAGCAGCATGGCGCCCGGCAGGGGAAAGATCGGCAGCACATCGGGCAGGCTGCCCGTATCGGGGTACTGTGCGCCATGGGCCATGTTCGTGTGTCCCGCTCCCTGCCCGGTCGATACCTTAGATTTAAGAAAACAGAACCGAGGACAGGCGCCGGCGCCCGGAAACGGTCAGCTCATGGGCGCCGCCCAGGGTGTCGAAAATCTTCACCAGTTGCTTGCGCGCGGCATCGTCGTTCCATTTGCGGTCGCGGCGGACCAGTTCCAGCAATTCGTCGATGGCGCCCTCCGCGTCGCTGCGTGCGAACAGGGCCAGGGCCAGATCGAACCGCGCCTGATGATCCTTGGGATTGGCCTCGATCTGGGCGCGCAACTGGGCCGGGTCGCCGGTCTGGCCGACTTCCTTGGCCAGTTCCAGGGCCGAGGCGGCGGCTTCGATATCAGCCTTGACGCGCAGGTTGGCCGGCAGGGCGGTGAGAATTTCCTCGGCCTCGGCCAGCATGCCAAGGGCGATCTGCGCGCGCAGAATGCCGGAAATGGCCGCGTCGTTGGCCTGATCCTGGGCCTGGATTTCCTGGAAAATCTGCAATGCCAGTTCGTTCTCGCCGGCATCCAGCGCGGCCTGGCCCTGTTCCAGGGCTTCGTCCAGGGGGGCCTTGGCGCCACCGGTCAGCTTTTCGATGAAGGATTTGATCTGGCTTTCCGGCAGCGCGCCCATGAAGGCGTCGACCGGCTGCCCGCCCTTGAAGGCATAGACCGTCGGCAGGGACTGCACGCGCAGCTGCTGGCACAGGTCCTGGTTTTCGTCGGCGTTGACCTTGACCAGCTTGACCATGCCGCCGGCCTGATTGACGACCTTTTCCAGGATCGGGGTCAGTTGTTTGCACGGCCCGCACCAGGGCGCCCAGAAATCGACCAGCACCGGCACCTGCATGGAAGCTTCGATCACGTCCTGCACGAAGGTCTGGATGCTGGAATCCTTGATCAAGGCCCCGCCCGCGCCATCGGTTTGCGCCGCGCCCGCCAATTGCGGACCGCCGGGCTGGGCCGCAGCGGGCTGTGCGCCGGCGGCATCTTCTGGTTTGGGCGTTGTCGAGCCGTCGGGGTTGAGAATGAATGCCATGTCCGGGTTTTCCGTCTCTTGAAACTCTTGATAATGATCGGTGTGATGTGCCCGTGGCCAAGCCCGAGGCCGGCCACGCGTTTCTGTGCCCCAAAGATGGCGGTTTGTCCCGCCGGCTGCAAGGCCCCCACCCCGATTGCGGGCGTTATGCACCTTCCGGGGCGGCGCTGTCCATATCGGCGATTGCCGGCGGATGACCGACGGCTTCCAGAAAGCGGGTCAAATCCGCCGGTTTGATGGTTGTGGTCGCCGAATTGACCAGGGGGTGAAAATTGACCCATTCGGCCGTGGTCAGGGCCCGATCAAGGACCACCCTGACCTGGCCCGCATCGTCATTGATGGCGGCGAAGGGCGTGACCGACCCCGGTTCCACGCCCAGAACCTCGATCAGGGTTTCCGCCCGCCCGAACGACAGATGGGCCGATCCGATGCGGCGTTTCAGATCTTTCATGTCGACGGCGCGGTCTTCCGGCAGGACGACCAGCCACAACTGGCCTTTCTTGTCCTTGAGAAACAGGTTCTTGCAATGGACGCCCGGCAGATCGCCGCGCAGGGCCTTGCTTTCCTCGACCGTGAACACGGGCGGGTGGTCCGTGGTGCGGGCCTCGATGCCCAGGTCTTGCAGGCGGGAAAGCAGGTCGTCGCGGGTTTTTGCCATGGGATTCTCGTGGCCGGATGGACGGGCGTTCAGGGATACAATCTTTTTCCCGCTCAGGGCAATCCGCCCCAAGCATGAAACTTCTTTGTCATAGGGTCTTGCATTCGCCCCGTCTTCCCGTATATATCCCTCCCTCGCTTACAGCGACGCGGGCGTAGCTCAGGGGTAGAGCGCAACCTTGCCAAGGTTGAAGTCGTGAGTTCGAATCTCATCGCCCGCTCCATTTTCCTAAATTACCTGATCGATCTAACGAGGCTTGTCTGCTCAGCCCGCGCGGCGGCTTACATGCGCCCAAATCCGGCCCACTGCCCGTTCGGCGTATGGGGCCAGCAGGGCGAGGCCGATCACGGCGGCGAACGGCGCCACGGGCGCCAAATACCGGTCTTCCAGATAGACCAGCGCATAGGCGGCCGGGTATGCCGTGACGAACAGCCATAGTGTGCCCAAGGCAAGGTCGCGACGGCTCAGTGTGCTCATCCGCCATTTTTCGTGAGCGAGGTGGCGGATCACCACCAATGGCACACCAATCAGGAATGCAAAGGTCAGCGCCGCTGATAACGCCCGGGCAAGGGTCCGAATGCCGATCAGGGCGGCTTGATCAATCCGCCCATGGTCGAACAGATTGCGCCAAATCTCACCCGGGGCGGGAAAGGGCGTGCTGCCGCCGGCCCATAAACTCAGGCGCTCGGGGCCGCTGAGCGGCATGAATGGGACGAAGGCGTAGCGTGGCGACAGGCGCCCTAAAACAATTTTCGTTCGGGCCAAGGGATAGCGGCGCCAATGTTCGTGGAACAGGGCATTGGCATGACGGGTGATGTCGAGCGCATTCATGCTGTGCTGCGATCTCAGGTGTTGGATGATCTTTGAAAAACTGACGCCCGGGATGGGGTGAAGGGGCAGCAGGTCCGCGTCCGCCAGCAGCGGGTCTTCGGCGAAAACAGGATACCCGTGCCGGGCGAGGTCGAGCACCGGGTGATACATGGCGGTTTCACCCACCGTGGTGATGAAGCGTTCTCCCGTGCGCATCTGGTTCCAAGCCTTATAGCCCTGGATGCCGAGGACAAGCGGTGTCAGGAAAAGCACGAAACACAATGCCGCGTGCGCAAGCCCCCGCCCTGTGCCAAGGCACCAGGCGATAGCCAATGGCCACAGCGCCAAATGCATGACGGCGCCGGCTTCCCGCAGCAGAAAAGCGGTCAGCAGAATCAGACCCAACCACAGGGCGCGCGCGACCGTAGGCGGGCGGCCATCCAGAAGCGATAGGGCCAGTGTTGCGGCGACCAAAGTCAATAAAGTTGCGTGTAAACTGTCCGTCAGGATGCATTGATCAAGCACCAAGGCTAGGCCCAACCCCTGACCCATGGCGGCGATGACCGCCACCCATGTGCGCCCGCTTAGCCGCCGGGCCAAACGCCAGATGGCGGCTGTCGCGCCGAGCGACAGGAAAAACTGAGATAAGATCAACGCCCAATCCCATATTCCGCCGAACAGGGTTTTATACAGCGCGATCAAGGCCGGGTATCCGATGCCGCGGAACGCGGTCAAAGGAATGTCCTCGGCACTTAGATCGAGACGGTGAATCCAGTCACCGCCGTTTAGAATTTTATTCGCGAACAGTACGTAATCGCTGCTGTCCGGCAGATAAACAGGACCCAGTACGGTAAGAAGCGCAGCCTTCACCGCCGCCAGGGCGGCCAAGGTTACCCAAAAGGCCGTGCGGGGCGTGTCGGCGATCAACCTGTCCTCTGAATTTTCGGGCAAGGCATGCATCCCGTTTTGCGCATGCTGATCTTATGGGCGAATTTACTGTGCTCGAAAAGAGCCCTTTCCGTCCTGCTGCTGCACATTGCGGCCATCAAACTTTAGCTTTTCATAACAAACCTTTGTTTATAGGCTGTTATCCGATAATCCGGTCCGCGCATCCTGGGATATTCGCGACGGCATCGGAACAACGGCGGCTTGCCGTGCTGCCCCGGATTTCAAAAGCGGGGTCCGCGGCTCTTCTGGGAGGGCTCTATGCCTGTTAAACGGGATTTGAAGACGGACGCGTTGCTCAAGCAGGTGTCCAAACTGATACGCGCGGGTGCCAAGGGCCCCAAGGCGGCGACGATGGTTCATTTCGCGGACCAGTATTTCGCCCATATGCCGCCCCAGGATATTCACGCGCGCGACGCCGAGACCCTGACCGGCATCGCCAAAAGTCATTGGAGCACCGCCGCCCAACGCAAACCGGGCAAGCCCGCCATCCGGGTCTACCGGCCGGATGTGAAAAAAGACGGCTGGTCGTCGGCCCGCACCATCATCGAAATCGTGACCGAGGACATGCCCTTCCTGGTCGATTCCGTTTCCTCGGAAATGAACCGGCGCGGACTGACCGTGCATTTGGTCGTCCATCCGATCCTGAAGGTGAAACGCGATGGCCAGGGGCGCCTGCTGCGCATCCTTGATGCCGGCGAGCCGGAAGACGGCGCGCGCCTGGAATCCTGGATGCATATCGAGGTCGATGAAGAAACCCCCGAAGGGGAACGCGACGTCGAGAAAGGCGTGCTCAAGGTTCTCGAAGACGTGCGCCTGGCGGTTCAGGATTGGCGGCCCATGCGCGAACGCATGGCCAAGATCATCGACGAATTCCGCGCCACGTCCGGCACCGTGCCGGAAGAAGAATCCAACGAGGTTCGTGAATTCCTGCGTTGGATGCACGACAACAATTTCACGTTCCTGGGATCGCGCGATTACAAGATCACCGGATCGGGCAAGAAGATATCCGTGACCGTCGATAAGAAATCGGCGCTCGGCATTCTGCGCGACTTCAAGCTTTCCGTGCTGACCTATACGTCCGACCACACGAAGGTCCCGCCCGAAGTGCGCGCGTTCATTTCCGACCCGGGGCAGATCGTCGTCACCAAATCGAACCAGCGGTCGACCGTGCACCGGCCCGTGCATATGGATGCGATCGGCATCAAGGCGTTCGATAAAACCGGTAAGGTCGTGGGCCTGCGCATCTTCGTCGGCCTGTTCACCTCGGCTGCCTATAACCGCAGCCCGCGGGACATTCCGCTGCTGCGCCGCCGGTTGCATCAAGTGCTCGACCGGGCCGGCCTGCAGCAGGGCAGCCACGATGCCAAGGCCCTGACCAACATCCTGGAAACCTATCCACGCGATGAATTGTTCCAGATTTCCGAAGATCAGTTACTGGAAACCTCCATGGGCATCCTGCACCTGCAGGACCGGCAGCGCGTGGCGCTGTTCATGCGCCAGGACAATTTCGGGCGGTTCGTGTCCTGCATGATCTTCGTGCCGCGCGACCGCTACACCATGAATCTGCGCGAACGCATGCAGGATATTCTGTGCGAAGCGCTGAACGGCCGGGTCTCCAACTTCTCGACCATGCTGGGCGACGCACCCCTGGCCCGGGTCTATCTGATCATCGCGACGGAACCGGGCAAGCTTCCGGCCTATTACGCCAAGGGCCTGGAAAACAAACTGACGCGCGCGGCCCGCACCTGGGCCGATGATTTGTCGGAAGCGTTGAATGCCGCCTATGGCGAGCAGGAAGGCCTGCGTCTGACGCGGCGCTATCAAAACGCCTTCGGCCCCGGCTATACGGCGCAATATTCCGCCGGCGATGCCGTGCAGGATATCGGGGTCATCGAAAACGCCCTCGACGCCGGCCGTATCGGCCTGCACCTGTACCGTCCGGCGGGGGCGTCCGGAAATCGCGTGCGCTTCAAGGTTTACCATCCTGATGTCGCGGTGCCGCTGTCGGATGCCCTGCCGGTGTTCGAGGACATGGGCTTCCGGGTGATCGACGAGAACCCCCATGAAGTCACCTGCGATGACGGCAACGGCGGCGACCGTCTGATGATCCATGATTTCGGATTGCAGACCCGCGACGGCGGCGATGTCGACATTCCGGCCATCAAGGCGAAGTTCGAAGACGCCTTCGGCCGCGTATGGCGGGGCGAGATCGAAAGCGACGGGTTCAACGCGCTGGTTGCGCGCGGCGGCCTGGACTGGCGCGAGGTTCTGATCCTGCGGGCCTATTGCCGCTGTCTGCGCCAGATGGGCATCCCCTATTCCCAGACCTATATGGAACAGACCCTGGCCAAACATCTTAATATCGCGGGCATGATCGTTGAGCTGTTTACGGTGCGCATGGCGCCGTCGAAGATGACGGAGAAAGAGAGGGACAAGAAAACCAGCACCCTTCACGGTAAGATGCGCGATGCGCTTGAAGCCGTGTCCAGCGCCGACGAAGACCGCATCCTGACGCGGTTCATCAACCTTGTTGACGTGACCCTGCGCACCAACTTTTTCCAGCCGGCGGCGGACGGTGGTTACAAGCCCTATGTGTCGTTCAAGTTCGCGTCACGGCAGATCGACGATCTGCCCAAGCCGCGGCCGCTGCGCGAAATTTTCGTTTACAGCCCGCGCGTCGAAGGCGTGCATCTGCGTTTCGGCTTCGTTGCCCGCGGCGGGCTGCGCTGGTCCGACCGGCCCGAGGATTTCCGCACGGAGATCTTAGGATTGGTCAAGGCGCAACAGGTCAAGAACGCGGTCATCGTGCCGGTCGGATCAAAGGGCGGGTTCGTGGTCAAGCGTCCGCCCACGGAAGGCGGGCGCGACGCCTTCATGGCCGAAGGCATCGAATGCTACAAAACGCTGATCCGCGGTCTGTTGGACGTGACAGACAACCTGAAGGGCCCCCGCGTGGTGCCGCCGAAAAGCGTCTACCGCTGGGACGACGACGACCCCTATCTGGTGGTCGCGGCGGACAAGGGCACGGCCACGTTTTCCGACATCGCCAACGGCGTGTCCTTGGATTACGGCCATTGGCTGGGCGATGCCTTTGCGTCGGGCGGATCGGTCGGCTACGACCACAAGGGCATGGGCATCACGGCCAAGGGTGCCTGGGAATCGGTCAAGCGCCACTTCCGCGAAATCGGCACGGACATCCAGAACGAAGACTTCACCGTGGTCGGCGTGGGCGACATGTCGGGCGACGTGTTCGGCAACGGTATGATGCTGTCCAAACACATCAAGTTGCAGGGCGCGTTCAATCACATGCATATCTTCGTCGATCCCAACCCGGACCCGGCGAAAAGCTATGCCGAACGGGTGCGCATGTTCAATTTGGGGCGCTCATCCTGGACCGATTACGATACCAAGCTGATTTCCAAGGGCGGCGGTATCTATGAGCGCAGTGCCAAGACCATCAAACTGTCACCGGAAGCCCGCGCCTGTTTCGGGTTGACCAAGGATACGGTGTCCCCCAACGAGCTGATCCAGGCCATGCTGACGGCCGAGATCGACCTGTTGTGGTTCGGCGGGATCGGCACCTATATCAAGGCCGGTACGGAATCCAGCGCCGATGTGGGCGACCGCGCCAACGATGCCATACGTATCAACGGCACCCAGGTCATGGCCAAGGTCGTGGGCGAGGGCGCCAATCTGGGCTGCACCCAGAAAGGCCGCATCGAATACGCCATGAAGGGCGGGCGCCTTAACACCGACAGCATCGACAATTCCGCCGGGGTCGATTGTTCGGATCACGAGGTCAACATCAAGATCCTGTTGGGTGCGGTGATGGCCAAGGGCGGCCTGACCGAAGCGCAGCGCAACAAGCTGCTCGCCAAGATGACCGATGAGGTCGGCGAACTGGTGCTGAAGCACAACTACAACCAGACCCAGGCGATTACCTCGACCCAGGCCAAGGGTGTCAACGCCCTGGACAATCAGATCCGCCTGATGCGACTGTTGGAAAAACGGGGTCTGTTGGAACGCGCCGTCGAATTCCTGCCCGACGACGAACAACTCGCCGAACGGGCGGCCCAGCACAAGGGCCTTTGCCGGCCCGAACTGTCGGTGCTGATCGCCTATGCCAAAAACTGGCTGTATGACGAGCTGTTGAAAAGCGACCTGCCGGACGATCCGTTCCTGCTGGACGAAATCGTGCAGTACTTCCCGTCCGATTTGCGGGTGAAGTATCTGGCGGAAATGAAGACCCATCGTCTGAAGCGCGAAATCATCGCCACGCGGGTCACCAATTCCATGGTCAACCGGGTCGGCGATACCTTCGTCACCGAATTCATGGAAAAGACCGGCCGCTCGCCGGCGGAAATCGCGCGCGCCTATACCATCGCCCGTGAGGTTCTGCGCGCACGCGGCCTATGGGCCGAGATCGAGGCCCTGGACAACAAGGCACCGACCCGCGCCCAGACGTCGATGCTGGCCGACCTCAACCGGCTGTTGGAATGGATCACGCTGTGGTTCCTGCGCAACGGTAAGGCCGGTTTGGACATCGGTGCCCATGTCGGTGAATTCGGGGCCGGCATGGCGGAACTGGCGGATCATATCTCGTCGGTCGTGCCCAAGCATTACATCGACGACATGAAAAACCGGGCCAAGCCCTATCTGGACGACGGCGTGCCGACGGCGCTGGCTCATAAGGTGGCCAATCTGGTGAACCTGTATTCGGCCTGTGACATCGTCGGCCTGGCCAATCGGCGCAAGATGGATGTGCGCGAGGTCGCCAAGGTCTACTTCGCCTTGGGCACCCGGTTCCGTCTGGGCCGCCTGCGGGCCGCCGCGTCGAACCTGGAATCGGAAGATCACTGGCAGCAGCTGGCGGTCGCGGCCCTGGTCGAAGAGATCTATTCGCACCAATTGGCGTTGGCGTCCAACGCGCTCGATCATCTGGCCAAATCCAAGAAAGACGCGGGCAAGGCGATCGACGCCTGGATGGCGCGCAATCAGGCGGCCGTCGATCAGACCGAGGTTCTGCTTAACGAGCTGTGGTCGACCGAGGTCAACGACCTGTCCATGGTCGCGGTCGCGTCGCGCCAGTTGCGGGCATTGGCCGATGCTCAGGCCTGATCTTTGAAATGGCGGCAGGGATATTCGTCGTTGAAATTCCGGGAAGGTTGAGAGACATTCCCGCATGACTTTTCCCGACGACAAATTCACCGATATCGCCGCCTATGCGGATGCCTATTTCGACGCACTCCGATCTGCGCAGAATTCGGTTGACCGCATTGCCCTGGCGAAGGCGGGAAATGTACTGGCAGCGGCCTATGCGGCGCGCAAAACCATCTACGTCTGCGGCAACGGCGGATCGGCGGCGATTTCCAATCATCTGGTCTGCGACCATTTGAAGGGTGCGCAAACGGATACGGAGCTTCGTCCCCGGGTTATTTCCCTGTCATCGATGATCGAAACCATTACCGCCGTCGCCAACGATATTTCCTACGACGACATCTTCGTCTATCAGCTGCGCACCCTGGCCGACCCGGGCGATGTGCTGATTTCGATTTCGTCCTCGGGCGATTCGGAAAACATGGTCAAGGCCTGCCGGTGGGCGGCCGATAACGGTCTGGCAGTGATCGCCATGACGGGATTTTCCGGCGGGCGCACGCAGGAAATTTGCGATGTGAACCTGCATGTGGCGGGTGACAATTACGGTGTGATCGAGGACAGTCACCAAGCTCTCATGCACATCCTGGCGCAATTCATACGCATGGATCACATGCCGATTGACCTGATCAAGGACCGTAAGTTCTAGGCAGGCTCGCCGATAAGGCAAAAAGAAAGGGGCTGCGATTGCAGCCCCTTAATGCATTCCGGATATGGACGGGAAGTTAGTGCCGGAAGTGGCGCATTCCGGTGAACACCATGGCCAGGCCGGCTTCATCGGCGGCTTGAATGACCTCGTCATCGCGCATGCTGCCGCCCGGCTGAATGATCGCGGTCGCCCCTGCTTCCGCCGCCGCCAACAGGCCGTCAGCAAAGGGAAAAAAGGCGTCGGACGCCACGACCGAGCTGATCGCCCAGCTTTCGGCATCACCCGCGACCCGGGCCGCGTCCTGCGCCTTCCAGGCGGCGATGCGGCTTGAATTGACGCGGCTCATCTGCCCCGCACCCACGCCCACGGTGGCGCCGTCCTTGGCATAAACGATGGCGTTGGATTTGACATGCTTGGCGACGGTGAAGGCAAAGGTCAGGTCGGCCAATTCCGCATCCGTCGGCGCGCGTTTTGTCACGACTTTCAGGTCCTCGGTCATACGCGCGTCGCGGGATTGCAGCAGATATCCGCCGGCCAGTGAACGCACGGTCATGCCCGCCGCGGTGGGGTCCGGCATATCGCCGGTGACCAGCACGCGCAGGTTCTTTTTCGCGGCCAATACGGATTTCGCCCCGTCGTCGATGGCTGGTGCGATCACGACCTCGGCGAACAACTCGGCGACGGCTTCGGCGGTCTTGGCATCCAGCGCCCGGTTGACGGCGATGATCCCGCCGAAGGCGCTTTCCGTGTCGCAGGCGAGTGCGCGCTGATAGGCGGCGAACAGATCATCGCCCAGCGCCACGCCGCAGGGGTTGGCATGTTTGACGATGACGCAGGCGGGGCCTTCGGTGAATTCGGCGGCCAGCTCGAACGCGGCGTCCGTGTCGTTCAGGTTGTTGAAGCTGAGCTCCTTGCCCTGCAGTTGTTCCGCCGTGGCGATGCCGGGCCGGATGCCGCCGCCGGTGTAGAACGCGGCCTCTTGATGCGGGTTCTCGCCATAGCGCAGGACCTGGCGCCGTTCGCCGGCGAAGGTCAGGCGTTTGGGGAAGATTTCGCCCAGTTGTCCCGCGAACCAGCCGGAAATGGCGGCGTCATAGGCGGCCGTGCGGGCGTAGGCCGTGGCCGCCAGACGTTTGCGGAAATCCGGCGTGGTGGCGCCGTTGTTGGCATTCATTTCTTCGATCAGGCCCGCATAGTCGCCGGCATCGACCACCACGGTGACATCGCCGTGATTTTTGGCGGCGGCGCGGATCAGGGCCGGGCCGCCGATGTCGATGTTTTCGATGCAGTCGTCGAATTCAGCACCTTTGGCGACCGTCGCTTCGAACGGGTACAGGTTCACGACCAAAAGGTCGATCGGCTGGATGTCGTGGTCGGCCATGGCTTTTTGGTGGTCGGCATTGGCGCGCACGGCCAACAGGCCGCCGTGAATTTTCGGCTGCAGGGTCTTGACTCGGCCGTCCATGATTTCGGGAAACCCGGTGAAGTCGGACACTTCGACCACCGGCACGCCCGCATCCTGCAACAGCTTGGCGGAACCGCCCGTGGATAGGATTTCGACGCCCTTACTTGCGAGAAAGGCCCCAAGCTCGGCCAGCCCGGCCTTGTCGGAAACGGAAATCAATGCGCGGCGGATCGGCTCGTTCATGCTTGCTCTGCTTTCTTTTGTTGGGGCGGATGGGTGGCATCGACGGCGCCGGTGAATTCAGGCACCAGGGCGGAAACGATTTCCGCCGCCGTGACAAGATCGCCATCGTGGCATGCTGTTTCCAGGCGCCGGAACGCGGCTTCGACATCGGCCAGAGTAACCAGCCGCGGAGTCGCCAACAGCACACCGGGCTGAACGGTCGGAACGGGCGCTTCTTCGCCGTGGAAAATTTCTTCGTACAGCTTTTCACCGGGGCGGATGCCGGTGAATTCGATCTTCACGTCCTGGTCGGGGATCAGTCCGGCCAGTCGGATCATCTGGCGGGCAAGGTCGACGATCTTGACCGGGTTGCCCATGTCGAGCACGAAAATACGCCCGTCCGCATCGCTTTTCACGCCAAGCGCCGAAGCCGATAAGACCAGTTCGACCGCTTCGCGGATGGTCATGAAATAGCGCGTCATGTCCGGGTCGGTGACGGTCAGCGGTCCGCCGGCTGCCAGTTGGCGTTCGAACAAGGGGACCACGGATCCGGTCGACCCCAGAACATTACCGAAGCGTACCGTGACAAACCGCGTACCGACATTTTTACGGCTTTCCACGTCCATGGCTTGGCAGACGATTTCCGCCAGGCGCTTGCTCGCGCCCATGACGCTGGTCGGATTGACGGCCTTGTCGGTGGAAATCAGAACCATCGCCGCGGTGCCGGCATCGCGCGCGGCGCGTGCCACGCAGAGGGTGCCGAGGGCGTTGGTGTCCAGGCCTTCGGCCTTGTTGTCTTCGACCAGGGGGACATGCTTGCGGGCGGCGGCGTGAAACACCAGTTCGGGGGCATGGTCTTCGAACGCGCGTTTCATGCGGTCCGCATCCCGCACGTCGGCCAATACGGCGTTGCGGTGGATCGCAGGATAATCCCGTGACAGTTCCATATCGATTTCGTAAAGAGCGAATTCGGAAAGGTCCAACAACACGACCGTGGCCGGTTTGAATTGGCAGATTTGGCGGGCAAGCTCGGCCCCGATTGATCCCCCGGCGCCGGTTATCAAGACCCTGCGCCCTTCGATCAACTGTGCCATGGCACCCCGGTCCAACGGCGTTTGCGGGCGGCCCAGAAGGTCTTCGACCGCGACCGGACGCAGGCTCAGTTTGTCCGTGATGCCGTCCTTGAAATCGGTCATTCGCGGCAGCCGTGCGAGGTTCAGGCCCAGACGGTCGGCAGCTGCCAGCAAGTTGCGAACAATCTCGCCGTCCATGTTTTCCCGAGTCAGGACGACGCGACGGGGCTGATCGGCCGTGCCTTCCAGCCGTGCGGCGACGGCGTCCAGATCGTTGACCGTGCCCAGGACCTCGACGCCCCGGATCAGCTGGCCGATACGGTTGGTGCGCTCCGACAGCAATCCGACAACCCGGTATTCCGGCTGCTCCGTGGTGCCGAGTGCTCGAATGAACAATTCGGCCTCATCCCCGGCGCCGGCCAAGAGGACGGGAATTCGGCTATCATCGGCACCGCCCAGCGTCAGGTTAGGCGCACGCCGGTCCTTGAGAATGCGGTGAATAAAGCGGGGACCGCCCAGTAGGCCGATCAGCAATATCCATTGGATCGCGAACAGCGAGCGGGGAAAGTCCTCAAGTCGAACCCAAATGAACATGGCGAGCACAAAGATCAAAACCGCGATGCTGACGGCCTTGGTAATCGCCAGTAGGTCCGCGATTGATGCATAGCGCCAGACCCCGCGATACAACCCCATGACATAGAAAATCGCGGCGGCCTCCAATGTGAAGAACAGGCCTGCGGCAACCATTATGTCAAGCGGCTGGGTCCAAACGTCGTCGCCCATGCGTAGAAACAGGGCGAGTGGAAAGGACGCCAGTGCCATGAAAATGTCATGGCCGTAGGCAATCCAGCCCCGTGGGGGTACGCGTCGTAGGACGTGTTTAAGTAAACTCATGACCGCTCACATGTCAGTCCGGGCGGGCGACCCGTCCGCGCCCCTGCTTTTACCATCAATCGGCGGAAGCTCAAGCACCGGGGGGCGGAAAGGGAGACGTCTTGTTTTTGGACAGTATAAACAGAAGGCCCAGGATAAGTGCTGCAGCCCCTGCCAGCGCCCATGGGGAATGCCCGCTGGCGGCCAGCACCGCCAGCACGATCAGACCCCCGTTGGCGGCGGATATACGCAATGTTACCTGGGCATGTGACAGCCCGGAAATGACCGCTCGTTGATAGAAATGTTCACGGTGTGCCCGCCAAACCGCTTCGCCGCGCAGCCCGCGCCGCGCCATGGTGATTGTCGCGTCGGCGATGTAATAGGCGGGTAAGATTAGGGCTGCGGCCCAGGCGCCGGATGCGGCAAGGGCCAACAAAAGCCAGCCGAGCAGAAACCCCAGGGGCACGCTGCCGACGTCGCCCATGAATATTTTTGCCGGATGCCAATTCCAGATCAGAAATCCGGCGGCGGCGGCGGCAACACAAATCGCCAAATCCGGCAATCCTTTCCCCGCATCGCCCGGAGCAAGACCAACCGCGATCACGCCGATGGCGATCGCCAGGGTTTCCGCTCCGGTGATGCCGTCGATGCCGTCCATGAAATTGAATAGATTGATGAACCAGACCCAACCCAGGGCCACGCAAATCATTGCCACCGGTTGAGGAAGAAACGCCGGCAGCCATCCGGCCAATTCGGGCTGGTGGTACAGAACTATGGCGACGGCGATGATGTGACTGATCAGCCGCACGACGGTCGGAACCCCGCGAACGTCATCGGCAAGCGACAACAAGGTTAGCACAACACAAGGTACGAGTAGAGGCCAGACCGACCACCCTTGAAACCAGAACCAGGCGGGAACCAATGTTGCGATAATCAAAACCCCGCCACCCACCAGGGTCGGGCGTTGGTGGCTGCTGCGTTCGTTGGGGTGGTCGAGAAGGCGTAAATGTTCGAGGACATGAATCAAAGGGCGCATCCCTGCGGCCACGACCGCGAACACGGTCAGGGCAATCACGGCGGCGTCGATGGAAATCGGCATGATGAAAGTTTACGCGCTGCCGGCAGGACGTGAAAGTCCGCCTTCCGCCAGCACGGCCTTGTAAAGGGCGGCGATTTTTTCGCCGATTGCGTCGGCTGAAAAGGTGTGTTCCACGGACCGGCGCGCGGCGTCGCCGAACCGGTTGCGTTTGTCGCTATCGGTGGCCAGGGCCTCGATTGCGTCGGCGAGTGCGGCAGCATCGCCCGGCGGCACAAGCAGCCCGTTTTCGTCATCCTTGACCAATTCCCGACAGCCGGGAACGTCCGTTGCGACCATCGGCCGGGCTGAGGCTGCGGCTTCCAACAGGCTTTTCGGCAGGCCTTCCCGATAGGACGGCAGGACCGCGATATGTGCATTGGCCCAGACAGCGGCGACGTCATCGGATTCTCCCGGCCATTCAACAATCCCGGCGCGGGCCCAGGTCTGTAATTCAGCTTCGGTCACCGAGGTCGGGTTGTCGGCATCGGGGGCGCCGACCAGGATCATATGAATATCGCGGCCCCGGTCCTTCAGAATCTGGGCGGCTTCGGCGAATTCCACCACGCCCTTGGTTTTCAAAAGACGGCCGACCAAGACGGCCCGGATCGGCGGTGCCGGGGGGTCGGGCCGGGCTGGAAATTGATCCAGGTCCACGCCCGAGCCGGGAATCAAATGGCTGTGTTCGGCACGGCCGATGCCGTTGGCGAGAAGATGATCACGGTCGTCGGGGTTTTGCACCAGCATGTGCACCCGGGGGCTGGTACACGTTCCGCGTAACAGCGCCGTCAACAGGCGTCCCAGGGCCCGGCTTTTCAGGGACCGCCGACCATCGCGGTCGCCGGTATAGAGAATGCCAAGGCCGGTGAAGGCGTTGATGATTCCGGCTTGTCGAGCGGCAAGTTTTGCCGCCAAAGTGCCGTACAGCACCGGCTTGGCTGCGATATTATGGATCAGGTCGGGGCGAAACCGCCGGAAAACCCGGGCCAGGTGCGCGAGGTAGCGAAGATCTTTAATAGGGGAAAGCCCGGCCCGGTCGACTGGTGTGTCGAACACCTCGATGCCCAGGGCGCGGATCGCGTCTGCATGACCGGACACACGGGTCGCCACGGCGACCTTCAAACCCATGGCAAGGGCCGCCTTGGCCATGGGCAGGCGATGGCGCAGAAAGGCCCAGTCTTCGGTGACGACGAACAACAGTCGGGCCGCATTGCCCGCATCGCCCGGCACGACGCTCACCTGGTCCTGGTCATGATTAAAGGCGCCACAACTCTACTTCGGTCGGCTGATCGGCCCGGTCCAGGCGCGCCCTGACATCGACGATCAGTCCGTCGTCCGCGGCCAATAAGCCGGCAATCCAATCCCATCCGCGCGTGAGGTAGGCCTCGTGGGGAACGGTCAAAATCACCGCATCGGCGCCGCTTAAGGCGCTTTCGTCCGCGAGGTCCAAGCCGAACTCGTGTTTGACCTCGTTGGCGTCAGCCATGGGGTCGTGCACGCTGACGCGGGCCCCGAAGCGTTCCAGTTCGTGAACGATGTCGATAACCTTGGTGTTGCGCACGTCGGGGACGTTTTCCTTGAAGGTCAAACCCAGGATGGTCACGCGGAAGGACTTGGTGCTGCCTTTTTTAACCAACCGCCGCACCGTTTCGCGGGCGATGAAAGGGCCCATTTCGTCGTTGATGCGCCGTCCGGCCAAGATGACTTCAGGCCGATAGCCGGCGATTTCCGCACGGTGGGTCAGGTAATAAGGATCGACACCGATACAATGGCCGCCTACCAGGCCCGGTGAAAACGGTAGGAAATTCCATTTCGTGCCGGCGGCGGCCAGGACATCGGATGTGTCGATGTTCAACCGCTCGAAAATCAGCGCCAGTTCGTTCATCAGCGCGATGTTCAGATCGCGCTGCGTGTTTTCGATAACTTTTGCGGCTTCGGCGGTCTTGATGGTCGGCGCCAAATGCACTCCGGCCGTGACCACGGCGCCATAGGTTTCGGCGATGATCTGTGCAGTCTTCGGATCGCTGCCGGAAACGACCTTTTTGATCGTTTCGAACCGGTGTTCACGGTCGCCCGGGTTGATGCGTTCGGGCGAATAGCCGACGAAGAAGTCAGTTCCCATTTTCAGGCCGGAGCGTTCTTCCAGAAGGGGCACGCATTCTTCTTCCGTGGCGCCGGGGTAGACGGTTGATTCGTAAACCACGATGTCACCTTTTTTAAGGATGGCACCCAAGGTTTCCGTCGCCGCCGTGAGCGGCCCCAGATCGGGCCGGCGAAGGCCGTCGATGGGTGTGGGCACGGTCACGATATGAAAATCGGCGGCGGCCAGGTCGGCGGGGTTGTCGGTGAAGGTCAGGTTCCCTGCTTTCAGGTCCTCGGCCGGGACTTCGTGGGTACGGTCGAACCCGCCCCGCAGTTCGGTCAGCCGGTCCGCTGAAATATCGAAGGCGGCCACCTGAAATCCGGCCCGCCCGAAGGCGACCGCGACGGGAAGCCCCACATAGCCCAGGCCGATCACGGAAATGTTGCGTTTCATCGTCATACTCAGGCTCTTAGCCCAATCCGGGCGGTTGAAACAACTAGGTTCCGCATTGATCCGCGACCGCCTAAGATCGCCGCCAATTCAAAACCGACGGAAAAACCGGACCGGACCTTGCCCATGCCCAGCGGATCAAAGACTGCAATCATCGTATCCTCGGATGCCAATTACTTCGATTTGTTAATGGGGACCGTGCGTTCCTTGAAGGATCGCGCATCGGGAGTCGGATTCGATTTGTGCATTCTCGATGTCGGTTTGACGGCGGAGCAGATTGAAAATCTGCGGGATCTATCGGCCTCGGTGGTGACCGTCGATTGGGAATACGACTTTCCCGGCCGCGACCGTACGCCGGGGTACTTCAAGGCGATGACGTCCCGGCCGTATCTGCCGGCACATTTCCCCGGGTACGACCTTTATATGTGGATCGATTCCGATGCCTGGGTTCAGGATGCCTCGGTAATCCCGCAGTTTTTGGCAACGGCGCGGGCGGGTCAATTGGCGATCGTGCCGGAAATCGACCGTGGTTATATCATGTATTACAAGCGGCCCCGGCCCTATTGGCGGCGGCTCAGCCATCGCATGTACCGCTGGGCCTATGGCTGGCGGATTGCCGACCGCTTGGGCCGGAATCCCATTCTCAATTCGGGTGTGTTCGCGCTTGCCGGGGATGCGCCGCATTGGGCGTTGTGGCAGGCGGCGCATAATTCGGCGATGTGCCGTTGGCGGTTTAAACCGGGGGTGCGAGATCTTTACGGGCGGATTTCAGAACAGACGGCGCTGAACTATGTGGTTTACCGGGACCGGGCGCCGGCGTCTTTCTATCCGGCCTATTGCAACTGGCTGTGCGGCCATGGCACGCCCATGTTCGACCCGGTTCGGCGATTGTTTGTGGAGCCACATGCGCCCCACCAGGCTCTGGGCATTGTCCATATGGCCGGCGACGGTATTCAGGACATGACGTTTGATATCAAACAGGTCGGTGGCGGTAATGTGTCCACCGGCTTGACCTATCCGGACGCGGTTGGGTTGATCAAACCCGCCGGTTAGCGGGTGCGGGTCTGATATTTTACGACCCAGGTGAGACCGGTAATAATGACTGTTCCCGTAATTAATCCAAATCCGGATTGCAGGGTGGCGTAGGGGTCTGTGTAAAACAAGCGAAACGGAAGGTAAAACAGCCAAGCAGCCCGCAATGCCTGACCCAGCCATCCCGTACTTTCCGTCAACCAACCGTCGAATAGCGCGAGTATGACCCCGAACGCGGCAAAGACGAGAAGAACCCCAACTGTTCCCAAGCTGTAGTATCCGAAGGAAAACATGTCGACGGGAATCCACGGCAGCAATTGCACGTGTAGGCTTAAGATCATCGGCGGCAGCGTTTCAATGCCCGAGAAATTGGGCAGCATGTAGAGAAGACCTAAAGGAATATCGACAAAGTACCGGAAGGGAATCTGGTCGGGTGCGACGGTAAGGGTATGAGCCGCGGCGATATGCGGAAACCCGAATTCAGAAACCACAAACAAAACATGTCGGCCGATATCGGACAAGATGTTCGCCAATGTGGATGCGACGGCATGTAGTGGGCCCAGACCAAAATCATGGGGAAAGTTGGCGATAACAAGTGCTGCCAACACCGCACCCACTGCAATCAGGGATGCCAGGCGTTTGGATTGAGCGAGGAACAGGACAGCCAGTATGGGCGTGAGGATGAAGCCCCCGAATTCCAGGCGTCCGCCGACATGCATCAACCGCGCGACCGTGGCCAGCCATATAATTGCGGCGAATACGATTAACACGGCACGCCACGGTTTTGGTGCACCGATCGCCGCTGCGACCAATAACAGAAAGGCTGGAAAACCGATTTGGGTCAGCACTTGCAAATAGCCCCACCGCGCAGAATAATTTCCAGATCGGATATGCCTGCCCATGGTCAGAAAATGCTCGAGATTCAAAAATTGTGATGCATAGATCACGATGGCGGCGATTGTCACGGCTCCTAATGCAAGGCCGACACCGGCGGCCCCATGGGCGGGGATTAGACGGCTTGCCATGGGGCGGGGGGCGATTTTGGCGCCAAGGAAATATCCGGCGAGCATGACTGCATAAGCGCCAAGCAGAATAATGCCTTTTTCGATGTAGGCCCCTCTCGGCAGCCGCAGATATTCCGCGAGATCCAGCAGATACAGACGTATTCCCCAAGGGTTGGGGTCGATGCCACTGTTTGACGTCCTGTCCCAAGACGTTTCTGGCAGCAGCAAAATAAGGAAGGGCGGCAAACAATACCCAATAGCGATCAGTACATGTGCGGCGGTCAGGAAGGTAATGCGCCGGGTTCGGCGGAAGTTAATGCCCTCCACGATGATGATTAGGGCTATCAAGACGCTGCTGAGAATTAGAACTAGAGTCATGATAGGCTTTCTCTCTTCCGGGGGACGCGTGTCCAAGGCAGTAGACCGGTGCGCCTGTGGACCATAATTGCCGCGACCATAGACCGGAAAACAATTGCCGCTATGGTCGCCATTGCGGCGCCTTCAATGCCGAACGGGGGGATCAGCAGAAAATTGAGAACAAGGTTCAGCGCTAACGTCGCTGATACAACCAAGGCATTGATGCGCTCGAACGGCCCGACCAGAAAGAACATTTCTGTGGCGCCCATTATGGAATAGATCAGGTATCCCGTTGCCAGGATCAGCACGGCGCTTTCGCCGGGCAAGTATTCCGGGCCGAACAGTCCCAGAATCAAACCGCGCCCCGGCAGAATGAAGGCCAGCACACCAAGGCAGGCGATGACTGATAACAGCGTGGCGGTGTTCATCCGGTTTTGCAGGGCGCCCACGGCCTTTTCGGCGAACATTCTCGCGGCCATTGGGCCGAACCGCTGACGGATCGCGACCACGGGAAAAATGGCGAGCAACGCAACCTTGGCCGCGGGAGCGTACAAGCCCGCTGCTTCCGTGCCCAGCATATGGCCGATCATTAAAATATCCATCTGGGTCAAAAGAATGGTTAAACCGGTCACAGCGATATAGGGCAGACTGACATTCAACCAGTGACGCCAATGCGGGACAGGTTGGTCCGGTGCCTGAGCTTGGGCTAAAATGCAGAGCCGCGCGTAAAACATGAACAGGATCAAAAAACCTGTACTGACGGCAAGGTTGACGGACATCAGCAAGGCCGCATCGATCGTCAGCAATCGGGATGCTATAAAAACGGCGGCAAGCAGAATGACCGGACGGGCAATTTCAAACGCGACGACCGACTGCACAACCTTTTCAAGGCCGTGTAACACAGCCGTGCGTTGTTGAATCAAAGCCATCACGACGGTCAATGCTAATGCAAGATAAAGGGTCATGCGCATTTCGTCGGAAGCAGATGACTGGGCCCACAACACAATGGCTGTGCCAAAGATGATAGTGGTCGAGCCCAAGGTCAAAATCACAAAATTGGAAAAAGTGATTAGCCGCTGCATGGCCGTTCGGTTGCCGTTTGCGCGGTATTCGGCGATTAATCTAATCACGGACAAGTTCATACCGGCCTGCACGGCGATGCATAGAACATTCAACCAAGACAGCGCGAATACGTAGGTGCCATAGGATTCCAAACTCAGCCATCGCGCGAACAGAATATGCGAGACGAAGGCAAGGCCCGCGCCCGCGATGTTGACAGCGAAAATTTTCGCGCCGTCGATAACCAGCAGATCACTCAGAAGTGGGCGAAGCCGTGCGGCGAGCGTCATCCGCCGCTGCCCTCTGTTAGTCGGCAGAGTATGTCCTGCGTCGCCCCGGCGCGAATATCCCAGGAATGGGCGCCGACGATGGCGTCGCGCCCGCGCGCACCCATGGCCTGAACGCGGCCCAGGTCGGCGGCAAGTTCAGCCACGGCCCGCGCCAGGGCGTCTGGGTCTTCGGCCGGAATGGCCAGGCCCGCATCGTTGTCGCGAACCAGATCGGCTTGACCGGGAAAATCACTGACGATTGCAGGCACGCCGCAGGCAAGCGTCTCGAACACCTTCAAGGGATAAAGCCCCGTGCCCGTGCGGTCGCCCAGGTTGTTCTTGGGCACCAGGCCGCAAACGCTTTTGGCGATGATGCCCGGCAACACGCGGTAGGGCTGGCGCCCCAGGTCATGAATACTTGGATCAGCGGCGGCCGCTGCTTCGACTGCCGGCCGTTCCGGGCCGTCGCCGACGATCACCAGATCGACGTCCTGGGGCCAGTCGGCGGATGCCTTGGCCGCCAGCAGCGTGGGGATGCCCTGCCACCTGGCCAAGCCGCCGAAGAACACGGCATAGCGGTCCGGCAATTCCAGATCACAAGGGGCGTCCGGGTGGAACAGGTCCGTATTGGCGCCGTTGGGTACGACGTCGCAGGGCGTGTGCACGCCTTGGCCCGCAACCCAATCGGCCAGTTGCGGTGTCACGGTAATCAGCCGCCCGGCCCACTGGAACTGTTTGCGCCACATCCATTTGATGATGCCGGCAAGCGGCCGCGCCCAGGCATAGGCGATGGCCACGTCTTCATAGGGGCCGTTGATTTCATGGACGATGGGTGCGGCCCGTAACCGCGCCCAAAGGGATGCGGGAAAGGCCAGGAAGTGGGAGCGCACGTAAACCGCCTGACCTTCTTCGAAGGCGCGCATGATCCGCCATTGCAGGCAAAGGTATTCCAGCATGCGCCGCGCCAGGCCGGGGCGTTTCCATTCGCCGGAATAGGACGGCACGAACAAATCCACAGTCCAGCCCCGGCGCTTCAGCCCGTCGACGATTTCATGGATATGGGCGTAAGATGCCTGACCCTCGCGGGGAGCTTCCAGCGCCAGGTAAAGAAGATGGCGGCGGGGGCTCATACGGGACCCAAGTCTCCGGCGAAATAGGCCGTGATGGACTGGGCGATGCGGGTTGCCGCGTTTCCGTCGCCGTAAGCTTCAATGGCCGTACGGGGTGTTTCTTTTTCAGGCGATTGCCAAAGGCGGTTCCATCCCGCTTCGACCGTTTCGACCCATTCCGTCTCATCCCGCAGGGTGATGCAGGGCACGCCGTGGAAATAGGCTTCTTTCTGCAGGCCACCGGAATCGGTCAGCACCCCGGCGCTCGCCTTCACCAGATGGGTCATTTCCAAATACCCCAGCGGTTCCGTTACCGTGATGCCGTCGAGCGTCAGCCCCGTTCGGGCAAGGGCTGCCTTGGTGCGCGGATGCAGCGGCAGCACGACCGTTCCCGGCCGCGCCTTCAGATAATCGACGACCTTTTTCAAGGCGCCGTCGTCATCGGTGTTTTCCGCCCGGTGGACGGTCGCGACTTCAAACATGCCCGGCTTCAGGCCCAGACGTTCGAGGATGTCGCTGCCTTCCGGCCGTTCGGCGGCGGCCAGGGCGGCGTCATACATGACATCGCCGACCAGCATGACGCCCCGGGTGATGCCTTCCTTGGCCAGGTTGCTGATGGCGCTGGGCGTCGGGCAGAACAGCAGCGCCGACATATGATCGGCGACACGGCGGTTGATTTCCTCGGGCTGGGATCGGCGGAAGGACCGCAGACCCGCTTCGACATGAAAGATCGGGATATCCAGTTTGGCGGCCACAAGGGCGCCCGCCAGGGTCGAATTGGTATCGCCGTAAATCAACAGCCCGTCGGGTCGGTCGTTGATCAAAACGGGTTCCAGTCCGATCAGCATGCGCCCGGTCATATCGCCGTGACCGCCGCCCGAGATTCCCAGGTGATGATCGGGCGCGGACAGGCCAAGCTGTTCGAAAAACACATCGGACATGCCGGCGTCGAAATGCTGGCCGGTATGGATCAGCACTTCGTCGATACCCGCCTCCTTGAAGGCGCGGCTGACGGGCCCGGCTTTGATGAACTGGGGGCGGGCGCCGACGATGGTCGCGATTTTCGTCACGCAGTCACCGCGGATTTCAGCGCAGCCAGGATGCGGTCCTGGGTCGCGGCTTCAAGGTAAGGATGCATGGGCAGGCTGATCACGTCATGGGCCAGGTCCTGCGAGACCGGGGTGCCGTTGCCGGCCCGCGGGTAATGGGCATAGGCCGGCTGATCGGACAGGGCGACGGGGTAATAGACCGCCGTGGGCACGCCCTGTTCCTTGAGTGCCGCCGCCACAGCATCGCGGTTAGCGATGCGGATGGTGTATTGCGCCCAGGCGCTGACTGCACCCTCCAACACGGCGGGCGGCGTGGCGATGCCGGACAGTCCCTCGGCATAGCGCCGGGCGACGTCCTGACGTTTATCGATTTCATCTTCGAAGATATCCAGCTTGGCCAGCAGAACGGCGGCCTGGATGGTGTCCAGCCGGGCGTTCAGGCCGATCGCCACGTTGTCGTATTTGTTGGTTCCCTGGCCGTGCACGCGCAGGCTGCGCATCTTGGCGGCCAGGCCCGCATCGTCGGTCAGCACGGCACCGCCGTCGCCGTAGCAACCCAGCGGTTTGGCGGGGAAAAAGCTGACGGATGTGGCATCGCCCCAGGACCCCACCGGCGTGCCGTTAAGCGCCCCGCCATAGCTTTGCGCGGAATCGGCCAGTACCTTCATGCCGTGCTGATCGGCGATGGCTTGAATGGCCGGATAGTCGGCTGGCTGGCCGAACAGGTCGACGGGGATGACGGCCTTCAGATTCAGGCCCTGGGTTTGGGCCGTGGCGACGGCGCTTTCCAGACTGGCCGGGTCCATGTTGAAGGTATCGGGCAGGACATCGCAGAACACGGGCGTGGCACCGGCAAGGGCCACAACCTCGGCGGTCGAGGCAAAGGTCATGGCGGGCACGATCACGGCATCGCCCGGGCCGATGTCCCAGGCCATCAGGACGAGCAGCAGCGAGTCCGTGCCGCTGGAACAGCTGACGCAATGTTGGGCGCCGCCCATTTGGGCCAGGCGTTGTTCCAAGGCGGCAACCTCGGGCCCCATGATGAAGCGGCCGTGTTCCAGAACCTTGGCGATGGCTTGGTCGACGCTGTCGCCCAGTCGGGCGCGCTGGGCCTGCAGATCGATGAAGGCGATAGGCGTTTCGGTCATGTCTTGATTTCTTCCAATGTGTCGCCGTCGGTGGCTTTGTATTTACGATTTTCGCGCGGACAGATCAGATCGTCGCCCAGGCGTTCGCCCGCATGGCTGACCCAGCCGATGCGCCGCGCCGGCACGCCCGCCATCAGGGCATGGGCCGGGACGTCCGTTGTGATCACGGCGCCGGCGGCGATCATGCAGTATTCGCCCAGTTCATGGCCGCAGACGATGGTCGCGTTGGCGCCGATGGTGGCCCCCCGGCCGACCGGCGTTTCGCGGAAGTCGTCCTTGCGGTCGACCTCGGCACGCGGGGTCAGCACGTTGGTGAACACGCAGCTCGGTCCGCAGAACACGCCGTCGGCCAAGGTTACGCCTTTGTAGACGCTGACGTTGTTCTGAATCTTACAGTTATCGCCGATGGTCACGTCCGGGCCGATCGAGGCATTCTGCCCGACGACCACATTCCTGCCGACCGTGGTGCCGGGAAGAACGTGGGAGAAATGCCAGATCTTGCTGCCCTCGCCGATCGCCACGCCGTCATCGACCACGGCGGTCTCGTGAATCGCGGCGCCGGGGAACCGGCCGCCCTGGGCTTTGTTTCTGGTGGCGCTCATATCGTTCTCCGCCCGCTCCAATACGCTTAATACCCGCATGCCCTCGGCCCCGTCCGTGCGCGGTGTACCGCCCGTTGCGATGCAATCCAGAAAATGTTGGCATTCGTCACGCAAGGGTTCGCTTTGTTCCAAGGCGACCGGTTCCGCATCGGCCTTTTCCGGGGTCGGCACCCCGTCCTGCCAGTCGATGCGGTGGGGATAGATCAGCAGTTTGCTGTCCCAGGGCTCGCCGTCGTTGAACACGGCCATGGCCTTGTCGCCGACGACGACCAGCTTTTGTTCCTTGAAGGGATGCAGCCAGGACACGAACACATGGGCCTGTACCCCGCCGGGAAAAGTCAGATGGGTGGTCGTGACATCGGCGATGACGTCGTGCAGGTAGCTGCCGCCTTCGGCGCGGACCTCCGACGGCTCGTCGCCGACCAGCCCCAAGATCATGGAAATGTCGTGGGGGGCGAAGGACCACAGCGCGTTTTCCTCGCGCCGGATCTTGCCCAGGTTCAGCCGGTTGGAATAGAGGTATTGCAGATTGCCCAAATCGCCCGCACGGACCATCTCGACCAATTTGATGAAGGCCGGGTGATACTGCAGCAGATGGCCGACCATGAGAATGCGCCCGGCCTTTTCGGCGGCGTCCAGGACGTCTTCGGCCTCAGCCACGGTCAGGGCCAGGGGCTTTTCAACGAACACATGCTTGCCGGCGTCCAGGGCTTGGGTCGCCAGGGCGCCGTGGGTTTCGGCGGGGGCGGCGATGACGACGCCAGAGATGGCGGGGTCGGCCAGGATGTCGGCATAATCCTTGACGGGGACGCCGTAGGTTTCCGACATGGTCCGGGCCAGGTCCGCGTTGGCATCGGTCACGGCGGCGAGCGCACCCAGCGCATGGAAGTTGCGCACGTGGTTCTTGCCCCAATGGCCGCAGCCGATGACGGCAATCTGAGGTGGTATGGCGTTATGCGTTGTCATGAGGCGCTGATTTTTTCGACTTGGGGAAAAGTGTCACGGCGGCAAAGGCACTGTTCGTGCCCGGGCAAAGTGAGAATTCGTGAACAGTACCTGCTTCGTCGAGGAGAGTGCGAAAGCTTTCCTCGGTGAAGTAGTGGAAATGAAGATTGTCCAGCGGACGCCCTATGGCCAGATTTTTTTCGCGGTGAACCAGCGCCCAGGCGACGCGCGGCCAGGTCAGCACAGCAAGGGTCAGAAAGGCGGCGGTTCGGGTTAGAAAAGATCGGTTGTCTTGGCACAGACGGGAAATCCGGGTTGTCAGATCGCTGCGCGCGATCAGATGGGAATCGTGGAGACCGCACCAGATCACGACATGCCCTCCATCGGTGATCTTGCCAGCCAGCGCTATGGCGTTCCTAGCATCCTCGAAGTGATCGAGCGAGGTTACAAACAAGGCCATGCCGAATTTTTTGTCCAACTTGCAGGCGGCCAGGTCTTCCAACCGTCCGCAGATGAACGGATAATCCCGCTCCGGGTTTTCGTCCAAAGGATCCAGCCCGACATAGGGGATCGACGCGGCAATGGTCCGCACATAAGGCGGTAGGTTGGTGCCGATCCCGCAACCCAGGTCAATGGCCGAGTCCGCGCCCCAAATACCGCCCCATTTGGCGACAAAGCCTTCGAACATGGCCATGGTCTCGAGCGTCGCCGTCGGATACTGCTCGGCGCCGTGATGGGCGCGGTATTCCGCCAACGAAGCCTCGTTGACCGCGCGCCAATCATCCCCGCCTCCTGTGCTCAGGCGCAGGTTGCCGCCTTTTTCGAGAAGGCCAGCGATACCGAGCGGCATATCGCTCATGTCGCGAACTCCACTTGGTGCAGTTCGGCCCAGCGGATCAGATTAGCGGCCCGCCACACGTGTTGCGGCATGGGACCGCCGCCTTTGATCAGCGCGTTGATGCTTTGGGAAAGCACAGGATGGCGGATCATCGGCACGGCACGGGCCGCGTCGCTGTCGATCAAAGTCGCCAGCCATCCGCCCGTTTCACGCAGCCATTCGTCCTGGGGGGTGATGAATCCGATCTTGTCCCGCCGGTCCAGGATGTCGCCCGGCACCAGACCGCGCATGGCGGCGCGGAACACGGATTTGGTCTCCCCCCGGTCGGAAATCAGATAACGTTCCGGCAGGCTGTAAACAAAATCGACGATCTCCGTTGTCAGAAAAGGTACCCGGCTTTCGATCGAATAGGACATGGCGTTGCGGTCCTGATACCGCAACAGCGCGGGCAGAACACGGGCTTCCAGGCTTTCCGCAAGTTCGCCCATCAGCACCCGGCCCCGCCGCGGTTTTTGGGGCGCGCGGACATTCACGCCGTTCGACGCAAGCCAGCGTCCGTCGATCCAATCGGGCACCAGGTCTTCGCCGATCAGGCGCCGGGCAAGGGCCTGTCCCCCGGTCGGCAGAATAAAGCGGGCGGCCCGCGCAAGCATCCCCAGACCGCCGGCCTGATCTTTCGCGGCGCATAAAAGACGGGCTGCGCCAACGACATTGCCGCCCCGCAACATGCTTGCCAGGCGGGCCGCGAAAAACGGCACGTAGCCAGCCAGAATTTCGTCGGCACCTTGGCCGTCCAGAGTGACCTTGATCTTGGCTTGTTTGACCAGGGCATAGACGCGGTTTTGCGCAAAAATGCTGGTCGATCCAAAGGGCTCTCCCTGGACGCGGATCAAATCGTCCAGGCCTTCGGACAAGGCGGCCCCGGTCGAGGTCGTCTTGTGCATGGTCGCGCGCGCGGCGTGGCCGGCCCGGTCGGCCCAGGCGTCTTCATCGAACGGGCTGCCGGGTGCGGTAAAGGAAAAGGTGTGCAGGTCCAGGGCATCGCCTTCGGCCTGGCGCATGGCGCAGGCGACGGCAGACGAATCAATCCCGCCCGACAGCGCCGCCCCCACGGGCACGTCGGCGCGCAGATGCAGGCGCACGGAATCCCGGAACAGGCGGGAAAGTTCGGCCGCGGCTTCGTCGAACCCAATGTTGGAAACCGGTTCCGTGCGCGGCTGCCAATAGCGAACGGGGTCGGGGGCGCATGGCCGGTCCAGATCGATTTTCGCCCAGGTGCCCGGCGGCAGGTGGTGCATGCCTTGGAACAAGGTTTGCGCGCCCTGGTCGGTCAAGCCGAAGCGAAGGTAGTCATAAAGCGCCTGCGGATCGACGGCGCGCTTCAGGCCATCCAATTCCAGCAAGGCTGCCGGTTCCGACGCGAAGGCAAGATCATGGCCGCGCAAGGCCCACATCAACGGTTTGATCCCGAACGGGTCTCGCGCCAGGGTCAAGCTGCGGGTGGCGGTTTCCAGAAAGGCGAAAGCGAACATGCCGACCAGACGCGGCAGGGTTTTCTCGACCCCCCATCGGACAAGCGCGGCCAACAGAACTTCCGTATCCGATTGGGTGTGAAAGTCCCAGCCTTCGGTTTCCAGTTCCTTGCGCAGTTCCAGGTAATTGTAGATCTCGCCGTTGGTGATCAGCGCATATCGGCCATCGGGGGTGATCATCGGCTGGTGTCCGCCGGGGCCCGTATCGATAATCGACAGTCTGCGGTGGGCCAGGCCTGCTACGGCACCCGGTGCCAGGTCGCCGCAGTCGGTCGCCGGTGTCAGGCGGCCGTCGGCGGACCATGCGCAGGCCCCCTGGTCATCCGGGCCGCGGTGCCGGATGGCTTGGCTCAAGCGCGCCAGTTCCAGTTTGTCGACCGTCCGCCCGGGTCCGGCGATGATGCCTGCGATTCCGCACATGATCCTTACCCCATCATCCAGCGTTGGCGCCAAGCTTGGAACATCAACACGCACCACAACTCCGTCGTGCGGTTGCGGGTGCCTGCCAGATGTTCGTCCCAGGCATGGCGGATGGGGGCGGGGTTGAGCAGGCCGCCTTCGGCAAGGGCCGCCGGCGACAACAAATCTTCGGCCCATTCACGCAGCGGCCCTTTGATCCAGTGATCGACGGGAATGCCGAACCCCATCTTGGGACGGTCGGTGATCGGCTGCGGGACGTAGCGGTCCAGCACCCGGCGCAACAGCCATTTTCCCTGGCCGTCGCGTTGGCGCATGTGCCGGGGCAGGGACCAGGCGAATTCGACCACGCGGTGGTCCAGCAGCGGCACGCGGGCCTCCAGCGACACGGCCATCGAGGCCCGGTCGACCTTGGTCAGGATATCATCGGGCAAATAGGTCAGGGTATCCAGCAGCTGCATGCATTCCATGAAGGCGGGCACGTCGTCGCGCACGGTATCGTCCCAGGCAACGGTCGGCGTTTCAATTGCCCCCGGCACCAATGCCGCCGAATCGTTCCATGCGGTGATCAGACGGCGGTACAAAGCCATGTCGTCGGGCAGGGCCAGGACGTCCGCAAGTTTGTGCATTTTCTGGCCGGGATGGCTGGGCAGGCAGGATGCGGGCAGGATCGACAGCAGCCGATCCCAGGTGTCCTCGCTTAAGGTCCGCAGCATGCCGGCCGCCCCGGCCCGGATCGGCCGGGGAATGTTTCCCGTGCGTCGGCGCAACAAATCGCCCCAGGTGTATCGGGTGTAACCTGCGAAAACCTCGTCGCCGCCATCACCGGAAAGGGCGACGGTCACGTGGTCGCGGGTCAGGGCCGAAACCAGATAGGTTGGAATTTGCGAGGAATCGGCGAACGGTTCGTCATAGAAATCGGGCAGCCGGGGGATCACATCCAAGGCCTGCCGCGGGTCGACGTAAAGCTCCGTGTGGTCCGTTCCCAAGTGCCGGGCGACGGCGGCGGCATGGGGGGCTTCGTTGAACCCGTCGACGTCGAAGCCGATGGAAAAGGTCTTCACCGGCGCGCTGCTTTGCGCCTGCATCAGCGCGGCCACGGTCGATGAATCGATGCCGCCCGACAGGAACGCGCCCAAGGGCACGTCTGAAATCATCCGCCGTTTGACTGCATCGCCGATCAGGCGGTCGGCTTCGTTGATGGCGTCGGCGTCGTTCAAGTCCCGGGGGGCGGCCTGACCGTCACGGGCGATCCGGCGCAAATCCCAATACCGTTCGATGCGTGCGTCCTGGCCGGCGCGCTTGATGACGAGGCATCCCGGTTCCAGCTTGAACACGCCTTTATATATGGACGCCGGTGCCGGCACGTAGTTGTAACGCATGAAGGCGGCCAGCGCGGCGGGATCGATTTCCGGTTTGAACTTTGGGTGGGCGACAACGGCTTTCAGTTCCGATGCGAACAGGAACAGGTCCGCGGTCTCGCCCCAATACAACGGTTTGATGCCCAGGCGGTCACGTGCCAGGGTCAGGCAGGCCTGCTCCCGGTCCCAAAGGGCGAAGGCGAACATGCCGATCAGTTTTTCGACCGTCTTCCGCACGCCCCAATGGGCGAATGCGGCCAGGATAACTTCTGTGTCGGAATGACCGCGATAATTGGGCGTATGCCCGGCTTGCGCCAGCTCGGCCCGAAGGTCCTCGGCGTTATAGACCTCGCCGTTGTAGGCAATGACGTAGCGTCCGCATGGAGACGCCATGGGCTGTGCACCGGCCGGACTGGTATCAATGATCGACAGCCGCCGATGACCCAAGGCGATGCCGGCACTATCGTCGGTCCAAACACCATCGGCGTCGGGGCCGCGATGGGTCAGTGGCGCCGTCATCGCACGGATGCTCGACACTAATGGTGCCGACAGCCGTGGGGCGAGAATTCCAGCCAATCCGCACATGCCTTATACGTCCCGGGACATGAGCCGAATTGATTGATTACCGTGCATTGGAGGTTATGCCGCGCAACAATTCTTCGATGCGTTCCAGTTCCCGCGGCAAGTTGGCCTTGCTTGCCACCAATTCCCGTCCGCCGGCGATGATGGTATTGCGTAGGTTGTCGTCTTTCGCCAAGGTGGCCAATCCCTCTGCAATGTTGTCCGGATCATCTGTTGTGAAATAACAGTTTTTGCGGTCGGAAAAGACATGACGGACGTCCGGAATATCGATGATCACTGTAGGGATATCGCAAGCTTGGGCCTCTAGCACCGTTTGCGGCGTGCCGTCCGTATATGCCAAGCTGACGACGGCGTCAGCTGCGGATATCAATCCGGGCATGTTGACTTCAGCCTGTGCCGGGATGAACCGCACGTGGTCTTGAAGGTTGCGATCCGCGACTATCGATTCGATGGACCTTCGATAATTTTGATCCTGTTTGAATTCGGACAGAATCAAAAGTGCTTTGGGAACCTGTTTCAGAAGAGCGGGTAATGCCAGCACGGAAAGGTGCTGACGATAAAGCTGTTCCAGGGGGCGCGGGCTTAGGACCACGAAGGTATCGTCCTCGACGCCCCATTCTTTGCGCCAGGCCTGACGCTTTTCGATGTCATGGTGATAGTTTTTGGGGTCGACCCCCCAAAGGGTTTCCGTAATTCGGTGTTGTTCGATTCCCAGGTTCAACAAGGTTTGGGCCAGATACGGTGATTTTACGGTGATAACTTCTGCGGAGCGCAGTGCGAAGCGCGTCAACCAAGAGCGCAACCAACCACGTTGTCCGGTGGCTTCGATCAGAATGTCCGATCCCATGGCATTGATGGCGAAGGGCCGCCGAAACAGAAGCGCGGCAAGCCAGCATTCGTACTCGGCAGCATAATGGGCGTAATAGACGTCGGCCCGCTGACGCCAGATCATCCATGCAAGCGGTAATGCGACACTGGCCTTGTTGAGGAACTCGAACGGGGTTTTTAAGCTGGGCGGGACAAGGACTGGAAGGTCCGATGTCGATCCCGGTATGCGCGAAATCATCGTCACGCGGCTGCCTTGTTTCGCAATGGCCCTGGCACGCGTAACCACATGCGTGTCATGGGCCGACCCTAGAACACAGATATCCAGCACGTCTTTTCGTGGGCTGGCGGCGTGCTTCGAGACGGCGCCTAGTCTGATCGAACGCATTCTTTTCTGAAGAAAGCGCCAGGCATTCGCAAGGCCAGCATAGGATGGATATTCCGTGTGATGATGGGTCGACGCATCAAGTATTTGTTTGAATTCAGATTCGCTGAGCTCCAGTTTTTTCCGGACGAATTCTATGTCTTCGGCCTGTTCCTCGGGTGGGTATGTGGGTTTCGCCAATTCTTCCAGGGCGTGTTCGCGGGACATTTGATTGGACAGAATCAGGCTCGACAGGTGGGCTCGCCGCTTATCGTAACCGAACCGTTTCGGCAGCCAGTAGGCTTGAAAGAATTTAGTGAACCGAGATTCAAAATGCTTGGCACCGTATTCCTGCCAACCGACTTCTCGGGCCAAAATTTCTTTCGCTGTTTCTTTTCGGTAATCGACCAAGTCCAGTGGCTTGACAATTTTCATCCCGGGAAGAAATCGGAAATTAGCCATGCGGTTGTATAGGAACAGTCGAAATACCGACATGATGGGTAAGGTTTTTAAGGGGCGTGTGCCGAACCGTTTGTGGATGCCGCGAATATGGCGATCGTCGCTGGCAGTGTATTCCCACGCGCTTGGCAGCACGCTTTCTGTTGCGATGTTGTGGCCGGACAGCACGTATCGCACTTTGTTCTGGGCGGTGAAACTGAACAATTTGGCGAAGATCGCATGATCTTGTGGTGTGTCCTGGTTGGCGACGCCGGATTTCAAAAAAGCAACCTGCAGGTCGCGCATTTCCTCCCAATCGATAACGAACGTGAAAAGGTCAATATCGAGTTCCTTCACCAGGTTTTCGATGTTGCGCACGGCATAGGGTGAATTCCACCCCGTATCCACATGCACGGCGAGTGGACGTAGGCCCCATTTGCGGACGGCAAGATAGGCTAGGTATGAAGAATCGACACCGCCCGAAAGCCCGATCGTGCAATCATACTCCCGGCCTTTTCCCCAGGATTTGATTTCAGCAAGCAAGTTTTCCAATCGTAATTTGCCAGCCTCGCCAGGCAGCCAGTCGGTTCCCGCAACGAGATCGAACGCATGGCAATGGTTGCAGACACCGTGTTCATCGAACGTAATTTCAGGGTCCGCTGTGTCCATAACGCAACGAATGCAGACTTGGTAATGAGATGACATTATTTATTCATCCGATGTGAACATGGTTTTTAGTTCTTGTTCGCTGGGATAACTGATCAGAACGGCACGATGTCTTCCCTGGAACACGAAATAGGCCCCTCCGGATACGGCTGCAGCTCCGGCTGTGACGGCCCTGCGGAAATCTGCCGGTCCATTGGCTCCGCCACACGCAATGACCGGGACTGACACTGCCGCAGCGACGTCGCGGATCAGATCCAAATCATAACCGCTGAGAGTTCCGTCGTGATCTACGGCATTGATTAAAATTTCCCCGGCGCCTCGGGCTTCCATTTCTTGCGCGAATTCAGCTGGATTACGGCGCCGACCCTTGGTCCCGTTGTGCGTGACCACTTCGTATCCGCCTAACAATTTTTTTTTCGCGTCGATTGAGGCAACGATGCTTTGAGCACCGAACAGCCGTGCACCGTTTTCTATCAGACCGGGACAGTCGAAGGCGCCAGCGTTGATTACGGCTTTCTCGGCGCCCAGGAAAAACAGTTTTTTGATTTCGTCTGTAGTCGTGATCCCGCCGCCATAGGCAAAAGGCATAAAGCATTCAGAGGCAAGATCTTCTAGAAATTCGAAATTTGGCCCACGCCCTTCGGTGGTCGCACCGATATCCAGAACAACAATTTCATTGGCTTCTTTTTCGTTGAACAGCCGGATGGTGTTCAGGGGGTCGCCAATGTAGACCGGATCCTTGAACTTCTGAGTCTTATAAAGGCCGCGTCCACGTAAGAGCAGCACAGGAATGACCCGGGGCCAGTTCATTCAGGCACTCTCGCGAAGTTGCGCAGTACCAAAGCGCCAAAACGATGGCTTTTCTCGGGGTGGAATTGTACGCCCTGAATGTTATGTCGGGCCACGGCGGCGGCAAAGGACGCGCCGTAATCGCAGGTCGCGATGACATCTGCCGGATCGTTGCAAGTTAAATAAAAGGAATGGGCGAAGTAGAAGCGAACATTGTCCTCGGCATCGGCGAACAGGTCGTGTGACTTGCCGTTCCGGTCCAATGGGGTGATTTGATTCCAACCCATATGGGGCACCCGCAGCCCTTTTGATTTGGGAAAACGCACCGCTTTCATATCGATCCAACCCAACCCCGGGCGTCTACCTTCTTCGCTGCTGTGACCCAGCATTTGCGCACCCAGACAAATACCGAGAACCGGTTTTTTTACGTCCAAGGCCTGTTCGTTCAAGACCCCGGTCAGCCCGCTGGCGGCAAGCGCTTCCATGCCTTGGTCGAACGCGCCCACACCGGGCAGGATGATCTTGCCGGCGGCGCGAATGTCAGCGGCATCATTGGTGATCCGTGCCTCCGCGCCGACCTTGCGCAGCATGTTCTTGATGGCGCCCAAGTTGCCTACACCGATGTCGACGATGGCGATCATGCTCGGACCAACTGATCTGTCTGGCCGAGGCGGCGTGCTGTTGCCACGACGCCGTTGGATCCCAGGCGCACATTAATATTATCCAACCCGCAGTCGCGATGCCATTGTTCGAATGTTGTTGGGGTCTGCGGTAGATCGAATGCAGGAGACAGCATGTCGAAGGTGTCCAAATAGGCCATTTCCTTCAATGTCTGATCATCCGCGTTAGGCATGTCGTCGATGGCGTCTGCGATCAGCAAGCGCCAGATAATCGCTTGGCCTAGCGGCAAGCGGCGCAGAATGCCGACGGCCGGCCACATGAAATCGATATAGGCCTTGCACCAGCGATACAGCTTTTCCGGCGCCATGTTACGAGTCAGGGGGCGCACCCAATAGCGCGTGTTAAGCCAGTAATAGGTGAGGGATTTAAGATAGATATCGGTTGCGAGATGGCCGCCCGGCTTAAGGCGGGGCACGAGGGCGCGAAAGGCCCCTTCGGGGTCTGGTGTGTGCTGTAAAACACCGTAACAAAGAACTCTGTCGAACGTTTGTTCTTCAAAAGGCATGCTGTAGATATCTGCCTGCACAAGCAGCAAGTTGGAATGCCCGCCATTTGATTTGTAATTGGCTTCGACCGCGTCCGAATAATCAAATGACACGATGGTCGCATCCGTGCGTAGAAGGGTTTCCGTAAACCGGCCTGACCCTGAACCGGCTTCCAGAATTATGTCGCCTGCCGCGTTCCGAGGCCAGCCGGTAAAGGTGTACAATCGATCTTCTGAGACATTGTGACCGGATTCAGAATCGTACTGAGTCCGTGCATGAAGATTCCATTCGAACCCAAAATTCTGTGCGTAATTTTCCGATGATACGAAGCGCGGAATGTATTCGACGATCGGATAGGAGGCGCCCCCGTCACGCGGCACCAGTTGCCCCGAACGGATGCGACCGTTCTCGATCAAGGCGCCTGAGATGTCCAGTTCGGCGCCAGAACGGGGACAACGAAGAAGTGACAGATGATCAGGGTTCATGTGTTGGATTCAGAATCGGACAGCCCGGCACAATGCCGCACTGGGGGGCGGCGATGACGAATTTGAAGAGACCAAGAATTATATGGAGGCGGCAGAAATCCCATTTTGGGCAATTCATATCCTGGGCTGGATGAGCGCATGCGGCGCCCGAAAGTCGGGCGGCCTGCCGGTTGGTATGCCGAGTTGAATGCATTGACCAGGGTTGTCTCCTCACGCTAGACGACGCTCATTCAAAATGCGAGTTTTATTGGAGTAAAGAGCAAGGAGGGGCGGTCTCTGTGACGCCACGGGCATCAAAGCCACGATGGTGTTCATGAAGGACGTTGGGAATATCAGTCACTTGAAGCCCTAGAAGGCGGGAAATCCAACGCCGGATCGGCACGGTGGTGGAGGCTTTTTTAGATGTCGTGTAGTTCGTACAGTGTATTTTCCAAGCATTGGGTAGAAAACAAGTGCCAAAAGTAAGCGTGATCATGTCTGTTTTGAATGGAGAAAAGTATTTAAATGATGCAATAGACAGTATTATTGGGCAAACGTTTGAAAATTTAGAGTTTATTATCATAAACAACGGCTCCGTAGATGGCACTCAAGATGTCATCGATTCATATGATGACCCAAGGATAGTTTGCATTCAAAACGCACAAACATTGACCCTCACTCAAGCCTTGAATCAAGGGTTAGGGATTGCACATGGGGAGTATGTAGCAAGACTGGATGCAGACGACATTGCCGCGCCGGACCGTATTGCCAAGCAAGTTGATTTTCTTGATCAAAATGACGACGTCGTTTTATTGGGATCGAATTTACAAAATTTCGAAATGGACGAATCGAACACCATTCGCCATCTGCCTTCTCCCTCGATGCCGTGTGACCATGAGCAGATTTTCGAGCTCCTTGCTTCATCGAACCCGGTGGGGCATGTAACGATGATGTTCCGATTGAAAGAGGTGCTTGAGGTCGGAGGCTATCCGGAACATCTGGTTTATGCGCAGGACCTGGGCATCTTGCATCGGCTTGCACCGTTGTTTCGGTTTGCCGCTCTGCCTGACAGGCTTACGTTTGTCCGCCAGCATTCGGGCCAAATTTCATCACAAGATTCATGGGCCCGCATCAGATTGGAAGAGGCCATTTGTCTTTTTAAGGACGGCCTTCGTTTGCCTGGAATGACGGCAAAGGGCAAGAGGCTTGGGCGGGAAAGCATGGCCAGATGTTATTTCAGCATGAGCCGAGTTGACTTGAGGGAAGGCAAATGGCTTTCCGCGTGCATTGCATTGGTCAAAGGTTTTTTCGTTGCGCCCTCGGTGGCGCTTCGCCGGGTCTTTCGGGCAGATTGCAGATGAATGTCGAGTTCAGAGAATTTCGGACGGAGGACCTGCCGGCGGTCGGCGAATTCTTGAACCGAGTGGAGCCGAGCCGTGATCCCGTGAGTTGGCAGAAGGCGATTGTCCCTTGTTGGCCTTGGGACGGAGACGTGTTTGGACAAATGCTTGTCATCGATGGCGTGCTTAGTGGGGTTGTCTGTCAATTGCAGTGCCGCCGCCGGTATGGGGAAAAAATTCGCACCGGCTGCAACATAGCGAGCTGGTATGTCCTTCCGGAACTTCAGGGTAAGGGCTTTGGTGTTCAGCTGCTTGGCGCCGCATTAAGCAACGGCGATTGGGTTTATACAAACCAAACCCCGGAACCGTATACGATCAATGCCTTCAAGCGAGTCGGGTTTGAGGTTATCGACACGACCGAATGGATTATTCCCAACGTACCGCGATGGCGGCGAGGAGATTTTGTCGAGGCGTCTGATATCGCCGGGCACCTGTCCGGCGAAGCGTTGAAAAATTTCACCGCGCATGCCGAATTGCCGAGCGTTGGGCATGTGGGATTGATGGGGCCGGACGACACGTTTTGTCATATTGCCTTTGTGCGAAGCCGTTGGCACAAGCTGTCCGTTGCTCGGATTATTTATGCAAGTAACTACGAAGCTCTGACACAATGCATCCCTGCATTTTCGCATATTGCCTTGATGCATTACGGCTTGCTCCTTACGGCAATTGAAAAGCGCCGCTGCGCCAAGCGACCGGAGATGGCGATCGCGGACAGATGGAAAGATCCGATCCTTTATCGCGGCGACGGCATTCATCCAGATCAAATCGACAGCCTTTATTGCGAAGTCGTTTCGGCTTCGCCCAATCTTCGCTGATGTGACGATGCCCGGGTCAATCGCACTTTTAATCGGATCATCCGAACCCACGGAGTGGGAGGCCGCGGTTCAGGCCAGGATAACTGCTGCAGGCCGAAATGTTTTGGTTTGGTCGAGGGAACTTGCCGAGCAGAAAATAGATGTGCAGCGGGCAGATCTAGAACTACTAATCGATTTATCAGAGCGTGATGACGGCATCGCTTTGGCGGAAAGGTTTGGCGTTCCTGTCTGGTTTCTTTGCCACGGCCCGGATTTCCGCACCGACTTATGCGATAGCATCAAGTCAGGGTTCGTCTTGCATGAACCCTTTATCGAGGTTCGGCTGGTAGAATGGCGGGCAGAGACCGGAACCGCTCGGATAGTCTGCCTGTATCGCCTAAGAAGCCGGAAAACAATTGGGCGCTCGATTGCCGGAGTTAAGGAAGCGGCCGTAGATTGGTTCACCGAAAATCTCTCAAGGCGGGGCAACAACTTATATTTCGACAATCGGGATATCCAACTGACAAGCGGCGACGCCCCGTCTTCATGGCGGCTTGTTGCTGCCACCTTGCCTAATCTCGTTCGCATTGTGGCTGATCTTTTTGCGGTAGAGGAATGGAATGTTGGGACAGCATCAGGCACTCCGGAAAATATATTTAACGGCGAATTGATGAGCCGTGTGCAATGGCTGCCACCTAACCCACGGTTCTGTTTTCGTGCCGATCCCTTTGGCTGGCGGAATGGCCAAGGAAAAATTGTTCTGCTGTATGAAATATTTGATTTTAAGGAAGGCAGAGGCTGCATTGTCAGGAACATTGATGGCGCAGAGGAAATCATTGGTGATTTTCCGTACCACGCGTCCTATCCGTTCTTGATCGAAGAAAACGGTCAGCGTTACGCCATTCCGGAACTGTCTGAAATGGCATCGCCCACGGCCTATCCCGTCGACAGTAATTCACCGAAATGGCCGAATGGGGGGCGGCCTTTGAAAGGCCTGGAAGGCGTTCCTTTGGTTGATGGGACGATATTTTATCATGAAGAACGATATTGGTTGTTCGGCACAAGATCGGACTCCGAACCGAATGCCGTCTTGCACGCATGGTATGCGTCTTCTTGCTTTGGGCCTTGGATTCCCCACAAACAAAACCCGATCAAATTCGATATAACGTCAAGCCGCCCCGGTGGCACGCCATTCCTGTGGCGAGGTCAAATGGTTCGGCCGGCACAGGATTGTTCAACGACATATGGTGCGGCAATTGTCTTAAATCAGATCGAGACTTTGACACCGAATGAATTTAAAGAAACGCCGATTGCGCGCATCGAACCGGATTTAAATTCCCGGTACCCGACAGGTCTGCACACTATAAATGTCATAGACGGGTTGATTATTCTCGACGCAAAGCGGCATGTGCCGCATCTCCTGGCGCCTTACTACCGGTGGAGAGAGGTGTTCCTCAGTCGGCGCCGTGCGAAAACACTGCCCAGAAAATAACGAACGATCACAAAGGTATTGCGACGGTATGTTTGGGCGGCATTCATGCGCAGGTCGGCTCCGCTGCAGGGTCTTCCAATAAATCTTCCCTGATGGCCTGATTGAGAGGCCGGGGCGTCCAGTTCAGCATGCGCCCCGCTTTTGCATTATCGCCGTATGAGACCGGCGGCTCGCCTGGGCGCATGGGCCGTTCACCGAACCGTAAAAGATTCGTGTCGGCACCAAGCGCGCCGGCAATTTCCAAAAGCAATCGGCGCAATTCCGTCGCCTCGCCCGAGCAGATATTGAAAACATCAAATCCGCCCCGGCCCAGATCTGCCGCCATGGCAATCCAGGCCCGGCATACGTCATCGACGCCGACGAAATCGCGTTGTTGGCTGCAGGGGGAAAGATCGACGGGCTGTCCGTCTTTCAACGCAGTCACGGCCTGCGCCAGTAATTTAGCCGGGTGGTCCAGACGCCCGAACGGAATATAAAGGCGCCCAATTCGAACCGGCACGCCGGTTTCGGCGGAAAGAAGGCGCGCGTGTTCTGTCTCGGCCAGTTTGGAAGCCCCATACGGCAGTTCCGGTGCGGCGATGTCGTCCTCCGTATTGGCCTGGTCGCTTGATGCATATTCCGCCGACGAGCCGGTAATCAGCACGCCGCCCCCGGTCCGGGCCATGGCGGAAAAAATCGTCGAGAGCGGCTGTACATTCACCGCGCGGCCAGTCTCGGCATCGTAATCGGGCGAGGAATAATCAACCGCATGTCCGGCGTGATGAACCCACAGCTGTGGCTTGACCTTGTCGGCGAGACGCCGGACCGCATCACCATCGGTGATGTCCAGTTCGGCAAGGGATGCGGATTGCTCGGCAAAAGAAAGGCGGGCGGCACGGATGCCGTCATAGGCGGCAAGCGGCCGGCTATGGGTTGCCGTGACGGCATGGCCGGCACGTGCGAAGGCACATGCCAAATGCGCGCCGATGAAACTTGATGTTCCAGTGATGATGGCCGCCGTCATTATAACCAGTCGTAAGGAATTTCGTTTGTGTCCGCGGGCAGGCCATCGGCCTCCGCCGGATCGTGGGGAATGCTGGCACAATTGGCGAGGGTCGCGGGTTCATCGCCCGTGCAGGTGAAGCCTGTCCATAACCCTGGCGGCACGGTCACCAGTTGGTAGGTGTCGGCGCTTTGCGGACCCAGGTCGATTTCCATGATGCGCATTTGCGCCGTATCGTAAATCACGACGCGGGCCGATCCGGCAACGCAGCACAAATTCAAGGTCATCGCCTGATGCCGTTTCCAGGCCTTCACGGCACCCGGTTTCACGACCGAAAAATAGATTTCCCCGAACCCGGCGAAATGAGAAGCATCGGCGCGCAGCATGTGCATGACGGCGCCCCGGTCATCATTGATCACCTTAAGGGGTGTCACGATCACGCCGTCGATGGGTTCGGCCATTATCCCGCTGCCTTCTCATAGTCGGCGATTTGGGCGCGGGTGATCTCGACGGGATCGGCACCGGTATCAATCGCCAGATACCATTCCACGGTCTTGGTCACGCCGGTGCGGAAATTCCAGCGCGGATGCCAACCCAAGTATGTTTTCGCCTTGGTGCTGTCGAGCATCAGAAGGGTCGCTTCGTGGGGGGCGTTGGGATCTTGTTGGACCACGACTTCGCCTGAGCCCCAAACGTCAACGGCGGTTTTCGCCAGCTCCTGCACGGGGCGGACATTTTCCGGATCGGGTCCGAAGTTCCAGGCGCCGCCGGCCGTTTCATCGTCCGATATCTGGCGGGCGGCCAAGGCCAGATAGCCGGACAACGGTTCCAGAACATGTTGCCACGGACGGGTCGCCTGGGGGTTGCGAAGGATCACCGGGTCGGTGTTGCGAAGTGCGCGGATGCAATCAGGCACGATGCGGTCGGTCGACATGTCGCCACCGCCGATGACGTTGCCGGCGCGTGCCGTCGCCGCGATCAGACCGGGCTGTGTCTGAAAAAAAGATTCCTGATAGCCGGTGAAGATAAGCTCAGCAGCACCCTTGGATGCGGAATAGGGGTCGGGGCCGCCCAGCAGGTCGTCTTCGTGGTACCCGCGTTCCCATTCCAGGTTGCGGTAACACTTGTCGGATGTGATGAATACCAGGGATCGGACCGATGGCGTCCGGCGTACGGCTTCCAAAAGATTGATGCCGCCGGTCACGTTCGTGTGGAACGTAGTCAGCGGGTCGTCATAGCTGCGTCGGACCAACGCCTGGGCCGCCAGATGGATAATGATTTCCGGCTGTGTTGTGTCGATCAAGGATGAGAGGGCATTGAAATCGCGGATATCCGTAAAATGCTGGTTGATGCGATCGCGCAAATGCAGTTGGTCGAACAACGGCGCGTCGTCTTCCGGCGGAAGGGCCAAGCCCGTGACCTGCGCACCCATGTCGGCAAGCCAGGTACACAGCCAGCTTCCCTTGAAGCCGGTCGAGCCAGTGACCAAAATGCGGCGATCCTTGAAAATAGAATAATCTGTCATGAGATCAGGAGCCGCTCAGCCAGGGGGCTTTTCCTGTTTCATACAGGTCATTGAGCAGGGCGTAATCGCGGAACGTGTCCATGCATTGCCAAAAACCGTCATGCTTATACATCATCATCTCGCCGTCGGCGGCAAGCCGGCGCATGGGATCGGTTTCCAGAACTTCGTCGTCCCGGCCGTTGGCCAGATAATCGAACACGGCCCGATTGCAAACGAAGAACCCGCCAGATATGCGACCACCCGTGGCCTGGGGTTTTTCGTTGAATTCGACCACGGCGCCCGTGTCGTCATGTTCCATTTCGCCGAACCGGCCGGGTGGACGTACGCCGCAGACGGTCATGATCTTGCCGTGCGATTTATGGAAATCGACCAAGGCGCCGATGTCGATATCGGCAACACCGTCGCCGTAGGTCAGCATGAAGGTCTCGTCGTTTCCGATGTAGCGTTCGATGCGTTTGACCCGCGACCCGGTCAAGGTTTCTTCGCCGGTCTCGGCCATGGTCACGCGCCAATCGATTTCGTTTTCTGCGCCATGAAATTCCAAACGGCGATCGGCTTCAAAATCGATCGTAAAGTCGGCGGCCCGTGTTCGGTAATTGAGGAAGAAATCCTTGATGGCGCCGCTCTTGTGGCCCAGGCAAAGAATGAAATCCTTGTGCCCGGCGGCGGCATAGCCTTGCATGATGTGCCACAAAATCGGATAGGGTCCGATGGGGATCATCGGTTTGGGGAGATCGTCGGCAACACCACGGATGCGGGTTCCTTTGCCGCCGCAAAGAATTGCGATTTTCATTTCTTGATTACCTCTTTATTGCCGCTTCCGAGTTGAGTTGGTGCGTCCGATGGTGGCTAAAATTAGATCCATGTCTGGCGGGCTGAAGCATTCGGCAAGGGTCGCCGAGACGATGTTCTGATCGGGCCAAGCACCGTGTGTCGATAGATCGTCTATCGCCTTGCCGATTTCGTCTGAGCTCCAGACACGCCGCGCTAAGCCATCGGGCAGTTTATCAAACGAAAGCGCATGGTCCCGTCCCACGTGGATTGCACGCGCGCCCGCCGAGACGGCTTCGAACCCGGCATTCGTATCCCCATAAACTACGGCCGAGATGCCCTCAGCTAAAAGGGTGCTGATGGAAGCGTCTGAAAACTCGGCGATCATCCGGCCGCCGGCCTGATCGGTTAGGAACTGCTGCAGTCCCTTGCGAAATTCGGCAGACGTCAATGGATGAAAATTAATGACAAGCGATGTTTCTGGTCGGGCGATTACAGCTGCTTGTGTTTTCGCCGCGAGCTCCAGGCTTTCTTGATAATCAGGACCCGTTGCACAGAGCAATCTATGGCCAGTGAAGTGTTCCGCCGGGGCAGATGGGCGGGTTGCAAGGAAGGCGCCTTTACGCAGAAGGCCGGCACGAATGACGCCAGCCTGACTGGCGCCTGCGGTTAGCTTTCGTTTGCTATCGGAGCCCAAGGCCAACACATTGTCGGGCCAGCGTCCTTTGGTCAACTCCGCCCGGGCTGGTAGAAAATTTGGGTAAAGGCTGGAAAAGGGTGATTGTTGGCAGCCGACGATGCGGGTTTCCGGAAGATTGCGGCGAATCCCCTGACGCAACCCCTTTTCCCAGGTCTGATTTTCGTAGACGTGAAAAATCACCTTGGGCCGGATGTTCCGCTGCGCAAGAAAGAGGCCGATGCCTGACCAAAGGGCGGCGTTCACGGGGCGCCAATCGAACCATTCGCGTGCCAAAACCATACGGGCGACCCCGGTCAGGTCATGACCCCCGGCGGTAAAGGACGTCTTGACATGGGCGCGGCAAATCAAAGCCCGGGCTGCGGTTCGTAATAAACCAACGACCGTTAATCCTTCATCCGCATGCAGCACAGCATCCGACGCAACGACGGTTTTTTCGGCAATTGCGGTGGCATCGCAGGTTTCGGTTAGAGGAAGTGCGATAAATCCGACCCGCACTCCAGCGCTGCGAAGCCATTGCGGTAAGGGGCCCATGGAATGTGCGGTCTCGCGCGGGCTGTTCGCTGGAAAGTCATTGGCTTTGGTCCAGGCAGCAATCAACACATCGCAGTCACGAAGTGCCGAAGTGGGCAGGGGATGAATGCGGCGTAGGGCATGCAAGGCTCGAATTTCCCGCCACCGCCGAACGACGGCGCGTGCGAAGCCTGCGATGTCGATGGCGGTTCGATATGCTCGCGCACGCGCGCGGGAAATGGCGCCGGGCCCCAAGCGACGCACTGCGATGCCCCGCTTGCCAGCACTCATGGTCAGGACGTCGGCCAGATCGCTCCATTCCACGGCAAACAGGTGCCCGCCCGGTTTTTCGATAATGTCATTGAACAAAATCTGGCGGCATGCGTCCGTGACAAAGGTGGTGGAATAAGGGCCTCGCTCCGCGATGTTGCGTAATTCCCACCAGTCGAAATCAGAGATATGAAAACCATCGTCTAGATTCACGAAGGTGTCTGCATGGTTCCGGGCGACAGCGTTCATGTGCTGTCCTGCGTCTCCCCAAACAATGGTCTGCGGCAGATGGTCACGCAGTCGGCAATAGAGCTTATGATCATCGCCGAGATACCAGGCCGTGGTCACATCCACCCCCTGGGGCAAGCGGTGTTGTGCGAGCCAGTTCGCGTCGGCGATGGTCACGTTCGGCATCATGATCAGCGGCCTTTGGCCGCGGAAACGGGGTCGCCGGCATTGTCCAATCCGTCGATGGCGGCTAAGCCCATGGCCAAGATGGCTTCCTCTGTACTGCCGCCGATATGCGGGGTTGCCAGAAAGTTGCCAAGCCCGACCAGTGGATTATCCTCGGGCGGTTCGACGGCGAACACGTCGAAAGCTCCGGCGGCCAAGCGGCCGGATTTCAATTCGGCGGCCAATGCGGCCTCATCGACGATCGAGCCACGGGCAGTATTGATAAGGATCGCTCCGTCGCGGAGACGGGCCAGGCGATCCGCATTCATTATGCCCTGAGTCGTGTCATCCAATGGCAAATGAATGGAGACGATTTCGCTTTCACTTAGAAGGCGGTCCAGGTCCACCATTTCCACCCCGACGCGGGCGCAAAAACTGTCGTCCGTTTTGATATCCTGGGCCAGTATGTGGCAGTCGAAAGCTCGGAGTAGGCTGGCCAGGTCTTTACCAACATGGCCCAAGCCGATGATTCCGAATGTACGGCCGGAAAGTTGTCGCCCGATGACCTGATGCCAGCCGCCATTATTGGCCAGTGACACGGCTTCCGGGACCCGGCGAATCAGGCTAAGCGCGAAGCCGAGGGCTAATTCCGCCACCGCGCGCCGGTTGACGCCGGCAGTCCAACCAAGCTTCACACCGCGCGCCTGCATGGCCTCCAGGTCGATCATATCGAGCCCAACGCCATACTTGCCGATGACGCGCAGTTCAGGCACGGCATCAAACAAGGCGGCGTCCAATGGTTCCAGGGCGGTGATGGCCTTTTCATGACCCTTTAGAAATTCGATCAACGCCTGACCGCGTAGGCTTTCACCGGCATCGTTGAAGGTCGTGTTCGGATAGCGGGACAGAAGCGTCCGGCGCAATTCCGGATGCTTTGAAAATGACCGCGAAGTCACGGCGACGGCGCCGCGGTTGGGGGTCATGTGGCGCGAACCTCTTCCAGAAAGGTGCGGCAGACGGATTGGAATGCTGCATCGGCGTCACGGGTGGTTTTTGCCAGGCGTCCGTCAGCGCCGGGCAGTATCATGGTGACGCTGCCGGTGCCCGTGTTTTTCTTGTCTTTCATGATGGCGTTCAGATATTCGTCGAACGGTACTGGATGGTTTTTGTATTCCGCGTAATTGGCGGCAAGGACGGGGCGCAATCGGCGAAAATGACTTTCGGTGCCGTCACCGATTTGTGACGATACATAGTTAGCCATGTCCATCCCGATGGTCACGGCAATGCCATGGGGAATGGCAAAATTCGTCGCGGCTTCGATGGCGTGACCGAAGGTATGACCGTAGTTAAAGATGTTGCGGGGGCCGCGGTCGAACTCATCTTGTTCGATGTAGGATTTTTTGATTTCCAATGCTGTGCGCACATAGCGCAACATGGTCTCGGGTTCCGTGAACAGGCGGTCGTAATCGGCGGCGATGTGGGCGAAGCTTTCGGGTCCATCTATGGCATGGACCTTCAGTATCTCGCCGACACCCGACCGCATATCCCGTTCGTCCAAGGTGTTCTGGAAAGAGACGTCGAGATAAATCGTCCGGGGCGGGGTGAAGGTCCCCAGGATGTTTTTTGCCGATGCCGAGTTAATAGAACTTTTCGAACCGATACAGCTGTCCGCTTGAGCCAAAAGAGTGGTTGGGCAAAAAACCCAATCAACGCCACGCAGCATGGACGCGGCCAGGAAGCAGGTCGTGTCTTGAATGATGCCGCCCCCGATGGCGACCAAAAGATGATCGCGGCGGATGCTCTGCTCGACCAAATGATCGACATAGCCAGGAAATTTTTCTAACGATTTGTTGGTCTCTGTCGCTTCAAGGCGCAGGACTGACGGGCCGGACAGAAGAGGCATCAGTTTATCGCCATGCAACTCGGCGACGCGCTCGTCGATGATCACGTGAAGGGGCCGGTCGCCGGTGGCGAGCGCCGCCAACCCGGCTCGTGCCGAGTCACCGAACAGCACATTGTAAAGCCCCTTATGGGATTGAATCGTCAGTCTGGATTCCACGGGATCAGACATTGGTAAAGCCCCCATCGATGATGATCGACTGGCCGCTTATATATGTATTTTCCGGTCCCGCGAGCCAGGCGACCAAAGCGGCAATTTCTTCCGGTTTGCCGACGCGTTTCATCGGAATTTGTGCGGCAAGTTCGGTCATGCCGTCCTCGCCCAGTACGGTGCGGGTCATTTCAGTGTCGATGAAACCCGGGGCGACGCAGTTGGCCAGAATGCTGTCGGCGGCAACCTCGGCAGCCAAGGCTTTGGTCATGCCGTCGATGGCAAACTTGCTGGCTGAATAGGAAGCGCGCTGCGTTTTGGAAATGACGCCCCAGATCGATGCGATGTTGACGATGCGCCCACCGCCCTGAGCCCGCATTCCTGGCACTGCGGCGCGGCAAAGCATCATGGGGGCGATGACGTTGACTTGTTGAATGGCGGCAAAGTCGTCGGGGACAATCTCGGCAAAAGGGGAAATTTTGTTTATGCCGGCATTGTTAACCAGAATATCCAACCCCAGGTTCGCGACGTTGTGGGCGAAGGCAGTTGTTGCCGCCGTATCCAGAAAATCACAGGCAAGATAGGCGCAGCCCTTGGGTGCCGTGCCGCCGGGTTTGGTTCCCGTTACGGTCACGGCCGCGCCGTCGGCAACCAACCGTTCGGCGATGGCGCGGCCGATGCCACGGGTTCCGCCCGTGACGAGAGCGTTACGCCTGAAAAGAGGTGCTGTCATTGCTTTATTCCTGTCGGGATGTCCATGTAGCGGGACGTCGTCGGGTCTTCGGCGAGGCGTTGTTCGGCGCGGGCTCGGTCGGCTTCCGTATCGACGCCGATGGTTTCCGTTTCCGTCGGCACACCGTAAATTGGCAAGCCATGTTCAATTACCCGCAGCATGTCGCAGGATTCGATTTTCTCCAGTGGCGTCTGCGGCAATTCGCTGTAGTGTTTGAGAAACGTGGCCTTGAAGGAAATGATCCCCGTTTGTTGATAAACAGGAACATCATCCGCCCGTGCTGTCGATGGGATCGCCGCCCGAGACATGTAAAGAATTCGACCGTCCGGTGCGGACACGGCCTTCACGGTATTAGGATCGGCGTGGTCATCCGAGGTGTAAAGGCGGCTGATTAGATTGATGACATCGGCGCCCGTGCTTTCAAATCGGATCACCATGTCCGATAGCATTTCCGGGGAGACCATAATTTCGTCTCCCTGCAACATCAGCACCAGATCGTTATCCGCAAGCGATAGTCCTAAATTGCGGATCGCTTCTTCCGTGCGGTCAGTGCAGCGCTCATGTGTGTCGGCGGTCATCACCGCCTCTCCGCCCACGGCCTCGATGGCCTTGGCGATTTCCGGGTCGCAGGTCGCGACGACGACACGGTCCAAGTCCGGGCACAAGCGCGCGCGCTCCAGGACATGAACGATCATCGGCGTGCCGAGAAGCGGCGCCAACGGCTTGCCGGGAAAGCGCGTCGATGCCATGCGTGCGGGAATGACACAAATTTTGGTCATGACAGATCGGACTTTATTTCGGCGATGGCCGTTCGGGCAGCGTCGACCGCTCCAGAAAGGAAAATCATATCGACGCCGTATGCGATAAAGCAATGCCCGGCGCGTAGGTGGACAGAAAGCGCCGCCGCATCCGGTTCGACCACGTGGATTCCACCCGGAATGGGACCCGTGGTTATGGCGGTGTTGATCTTGGCCATGGCGGCGGCGACCTCGTCGGAATTAAAATCGCCGGGTGTGCCGTACGACGCTGAAAGGTCGTAGGGCCCAATGAAGAAGGCGTCTAGACCTGGGACGGCCATGATATCGTCCAGGTTTTCGACGCCGTCTTTATGTTCAATCTGGGCGATGACTACGGGACCGCCGTCGGCCATCCAATCCATATAGTTGGTGAAGTTGCGGCCGTAGCCTTGGGCTCGGTGCAAGCCGACGCCACGTGTACCTTTCGGCGGATAATGGGCCGCTGCGACCGCTGCCCGCGCGTCATCCGCCGACGTCACCATGGGTGCGATGATGCCCGTGGCCCCGGCGTCTAACGCCCGCTTGATCAGCAGCGGGTCATTGGCTCCGACGCGAACGATCGGTATGCCGCCCGCTAAGTCGATAATCCGAATCAGCCGAGCCATTTCGGAGGAACCGATGGCTGTGTGCTCCATATCGATGGCGAGCCAATCGAATCCGGATCGCGCCATGATCTCACAGGTTTCTTCGGACGCCAGGCTGATCCAGGACCCTAGGATGGGGACCCTGTTTGCTAAGGCCTGTTTCAGGGAAAGGGTCATTTCCAGTCGCCTCATTTGGTCGTTATCAGGATGCGGATATGAGAACTCAACCGGTGGTCGGCGAGGAAGGCCTGGAAGGCTGCCCGTATATTCTCGTCGGATTCCGACACGAGCCGGCGGATGAACGGCGGCACGTCGATATCTGGATTTTCTTTCAGTGTGTTACGGACGATGTCAACATCCAGTTTTCCAGGGGTGGTGATCTCAACACAGGCCAAACCGGCCCGTTCAATCAGGCTGCGATAGCCTTCTACCGACAACAGGTTGATGTGGTGGGGTGGATGTACGGCTTTGGAATGATCCCACAAGGTTTGAATATCGAAGCCGTCGGCGGTCAATGTCGTAAGCAGGGCAATGCCATTCTGGGATAAAAGCTGTTTCACGCCCGTTAGAAAATCAAACGGCGACGCCACGTGTTCGATGACTTCGAAGGCGGTCAGGAAATCAGCGCGTGGGGCGGTTTGGGGTAAATCTTCGATAGTTGCTTCAATGATTTCAAAACCTTTATCGCGGCAAAGCGCCGCCAGGGTTGGGGCCGGCTCGACACCTGAGACGGTGGTGAAATGGTTGGTCGTGATGACTTCTTCCAACAAGGTGCCGTAGCCAGCACCGATATCGCAAAACCGTGTCAGCCCGGCGGTCAGATGGCGATCTGCCAATTCGGCGATGTCGCGAGCCCGTGGTTTGAACAATTTTTCCCGCCGCGCTTCCGCCGTTTGACGATAGAATTCGGTCCCCCAGAATTTGACGGACTCTGCCTCTTGATAAAACCGGGCGAGAGTCGCGGTGTCGGGACGAGGGGATTGGTATAAACTTCGGCAATCGGCGCATTCACGGTATTCAAACCCGTCCTTTTCGAACCGGCGGCCGACTGCTTCTGTGCCGCAAGCCGGGCAATCGACATCGATAAAACCGGCGCGGTCGGCGAACAGGGCCTCATTGTCGCGGCGGACAAGATCGAGATAACGGTTGAACAAATCCTTCGGGCGGATGTCTGATTCCTTCACGTGTCGCCCCTGCCCGTCGTGACCAAATTCCAGCGTGCTGCCCATTCCGGATCGGCATGATAAATGGCGTAGACCAACTGCATGGTCTTCAGCGCGTCATCGGACGACCCCTCGGAAATCGGGCGCTCCGTAACGATGGCATCGGCGAAATCAGAAATCTCGTCCTCCCAGGACGGGTCATTGGTGTAGCGCGAGACTTCTTCATGGGGGTCTCCCTGATCGTCATCGTGGGCATGTACGACCGTCAGCGTTTCAGCGCCGTAACTTTTCGACCCGGACAAGATGCCGCTGAGAATTAGACCGCCTTTCTCCAAGGTGATGTCCAGATTAAAACGGTGGCGCCATTGTGTGGCGCTGGAATGAAGCATGCCGACGACTCCGGCTTCCGTCCGCATCAGGGCATAGGCGTTGTCTTCGACGTCATGGTTCCAGAAATCGTTGGCGACGAAGCTGTGGAACTGGGTGAACTCGCCGGCGAACAGGCGCATCAGGTCGACCATGTGAATGCCTTGATCCAATAAAATGCCGCCCCCTGCGATTTTTCGTTCCGTTCGCCAACTGGACAACTTGCCGTAGCTGATGAATTTGGATTTCCCGTAGACACCGCGCAGGTTAATGATGCGGCCAAAGTCACCACTGTGCGCCATGGCCAGGGCATCGCGGACGGAATCGTGATAGCGATGGTTGAACCCATACTTCAATTTCAGATTCGGATGCTTCCGTTCAATGGTGATGACTCTTTCGATATCGGAAACATCACGGCCCGGCGGCTTTTCACAGAACACATGCACGCCCTTTTCCAGGCCCGCGATGGTGACGTCCGGGGCGACATCGTTGGTCATGCAGACGAACAAGGCGTCAAAATCTTGGCGCAAGAGAGCGTCAGGCGTTTGGAAATAGGGCACGCCGTCGTCCAGGTATCCTTCGTTCTTGAACATGCGGTCGCAGACGGCGACGGTCTTCAGCATCGGGTGGGCATCAATGAATTCACGCCGGCGTTTTCCGACGACGCCGTATCCCGCGATGGCGATGCGGATGGGTGTGTCAATCATGCCGTCGGCCCATCAGCCGGGGAAGGGCGGCGAAAAAGATAGTTGTAGATATGGGCAAAGGGTGTGTCGTCCAATTCCGGCGCGCGGCGTTTACTGACCAAGGCAAGGCCGGCGGATTCGATGTTCCTTATGACGGCATCGGTGTAGTTTGGTCGGGAAGCGTCCAGTTCGATGGACAGGGTGCGCAGACGCGGATCAGCCAGGGTGCGGGCGGCCCCGTTGATGATCTTGTTTTCGATGCCGTCGACGTCGATCTTAATGTGATCGGGAAACGGGGGAGAAAAGCGCTGTATGAAACCGTCGAGCGTCATGCCGATCATACCCTGTTCATACTGGGCGGTAAAAACATCACCGTTGTGGTCGATGGCTTCGGCGAAACTGGAAAGAGCGGAGCCGAAACCTGTATCTCGAACATGGAAACGGCCGGTCATTTCCGTATCGTTCATGGCCAGGCAATAGGCGCTGACCGTTTCCGACAGGCCGTTCTCTTCGATGTTACGATTCAAAAGATAATAGTTTGCAGCCAATGGCTCGAACGCCAGGACACGTATTTTTGGATTAAGTGCCGCATAGATCGTGTAGATGCCGACGTTGGCCCCGATATCGTAGAGGGTCGAGCCATCTTCGAAGCCGTCGATCCATTCGATGGTTTCCGGTTCTTTGGTCAACAGAGTCTGGGCGCGCCAAAACGGCAGATCGCCAAGGCAGTAGAACCGCGCCGTTCCCCGTGGTGTGGGAATCTTTGCGATGACTTCGTCAAATCCGTTGTTCTTCATCCCAAGACGCAAAAGGCGCAGTAGCCGATGACGCCCGCCTGTGCCCAGGGGATAAGTAAGCAAACGGATTAGCCCGACCAAGATACATTTAAAGATTTGAAGCATGGGAGGCCTTGAGGTCAGTCCAGTGAATCAGTAATCAAGTCCCAGGACAGTGGTGTCCCGAAAGCAATATCCTGCGTCGCTTTGCGACCCAGAACATCTTCAAGATGTTTTGGGGCTAAGCCGTGCCCCGGCCTGATTGAACGCACGTTCGCGGAAGTTAATTCACCACCGGCCGGAATATCGGCGACGGCATAGAGTGAGCGCCGGAATACGGAGCTTGAGGCCGCCGCGCTTTGTCGGCCGATTTGCACCTCACCCAATGCCGCCCAGGCATTTCTGCAATCGTTGACCAGGGTTCCCAGCTCTGCCGGCTCCAATGAAAAGGCGCTGTCGACCCCACCCTCGGCGCGGGCTAGACAAACGTGTTTTTCGACAATGGCTGCACCTAGGCTGACGGCGGCGACGGCAACGGCTGTGCCAGGGGTGTGATCCGACAGGCCAACGACTGTACCGCAGCGTGCGACCAGTTCAGGAATGGTGCGAACGTTCGATGCTTCGATCGGCGCCGGATATGCGCTGACACAGTGCAAAAGGGCGACCGGGTTGATGTCGTCCAAGGTGCGCAGCAGTTCGCCGATTTCCTCTGCCGTGACCATACCGGTCGATACAAGCAATGGTTTTCCTGTCGCCGCGACCTTACGGACCAATGGGAGATCCATAGCCTCGAACGAGGCGATCTTGTATGCCGGGCAGTCAAGCTCTTCAAGGAAGTCGACGGCGGTTTCATCAAACGGCGAAGAAAAGACCGTGATGCCTCGCTCGCGCCCTCGGGCGAACAAATCAGGATGCCAATCCCAGGGCGTGGCGGCCTGCTGATAGAGTTCGTAAAGAGTTCTGCCGTCCCATAGTCCGCCTTCGACGATGAAGCCGGGCCCGTCGTGGTCGATGGTGATGGTATCGGCTGTATAGGTCTGAAGCTTCAACGCATTCGCGCCCATTTCGGCGGCGGCGTCGATAAGGGCCAGGGCGCGTGCCTTGTCGCCGTTATGGTTTCCCGACATTTCGGCGATTATGTAAGGCGGCGCGCCGGCCCCGATGGCGCGGCCGTCGATCTCGAAAGTCTTAGAACGATCAATGGTCATGGTCAGAGGTTCTCTGAGGGACCAGGATTTCACCGTAAGTACGGTAGACCCAGGTTCCCACGGGTGGCGTGAAAGGTGGTGGTGCTTGGTTCCACAGGTGCGCGGCAACCCACCATTGAGCGTCTTGGAAGCCGACCCTATGACGCATCATGGTGGTGCTGGACAGACGTGGATTGATTTCGAATACGGAGAAGCGATTGCCGACCTGACGGAGTTGCACATTGACTGCCGCCGTTTCGGGCAGACGTTTACCGATACGCATAAGAAGATCGGTGATTTCCGGGTGGTCTTCGATGACCATGCGGCCTGTCAGGCCGCCGACCAGCCAGCGACGCATGATGAGGGTTTGGATTGTGTCGCCATGGCGAAACAAGGCGCAGGTAAATTCACAGTCCTCTGTTTCCAGAAGCTCTTGTGCAATGCTGTCTCCATCGCGCACCGTTTGGCAAAAAGCCAGATGCGCCGCTGTGCGAACGATCTCCAGGCCGCGCGAACCACTGCTCCGGCGGGGTTTTATCATCAACGGCAGATCATTCTTATGCGCGTCGGCAAGAAGGCGTGTCGCTGGCACATCGACCCCAACTTCGGTCAACCAATCCGAGGTTGCCATTTTATCGAGAAACCGGCGGATGACTTCCGGCGTGTTCATCAATAAAGGTAATTCGGCGGCGGGCATGTGCTCAGTCGCCAAGCGAGATAATTCAGGCTCGGTCGCGGGAATGACCAGATCGGCGCCCATGGCCTGTGCGACCTCTGTAAGACGTTTCGGATAGTCTTGATCGTCGGCCTGCGGCACGGTTTCTACGCGTTCGAATACGCACCGTCCCGGCCATTCGCCGCCCAGGTCTGTGCCCCAGAGGAGAATGCCTGGAAAGGCGTCGGTCAAGGCGCGTGCTACGGCGTTGGCAATGTCTCCGTTGGCGCCGGTAATCAGAATTCGGGGGGCTGTCATCGGCGGGTTAAGACTTCAGACAGATAGGTCAGATGAGGGTCGTTGGCGGCACAGGCGGCGATCAGCGGAGCTGGATCATAGGCTTCGCGACGCATGCTGACGGTACCAGTCCCGGTGTTCCAAAGGGCCCAGCAGGCGCCAGGCTTCCGGTCGCGGGGTTGGCCGACGGACCCAGGGTTCACGGCCTGGGCATTGCCTGATCGCCAGTGAACGGGATAATGAGAGTGGCCGAACAGAATTAAATCGGCGTTCGTTTCAAAGAACTGATCGCGCACGGATTTTTTTGAATCCGGATAGACATAGGTGTCGCGATCCCACGGCGACCCGTGGCATATGAGCACTCGGATTCCATCGATATCGAGTTTCCGTGTCGATGGCAGGTCGGTTAGAAAGTCCAATTGCACGGGGCTTAATTCCATAACCGCGCGGTCGATGGCCGACCCATAACGGGCACGCACGGTAGTCGCATCGCGGCCATCGCGCACGCGGGCAAGCATGTCTTCGTGATTGCCTTGGACTGCCACCCAGTCCCAATCCGTCAACAGGTCCATGACGCGGACAATGTCATAGTAATAGCCGACCATGTCGCCGGCGATGAGCAGGCGGCCAACGCCTTCGGAGCGCGCCGCGTCCAGAACGCATTCAAGTGCAGGGGCGTTGCCATGGATGTCAGCAAGTAGGGCAACTTTCATCGGCAACGCTCCAAACCGTCCTCAAAGGTCCCGCCGATCGGTAAGCCCGCACTCGTCAGGACGATCTGATCGGCGGCTTCTGGGCCGTCCGTGTATGTAGGCGGCTCATTGTCGAAAAACGTATCGCTCAAACGAGTCATGATTTCGGAGATTGTCAATTCGTCGCGGCCACCCGCTGCCAATATGCCGGTGACCTTCTCGGTGGCGCAATGAATCAGTATCCGGGCGGCATCCTCTACGTGGATGTAGTTGCGGCGCGCCTTACCGGTGCCAACGATCGTGGGATGAATGTTGCTGTCACGTGCGGCGGCGATAGCCTTGTTGAGGCCAAGGTGAGGCGGCCCGGGATAGCCGAAAATGCCGCCAAACCGAATGCAGGCTGCGGAGGCGCCCGAGGCCATAACCATGTTCTCTGCCAGACATTTGGCCTGTCCGTAATCCGTGTCCGGCGCAGCCGGAGTTGTGCCGGTGATTTCGCGACAGGTAATGCCGGCGACGGCGGCAGAGGACACATGCACGAGATGTTGTTTCGTTCGGGCGCACCAGGCAGCGAGTACGCTTGGCATCAGGCTATTGACGGCGAATTGATCGGCCAGCGTCCCCGTTTCAAAAGTGACCTGGGCGGCGCAATTGATAATCACATCTGGGTTAGTGCGTTCGAGTAGCGCCAGCAATCCTGCTGTATTTCCCAAATCTAGGGGAATGCAGTTCATGGCGTTTGTGCGCGCGGTCGCGGTCACATCATGCCCGCTGGCGGCGGCAAGACGCTGCGTGGTTTGGCCCAGGAACCCTTGGGCGCCCGTGATCAGAATATGCAAATGCCTGTGTCGTCTTTATGTGGCGCAGCGCGGATATGTTTGCGCAGTGTTGATGAGCCTAGGCAAGTCCCTGACGAGACTCGGCCTCGGTGATGCCGATGGCCTGCTTGGCGCCCGTAAGTGGTAGTGAGAGATCGACACCCAATCGTTCGAAATAATCGACCCAGACCAATTCCACGTTGGTCATGGCAATGTTGCTCTTGAAAGCGCTTTTCTTGAGGTGCCGCGTTGCTTCGGCAATCTCGCGGGCACGTTCCAGGTCTGTGTTCGAACTGTCGAAATCACCCAGGTTCCATTTCGCGATGGCGCGGCAATACAGAGCGACCGCATGGTCGGGCACCATCTCAATCACGTAGTTGAAGTCTTTGATGGCCTGGCGTGGATTGAGGTTCAGGTTGCGATTGTTGATGAAGTTATGTTTCAGGTTCGCGTAGTAGTTCATGCTGCGGACCTGTTCGGCGGTGAAATTTTCCGTTGTAAGAGAAACCAGATCGCCGAATTTACCTTCGGACCAAATGTCCCACTCCTCGATATAGCCGCGGGCGACGCTGGCGCGGAAATCTTCGGTCCCGGGGAGCGGTTGGAAGGCATAGATTGATCGCCAATCCAGGTCGAGGGACCCGGCGTAATCCAGCGTTGATTGAATGTCTTCTAAGGTTTCGAAATAGAACCCGGTGATAAAGTTGGAGCCGATCCAGATGTTGTCGTATTTTCGAATTTCGGCGATGACTTTTTCTGCGACACCTTCGGCCAGCGGTTTATTGATACGTTTCAGGGTTTCGGGGTTGCCGGTTTCGATCGCCAGGTTGAATTGATTCAGACCGGTCTCGATCAACGCCTGGACGACATCCGGCTTCATGGAAGATACCTGTATGCCACCGCCAGACAGCCATCGGATTTTCAGATTCCGGCGTTTAATCTCATCGCAAAGAGCAATTACGCTCTTGCGATTAAACATGATGTTGTCATCGTTGAAGATGAAGGTGTTGATGTCGAATTGATCGACCAACATTTCCATCTCGTTGACCACATCTATGGGCTCGCGATAGCGAATTTGCAGGCCCCAAAAATCCTTTGATGAACAGAAACTACATTTGAACGGGCAGCCCCGTGACGCCGTCATCGTCGCTAGGCGCACGTCTTTGTGCTCCATGGTGCGGAAGGCGAAGTGGCGGGAATAAGAAGCGTAAAAACCGATGTCCACATCCTTGCGGTCGGGCCAGGGATAGCCCTCCAAGGATTTGGGGAAGTTCAGCTTAGGTGTCGACAGAATTTCATCAACAATGTCGTCCCCATCGGTCGATAGCGGCGGTGCTATACGATTAAGAGCGGTATCGCGGAACATGATGCCGTCGACATGCTCGTTTGGTTCAAACCCGTTGCGCAGGCATTCGATCAATGTCGAGAAAGATTGTTCGCCTTCCGACAGGACGATGAAATCCAAGGCTTCGTCCGCCAGGGCGATTTCGGGCGAGCCGGCCGGATAATTTCCGCCCATCACGATAACGCTGTCCGGCGCGATTTCACGGGCCGCGCGGGTTGCGGCATGGGCCGACGGTGCGATGTTGTGGAACAGGCAACTTATGCCGACAATATCGGGATCAAAATCGGCGACCTCATCGCGCAGCATGCTGTAGAGCTCATCCATATCAACGGTTTTGGTCGCCAGGATGTGCTTGATGGCCATGGCGTTAGCATCAACAATTCGAACCTCGAGGTCGGGGACATTGCGCTGAATATAAGACGAGATGTAGCCCAGGCCGAGGGGCGCTTCGGCGAAAGAGCCGCCTTCTAGGACGGAATTCAGATTATAGGAATCCGAGATCGCGAATGGGTAGATCAACAAAGCCCGTTCGATCGCTTTTGGACGACGCGTTGGCTCAGTGGACCCGGCCGGTTTCAATAGCGTTTCGGTCATCCTCTCGGCACCTCAATCAAGGCTGAATGGGTAAAGGCGTTACAATAAGATAGCAAGAAATTCCTCCTGCCGCACTCGGCTATTCGGCATATGGGAAACATCATCCGGGCGATCAATGACCGGCTTCATAAAAGCGTGGTTTTGTCAGGGTTTCGATGGCCCGGGCGACGCGATTTGCCCCCATTCCATCGCAGAGCGCTGCCGCTGCCTGTGCCATTTCCCGGCGGCGCGGTTGGTCGGTCATCAGGTGGTGCAGGTATTCGGCTAGGCGCTGGACAATAGAATCCGGTCCCGGCGGCACCAGAACGATGGCCCTCGCGCGCTCCAGCTCACGAACCACCAATTTCTGAACAGGCCCGTAGGTGAAAACCAGGGTAGGCAGGCCCAAACAGCACCGTTCCCAGGATGCGCTGCCGCCGGCACCGATGGCGACATCCGCGGCGGTGACCAAATCTGCGACATTGTCGGGATCGACATGGATGGTGACCTCGGTGCTCATGGAGCGGGACATGTTGCGGACCGCCGGCAGGTGGGGGGCGCTGGGGCCAAGGATCACATCCACCGCCGAGTCTGCTCCGGCGGCCTCGATGGCGCTTAGGGCCGTACAGGTATCGTTGTTGGGGTCGGTCATACCCATCGAGATGAGAATCCGGGCAACGGCAGGCGCCTCTTGTCTGCGTGCCAAGGCCTTTTGCCGTTGTGCCGCGAATTCAGGCCGCAAAAGGGCATGGCGGCTGGTTGTCAGGATGCGGCAATGTTTTGGGACCAGATCCTTGTAGGCATGGACGTCGCGGCCGAATGTCTGATCCAAAAGGATGTCACAGTTATGCGGACGGTCGGCCAGATCATCGATCACCAGAAGCGTTTTGGCGCTCCCGCGCAAGGGTGTTTCATAGGCCGCGTCAAGGCCATAATGATCGACGACAAGAAGCGCTGCAGGGCTGCCACGCCGTTCCTTCAGTGCGGCGGGGTCGGTGAGACAATCTGCTGTCAGGACAGTGACCTTATGGTCAGAGCGCGCCAGTTGGGGGACCGTTTCTAGGCTCTTTTCTCCGGTCATAAATTCACACTGCCAGCCCCGCATGCTGAGAACCTGTGCCAGGGCCAAGCACCGCATGACATGGCCGCCGCCTATCGTTGGCGAGGCATCCGTGCGGAATAAAGCCTGAGTTGTCACGGTCGACGTAGCCATTTGTGCTCGACTTGATCGTTGATGGCGCGCCAATCGGGATTGCGTTTCAACAGGGCCAGGATATCCGCCAAGGTAAAATCGGGATTCGCTGGGTACAGCGCTTCGTAAATCCGCCAGATCACTTCGTAGTCTTCCGGCGTGTCCAGGGTCAGACGCAGCATGGGATCGGTCATGTCGTCCGGTGCGTGCAGGTTGCTCAAGCTGTACCGCTCTGGGTGATGGTAGATATAGGCGCTGACGTGTTCGCGGTCGACAGGATCCTGTGTTCGCGATGCCACATCTTCCAGGACCGTTCGCCGGTAGATTTGAGTATCCATGCCGATCGGATATGAGCGTATCAATGTGTTGGAAGTGTAGTCGCATTCGGTGGCGACGTAATGGTCGATCACTTGACCGATGATTTCCGGGTCGATCAACGGGCAATCGCCGGTCGTTTGTACAAGAATGTCCGTACCATGGGCGACTGTTGCGTCCAACACGCGAGACAGCACGTCATCTTCACTGCCCCGGTACAGGCCGGCACCAGTTTTTTCAGCCAGTTCGGCAACAGGGTCGTCTTCCGAGTTGGTCGTGGTAGCAATGATAACTTTGTCGATAGCCGTCACTTTGTGCAAACGCTCGACCATGTGGTGTAGCAGGGGTTTCCCCGCCGCCGGCATCAGGACCTTGCCCGGAAGGCGCGATGAAGTCATGCGTGCCTGAATTGTGGCATGGACGGCGTCACTTCCGATCATCGACGATTTCGCGACAGTAGGCCGACCTCTAACAGCCGTTCGGCCAGGCTGGCGATTTCGGCGATGGTGGCTCCGGATTTTTCAGCGATGTCGATTAGGTCGTGGTCACCGTCGGCCAAGTTCAACAGCCATAGCATGGCTGTCCTTTCCTGCCAAAGGCTGTCGGCGGTGTAGTGCTCGCGGGCGTGCTGACGATGATAAAGATCATGCTTGGACAGCATAGGCTCGCCCCTGGGATCTGTGCGTTGGTAGGTCCAGGCATTCCATTCCAGGGACATGACCATGTTGAACACCAGATCCAGGCTGCTGCCCAAAACCGGCCCGGTGACCCGTTCTGGGGTGTCCCCCGAAGTGTGGTAATAAGGCCATTCCCCTGGATAAGGCCGGGAAATCAAACCGATCGGTAGATTGAACCCGGGTGAGCCGTATTGCCGTTCGTCGCTGCCTGTGGGGAAAAATTCCAGCACCTCGCCACCCTTGTGCATCCAAAGACGGCCGATGCGGTCGATTTCTGTGTCGCCGCGCCGCGACTGTTTATAGGAAAAGCGGTCATCCTCGCCCAGACAACTTAGAACCAGGCCCGCGTGAATGCGCGGTACGACAGTTGACTCGTTGTTCATTAGCCAGCACATGGTGCCGATGGTTTCCGGGGCAAATACGAAGCGATAGGTGTAATGGCGGTCCTTGATATCGGCTAGACGACGGTAAAGCGCCGCTGCCGTGACCACGCCCGACAGGTTGTCGTTGGCCATCGAGGGGTGACAAATGTAGGTCGAGATCAGAACCTCGTCCTTGACCGCGCCGGGCAATGTGGCTTCGCCGTAGACCAAGGCGCCTGGTTTGTGTTCCGTATCGATCCGTACCTTGTAGCGTCCCGGCGGCAAAGCGGCCTTCACCGTATCTGGCAGGCAGAATCCCCAATGGGGATGGTAATAGCTGGTTACATAGGGGATCAGGTCCGGCTGGTCCGGTAGGCTGTAGATATGCGGCAGAAGATCGTCCCGGTCCATTTCCTCGTCGATGGCGCGCGACCCGTTGACCAGATGCAGATTGTGGTCGGCGAAGCGCGCGTACTGGCTGCCGTTGGGGCCGGTGATTTCGGCACCACGGGGCGTCCATTCGTCGGGTACGGTCCAACCGAATACATCCGTTCCTGATGGCACCTCGGTGATACTCAGTGGCAGGTGTTCGCCCAAGATTGTCAGAGTTTCGCGATTGCCTGGTCCTGCTAGGCTGCGGCAAATGGGGTATAGCCGGACCAGCAGGTCGTGCATCCAGGTCCCGTAATCAGCGTCGGTCTGTTGAATGTCGTTATCGTTCATGAATTGGTCCCGTGGTGGGAGAGCCGGTGTTATTCGGTTTCGAACCGATGGATTTTTTTAAACCGCTCGCTGCGGATTTCGGCGGCGTCGGCCGTCCGGATGCGTGCCGGCACCTTAAATTTGGCAAGATGTTCCAGACAATAGGCACGCAGGCGCTTCACGGCCGCGCCTTCTTCTTCATCCGTGGTTAGAATCACCCGGGCCTCGACGACTTTGCCGAGAAGGCGGTTATCGACGCCATAAACGGTGGCATCGGCGATGCCGTCCGCCTGTAGGAGAACAGCCTCGACTTCGGCCGGGAAAACCTTTTGTCCGCCAACGTTGATGATGTCCGATTCCCGGCCGAGGAAACGGATCATGTCGCCGTTGACTTCGACACGGTCGCCCGTGTTCATCCAGCCGTCAGCATCGAACGGGTTCGGCGCGTTGAGATAGCCGACCATGTTGGCTTCGGATCGGATCCAAAGTTGACCGTCCACAACCTTGGTTTCGAAACCGGCGCCGCCGACCCGTAACCAGGTCGATTTTTCGTCGACAGTCTTAGACCGCAGAACCCCCAGTTCAGAAAGGCCGTAAGTCTGTTTGACCCGGGCTTCGGAAAATAAATCGCCAAGGCGTTTGAGTGTTTCCTCGGGCATCATCTCTGTTCCGTAGGTGATGAGCTTAAGTGAGGACAAGTCGAAACTCTTGGCGCAACCCGAAGCGATCACCAAGTTGAGAAAGGTTGGCGTCGTCGGCAGCAAAGTGGCCTTGGCGGCTTCAATGGTGCGACAGACGTTTTCCGGAAGGCGCTGATCGACGCAAACCGCACCGCCGCCGTAGGCAAAGGTTCCGAGTAACGTGTTGAAGCCGCCAAAATGATCGATCATCAGAAACAGCACCGTGCGCCAACCATCCCGCGGGGTGACAAACTTCCGCATGACCCGCTCGCAATCTTGCAGAATGCCCTTTGGTTGACCGCTGGACCCTGAACTGAAGACCACCAAACCCGGCGTGCCCTGTTCCATGAACCGTTGGATCAGATCCGGGCGACTTGCGTTGGGAATTTCCTGATCGCTCCAATTGTCATCGTCATCAAATCGGAATAGACGTTCGACGCCGGCGATTTCCAACAGGCCCGGCAGCTCGCGTTCCACGGCCCGGGTAAAGGGGACGATCACGGCGCGCTCCAACATAAGCGCATAGACCAGCGCGATGGTGCCGGGCGAATAATCGCCATAGAGCCCGATGACTGAACCATGGCCGATGTCCCGTTCACGAAGCCGCTTGCGCCAATCCTCGATCGCCTGAAACAGGTCATGATAGGATAGCCAGGCGTTGCGCCAGAATACGGCGGGCTGGCTGCCTTGGGCGCGCATGCGTTGGATAACGGTCTCGATGGATTCCATGGAGGAACTCATCCCTGTCCTCTTGCCGCCGTGCGGCCGCTCATGGGTTCACTGCTGCCAATCAAGGCGATGACCTTTTTGTTATTTACCCGTTCCTCGCCCAGGGTCGACGGTTGTCCGTGCCCAGGGTGGATCATTGTTTCTGGGGGCAATTCAAACAGGCATTGAAGCGATGCTGTAAGGGCAACTTCGTCTCCACCGTATAAGTCCGTCCGCCCTACGTTGTTGCGGAACAGGGTGTCGCCGGTGAACAAGTCATTGCCGATTAGGAAGCTACGTCCTCCCGGTGTGTGCCCAGGTGACGAGATATTGGTGACGGTGAACTCACCGACTTCGAATGTTGCGCCCGCGTCGGCCAAGTCCTGGGTGATCTCGGGAATTTCCACCGAACGCGTCCCCTCGAACAGATGCTTATATATATTGGCGCTGCGCAGCACACGGCTATCCCCCCGGTCCAAGAAGAAAGGAATACCGAAGCGCTCCATCAATGGGACGACGCCGCCGATGTGATCGAAATGGGCATGGGTGTTGATGATGGCTAAGGGGTTCAGGCTGTTATCGTCGATATGATCAATAAAACACTCGAACTCGGCACCCGGGTCGATAACCAGAGCATTTCGGGACGCGGCGGCCACGACATAGCCGTTTTGACGCAGCTTGCCGCTAACGATTCGCTTGATAGTTAAAAGTCCGGCGGGGGTCACGGATCGACGGCTCCGAGTTTGTGAAAAATAGAGTCGATTTCCGGTGCGCCTCAACCGTCCTGGTGGGCGTCGATACGCTGTGCCAATTTATTGATGGTGTTGAGGTCCTCCATGTCGTCATCAGAGAACTTGATGCCGTACTTGTCTTCCAGCGTCATCAGCAGACCGGCGTAATCGAGGGAATCCAGACCGGAGCTCAGTAGCGTGCGGTCATGGTCGCTGAGATCGGGAACGGAGGGGCTACAGACATCACGGGCAATGTCGGCGATGGTGTCGGCGGTATTGGACATAACGTTTCCTTTAGTCGGTTATTCGGGGTCAATGCGGGTGATCAGGCAGGTGCCCATGGACAGCCCCACGCCGCAGCCGTTCAGCAGAAGGCGATTATGGGCCTTGTCATCCATATAAGTTTCAAACATCAAAGGGATCGACGATGAGACGGTGTTGCCTTGTTGGGCGATATGCATGGGGACCTTTTCGCGCGGCGCGCCCAGTCGTTTGGACAGGCTGTCAATGATGAACTTTGACCCCTGATGAAATAGAAATAGGTCGATGTCCTCCATGGTCAGTCCGGCATCGGTTAAAACCTTGTGGACCACCCCGGGGACGGTGCCGGCAGTGAACATGACGATGGCGACGCCGTCCATGTCGAGATGGCCGTCCGTGACCTTCACGTCGTTCATGTGACGGCCATAGGTTGAAAATTTGAAATCATGAGGCCGCCAGGCGCCGTTGGGCCCCGCGCCTTCGGTCAGGTGGGTGACCGTGGCCGCGTCACCGAACAGAAGAGCGGTTCCTTTGTCTTGCGGGTTGATGATTTTTGAATAAGGGTCGCAGGTGAACAGCAAACCGTTCTTCAGTCCGTTGGTCTCCATGAAGGAGGTTGCCACGGACAGACCGTAGACATAACCCGAACAGGCCAACGACAGGTCGAAGGATGCGCAGTCGGAGCTCAAGTCCAGTTTGTTGTGAAGCACCGCTGACGATTGTGGCAGGCCCGCGCCATCCGGGTTTTGTGTCACCACCATCAGGAAATCGATGCCCTCGGTGGTAAGCCCCGTTTTTGCCTGCAGGGCTTCGAAGGCACGCACGCACATATCCGAAGTCTCTTCCCCCTTGGCTCGCCGGGAGACGCGCTCAACGCCGATTTTTTCGGCGATGAAATCGCGGTCCAGACCAAAACGCCCGGCCTGATCGTAATTGTTTTCGAAGCCTTCGGGCACGTAAGAGGCAATGGCGCGAACAGTGATCATGGTTTTCCCAATGAGAAGAATATGGCACCCACGGTCTCGCCGTTGACGATAACGAGCGATCGGGTCAAATGACGGCCGATGGAACGATCAAACTGCATTTTCAAACAGCAGGCATCCTCGTCTTCGAAGGGGCGGTTCAGATCGACACGCACGTCATACCATTTTTCGTTCGGGCCGCAGGGGAACAAAACTTCATGCAGGCGCAAGTTCAGTGACGTCGCAACTTCAATGGGGCTGGCGCCGCTATGGCCGGTTGCCCAGATGCTGTTGCCTTCGATTTCGGCAGCAGCGCGGATCCGTGTTTCGTCGTAAGGTTCCGGCCGTTCAACGGGCCGGTCCGTCAGGCGGAGGCAGCCGGTCAAGAGTTGCCCGCCCGAAGTCACGGTGAATTGGGTCGGAGCGTCTTCCAGGCCGGCCAATTCCTGAGGGTCCTCGGCGTAGAGAAAATCAGCCTGCTGGAACATTTTTTTGCGAATCAGTAGCGAGATCGGACCATCCGCGGGTGGTCGGCCGATTTCGGCTAAGCCGGCGATCAGAAAATCGTACATGTCCGTGGTATGAAGATAGTTACGCCCTTCGCGTGCAGGAAATTCAGGGGATGTGGTGTAAATCATGAAATTTCTACAGGCTTATTGCCTACTCCTGCCAGGGACGAACAGTCGGTACCGTTTCGCACCAAATATATGGTTTTTCCTTCATCAATCCGATCACATGTTCATAGAACATGCGGGTCCGAAAGGAATAGACGTGCCGGCGGCCAAGCGGAGCCTCGGCGGCGCCGTGGGTTTCCAAAAAGTCAGCCATGATGGTTCGGCAACGGTCGCGGACGATATCGCTGTTTTTGTACCAAACGTAAAGATAAAACGGCTCGATCATGGTCTGCCCGTTACGGATTACCGGATGCATGAATTCCTTCATGTACCGATAGGGTACCGCCATCATTTGCTCACAATGATGAACGGTGCTGGTCGCTTCGCGCGGGGTAATGCCGACGGCCAGTGTCATGGCATTGAGTTCAATTAGCCGTGATTCAGGAGAGAACGGGCCATAGGCCGCCCGCGACACGTCACTGGTGATGTATTTCGCCTGGGCGCCCGTCGCGCAATATGATCGAAAGGGATGGAAACTGCGCAGCGCGCCCGGCTGTTTTCGAATGTATTCGGAAAGCGTGCCGGCCATGTTCGATGGCGTTTCATCGGGGTCAAAAGGGATATCTGTATTGCACAGATTCAAACTCGCGGTTGAACAAACCAAAGTGCCCTCGGGGCCTAGGATCTCTTTCAGCGCCGTATAATGGGCGCGCAACACCGCTTCCTTGCCCGGCTTCTCAAAAGTCCAAAGGTTACCGATATTTCCCAGCACATAAACAACTTCGCCAGGGGCAACGCCGACGGCGCGGTATGCTTCGACGATGTCCGAATAAGAGTATGCCATGTAATTTCCGTACAGATTGGGGCCTTGCCGGGCGGTCAGGCGGCAGCGCAGGTGGCGCGGCGATCGGCACGCTTTTCTTCCAGAATGCGGTCGACTTTTTCATGAAAGCGTGCGGCGGCGGTTCCGGTCAGGTGACTAGAATAAAGATCTCGGCGGATCCGGTCGAACGCCGCCGGCGCTGCCAGTTGGCCGTGCGTGATGATCCGAGAGACCTTGTCGCAAAGTTCGGCGAAATCATGGGCGTAAAGGGGGTATCCTTCGTAGTTCGAGAAATTACTGACGACTGAAGCGCCGTTCACCGTTTCCTCATAAAAAATCGTGGCGACACCTTTTGCCATGGCCTCGTCCCCGAGTGAGGTGTGTCGGGCGACGATAAAATCCGCTTCGTTGACCAAGTCGTAACTGCGCCCTTTCACCTCATAGATTTGATCGACCTTAAGGTTGTCACGCAGGGCGATGCGTTCGACGATGTCCTTAAAGTATTCCATATCCATCCAGGCTGTGTCTTTGCCACGGATCAAAAAGTGGTGCTCCGCGAAGGTCTCGCTGAGACGGATGATACGGTCGAGAAACAGGGCGTTATTTTCCCAACTGTTGGCTTTTAATAAATCGGATGCGCTATCAAGCGTCCAAGAAAAGGCATCAAGTACAAGGATTGATTTTGGTCCCGGTTTTGAGCGGCGGGGCTTGATCCAGTCCGAGCGTACGGGGCCGATTTCATGATACTGGCGGATACAGACGTTGGAGTTGCGTTGTGCAATCTGGCGGAAGGCGGCCCCGTAGACAAAGTAATGATCCAAGATCAAGGGCTGGGTTGGAACACATAGTGCGTTCGAGCGCTCTTGCAAGGCGATGCAGGAGATACCTTGGTTTTGTGCGGCGACGATCAGTTCTGGAGGACATTGAATGTCGAAATGGACGATGGCCACAAGGGCTTTGGGAAATGCACGGAGGCTTCGTTCATAGCCTCGAATGACGTTGATGGCGCGCAGCATGGGGAGCGCCAGAAAATAATGCAATGGGCGCCCTCCCGCCGCGCGTATCCGTCGTCGCCCCTCACGGACAAGAGCCCATGTTTCACCGAGGGTCCGATGCGCTGTGACGGTCATATGTCCACTGGGGAGGTTCGGATTGGCCAAGTATTCGAGAATCAAAACCCGTTCGCGGCACAAAGGATGATCCGCGTTGTCACGGAAATAGTATCCGGCTTCGTAAAGGTCGCCATAACCGATCCCATGATGGCCGAAAATCAGAACCTCTGCATCAATGGGAAAGGGCGGGGCATCAGGTTTGCGCGTATCGGCCGCCGCCGGACGGTTGCCCGGACGCAGTCGCCTGGTGAAAGCCGCCGTGATTTTTGCCGCCAATTTCCAGGCGCCGCCGATGATGCCTGCTGCCACGACCGGCCATGCCATAGCGATTTTCCGGCGATGGATCGCCTGAGTCAGAATGGCGAGTGTCTGGCCGAAAGACGATCGAGAGAGAATCCGGTAGTTGCCGTCTGCGGTCATGGCGCGGCCGGCGGCCATCATTCGTGCGAACGGAATTAATTCATTCCGAAGACTTTTGAAGACTGTGTTGCGGAGGCGTTCGGTGATGTCGTCACTGGTGCCGGCTAGCGGGCTGAGTTGTGCCGACAAAGAACGGCAGGCCGGATGGCGGAGGATATGATTTGTGATCCGACTCAGATCCCGGTGAAAGCCGAGATAATCGAAATCTGTGCCCAGGTCGCTGGAATGAACGAAGTCAGCACCGATCCACCGCCACGGCCGGGGAAGGAAGTTTAACCGGCCGGTGTCTGACCGCATGACGCGGACGGTCCAACCGAATCCGGCATGAAGGGCGGCAAATGGCAAGACTGTCCAGGAGGACTGTTCGACAATCAAAATTTTGTCCGTGCTGGCAATCATGAACCGGTTCGCCGGGAACGTTCGTCCCATAAATCAAAATGACGACGTAAAAAATGAGTGCTCAAGTGGCCCATATGAGCATAGCCGTCCAGGTGCGACATATAGCGTTCCTTGAATTCTAGCTGCAGTTCCCGGTCTTCGGGAGACACCGCACCCGGGCCCAATTCCGCGATGGCAAGGCGTTCTATGCAGAGATCAAGAATATCCTGGGAGCTGTTTTCAATGACGTTAATGCCGTTACGCTCGTAAAAATCGGCGTTGCCGGCTTCGCCACCGTGAAAGACTCCCAGGGAGTGGATTTCGGACCAGGTTAACAGGCGCTTTTTGGTCCGGCTGTACAACAATTTGGGGATGAAAATATCGTGTTCCGTATAGGTCGCGATTTCCAATGGCAGCATGTTGCAGAGCGCCAGCGGCCGGTTGAAAAACGTTGCTGCGGCATAGATGCCCGCGCTGCAGCCCAGGAACATCCGGCAATGAGAGATTAACGCGATCTCCAGCAAGGGATCCCGTTCTTCAACGGCAGTGTCGATGATCTGCGGTGACCGGTCAGCGTGCAATGGAGTCGTCACGACATTTCCAACGCGAAATACATAGCCGCCTCGCTCGACCACATGCTCTGCCGCTGCCATATAATTAGAGATTGAACAGTCTCGATAATCGTGGTGCGACCAGTTCTGGCCGGGAAAAGCTTCCGTCAGATAGGCAGGGTCGCGATTGTGAATGCAAACGAACCAGCTATCCTGTGGAATTCCCAGGCGGTCGAAATATGCGCTTAAGGCGGCCTTGGCCTTCGGGCCGGGGGGCATGCAATCTGGCGCGCCATGATGGACGCGGGCATAACTGCGATAGTCCCGCTTGACGATTTGGGGGCATTCCTGAAGATAACGGGAGCCTGAGCAGGCGTTGATCAGAGTGGTGTACAGGCGTGGTGCGCGTAAGACCGGAAAATGCCGAGCAACGATCTCTAGCAACGGTTCGTTCGCAGGGCGTCCGATCAGGATAATGTAGGTCGTGTTCCGGGCCACAAGGTCGTTCTGTCGCATGCGGAACAGCATGTCCGGGATGCCCGATAGAGTGCCGATGCGTTCGCCGCCCAAGGCGACCAAGGAAACAGGTTTTCCCAGTCGGGCTAATAGACCAAGGGTCCAGGCAACCCCGGTCCAGGCAACGACGACGCACCAGAGACGCAAGTTCATCAGGCCGGTGCGAAGGCCCGACGGCACAATTGGGGAGGCGAAACGGAACAGCCGGCGAAGGGTCGTGGTCATATGGTCAAAGCTCTGATTGGATCCATGCGCCCGGTGTTGATTAGGTTCGGGGTCCGAATCCCAGGGCGAGAAAATACTGGGTCATGGTTTCGCGACCCGTATGGATGGTCTCATCGTTCATGCCGATAATGACCACATTGTGAAAATGCGGGCGCATGTAGGCGACCATTTCGTCGTAGTCCTTGAAATTGTCCTGATCCATATGGCTTTGCGCCAAGGAATACTGGGTCGAAATGCCGTTCTGGGCACCCAGGACAAAAATGGCGTCCTCATCCAATGATCGGCAGATATTGGTGATGAATGCTTCTTCATCGCTGCGCGGAATGCTCGACAAAAGATCGAATGAAACGGCGGCATCGAATTTCTGCTCAAGAGGCCCGTCGGTGACGATATTGTGAAGCGCGAAGGTTGCCCGGTCCGGTGGCAACACGTCGCGGGCACGGATATCATCAAGCACCACTTTTTCAATGTCGATGCCGTGAACGCGGTCGATCTCCTGCAGCAAAATTGGAAACCCGAAAGCATCGCCGCAGCCAATATCGACCACGGTTTTCTTGCCGCGCAAGATCTTCGCCGCATGTTTGTAGCGGGATAGAATGAAGGTAATGTAGCGCGGATCGTCCCGCCATTTGTGACTCGCATAGGGACCGTTCCAATGCTCTTGCAAGGGGCGGTAACCAGCTATCATGCCGGCGTATTGACGTTGTTTGAGATCGGAAGACATAATTTGAGCGTCCTGTTTAACGGTGACCAGTCAGGTCAGGTTTCTGCGAAGCAGGTAAGAAACGCATCCGAGTTCATGAACAAGGAAAGGTCCTGCGCTCCTCGGTGTTCGTCGGAGTCAGCGGTGTCGCCCTTTAATTTGTTGGCCAATCCAAAAGGCAGGACAAGGGCACGTCCTGCCGATCCAGTCATTAGGGCATCCAGTAATTTCCTGGGCATGCGCCGGTTGACGTAGGTCTGCAGGCTAATATCGACCACTCGCGCACATGGCTGTGTGATGGCGAAGGATTCTAGGTCGCGTATCAGGTCATCGATGGGAAGCCCATGGATGCCCCCGGTAGCGAAATCGCGTGATAGGCGAAACACCCACAGGCGCTGTCCCTGTGCCGTTCCCGGGGTGTCGAGGGTGATATCCTGGAATTCACGGACGAAGGCATGGTTGATGATATGAGCAAAGGACAGGATCGGGGCTTCGGCCTCAACCAGCAGGAACAAGGAATAATTCATGTACACATGGGGGTTATAGAGCATCCGTTCCGGCGTGCCATAGATTGCGACGGCCGAACCTTGCGTTAGGGCGACTCTGCTTGCGGTCAGTCGGCGGCCGTCGTTGAGAGACAATTCCGTTCCACTGTCTCTGAAGGTGATGGCGTTGACTGTGGTGCCCAATTGGATGTCGGTGCCGTGAACGTGGTTGGCGGCCGCGAGGTCGTTGACAAAGTTGCGGCTGCCGCCCGCCAGGAATCGGACCGTGCCTTCATAGCCGGCGAAATTTTTAAATGGTTTGTCGTCCATGGGATAGGGATGCCTTTCACCTGTTTTCGCATCCAGGCAGATAGGCTGCGGGTCCATTTCGATCAGACGTTGACCTAAGACGTTCTCGATAAATCGGTAACCTCGCTGGTTCGGCGTCAGGATGTGTGTCGACCGTTGCACCGCAGCCAGATTAAAAACAGTTAGATCGCCCCAGGCGCCGCCTAGGCGTTCGCGTTCATCTATCAGTACGACCTTGTAGCCGGCTGCGGAAAGATAGGCCGCCTTGGCCATGGCCAAAGGACTGCCGCCGACGACGGCCCAGTCGAAATCAGTTTCATCACGCGTGGTGGCGGCGGATGGCTGACGCGGCCGCACCAGATCAGAACGTCCGATGGATCGGGCAAATTCACCGAACCGGGTAAATAGGTCCAGATTTTCTGCCACGTCGGAGGCGGCGGAATAGGGAGGGGTGGGTGTCATGGAATATGTGTTGCGGCTGTATTGATCAGCCCGTGAACAGTTGTTCGACCTTGCGAATGGCGGCGATGACGTCGAAAGCCTCTGCCTCGGTGTAGTTCTCATTCAGGAAGACGTTGAAAGAATGGTCGCGTATCCATCGGGCATTCGGCGTATCCATGTCGTCCGCCATATAAGGCTTCATCCAGTTCCAGTCCGCGACGAAGAATTTAAAATGCGGGTTCAGGCCGATGCCTTCCGCCTGGACCGCCAGGGCGAATTCGATCTTGTCCGCATTGCTTCGTTTAGGGTCCAAGATCACAGGCTGGAAAAAGGGGGAATCGCCGTCGGTGTAACCGTAAGGGGTGCAGGTGGTCGATTGTTCGGCGATCAAGGCATCGAGACGGTGCACGAAGGCGAGACGGCGCTCCTTGGTCTGGTTTAACCGTGCCAGGGACGAGATGCCGATGGCGCAGCCAATTTCGTCGGCGTTCAAATTGAGGGCCGGGAGCATGTAGGTGTCCGGATTGCGGTCTTCGAACCCGGGGTCCATCTTCGGCTTGCCTCGATCCGCATGGGCGACCACGCGGCGCATGAGGTCGCGGTCCTGGGTATAGACAACGCCGCCGGCACCGCCGGAGATCTGATTCTTACGTGAGCCCGAGGACCAGGCAGCGATATCGCCGAAGGAGCCGACGATTCGGCCGTCGACCGTGCCGCCGATGGCTTGAGACGTGTCTTCGACGACTCGGATGCCGCGGGCGTGGGCCTCACGGGTAATTTCTGCGATATCTGATACTGGCTGACCGCCGGCGTGGACGACGACGATGGCGCTGGTTTTGTCGGTAATTCGGTCACAGACTTGTTCGACGCCGATGTTGTAGTGGCGGGGTTTTGAATCCACGACCTTCGGTGTCAAGCCGGCCATGATGATGGGGCTGACCGATCCGGTTTCCGTTATTGGCGAGACCAATACTTCGCTGTCTTTCGGCAAGTCCAGCGCCATCAGCGCGATGTATATCGCGGCGGTGCCGCTGTTCACTGCATCGGCGTAACCGCCGCCCATGTATGCCTCGATAGCGCGGCGATATCGGTTCTCGAATTCGCCGTCGTATCCGGGGTCTTGTCCACGTTTACGATAATAGGCGATTACCTCGGCGATCATGGCTTCCTCGCCGGGACCCAAGGCAAAGCGGGGCGGCATGGGGTGGGCGCGCACGGGCGTGCCGCCGTGAATGGCGAGAGAAGACTCGGTCGAACTGTCGAGAGCGGACATGGGAATTACCTGTATTGGAGGTGATGGAGGCCGTCAGCCGACGGCGAAGGCGGCGCTAACTTCCGATAGACGGTCTTCCCACTTCTGGAAAGTCCATCCGAATTCCGACCGGAACTTGGCAGAATCGAGAACCGTGTTTTTAGGCCTGGGTTCCAATAGATCCAGATCGTCGATCGAAATCGGACGCACAAGTTCGGGGCGACCGGCGGCGGCAGCGATAGCCGTGGCAAGGTCCAGCCGGGTCAAGGATGTCTCCGACGCCAGGTGATAAATGCCGCGTGCATTGTTTTCGGCCAGCACCCATAACGCCCCGGCCACGTCGTCGATATGAGTCATCGACAGGTGAAAATCCGAGGCAGCGGGAATTTCACGGCCGTCGCGGATTGCTTGAACGGTCTGGGCGATGGGAGAGGTATCTTCGGACAGTGCTCCGAAGAGCTTGCCCATGCGGATGATAATTCCATCCGGATGGTTGCTGCGCAGATGATTTTCGACAGCGACTTTCTGGCGGCCATAGGCCGTCTGTGGTTCAGGCTCATCGGTTTCGTCATAGCCACCCGTTCCACCCTTGAAGACTTGATCCGTAGAACAGAACACAGGTCGTATGCCCCGTGTTGCCATTTCATCGATCAGAGCGATCGTGTTCGTCACATTCAGGCGATAGGCATAATCCCAATCACTCAGGCAGCGGTCGACAGAGGTAACGGCGCTGCAAATCACGCCATGGGTGATATCCGGCGGAAGACTTCCGATGACCGGCGGTGTTTCCGTTGCCAGATCGATGACTAAGTCGGCCGATCCTGAATGAGACGCCGTGACCACGGGGGCGCCGCGGGAATTCCAGCACCGCAGGATGGCGCGGGCGAGAAAGCCGTTGGCGCCGACCACTAGGAGTCCCGGTTGTGTGTCCATCAATCTAGGTCAGTAAAGGGTGTCGGGTATGACCGGCTGAAGATTGGCATAGAGTTCTGGTTGGCCGTGCAGGTCTTTGAAAGAAAGGGGGCCGTCGTAGTCGGGGAAATATGAAAAGAATGTTTGTTTCGAATGTTCACGAAGCTGGTCGAGCTCTTCCAGGCTGACGCCGACCATGCCGGCATATTTGGCCCGCCGTTCCGGTGTCGAAAAATTGATCCGATCCCAATCGAAAGTGCGGATGATACCCAGTTCATATTCCCGAAATTCTTCCGTGCGATACAGCGCCACGGTCCGCTTGATGACCTTGTTGACGGCCAGGGTATCTTCCAGATGTCCGGCCTGATGAATCTTCTTGGTCAGGCGTGTGCCGATCATGGGCGTGGCGATGGAAAATACAGAATAATCAATTTCCGGATGGGTTTCGGCAAAGGTCATGGTTTCCAGAACTTCATCACGGGTTTCACCCATCATGCCCACGACATACATACCGATGACTTCCATGCCCAGCTTATGGGCGGCGACGACCATATTGTGGTGGTGATCGACGCTAGAATGGATTTTGCCGACGACTTCGCGTAACACCCGGTCGCTGCCTGATTCCAACGGCGCGATCAGACGATACATACCGGTTTCGGCCATGGCGCTTAAGGCTTCGTCATTAAGCGACCACAGGTTCATTCCTTGGGCTACGAACCATGGGAACTTATAACCGCGGCGTACGAATTCGTTGGTGAAGTCAATGATCTGTTCCGGCGTTTCAGCGAAGAGGTCGTCGAAGAAATGGATTTCCTCGATGCCGTCATCCAGGGCCTGGTCGATTTCGGCAAAAACCTGGTTTAGGGACTTGCGCCGGTGTTTTTGGCGATTGCCGCGCAGATGTGCGACGGAACAGAAAGAACAGCGTAGCACGCAACTGCGCGAGGTCATGATGTCACGGTAGTGCGGGCTTTTCTCGGGATAGCGGATTTTGCCGCGTTCCAGGACCCGGGCGTACTGCGTATGGTGCCAATCGTCGAGCAGCTGATAGGCTGGCAAGGGTAGATCTTCGATTTCGACCGTTGGATATATCGGTGAATTCTCGACCCCCGAACCGTTACGGAAGGACAGGCCGGCGACGTCGCTCAAGCTGTCGCCGTTGTTGATCGTGTCCAACAAATCACCGATGACCAGATCGACTTCGCCGCGGACCGAATAGTCAGCAATGCCATCGTTAACTGCCTGGCCGGGATAATTCGTGGCATGAGTGCCGGTCAGGATTGTAACCACATTGGGTTGGAATTCACGCGCCGTATCGAAGGCGAAGCTGCCGTCCCAATCGGAAGCGGTGGCAAAGGTCAGGATTGATTGCACCACGGCTACGGCGTCGGGGCTGAAATTTTCAACGGCATCTCGATAGGCGGCACGCCGTTCGCGCACCGTTTCACAGGTGCCCAAGTCGAAGACCTTGACCTCGTATCCCCGGTCCAGAAGGTCGGCGGCGCAGGTCATCGGCTCGATTGGCGAGACTAGGCGCCGTTTTTCGAAGTCTGGTTTTCCAGACCGCTGTTCCAGCTCACTGTCATAGTCGACCAGGGGGGGGACAACGATCAGGACACGGTGAATCTTGAGGTTCGCGTTCATGGCGCTTTCATCATTGCTCGTCCGGTGCGGACGGCGGTACGTCGGGTTAATATCATGCGCCCCGTTTCAAGGGCAAGGGACGCACGGAATCCGGTCAGTAGGGGCCTCGGAAATTGTCCACATAAGTCGGCGCGTTTTCGACCGTATAGGGAATGTCGAGAAGACCCGCAACGCGTGCGGTAATGGTCGATGGTTTGGGATAGAATGCCTGCTCCAGGACGTGGGAAACGGGCGCCGGACAGTCCGCCATGCCCAGACGTACGATCGGTGCCTTCAGGTGGTGGAATCCCAATTCGGAAACGATGGCTGCAACTTCGCTGGCCACGCCGAAGGAAACCCAGCTCGTATCCGCGACCAGTAGCCGCCCGGTTTTGGCCACGGAGGCCAGGATGGTTTCATGATCAAGCGGACGGATGGAACGTAAATCGATGATTTCTACGGAAACGCCCATCTTGGCCAATTCGTCGGCCGCACGTTCGGCTTCGACCAACATGAACGAGGTCGCGACGATGGTCACGTCGTTGCCTTCGCGGGCGACCCGCGCCTTGCCGATAGGTGTCGGTATCCAACCTTCTTCGACCGGACCTTCCAGGCTGTAGAGCGAGCGGTGTTCAAGGATAATGACGGGGTCTTCGGCCGTCAGCGCCGACAACATAAGCCCCTTGGCATCAGCCGGCACGGTTGGCATGACGACGTTGAGTCCCGGAAAATGAGCGAATAATGACTGGATGCTTTGTGAATGGGTTGCTCCCTGGCCCCAGCCGCGGCCGATGATACCGCGCACGGTGATCGGCAGATGTCCGGCTTTTCCGCCGTACATGTGGCGCCATTTGGCGGCCAGGTTGACGAGCTGATCGACGGCCAAGAACATGAAATCGTTGCGCAGATGGATCATCAACGGCCGTTTGCCCGCGGCAGCGGCGCCAATGGCGATGCCGGTCAGGGAATTTTCCATGGCCGGTGTGTCCATGACCCGGTCTGGAAACCGGGCGTTGGCGTCGTGCATGGAGCCGAATACGGCCGAACTGTAATCAACGCCGATTCCGAAAGCGAAAATGTCGTTGTCGCGTTCCATGGCCAGGCATGTGGCTTCGTCAATGGCAGCGGCGTAGGTTAGGTTTCGTTGTGTCGTCATGGCATCAGCCCTTCATCAACTGTTCGACGTCGGGCCAGGGAGCGGCCTTGGCGGCGGTAATGGCATCTTCGATTATCCGCTCGATGTCCTGTTCGACTTCTTCGACGGCGGTGTCGGTCATGCTGCAATCATCGATCAGTCGGGTGCGCTGTTGCGCCACTGGGCATCGTTTCTGCCAAGCTTCCAGTTCTTCCCGGGTGCGATAGGTCCGCTGCATTTCATGGTCGAAATAGGGCCCCACGTGTTCGAGCCAGCGATAGGTCGAGCATTCCAAAAAGGCCGGGCCGCCACCCTTGCGGATGGATTCGGTGAGTGCCGCCGCCGCCGCATGTACGGCTTCGACGTCATTGCCGTCCACGGACATGGTCGGAATGCTGAAGGATTCGGCCCGTCGGCAAAGGGAGGTGCCTTCCGGCTGACGCGCGGCAAGCGGGCTTTCCGTGGAATATCCGTTGTTTTCACAGACGAACAGAAGCGGCAGTTTGTGAATGGCAGCGAAATTCATGGTTTCGTAAACGATGCCTTCTTCGCAAGCGGCCTCACCGAAGAAGGTCACCGCGACATAGGGTTTGGCATCCAAGTGAAAGGCGAAGGCGCTGCCGGCGGCGACCGCCACGGTCTGGCCCAGGATGGCACTTGAAATGATGAAGCCTTTATCTTTCTGGGTCAGGTGGACGGATCCGCCGCGGCCACGGGCACAGCCTGTTTCGCGGCCGTAAAGTTCCGCCGCCAGCTGGCCGATGTCACCGTCGCAGGCCAAGTAATGATTATGACAGCGATGGTGACTGTAAACATGGTCCTTTGTCCCAAGGGTGCTGCAGACGCCGACGGCAACCGCTTCCTGACCCACGCCGAAATGTGCGGGTGTGCGCATTTCCTGCTCTTTGTAGCGTTCGGCCAGCATTTCCTCTGTCCGGCGGATGAGGTACATCCGTCGATAGAAATCAAGCCGTGTCTCCGTTGACGATTTTAATGCCATGTTTCCCCCTTGGTTTTTCGGGATCGTGTGCCGGTTACGCCGCGTTCAGCCGCCGAGGCCCAGGCGCCGTTTGATCCGGTGTTTCAGTTCGTTCAGTAGGACCCGGCCGGGTAAGGTTGCGAGTGATTGCTGGCTTTGCGTGATGCGATAGACGTCGGTGCCCGCCATCAGACGGCCGTCGACGGCATAGTTGTAGCGCGCGAGGTTGCTTTCGGCCTGCGCCGCCTCGTATCCGGATTGGAAGGGCGGGCAAAATTCGAGCGCCTGTTCCTTGCGCATCAGGCACCAGACAGAAATGCCGCCCTGGCCCGGGGTGGTCGGAATGTTGAGGTGGCGGACCATGTCCATGCTCCAAGGAATCAATGACGCCGATCCCGCTGGGTTCACCCAAAGGCCGATCATTTCATAGGAATTGAAGCGGGCGAGTGCCCAAAACAGGTTCGGGTTGTAGTTGAAGAAGCCGTGATCAATGCTGCCTAGGAACGGCAGGGCATGTATCATCAGGCCGCCGGGCCGGGTCAAATCGTGGATGATCTTGAATGCGTTACACTGATCGATCAGGTGCTCCGTGGTGCCGCAATTGATGCTCAGGCAATAAGCCCCGGCATCTTCATCGCGCACTTTGTCCAGGTTCAAATCAAAGGGGTCGCCATACCAGCCATCGGCGTCCAGCGCCTTGTATCCAAGATTCAGGCGCTTGAAGAAATCGCGCGTCGGCGCCCGGTCGGCCATGGCCTCCAGTTCCGTGTCGGTCAGGGACACTCTGCCCATCGTCTTCAAGGCCGTGCGGATGGCCTCACGGTGCGGATGACTGGAAGTGTCTGCCTTTGAAAAATGCATTTCTTGAGAACCCAGGTCGACGACCTTCTCGATATTCTCGAACAGACCTTGATTGTGCATGGTCTGGAACAAGGCCATCATTTCGACGCTGTATCCCATATCGACTTCCTATTTCCTTGTCCGGCGGCGTTAGACGGTTTCTGCCGGTTCCATGATTGTCCAATACCAGTCGCCGGTGTATCCGGCTTCTTGAAACACATCAATCCAGCCTTCCGGCTCATCGTAGAACTTGGCGGTCAGGACCCAGCTTTCGAAGAGTTCTTTCTGTGCTTGCGTACGATAGCTGTCGACCTGAATGAATCCCTTGCCGGGAGCCAGGCGTTCGATTTCCTTTACCGTACGGACACATCCGGCGCGGTCCATGTTGTGAATGGTGTTGATCGAGACTACCGCGTCGAAGCTGCCATCGGGAAACGGCAGATCATCGCAGGACCCGATCTGCAGCCGCCCGACTACTTCGGGCTCGCAGTTCATCAGGGAATATTTGGAAATGTCCACACCATAGGCGTCGATGCCGATCCCGACCAGATCCTTGACCAGGAACCCCTTTGCACAACCTATGTCGAGTACACGGTCGCCGGGTTTCAGGCCGAAGTGGGCGACAATATCCTTGGCGACGGGAATCCAGCGGCCATCGTAGTGATATCCACCATATCCGTATTCACGAGGGCCATCGAAATACATCTCGCCATATTCACGCGAGATGCGGATGTGATCCTCCGTCTTCGCTGTTTCCCGCGCGGTGACATTACGCTTGGCGCCTGGTAGGGCGCGCAGGAGATTGATCTCCGCCATTAGTCGGCCGATGCTTCCATCTGGGCACGTGCCAAGCCGTCGGCCAGCGTAGTATATCGGAACGCAGGAAAAGCCGCCGTCGTCGCAGCCGGGTCGAACGGCCGGTAGCCGTTATGCGGCATGGCGCCTTGGCGCGGACTGCCTTTGATGGCAACGTTGTTGTCGGATAGGTCAACGACCATTTCGGCGACTTTGCGGAACGAGGTGACTGTTCCCGTTGCTGCGTTCAGAATACCGGTCGACTTGTGCGTGGCTATCAAGTGGATTAGCTCGGCAACGTCCTTGACATCAACATGATCGCGCCGTTCCTCGCCTTCACCGAACAGGACAATGTCCTCACCGGCCTGGGCTAGGCGGGAGAAGCGGTTCGGACCGTACCCGTTATGGGGATCGGCAGCACCGTAGATCAAGGTCGGTCGAAGGATCGCCAAAGGTCCCTTCGTGGCCTCTTTCAACATGAGTTCGCGGGCCTGGTGCATGACGCCGTGGAGAGACCCAGGCTCGGCACAGGAAGCTTCGTTAAGAGGCTCCATGCTGTCAGCGTACACTGCGTCGGAACTTATATATATAAGGTGTGCCGGCTGCATCTTGTCCAGAGCGTCGGTGACGCTGCGCATCATGCGAATGTTGCGTTCCAGCATGGCGGAGTCCTTGCAAGGAGCTTCGGCCGAGATGACAACAAAGCAATCCGTTTCCTGCAAATGCCCGGCTAGGATATCTGCCGCGCCCTCGGTAAGTAGATCGACCTCGGCGCGTCCCAAAGCTAGGCAAGGAATATCTTCGGCCGCGAAGCTGGCTTTGGTGGCGGAGCCGACGAAACCGGCGGCGCCCAAAATGACGACCCGTTCGGGGCGGGTGGGTGTATTGTTCAGATGGGTCAGCATTGATGTCTCTCGTTTCTGGTAGCAGTCAGGCTAGGTGCTTCAGTCTGCCCGGACCCGGGATACGATGCCCAGAAGCCGTTGGCCCCAGCTGAACCGGGTAAGCAAGGATTTAAACGGCCCGAAGTCGATCGGCTTTTTGCCTGCCCGGCGGCGGCGTTCATTCATGGCTTGGGCGCGGTCGATCAGCTTTAATCCCAATCTTTGCAAGCCGCTGCCTGATCGTGCGGCTTGATCGCGGGCGGCCTTGCCGATAATTTCCTCTTCGAAACCGCAATCGGCGAGCAGCCATTTTCCGTCGGCGGTGAACCCCAAATCCATCAGGATCAGCCCCGCCTTCATGGCCGTTTCCGAACGGGGGTTGAATGTCGTTGCGGTGAACACGGCTTCGCCCCAGATTTTCTTGCCATCGGGTTTGCGGTCATCCGTGATCAATTCCTTGAAACCGACAAAGCGGAACCCGTGCGCTCGAAGATATCTGACTAGGTCATCGAACAGCGGCTGCCCTCGATAAAGCGGCACGAATTCAACTTCGGCAGAAATCACGGAGATACGCGGCAGTATTTCCGCCGCGCCTTCCAGGATCTCGAGTTCGGTCCCTTGGGTGTCGATTTTGATGTGGTCAATCCGCTCGATGCCTTCGCGCGTGCAGAATGCCGAAAGTGTGATGCAATCGATGTCCGTCTCGGCGACGATGGTAAAACCATCACCTTCGCGCCAGACGCGTCGGATGATGTCTGGGTCGGGTTCCAGCAGAGAACTGGCTTGTGGTTGTTTTGTGACGTATAGGCGACGCGGACCCGACCGCCCGGCAACGGCATGATTATGGACCCGCAGGCTGCGATAGGCGGAAGTTCGACTTTCTTCCTCGATGGTATTACAGGAATCGGTGCGTGCATCGAAAGCATGGACATCGCATTGCGATGCCAAACCGGGCAATTCAAAAACGCCGCCATCGGCACCGATATCAATGACTAGGATCGGAGTGGTGATCAGACTTTCAGCCAAGCGGTCTTCCCTAGGCATCGATATTGGTCTTTGCCCGTTCCGGGCCACGGCCCAGAGTGAAATGGTCAAGCCCCGCTGCCGTGACTTCCGGGCCGGTCAGCAAGCCATAAGGATCGATCAGCGTACGCCCCGCCATGCGTTCGGCGATCTCGGCCGGGTCCAGGTCGCCGTACTGCGACCATGGTGTGATGATGACGACAGCATCTGCCCCGTTGCAGGCGGTCAGCGGGTCGGCTGCGGACTTGATAGACGAGTCGATGTCGGCGGTATGGACCACGGGGTCGTGGGCCGTTACCCGTGAGGGGTCGAGGTGCGACAGTAACATCAGCGATGGCGCATTTTTGGTGCTATGGGTGTCTTCTTTATAGGCAAGGCCCAGCAGCCCGATCGTCGCGTTCGGTTGCGCGGCCAAGACTTCGTCCTGAAGAATCCGAAAGCACCAATCTTTGCGGTGGCGGCTGTTGGCGGTCCAGGCATGAACAATGCCTGCGTCCGTGTTATGAACATCGGCCAGACCGATGACCGTTTCCAGATCGCGTTCTAGGTTCCCGCCGGCAAGGCCCAGGCCGGGGGCGATGTAGCTTTTTGGCCCGATGCGGGCGTCCAGGCGTAGGGCGGGAACAATTTCAGACCAGTCGGCGCCAACGTTTTCGCAGATCTCGGCCATGGTATTGGCGACGCCGATCGAGGCGACAAGGCACATGTTGATCGATATCTTAGCCAGTTCCGCGCTTTCGTAGCGCATGGGCAGGACGGGGCAGCCGAAGGCCGCGAGATGCGCAGCCAAGCGTGGATCTATCGGCGCGTCGGGATCGCCGCAGCCGATGATGAAGCGTTCTGGATTCATGGCACGATCGACGGCACGCCCGAAGATCAGCGTTTCGACTTGGTAGTAAGTGGTTTTCGAGTCGCGGCCCAATGCGCGGGTGAATCCGGGCGGCACCTGACAGAGAACGATCAATAGGGCGTCAGGTGCCATGGCCTTTTCGATTAAGGTGATCATGGCGCGAATGGGGGAGAGGTCGCTTTGCCCATGGTCGTCGGTCGGCACGTCGACCGAGATATAGATCATGTCGCAACGGCTGAGGGCATCGGTATCGGCGGTAAAGGTTAGGCACCCTTTAGCATCTTTGATGAGGTCGACCAGGCCTGGTTCAGATACAGGAAGGTCATCTTCGGTGATGGCCGAGATCAGGGCTGCGTCGTCGTGGTAGCCGATAACTTCAAACCCGCGCGCAGCCGAAGCCGCTGCCATGTTGAGGCCAAGATGTGTCAAACCGGCGAAACCGATCACGGGAGAACGGGTCATGATTGTGCCGGGGTTCATGACGGAGCGGCTTTGCTCAACATGTTCGTCACCCCAGCCTCTGTGGCTAGGTCACGTAGCGTGCGGTTAATCCAGATATCCGTGGCGATCCCATGGGCTGCCGGTGTTTGGCGGCACATGGAGACGAAATGATCATACTCGAGCTGCCAGGTTGGGTCGCTCTGAACCAAGGTTACGGCTTCTTCTGGCGGGCGGCCGCTGGGCAGAATGCGCGTGCGGTGCGTGAAGGTCGACGGTCCCCATTTGCACAAGCTTTCGATATGGGCGCTGCCCTTCTCGGCGAAGATGTCGGTCGTGTGGTGATTGCGCCAGCTCAGCATGGTCATTTCCAATTGCAGGGCAGGCATGTCCTCATTGCCCTGGGCACCGAGAATGACATGGTCGAAGGTGCGGTTTTCATGTCGGTAGGCGCCGGTGATGGTGAGTTTTGGCGTGAAAGTATCGCCAAACCAAAACCGCAAAGTGTCGAGTAGGTGGCTACCCAGATCCGGCAGAACGCCCCCCCCCTGGTCTCGCCATGCACTATCACGAACCAAGCGCGCCGTACCGTTGCCGTAGAACATGCGGACTGCATAAATCTTGCCCAGCCGGCCATTTTGAATCAGGTCGCGCATGCGCATGAAATGCGGTTCGAAGCGGTGGTTGTAAGCGGTATAGCAAACAGCACCACGGGCTTCCGCCAGGGTTGCAATGTCTTCCAGGTCGCCATCGTCGACGGCCAGCAAGGGCTTCTCGACCAGCACATGCTTGCCTGTGTCCAACAGATATCGGATCAGCTCGATTTTTGCTTCGTCTGGAATGCAAAGCAGAGCCGCGTCGTAACTGTCCAAGGGGACTTCGCGGAGGTCGCGATAATCAACACCGTCTTTCATCGGATCGACGGTGGCGACGGCGTCCGACCCTGCGGCATTCAGGCGCTTGGCGCCTTGCACGCCCATCCCGACGATGATCACCCGCATGTTGCTCATCCGCCGTACCCGGCGGCCTTTTCTACCTGATCGATACGAACCAGGACATCGGCTGGTTTGACCGGCACATTGCCGTCGATTTCGCATTCACAGGCTGCGGCCATCGATCCCAGAATACCGGCGATGACTTCATTGCCCGTGGCCATCATGGCAAGCGTGGCATAGGACAGAAGCGCGTCACCCGCGCCGACGGCATCGGCGATGTTGTGAGCGAAGCTGTCGACCGAGAAGTAATTACCATTATCGCCGTTTGCTGATTTCGGACGGGAAACGAAGGCGCCGCGATCGCCCAACTTGAGGATCAAAAGTTTGCAATCATTTGCGTCAACCAAAGCGCTGGCAAGGGAACCGACGGTCGAGTCCTGGTCTCCCAGCGCAAAGCGTGCTTCGCGTTCGTTAGGTGTGACAAGGTCAAAGTTCTTGAATTCAGTGATGTTGCCCCAGCGGCTGGCAACTTGACTGTCTGCGACTTTGTAAACGTCGCTAGGGATGGCCGCCGTCAAATTGGGAACGGTCCAATGATTAAAAATGCCATGCCGGAAATCGGAAAACACCACGGCGTCGGTTTCCGTTTCGGTGATGGCCTGGGTCAGGTTTTCCAGAATTCCTTCCGAAATCGATCGGTTGTCGAGCGTGTCTACTTTCAACAAGCGATATCCGCCGGCGATGATGGCGTTTTTATTGGTCGTCGGTCGAGTTTCGTCAATGATCGCGTTGGTCGCGATACCGGCTTCTTTTAGACCGGCGGTGACGAATTCAGCCAAAGCATCTTTGCCCAAAACTGTGGAAAACGTCACGTCCGCGCCGGCGGCGCTCAGGTGCTGGGCAACAATTCCGGCGCCACCGATATAATCGTCTTTGCCTTGATACAGCACACTGAAAGTCGGTGTCTTGGTTTGACCGCCGATCAACGAGGTTCGCGTGTAACTGTCGACGATGGTGTCTCCGACAACGTGGACCTTGAAGCCTTTCATCTTGTCAAGCGCTGCGCGCAGATCATTGAAGCTCAGCCTGTGGCCATGCAGCAGAACAAGAAGCTTCTCGAGCTGAATATTGGGCGCAGCCAGTTCGATCAGATTCGATGATGAGTAAACGACGTCACCGGGGGTGAAGATCATCTCGCCGCCGTAGCCTTCGACGATGTCTGCTTCCTCCTGTGTCGCAGCGGGCAGACCACCGGAGGTATATTCGAATCCCTTGGCAAAGAAATTTGGCTGGAGGTTTGCTAAATTCTCCAACGGCTTGGCATTTTCGTCGACGATCACGTAATCGACCATTTCGAAGGCGGCCAAGTTCAATGCGCGCAAACGTTCCGGTACGTGCGGACGATAAGCACCTTTCTTGATATGCTTGTCGGCAGTGATGGACGCGACCAAAATCTCTGCCTTGGTCTTCGCATAGGCAAGATGCCGCACGTGCCCCGGGTGTACGACATCGAACACGCCGTGGCACATGATGACTTTTCGGTCACGTGGAAAGGCACCGACGATTGACTTCAATTCATCAAGGGTCTTCAGTTTGAACGCGTACTTCTCAAAAAATTCGACGGTCATTCAAGGTCCTGAGGGTTGCTGTGTCTAAAGAGTACCCCGGCACCGCGTGTCAGTGCGGTGTCAGATGATGGACTGGTTTAAAAAATGCTGGCTGATGCGGCAGCGGATGGGGAAGTTATCAAGCCCGGGCAAAGTGCCGTTCCGGGCGGTCATCTCGCGAAAGGCCGTCTGTGCCAGTTCCTCGTCGGCGGTATAGTTGGCGGTACCGTCCAGGCGATCCATCATTTCGATGACTGCAGTGCGGATTTCTTCTGCACTGTTATTCTTCCAGCCTAACTTCAGGATGTTGCGGTAGGCGCCATTGGATGCGGCATAAGAGACGCGCCCGCTCATCACTTCGCCGAGCGGCAGTTCCTTCCCCGTGGCGAGGTCGAAAAGACGTTTCGGAATGAACAGATTTCCAGGTCGGAAGAACACGGCGCCCGTGGGCAGGAAGTTAGTCTGGACAAAAGGCCGACCGAAAGTGTCGGAGACAATATAAAGGCCGGAGGACGTGCCGATGAAGAACCGGCAGGCAGCGCAAAGGAAAACGTCCAGCCAATCGGATTTGTCCGGGGATAAAGCGTAATCAATGACCCGTTCCATCGCAGGCAGAGGCGGCATGCTCGGGTCGCCCATGCGGACGACCCAACCGCCGCGTGCGGTGATGGCGTGAATGGAGTCGAGATAATCTGCGATATCCGCTTCTCGGAAGGCATCGCCGCCCTTGAATCCACCAGTTCGTACGTGCAGGCAAACAAACCATTCGCCCGGCGCCACGCCGTATCCGGCCAAGGTTTGCCAACCACGTGCAGCATGTTCTTCATCCAGGTCGAACAGGTGCGGCAGGTTCCGGGACTCCCATTCCGCCTGAATTCGCGCGACGGCGGAATGGAGAAACGGCAATGGCTGCCCATTGATATCGATGACTCGCGGGTCAACATAGAGGTCTTCGTCCAGCCTTTCGAGCTGTGCCAGTTCCTTGCGGTCTTCGACAACGTCGATGTAGCGCCGCCAATAATCAATGTAGGCTGGGTTTGCGGCGAACTGGCGCTTGATTTCCGGATGCAGGGGCAAGACCAGTCTGCTGTTTTCGCGCAGGCCGAGACGGCCGGCCCGGACATAGGTTTCGAAGGCCGCTACATTGCCGATTGTGCGGATGAAGATGCTGGTGGGAATCAGTCGGAGACCAAGACGGTCGAGTCCTTTGTCGCGGATACGGGCCTCGCGCAGGGTGAAGGCTTTCGCGGCCATCTCGCCACAAGCGTCTATGTCACCTGTCTTGTAGGCGATTCGACTCATGGAATCCCAATGCTCGGATGATCCAGGTCGGGCCTTGTTCAGTCGTTGGAACAAATCGGACGCTCGGCTTTGAAGGGCCTCAACCCGGGCTGGGTCGAAGGTCTCTATTTCCGTTGCCAGGGTCATCTGCGACGACAGGTCTCGTAAAGCGACGGACAGGAATGGAGCAAACCGCAGGCCGGGCAGGCGCGCGCCTGCACGTGCTATCGGCAGGGCCGCCGACGCGGCTAAGTTGCGCAGATGATAGCCCAGGCTAAGCAGTGCGCGCGCCAGCCGCACGATGATGCTTTCGCGATGGTCCGACGCGTAAGCCCGGGCGCGGATCAGGCACCGTTGGTAAAAATTCAGCGATGGGGTAACGGTTTCCATGAATCAGTGTGGCCCGCTCAAGACAACCGCTCGAACCAGGTTTTGGTTGCCTCATGGATTGACTCTGGATCCCACAAGGGGGCGTCCTGCCAATTGTCGATCTCGGCAACCATCCGTCCGACACCGTCTTCAAAGGAAACCTGGGGCGCCCATCCGAGTTCCGACGTAATCTTCGAAATGTCGGCCCAGGTGCAATCAGGTTCGCCGGGGCGCTTGGGCACATAGACGACGTCGCCGCCCAGCAATTCGACCAGGCGGTTGACGGACTGCGGTTTTCCTGCGCCCAGATTGAAGATTTCTCCCGTATGGTTCGTTTCTGCAGCGGCAAGGAAGGCGGCGGCCACGTCGGTAACGTATAAGAAGTCACGTCGTTGCGTGCCGTCACCGACAACGGTGTAGGGCTTGCCCGCCAATTTCTGTTTCAAGAATACCCCGAATACTGCGCCATAGGCGCCCGTGGTGCGGACCCGCGTGCCATAGGCGTTAAAGATGCGGATGACGTTGACGGGCAGGTTGTAGAGTTGATGCCAATGAAAGACCGCTTGTTCGCCTTGATACTTGCTGAGGGCATAAGGGTACTTTGGGTCGATCGGATGATCTTCGCGGGTCGGTACGTCTGCCAGGCCGTAGCACGAAGATGAGGCCGCGTAGATGAACTTTTCGGCGCCTGCCCAACGCGCCCCTTCCAGAACACGCACCGTGCCCTGGACATTGACGTCCATATAATCCACGGGCCGTTCAATGGAAGGAACGATGTCGCCGATGCCGGCGAAATGGAACACGAACCGGGCATTGGCGAACACCGGGGCATCGGCGGCCAGATCCCGGATGTCGACCCGTTCGATGGTTAAGTCGGGATTGCCGTCCTGATGCGCTAAGTTGCGTTCGTGCCCGCCCGTGAAATTGTCGATTACACGCACGGCATGACCTCGGTCGAGCAACAGATCAACCATGTGGCTGCCAATGAAACCGGCACCGCCGGTGACGACGGCGACCGACTTTGATTTTGTGGTCATCATGCGGCGTTGAGTGCTTTCATGCGGCGGACATTGAAGTACTTATCGTCGTCCATGCTGTTGGGAAGCAGGTCCTTACGGAAGGCTTGGCACAAGCCTCGTACGGCGTCTTCAATAGTGTACTTCGGCTCGAAGCCCAATATCCGGCCGATCTTGTCAGAATTGACGTGGTAGGATCGGATGTCGTCGGTAGGTGTGGTGATGATTTCAATTTCACCTTTTTCCGGAAACTCTTCCTCGACCACCTTCTTCACGATCTTGGCAAGATCCATGATGCTCATATTCTGATAGGCAACGTTGAAGATGTCGCCGGCGATCTTTTCGTCAGGCAGATCAAGCAGCATTTCATAGCAATCGCACATATCCTGAATATGCAGGTTGGGCCGCATCTGGGAGCCACCGAACACCGTGATCTTGCCGTTGGTCACGGCATGGTTGGTCAGGATGTTCACCGAAACATCCAGGCGCTGGCGGGGGGCGTAACCACAGAGCGTTGCCGGACGGATGGTGACGCAAACGAAATCGTCGGACTGATGCTTGAACAGCTGCGGTTCGCACATGCCCTTGTATTTGTTGTATAGGGTCAGCGGCACCAACGGATGATCTTCGGTTACGTTCGGGGAATCGGACACGCCGTAGACCGACGACGACGAGGCGTAAATAAAACGCTTCACACCGGCTTTCTTGGCGGCGATCACCATAGGCTCGAAAGCGTCCAGGTTGACCGAAGTTGACAGCCCCTCGTCCAACTCGAAGCTGGCATCATTAGAGATACAGGCCAGACTGATGACCGCATCGACGCCTTCTAGCGCCGCTTCCAATGCCGCCGTATCGCGGATGTCGCCTTTGATCACGCGCAGGTTGGGATTGTCTTTCGGAAGAAAGTCATCGCCGTAATACATGATATCGAAGACGGTGACCTTGTGGCCCCGTTCCAGAAGTTGGGGTGTCAGTAGGCTGCCAACGTAACCGGCACCGCCGGTGATCAGAATGTGATTGAAGTCGTTCATGGGTCTATCCGATTCCGTGCTTCGTTATTGGAATGGGTGGGTGTGTTCCGCCGCGAACCGGCGGGGGTGGTGGCAAACAAGCCGGTTGTTAGGCCGGGGCTTGGTCCGCAGTTTGGAGTTGACCGAGTTTGACCAAGGCATGAAATTCCGCGTTATTCGCATGAAGTTCGTCGAACGTACCCTGATCGATGACGCGGCCGTCTTTAAGAAAGTAAATACAATCGCAGTTCTGGATCGTGCTTAGGCGATGGGCAACGGTAATAAGCGTTTTTTTCCCATGTAATGCTGCAACGACCTCGGAAATTTGTGCTTCGGTTTCTAGATCCAGGGATGATGTCGCTTCATCCAGAACGATGATCTCGGGATCCGTGTAAAGGGCGCGGGCGATGCCGATGCGTTGGCGTTGTCCGCCGGAAAGCCGCACGCCTTGCTCGCCGACAAGGGTATCCAGGCCGTCGGGCAGGCTGCTTACGAAATCCAGCAGCTTGGCATCGGCCAATGCACGGCGAACCTGAATATCGTCGATTTCGCCGTCGGCCAAACCGAAGGCGACGTTGCGCCGGATGCTGGTGTCGGCAAGGAAAATCTGTTGCGGCACCAAGCTGATATTTCGGGCATAGGCGGACAGGTTCGGGTCCAATTTTTCCCCATCGATCATCAGGGCGCCTTGACTGGGTTGATATAGGCCGAGAAGCAGGTTGATCAATGTCGATTTTCCGGCGCCGGATGCTCCGACGATCGCGACGGACTGGCCTCGTTCGATGGTGATTGAAACGTCGTTCAGTACGGGCACACCTTCGCCGTATCGGAACGAGACATGGTCCAGGGACAGATTCCGTCGCATGCTGTTTTTGCGACGATTGCCGTTACGGGCGGTCCAGTTCGCCGATTCAAGGAAAAGGTTCCGGCCAAGAGTTTCAGTTTCGGTTTTCAGTTCCATTGCAGCGGGGACGAGCCCGCGCAGTTGGTTGATTTGTGATGCAGCCCGGGCAACGGCTGGCAAAAGGCGCATGGCAGTGACGGCGTAAAGCGCCATGGTCGGCACGATGACCGTTTTGTCCAAATCGGCGACAAGGATTAGGAAGACGATCAGAATGAAGGCGCCGGCGATGATCTCGAAAAGATAGCGGGGTGCCACCTGATAGACCCGCATGTTCGCCTGGGCATCGGTCAAACCGCTCAGGACCTGGTCATAATTCTTGGAAAGGAAGGATTCACAAGACAGCAGCCGTACGTCGCGAATCCCGCGGATCGCCTCAAGAGCAAGGATGCTCAATTCCCGCGCGAGATTGTGGTTGTGGTTCGACACGGCATGGATGCGCGGCGCCAAGACCATATTATTCAATTTCAGTCCGACGATGCCGGCAAGCAAACCGAGGCCGGCGGCCAGCGGCGAGGTGTAAATCAGGATGGCCGTCATCCCGATGGCGAGGATGGTGTCGCTGATGATGCCGATCAGACTAAGGACCGAGGAATTGAACGCAATATTGCAACAGGTGTTGAGCCGGTGCAGCAACGTCGCTGAATTGGAATTATCGTGCCATTCCAATGGGGCCCCCAGATAGGCATCGAACAGCCGCAACATGGCTTGATGCCGACCGTCGAGAACCCGGCGAGACAGCCAGTATTCGAAGATCAGGGACAGCACGCCTTTGGTAACGATCAGGACGAAGACCGCAATTATGCCAGCCAGAGCAAGGTCAACCGGAGTTTCGATCGATAACAGTGCGGCGGCCTGACGCAGGAACGCATGTTGGCTGTGCAGGTCGTCTGCAGCCAGCAATTGGACAATGGGAAAGACCAAGCCGATCCCCATAAGTTCGAACACTGCCGACGCCGTCAGGGCAACGGCGCCCAGAACCAACGTTTGGCGCATGCGCCTATCCAGGTTGGCAAAGACGAATTTAAGGCTTTCGATAACGGTCATGCTAATTGATTGTGCTTAGAGCCTTGTGCGATCTGAAGTCTTGCGACGGATTACGCGGTGGTCTGGCTTGGGTGGTCGATATTGATGGTGTATCCGGCCGATTGCGCATCATTGAAGAACATTTCCACGGTTTCGAGGCTGAATGCTTCGAGGTTCTTGCCGACGCCGGAAAGTTTGGCGAGTAGGTCTGGTGTGGCCGTTATGATGTGGCAGCCAACGGCATCTGCCTGAAAGATGTTCAGCAGTTCACGCGGGCTGGCCCACAGCAGCTCCCAATTGGGGTTTCCGCCGAGTGCTTCACGGCATTCAGCCATCAGGGGCATGGGGTCCAGGCCCGTATCGGCGACGCGGCCGGCGAACACGGAAATGATCGCCGGCGTTTCCGGCGCCAAGGCTCCGGCGACAGCTTCGACTTGGGCAAGGCTGAAGATCGCGGTGATGTTCAATTGAACTCCGCGCGCCGAAAGCCGTTCGATGATCGGGCCGGTGAATTCTCCTTGGGTATTGGTGACAGGAATTTTGACGTTCACGTTGTCACCCCATGCAGCAATGGTTTCTGCTTGGCGTTCTATGGTCGACAGGTCGTCGGCAAACACCTCAAAGCTTACGGGTCGGTCAGGTATCGCTTTGAGCACTTGGTGGGCGAAGGCTTCGTAGTCCTGAATACCGGCTTTGCGCATCAAAGTCGGGTTGGTTGTGAAGCCCTTGATTCTGGAGTCGGCGTAAAGCGCGAGCATGCTGTCCAGGTCGGCGCCGTCAGCGAACAGTTTAATCTTGAGGTTGTCGATTGCGGTCATCGGCTCGTCCTTTTCAGCTTATCAGTGGCCTCGCAATGGGACAGGACGATGTCCACGGCTTCCCTTAGCGAGATAACGGTGAAATCAGGATGGGTTGGCGGCGGTTCACCGTATTCCCGATCAATGAAGATGGTCGTGCATCCGGCGCGGGCACCCGCGTCCACGTCGCTTCGGCGGTCGCCGATCATGAAACTTGCACACAAATCGATGTTCAATTCCTCGGCTGAATCTGTCAGCATCCCAGGATTTGGTTTGCGGCAGAGACAGCCATCGGTTTGCGCATGAAAGCAGGTTTTTATCGCGTCGACGGGCAACAAAGTGGCCAGGTTGTCGTTCATACGTTCGACAATTTCCCGCGCGACCAGGCCGTTTCCAACATCGGGTTGATTGGTAACCACGACCAGCAAAAAGCCTTCTTCCTTTAAGCGATCGAGGGCGGGACGGGCCTCGTCTGTCAGGTGAAAATCCTCGAACCGCATGGGTGCGTAGGGCTTGCCGCCACGAACGTCAGTTTCGGACAAGACGCCGTCCCGGTCCAAAAACACAGCGCGTGCCGGGGTCAATCGCATACGAACAAAATCCCTTCTGATAGACCGGCCCGCATACGGTAGATTCGCCCGCCTTCGGCCGGAAAGTACCTTGGCAAATATTCAGCGAAAAACCCTCGGTTCCATTGTTCGATTACGAACCGTTCGTGATCAGAGATCGCGGCCGGTTCATCGATGATCAACACCGACTTGCGGGCGATCCGCAGAAGTTCTTTCACGACATGGGCTCGGGCTGCCTTGGTCTTCTCTAGCCCCGGACAGATAAGGAGCGAAAAGACATGGGATATAATCGCGTGGTCGCAGGATTTGTCGGCGATGGTGCCGAGGATGGCCGGATCAGTAACATCGCCCGAAGATGTCGCAACCCGTTCGCCCTTGGTTGCCAGATCGATGATGCTGACGGCTTCTGCGCTGATGTCCAGGGCCCGAATTTCGGAGCGGTCGAAACGATCCAATAGAACCTTCACATTCTGCCCGCGCCCGCAGCCGCAATCGAAAAACCGGTCGCCGTTGCGATAGTCGAGGATCGGCCCGTAGGCGTCGATGAACGAGCCAAGGCGCCCTTCGGGATAACCGTAAAGCTTGATCTTGTCGGTATCGGATATGTTGTCATATGAAAAATACCCGCGACCGTCGGGGCCGTAATGATGGCGCTGATATTTGGCGTAACGTGTCAGGGCGTAGTCATTGTACTCGTGTCTGAATAGGCGGCCGAAATAGTTCAAGGTGCGGCATAAAAGTGACAGGGGGTGGGCAAAGAAAACAGGCCGGATCCGTGGATTGTCCAATCTGACCAAGAACATCTGGTCGAGGAAAAACCGCGCGAGGTGAAACATCGGCAGCACGGCAAGGCTGCGGATGAGGGCAGCCGGCAGGCGGGATTGCTTCAGCCTTGATGCCATGACGTTTGCTGATGTCGCCTTCGCCGTTTGCTCGCGCGACGCCGTTACCACTTGGTCGCGCGGACCTGCAGGTCCGGATGCGATACCAAGCAGTGCCAGACGACAGCCTGAAAGGCTTCCGTATGAGGAGTCACTAGATTACTGTCGACCACCGGGACCGTGACGACGGTATCTCCGATCTGACCGGCATAACCGCCATCGCGGCCGACCACGCCCATAATCTTGGCGCCCGCCGTTTTGGCCGCGTCGAGGGCACGTACCAGATTGACGCTGACGTTCTTTTCCACGTTTCCGCCGCCGACGGAAAATACGAATATGGCGTCGTTCGATGATAAACGGCTTGTTTCCAGCCAACCGGCGAAAACCGTTTCCCAGCCTTCATCATTGGTTCGCGCCGTTAATTCCGACACGTTGTCCGTCGGTGCATAAGTCTCGATACCGCAGAGCTTGCGAAAATCGTTGACCGCGTGCGACGCGTTGGCGGCGCTGCCGCCGACACCTAAGACGAACAGGCGCCCTCCTCGGTCGCGTAGTTCGACCAATTCTGAAACCAACTTTTCGACCTGGTTCTTAGCGATGCCTGCGGCGATTTGTTGAACCTGTTCAAAATAAGTATCCGCGTGCTGCATGATTGATTCCGATCTCATCTTTCGTCTGGCTGTTAGTTGAGTCGTTTGCCCAATTCCGTCGCGATATATTCGACCTCGCCGTCGGTCATGGTCGGGAACAGGGGGACGGTAAGGGTCCGGCGGTAGTGGTCTTCTGTTACTGGGAAACCGCCGCCTCCCACCACACCGCGATCGCGGTGATAGGGGTGGTGGTGAATTGGAATGTAATGGACCTGGGTGCCTATGCCGGCATCGCGTAGATCGGACATTAAATCGGCACGGCTGCGGCCCAGGGTGTGGAAATCAATATCGATATGATAGAGGTGCAAACCCGACCGGCGGCGCTGCTCCGGGTGGGCATGGGGCAAGGTTGCGTGGTTCAAGCCGGCCAGCCGGTCGTCGTAGAAAGCGGCAATTTCCCTGCGCCGAGCAAGAAAACTGTCGAGCTGCGCGAGTTGCGCCAGTCCGAGTGCTGCTTGCAGGTCCGTCATTCGGTAGTTGAAGCCTAGTGCTTGTTGTTCGTAAAGCCAGGGCCCCATCGACTCGCCGGTCAATTTGTCGGCGTCGCGTTCGATCCCGTGGTTGCGATATAGGCGCAGGCGATAAGCTAGGGTGTCATCATTGGTCGTTACCGCGCCGCCTTCGCCCGTGGTGATGGGTTTGACCGGATGGAACGAGAATGCAGTCATGTCCGAATGAATGCAATTTCCGACCGGGCCGCCGTCTTCATAGGTGCCGCCCAAGGCATGGCAGGCATCTTCGATTATGATCAAATCGGGCGCAGAGGCGCGAATGTCGGCGATGGCTGTGGCCAAGCCTGCAAAATGCACGGGCAGGATCGCTTTGGCGCCGGCGTCCGAACGGGCGAATCGAGCGGCGCTGTCGGGGGCTATGGCGCGGGTCTCGGGATCAATGTCCGTTAGCCGGGACTCGGCGCCGCAATAAAGCGGGGCGTTGGCCGTGGCGACGAAGGTCATGTCCGGAACCAAAGCTGTGTCGCCCGGCCCCAGGCCCGCCGCTAGGCAGGCCAGGTGCAGAGCGGCTGTTCCGTTGGTGCAGGTCACGGCATGGCGGGCGCCGACCTTTTCGGCCAACGCGGCCTCGAACCGTTCGACGGCAGGTCCCTGGGTCAGGTAATCGCCTTTCAGCACCTCGACGACCGCAGCGATATCGGTCTCGCCGATGGTCTGACGTCCATACCCGATGACGGGACGGCTCACCTTAGTCCTCCGTTCCGATCATGGTGCGCAACTCTTCAGCATTGACCCAAGTGTCGTTTCCATCGCTGGTGTAGGAAAACCCCTCGGCCACGGGCGCGCCGGTCAATCCGTCGTAGATATACTTGTTGTCTGGTTTCCACATATGGAAGTCGGGACGGATGATGTAGAAGTCGTCGAACTCCACCGTTTGACGGGCCTCGTCGACGGGAATCATGATTTCGTGAAGCTTCTCGCCGGGGCGAATGCCGGTGATCTCCTGTTCGCAGTCGGGTGCCATGGCGGTGGCTAAATCGGGAATGCGCATGGAGGGGATCTTCGGCACGAAGACTTCGCCGCCCTGCATCATGGATAATCCGCGAATGACAAACCTGACGCCTTGATCGATGGTCAGCCAGAAACGCGTCATGCGCGGATCGGTAATGCAGAGCTTTCCGGTCGCCATTTGCTTGCGGAACACGGGCACCACACTGCCGCGCGAACCAATGACGTTGCCGTAGCGTACGACCGAGAAACGGCAACCGTTGGTGCCGGCAATGTTGTTGGCGGCGACGAACAGCTTGTCAGAACAAAGTTTGCTGGCGCCATATAGATTGATGGGGTTGACGGCTTTATCAGTGGAAAGAGCGACGACCTGCTTCACGTCGGTATCGATACAGGCATTGATGACGTTTTCCGCTCCCATGACGTTTGTCATGATGCATTCGATAGGGTTGTATTCCGATGCTACCACCTGCTTCATGGCCGCGGCATGGACCACTGTATCGATGCCGTTCAAGGCGCGTTCCAAGCGGCCGCGATCACGCACGTCGCCGATAAAATAACGCAGATTGGGCGCGTTCACTTCATTGGCCATTTCGAATTGCTTCAATTCGTCGCGCGAATACACGACCAGGCGCTTTGCTCGATGATGGGTCAAAATATGGCGGACGAACGCACGCCCGAAGGAACCGGTGCCGCCGGTAATCAGTATTGATCTATCGTCTAATGTGCCCAAGACTCTCTTCCGTTTTCTATGAATCATCTGTACGGACAGGTTCGTATCAGTCGCCTGTTACAGGGGACATCTCTTCGAATTGTTCGGCAATCGCGCAGATCGCCGAGCCGCGCCGGGCATTTTGGGTGCGTAGAAAGCTGTCTTCGAACTCGGCGTAAATGGCTTCGTCCACGGCAAGCGGCTTGATAATGCAATGGTCGCGGGAAACATCATCGATATTGATGATCGGCTGATTCAGCCAGGATGACCGCGCCTCCAAATCCGCACGTAGCCAGGACCGGTCTATTTGATCACTGGTCAGGAACATGATCGCCTTGCGATACAGCACCGCATAAGACGCCGAGGTGCTGTTATGCATGAATACAAGGCTCGCATTTTTGATCAATGGGGCTGTCTGACCTGAAGTGACGATACGATCACCAAACAGATGTTCCAGTTCCTGCGGTTGATAATTGGCCTTTGGGTGGAGTGCCACCATCACTTTGAGGTTCAATTGGCTTTCCACCTGATCGAAGAATTGCTTTAAGGCCTGATAAAAACCTTCACCTTGGATCGGTGGTGGAAAGTCGATGATTGTGTAGTCCGGGTGATCGCGCAGCGCCTCATCCACATAAACGGCATAAGGAGCATCACCCAGGCCGGTGTCCATCGCATCGCCCCGGCGCGCCCAGGCGACGTCGAACGATTCCAGCTCGACGATTTTGCTGCGCCATAGATGAATGCCCTCTGTGGAGAACAGCTCCCGCGATGATCCCGCTCGTCCCCACAGCAGGGGCCCCGGGATGCGAAAGTAGTCCAACCCCATTTCCCCCAGCAGACGAAGATGAAATTTCAGGCGGTAAGCCATATGCCGGGCGGCCGGCAGAAGGCCGGCCAACGCACGGAGCCCACCCCGCTGTATTAACAGTCGAAAAGTGATGCGATCCGGCAGGCGCCCAAGGTTCAATTGAACGTAGGGCACTTTTCGCCGCCCCAATTCAACATTCAGCCATAAATACCGGGACTCCAGCGGAGAGATCACAAGGATCAGATCGGAAGGGGAAAGTCCGTCCAAAACCCGTAGGATATCTTCCTGCGTTTCCGGGGTTTCCGCTTGGGGTGCCGCGACCGTGCCTTCGCGGGCCAGGTCTTGCAGCCGCAATCTGCCTAATGCACTGCCCAATTGTATGATCCGTACGCGATAGCCACGCGCAGCCATTTGATCGCAATCGAAGCGCACCCAATCCCGTTCGGAAAATAGATGCCAATAGAAAATGACGTACTGGCGGTTCATCGGTGAAAATTGGGCTCGCCATGTTCAGGCACCCAGACTGTGTCGTGCCAGGTGATAATATCCGTGATGTGGAATTCGGGATTGTGCGGGTAGAGATATTCATACATCGCTTTGCAATAGGCATACTGCTCGGCGGTGTTGACGTCGATCACCAGGTCCGGCCGCGCGAATTCGGCCGGACATGTCACCGTGCCGACCTTGAATCGGTTTGGGTCGGCGGCACGGTCGTTGTCGAAATCGAAAAAGTTGAGATGCGGATGTTCGCGGCGTCGCGGATCGGTGACATTCGCACCGACCCAGGCCAGGGCTTGCGGGTCAATGGCTTCGGTGCCGATTCCGTCGGGATACCCGTTGCCCAGGATTGGCACAAGGTTTGTCGAATAGGCATGTCCCCGGGTCAGATGATGGCGGGCCATGCGGTCGATCTCCGACGGCTCGGGTGCGGCGTTGTCGGCGGGAAGGCGCAAGATCAACTCCGCGTCATAGAGCGCCGCCGCATCGAGGTAGCGTTTTACCAAATCGTTCTCGGCACCCCGAAAACAGGGGATGCCGTGTTCCTTGGCAAGTGCCGCCAAGGGGTCGTCCTCGGGTTTTTCCGTCGTCGCCAAGACGATGATGTCCGGTGTTTCGCAGCGTTTGACGCGTTCGATGATTCTGCCGACCAGAGGCCGCCCGGCCAGGTCCATCATTGACTTGCCGGGCAGGCGGGTCGAACCCATGCGAGCCTGCATGATCAGAACGGTACGGGGCATGGTATTGGTCATCGGGCGGGGGCTTCTTCCGGCACGCGGGCCAGAAAATAGCTGATGTCCAGGTTCTGCCCGTCGACGGTCTGGGTCATGCGGCCGTGTTCCAGATAATTGCAGTCGAACCAGCGCAGAATGCCTGCGTGATCGGTAAACAGGTCAGCGCCATATTTCTGAACACCCGGCGGATAAACGGCAAGAACATGGACGACGTAACGGCCTGCCCAGTTTTCCGCCAGCCAGTTACGAAAATCTGCAAGATCTTCCAGAATGTACCAAGTCAAATGACAAAGGATGAGAGTGTTGTATTCCCCAAGTTCGATCTGCCGGAAGGCGTCGTTGTGGGACATGAAGGCCTTGAGATCGCCGACGGCGAAGGCGTGGTCTGGCAAGGCCGCCGTCGCCCGGGCGATTGCCGTCGCACTAATGTCGACGCCGGCGATGCGATCGGCGATATTTTCGATCGCCTTAACCGATTGGCCGACACCGCAGCCCAGGTCGATGGCCCGGCAGGCGCCCGCTTCCGCAGCGATGACCGAACAGGCCCGCTGTAAAAGCCAGTCGGATTGTGAATTGCCGGATAATTTGGCGCGGTCCCACGGGTCTTCGCAATTCTGGTACATCTCTTCGAACTTGCCGACCAGTTTCCCGTCCTTGATGACGTAGTCGTGGTAGTCGTTGCTCATTCCGGGCCTGCCTTCGTGGGGCTCCCCGACAGCCGGCTGTCGTCCGCTGCGTTGGCACTTACCACCGTGCCGGCGGTGACGAAAACGCGATTGCCCAATGTCCTGTTGTTGACCACCGTCGCGCCGGCCCCGATATAAGATGCATCGCCGATAGCGATACGGCCGCAGAGGGTTGCGCCTGGTGCCACGTGCGTGCCGTCGCCGACTGATGAATCATGATCGATTGTGGCGCCGGTGTTGATTATTGCGTGTGCGCCGATTCGGCAATTAGGCTGAACCACGGCACCAGCCATGACTTGTGCACCGTCTCCGAGCGTCACATTGCGTCCGATCGAGGCAGCCGAATGGATCAGCGGCGGAAATCGATGCCCGCGTTTGGCGAAATCCCGGGCGATGCATAGGCGCCGGTGTGTGTTCGCCATGAGCTCATGTCCTCGCCCGGAAATGCCTAACCCCATGGCAAGGCTCACCATATCCGGGGTATAATCGTCTATACGTGCGTCGTCGCCAGCAATGGGCACGCCCAAAACGACGTTGTTATGCCGCCCGGCATCCGTATCGGTCAGAAACAGAACGTCGGCACCCTGCTCAAGAAGCAAATCAAGCACGACGCCGGCATGACCGCCGGCACCGATGATGATAAAGGGGCTGTTGAATGCCATGTGATGCTTCGTGGTTAACCGGCGGGTCCGTCGACTTGGAAGACGCCCCAAAGCGTATCGGCCTTGCCGGCGTTAATCAGGTCGCGGGCATAAGCGTTGTTGGTTGCCGCGCTGATAGTATCGGTGTAGACGGCCTGACCGCCTGGGCGTCCGTGTTGTGCCCAATGAAGATGATTGCTTAAGTCATAGCGCTGCACGCCTGTGACTTTCCCCGTTAGGCCGGCCGCCCGAGCGCAATGGTCAAGGGAGGTTGGATTGAAATAAGTCAGATGGGCGATGCTGTAATAGAAGCGGCGAAAGGCCTCGATATTGTACAATGAAATCAATGCGTCATTCGCATTCGGGACTTCGACTACGATATGCCCCCCCGGGCTCAACAGGCCACGCAGATAAGAAAGATATCCGACCGGGTCCGGCAAGTGCTCAAGCACATGGAACATGACGATCAGGTCGAAGTGGCCGTCTTCCGCTGTTAAGGCGCCGATGTCCGGTAGGGTGCGAAGGTCTGAAGCTTCGGCGAACCAGGCGCGAGTTTTATCATCCGGCTCGATGCCCAAAGAAAACCCGACCGTCGGCGCGATGGTCTTGAGAAAAGCGAAGGAGCCGCTGCCGATTTCTAGGAGGCGCTCATCACCGTTGACCAGGGGGGTGATTCTGGTCGCTCGCAGGCGTGCCTCAGGAAGGTCCTGTTCGTGGCGTTCAGCCGGTGTCGGGTCTTCATAAACGTCACGATATTCGGCGGTATAGAAGGCCGCCAGGGTTGCGGCGTCCGGCTGCGGCCAAAGATAGACCAATTCACACTCGCCACAGATGTGGATCGCCACACCTGCCGCATGCCGTACGGGCAGATCCACCGTGCCGAACTCGGTGCTGCCGCAGACCGGGCAACTGGTGTCCACCGCGCCGCGCCGTTCGTTTACTGCAACCATCGTGTCACCAATTTTCGGGTGAAGGCGAGATAGTCACGTCCGGCCTTGAGGTCGTCGTCTTGCCGCGCGGCCTGCATGACGAAATCGCCGTTGTATTCAAAGTCACGCAACAAGGCGAAGACGCGGTCAAACCGAGTCTCGCCTTGGCCAAGCGGCACGCTGTAGTCCTTCACGGTGCAATCCTTGATATGGATATTGCGAACATGATGATGATAGCGAGGCAACTCATCGTCCGGATCGAAGCCGAACCAGGTGCTGTTGCCAGTGTCATAGTTGATGCCCAGGCGTGGATGATCGACTTGGTCCATGAAGGCGGCCAGATCGGCCGGGGCCAGGTCCGATTCCAGGATCACGTCGACCGCCGCGTTTTCGGCCAAGGGCAGGGCGCTTTCCAGTACCTGCTGCGCGCGGTCGCGGGCCGCCGGATGTTTCAACGAATTGTCACCCATGGCGGGAATCTCGATCATTGGCAGGTTCAATTCGCCGCAGGCGCGGATCAGATTAACCAACATGTCAGCCGATGATTCGCGGGCATCGTCCGCAGCCGCCGTCAGCGGCCGTTCCATGAACACGTCGCAGCACAGGCCCGCCAAGGCGATGCCTGTGTCCCGGCTGACCTGCCTGATCCGATCGCGGCCCGCAGGGGTGGACACCGGATGGATATCGTAGCTCGCCATCTCGATGGTCAGCTCCATGGTGTCGTACCCAACCTCGGCGGCCAAGGTGAATTCCCGTTCCCAATCGTCGCGCGGAAATGCCTGGATGCGTCCATCGACCATGGGTACGAGGCGCCCCTGCATTGTGCCGATCAAATACATCGCTCGCCTACCAGATGGTCCGCCCGCCGTCCATGACCAGGTTGTGGCCGGTCATGAACGAAGATGCGTCCGACGCCAGGAAGACGATCGCTCCCTTGTATTCGTTGACTGCTCCCATACGGCCCATGGGGATGCGCGAGGCCAGCATGCGGTAGAATCCTTGTTCGTGATCACGGAAGACCCCGGCGGGCGAGAAAGCATTGACCCTCACACCCTTGGCCGCCCACGTCGTCGCCAGGAACTTGGTCAAATGGATGACACCGGCCTTCGAGACGGCATAGAAGGCCGGTGTATTGAAGTCCTGGCCTTCGTAATCCTGTCCGTCCGGTTCGTAAATCCGCTGGTCCGGGCTAATGATGCCGACGTCGGAGCCGATGTTGATGATCGATCCCTTGCCCTGACGGACCATGATCGGTCCGACAATCTGACAGGTCAGCGCCGTGCCGGTCAGATTGACATTAAGCCCCTGTTCCCAGACGGCGCGGCTGGTGTCCTCGAAGGAGGCGAAGAACTTGTCCGGGTCCGCGTCACAGCCATACTTGGTCAGGGCTGCGTTATTGATCAGAATGTCGATCTGTCCGTGGCGCTCAAGGACACGGCCGACGGCGGTCCGTAACGATGCTGCGTCGGTGACATCAGCCTGTTCCGTCTCGCAGCGGGGAGAGGTTTCCGCGACCGCGGCCTGTGCCTCGGCCAGAGTTTCGGGCAACAAGTCGAACAGGATCGGCGTCGCGCCCATCTCGGCGACGGCTTCTGCGAACTGGCGGCCCAGAAAGCCGGCCCCGCCTGTGATGATGCAGATGCGATCGCTCAGATCCAGCTGCTGGCGGACGCTGGCCGGGGCTTGAAAGGATTGCACGTTCATTTTGACCAATCCGCCTTATCCGAGGTTATCGAACTGTCCGCCATTGCGGATCATGGTGTAGCCCTTGATCAGTTCGCGGATACCCGCGTCCAGGCTGTGTTTCGGGCGCCAACCCCGGCCTTCGATCTTATCGTTGCTGACGATGTAGTCACGCTTGTCCGGGTCTTCGCCGACGGCGGCCTCGACGAAATAAAACTTGGGCAGGGCTTGCTTAATGCGCTCGCAAAGCTCCCATTTCGATAGGTTCGCGTCGGACAGGCCGACGTTGAAGGTTTCGCCCTTGAAATTGTCCCAATCGTCCAAGGCCATTACGAAGGCGCCGACCACGTCGCGGATATGAATGTAGTTGCGCTTGAAATGGGATTCGAACAGCACGATAAAACCATCGTTGACGGCGCGATACGTAAAATCATTGACCAGCAAATCCAGGCGCATGCGCGGCGATATACCGAACACGGTGGCCAGACGGAAACAGGCGGCGCTCCCCCAATCCAATAGAACCTTCTCTGCCTCGACCTTGGTGATGCCGTAGAGGGAAATCGGGTTCAAGGGGCTTTGTTCCGTGCAGTAGGTGCCTTTTTCACCGATTCCGTATCCCGAATTGGTCACCGGATTGATGACCCGTTGGTCCTTCGACAGGTGTTTCACCATGTGGCGGATTGCTTCAAGGTTGACTTGGCGGGTGGTCTCGGGATGGCGGGCGCAGGCGGGTGCGCCGACGATTCCGGCTAAGGGCACGATGATGTCGAATTTGGAATAAACGCTCTCCATCAGCGCAGTATCGCGGACGTCGCCGTGGATGACGGAAAAATTCGGGTCGGCGCAGTTCTGCAACAAGCTTGCCTGGCGGAACATGAAATTGTCCAGCACCACGACTTCGTGGCCCCGGACCAAAAGTTCGGGCACCAGGATGGAGCCGATATATCCGGCGCCGCCGGTAACGAGAATTTTCATGGTCGTCCGTCTTTCTTAGACAGGAGGATATGGATTTAACCCAGTGCCTTGCGCTCCGGGCGACATGCGCCTTTGCGGACTAGTCCAGATCTTCCAGGGTGATGGGGTGTTCGAGCGTGATCGTCCGGCCTGCCCGGCGGCCGACCACATCGCTGTATCGGTCTGGTGATAGGCCCAGGCCGCCGGCACGTTTGATCGCCAGGTCGTCCAGGCTAATAACTTCACCGGCGGCGATGTCGCGTTTGGCTAGGATGCTTTTGCGCAGCCGCTGGCGGTTGATTTCTTCACAGGGCATGACCCGTTTGACGCCATCACCGAGGGCGGCCTCGGTTGTTCGCACGGCGCGCACCAAGTCGATCAGTTCCCCCGGTTCCAATGATGCCCGATGGTCCGGCCCGGGCAAATTGCGATCCAGGGTAAAATGCTTTTCATAGGCACTGGCACCCAGGGCTGTGGCAGCGATGGCGGCTTCCATGCCCGGCGTATGGTCCGAATAGCCCACGGCGACGGTGCAGGCCTCGGCGATCGACGTCATGGCATGCAGGTTGGCTTCGTTTACGGGGGCCGGATAGCTGCCCGTGCATTGCATGACCAACAGATCGTCGACCCCGGCGGCGCGAATCGCGGCAACGCTCGCGGTCACTTCGTCCAGCGTGCACATGGCGGTGGACAAAATGATGGGCCGGCCTTTGGAGGCCATGTATTCCAGAAACGGGGTGTTGTTGGCATCGGTCGAGGCCACCTTGTAAAGTGCGATGTCAAGATCATCCAAAAGATCGACACTGTCGTTGTCATAGGGCGTCGACATGAACAGGACGCCGCGTTGGGCGCACCGTTCCAAAATCGCAACGTGCATGTCGCGGGTCAGCTCTTGGGTTTTTAACAATTCGAACCAGCTTTGCTTCTCGTCCGGGCCGGTTGTCTCCGTGTGATAGGGCGCCTTGGGTGCTGTTCGGGTGATCAGACTTTCGGCGCGAAAGGTCTGGAACTTGACCGCGTCGGCACCGGCCTCGGCGGCGGCATCGACCAATTCTAGCGCCATGTCCAAGTCGCCGTTGTGGTTGACTCCGGCCTCAGCGATGAAGAACAACGGATGACTTGGCCCGATCGTCCGATTCTTGAGGTGAATGTTGTTTATGACTCGGCTCCTGTTGCTCGCAGGATCGTTGCGCTACGCTGGATGTCTTCGACTTCGGCGCAGCGGAATTCCAGTATCAGCGGCACGTCGGGCAGGTGAGGAACCCATTTCAGGGCAGGTGCGTCCGCATCTAACGGGCGGTGCTGGTCGCCGTGTCCGTCGTTATGGCTGATTTCGACGGCGGCGATATGAGGGCGCAGCCGGTCGATGAAGGCCATCATGTCGAACCCCCGGCCTTTTGCGGCCAGGCTCGTATGGGCCAAATTAAGATTGATCGACAGGCCCTCGGGGATGGCGTCGAACAGATGGTCGTACTCGGCCGGTTCTTCCATCAAGGTCACGCCGGCCGAAGTCAGCGAGCCCTCGGTTTCGATGGCAAGGCCAACGCCCGCCATTGCCGAGGCCTCAACCAGGTCCTTCAAGGCATCGATCATCAGGGCAAAGGCCCGGTCGTGGGGTGTGTTTTCGCGGCTGAACTGAAAATCGAAACGGCGGGCAGATGGATCGTTCCCGATGGCTTTGGGTTCGGCTAAAAAGCCCGGGTGAATAGTATACAGTGATGCACCGATATCAGCGGCGAAAGCCAGACAGTGTTTCATATGGGCGATAGAGCGGCCGCGGATGTCCGGATCCGACGAGGCGATGTTCAGAACCATGTCATTCTCGGCCGGCGGAAAATAATTATGCGTCAACCGTGGTTTCGACCACAGGCGCTCGACCTCGGTCGCGAGGTCAGCCTGCCAACGGTGGGTCGAACCAAGTTCGACCCCATCCAGGTCCAGACCGGCGAGCAGACCGAGTGGTTCCGCCAAATCAGTGGTGCCATCGCCCAGGAACGTGGTGGAGGCATAAACTTGCATCAGGCTTGTGTGGTCCAAGTTTGCAGGCCGTCATGATCTAGCAGGACGTTTTCTGTCGTGAGGTTGCGCGCCGTCAGGGCGCGGGTGACATCGCCTCGCCGGAACGGTTTACAGAAGAACAGAAAGTACCCGCCGCCGCCCGTGCCGAGCAGCCGCCCGCCGTCGGCGCCGGCCGCCAGTGCGGTTTCGTAGATTGTGTCCAAGTCAGAAGAGGTGCCGCCGGGGGTGATGCGTTTTTTCAATTCCCAGGTTTCGTGGAGCATCTCGCCCAGGTCGCTGAGGTGACCCTTTAGAAGGGCCGTGCGCATGTTTTTGGCGATCGACTTGACCTCTTCCGAGAAGGTGGCCATGGCGGCGTCGCCGCCCGGCCGGGCACGGTTGATATTCTGGATGGCGGCGGCCTTGTGACCGTTTCCCGTGTAACAGAGCAGGAAGCGCTCCTCCAATTCATGACGTGTCCGCAGAGAGATGCGCATGGGCATGACCAGATTGTTTTCAGCGCTGAATTCTATGAAGTTGAAACCGCCGAACACGGTGCTGTACTGATCTTGCCAGCCGCCGGCGATTTCCAATTCCACCCGTTCCGCCTCGTAGGCGTATTCAGCAATGGTGTAGTCGTCCAGATAGTCGTTACGGAATTCGCTGAAACATCCGATGATGGCGGCCAGAACCGCCGCCGATCCACCCAGTCCGGTTCCCGGCTGCACGTCGCTATCAACTTCCAAGTCGAATCCATGACTTGGGCGCAGGACGTTAATGGCGGCCTTGATAAGGTCTAACGTACCGTCATAGGTGATGTTCTTGAGGTGGGAAAAATGGATGGACTGGCCCTGGTCCAGAGAGTGGATGTTGATTTCCGTATCTTCGCGTTTGCGCAGGGTGGCGCGGCAGTAGCGCGCCATCGTTGTCGATAGGGAATTGCCGCCGTGTTCCAGGAAATGTTGCGTGAAATCCGTACCGCCCCCCGCAAGGGACAGGCGCACAGGTGCCCGGGCGCGTGCAATGATTTCGCCGATCGGCGCCAGATAGCCTGGCACCGCGATATCGGTCGGACGTTTCCTGTCGTCGAGTATGGGAATTGTGCGGATGCGCTTGTCGAATAGCTTTAGAACGCTTTCTTTCGATGCCCCTTCAGCGACCCAGACGAAGTCACGTGTCATGTGATCGGCGACACAGGTGTCCAGAGTTTCTGTCGCCAGGACGGCTGTGCGGATGTCGCCGTCGCTTAATACACCGATGGCCGCGCCCGCGTCGTCAATGATGACGACGATTCCAGCACCACTGCGCTTCAGTTTCTGCATGGCATCGCGCATGGTTGCATCGCCACGCAGCAGAACGTCATTCATGTTTTCGAAGCTCACGATGTTAGCGCTTGCCCAGTTCTTGGTTGATGGCGGCATAGGATTCGGGCGTGCCGAAATCTAGAAATGCGGGGATCTTGCCGCCGTCATTGGCGTTTTCGTTGCCGGTCTCGGCCTTGACGATATGGGCACCAAGGCGTCCCGCGCCAGCGGCGGACGGGAAGAAGTCGTATTCCATGGAAAACGCACCCTCGGGGGCATCGGCCATGGCGGCGGCCTCCATTATGTAAATGCCGCAATTGACCATGCCGGGGGTTCGGTCGCCCGCCGCTTGGGTGAAGCGTGTCACCCGCCCGGCGCACACTTCAACGGTGCTGTAACGGGCACAATCGTCGATACGGGCGACGGCCATGGTGACCGGAGCGTTCCCCTGGTCGTGTGCCGCGGCCAAGCCGGCCAAATTGAAACGGTAGTAAGTGTCGCCGTTGACGACGACGGCAGTTCCCCGCACTTTGGCGACTTCAGTGGCGTTCTTGACGGCACCGCCGGTGCCCAATGGATATTGCTCGCGGACGACCTCGATGGGTATGGGAAAACCGTTGCGGTCCTTGGCAAATCGGATGATTTGATCGGCCAGATGATGAGCGGTGATGATCGCTCGTGTCACGCCGCCGCGCGCCAGCCAAGCAAGTTGATGGTCGAGGAACGGTCGGCCGTTGACAGGTGCCAGGGGCTTGGGCACATCGGAAACAGCGGGCCGCAGCCGCGTGCCGAGCCCGCCGGCCAAAATAACAGCGTCAGTCATCGGCCCCCAACCCTACCGCGCAGCAACCCAGTCGATGACCAGGTTGCAGACATGGTCAACGTCTTCACTCGACAATCCCATACCTGACGGCAAGTGCAGGGACCGGTGGCTGATTGACGTTGCGATGGGAAAATCCGCTGGGTCGTTGGTGTTGGCATAGGGCACGGCCTCGTGGACCGGAAAGACCATCTGGCGACCATCAATTGCGTTGTCCTTCAGGTGAGCCAACAAGGGGTCACGATCTGCCGCGTCGTTCAGGGTGATCGTGGCGAGCCAATGGACCGGCCGGCAATTGGCGCGTACCGGGCGGTAGCTGAGACCGCCATCGGTCAGGCGCTGGCGGTATTGTGTGTCTTGCATGGTGCGACGGGCCAGAATGGTGTCCATCCGTTCGAGTTGGCCCAGCCCCACGGCGGCCTGCATGTTGGTCATGCGATAGTTGTAGCCGGCGACGATATGGTGGTAACGCCGCTCGCGCGACATGCCGTGGTCGCGATAGATGCGCAGGCGCTTTTCCAGATCGGAGTCTCGGGTCAGGATCATGCCGCCTTCGCCTGTGGTCATGATTTTGTTGGCGAAGAAACTGAAGCATGAAAGGACTCCGAAGGAGCCGGCCATGTGGTCTTTGTAAAAAGCGCCGGGGGCTTCGGCGACATCTTCGATGACAGGGATAGCGTGTCGTTCGCAAATTTCCATGATCGGGTCCATGTCGGCGACATGACCGAAAGGATGGACGACAATAACTGCTTTGGTGCGAGGTGTGATCGCATTTTCCAGGCGGGCTGGATCAATGGCCCAGGTGTCCGCTTCGACGTCGACCAGGACCGGCCGGGCTCCGCAAAGTGCGATCATGTTGGCCGGGGCGATAAAGGTCAGATCCGGGCAGATCACCTCGTCGCTCGGGCCGACGTCCAGGGCGACCAGCGCCAGATGAAGGGCGGTTGTGCAGCTTGAAGTACTGACACCCGCAGGCATACCGCAATATTCGGCGAAGGCGGCTTCGAATTTTTCGATGTAGGCCCCTTGGGACGAAATCCAACCCGTGTCGATACAAGACATCAGGTAGTCGCGTTCGGCGCCCTCGAAGACCGGCTCAAAAATCGGGATCATGGAAAGCTGTGAGACTCCGTATTTTGGCGAGGCTCAGGTAAAAGACCGGGTCTGACCGCCGTCGACGGTCAAACTGGCGCCGGTGATGAAGCTGGCCCGGGCGGATGACAGGAATAAGACGGCGTCAGCGATTTCTTCCGGTTTGCCGAACCGGCCCATCGGGACCTGGCTTGCAATGTAGCTTTCGATCCCGACGCGGCGTTCCGTGTCCTGCAGTTTACGGTCCCAGTTCCCGCCTGGAAACAGGACGTTGCCGGGGACGACGATGTTGACCCGTATGCCGTCCTTGGCAAGGTCGTCCGCCAGGCCCTTGGCGACGGCGTGAATGGCGGCCTTGGCTGCAGAATAAGGTATCGGCGCGGGAAGGGCTTCGATTCCCGTGATCGATGAAATGAAGGTCACGGCGCCTTTGGCTTTCATCAGTTGCGGGACGGCTGCGGTGACCAGGTTGGTGCCGGTGAAGAGATTGGCGGAAATGGCATCCTGCCAAGCCGTGGTGGAGACATTCCAACCAACTGGGTATCCGGCAGCGCCTGCGTTTGGAATCAGACAGTCAACTGTACCGAACGTCGTCGTTGTTTCTTCGACGGCGCGTGCCGCCCCTTCGTGATCAGACACATCACAGGCGATGGTCAGAAGGTTGCCGTCCCGCCCCGTGCCGGCCAGGGCGTCGTGCGCCCGATCCAAGGCGTCCGAAGTGCGGCCGGTGATGGCGACACGGGCACCTTCGGCCAGAAAGGCGCGGGCGATGGCCAGTCCGATGCCGCCGGAGGCGCCGGAAATCAGTGCAGTCTTGCTTGCGAGGTCAAGGTCCAAGGGTTGGCGTCCCGCCGCTCGGCCAATGGCCGGGGTTAGAGAACGTCCTTTGCGATCTTGTTGAGGGTGGTGACGACGTAGTCGATGCGAGCGTCGTCCATCATGATCATCACCGGCAAAGCGATGGAGCATTCCAAGATGTCCGCCGATTGGGACCAAGCCAAGGCGGCCCGATTGGAATAAAGCGGATGGTCGTGGAACATATGATCCCAATGCTTGGAAAAATGCCATTTGATGGCATCAGGCAGGTTCTTGGTGCCGAGCCCGGCCTGGCGCATAGCCTTGGTAAAGGCGGCGGTGCGGTCTCGGTCGGGCATAAAGAACACGATCAACTCGCCGTTATCGCCTTGCGGGTCGAGAGACCGCCGGAACGGCATGCCCAAATCAAGCCCTTGCAACAATTTGGCTTTATTGGCCTTCTGCGCGCCGACGATCATGTCCAGCTTCTTGAGCTGTTCAATCCCGATGGCGGCCTGTAGTTCAGTCATGCGGTAATTGAATCCACGGCACAACGCACCCTCGTTCCCTCGGTCATGTTGCATGGTGTAGTCGTGACCGTGATCGTGGAACGACCGGGCGATCTTGTAGACCTCTTCGTCGTTGGTGATGATCATGCCGCCTTCGCCGGTGCAGAGAGTCTTTCCGGCATCGGTGCTGAACACGCCGACCTTGCCGATCGTGCCGAGCAGCTTGCCGTGCAGCTTGGCACCCAAGGCCTGGGCTGTGTCTTCGACCACAGGCAGACCATGACGTGCAGCAATTTCATTGATCGCGTCCATGTCCGCGGCTTCACCCATCATATGTACCGGCATGATGGCTTTGGTGCGGGGCGTGATCGCCGCTTCCAATGCCTTGGGGTCCATATTCAATGTATCGTCGACATCAACGATGATTGGGGTCGCGCCGGTTTCGAACACGGCTTCGACCGTGGCGACGAAAGTGTAGGACTGGGTAATCACCTCGTCGCCGGTGCCGATGCCAAGAGCCTTCAGACCAACCTTGATGGCGGAAGATCCGCTTGACGTGGCCTGGGCGTACTGGGTGCTGAAAATGCTGCGAAAGGCTTGTTCGTATTCACGCACGCGATAGACGCCGTTGCGTTGCGCATCGAATCCATGGGCGAACAGAATGCCGCCGTTGAGCTCGAAAATCTTGTTGATGGCAGCCTGCTCTTCCTTACCAAAAACCTCAAACCCGGGCATCTCTATCTGGTTCCTTGAATTAGGGGGGTGATTTACCGCAGGGCTCCCGCTCGGGGCGGCTGCGGCGATGTAGGCATGCTACCGCACTTCGGGTGAAAGCGGATCACCCGAAGTGCGCATAGATTCAGTGCCGGCGAAGAATGCCGGCGGTTGTTCAGGCCGCCGTAACGGCGTGGCCCGGTAAGCGGGTTCGCACGGTGCGGCCCATGAATTCCAACAAAAGGACAACGCGTTGCTGGTCGTCCACGCATTCGAACAGGCCCTCGATATCGGCGAACGGACCATCGGTAACGCAAAGCTTCTGACCCTTGGCAAAGGCCGGCGGCGCAATCTGCACAAGTCCGCGGTCTTCGTGCGCGCGGATTGCGTCGATCACCGCCTTGTCAATGGGCAACGGTTCCGGCCCCTCGCTCAGTAGATAGCTGACGCCGATGGTGCCATTGATGGAACGCCAACGTTGGGTCTTGGGGTCCATGCGCACGAACAGGTATCGCGGAAATAGCGGCGCCATGACCGAATAGACGCGCCGTGCATGACGGCAGCGCCGGTTGTAGCGCGGCAGATAGGCCTCGAAGCCCTGATTCGTGAGGTGCTGCTGAGCGACCGCTTCCTTCTGGGCGTGGGTATAGACGACATACCAATTCATGCAGCGCTTCCTTTTTTCTGCCCGGAGGCGCCGGGCTGCAGCGTGATCCGCATCAGGCGTGGTGACAGAATCCGTTCGACCGGCATGACGGCGGCCAACCGGTCGTAGGCGCTTTGCGGGTCGGTGATATCGGTCAGGATGACGGCCTTGGGCCGGCGGGCCGGTTCAATATCTTCAAGAGACTGAAACACGGGCTGGTCGCCGAACGCGGCTTCGTTGCGGCCCGGATCAAGTATGCCGACGATTTCAACGCCTGAGCCGGGCGCTGCCAGTGACGCGATCTCCGCCAGATCGGACGTTCCGATCAAAGCCACGCGGCTCCATTCTCGGGTTTCGCAATATCGGAACAGCTCGGTGTATTCCTCGCGGGCCGTGCGATAGAACTGCAGCGAAGAGCTCAGATACTCGGCGGTCAGGCGGCTTTTCTCGGCGAATCCCTTGGGCGTTAGGTAGTAGGCATATCGTTTCGCGGGAACCTGCTGAATTTTCAGCAGGCCCTTTTTGACGCAGCGTTTCAATACTGCATTGGTCAACCCCAGGGCAACGCCCAGGCGCCGCGCCAGATTGCGCTGGGAAACTTCGCCGTCCTCGGCAACTGCGTCAAGCAGCTCCAGCGTCGTTTCCGCTCGGCTGTTTGCGTCGAATTTTCCGTTGGACATGTGCCCCTCTGTTCACGCTGTGAACGTATCTTGTTCATGCTATGAACGTCAAGTCTTCGTGCACGAAAATCACTGGAATTCTATGTAGGTAATGGGATGTTGGAAGATTCACGAAACGTGTTTTCGGACCCCTGAGAAATATTATCGATCAGGCCTGATTCGCTTCCCGGCAATAATCTCGATACCGGAATTCAACGGGCTCCGGGTACGGCGGATGTATTTGCCGTTTTCAATCACTTATGCAACGCTCCGATGACTATGAGCGGGTTCCTGTCGGCCGTCGTTTTGAGGCCGTTTTGGACGTTATGGGTGCGGTCGCCGGTTCCGCCCGCGGGTGTGTACGACTAAAGTACTTGTTGAACGTATTCTGACCGGTCCATATATACCGCCTAACCAATCAAGGTCTTTAGGACGTCGCAGGGCGCCTCAACGGTGACGGATTCATGAAAACACTCATCCGCTCAATCTTGCCGGACAGCACATATCAGGGCTTGTGGAAGGTCAAGAACGGGCTCATGGCGGGGAGCTTGCACCGCAAACTCATGGACCGCCGCAAGCGGGGTGAACGCTATTTATCCGTACGGGTCGATACGGTATCTGCCTGTAACCACCGTTGCCAGTATTGCTATACTCTCGATTTGACCGGCCATCGGACTCAACTGATGTCGCTGGATGATTTCGAAAAAACGGCGGAACGCTTGTTCCCATATGCCCATTCCCTGGCTCTATCCTGTGCCTGGGAGCCGACCATGAACAAACATTTGGCGGATTTCATCCGTGTCGCGGCCCGTTATCAGGTGCCGTATGTGCATTTCGTTTCCAATGGATCGCATCTGACCGATGAAATGATGGAGGCTATGGTGGATTGCAAAGTCGATCGTATGGCTGTTTCTATCGATGCCGCGACCCCGGAAATGTATGAAAAAATTCGCGAAGTAAACGACCTGGAGCGGGTGCTGGCCAACCTACGCAAGCTAAAAGAATTGAAGGTGGCGCGCGGTGTCGACAAACCGGTTGTTAATATCAACTTCACGGCCTTCGAAGAGAATGCTGACCAAGCCATCATCCTGGCGCGCGAATATAACGATCTGTTTGATACGTTCTGGTTCTGGCATCTGTTGCCGCGTATGCGGAATACGATCAACCCGTTCCGACGCATGAGTCGAGAACGGTTCTTTTCCGTGGTCAAGGAATTGCGTGGAATTCTGGGCGACCGGCTGACATCAACCGAATTTAACGAAGACCGCTCCAACAAGCCATTGGGCACGTGCAACCGCTCACTTGAGAACATTCGTGTGGATCCGACCGGTGAGGTGCAGGTTACCTGTTCCAAGCATACCTTGGACGGCAATATCTTTGTTGACGACTTTGCCGATATATATGCGCGTAACGAAGACTTGTTCGAAAAGCTTTATCGCAAGGAAACGGATTTCTGTCAGAACGAATGTGACCGATAGTCAGCCAGGGCGTGTTCTGGGTTTCGCTTCTTTGACGCAAGGCATGGTTGGGCGTTCGTAAACGGCCAGAAATTTATCCTCGAACCGCAGCACCAACTCCTTTGAAATATTCGTGACGAACTCTTGTTGCAGCCGATTGTGCAGCAGGTTCAGATCTCCCCGCTTGCTGACCACGATGAACCGCGCCCATTCCGCTTGGGTCGGGTGGGGATATTGAAGATAGGGCAGATCACCGAAGCCCTTCATCGCCTGAAAAAAAATTGAAATTCGACAGGCTGTGTCAACCGCTTGGCGTGCCAGGATGAGCGATTCCATGGGGATATGGAAACCGTATTTTTCGATCATCGCCTCTGACTTGTTCAAGACGTTACGGGTGCTGGTCACCATGAGCAGCGCCAGGTGCAGGATCAAGATCAGGCCGAGAGCGGCGTGTGCCGCGCGCCCGGAAAAGCGGCGGCGGAGCCATGCCAGCCCAAAGACCGCCGCCAGGGCCCCCGCGAAAACCAAAAGCATGCCGTACCAATTGACGATCTTTTTGCCTGCAACCAAGAGCACAATCGATTCCGGCACGACGGTCATCAGCGCGCCGGGAGCGAACAACGCCGGCCATAAGCCGAGAAGGTAGGCAATCCAATCCTTGTCGATGGATGTGAAATTGAGCTTGAGAAGTTCCGACATGCCGACCGCGTGGCCCACTTTGCTGAAGTGAAAATTGGATATGTTCGCCAGCATTGGTGCTCCCTTGACCCCAATCCAAAAGACGATCCCCGCCAAGATTAGGGCCATGAAGCTACGTCGCGTGCTGTCGAAATAGTCGTTGCGAAATATCCAATAGCCAACAGCGGCACCGAGAATGTGAAGAGCCGCGTTCTCGCGCACATTCAGAAAAACGAGCAACAGCACCAAGGCCAAACCCCACCGTCGCATCACGGCGGCCCAGGCCAGAGGCGCCCCGAAAATCAGCAACAAGGCCGTGGCGTGGAAACCTTCGATTGAATCCATCACAGCGAGCATCATGTAGGGGCTGAATAAACAGATGCCTGTAAGGATCAGCCGGTCGAAGCCGCCGAGCCCCTGTAACTGGCTGATTCGCGACAGCCAATACGCGGCCCAAACCGGGGCCAGCGCTTGAACGACCAACAGTGAATGCGGCCCGAATAGAAGGACGAACGGCCAAAGAACAAGAGTTGTTGGCTGCCAGTGGTCGAAGACCAGGGAAGGCATGTCGCGGCCCGTTTCATAGCGTGCGACGTAGAGCCATTTGTCCCAGAAATTCGTGTTGTAAAGGGCGTTGGCGTAGTTGTAGATGTCATCCGTTGCGAGACCATAATGGGCCAGCCGAAATTTGATGATCAGCATAAAGGCGGCCCAGGCGGCCAAAACCAACCAGAGAAGCGCTGCGGCCCGTTGATCGACGGCTTGGGCAATCTTTTGTGCTGTCATGGACATCCCGGTCGGCTCTCCCCTATCGATGCCGGGTGGGCTGGGAAGCCTAGCCCGTTCCCTTGCGGTAAGCCTCAAGTGACAGGACACAAGGAACCGCCGGATTTTCGAATACGGTTAGATGGTCGTCCTGAAAGATCACGTTCAGATCGGCCTTCTTCTCGGTCACCATTTGCGTCAGTCCTGACGCCAGCTTCGGAATGGCGATGATGTATTTCGAACTCATGCCCTGACGTGGGTATTGAAGATAGGGTAGATCGCCGAACCCGTACATCGCTTGAAATTCAATAGCGACGCGGCAGTTGGTGTCGATGGCCGCGCGGGCCTTGGCCGTCGATTCCGCGGGTACGTGGTATCCGATCCGTGTGACTAGCTTGCGTGTTTGATCCCAGACTTCCTTCGGTCCGGCGACGGCGATCGCAGCCATATGCAGGGTCAGAATGATGGTCAGCCACTGTTCTTTACCGCGAGTTATTGCAAAGGCCCTGATACGGGGAAGGCCCTTGGCGACAGCGATAGCGCCGGCAAACACCAACGTCATGCCGTACCAATGCGAGGCCTTTTTCTCAGCCAGGATCAATATAATTGATTCGGGGATTATGGTTAAAAACATCCCCGGTGCGGCCAACCCGGGCCATAACCATAGAATCAGGTTGTGCCAGTCCGGATCCATCTTGCGCAAGGCCGTCACCATGGACATTGGATGGGTCAAGACGATGTTTGCATGGGCCGCATGCTCATGAACAACGCCAGCCAGCCGAGGCCCCACAATCAAAGCGCCGATAAAGGTCACGGCGGCGATCGCAATGGCCAGGATCAGGGCCCGGCGGCCAGGAAAATAAGGGTTCGTGAACAAAATCCAGCCCAAGGCTGCGCCGACCACGTAAAGGGCGGCATTCTCGCGTACATTCAGGAAGAACAACAGCAATACGAAGGCCAGACCATAGCGGCCGGTCACGGCGGCCCAGGCCATGGGCGCCCCGAAATAAAGCAGGAGACAGGTGCCGTGGAAGCCATAAAGACTGTCCATGATACCCGCCATCAAATTGGGGTGAAATAAACAGATGACGACAACGGCCAGCCGATCGAATGGCCGTAGATCAAAATGGCTTGCGATTTTGACCAGGAATATGGCGGCCCAAAGGGGCGCCAAGGCCTGGATTACGAGCAACCCCTCGACGCCGGCAATCTGGACCACGGGCCAAAGCAGAAGCAATGTCGGCTGCCAGTGGTTGAACAGCAGAGATGGCAGTCCTCGCAACAGTTCATAGCGCGCGGAAAACAACCATTTGTCGTGAAAATTCGTATTGTAGAGCGCATTGACGTAGTTGAAGAGATCATCTGTTGCCAATCCGTAATGAGAGAGGTGGAGCTTCATGGTGACCATGTAGGCGCCCCAGCCCAAAAAGATTACGGCCAGTACGAGGGATAAGCGCTGTTCCAACCAATCGTCGAATGTCATCGGTGATCTCCCGCATTACCCATCGCGCCGGGCATCTCGCCAGCGAAGAGCGGAATAGTCGTCTGACCATAAGGTGTCAAGGGCGCTCTCCCTGCCTGGCTACGGCATATGGGGCGCTTCCAACTTAGCCGTTGGTTTGCTGCGGGTGATCAGTTAACAGAAGCCATGAACATGAAAAGCACCAGTGCCGTGCTGTTCCCGGTCGGCCTGTGGACGGCGCTCATCGCTCTTGCTCTGGCCGCGCGACCGCTTCTGCCGGTGGATGAAACCCGATATCTCGCGGTCGCCTGGGAAATGTGGCAGCGGGGCGATTTCCTGGTCCCCTACCTGAATGGCGAGCCTTACAGCCATAAACCGCCACTTTTGTTCTGGGGCATGCATCTGGGCTGGGCTGTGTTCGGGGTTAACGAATGGACGCCCAGGTTGGTGGCGCCATTGTTTGGCCTGGCGACTGTGCTGGGAATGGTGCGCTTGGGGCGCCTGTTGTGGCCGGACCGGCCCGAGGTCGGCAGTGTGGCCGCTGCATTGGTTATGGGCGCGCTGTATTGGACTCTGTTCACGACCATGACCATGTTCGACATGCTGCACGCAGCGTGCACCGTGGCGGGCATCGTTGGATTGGTCACAGCCGCGCGCGGCCGGATGCTTCGGGGGTTCCTGATGTTCGCCGCCGCGGCGGGTGTCGGCATTCTCGGGAAGGGGCCGGCGATTCTCCTGCATTTGCTCCCGGCAGCACTGGCGGCTCCTTGGTGGGCGCCGGCGTTGTGCGGGCCGACGCCCTGGCGACAGTGGTATATCGGCGTTGCCGTCGGTGTCCTTGTCGGCGCGGCCATCGGTCTCGCCTGGGCGATTCCGGCTGCGATGGCAGGGGGCGAGGCGTATGCCAATGCCATATTTTGGGGGCAATCCGCAGGGCGGATGGTCGATTCTTTTGCACACGGCCGGCCGTTCTGGTGGTTCGCGGCGATCCTGCCGGGGATGGTCCTGCCTTGGATGGTTTGGCCGGCCGCTTGGCGCGCGGTCCGGTGGCAGTGGCGGAAAATGGGGGCTGACGGCGGGGTCCGTCTTGTGCTGGTCTGGTTTGTGGCGGCATTTGCTGTTTTTTCAGCCATCAGCGGCAAGCAGCCCCATTATCTGGTGCCGGAATTTCCTGCCCTGGCACTGCTTTTGGCGCGTGCCCTGGCGGACAAGGAATTTGATGCGGATTTCTGGCGTGTCGTTGACCGATGGGTCCCGGCGGGCTTGGCGGCTCTGATTACGGCCGTATTGGCTGCGGCTTTTGCCTTTGACCTCAAGCCTTCCTGGGCGACGTCGGCCGGCGATGCCACAATGTGGCCGTTGGCAATGATGGCCGGGGTGATCTTATTGTACTTTGTTCAACCCGGCATCACCTTACCGGGCCGGGTCTGGCGCATGGCGGCGCTTTCCGTATCGCTGATAATCGGCATTCATTTGGTGCTGCGCCCTTTGATGGACGAGTCCCATAATTTTCGGCCATTTGCCCAGAAGCTGAAATCCTTCGAAGACCAAGGGTACGACTTCGTGACCTTTGGAAAATATCATGGGCAGTTCCATTTTCTGGGCCGATTGACCCGTCCGTTCGGCATTGCCGATGGGCCGAAAGCGCTTGAAAGTTGGCTTAAGGACCATCCTAAGGCAATGATTGTCGCCCTTCACAAAGGGTTGCCGGACGGCCCTGCTCCTGCAGCAGCCACGCGGTTTCGCAGCCGCATGATTGGTGTTTGGGAGGCGGGGTTATACCCGCCACGTGTTGATCGTCTGGGGCGGCAAGAACGCTGAACAAGCCGGTTCAGAGAGTGTGGCGGGAAGAATGCCTGGCTATTTCCGGGGGGTTCGAGCTGATCGCTGAAGTCATGGCGGAAAGCAGAAAGAACGTGATCAGCCACCACGATGACCAGATCGAGAAATTGAATAGAGATGAGCCCCAAAAAACACAAATCAGGCCGATTTGGGCCAGTTCTGTGGTGCAGCCGGATATCTTATAACGCCGGGCGTGACGCAATAGGTACCAGCCAAGGGCAACGGCCACAGCCAGAAACCCGATAATCCCCGTTTCCCCCAAAATCTCGAGCGCCCAATTGTGGGGATGAGAGGGCAGGTATTCCGCATCGACCCCGGGCGGTTTTTCATGTGCGCCCTGGACACGCTCAATAACGTTGATCCCGTGCCCGGCCCATGGTTTCTCGGCGATCTTTGACAGCGTGAAATGCCAAATCTGCTGACGGTGCGAGTCGACAAGATGTGTCGGCATCCAACGCCATGCCGCGCTGGAAGGTGTGACGTCCGGCATTCTGTACACCGTGGCCAAAACCACGGCGGTCACGATCACCGTCCATCCCGCCCAGGCGATCAGCCATTTCCCACGGCATCGAAGCGCGATGACGAGGCTTACTACCAAAAGCGCTGCGAGGATGCCGGCAAGGGCCGATTTGTTGCCTGCATTGAAAATGATGATGATTATGAACGCGATCGTTACGAGAGCGACCCAACGCCATTTGTCGCGGTGGTGCCAGACCGCCCAGACAAGGAATGGCAAGCCGCAGGCGGCGGCGGCGGCATAGGCTTTTGGTGCCTGATGAGCCCAATTTATGGAAATGCGAAGCCAATCGTTGCGCAATATCTGAAGGGGCAGGAAAACACCCGTTTGCGCCAGGATGATAATTCCCGACCCGATGAACATGCCGGCGATGAAAGTCAGGTGGATCAATCGAGATGTTGTGGGGGGACGATCCATGAACGCCCAGAACAGGACACATCCGCCCATATAGGCCAAGGTGCGGGCCCAGGCATCGAGCGAGCGTAGGGGGTCCAAGGATCCGGGAATACTGATTGCCATGCAGCCAAATGCAATCAGGACGATCAGACCGAAACGTGTGCGGATCGCCTCGCCGGCCCGCGCGAAAATGCCGTGGTCCCGTGCCGCCAGAATGAGGGTCGCGATGAGCGCTGCCGCTGCCAGGCCTTGCAGCACGGCCCGGCCGGACGCCATCGCCGGAATGGTCAGTCCCAGGGCGATCGCGATGAAATCGCGAAGCCAGGCGTTGAAATCGCGCCGTTGGTCCATGATGCAAGACAATCCGGTCGGTTCAGGCATGGCGAATATCGCCCTGCGCGATGACCGCTGATAGCAGAAGCCCCGGGTTCGGTCCACATATCTGCCGGTTCTGTCGGGCGTTAGGCGCCCTCGCGCAGGAACGACCAGCGGATCGCCGTTTCCTCGCTGCGGTGATCGCCGCGCAGGACGATCTGTTGGCATCGCCGGGGGTGGGCGGGGTCGCCCAGATAGACGCTTTCTTCCAACTCCGGCATCGACCCTGAACAGCGGAAGCGCCAGCCCTTGCCGCCCGGCTGTTTCAACAGCACGGCATCGCCGCCCGCAAGCACGGATGCGCCGACGTTGGGATGAAGATGAAAGCGGACCGTATAGGCCCCGGCCCCGCCGACCAGCGTGTCCTTGCCGCGGAAGTCGTCGCCGGCACCGGAAAGGTACAGATCGCGGTTGTGCACGATGCCGAACGCGTCCAGGTATCCCGCATGCCCCATCTGCACCAAGGTGCTGCCTTCGCGTTCGTTGCGGCGCACGGACATGGCGATATCGGCAGGGGCGCCATTATTGGTCGGCAGGGCGTCCGTGTCGTTGATGGCCAAGGTCGAATGGGCGGCGGTCGACCGCAGGACCTGGGACCATTCCGTCGTGTCGTCCGGATGGGCGCCGCAGTTGACGACCAGATGGTGCCGACCGGAAGACATTTCGAAGCTCATCGCGCCGGCGTGTGCGCCGCCACGTCCGCCCGTGTCGGTCACGATCGTCGTCGATCCGGCGTGAAGGCGCTCGAACCCGCAATTCGTCAGGCTGGATGCCGCGGATGCGCGCACGCCGCCGGCGGAAAGCATCGCCGTGACGTCCGATGCGGTGCCGCCGCCGCCGCCATTGAAGGATGCCAGGGTGCCGTCCCCCAGGACCCAGGATTTCACGGCCGGAGTCATGCGGGCCAGGGCATCGGTCAGAAATTCGGGAATGGGCCGGCGGCCTGATGTCAGCGCGCGGCGTGCCTCCGCCAGTCGGCCCAGAACGGCCAGGGCCGTTTCCGGTGACCGGGAACGATGCCCGCCGTCATCCAGAATGCCCCCGGCCAGCGCCGCATGAAGACGGTCCAGGCCTGTCGCCAAAAGGGGTTCGTGGCCCGGCATAGCCACGGCCCCGGCGATCAGGGCGGCGGCGGCCGTGAAGGGGGCGGCGCCCTCCCCGGATCGATCCTTATCGATGCGCCCCGTCCGGGCAAGATGGCGCAGCTGGGCCGCGGCGGATTGTGCCATGTCGTCACGCAGGGTGGCCGCACCCGATTCCGTTACGAAATCAACATGATTTATCCAGGCCAGCAACCGCGACCCGATGGTTCCGGGCGACCAGGTCAGCGGATCCCAGCGGTCATGATGGTGCAGCCAATCACGGATAAGGGCCTGGGCACCGTCGCGCGCACCCGGCGCGCTTAAGGCCGCAAGATCACGCAGCCAGGAAAACCCATAAAGTTCGGCCACCGCACGGGGGCTGTTCAGGTCGGTATCAAACGGGTGCGGTCCCAGGCTGCGTTTTCGGGCCGCCAGAACCAATTCGCCGTTCATGATGCCCGTACCCCGCGCCGGATCGCCGGGGACCGGATCGGTCGCGAGGGAATGCATTTGGGCCGCCCCGTGCCGGCGCAACATCCTGTTGTAGATGTCGCTGCGGTAATACGCATCGCGGGCGAACTGAAAAACCATCCGGCGATGCATACCACCGAACGCTGAATTACGCGATACGCCGCAATCGGGCCGCAAAAAACCCGTCCATACCGCCGTTCTCTGACGCCATGGAAGGCAGGGTGCGCAGCCACCCTTCGGGGGAAATCATCGCCTGGGTGATGCCCGATTCGCCTGCCGTCACGGCTTCGCACCGGTAATCGCTGCGTGCCGCCAAAAAGGCCCGCACCTGATCGGGGCCTTCTTCCGGCTGCAAGGAGCATGTGGCGAAGACCAGCACGCCGCCCGGAGCAAGCCAGCCGGCGGCGCGGTTCAGCAGGCGTTTTTGCAGATCGGCCATCTTGGCGATGTCCTGGGCGCCCTTCAGGTGCGGCAGGTCCGGGTGGCGGCGGATCGTGCCCGTCGCCGAACAGGGCGCGTCCAGCAGAACCGCATCGAACGGCTGCGGCGGGTCCCATGCCGTGGCATCGGCCGTGATGATTTGCGCCGACAGGCCAAGCCGCGCCAGATTGGATTCCAGGACCTGCAATCGTTTCGATGAGCGATCAAGGGCTGTCACTTGGGCGCCGGCAGCTGCCAGTTGGGCCGTTTTTCCGCCGGGTGCGGCGCATAGGTCAAGCACGGCCCGCCCGGAAAGATCGCCCAGCAGGGCTGCGGGCAGGGCCGCGGCACTATCCTGGACCCACCAGTCTCCTTCCATGAATCCCTTTCGTTCCGATATCGGTATATTATCGCTCAGGCGTACTGTGTGGCCGGACATGACCTGCCCTCCCAAGCGCTCGGCCCAGGCTTCAGGGTCGGATTTGACGGTGATGTCCAGCGGCGCAATCGTCTGATGGCTTTCCGCGATGGCGCGGCAGGTCTCGGCGCCGTAGGACCTTTCCCAGGACTGCCATAGCCAATCGGGCGTGTTCAGGCGCGGGGCGTCCTGGGCATCGGCGATCGTTTGACCTTCGCGCTGCAACCGGCGCAGGACCGCATTGACCAGCTTGGCCATGTGGCCTTGGCCGCGCGCCCGGGCAAGGTCCACGGCCGTGTCGATGGCCGCGTGATCCGCCGTGCCGGTAAACAGCAGCTGGGCCGTGCCCAGGCGCAGAATGTCCTGCGCGGCCCGGGCGTTTTTCGGCAGGGGCCGGTCCAGGCAGGCGCCGATCAGGGCATCGATCTGACCCAGGCGACGCAACGTGGTGGCGACCAGGTTATGAATGAACGCACGGTCACGGGCGTCCAGCCGGGCAAAGGCCGGGGCGGCGGCCATTTGCTGATCCAGGGCTTGATTCTTGCGAACGACGTCCTGGAAAAGATCCAAGGCCGTGGCCCGCGCATCGGATATGCCGTTGTTCATGGACCGGTCATGCCAGGGCGCGAGCGGCCGGGCAAGGAGTTTCACCAACGGCCGTCTGGCGGCCCTTGCAGCTGGGGTGTAAACTGAGGATATGAATAATGAAAACCCACAGAAACGTGCCGAACGTTTGGCCCGTGCCCGCGCCTTTCTGGATGCCGGACGCACGCAGATCGACACGGCCCCCCAGTCGCCGCCGCCGGCACCGGGCTCGTCGGTGGAAGGTTCCGACGCCGGTGGTGCGGGCGAAACGCCATCCGGCGCCAAGGCCGATGCGGCCCCCCGCCTGGACCCGACGCGGTTCGGTGATTGGGAGAAAAACGGCCGCTGCATCGATTTTTGATCCGGTTCCGTACCATGTCCGGCGGGAGGTGCCGCCGGGGGCTTGCTCTTGGCGCGCCGGTGGGACATTCTATGTGCTGCATCGGGCGAGGACGGGTGCGCGGACAGGGCAGATCATATGCCAAGCCGGCGCGCCCCATTTAATAAAGTAAACAAGCATGGGTCTGTTCAGGGCACTTTTCGGGCTGGGCGGTAAGGCGTCGAAAAAGAAATCGCGCCGCAAGGCGAAACGCATCGGCGGCGGCGGGTTCGTTCCATCGGATGTGTCCGGTTCTGCGGCGAGCATCGTGCTGACCGAAATCGACGGGGCCGGCGGCGATAAGATCACCGAAAGTCTGGCGGATATATTCGGCGCCATTTCCGACGTTGCCGTCTATCGCCGCAATCAGGCGATCAAGCTGAATCAGAAGGCCCCGTTGTTCAATGCCTTGCAGGAAGCCGCCCGCACGGGGGCTGAATGGCTGCGCGACGACGAAGCCGATCTAATCGTCTGGGGCGGGATGGTCGATCTGGGCACGGCGGTCGAATTGCGCTTTTTGCCGGTCGGCGCCGCCGAAGGCGGATCCGGCACCTTCGGGCCGTTGGATCACCTGACCTTGCCGATCCCCGTACCGCGTGACCTGTACAAACTGATCCTGGTTTCGGCCATGGGCTCGTTGCTGCCCGTTCACCGGGGGGCGCGCAAGAAACTGGCGGGCGTTCTGGAAAGCGAGATCAAGGATTTGGAAAAGGTGTGGGACGACCCGCCCCATCTGGAGCCGCCTCACCTTGCATCCTGTTTGACCTGTTACGGCAATGTCTGTCTGTCGTTGTGGCGGGTCGGGCTCAAGAAATATCTGGCCAAGGGTTTGAAGGCCTACCAGGACGCGGTCAAGGCGGTCGATAAGAACGAAGACCTGCTGTTGTGGGCCCTGGCGCAAAATCATTTCGCCGACGGCCTGCAGATGAAGTCGACCCAGGACGGGGACATGGATGCCCTGGCGGCGGCGGCGGCGGCCTATCGCGAGGTCGCGGATGCCCTGGGCCGCGACAATTATCCCAATGAATACGCGCTTGCCATGATCAACATGGCGATGGTGCTTTACAAGATCGGCAACAAGGAAACGACGCCGTCGCGTCTGAAGGAAGCGGCCCGCGCGTTCGAAGATGCCCTGTCCGCGTTCGATCCGGAACTTAATCCCGGGCGCTGGGCCGAAGCCATGAACGGCTACGGCACGGTCATGCTGTCCTTGGCCGAACGCGCCCAGGGGCCCGAGTTGGCATCCAAGGCCGTCGATGCCTTCAAGAAGGCGTTGGATGTACGGAAAAAAGAATTGGTGCCGCTTCTATGGGCGCAGACGGCCAATAATCTGGGTGCTGCCTGTTTTGCCCTGGCCAAGCGCCAGCCGTCGAAGGAACTGGTCGCCGACGCCCAGAAGTATTTCACTGGCGCGTCCGAAATCTACCGCGCGGCGGGAAACCAGAAACGTGTGATCGTGATTGAAAAGAACCTGCAGCGCGTCAAGCAGATGGCCCGGGGCGCTTAGATGCCGGCAGTCCCGGCATCTGAAAACCGACGCCGGTAAGGGCAAAGTCAGGGGGCGCCGCAGCACCCCCCAACTCCGCTTCGTTCAGATCAGTCGTCCGTCGCCACGGCCAGCTTGCCGGTGACGCCATGCGTGTCGATCAGGCCTTGCACATGGCCGCTTGCAACCGCGTCGGCGATGAACGCCTGCACGATTTCTTTCAGGGCCGGTTTGCCGTGACGCGTGCCGATCGCCTGTTTGACCGCCGTATAGCGACCCGGTAGCAAACGGGTGCCGGGCATGTCGGCGGCGTTGTCGCGCAACGCCGGGACCAGGCCCGCCAGCGCATCCAGCTTTTCCCGTTTGAACAGCTCGAACGCCCCGGGCAGACCCTGGGCGCGGACCAGTTCCGCATGTTGCAGCGTGCGCGACAGGTACAGGTCATAGGCCGCCCGTTCCGACACGGCGATGCGCACGCCGTCGGCGTCCACGTCCTCGACCTTTTGGAAGGGCGAGTCGTCGGGAACCAGATAGGTCGCTTCGATCTGTACGTAGGCGTTGCAGAAATCGATCACTTCGGCGCGCTTGGGCTCGATCGCGATCAGGCCGATGTCCCATTCGCCCCGTTCGGCGGCGTCGGCGACTTCGCCCGGCGTGGCGAAGGTGTCATAGACGACTTTGACGCCCAGTTTTTCCGCGATGCCTGCGGCCATGTCGGGGGCGATACCTTCCGGGTCGCCATTGGGCTTTTTGCCCGTGACCAGCAGGATGTTGCCCAGGTTGATGCCGACGCGAAGTTCCGTCGGGTTCAGCAGTTCGGCGATGGCCTCTTTCGTCATGTTCCGTCCCTTATGATGTCGTTGTTGATTTTGCCCGGATGCGGGCGGTTCCGGACGATGCGCGATCCGGTCCAGGAAATCAACGGGCGGAAGCCGATTGATCGCGGGAAAGGGGCAGAACGGGCCTAAGAAAAAGGGCGGGCCACGAAGGACCCGCCCATGAAGGCTAGGAAGGAAAGGTAAGGCTTGACGTGGATCAGGCGGACTGGCGCTGATTGGCGGCAAGCCGCGTGTCCACCGTCGAAACGGTTTCATCGATGTCGTCGTTGTTCATGCCCAGGGCCTTGCCGATTAACTGGACCAGCATGTCGACCCGTTCGATGACCGGCGCATTGCCGTCGATCGCGCGGGCGACCGATGACGGCTTCAGCAGATTTTCCGCCGCCGCCGCATATTTTTCGAACGGTACGGCATCGGCGGCATCGGCACCCAGGGCGCGGGCGATGGCGTCTACGTGCTGGTAGATCACCCGCGATTTGCCCAGATTTTCATGCACCGCGTCGCGGATCGGACGGATGCCGTCCCGTTCCACGCAACGGTAGTTGCCGGTCAGCAGCATCGACCATTTCGCCAGCGGCACGAACACCGAATCAAAGGCCTTCAGCTTGACCGGAGCCTGTTCGCGGCCGACCCGGACGGCCGCGATGTCGGCGTCCAGCCGGTCGAGCAGCCTGTTGGCCTCGGCGTCGCCGAAGCGGGCCGCCTTGAAATTGGTGGGCAGGCCCACATGCAGCACGTTGGGCCCTTCTTCCGGCGGGCGGAAGGCCTGCGGGTCGGGGCTGCACAGGGTCACCAGATCGGGTTCGAACCGGTCCCACACACGGGGGTTGGTATAAGCGGCTTCCAGCCGGGCCGTGTCCAGGCCGGGAATGCGGCGCAGGAACGGCAGCGGCGGCATGTTCATGATCGAGAGACAAGGAATGCGCGCCTCGGCGATGCGGATCAGCAGCGTGCGCAGGGAATTGGCCGAATACTGCGGCTCCTGCATGGCTAGGCCGACCAGGTCATAGGCATCAACGGCGATGTCTTCCGGTGTCTGGGCGTCCAGGCGGCCGGGCAGGTCGTGGGACCGGAAGGTGCGGTGGCTGTCTTCGCCCCGCAGCTTGATCCGCACTTCCGTGCCTTTTTCGTTGATCAGCTTGGCCGTTTCCTCGCGGCACACCAGGGTCACGTTGTGACCGGCCATCAACAGCTTGGTGCCCAGCAAAGACCCGTAGGACGCGCCGAGAATAAGGATGTTATGGGCCATGTCTCTCTCCTCAAAACTTGTTCGTGGTCATCGCCGGCCCTGCGAAGTGATGACGATGTTTCAAGCGGGAGATTACGCCTGGTATACCACAGAGGCACGTTCTTTCGTGTTTATGTGTTGTTTGTATAAGCAACGAAAGTTATATTTTGTTAAATTGTAAAAATGGGAATTCAGCCATGCGCATGCGCAAAACCCTGGTCGGCCCGCGCTTGCGGGCCCTGCGCCGGGAACACGGCCAGACCCAGGCGGAAATGGCCGAGGCATTGGGCGTTTCCACCGCTTATGTGAACCTGCTGGAAAACAACCAGCGGTCTCTTTCCGTGACCATGCTGATGTCGCTGTCCGATGCCTACGGCGTCGATTGGCGCGATCTGATCAAGGATGAAAGCTCCAACACCCTGGCCGATCTGCGAAACACCCTGCAGGATCCGGTGTTCGGCGCCACGTCCCCCGATTTGCAGGAACTTCGCGCCGCCATCGATCATGCGCCCAAGCTGGTGGAAAGCTTTCTTCACCTTTACCGCAACCACCGCAACGCGCTGGAAAACATGATGCGTGTCGGCAGCGAAGGAGGCATGCCTGACCACATGCTGTCGTCCACGCCGGAACGCATCATCCATGATTTCTTCCGCGACCATTCCAACCATTTTCCGGAACTGGAAGCCGCCGCCGAACGCCTGCGCGCGGCAACCCCCTGTGAAGTCGATGACGTCTATGCCCTGCTCAAGGGCCGGTTGATGCGGGTCCATGGGATCGAGGTCCGCATGGCCTCGGTCGACGATATGGGGCAGGCGTTGCGTTATTACGACGAAACCATGTCCATGGTTCATCTGTCCGAAGCGCTGGATCATCAGAACCGGGTGTTCCAACTGGCGCATGTTTTGTGCCTGGTCGAATTGCCGACCCTGCTGGACGAACTGACCGCCGACAGCGATCTGCAGTCGGATACGGCCGTCGCGCGCTGCCATGTGGAGCTTGCCAATTACTTCGCGGCGGCGTTCCTCATGCCGTATGAACCGTTTTACGAAGAGGCGGAACAAACGCGTTACGACGTCGACCGCCTGGCGGCGGCGTTCGGGGTGTCGTTCGAACAGGTCTGCCACCGTTTGACGACCCTGCAGCGCGACGGGGCCAAGGGCGTGCCGTTCTTTTTCCTGCGTGTCGACAAGGCGGGCAACGTGACCAAGCGGTTCAATTCGACCTCGTTCAATATCGCCGATTACGGCGGCGCCTGCCCGGTGTGGAACATCCACACCTCGTTCCGCACGCCCGGCGTGATCGTTCCGCAGTTCGTCGAATTGCCGGATGGGGAACGATTCTTCACCATGAGCCGCACGACCGAACGCCCCGTGTTCTCGCGCGACACGCAGGATCGCCGCTTGGCCCTGTCATTGGGATGCGAGTTGAAACACGCCCATCGCCTGGCCTATGCGGCGCCCTTCAATACCGAAGACAATGAACTGTTCGCGCCGATCGGCATCAATTGCCATCTATGTCCGCGCAAGAACTGCTCGCAACGCGCCCATCAGCCCTTGATGATGGAACTGCCGATCAACACCAACCGGCGCGGCAATACGCGCTATGAAAGCTAGAGCGCTTCGCCGGCTTATGGCGAATAGGCGGGCCCCAGCGGCAGCAGTTTGACGCCCGGGCGCAGGTGCCGATAGGGGTATTCCCGGGGATCGACGATATGCGCGCCCGGTGCCACCGCGACCAGGGTTTCGGCGGCGATGGGGTCGAAATCGGCGCGGAAATGACAGGTGCTTTTCAGCACCAGGATTTTCTGTGCCGTGGGATCAATCCCGATGTGCTTGAAAATGTCCTGATCGTAGGCCTGCATGCGTTTGCTGGCGGTGACGATGGACACCCCCCCGATCTTAAGCACCGCCACGGGCCCGATATCGATCTTGCGCCCGGGAATGCTGCGGCCTGTGGTGGTGAACTTGCCGTCGCTGATCGCCGTGACCTGGAACGTGCCGTGAAACGGTTTGTCCCCCGGAATGTTGTGTTTGCCGCCCAGGTCAAGGGTCAGGTCGGCACCCACACCGGCGTCGGCCGCGGCCCGGGCCGCCTCCGCATCCCACATCACGCACATGGCGACGCCTTGGGCGTCGTGCCGGACCAGGGCGTCCAGCATGCCCGTGGTATCGCAGGTGCCGCCGCAGCCGGGATTGTCCTGGGTGTCGGCGATGACGATGGGCCCGCTTGCCGATTGCGCCAGTTCCATGGCCTTGGTGACGGCTTCGTCGGGGGTCATCAGGGGTTCGGCGAAATCGGCTTCCCGTTCCAGAATCATGGCTTCCAGCATGTCGGCGGCGCGGTCGGCGGCGTCCTGGGTTTTGGCATGGCAGACCACGGCCGGCCCGCATTGGTACAGGTCCGACGGCGGGAATCCGGCGCCGTAGCTCAGGTTCATGATCTCGCCGCCCTCGGCTGCGACCGAGGCTTCGACGATCGACTTGGTCGGCTCGATCAGGGTGCATTGGAAATTGAGCGGCAGCAGGAAGGGGATGGGGCGGAACGCCTTTCCTTGGGGGATGCCTTCTTCCAGGATGCGCATGAGGATTTTCGCCGACCGGCTGCCGGTGTGTTGGCGGTCGATATGCGGATAGGTCAGATAGATCGCCATGCCGTCGCAATGATCGACGATCTGTTGGGTCAGGTTGACATGATAATCCAGGGTGATGACCAGGGGGATATCCGGGCCGATGCAGGCACGCACCCGGCGCAGCACCTCGCCTTCGGCATCGGGGAAGGTTTCCGAACACATGGCGCCGTGCAGGTCCAGATAGACCGCGTCGACCGGCATGGCCTGGGACAGCATGCCGGCCAGTTCACCGACGATGCGCTCAAAACAGTCATCGGTGATATAGCCGCCCGCCCCGGCATGGCCCCAGATCAGGGGTACCAGTTCATGGCCGGGATCGATGGTGTCGAGAAACCCCGACATGCCGAAGGACCCGCCCTGGGTCCGTTCGATGATTTCACCACGCCGGGCCAGCGGCGGAAATTCACCGCCCCGTGCGTAGTATTCGTAATCCGTCGTCATGGGGACGAAGCAGTTGGTTTCGTGCAGGAAACCGCCGATCGCGATGCGGGCCATGGGTGCCTCCGGTATGATGTGCGGCGTTGCGCCTGTCATTCCGTTCTAGGCAAATCGATCGGCCCTGAGTAGGGCCAGACGCATATGAAAGAAAAGGCGGGATCCGAAGACCCCGCCTTATCCAAACGAATGTGATGACTGATTAGGATCAGCTTTGACGGTTCTGCCTGTTCTCGATTAGGTCGTCGACCACGGCCGGGTCGGCCAGGGTCGAGGTGTCCCCTAAGTTCGAGAAATCGTCCTCGCCGATCTTGCGCAGGATGCGGCGCATGATCTTGCCGGACCGGGTCTTGGGCAGGCCGGGCGCCCATTGCAGCCAATCGGGACTGGCGATGGGGCCGATTTCCTTGCGTACCCATTGCACCAGTTCCTTTTTCAGCTCGTCCGACGGTTCCTCGCCGGCGTTGAGCGTGACATAGGCGTAAATGCCCTGGCCATTGATGTCGTGGGGGGCGCCGACCACGGCGGCCTCGGCGACCTTACTGTGGGCGACCAGGGCGGATTCGACCTCGGCCGTGCCCATGCGGTGGCCGGATACGTTGATCACGTCATCGACGCGGCCGGTGATCCAGTAGTACCCGTCGGCGTCGCGGCGGCAGCCGTCGCCGGTGAAGTACTTGCCCTTGTAGGTCGCGAAGTAGGTGTCTTCGAACCGTTTGTGATCGCCGTAGACCGTGCGCATCTGGCCGGGCCAACTGTCGATGATGCAAAGATTGCCTTCGGTCGCCCCTTCCTGCGGGTTGCCGTCGGCATCGACGATCTGCGGTTGAATGCCGAAGAACGGACGCGTGGCCGAACCGGGTTTGAGGTCCGTCGCCCCCGGCAGCGGCGTGATCAGGATGCCGCCGGTTTCCGTCTGCCACCAGGTGTCGACGATCGGGCAGCGGCCGTCGCCGACCACGTTGTAGTACCACAGCCAGGCTTCCGGATTGATCGGTTCGCCGACCGAACCCAACAGGCGGATCGACTTGCGCGACGTCTTCTTGACCGGCGCGTCTCCGTCGCGCATCAGCGCGCGGATCGCCGTCGGCGCAGTGTAGAAGATGTTGACCTGATGCTTGTCGCAGACTTCCCAGAAGCGGGACATGGACGGATAGTTGGGCACGCCTTCGAACATCAAGGTGGTCGCCCCGTTGGCCAGCGGGCCGTAGACGATATAGCTATGGCCCGTGACCCAGCCGACATCGGCCGTGCACCAGTAGATTTCCCCATCGTGATAATCGAATACGTACTGATGGGTCATGGAGGCATAGACCATGTAGCCGCCGGTGGTGTGCAGCACACCCTTGGGCTGGCCGGTCGAACCGGACGTATAAAGAATGAACATGGGGTCTTCCGCGTTCATTTCTTCCGGCGCGCAATCGGCATCGGCGGCGGCGGTCGCTTCCTCGTACCAGACGTCGCGGCCATCGACCCAGTTGATGCTGCCGCCCGTGCGCTTGACCACGAACACCGTGTCCACGCCGCCGGCAATCTCGATCGCGGCATCCGTGTTCGCTTTCAAGGGGATCGGCCGGCCGCCGCGGATGCCTTCGTCGGCGGTGATGACGCAGGCTGATCCGCAGTCGCCGATTCTCTGCGCCAGTGCTTCGGGCGAGAACCCGCCGAATACGACGGAATGGATGGCGCCGATGCGCGTGCAGGCCAGCATGGCATAGGCGGCTTCGACCACCATGGGCATGTAGATTGTGACCACATCGCCCTTCTTGACGCCGCGCGCCTTCATGGCGTTGGCCAGACGGCACACGTTTTCGTGCAGTTCCTTATAAGTGATCTTGGCGTCGTCCTTGGGATCGTCGCCTTCCCAGATGATGGCGACCTGGTCGCCGCGCTTTTCCAGGTGGCGGTCGATGCAGTTGACGGAGGCGTTCAGCGTGCCGTCTTCGTACCATTTGATCGACACGTTGCCGTAATCGTAGCTGACGTTCTTGACCGTGGAATAGGGCTTGATCCAGTCGATGCGCTTGCCGTGCTCGCCCCAGAAGGCTGCCGGGTCGTCGACGGACTTTTTGTACATTTCCAGGTATTGGTCATTGGTGCAAAGCGACGCCTTGGCAATCGCATCGGACACCGGAAAAATTTGATCTTCAGACATGACGGTAGCAACCTCCCAATTAACGTTGGCCGGCACGGGCCGATCCGTGGTCCTGCTTGGCGGTCGGTTTATCCCGCCCGCCTGCGCATGGCCGCCGGCCTGTTCGGCCGACCGGCTGCGCGGGTTCATTGTTTCCCCGGACCGGAGCCCTTCCCCCGGCATCCGCCTTCAGCCCTTAAAGGTATGGCGAAAACCCGCCGAAGAACAAGGCATTGCGCCTTCGATATCTGCCGCGCATTGGGTTGCTTAGGTGAAATTCAGATATTGTGCAAGTGCGAATGAAAAATTTGCTTTGTTTTACAAAACAATGAGCAGTCAAAGTGAAATCTTTACTTTGCCGCTTTGCACCGCAACATCAATTGCTTTAAGGCCGCGTCCCACACAGGGTCCGGCAATACATTGGCCGTCTTCGATGCGGAACAGCGCACCATGGGTCGCGCAGAGGATATGTTCGCCGTCCTTGGTCAGAAAGCGGCCCGGCCACATATCAAGCGGTGTGCCTACATGGGGGCAGGAATTGACATAGGCATAAACCGCATCGCCTTGGCGCACGGCAAGCACCAGGGTCTCGGCAACGGTGAACCCGGCCGACCCGCCATCGTTAATGTCGTCAAGGCGGCAAAGGTCGTGTTGGGGCATGGCTCTGTCCCGTCGTCGTCGGTTCAATCCGCGGGGATGGTGCGCTTCCAGCGCTTGATGACCGTGCTTTCGAACAGCCCGGCCTGGGCATAGGGATCATTTTTGGCGAAATCCTCGGCGGCGGTGCGGTCGGCGACATCGATTACCAGCATGCTGCCGATCATCGCTTCGCCGTCATCGGACTGCATGGGCCCGGCGGTCACGATCACATCGGATTTGGATTTCAGGAACTCCAGATGGGCCGGGCGGTTGGCCATGCGCAATTCCGTGGCACCGGGTTTGTCCTGGGCAAAGATGATGTAATGCATGGCGGGGGTCCTCTTGAGTTCGGTCTTTGGTTGGTCGGCTTAGATTTCTTTGGTGAAGGGGCGGGCCAGCAGGCCGTTGATGGCATCGTCGATGCTTTTGCCGTGATTGACGATGGCGTTCACGGCCGTGCAGATCGGCATGTCGACGCCCAGGCGCCCGGCAAGCTCGATCACCGCGCGGGCCGAAAACACCCCTTCGGTCACGGCCTTGCGTTCGGCCAGGATGTCGTCCAGCGACCGGCCTTCGCCCAGGGCGACGCCGAGTGAGAAATTACGCGACTGCATGGCGTTGCAGGTCAGGGTTAGGTCGCCGATCCCGCACAGCCCCATCAGGGTTTCCGGTTGCGCCCCCTTGGCCAGGCCCAGCCGCACGATTTCGGCCAGGCCCCGGGTGATCAGGGCGGCCCGTGTGTTGTCACCCATGCCCTTGCCCTGAACGATGCCGCAGGCGATGGCCAGGATGTTTTTCACGGCCCCGCCGACCTCGGCGCCGATGGGGTCCTGCGACAGATAGGGGCGGAACCGGGGCGTGCCCACGGCCTGGATGAACTGTTCGGCCAGTTTGGCGTCTTCCGATGCAAGGGTCACGGCGGACGGAATTTCCCGCGCCACCTCGATCGCGAAGGTCGGGCCGGACAATACCGCCTGGGATGCCGCTGGCAGGGTTTCGGCCACGACCTCGGTCATCAGCTTGCAGGTTTTGTTCTCGATCCCCTTGGCGCAGATCAGCACGGGAATCCTGAACGGCCCTTGTTGGGCGATGGCTTGTGTGACCGGCCGCAGGAACTGCGCCGGGGCGACCAGGATCGCCGCGTCCGCGCCCGATATGGCGGCCCCCAGGTCCGACGTCGCTTCGATGGCGGGGTCAAGCGTCACGCCGGGCAGGTAGGGGTTTTCATGGGCTGAATTGATTTGGGCCGCGATGTTCGGTTCATGGGCCTGCAGAATGACCGAGCGGCCCGCCCGATGGGCGACCATGGCAAGCGCCGTGCCCCAGGCACCGGCGCCGATGACGGCAAAACGTTCCATGGCGTCCCTTTTAATGGCCGGGTGAAGTCCTGGGAAGCCCCGGAAGAGAAAGTGTTGGCCGGAAGCCTGTTTAAGCTTTCACGCCGGCGCCGGTTGCCTTGGGTGCATCCGGATCCAGGGGCCAGCGTGGACGCGGCCGGAAATCCATGCCGTCGATCAGGCCCAAGCGAAAACGTTCAACTCCGGCCCAGGCGACCATGGCCCCGTTGTCGGTGCAGAGTGCCGGGGCGGGCGCGGCAAAGGCAAGGCCGTTGGATGCGGCCAGTCCCTCAAGCCGTTCACGGATTGCCTGATTGGCGGCGACGCCGCCGGCCACAACCAGGGTCGAGCCGCCCGGATGATCGGCCTGGAACCGTTCGATGGCGCGTCCCGTGCGCTCGGCCAGAACGTCGGCGACCGCCTGCTGGAACGAGGCGCAAAGATCGGCCACATCCCGGTCCTGCATGGGCCCGGGCGGCAATCCTTCGATCGCCATGCGGACCCGGGTCTTGAGGCCGGAAAAAGAAAAATCGCAGCCGTCGCGCCCTTTCATGGGACGCGGCAAATCGAACCGCGTGGGATCGCCCGCAAGGGCCGTCTGCTCCACCGCCGGGCCACCGGGATAGCCCAGGCCCAGCATCTTGGCGGTTTTGTCGAAGGCCTCGCCGACCGCATCGTCGATGGTGGTGCCGAGCCGGCGGTAGTTGCCGACCCCTTCGACCACCAGCAACTGGCAATGACCGCCGGACACCAGCAGCAACAGATAGGGGAAAGGCACATCATCCGTCAGCCGCGCCGTCAGGGCATGGGCTTCCAAGTGATTGACGGCGATAAACGGCAGGCCCCGCGCGGCGGCCAGGGCCTTGGCGGTCATCACGCCGACCAGCACGCCGCCGATCAGCCCGGGCCCAGCCGTGGCGGCGACGGCATCGATCCCGTCCCAGCCGTCTCCGGTTTTGGTTGCGGATTGTTCCAGGGCGGCCGCGACTACGGCGTCGACCTGATCCAGATGGGCACGGGCCGCGACCTCGGGCACCACGCCGGCGAAGGGCTGATGGTCGGCCAGTTGCTGATGGACGATGTTCGACAGAACCTCGCGCCCGTCCGTTACAATGGCGGCGGCGGTTTCGTCACAGCTGGTTTCAATGCCCAGAACGCGCATGGCGGGGAAATTCCCGTTAGGATAATTCGTTGTTGCGGCGATGGCCGGGGACTTTACTCTGTCGCCCCCCGATCCCCGCAAGGTTTTTCGACGCCGGACCCGACCCATATGACCGAACCCGCCCATTCCCAATCCCTGCGCATCGGCACCCGGGGCAGCCCCCTGGCGCTGGCCCAGGCGCATGAAACCTGCGCCTTGATCGCGGCGGCGCATGGCGACCCAACGCCGATGGGCCCCACGGAAATCGTCGAAATCAAGACCACGGGCGATCTGATACTCGACCGCCCGCTTGCGGATATCGGCGGCAAGGGTCTGTTTTCCAAGGAAATCGACCGCGCCCTTCTGGACCGGCGGATCGATCTTGCCGTTCATTCCATGAAGGATCTGGAAACCTGGATGCCTGACGGCATCGTCATCGCCGCCGTGCTGGAACGGGAAGACCCGCGCGACGCCTTCATTTCGGAAAAATACCAAACCTTGGCCGATCTGCCCGAAGGGGCCGTGGTCGGCACGGCCTCGGTCCGCCGCCAGGCGCAGATTCTGCACCGCCGCCCGGATCTGACATGTGTGACCTTTCGCGGCAACGTGCAGACGCGGCTGGCCAAACTGGCGGAAGGTCAGGCCGATGCCACCATTTTGGCCTGCGCCGGGTTGAATCGGCTGGGCCGGTCCGATGTGATCCGCAGCGCCATCGATCCGGGCGACATGCTGCCGGCCGTTGCCCAAGGGGCGGTCGCCATCACCTGCCGCGCCGGGGACGACCGGGTGCTGGAATTGCTGGATGCGATCAATCACGGGTCGACGGCGGCCCGCGTCACGGCGGAACGGGCCATGCTGGAAGCCTTGGACGGGTCCTGCCGCACGCCGATCGGCGGCTTGGCGGACTTGTCCCAGGACGGCACCGAAATGACCCTGCGGGGCTTGGTCGCACGGGGGGATGGTAGTGCGGTTCATCGTTTGGAAAACCGGGGCTTGGCGTGCGATGCATATCAATTGGGATGGGACCTGGGTGAACAGCTAAAAAGCCTGGCCGGGCCCGGGTTTTTGGACGATCCCGGCCCGGACGGCGGCGCGACCTGACCATGGTGAAAATAATCATTACGCGCCCGGAATTGGATGCCGCCGAAACGGCGCGGCGCGTCACGGAGCTTGGTCATGAAGCGGTCATCGCCCCTTTGATGACCGTTCACATAACGCCGGGCCCGCCCCTTGATCTTGCCGGCGTTCAGGCCCTGTTGCTGACCAGCGCCAATGGCGCACGTGCTCTGGCGGGTCGAATGGGGAGGCGTATTCCGGACCTGTCCGTGCTTTGTGTCGGTGATGCTACGGCCCGGGCGGCACAGGCGGCCGGATTGGCCAATGTGGAAAGTGCGGGCGGCGATGTCGATGATCTGGCACGGCTGGCGGCGGCCCGTCTGCGGCCGGAGGAAGGCGACCTGCTGCATGTGGCGGGAACCAAGGTTGCGGGTGATCTGGCGGGGGTCTTGGGGGCGGATGGGTTCGGCTATCGCCGGGAGGTTCTGTACGAGGCCCGCGCGGCCGAAAACCTGCCCGAAGCGGCGCACGGTGCGATAATCCGGTGCGGGGCCGGTGATGCCGCCTGTGCGGTGATGCTGTATTCCCCCCGGACGGCGGCCCTGTTCCGGGAGCTTGCCGGGGCCGCGGGGCTGGGCGATGCCCTGGGCAGGGCGACGGCATTGTGTCTTAGCGCCAATGTGGCGGCCAGGGCCGGCCGGCCCTGGGGGGCCGTTCGGGTTGCCCCAGAACCGACCGAAGACAGTCTGTTCGATACGCTGACGGACTTGATGATTTGAACGTGTTCCGCGGGCTGTCACGCCTTGCGTGCGGATGCGGGGCCACGTACCTTGACGACAACGAATGCCGGCCCCGAAACCGGATGCGGTGCCGGACAGTGCATCACGGCGATAAAGACCAGATGGGAGCCATCCGATCATGACCACCCCGCCCAAATCACGCAGCGGCGCCAAGCGGTCCCCGGCGAAGGGCCGAACGGCGGGTAAAACCACGGGTACGGCCAAAACTGCGGCACAGAAAAAAGCCCAGTCAGATGCGGCGAAAAAAGACCCCGTGAAAGAACAGCCGCAGGCGGCGCCAAAAGCGGCCGCGGCCGAAGCATCCCCTAAGGGTGCGGATAACACGGTTGCGCCCGATCCGGTCCAGATTCCGGATCCGACCCTAGCTTATGTGCCGCCGCCCACACGCACGGCGGGGGCTGCCCGCACTCTGGCTTGGTTGACGTTGGGGTTGGGTCTGGCTGTTGCGGTCGCCGCCGTGACCTGGCCGTGGTGGTCCGAACACGTCGCCGAGGTTTTCCCGGCCCTGGCACCGGCGGGCGAACCTGCGCCGGTGATCGGTCAATTGACCGGCCGCGTCCAGGCTCTTGAGCAGCAGACCAAAAGCCTGGCGACGGAAAAGTCGGGCACGCTTAAGCAATTGGAACAGGAACGCGCCCGGTTCCAAGCAGAATTGAAAACACTGATGACCCGCCTGGCTGAGGTTGAAAACGCCGTGGCGGAGGCACGCAATCTGGTCAAGGCGGCGGATGCACCCGCAAGCAAGGACCTTGCCAAGGAATCGCTGATTGCCCTGTCCGACCGGTTGGCGGAACTGGAAAAAGGCGGCGGCCCAGTCGGCGCATTGAGCCAGCGGGTCGAGCAAATCGAAAAAGGGTCGAACCAGACGCCGGGCAGCACGTCTGCACCGGTCGCGCCCGATCCGGATGTGATGGCGGCCCTGGACGATATGGCGGCGCGTTTGAAACGTTTGGAAAAAGAAACGGACGGTCATACCGGGGCCGGCAGCGATGCCGCCGCGCGGGCCATTGTGCTGGCCGTGGCGCAATTGCGGGATGCCATGCGCCTGGGCCGGCCGTTCGCCGATGATCTGGAAGCCCTTAAGGCGCTGGCCGAAGGCCGCCCCGCAATCGCGCAGGCGGTGTCGGATTTAGCACCCCAGGCGGAAACGGGGGTCGCGTCCCTGGCGGTGTTGCGCACCCGGTTCAAGACCCTGGCGGGCCCCATCGTCACTGCTGCCGGGGCCGCCGGCGGCGAAGGCTGGATCGCCGAGGCGGCGGCCAAGCTGTCGTCGCTGGTGACCGTGCGGCGGGTCGGCGAGGCCGCACCGGATGATTCCGTGGATGCGCTGGTGGCGCGGGTCGATGTCTTGTTGTCGGCGGGCGACCTGCGCGCGGCGACGGACGCGATCAAGCTGTTGAAAGGCAAACCGGCCGAAGTTGTGGCTCCCTGGCTTCGGGCGGCGGATGCCCGTCTGGTCGCCGAACAGGCGGTCGCCAACCTGCATATCCATGCCTTGTCCTTGCTGGCCCCAGCCAAGGCCGGCGGCTGAGGACACATAATGATCAAAGCCCTCCGCTTTCTGGTCTTTCTTGCCCTGGTAATTGCCGCTGTCCTGTGGCTGACGGACAATCCCGGCGAAATCCGTGCCCAATGGCGGGGCTATCAGATCGAAACTTCGGCGGCCCTGATGATCGCCGTTGTCGCCGTGTTGATGGCGGTTTCGGCGGGGCTTTACCGGGCATGGATCGTGCTTCGCAACACGCCCGGGAATCTGGCCTCCGCATGGCGCGAACGGCGCCGCCGGCGCGGCTATGATGCGCTGACCCGCGGCATGGTGGCGGTTGCCGCCGGCGATCCGTCGGAAGCGCAGAAACATTCCAAGCGGGCCGAGGTTTTGTTGAATGAACCGCCCCTGACCATGTTGCTGTCGGCGCAGGCGGCGCAATTGAGCGGCGACGACAAAGCCGCCGAAGGTTTCTTCAAGGCCATGTCGGAACGTTCGGAAACGGAATTTCTCGGCCTGCGCGGCCTGCTGTCCCAGGCCCTGGCAAAGGGTGATCGGGACAAAGCGCTTGAATTGGCGCGCCGTGCCTACCGTTTGCGCCCCAACAGCGAATGGGTCGCGACCACCTTGTTCGATCTGCAGGCGCAATCGGGACAATGGCTGGACGCCAGCGTGACCAATGACGAGTTGGGCCGCAGGCGTCTGGTCGACCGCACCACGGCGGACCGGCGCAAGGGGGTTCTGGCCTTCGAGCAGGCCCGCCAGGCACGGGCCAACGGCGACCCGGCATCCGAGTTCAAGCACCTGCGCCAGGCTCATGATCTGGCGCCAGACCTGACACCGGCGGCGGCGCGTCTGGCCCACCTGTTGGCGGCCGACGGCAAGGACCGGCGGGCGGCAGGGTTGATCGAAAAGGCCTGGATTTCGGCCCCGCACCCGGACCTGGTTGTCGAATATCTGACCGCCCGCCGGGCCGAAGACGCCCTGGCGGCGGTCAAGGCGTTGGAAAAGCTGGCCCGCGCCAACCCGGATCATCCGGAAAGCCACCTTGCCCTGGCGCAGGCAGCCGTCGATGCGGGCTTGTGGGGCGAAGCCCGTAAGCACCTTGATCTGGTGCTGGCCGACGGCGGCGATGACGGATACGCCGGCCGGGCACTGCGCCTGCAGGCCCAGGTCGCGGAAAACGAACAGGAAGATCCCGTTCAGGGCCGTGAGTGGCTGTTGCGTGCGGCCACGGCCGGCCCCGACAATGCCTGGGTCTGCGGTACCTGCGGCAATGCCACGGCCCAATGGACGGTCACCTGTGCCAATTGCGGGCAGTTCGACGGCTATGCTTGGCGCACACCGCCCCATACGGGGCCGCTGTCATCCGGTGGCGGCGACATCGCCGGTGACGGTTGGCTGGCCGGTGGCACGGCCCGTCTGCCGGCCCCCGACACGGGCGATAAGGGCTGATCCGCGCAGATAATACAGAGCAGATGCAATTGGGCTTGACTTGGCGCGGCACCTGATAGAGTTTCCGCCTTGAAAACGCGCTGAATTGTCGCGTCGCCGCCTTAGCTCAGCTGGTAGAGCATCGCATTCGTAATGCGGGGGTCGGGTGTTCAAGTCACCCAGGCGGCACCATTTCCTTTCATGTACTTAGCGCCTGATCCCACATCGGGATAACTTTCCGATGTGCCCGAATTGTGCCCAAACCCATCCAGGGCGCTGATTGCACGTTCCTGGAAATCCGGCGCGAGGTGGGCATAACGCTGCGCCATTTCGAGCGATTTATGCCCGGTCAGGGTCATCACTTCGTATAACGGCACGCCCCCTTGCACGAGCCGAGAGGCAAACGTATGGCGCAGGTCATGGAAGCGAAGATCATCGATCCCCGCCTGTTCACGGGCTCGGCCAAAGCTTGTCTTGATGCTTTGAATGGGCTTGCCCTTGTAGGTGAAAACCGGCCCCGATGTTTTCGGGCCCAGTTCCCGTAATGTTGTCTCCGCCCGTTGGCAAAGGCGAATTGAACGGTCTTCTCCGTTCTTGGTATCCCGGAACGTAATTCGTTTTTGGTCCAGATTGACGTTCCGCCAATCAAGTCCCAACAGCTCCGATCTTCTGCCGCCCGTATCGACCGCAAAGCGGATCAGGGGCCGTAGGTGCGGGGCCGCCGCCGCGACCAGCCGGGCTTCCTCTTCCGGCGTCAGCCAACGGTTACGGGCCTTGGGTGCCTTGATGCGGGGAAAGTTTGGGATGAAGTCCGTCAAATCCTCGCGCCGGGCGGTGTTCAGGATCGATTTTAAGAGGGCTGTGTCCCGGAGTACGGAGCCCCGTGACACGGTGTCCAGCCGTTCGTTGATAAACGCTTGTACGGCCCCGTAGGTGAAGTCAGAGACATTCCAGCCTTCGAACCGGGCGCCTAGGTATCTCAGGCGGTAGCGGGTCTTGGTCATGAAATGCCTCGGGTGATCGCGCTTCTGCGCTTTTGCGTAATGCAACAGGGCTTCGGCGAATGGCAGTTCCGGTTTCTTGCCGAAATGTTCATTCAGGAAGTCCTCTTGTACCCATTTTGCGGCCAGCGTCTCCGCTAGCTTCCGATCTTTAGTTCCAGAACTTTGGCGATGTCGCTTGCCGTTCCGGTCGTTCCACGTAACCCACCAGAAGGGTGAGCCTTTGCGTTTGAAGATACGCATGGTTGCCTTTTCCTCTTACCTGAGGTCCGGGCGCTGTCGCACCGCTTATTGTCGTCGGCAAAGGCGACAATGTCCACGATGTCCCAGCGCCTGCACCGGGGGCCCAGGTCCACGTAACGGATGCCCAGGCCGGAGAACGTGTCTGGGGACACGCCGAGCCATGCCGCCGCCTCATCGCGCGACAAGTACCGCCGGGGCGGGATGTCGCCCTTTAGGTTTAGGGCTGTGTCGTGGTTGGCGTCCGATGTCATGGCCGAAACGCGCTTCCCGTTCCGTGGTCACTAAAGCGCTCGGCACCACCGCCGAGCGTGGGCGCAATTACGGTCATGAAATCGGGGAAACGTCTGCCGTCCCTAAAGCTAAAGGGAACGTACCTCCGGGGATGGGCCGGAAAGGATGCGAATCGCCCTTGTCGGGCCTTTAGCTTTAGGGGGCTTACCTTATTGAAGGGCATGGCCGCACACGCGTCCCGTTTCCTGTTACGTCACGCTCCCTTTAGCTAAAGAGAGCATGCCGAGATTCCGCCGGACGCGAGCCGAAAACGATGATGCGTTACGTTACGTAGGGAGCCCGCCCCTTAAGGCGCGTCATGACGAAGAGAATCGGAGAATTTGGGCGCGCTTGTCTGCGTCCCTTTACGTTAAGGGAGGACCACGCTGCGGGGCGTCCGAAAACCGTGCGAAATGGTCCCGCCGGGCCTTAAGGGATGGGGAGCCTTTCAAGGATGACGCCCATGGCTGAACAAACGCGCCCGCGTCCTGTTACGTTACGTTGCCTTAAGCTTAAGGGGGCGTGTGCGGGGTTTGGTTGAACGCGGCCCGGAAGCGGTGGAGCGTTACATTATGTAACGTAGGGGATCACGTTACGTTACGTAGGCCGTACTGCACGTATCTGGAGTTCTCTAGAAGGCGTGGGGCTGATACGAGGACAATCCTGCAAGGTTAGGTTGCGGTTAGACCGCATTTCCCAGTCAGCTGCATTGCGGGGGATGTAAAGGAAAGATCATCGCGCGTAGGACGTAAGCAGATTTTTTTGAGGAGGGGCATATTGCAGTAGTAGAAAGGGAGGCAGAGTCCTCGCCCTCATTGGTTTTATTCCAAGTGCATAGAATTCTATTCCCTCATTGGTAGCGAGGCGGCGCCCTCTGGATTCCTTCCACCCTCTTTCATTCGGGTAATTGCCTTTAGGGCGCTTTCGGCGGAGACGAACATCACCGGGCGACCGTCGTCGTCAAGAATGGGGATAACCTCCCCACCAGCTCCCTGGATCGAGGCATGACATTTCGGGCCGGTGAATTCGATCTTGTCGCCGTCACCGTTGATGAGAATACGCTCGGCCTCGCCCACCGCGCTAACTTCCACCCATCCTTTCCACCGGTCGGGGTCGTCTACCGGCTTCCGTGGCCGCACCGCGCCATTAACGGGCGCGGCGGTTTTGAATGTGCCTTTCATTCTTCCCAATCCTCATCAACGCGTTTCCCAGTCATCTACACTATCCAGAAAAAAGCCCCTCGCCACCAATGAGTTGCGGTTGGACCGCATTTCCCAGTCAGCTACATTAGATCCGGCGTTTCCATACGGACACCTTCGTTGCGGTTGGACCGCATTTCCCAGTCAGCTACATTCCCCTTCCTGTAGTTGCGTGAGCGAGACCAGTTGCGGTTGGACCGCATTTCCCAGTCAGCTACATTCGAGGTCATGGGCACCCTGGTCGCCAAGCTGTTGCGGTTGGACCGCATTTCCCAGTCAGCTACATTCGAAGCCCCGCTCCCCCCACCCGCTAACAGGTTGCGGTTGGACCGCATTTCCAAGTCATCTAAATTGCCTGGTCATCGTCGCCGTCTGATTGGGCAGTTGCGGTTGGACCGCATTTCCCAGTCAGCTACATTGGTCATAAGGTGGTCCATCAGGACCGGCATGTTGCGGTTGGACCGCATTTCCCAGTCAGCTACATTTGACGGCGGCGTGTTTTTCCTGCCAAGAGCGTTGCGGTTGGACCGCATTTCCCAGTCAGCTACATTCCAGGTCGAGCAATGGCCGACACCGAACGCGTTGCGGTTGGACCGCATTTCCCAGTCAGCTACATTCGCCGCCCGGTTCTGGTCCTTCCGCTGCTTGTTGCGGTTGGACCGCATTTCCCAGTCAGCTACATTGCATTCGCGGATGCCTGCGAGGTTACGTATGTTGCGGTTGGACCGCATTTCCCAGTCAGCTACATTAATGGCGAAACCACAAAAACCGAATGGGTTGTTGCGGTTGGACCGCATTTCCCAGTCAGCTACATTCCCACTCGCATGGGCTTGACGACGAGGCGAGTTGCGGTTGGACCGCATTTCCCAGTCAGCTACATTCGATCGACGCGCTGGCCGACCGCCTGAAAGGTTGCGGTTGGACCGCATTTCCCAGTCAGCTACATTCGAAAAGGAAGCCGCCGAATATGTCGGCGTGTTGCGGTTGGACCGCATTTCCCAGTCAGCTACATTTAGGCTTCCGCCGTAGGCAGACGCACCCCTGTTGCGGTTGGACCGCATTTCCCAGTCAGCTACATTTAATGGAACAGCGAAGCGACGAATGGTTTAGTTGCGGTTGGACCGCATTTCCCAGTCAGCTACATTGGCAGCGCCGCCTGCAATGCCGCTTCCGTGGTTGCGGTTGGACCGCATTTCCCAGTCAGCTACATTATGTGTGATACTCTTGAACGTGCTAAACTTGTTGCGGTTGGACCGCATTTCCCAGTCAGCTACATTCAAGGTGCGAAAGCCCTCGTCGTCAAGATCGTTGCGGTTGGACCGCATTTCCCAGTCAGCTACATTGGTGCAGGGGGTAAGTGTTTATGAAAAAGCACTTTTCCCCTGTCATCCACAGGGAAAAAACGCCAGCTCTTAGTTTAAAATAGAACGAATTGTTCTGGATTTTTCGGGCTCGATTTATCGGATTTACCTCTGAAACTGACAATATTTTCGTACTGTTTGTCTGAAAATTGCAGAATATCGACCCTGCCGTTTTCGGGTACGGCGTTCTCGATTCTGCCAATTAGCGCCTCAACTGCTTCCTTGCCGGACGTATGCCGGACGTAGACGGAAAACTGCGCTTGTTCAAATCCCTGGTCCAACAAGTAGTTGCGGAACCGCGTATATGCTCTGCGTTCCTCAGGTTCGACAACGGGCAAATCGAACAAAACCATGACCCACATGATACGGTATCCGCTCAAGTGAGTCATGCCGCCGAACCGGACAATGGTAACGGTCCACCGGGCAAATCCAGTTTTCGGTTCTGCCCGAGATATATCAACGCCAGAGACGTTGCGAGATAGTTGAGGCATGATTGCAAGGGGCGGGCACCGTTTGGGCCTGCAAGGTCGAGTGTTAACACGGACGCCAGCGCGGCCTTGGCTTCCTTGTTTAGTTCCGTTTGAGACCGTTCAGCGCGGCGGGCTACCGCCAAATCCACATAGGGGCGGAACGGTTCCATCAGGTCATCCGCCAGCCGCAGAGCATCACCCCGACTTTCGTGGTGCACGGACAATGACGGGTGCAGGCCTGCGGCCAGGATCGACCGTGCGGCCGCTGCTCGAAGGACGGTGTACCCATAGTTCAGCATGGCATTCACGCCGTCGGCATCCCTTTCACGGCGGAAATCTTCCCCCATCAAGCGCGGCCAATAGCGCCTCGCGGCCTGGGCCTCGACATTCTCTGGGTCACCCGATTTCAGAGACCGTGCCATTTGCAGGAGCCGTTCGTCATGCTTGCCGAAGTGATCCAGCACCGTCGCCTGGGCCGTAATCTTGGCCGCGACCAGGTCACGCCAAAGCCGTTTGCGCAACGGGCGTCCGGCTTCCGCTTGGGCCGACATGCGTCGCCCTTGTTCGAAATGCCCACGTACGGGCCAAATCAAGGCATCGGGCGATTGATTGGCGCCGCATAAGACAATTGGGATTCCAGCATCTGACAGGCGAGCGCAAAGGTTGATAGAAACGGTTGCTCCATATCCACGCACGATCAGTGCGGATATATCTTCGACGGCGATGCGCCCTACCTCTTCACTGGATTCAGAAACCTGCATGAAACCCCGATCCAGAGACAGGTGCGCTCCCTCGCGGGCAACCTCGATCACCCGGCCAATCATGACAGATTGCCTTTGTGCCGTATGACTCCTGACGGGCTAGTATAGACCACACGTGCATTTCTAGACTGTAGGCTAGATGGCGCGACAGTGAGGTACTTGAATGGGTCGCTTTTGTCAGCGTCACGGGATTTAAGGCTCCCCGCTTCTTGATGTTCCGCAAACGTTATCTTGCCAACGGAAAGTTTAACCACGCGCATAATTTTCCGGCCGCCGTCGTATTCCAGTTCAAGCATGTCGTTGACACGAAGGCGCATGATGAGCGGTTCACCTTCCGTCGACGTGCGGGCATTGGGCGTAAAACCTTTCTGGTTCGCGTCGAAACGGGAGATGACGCGACCCGCCCATTTTCCGTTGGGCGCGGAGAAAATGTCGTAACAGTAGTTCGCATCGCCTTTGTAGGCTTTGAATGGGGTTCCCGATCTATCGGCAATTGGGATGACATTAAGCCGTTCCAGGATGCGCACCCGGCGGACCGGAGGCGTCATCACTTCGCCCAATTCTAGAAGCTTCTTGCCGAGTTCCTTGTCAGGTGTGCCTTCGGATGCCGTAAGAAAATAGTTCCGAAGCTGCGTATCGCGGATACGTTCCAGGTCGAAACGCTTTTTGAAGCTGTCTAGCGGCACGCGGTGGACAACCTCCCGCACGCCCTTGGCGTCCGGTTCTAAATCGACGAGGCCGTATGCAGTGTCGTTGTGAAGGGCGCCCTGGACGCCATGATCAGGCTTGTGCGAGACGACGATTTTCTCAATGCTGGCGACAATATCGTCCCGGAAATTCGGCCAGGGGTCGCCAAGGTTCGGCAGCAGGCGGAAATGGTGTTCCTCCTCGCGTCGCGCGGCCAGGGTCGCGGCCTGTTGCAGTAAACGACGGTCGGTTAGTGCGACGACAAGCGCGTCAACGGCATGATGCCGGTGGTCGAGCCTGTTCTTTGCGGGGTTTCCCGATTCCTCCTGGTTGTGACCAGGCAGGACACTGTCCAGCCCCAGCGCCCATCGCAAATCGGCTGTGAGTCTGCCGGGCGTCACCCACACATCCGCCCCGGTTTTTTTGAGATAGGCCGTGGCAAGCCGCGCGATGTACTGCGTATCCGTCAACTGCCGGGCCAAGAAATCCCGCTCTTCATTCTCATACCGTTCCATGGCGTCTGGGGAAAAGCGCCAGCTTTTGTTTGGCGGTAGATTGGCAGCGCGGGCTTTAATGGCATCCCAGTCGAACCTCGCCGGATTGTGGGAGAACGCTTCGTATGGCGATTGCCGTCCCTTGATCCGGTTCGCACGTCGCATGGATACTGTCTTGTTGGCCGGGCCGTCGTCCAGGGTTCTGGAAAACGGCAGCAGGTGCTCAATCTCCACTTCATCGGAGAACAGCCGGGCGATGGAAATTTGTTCTCCGGTAAACACACACCGCCTGTCGAGCGGGTCCGCCGGGTTCAATTCTTCCCACAGACGAAGGCGGAGCCGGTTGTCATAGGTGTCAGATAGTTTGTGTTCAGCCAGGAGTTTCCGGCGGTCGTCGTTAGCTTCCTGGTTGTCCTTTTGAGTCCGCTCCAGGTCGCGTTGCCCCTGCGCGGATAAGGGCAGTTCACGCGCGAGTTCGATGACGATTTGTGCCGGGGAACCAAACCGCCGGATCAGGTCGTTGACGACATGGCGCAGCTGGTTAAGCGCGACATGAACCGTTGGGTTCGCGATCTTCCCGAAACGTTTTTCGTCCGGGTCCGCCGGTTCCCCAGTGCCGAAGGCGACATGCCGCTCCAGAACTTTCCCGTAATACGGCAGGCTATCGAAAACCTCACCGTCATCGAACATGGAATGGCTATCATATCCAGCCAGCACCACGGCCTTGTCGTAGGTAATGACGTCCGCCTCCAGGGCAGTTAAAATTTTGTGAGTAACTTCCGCGCAAAAAGCCCCATGTCCTGCGGGCAATGCTGCAAGGGAAACGGCGGTTGCGCGCTCTTCAGAAAGCCCATGCTCCTCCATTAGCCACTGGACAAGAGCCTCTTCGTTTTCCTGTTCCAGAAGCCGGGAAACGATACCTTCCTGCGTTTCAAATGTAAGTTCCCGCCATTGCTTTCCCCAAAATTTTTTATCGTTCGCAAGTTTTGCCGCCGTTAGATCGCCGTCCAAGTGTTTGCGTTTCGCGCTTTCCAGGTTGAAGCGGGCATCGTTCGGCAGTTTGAGCCATCGGCGCATCTTGTCGAATTCGAGTTTCGCCTGCCCCAGTGCCTTGGCGGCCAGGATGTCGCGTTCCTCTTTGGTGATCGGTCGCCATGGCGTGCCAGGGGTCTGGATTTCGAGATGGTTCAGTTCCTGATAGATGCGAAGGCGTTGAACGCTCGGAAGTGCGCGGGGGGCGCGCTCCTGCATCGGGTCCAGTCGACATTTCCCGACCTTCGGTGCTTTTAACGGCCATTGCCAGCCGAGAGTCTCACGCAATGTCTTGTATGCTTCATCCGTTAGAAGATCGGGATGCCATCGCTTCTGAGACTCCCAGAGTAGATCAAACTCGCTAAGAATCATCTCGCGGGTTGGATAGAAGTCGTAATACGCATTCGCGCCGGTGCCGCGCAGACGGGTCCGGGCCTGCGGAAGCGGCTCCCGTTCGCCCTTTCCTCTCCCTTCATTCCCGGCGATGACATCGATGCGCGGGCGACCCAGCCACTCGCCCAAGGTGCGGGCGCCGGCATCCCTTAAACGATCTTGCGTGCGCCGCGTTGCATCGCGGATTTTACCGCTCTCCTGGTCACCGCTGTCGGTCTTGCGGTTCGATTTGAAGCCGCGTCGTTTAAGGTGAAATAAAGCGCGCCCCAGTTCAAAGGGCTTCAAGGGTTCGTCCAGGCCCTTGGTGCGCAGAACATATGGATCCAGGCTTTCGAGTGACTTTCGTTCTTCAAATTCCGCTGCTGTCGGCGGCGTTGATTGGACGGGCATCAAACCGAACGACTGCAGTTCCCTCAGATATCGAGCATTCCGATTTAGTGCGCGGTCACGATTGCGTCTCATGCCGCGCGGGCCGCGCCGCATCGCGGCGAGTGATTGCTTGTCCTTTGGGTTGCGGCCATCGGAAAAGATGCGGACACCAAGGTCGAGGAGGCCCGACACTTGATTTGATTCATTTAGGGAAAGTGCAGCCAACCCAATTGAATTTGTGCCTAAATCGATACCTAGTCGCCATTTAATCATGGCCTTAATCTCCATCCCAAGAAAGCCTTGCATCGTGGCACGAGTTGTTCCAAATTAAAACTATGAGTTGTAGCTGACTCGGTAATGCGGTCTTTCCGTTAACAAGGTTTAGGCCACAAAATGCAAAAGGCGGGCTTTGCCCGCCTTTTGTTTTGAGGATGGATGATTTTGGGCGGCGGTTATGCCGTTGGGCGGAAATCGCCTGTGACCAAACTGTGCCCGCCCTATTCCGTTTTACCCGTCTTTAATCGTCCTTATTCGGTATATGGCTGCGACAGCACCCGAACAAGCAGTTGATTTGTTTAGATAATTTACCCTTACGCCCCATTCGTAATGCGGGGGTCGGGTGTTCAAGTCACCCAGGCGGCACCATTTCTTTTCAATGATTTTGTTCCGTTGTGGTGAATGCAGCGTGTGTTGCTGGTTGCGCACAGGTTTATGCTTTATTCTCTGGGAGTTGAGAATAATGGGATTCGTCGTGCTCGAACTGAATTCAGAGAACGGCATTGCGTAGTTATAAAAACGATAGTTCATGCCTGCATTCTGGAATTTTTTGCTGACCCTCCTGTCTACGGCTATCACCTGGGGTGTGGTTGAACTGGTGATATTTCCGGCCGCCATTCCGCATTTGCCGATGCGGTTACATGCCTTTCTGGGTGAGTTGGAACCTCTGGCCCAAAGCTCCAAAGCCGGATTGCGACCGCAAGGAGAGTGGATACTCATAGTCGGAGATTCTTATGCCAAGGGAAACGGCGATTGGTTTCTGTCGGCCGACAAGGACAAAAACCTCCCGTTTCAGGCGGCCCATGTGCTTCACGATAGAGCAGGTCGAGATGTCATGAATTTCGGCTTGCCGGGGGCCGGCAGCGCCGGAGCCTGGGTGATGAAGCCGGAAGAACACATGATCTGGTTGGACCTGAGTTGGCGATATACCGTAGCCCCCCCAAAGACCGTGTTTGCCTATTTCTACGAAGGCAACGATTTGGACGACAACCTGCGTCGCGCGGCTTTTCATTTCGGTAATGCGCTGCCGGAAGGGTTTATCCAAGACCCAGCGGCCATCGACGCTTATCTTGAAAACTTCGCTGGCGCCCGGCAGCAGGAGAAAAAGACCGCTTTGTATAATCTTTTCGCCCTCAAATTTGCCCGGAATATCGTCCGTCATGAATTGCGACAGTTCACCGAGGTCGTCCCTAAGGAGGCGGACCTAGTGGCGGCGACCCGGGATCATGTCGTCGCCGTCAAGACGGCGTCGACAGGGGGTGTTAACGCTTTCCGCATCGCCGGCCAGACCGTAACGGTGGATGGCCCATTACAATCGCCCGGACTTGAGCTTTCGCCCCCTCAGACGTCAGGTGCCCTGCTGATCGCGGAGAGGGCGCTTATACGTTTGCGCGCATTGTTCCCGGTATCACAGGTCGTTGTCGTTTATTTACCGTCGACGTTGACCGTTTATGAGCCTGCGTCGGAGCATGTTGTTATCCAAACCTACCACGGTGGCCGGTCCCGATGGCCGGCCGACGCGGTGGCGACGCGAAGTGACAGCTTATGTCGGCGGTTGCGCAACAGCGCGGGCCGTGTCGGCGTTGGGTTCTTGGATGCCCGTGGCGTTCTTCGCGCCGCGGCGAGAAAGAGCTCCGTGCACGGTCCGCTGGATTGGAAGCATCTGAACAAGGATGGCCAGGAAGTACTTGGCGCCTATCTTGCGGAACATGCGCAGGATGGAGAGCGCGCAGGCCCTTGCGTGCGGTTATCCCGCTGATCCCGCTTCAAAGCAGTTCGTTAAAAGAAACCGGCCCGCGATCGCGGGCCGGCGAGTTTAACAGGGAGGCTGTCGGGGGTCCGGGGGAGGGGAGGGGGCGCCCCGACAATGATCAGATGATAGCGAACAGCCGCAGCCAATTCAGTGACCAGGGTCACATTCGGAAAATTTAATTTGATGAGAAGTAAGACGGGGGCGCAGGCCGTCTGCCGAAGGTCATGGCGGCAGGTTTCGGCGGCTTACTGTTCGCGGACCTGACGGTAGAAATTGCGGTCGAGCAAAACCGCTTCGGACAGAGTGCGCCGCCGGTTTTGCGAATCTTCGCGAACGAGAACGTAATGGGGAACGGGGGTGCGTTCACTGCCGTTGGCAGCCACGACCCAGACCCGTCGGGGTTCGTCCACTTTTACGAATCGGGCGCCTAGGTCGATGCGACGCTTCTTCATTGGTCTACTTTTCTTGATCTTCAGCAGGGGTCACACAGGGGGTATTATACCGTCTAGATACCGCGCCGTTAGCCGACAGTTCAAATCAAAAATCTGGCAGAAAGCCGAAAAAAAGACTTGCCTAAAATGCCTGCGCAGGCCTTACGCCGTCAGGTTCACAAGGCGCCCCCGGACGGCGCCTTCGAACAGGCTTTCGTTGCCGAACTGCAAGAAAGACTGGGCCGTGCCGCGTCGGGCCTCCAAAGACCCGCTGAGCGAGGTCAGCGACGCGAGCCGTTCCGATGCCACATTGATCGCCACACGGACCCGCGCCCTGGCTTCGACGGCTTCGGTCGGACTGAGCGCGCTCAGGCCCCGCAGGTCCAAACCGGTACTGTCCAGGGGTTGGGCGCGCACGGTGACACGACCGCCGAATTCCGTCGTTTGAATGGTGATGCGCTCCTGGGTGCTGGAAATCAGATTTGTGCCCGCCGTTTCCGCCCGCGAAACGAGTCGGTCGATGGCATCGATTGTCCGCCTGGCGGCGACCGAGATGTTCAGCCGCGACACCCGGGTTTCGCCGATGCGCAGTTCCGTGCGCGGCGAGACGAGCCCATCGTTGATGGTCGTCGTTAGATTGGCCTCCAGCCTGCGCAGGTTGTCGACGATCTGCTGGCCTGCCGATTGGGCGCGCCCGATAGCAGTGGAAGCGTTGGTCGCCGAAAGATTGATCGCCTGGCGGTGATCGAGCGACAGTCCCAGAGGATCGGCCGTGTTGCGCGAGGGCGTCGCGGCGGCCGTTCGTTCAGTCACCAGGGCGCTGCGGGCCCGGCTGACGGCGAGCGAGCTGGATAAATTCAGTTGGGTGGCGACGGCGGCACTGATGTCCGTGGCCATTGGCTTCCCCGGTGACGCCGGATGGCGGTCCATTCTGGGGGCCTTACACGGTTCTGTGCTCGGACCGGGATTGCGCGGGGCGGCCCGTTCCTTGGGCGGCCGACGACATTCTATCAATCACGAAAAGTGTAACAGGACGAGGAGCCGCCGCCAACCGTCACCGGCATGGTGTCAGGCGGCGTAAAACCAAGGGGGAGAATTAGAAAAGTCCGCTAGTCCATTGAATATTAATGGTTAATAAACGCTGCAATGGATGCCGCATTCGATGCCGGCTACTGCGGCGGTAGTTGCCAAGCGGCGATTCCGCCACTGAAGCGGAACGAAATTTGGCCGATTCGGGACCTTTTCCGGGTTGAAGCCCAACGCACCGCTGCCAAGAGAGGTTTTTTGACAGGAGCCTGTGGAATGCCGTGTCAACCAAGGGTTTCAGGATTATCAGAACGTTAACCAATTTTGTTCAACAATTATCTTGGATTCGGGCATGAACGCCTTGATGTGTTGGAGCATGGGGCGCGGGATGGGTCGCCGCGCCAACCCGCATAACAACGATAGTAGTTGCAGATCGGGCTTGATCGGGTAAATTCATTGCATCACGGGTATGGACCGGCGGCACCGGTGGCGGGTTGTGTCGCGGGCATGGGACCGGGCTCATGTTCAAAGGCCATAGTGATGACCGGTCCGACTGGTTGGAAGTGATGGGGCAGGGGCGATGACCCAGGACATAAAAAAACATTCCTATACCATTCCATGTACGTCCATGTTCCGCGACGCGGTCATGGACCTGGCGGCCAAGCGGCGGGTCAATGTGGGGGACTTGGCGCGGTCGGTTTTGCTGGTCGTTCCGGGTAGTGTCATTGATGAATTTCCCGACCCGGGAGAGCCCGAACCCAGCGACCGGGAAACAGTGATCTTGAAATCCGGCACGGCCAAGGGCCGGCCCTGGCGGCGTAAGCCGCGCCTGCAGGTGCGCATGGCCCCCGGGTTCGAGGTTGAGTTCATGCGTCGCGCCCTTGGTATTGCTCTGGCTTTGGATCAGGGAGAAACCCGCGTTCAACTGGCGCCTTCCGGGGATGATGACCGGGAACATCATGCGGATGCTGACCCAGATGACGGAACGGGCCGCGAGGTTGTCGACCCGGAAGAACTGGTTCGCCTGCGCACGATCGTTTCGGTGCTTTCCTTCGATCCCCTGTCCGACGGCGTGCGGTCACGGGAAGACGCGCTTTATGTTCTGGGCTTTCCGCCCGGCCGCATCCCCGACGGCGAGACGTTGCGCGCGCGGTTCCGTATGCTGGCCACCATTCATCATCCCGACAGCCCCCATGGGGACCATCGGCGCATGAGCCAATTGAACAGCGCCATGGACATCCTGAAGCGCGGTGCGGCCTAGGCTGCATTTGGCCTGAACCAGGGGGAATCCCGGTTTACCAATGCGTCCCCGGAACGAATAAGCGATGCCGTGGCTGCCCCGTGGCCGCCAATTTTTCTTGAGGCGTTTCGTCTGATATGGCCTGATGCCCGCAAAACCAACCACGGCTTCCGCCCGCCCAGGCGGGAACAGAAAACATTCAGGACACCAACATGAGACTTAAAGACAAAGTGGCGCTGATCACGGGCGCCGGGTCGGGCTTTGGCGAGGGCATCGCCCATCGTTTCGCCGAAGAAGGGGCCCGCGTCGTGGTCGCCGATATCGACGGTTCGGCGGCCGAACGGGTCGCCAAGGACATCCAATCCCGGTCCTTTCAATGCGACGTTTCCAAGAGCGATCAGGTCAAGGCCATGATCGATGCCACGGTTGACTGGTTCGGCCGCCTGGACATTCTGGTCAATAACGCCGGTATCACGCATCGGCGCAGCCACCTGCTGGACGTTACGGAAGAAGATTTCGACCGTATCTACGCGGTCAACGTGAAAAGCATTTATCTGGCGGCCATTCATGCCGTCCCCCGGATGCAGACCCAGGGCGGCGGGGTGATCATCAACACGGCATCGACCGCCGGCGTGCGCCCCAGGCCGGGGCTGACCTGGTACAACGGGACCAAGGGTGCGGCCATCACCCTGACCAAGTCCATGGCCGCCGAACTGGCGGCCGACAAGATCCGCGTCTGCGCCATCAATCCGGTCTTGGGGGCAACGGGGCTGACCGCCGACTTCATGGGCGGCGACAGTCCCGAACTGCGCGACCAGTTCAATGCGACCATCCCGTTGGGCCGTATGTCGACGCCCCAGGACGTGGCCAATGCGGCGCTGTTCCTGGCATCGGACGAGGCCGAATTCCTGACCGGGGTCTGTCTTGAGGTCGACGGCGGGCGCTGTATCTGACGCTCATTCTCATCACCGCCGGCCGATGCCGGCTTCATCTTTTAAGGGACATTATCCATGCCTGATAACAAACCGCGCCTTTTGGTTGCCCGCATCTTTCCGTCCGACGTCATGGAGCGGGCCGCACGGGACTACGACTGCATCGTCAATACGGAAGACGCCAACTGGACCGGTGCGGACGTGATCGCCCGCGCAGGCGATGTCGACGCCATTCTGACGTCCGCCCGCACCAAGTATCCGGCCGATGTTATCCAGGGCCTGCCGGACAACGTGCGCATGCTGGCGACGTTCTCGGTCGGCTACGAGCATATCGACCTGGAAGCCGCCAAGGCCCGGGGATTGGTTGTTTCCAACACGCCCGATGTCCTGACCGAAGCCGTTGCCGACGTGACCGTTCTGTTGATTCTGGCGGCCAGTCGCCGGGCGCGGGAAGGCTTCGAAATGCTGGCCGGCGATCAATGGCTTGCCGTCGGCGGCTGGAAGCCGACCCAGAACCTGGGTTGGGGCGTTCAGGGCAAGGTTTTGGGTATCCTCGGCATGGGCCGCATCGGCCGGGCGGCGGCCAAGCGCGCCCGGGCCATGGGGATGGAAATCCACTATCACAACCGCTCGCGCTTGGACCCCGATTTGGAAGAAGGGGCGGTCTATCACGACACGCCGCAATCGCTTCTCAAGGTCTCGCAGTTCCTGTCGATCCATTGTGAATCGACCCCGGAAACCCGCAAGCTGATCAATGCCGAAGGCATTGCCCTGATGCCCGAAGGTGCCATCGTCGTGAACACGGCACGCGGCGACATCATCGATGACGACGCCATGGTGGCGGCTCTTGAATCGGGGCGTTTGGCGGCGGCGGGGCTGGATGTGTTCAACGGCGAGCCCGATGTGGACAAGCGCTACTTCGGGCTCAAGAACGCGTTCATCCTGCCGCATATCGGCAGTGCGACGGTCGAGACCCGCAATGCCATGGGTTACCGCGCGCTGGGCAACCTGGATGCGTTTTTCCGGGGCGAAGAGCCGACGGACAGACTTGCCTGAACACCATAAGGCTTCAGATAAGAAAACCGCCCGGGGCTGATGCCGCCGGGCGGTTTTTTTACGTTTTCCCAGGGGTGGAAAGCGGGACTACTCCCTGTTGCCGAAGAACTGCAACATGAAGATGAACATGTTGATGAAGTCCAGATAGAGCGTCAAAGCGCCCATGATGGCCTTCTTTTCGTGCGTTTCGGAATGATCGCCCTCGGCATAGATCGCCTTGATCCGCTGGGTATCGTAAGCGGTCAGCCCGGCGAAGATCAGCACGCCCAGGACCGAGATCACGAAATGCAGGCCGGTCGAGGCCAGGAAGATGTTCACGACTGAGGCGATCAGGATGCCGATCACACCCATGATCAGGAACGAGCCCATGCCGGACAGGTCCTTCTTGGTCGTATAGCCGTACAGCGACAGGCCGGCGAAAGCACCCGCGGTGATGAAGAACACGCGGACCACGCTGACACCCGTATAGGCCAGGAAGATATAGCTGAGCGACAGACCCATCAGGCCCGCATAGACCCAGAACAGGGCCTGGGCCGTCGATGCCTTGACGTGATTGATGCGCGCCGACAGGAAGAACACGAAGCCGAGCGGTGCCAGCATCACGATCCAGCGCAAGGCCGTGCCGTGGATGACGTTCATCAGTTCCGGCGAGGTCGAGGCCGCGAAAGCCACGGCGCCCGTCAGGCCCAGGCCGATGCACATGTAGTTGTAGACGCGCAGCATGTAGCTGCGCAGGCCGACGTCGATGCCGGCGGCGGCAGCCTGCGCGCTGTCCATGCGCGCGGTCTGTAGCCGGAATCTGTCGTTCGGACCCATAGCCATTGAGGTTCTCCTTTAAACTTCCCGATCGGGGCGCCGGTTCTTGTGGACGATCATGTGATCGCGGGCGGCGGCCCCGGTGAAACCTGTAAATTTCCCTGCGCTTAATATGGCAGCAAATCCCTAAATTTCAACTGCTTCCGGTGAATGTCACCAAGGTTTTACAGGATAAATTCCGGGGGGGATAAAGCGGGAGATTCTATTGGTTTCGAAGATGCGGCATGGCCTTTTGGCCCATGGCCCGCCAGGTGCCGAACAATCCCATGATCAAAGTCACGGCCAGACAGAATAATGCGGTCATCGTGGCGGCCCCGGCATCAAAGGCCCAATCGCTTTTCATCAAATGAACGACGATGCCCCAGGCCGCCGCCGTGCCGACCGCCGCGCCGATCACGGCGGTCAACAGCCCTAGCATGCCGTATTCCAGGACATAGCCGCCCAGGACGCGCCTGCGGTCCGCGCCCAGAACCTTGAACACCACGGCGTCGTAGACGCGCCGGCGGTGCCCGGCGGCGATCGTTCCGGCCAGAACCAGGGCACCCGCCGCGATGGTGATGGAGGCGACGCCGCGCACGGCCCAGCTGACCCCTTCCATGATGCGGGCGGCGGCTTCCAAGGCTTCGCGCACGCGGATCGCGGAAATGTTCAAAAACCGGTCGGCGACCGTGCGTTCGATGGCATCTTCGGCGGAAACGGGGGCTTCGATGGCGGCGATATGACTGTGCGGGGCGCCTTCCAGGGTGCCGGGCGCGAAGATGATTGCGAAATCGAAACGGAGCGACCGCCAGTCGATCTGCCGCAGGCTGCGGACTTCCGCCGTCACGGGGCGGCCCAGAATGTTGACGGTCAACGTGTCGCCCAGGCCGATGCCGAACCCGCGCGCCAGATTGGCGTCCAGGGAAATGATCGGCGGGCCCGCGTAATCGGCGGGCCACCAGTCACCTTTGACGATCTCGCTGGCGTCGGGCCGCTTCGCGGCATAGGTCAGGGCCCGGTCGCCCCGGATCGCCCATTGGCTGTCGGGCGGGATATCGACCTGATCCACCGGCGTGCCGTCGATATGGGTGATGCGTCCGCGCAAGGATGGAACCCGCTGCAGGTTGGATGTGCCGTCGATCCGACTGACGGTGGCATCGAAATCGGCGACCTGATCGGGTTGAATATCCAGAAAGAAAAACGCGGGTGCCCGTTCCGGCAGGCGTTCGGTCACCTGCCGGGTCATGTTGGCGTCGATCAACGCGACCGCGACCAGCACCGCCAGGCCTAGGCCCAGGGACGTGACCACGCTGGGCACCATGGTGTCGGGCCGGCCCAGGTTTGCGATCACCAAGCGCAGGCGGGCCCCCGGCGGGTTGCGGATGGCGCGGGCCGCCCAGCCGACGGCCCAGGCCGCCAGGCGCAACACGATCAGAAAGACGGCCGAACCGCCGACGAACCAATAGGCGAACCAGCGATCCGTCGCCGTTGCGATGGTCAGGGCGGCCAGGGACGCCACGCCCAATGCGATCAGCACCAGATAGGCGGCGCGCGGGCGGCGGCGCGCGGGTGCGACCCGGTCGCGGAACAGGTCGCCGGCCCGCACTTCGCGGGCGCGCGCGAGCGGCCACAGGGCGAAGGTGACGGCGGACAGAATGCCGAACACCCCGGCGGTGATCAGGGCCTGGGGGTAGATTCCCGGCTCGGGTGCGACGGGCAGCAGATGCCCCAATGCGGTCACACCCAGCCAAGGCAAGGCCGCCCCGATGATCAGGCCCAATACCACCCCGCCCGCGGCCAGGATCAGGATTTGTATCAGATAGATGGCGAAGATCAGGCGACCCTCCGCGCCCAGGCATTTCAGGGTCGCGATGGTCGCGGCCCGTTCGTCCAGGTATCCGGCGACCGCATTGGTGATGCCGATGCCGCCGACCAGCAAGACCGTCAGCCCGACAAATCCCATGAACAGGGTCAGGCGGTCGACGAACCGGCGCACGCCGGGGGCGGCTTCGTCGGCGGCGCGGATGCGCCATCCGGCTTGCGGAAATTCCCGTTCAAGGTCTTCGATGAAATCCGGCACGGATGTGCCCGGCGGCAGGATCAGGCGGTGGTGATACCGGATCTGGCTGCCCGGCTGCACCAGGCCCGTGGCGGGCAGGGCATCCCTGGAAACCATGAAACGGGGGCCGAAGGAAAACACGCTGGCGACGCGGTCGGGCTCTTTCTTGATAACGGCGCGGATATCGAACTCGGCCTCGCCGATGCGGACCCGGTCGCCGATGGCGACGTTCAGGCGGACCAACAGATTGTCGTCGACGGCGGCCCCCCAGGTGCCGGCCCGCCGTTCCAGAATGCGCGCAAGCGGCATCGCCGGTTCCGTCACCAAGGTGCCGGCCAAGGGATAGCGGTCATCGACGGCTTTCAATTCGGCCAATGAGCGCCGGGCCTCGGGGTCCAGGGGCCGGGCCATGGTGCGCATTTCCACCGTGTCGGACCGTGCCTGTGATTTTTCTGCCAGATAGGCCAGTTGCGCCGCATCGGCTTGGCGGTGGGTCAGGCGCAGATCGACATCGCCGCCCAGAAGCTTGGTGCCGTCCCGGTCCAGCCCGGCGACGAAGGACCGCGACAAGGAGCCCACGGCGGCAATGGCCGTCACGCCCAAAACAAGACAGGCCAGGAAAATGCCGAGCCCGCGCAGCACGCCCGACGGGCCGCCGGTCAGGTCGCGCCAGGCCATGCGGCCGGCAAGGTTGATGGGTCGGGCCATCGCGGATCAGTCCCCGGCCTGTCGCAGAGGAGCTTGGTCGCCCGCGACCAGGCCGTCGCGGATGGTCAGCATGCGTCCGCAGCGTTCGGCCAGGGAGCGCTGATGGGTGACCAGCAACAAGGTCGTGCCCAGGCGGTCGTGCATGCCGAACAGAAGTTCGATGATCTGCTCGCTGGTATGTTCATCCAGGTTGCCCGTGGGTTCGTCCGCCAGCAAAACCTTTGGCGTGCCGGCGAAGGCGCGGGCCAGTGCGACGCGCTGCTGCTCGCCACCGGAAAGCTGGCCCGGGTAATGACCCATACGATGGCCCAGGCCGACGGCCTTGAGCTGTTCCGCCGCGCGGTCGAAGGCATCGTCACGGCCCGCGAATTCCAGCGCGACGGCGACGTTTTCCATGGCCGTCATGGTCGGGATCAGATGGAAATCCTGAAACACGATGCCCAGATTGTCGCGGCGAAAGCGCGCCAGCCCGTCTTCGTCCAGGGTTGTGAGGTCCTGACCCGCGACCTCGATGTCGCCGCCGGTCGCCTGTTCCAGCCCCCCCAGCACCATCAGCAGCGATGTCTTGCCGGACCCGGAAGGACCGACGATACCGACGGTCTCACCGGCGGCCACGGTCAGATCGATGCCGCGAAGGATATTGACCTCTCCGGCTTCGCTCTCCAGGGTAAGGTGCAGGTCACCTGTCCGGACGGCGGGCGCTGTTGTCATGCCGCGATGTCCCTTCGGACCCGTATTGCCATTCGGATAAGCATCCATGCGATCAAATTTCCTGCTTGATGTTCCTGATTTTCCGGCCCGTGCCCCGTCTTTGGGGCGCCGCCCGTCACGGCGGCCATCCATGGGATATGTGGCGCTGGGGCGGATTGTCAACGCGGCGGCGGCATTTGCCTGTGTGATGCTGTTGGCATTGGCGCCGGTTTCCGCGGCCGAATCCTTGCGTGTTCTGGTGCTGGGGGACAGCCTGACCGCCGGATACGGACTGGATGCCAAGGATGCCTTTCCGGTCCGCCTGGAAGCCGCCATGAAGGCCCAGGGCCGCGACGTCACTGTCTTGAACGCGGGGGTATCCGGTGACACCTCGGCCGGGGGGCGGGCGCGGGTCGGCTGGGCATTGGCCGATAAACCCCATGCGGTGATCCTGGAACTTGGCGCCAATGACGGGCTGCGCGGCCTCGATCCCAAGGCGACCTTCGACAATCTGGACGCCATCATCGCCAAGCTGCGCGCGGCGGGTCTGCCCGTGCTGCTGACCGGCATGCTGGCCCCGCCCAACCTGGGCCGCGATTACGCGGATGAATACAATGCGGTCTTTCCCCGCCTGGCGGAAAAGCATGACGTGCTGTTCTACCCGTTCTTCCTGGCCGGGGTCGCGGCCAAGCCCGATTTGAACCAGGACGACGGCATCCACCCCAATGACAAGGGTGTCGGCGTGATCGTCGAGCGCATCATGCCCTATGTTCTGGACCTTGTGGCGCGCGCGAACGAAAAGGCGGGCGGGACATGAGCACCTTCAGGCATGCCCATGCGGGCGGCGGTGACTGGGCGGAAATCGCGCGGGACTGCGCGCGGCAGTTGGAGCCCCTGCCCGAGGGTGCGAACCTGGGCTTTCTGTATGTCACCGATGCGCTGGCCGAGGATCTGGCGTCGATCCTGACTTTCCTGCGCCAGACCTCGGGCGTGGAGGAATGGGTCGGTACGGTCGGCCTGGGCATTTGCGGCGGAGCCCAGGAATATCATGACGAGCCGGCGGCGGCGGCGCTGGTCGGCGCCTTTCCCGAAAATGCGTTCAAGGTCTTCCCCGTGCTGCGGGGCGGGCTGGGCGACATGCCGGCGGCGGTGCGCGGCTGGGCCGATGCGGGGGCGGCGCCCTTCGCGGTCGCCCATGGCGATCCTTACAACAACCGCCTGCCTGAAATTTTGGAAGAAGCGGCCAGCGGCCTGTCGTCGTTCATCGTCGGCGGCCTGACCGCGTCGCGCGGCAGCGGCCCGCAGATCGCGGGCACGGTCAATGAAGGCGGCGTTCAGCGCGGCGGCGTTTCCGGCGTGCTGTTCGGACCCGAGGTCCAGGTCGCGACCGGGCTCAGCCAGGGCTGCGCGCCCGTGGGCGAACCGCGGCTGGTGACCGAGGCCGAAGACAACATCATCATCACCATCGACGGTAAGCGCGCCCTTGATGTCATGAAGAACGACATCGGCGAGCTTTTGGCGCGCAACCTGGAACGGGTCGCGGGATACATTCATGCCGCCTTTCCCGTGCCTGGATCGGACACCCGGGATTATCTGGTCAGGTCCCTGCTGGGCATCGACGTGGAACGCGGCTGGGTCGCCGTCGGCGGCGAGGTCGAAGCCGGCGACCGCGTGATGTTCGTGCGCCGCGATCCGATCACTGCGGAACAGGACTTGGCCGATATGGTCAACGGGCTGAAGGCCCGCCTGCCGTCGGAACCCAAGGGCGGGCTTTATTTTTCCTGTGTCGCGCGCGGACCCGACATGTTCGGCGCCCCCGGCAAGGAAATGGCTCTGATCATCGAGCGCCTGGGCGATATTCCCCTGGTCGGGTTTTACGGCAACGGCGAAATTTCCAACGCCCGGCTGTACGGCTATACGGGCGTGCTGGCGCTGTTCCTTTAAGGCGGGGTTCGCGAATCGGCGCGGTTTTGACCCTGCGGGGCGGTGATCTCCATTGACAGCGGGGTGTGATTTCCGGCCGGGGCGGCATTGCTGTCACAACAATGCCGCAGTTGAAAAGCAACCTGGAAGCGGATCGGACGAGGTTGCCGGATGGGGCGTTCTGCAGGCAGCGCGCAATCATCTGGACATCCCCCATTTCGCGCCATAGAAGCGATGAAGGGAACGGCGTCGTCTGTTCCGGGAGCCAACAATGAAGGAGGTTGCATCATGCGCCTTTTCGTCGGATTGGATCTACCCGAGGACCTGCGTCTGACCCTGACCAGCCTGCGCGACGGCATCAACGGTGCGCGCTGGGTCGACCCGGCCAATTATCACATCACTTTGCGTTTCATCGGCGAGGCCGACCGCCATCAGGCGGCGGACCTGGACGATGCCTTGACCGATATCCATGTCCCCGAATTCGACCTGGCGTTCGACGGGGTCGGCAGCTTTGCTTCGCGCGGGCGCCTGCGCGCCATATGGGCGCGGTTGCAAACGTCGCCGGCCCTCACCCATCTGCATGACAAGGTCGAACGGGCGTCGATCCGTGCCGGCTTTGCCGAGGAACAGCGTAAGTTCAAACCGCATGTGACCCTGGCACGGTTCAAGGGCACATCTGAATTGGCGGCCGCGCGCTTTTTGGAAGACCACGCCGGGTTCACCACACGGCCCTTCACGGTGGAACGTTTCGTGCTGTTCGAAAGCACGCTCGGTGGCGAAGGCGCGCATTACACGCCGGTCCGCAAATATTCGCTCGGAGGCTATGATTACGATTTCGAGGATCTGGCAGAAGATTACGCCGAACCGGAAGCCTGGGCCCGTTCCGGAACCTGATGTCTATTCGGCCTGTTCGTTAGCCTTGGGCCGCGATGAGGTCCGGCAGGCGCCGCATGTCGTCGAACACGGTTTCGGCCCCGGACCGCATCAGCATGTCGGCATAGGTCGGCACCTCGCGTGCATGGGATGCCCCGGCGAAACCCAGCACCCGCATGCCGGCCCGCTTGGCCGCGGTCACCCCGGCGGTGGAATCTTCGATCACCAGGCAGTCTTCCGGCGACCGGCCCATGGCACCGGCGGCATGCAGGAACAGGTCGGGGGCGGGCTTGCCCTGTTTGACCATGCCGGCGGAAAACAGGTGCGGCTTGAAAAACGGCAGCAGTCCGGTCACGCCCAGGGTCGTTTCCATTTTCACGATCGGGCCCGATGACGCGACGCAGCGGTCATGGCGCAGGTCGCGCACGACCTCCATCACGCCGGGAATGGGTTCCAACCCCTGTTCGAACGCTTCCTTGTCCTTGATCTTCAAGGTGTCGATGAAATCGTCGGGGACTTCGATGCCTTCGCCCCGCACCGTGTTGACGACATCGGTCATCCATTTGCCCGTGAACCGTTCGCGGCATTGTTTGGCGGTGATGGGATAACCCAGGGCGGACAGCTGCCCGGCCAGCACGCGGCTTGCGATCATTTCGCTGTCCACCAGGACGCCGTCGCAATCGAAGATCAGAAGCATGGGGATGGTCATCGGTTCAGGTCGGTTGCAAGGATGTGGTCCAGCAGGCCCCGGGATGCGGCTTCGATCATGTCGAGCACGTCATCGAACCCGGTATCGCCGCCGTAATAAGGATCGGGAACTTCCATATCGGCGATTCCCGGCGCGAAGGAAAGGAACATGTGCAGACGGTCTGCGCGGCCGTTCGGTGCCAGGGATGACAGGGCGGCGTGATTGCGCTGATCCATGGCCAGGACATAATCGAATTCGTCGAAGTCACCGGCCGTGACCTGGCGTCCCTGCAAATCGGACAGGTCGATCCCGCGCCGCTTGGCGGCCGCCTGGGCCCGGCGATCGGGTGCGTCGCCGATATGCCAGTCGCTGGTCCCGGCGGAATCCGTGTCGATCACGTCGTCCAAGCCTTCCGCTTCGACCAGGTGGCGGAACACGCCCTCGGCCGTGGGAGAGCGGCAGATGTTGCCAAGACAGACGAACAATACTTTGACGGGGGTGGTCACGGCGGCGTTGCCCGGGGTGGGCCCTCTTTCTTGAATTGATTGGAATGAACAGTTGGGCTTGATGACCCCATCCTGCAACATAGCGCGCCGCGGGGGCCCGCAACAACCATACCCGGAGTAAGACCATGACCAGCCGTTATCCATCGATCGTGATCCTGACCGGGGCCGGTATTTCCAAGGAATCGGGTTTGGCGACCTTTCGCGACGCCGACGGCATCTGGGCCAAGCACCGCATCGAAGACGTGGCTACGCCGGAAGCCTATGACTTGGACCCGGAACGGGTGTTGGGGTTTTACAATGCCCGGCGCCGGGGTGCGGTCGCCGATAACGTGCGCCCCAATGCGGCGCATGCGGCCCTGGCCCGGCTTGAAGCGGAATGGCCCGGCGAAGTGCTGGTCGTGACGCAGAACATCGACGACCTGCACGAGCGGGCCGGTACGAAAAACCTGATCCATATGCACGGTGAATTGCTGAAAGCGCGATGCACGGCCTGTTCCGGGGTGCATGATTGGCGTGACGATATTGAGCTGTCCCACGCCTGTCCCGCCTGCGCGGCGCCGGGGACGTTGCGCCCCAATGTGGTTTGGTTCGGGGAAATGCCCCTGGGTCTGGATGAAATCGATGCCGCGCTGAACGCCTGCGATCTGTTCATTTCCATCGGCACGTCGGGCAATGTCTATCCGGCGGCGGGTTATGTGCGCCAAGTGCGGCTTGCCGGCCGGGCCCGGACCCTGGAATTGAATCTGGAGCCGAGCGAGGGTGCCACCCTGTTCGAACGCGCGATCTACGGCCCCGCGTCGGAAATCGTCCCGGCCTTTGTCGATGATGTGTTGGCGCGCGGGATCGCCGCCGCCGAATAGGGATCAACCCTCGTTGATCAGGCGCACGCCGTCGAAATCTTCCAGGCTTTCCCCGTCGATGATCTGGCGCAGCAGCTTGCCGTAGGTCTTGGGAATTTCCGAATACTGGGTCAGACGTTCCGTCAGGTGGCGGGCATCAGGATCGCGGCCTTGGCGGCGCATATGTTGGCGCGCGCGGCGGAAATCCAGATAGGCCGGATGGGTGTTCAGGTTCCGCATGTAATGGCCGACACCTTCGCTTAGATCCGGGTATTTGATGACGCGGAAGCCTTCGGCCTGTTCCGGTTCCAGCCCCGGGGTTTCCGGATCATAGGTGCGCACACCGAACAGGTTGTTGGCTTCGCGGGCGAAACGCGACGTTCCCCAGCCGCTTTCCAGGGCGGCCTGGGCCAGCACCATGGACGCGGGGATCACGTCGACCCGCCGTTTCAATGTCGTCATGTCGCCGGGTTCGACCTTGTATTTCTCCCAAACGTATTCGGGCACGCCGTCGGCGCCGTCACTCAGGAACCCCCGTTCACGTCGGATGCGGGCGTTTTCCCGGGCGACCAGCGGCAGGGTGATCTTCAGGAAGGCGCGTTTCTTGGCCTCAGGCTCCAGCTGATCAAGGTCGAACGTAAGGCGCGCCGTGAAGATGGCCGGCACCACGCCGGTGCGGCGGACCTTGTCCAATGTTACGGATGGCAGCGGATCATGCGGAATGGCGGCCCGTGCGGGCGTGGCGCCGATAGTGTTCAGCCGGTCCTCGCGGTCGATCGCGTCGAACGCGATGCCAAGCACGGCCAGTACCCCGGCCGCGCCTAGGGCCGAGGCGAAGGCATATCGGTTTGTCGTCAGCTTCCGCACCGGTTCTCTCAATCGTCCTTAATCTCGGGGCGTCGATATCAGCCCATAAATGCGAACACTGTACCCATGTTGCAAGGGGTCGAGGGTTAAGCGTGTTTAACACGGCGGCAGGGACAATAGATAAGCAACCAGATCCGCGCGCGTTTTCGGGTTCTTCACGCCGTCATAGGTCATCAGGGTGCCCGGCACGGTTTTCAGGGGTGCAGCCAGAAACCGGTCCAGGGTTTCTCGCGTCCAGGTCAGGCCGGAATCTGCCATGGCATCGGAATAGGGGTATTCTTTGACGCCGCCGGCCTTTCGCCCGCGGATGCCGCAATGGCGCGGCCCGACACGGTCGTAATCGACCGCGTGGCAGGCCAGGCAGCGGGCATACGCCGCTTTGCCGCGGGCAACGGCTGAATCGTCTGCCTGTCCGCCAGTTGGTGCCGTTAAAAGAACGATCAACAGGGATGCCGCGAAGGCGGCGGCCCTCTCGTGAAGGAGAGAGCCGCCTGCCCGCGCACCGGCGGGGCGACCGGTCGCGGGCGCTTCGCGGGAAGGCGCGGGAATCACGACACGAACGCGCCCGGCACGGGGTTTTCACCCAGGGCGTTGCGCAGCACGGCCCAATGCATGGCTTCGTCGCCCAGGATGCTGGCGGCGGCTTTGGCCAGGTCGCGGTTCTGGAACAACGGCACCGCCCCCAGATAGGCGCTGACCGCCCCCTTTTCCAACCCGGCGGCGAAGCGCAGCACGTCGGCCTGGGATTTCAGCTGATCGGTGGGAAAGGCATAGGCTGTCTTGGCTTCGGCGGCGGTGCCGCCCAGTTTGCGGACCGTGTCGGCCAGCAGATCCGCATGTTCCTTGTGATGGCCCTGAAACTGCACGGCCAGATCAAGCACGGGCTTTTTAAGCAGGCCGCTTTCCGCGCCGACCTGATAGGCGGCGATCGCTTCCAATTCGGCACCCAAGGCCGTGTTCAAAATGGTGACGTCACTTGCCGTGGCGTTTGAGCCGGCGGCGGCACGGTCCACGCCGGCCAGGACCGCGACGGCGGCGGCCGACAGGGTTAGGGCACCGGCCCCGTGCAGAAAACTGCGGCGGGGCAAGGCCAAGGTATCGTCGGCGGGAAGGCTGTGTTGCGGTTTGAAGGTCATGATCGGGCTCCTTGTTTGAGGTAAGGTGGTTTGGTTAAAGGGTGGATGCAGGCAAAGCTCGGCCGTGCACGCCCGCTATGGGCGTGTGGGTAACATGATGGTGTGATGGCCGGTCTAGGCTGGCGGCGGGCTCAGATGCAGTAGAACCCGGGCAACGATGCGGTCGCACCGGCTTCCGCCGAAGGGATGAATGCCCTGCAGGGCGGATTGGACGTCGTCATCCAACAAGGCCCGCAGCCGGTGCTTCGCGCGGTGCAGGCGGGTCTTCACGGTTTCCGGCCGGATGCCCAGGGCTGTTGCGGTTTCCTCGATGCTGAATTCCTCCACGGCGCGCAGCATGAAGACGGTTCGGAACTCTTCGGGCAGTTGATCGACTGCGGTTTCAAGGTACCGGCGGATTTGCTCCTGGGCGGCGGATTGTTCCGGCGTGGGGTCGGCATGCGTCATCGGGGATCGGGGGTTCGTATAGGCGTTGAAGGAAACGATGTTGTCGATGTCGTCGATGGGTTCGGTCACTTGAGACTTGCGCCGGCGATTGTGCGTCACGTTGATCGCGATCCGGATCAGCCAGGTGGGCAGATTGGCGCGGCCGTCGAAGCCGTCCATGGCGCGGAACGCCCGCAGATAGGTTTCCTGCACGATGTCCTCGGCGTCGCTGTCGGATGCGGCCATGCTGCGAACGAACCGGTACAGGCGCCGGTTGTTGTCCCGCATGATGGTTTCCAGCATCGCGTGGCTGGGCGGTACGCTATCCTGCTTTGAAGATGTCGCCGCAGGTTGCCGGGTTTTCGGCTGCACTCTTGGATGTGATGGCATGTGAGTTGAGTCCTTCACTGGATTCTGGTCGTTAAGGGTTAGACACATGCACGGCGGAAAAGGTTCCCCGGAATATTTGATGTTGGAGGACTGTTCCCGGCCTTCAAGGCGTATTTAGAATGCGGGTGTCGGGCCGGCGCACCGGGGAGGAAGAGGATTGATCTAATGGCGGATAAGGAATTCGACAGCATTCTCAAGGACGTACGGGCCTGTGCCATGTGCGCGGATGATCTGCCCCTGGGTCCCCGGCCGGTGGTGCGCATGGCGCCGACATCGCGGGTTCTGATCATCGGCCAGGCGCCCGGCACCAAGGTTCATGCCTCGGGCGTGCCCTGGGACGACCCGTCGGGCAAACGCCTGCGGGAATGGCTTGATATGACGCCCGACGACTTTTACGACGAAACCCGCATCGCCATCATGCCCATGGGGTTCTGTTATCCGGGGCGGGCACCCAAAGGCGGGGACAATCCGCCGCGCCCGGAATGCGCGCCGAAATGGCATGCCGCCCTGCGCGCCCTGCTGCCCCAGGTTCGATTGACCCTTCTGGTCGGAAGCTATGCCCAGAAATATCATCTGGGCGACCGCATGCAGCCGACCATGACGGAAACGGTCGCCCATTGGCGCGACTATCTGCCGGACTACCTGCCGACCCCGCATCCCAGCTGGCGGACGACCCATTGGATGAAAAAGAATCCCTGGTTCGAATCGGACTTGGTGCCGGAACTGCAAAAGCGGGTCGCCGAAGCCTTGCGATAAGCCCGCATCTGCCGCGCCATCTGGATTGTGCCGACGTCTCTTGACGGCGGGGCCCGCACAGGCGATCCTTTTCGGAACATAAGTTCATTTTCTTGAGCTTGTTTGCGGGCGCTTTGCCGCATGCGGGCCGGAACGCCGACAGGGAAAATCGGGACGGTATTCCTTGGAACAGATTTCACCATCGGACATCCTGCGCCGCCTGGAATTCGACAATCCCTGGTGGGCGTTTCGCTCGGGCACGCGGGTGCGGTTCCGCCACCCGCCGCAGCGGGGATTCGCGCGCGAGTTCGCGGCCCGTGCCCTGTCCGATGATTTGGACGTGCCGCTGATCGCCGCCGGGCCGGCCGGGGCGGGCAAGACCATCGTTTTGCGTCAGGTGCTTGCCGCCGTGGTGCGGTCCGGTGTCTCACCCATGCGTATCGCCTATCTGTCGTTGGGGGCCCCCGTTTATTCGGGCGAAGGTCTGGCGGCATTGGCCGATCGGGTGTTGGACCGGTTTACCTATGGCCGCGACGAGAAAATATTTCTGTTCGTCGATGACCTGGATTATGCCGAAGACGGCGTCGCTCAATTGGCGGCCTTGCAGAAGCGCCTGCCGAACGCGCGCCTGATCGCCAGCCTGTCATCGGGCGCCCCCCGCCTGACCCCGGGCCGGGCCCAGGTTGATGGCGACGGCGAACAGGGCGGCGGGACCGTCGACATCCGCATTCTGCCGCCCCTGAGCTTCGCCGAATTCATGGGCTTCCGGCGGACCGATGCGGACTTGGGCGGCGTGCTGCCCGAAATCGGATCGTCCCTGCCGCTGGACGGGCCAAGGCTCGACCGGCTGAATGCGGAATTCGCACGTTATATTGCCTTCGGCGGGTTTCCGTCGGGCATCGCCGCCAAGCGCGAGGACGAATCCCCCCCGGCCCTGGTCCGTGACGCCCTGCTGCACGATATCCTGCATCGCGATCTGGCGGCCTTCGCCGGATTGATCGAGCCGCGGGAACTGGGGCGCCTGTTCGCCGTGTTGGCCCGCAATACGGGGGCCGAAGCCGCGATCGAGGATCTGGCCAAGGCCACAGGTGTTGCCAAGAATACCTTGCGCAAATACCTGGATTTTCTCGAGGGTGCTTTCCTGATCCGCCGCGTGCCGCGCCTTAACCGTGACGGGCAGCCGTTTCAGCGCCAAGTCTTGTTCAAGGTCTATCTGACCTCGCCCACGCTTTACACGGCACTGTTCGGCCCGGTTGCCCCGGATGCGCCCGAGCACGCGCGTCTGGTCGAAACGGCGGTGGCGGCACAGGCTTTTGCCTCGGGCCTGGCCGACCGCCTGGCCTATGCCAGTTGGAAAGGCGGCATGGTCGATTTGATCCTGTTGGACGAAGTGGGTGGGCGCCCCCAAGACATCTTCCAGATGGATTGGTCGGGCGATGTCGCGGCCTCATCCAAGGGCCCGGAAACGATGGTCAATTTCGCCGTGCGCACCAACCCGGATGCGCGCATGACCGTACTGACCCGGGACCGTGGCGGGCCCGCCCGGCGCGGCGGGCTGGACCTGAACATGGTGCCGGCTTCGGTCTATGCCTATTGGTTCGGCACGCGGAAGGCCTGATCCGCTTATTCTGGCTATCGGATGAATAAAGCTAGCGGCCGTCGTTCGCTTCGGCCAGCAACCAGTCGCGGAAAGCACGGACCGGCGGATCTTCGCTACGGCTCGGCCGGGTGATGAAATAGCAGCCTTCACCGCGCAGAAGATCGCGCCGGAAGGGGGCGACCAGGCGACCGGCTTCGATCGAATCGCGGACCTGCGCTTCGCGGCTCATGGCGATGCCCATGCCGGCCTCGGCGGCGTCCACGGCCATGGTGGTCAGGTCGAACACCTGGCCCTGGTCGGGATCGACTTCGTCCTTCGATATGCCGGCGGCGGCCAGCCAGCGCACCCAGTCGCCGTGGCGATGATAAGTATGCAGCAGGGTGTGATGTTTCAGATCGCGGGGTTCGGTCAGCGGGCGGTCGCCCTTCAACAGGCGCGGATGGCAGACCGGAAACACGTCCTCCATGAACATCAGGTCGGCCTGCATGCCGTCCCAGGTCCCGCCGCCGAACTGAATCGCGGCATAGACGTCGTCCTTGGCGAAATCGATGGGTTTGGCGCTGGTCGCGATATGAACGGTGATGTCGGGATGCAGGGCCTGAAAGCGGCCCAGGCGCGGCACCAGCCAGCGGATGGCGAAGGTCGGGGTGACGTTGATATGCAGCTCCATCGCTCCCTTGCTGCGGGCCAGGGCCCGACAGGCCAGATTGATCTGCCCGAAGGCATCGCCCAGTTGCTGGGCCAGGCGCTCGCCCTCGGCCGTCAGGCGGCGTTGCGTGCCCTCGACCCGAAACAGTCGCAGGCCCAGCCAGTCTTCCAGGTTCTTGACCTGATGGCCGACCGCGGAGGGGGTGACGCAAAGTTCGTCGGCGGCGCGGGCCAGCGTGCCCAGGCGGGCTGTGACCTCGAACGCGCGGAGCGCGTTCAGCGGGGGAATCATCTGGGTCATCGGCGGTGTGCCATTACGTAGATTTTCTCAAATATTGCCGGAGTTTTGATCAATTGCCGTTTCAAATGGCAAGGATACAATATCTTCAATAATCCGGGATGCAACCCGGTCGAAATTTGGCAGAGAAAATCTAAGGGACGCATTCATGGACATGACGGTTGAACGCCTTGGCGGCAGCTTCGCGGCACGGATCAGCGGCATCGATGCCGGCAATCTGACCAACGCCCAGGCCGCCGATCTGCATCAGGCCTATCTGGATCACAAGGTGCTGATCATCGAAGGACAGGACATGTCCGTGGCGCAGTTTGATGCCTTCGGCCAATTGTTCGGTGAAACGGTCGAACACCCGGTCGCGAATTTTCTGCACCCGGATTTTCCCAAGGTCATGGTGCTGTCCAATTCGACCCGCCACGGCAAGCCTGTGGGTGTGAAGGACGCGGGATCGTTCTGGCATTCGGACCGTTCCTACATGGAGCGCGCGGCCGATGCGACGCTTCTGTATTCCGTGGAAATCCCGGATGAAGGCGGCGACACGTTTTTCGGCGATCTCGAAGCGGTCTACGACGCCCTGCCCGAAGCGACCAAACAGCGCATCGACGGCCTGACCTATGTCTCCCAGTACCGCTGGACCACCAACCGGGGCGATCCGGAATCACGCTGGCAGTTTCTCAGCGCGGATGAAATGCAAAAGACTCCGGCCGTGGTCCGGCCCCTGGTCCGTTCCCATCCGGAAACGGGGCGCAAGGGCTTGTTCGTCTTTCCCGGCGCCTCGGCGGGGGTGAAGGGGATCGTCGGCATGGATGCGATTGAAAGTGCCGACCTGCTGGACGAACTGTTCGATCACATGATCCAGCCGCAGTTTCAGTATCAATTCAAATGGCGCGATCCCGGCACCGTCGTGCTGTGGGACAACCGCTGCGTCATGCACCGGGCGACGACCAAGAACCTGCCGCCGGACAAGGTGCGCACGCTGTACCGGATTTCAACTCTGGGCGACGTCCCGGCCTGACCCCAACCGCAGCGGAGACATAGGATGAGCGGCAAGATCGCCCTGATGGTGGAATTCGGTGTCAAGGCAGAGCGGCGCCAGGACTTCCTCGCCCTGATGCGCAGCCATGCCGAGATGACCATGGGCAGCGAGCCCGGCTGCGAGCAGTTCGACGTGCTGGACCCGGCGGCCCATAACGGCGGCGACGAAAGCGGCAGCGTGTTTCTGTACGAGCTTTATACGGATCAGGCCGCCGTCGACGCGCATATGAATTCTGCCCTGCTGGCCTCGACACGGGGCAGTTACGACGACATGATCACGTCCAAGCGGGTCGTGTGGTGCGCGGTTGCCTGACCACCGCCCGTCATGGCCGGACTTGACCCGGCCATCCACGTCTTCTGGGGCAGTGGGCCCCCGGGTCAAGCCCGGGGGTGACGGAATGAGGGATTAACCGCCGTTGCGCTTCAGCGTCATCAGGCGCAGGGCGTTCAGCTTGATGAAGCCCTGGGCGTCGCGCTGGTCGTAGACCTGGTCTTCCTCGAAGGTGACCAGGGCCTCGTCGTACAGGCTGTTGGGCGACTTGCGGCCGGTGACCATGACGTTGCCCTTGTACAGCTTGAGGCGCACCGTTCCGGTCACGCGCTCGGACGCCGTATCGACGGCGGCCTGCAGCATTTCGCGTTCGGGCGCGAACCAGAAGCCGTTGTAGACCATTTCGGCATAGCGGGCGGTCAGCTCGTCTTTCTGATGCATGGCGCCCCGATCCAGGGTGATGCTTTCCATGGCGCGGCGCGCGTGAAACAGCACGGTGCCGCCGGGGGTTTCGTACACGCCGCGCGACTTCATGCCGACGAAGCGGTTTTCGACGATGTCCAGGATGCCGATGCCGTTGGCCCCGCCCAATTCGTTCAGCTTGGTCAGGATCGCGGCGGGCGTCATCTTGTCGCCGTTGATGGCGACCGGGTCGCCATGCTCGAAATCGATGGTGATTTCGGTGACCTTGTCGGGGGCCTGCCAGGGCGGGACGACGCGGGTGTAGACGCTGTCGTCGGCCTCGACCCAGGGGTCTTCCAGAACCTTGCCTTCGGACGAGATGTGCAGAAGGTTGGCGTCCTGGGAATAGGGGGCTTCGCCGCGCTTGTCCTTGGGGATCGGAATTTGGTGCTTTTCCGCGTATTCGATCAGCCTGGTGCGGGAGTTCAGATCCCATTCGCGCCAGGGGGCGATCACCCGGATCGATGGGTCGCAGGCGTAATAGCCCAATTCGAACCGGACCTGATCGTTGCCCTTGCCGGTCGCGCCATGGGCAACGGCGTCGGCCCCCGTTTCATGGGCGATTTCGATCTGCCGTTTGGCGATCAGCGGCCGCGCGATGGAGGTGCCCAGCAGATATGTGCCTTCGTATATGGCGTTGGCGCGGAACATGGGGAAGACGTAGTCGCGCACGAATTCCTCGCGCAGGTCCTCGATATAGATGTCCTTGATGCCCATCATCTCGGCCTTTTGGCGGGCGGGTTCCAGCTCTTCGCCTTGGCCCAGGTCGGCGGTGAAGGTCACCACTTCGGCGCCGTAGGCATCCTGCAGCCAGCGCAGAATGACCGAGGTATCCAGGCCGCCTGAATAGGCGAGCACGACTTTTTTCACGTCTTTGGTCATGGGCATTGTCCCTTATGCGGGTCGGGCCCCTGTCTTTGGGCGACGGGGCCTCGGCGGAAAGTCGGCGCAGTATAGGGATTTCGTTTGTGCCCGCAACATCGCCAGCGGGCGCGCGGGTCAGAAATTATATAGGACGCTTGCGGTGAAGGTATTGGCGTAGATCTCGTCCGTGAAGAAGTAGAACGCCCATTCACCGCGCAGGGCGAAGCGGTCCGAAAGATGGAAATCCGCGCCCAGGCCAAAGTTCAGGCCGGCCCCTGAATCTTCCCGCAGGCTTGAGGAGTCGCTATCAGCACTTTCACGCCAAACATTGAGCCCGGCTTTGGCGAAGGGCGACCAGTTTTGATTCAAGGGCAGACTGACCAGGCCGTTCAAAGTGAAGGCATAATAGTCGCTGGATGTTGTCGTGCCGGATGGGGTGGTCTCTTCGACGGTCCCGATATTCCCCAGGCCGATCTCAAGCGCCAGATTCCGCGTCAGGCGATATCCGCCCATGATACTCCAGGCGGCGGATGAGCCATCCAAGGTGGTGTTGTTCAGGTTTGATTCATACTCGACCCAACTGGGGCCCAATCCGAAACCTGCGTAAAAGCGTCGGGGCTGGTCGATGGTCTGTGTTTCGACGGGGGTTTCGTGTTTCTGACGTGCGTACCGAGCGGCCGGGCTGTTGTCGGCGGGCGGTTGCGGGGCGGCGGCCTGACGCCGGACGGTGGCCGGGGCGGGTGCCGCTGCTGTTGGGCGGCGATATCCTGGATGCGCGGGATGGGTTTGCGTCACCGGTGCGGCCGGATAGGTGCCGTAGGCGGGATAGGCCGATGCCCCCCGTGCCGGTACGGGTGTGGCGGCGGGGGTACGGTAAACGGGCACGGCTGGATAGGCCGGCGGTGCTGGGGGGCTTGCCGCAGGCCGGGTAGGAGCGGGGGCCTGGCTGCGGACATTGGGGTTGATCTCTTCCCGGCGCAGCCAATCGTTTATTGAAATGCCGCCGGCCTGTGCGATTTCCACGGGCCGGTCGATTTCATGGGCCGGGGCACTGTCGAACAACATGACGGCGCCGCCTGCGGCGGCGACTTCGAACGGTTCGGTCGGGCGCACCTTGGCCGGGATCGGGGCTGGAGCCGATGCGCGGTTGTGCGCCTGTTTCGGCAGGGGGGCCGGCCGGGGAATTACCTGGTTGCGATGGGGCGCAGTGAGATCCGGCGCGGCCGTGCCGGTGATCGATGTATGGGGCGGCGGCAACGCGACCGGGTCTTTTTTCGGTGCTGGTTTTTTGGCGGGGTCGGCGCCACGGCCGGTGGCCGCGATATCGATGACGATGCGCGCACCCTTGCCGTCCTTGGGCAGGATCGTGAACTGGCGCCGGATATCGGCGCGGGTCCGTGTCTTGATGGTCAGGCGGCTGCCCTGGTCGCCCGCCGTGACGGCGATGTTCTTGATGATGCCTTGGGCCGGGGGGGCGGCGCGGTCCGGCTGGATGGCGCCGGCAACGGTGATGACGATTTCGTCGGCGGCGGGAAAGGCGAATTTGTAGGGTACGGGCGTTGGGGTTTCGAGCACCAGGCGCGTGAAATCCTTGTGCAGGCCGGTGCGGACCTCAAGCGCGGCGTCCGCCCCGGCGGCGTGGGCGGCCGTCTTCGTCAGGCCTAAGATCAGGCCCGCGGCAACAAGGCAGCGGATCGAAAGGTGCGCGCGCATATAACCCCAGCGTGAAGAAACCCCGATAACACGCGGATTTTAGGGCGTAATCCGTTAAGACAGTCTGAATGCCGAGGGATTAGGAAAAGGCGGATAAAGATCAGGGGCGCAGCCCGATCCCCCGCCGGTCGTAAACGTAATGCTTTAGCAGCAGGGGCACGACCGCCCCCAGGTAGCTGCCCATCACCACGTCGGACACAAAATGTACGCTGGCCAGGAAGCGGCTGGCGGCGACCGCCGTTGCGAAGGCGAACAGAACGGGCCACAGACGGGGAAAAATCAATAGGACGGAAACGGCCAGGGACCAGACCATTTGCGAATGGCCCGACGGAAAGGAATTCATGCCGAAATCCGTGTTGAACGGAATGAAGCCGGACACGCCGTTTTCCAGCAGCTCACGGGGCCGCATGCGGCCGATGATGAACTTCAGGGCATTGACCAGGATCCCGGCGGCGGCGATGGAAAAAATCACGAACAAAGCGCCGTGCATCATGCGGCGCAGGCGCTCGCTGCCGTCGTTCAGGCGGCGGCGTAGAATCCAACAGACGCCTGCGATCAAGGCCGCGGCCGTGAAATAGAATTCCGGTTTGCCCAGGGCGCCGACAGTATGGCCGAAAAACCGCCGCTCGTCGGCATTGAAGGCCTCGCGGAAATAGCGCGCGGCGGCTTCGTCCAGAAAGGCCATGGCCAGGCCCGACAGGACGGCGGCGGCGATGAAGCCCGCGGTGATCGCCCGCCAGTTCAACTGACCCGAAGCCCCCGTCATCGTAATGGGGGCCTTTTGGGCACGAAGACATGCAGGATCACGGGCTTGCCCTTGGAATAATTGATGCCGGAAATCTGTTCGGCATGATCAACCATCTCGGCCTTCTCGCCCAGGGCTTTCAGGAAAGCGTTCAGTTCGCGGTCTTCGACGATGGCGGCGGCTGTGTTCGGTGCCGCCATCATATGTGCCGCCGCCCCGCCGCCCGATGTCAGCACCGTGTCCGTGCCGGACAGAAACACCATCGAAGGTTCGGAAAATCCGGCGACGGCCGTCAGGGGCCGTGTCCCGTCCTTGAACGCGGCAGCGACGGCATCGGCGGCCCGTGCGGCAACCCACATGGGGCTGAAATTCGACAGCATCAGCCAGATCACCATGGTCACCATAATGCCTCCGGAAATGATGGAATTTTCCAACGCTTCGTTGATCACATGGTGTTTCATGGCGGCCGCCGTGGTGCCAAGGATGTAAAGGGCGAACAGGGCGAAGAACCAGGTATGCCAGTTGGTGTCGGCGCCGAAGTGAACCGGCAGATAGGCGGCCGCACCGCCCAGGACCAGGCCGACCAGGGCCCAAAGCCCGCCGGTCACCCACAGGGCCCGTTTGTCATACCAATCGGCCTTGCCGTCGAAAATGGCGATGGCCGAGCGGGCGCAGATCAGGGCCAGGACCGGGTAAAGCGGCAGCACATAATGAGGCAGCTTGGTGGGGATCAACTCGAACAGAATCCAGGCCGGGATCAGCCAGGCCAGACAGAACCGCAGGGCCGGATCGGTGCGGTCTTTCCAGGCGCGGTACAGGGACGGCCAGGCCAGAAACACGCCCGGCCAGAAGAACAGCAGCATAGTCAGGACATAGTATCCCGGGGGTGCGCCATGGCTTTCCTGCCCGCCCAGAAGTTTGGGGATCAGGTCCGTAGTCAGGGCGGTCGAAACGAAACCGCCCGCCCCGCCGTCGGATTTATCCCCGATCAGGATGAACCAGGGCAAAGCGATGACGAGGGCCAGCGGCACCCCCCACAGCCAGCCGAGCCCCTTGATCCAGGCACCGCCACGGTCGCCCCCACCCCGATCGGCAACGGCAAGGGCAACGATGGTCAGGGCCGCGATCAGGGGCGCGATCGGCCCCTTGATCAGCACGCCCGCGGCGATGGCCAACCAGAACAGCAGGGACCAGACAGTCACCGCGGGCCCTTTATCGGTTTTCGCCGCCAGGTAATGGCGCGCCAGGGCCAGTTGCTGGGCCATGACGCAGGCCAGCAGGACCGCATCGGTCTTGGCCTGATGGGCTTCCAGGATCAGTAGAACGGATGCCGCCAGCATGCCCGCCGCCGCGAATGCCGTGCGCCGGTCGAACAGACAGGCACCCAGGGCGAAGGTCAGCAGAACCGTCGCCCAGGCGCCGATCACCGACGGTACGCGGTAGGCCCAGATCTCCCGGGCCGCCACGTCGGACAGCAAGGTCACGCTGGCTGCCTGCAGCCAATGAATCCCGGCGGGCTTTTTGTGGCGCGGCTGGTCCTGAAAGCGGATATCGACGAAGTCGCCGGTTTCCAGCATTTGTGCGGTCGCCTGGGCGAAGCGGGCCTCGTCCCGGTCGAGCGGCGGCAGGCTGGCGATCCCCGGCAGGAACAGAATGCAGCAGAAAATCGTCAGCAGGGCATAGGGCTTCCAGCCTTCGGTCGGCGCGGTCAGAAAGCGCCGGCCCAGGCGGGCCTTTTTCGGTTTGCCGCCAGAAGAGGCTGACGTTGATGGCTCCGGCATGGATGGTTTGGTCATGGCGGCGGCGCCTGCAGGGGGTGGTCGTCCTGGAACCACACGTCCATGCGCTGCCAGTAAAAGGCGATATGTCCCTGAATGGCGGCACAGGCGGGCAGGGGGTCCGGATAGGCCCAGGCGATGTTGTCTTCCCGCCGCCCGCCCAGGCTGAAGCTCCAGTATTGTGCTTCGCCCTTGAAGGGGCAGATTGTGCGGTGGGATGTCGGCGTCATGAATTCGTCCAGGCGCACGTCGCCGGGCGGAAAATAGAACACGGCCGGATAGCCGTCTTCGCGCAGGATTTTGGCCGCTGTGCTGTCGGCGATGACGATGCCGCAGATAGAGGTGCGCAGGCGGGTGGAATGGTCGGCGATCTCGATCCGGCGGGCCGGTCGGCTTCCGTCGGCGGACGGCTCAGGCATTGCCCGCCGGGGTCTCTGCGCCGGGGGCGGCATCCGACGGCACCAGCTGGTCGACCCGCTGGGTCATGCGGCGGATGCGTTCGCGCTCGCTGGCCGATTTCAGCTGCCCGCAGGCGGCCATGATGTCGCGGCCGCGCGGCTGGCGGATGGGGGACGAGAACCCGCCGTCGTTGAGGATGCGCACGAATTTGTCCATGGCTTCCGGTTTCGAGCATTCATAGGGGGCGCCCGGCCAGGCGTTGAACGGGATCAGGTTGAACTTGGCCGGAATGCCCTTGACCAGGCGTAGCAGCTGCCTGGCGTCGGCTTCGGAATCGTTGATGCCGTCCAGCATCACGTATTCGAAGGTGATGCGGCGGGCGTTGTTGGCGCCGGGATATTCGCGGCAGGCGCGGATCAGTTCCTTCAACGGATACTTCTTGTTGATGGGAACCAGCACGTCGCGCAATTCGTCCGTGACCGCATGGAGCGAGACCGCCAGGTTGACGCCCAGATCCTCGCCGCATTTTTCCATCATCGGCACCACGCCCGAAGTCGACAGCGTGATGCGGCGTTTGGAAAGGGCGATGCCTTCGCCGTCCATGATGATCTTCAGGGCCGTCGATACGTTGTCGTAATTGAATAGGGGTTCGCCCATGCCCATCATCACGATGTTGGAAATCATCCGCCCGCCGTCCTTGGGCGTGGGCCATTCGTCGTATGAATCGCGGGCGACCATGAACTGGCCGACGATTTCATCGGATGTCAGGTTGCGCACCAGCTTTTGCGTGCCCGTGTGACAGAACGTGCAGGTCAGGGTGCAGCCGACCTGGGACGAAATGCACACGGCCCCCCGGTCGTCTTCGGGGATGTAGACGGTTTCCGCTTCGTTGCCGTCGCCGAACTTCATCAGCCACTTGCGGGTGCGGTCTTCGGACGTCTGCTCGCGGCTGACGTCGGGGCGGCGCACGTCGAACACCTCGGCCAGCTTTTCGCGCAGCGGCTTGGCCAGGGTCGTCATTTTGGCGAAATCGGTTTCGCCCCGATGATAGATCCAATGCCATAACTGCTTGGCGCGGAACGGCTTTTCGCCCACGGCGGCGACTTCCGCCGCCAGGTCCTCGCGGGACAGGCCGACCAGATTGATCTTCTCAGATGCCGAAGCGGGTTGCGGTTCAGGTGTCATGGGCCCTCATATAGCGCGTCCGGGGCCGTATCCCAACGTGAAAACGAGACTGCCCCGGCGGCTTTACGGCTGCGAGGCTTGCTTTATTCTCGCGCAAATCGTCGTCGCAGGCCTGGATTCGGCCTGCTTGGGATTTGCGGCTATATGCCGCAGGCCTTGCCGATGGCTTTCCAGGCGGCGGTAAAGCCCTTCAAGGAATAGGTGTCGGTCGTCAGCGTGCCCCGTGACGATACGCCCTTCACCACCATGTCGGCACCCCGGATCATGGCCTGTACCATGGCCGGGTCCTTGCCTTCGTCGGCGAAGGCGTATTCGCCCGTGGTGAACAACTTGAAGGTCTGGTCGCCGATCGTCATCGATGTTTCAGAGCCGTCCTTGTAGGTATAGCCCGTGGTGATGGAAACGACGCCCTTTTCCTTGTCCTTGGGCCGGTGGGTCACCAGCATAACCACGCGGCCGCGTTTGGAATACTTGCCTTCCATCTTCTTGGGCTCGGAACCCATGTAGCAGATCTTGGCCCCGGCCTCGGTGGCCGTATAGGCCTCCCAGTCGTCGAACAGGCCGATCAGTTCCGGCGCGGCCTGGGCGGCGGCGGGGGTCAGCAGGGCAAGGGCGGCAAGCGGCAAGGCCATCAGGTGTCGGGTCATGGCTCATAGATAGCCGGGTCGGCGCCGCCGCTCAAGCCCATGGGTCATGGCCCTTGCCAGGATGCCGGTTCGATGGCATGGGAAGGCATGACAAACAGCGTTATGTCCTCTGGCATTTCATCCGGCCCGGCGATTATCGAGGTCACCCGCGGCACCCTGGTGGAAAGCCGCCATCGCTGTCATGCGGTGGTCGCCGACGCGGCCGGCAACATCGTTCATGCCTGGGGCGATTCCGGCTTGGTGATTTTCCCCCGCTCGGCCATCAAGCCGCTGCAGACCCTGGCGCTGATCGAAACGGGAACGGCCGACCATTGGCGCTTGAATGATGAACGCATCGCGCTTGCCTGTGCGTCCCATTCGGGCTCGGAAGCCCATACCATGTCGGTTGAGGCCTGGCTTGAGGACCTGAACCTGGGCGAAGACTGCCTGGAATGCGGCGCCCATATGCCGACCGATGACAGGGCGGCACAATCCTTGATCCGCCGGGGTGTTCAGCCGACGCGCATTCACAACAATTGTTCGGGCAAGCATGCGGGCTTCCTGGCGACGGCCCTGCATATGGGCGAAGATACGCAGGGCTATATCGGCGCGGACCATCCCGTGCAGCGGCGGCTTTATACGGCGCTTGCGGAAATGGGCGGGGCGGATCTGGCGGACACGCCGCGCGGCATCGACGGCTGCGGCATTCCCGTCTACGGCATGCCGCTTGCGGCCCTGGCCCGGGCCATGGCGAAAATGGCCGACCCGGTTGCCGCCGGCCTGGGCGCGGTGCGCACGGCGGCGGCCCAGCGCATCGTGCAGTCCATGGCCAAGCATAACTTCATGGTTTCGGGCCGGGGACGGCTGGACCATGCCGCCATGTCGGCGGGCATCGGCGTGGCCAAGCGCACGGGTGCCGACGTATTCGCCACCAAGACAGGGGCCGAGGCCGTGCATGCGGCGATCCTGCCGGGCCTGGGCCTGGGCGTCGCCGTCAAGGCCGAGGACGGCACCAAGCGGGCGTCCGATACCCTGATGGCTCATCTGTTGAATTTTCTGGGGGCGTTCGATGATGCCGGGCGTGCCGACATGGCGCCCTTCCTGGACATGCCTGTGGTCAACGCCGCGGGCGAAACGGTCGGCCATGTCCGCCCGCAGGCAGGCTGGGACGCGCCGTAACCGTCGCGCCGGGCACCTTCCGGCCTAATCCGCCGCGCACAGGCCTTTTCGGACTTTCAGTTTATGCCCGACCTCGGCAATGGCGGTGATCGCCGGGATCAGGTCCGAGCCCAAATCCGTCAACGCGTATTCCACGGTCGGCGGCGACGTGGGTTTGACGCTGCGGGTGATCACGCCGTCTTCTTCCATTTCGCGCAGGCGGGTCGACAGTACCTTTGACGATATCCCTTGAATGTCGTTCAGCAGTTCGTTGAAGCGGCGCGGCCCGGCGCTGAGAAACCAGATCAGATTGACCGCCCAGGCCTTGCCCAGGATCGACATGCATTCCGCCAGGGGGCAGCCAAAGGGCGGCGGCGGGGCTTTGCTTTTGCGGACGGGAACGGGCATCGGGCTCACCTTGTTTCGCTGCGGTCATCAGGTTTCCGGACAGTAACCTCAAAGTTCACTTACCACAAGTAATCTCATTTACATTTGTAACTATCAGCCCTAGGTCTCCGTCAGCACGCCATCGCAGACAAGGAGCCCGCCTATGACCATTGCCACGCCCCCCGATACGACCGCACCGCTGATCGATCTGACCGGCACGGAATATCCCGTGATCCAAGGGCCTTTCGGCGGCGGCAATTCCAGCGCGGAACTGGCGGTGGCGGTCGCCGGCAAGGGCGGGCTGGGATCCTTCGGGGTGGAAGGCCAAAGCCCCGAGCAGATCATCCAGACCGCCCGGGACATTCGCAACCTGACCGACAAGCCGTTCAACCTGAACCTTTGGGTTTCCAAGTCGGATCTTGTGGATGGCGGGCCAAGCACGGCGGACCTGGAGCGCTATTGGCGGCTGTTCGAACCTTATTACGACGAATTGGGTGTGGCGCGCCCGGACCTGGAAGGGCGTGCATCTGCGCCGTCGTTCGAAGATCAGGTCGAGGCCGTTTTCGCGGCCCGTCCCGCCGTGTTCAGTTTCGTATTCGGCATTCCGCCCAAACCGGTGCTCGAGGAATGCCGTCGCCTGGGCATCGTCACGTTGGGGGCCGCGACCTCGGTCGAGGAAGCGATCGCCCTGGACGATGCGGGCGTCGACGTAATCCTGGCAACCGGTCTTGAAGCCGGGGGGCACCGCGTGTCCTTCCTGGGCAGGGCCGAAGATCAACTGATGGGGACCTTCGTCCTGACTCAATTGATCGTCCGCCGGGTCAGCCGACCCGTGGTCGCGGCGGGCGGCATCGCCGACGGGGCGGGGGTGCGCGCCATGCGCGCCGTCGGGGCCGCCGGTGTGCAGGTCGGCACGGCCTTTCTGGCTTGCGATGAATCCGGTGCGGACGATCTTCACCGCGCCGCCCTGTTCACCCCGGCGGCCGGGCGCACGGAATTGACGCGTGCCTTCACCGGGCGTCTTGCCCGGGGGCTCGGCAACCGCTGGCTCGACGATATGGCGGACCGCCGGGATCAACTGGCTCCCTTTCCGGTGCAGGGCTGGTTTCTCAAGGACCTCAAGGCCGCCGCCGTCCGGGCGGGCCGCACGGATATTCATGCCCTTTACGGCGGGCAAATCGCGCCCAATCTGCGCCACCGCCGCGCGGCGGACCTGATGGATGACCTTATCCAAGGTGCGGACTGAACCAAGGGCGTCAATTCACCATCCCAACCATTCACCCCCTGACCACAACGCAAGGAGACTTAAAGCCCATGAAACTCTATTACACCCCCGGCACGTGTTCCCTGGCTTCCCATATCGTGCTGCGCGAAGCCGATTTGAAATTCGATCTTGAAAAGGTCGACCTCGCGACCGGCAAGACGGAAAGCGGGGGCGACATCAAATCCGTCAACCCCAACGGCTATGTTCCGGTGTTGGCGCTGGACGACGGCGAAACCGTGACCGAAGGCCCCGCCATCGTGCAGTTCCTGGCCGACAAGGCACCGGACAAGGCCCTGGCCCCGGCGGCCGGAACGCTGGCCCGCACCCGGGTGCAGGAATTTCTGAATTTCACGGGGACGGAGCTGCATAAATCCTACACCCCCCTGTTCAAGGCCGATACGACCGAAGCTGAAAAGGACAAGGCACGGGCCAAGGTTTCGGCCCGGCTCGATCATGTCGACGGTCTGTTCGCAGATGGCCGCGCCTACGTGATGGGCGATGCCTTTACCGTCGCCGATGCCTATTTGTTCGTGATGGCGACCTGGGCCGGGCCCACGGGCCTGGATATTGGAAAATGGCCCCATGTTGCGGCTTTCGCCGAACGCGTCAAATCCCGCCCGGCCGTGCAGCAGGCGCTTAAGGCCGAAGGTCTGGCCTAAGGCTGCTTACTTGACTCGGTGATTTGAAGACACCCCGCCCGACCCCCTCGGGCCTGCGCCGCCGGCGGGTTTTTCAGCGACGGCATCCCTAGTCGTTGAAGACCTCCGGCGGCGTATCTTCGAAGGCTTCCATGCGTTCCAGTTCCTTGCGGGAAAAGCGCCCGCCGAACTGATGACCGGGCAGGTCTTCGACCGGGCCGCCTTCGGCCACGGGCCGGGGGGCGAACCGGCCCATGCTGATCAGGCGGTCATACATGACGATGGCGCCGGCGACGCCGACGTTGACGCAGAACGACATGGGAATCTGGATCGTATGGTCGCAGCGGGCGATCATGTCGGGGCTTAGGTTGCCGCGCTCGGGCCCCAGGATATAGGCGGCCTGTTGCGGGTGGCGGAAGCTCGGCAATTCGGCGGCGTCTTCCAACAATTCCACGCCGACCAGCTTGCAGCCGTCGGGCAGCATCAGCCGGTCCGCGTCGGGGAAGCTGTAGAACGGCACATGCCCCCCGCTTTTCGAGGTATCGGCTTTTTGCCCCACGGTGCGCTCATATGCCGCATCGATGGTGAATACGAACGATGCGCCGAAGGCATGGGCCGTGCGAAACAGATTGCCCACGTTCATGGTCTTGGAAATGCCCTCGACCCCGATTCCGAAGTATCCCCGCATGCCGGTCCTTTCGTGTTCGAATTCCGCCCGATTTTCCGCCCAAGGGACGTTGCCCTTTGGCTTCCAGTATGGTCAGGTTGCGCAACCTTGGCCAAATCCGGCCTGAAATCAAGTTTTACACCGGCCCGAAGGAGACCCCCATGCGCGCGGTTGTTTGCGACAGCTTTGACGGTATCGATGCTCTGACCTGTGTCGAGGACGCGCCGCCTCCGCCCATGGTCGACGGCGGCGTGCGCCTGCGTGTGCATGCGGCGGGCATCAATTTCGCGGACACCTTAATGTGCAAGGGTGAGTATCAGGTCAAACCGCCCTTTCCGTTCAGCCCCGGCCTGGAAGCGGCCGGCGAAGTGCTGGAAGTCGCCCCCGGCGTGACCCGCGTGAAGCCGGGCGACCGGGTGATGGCGACCCTGCATTACGGCGGATATGCGTCGGAAGCGGTGACCCAGGAAGCGACGGTCTATCCCATCCCGGACAACATGGATTTCGTTTCGGCGGCGGCTTTTCCCATCGTATACGGCACGTCCCATGTGGGGCTGAAGGACAAGCTCAAACTTCAGGCCGGAGAAACCCTGCTGGTCCACGGGGCGGCCGGGGGTGTCGGTCTGACGGCGGTAGAGATCGGCAAGAAAATGGGCGCGACCGTGATCGCCACCGCGGGCGGACAGGAAAAGCTTGCCGTCGCCAAGGAATACGGCGCCGATCATCTGATCGATTACCGCGAAGAAGACATCCGCGAGCGGGTCAAGCAACTGACCGACGGGCGCGGCGCCGATTGTGTTTACGACCCCGTCGGCGGCACGGCGTTCGATGCCTCCCTGCGCTGCACGGTGCAGCAGGGCCGTATTCTGGTGGTCGGTTTTGCCTCGGGCACGGTGCCGCAGATCCCGGCCAATATCCTGCTGGTCAAGAATATCTCGGTCATCGGGTTCTACTGGGGTGCCCACCGTCAGCTCGACCCGGGCCTGATCCAGGGCTCGTTCGACGAATTGCTGGGCTGGATGGCGGCGGGCGAATTGAAGCCCCATGTCAGCCACGCCTTCGATTTGGCCGACGTCAAGGACGGCATGAACATGCTGCTTTCCCGCAAGTCGACGGGCAAGGTCGTCCTGACCACCGGCCAGGATGCCGGGCCGCTTAATTAGGAACGTTCGCCGCCGGCAATGTGATGGTGAAGGTCGATCCGACGCCGAGTTCCGACGTCAGCGTGATGGTGCCGCCGAATTTTTCGGCGATGCGCCGGCATTCCGCCAGGCCCAGCCCGTCGCCTTGAACCAGGCTTTGCTTACCGGCCCGCGCGAATCGTTCGAACACACGGTGCTGGTCGGCCCGGGCAATGCCGAGGCCGTTGTCGGCAACCGAAATCCGGATCATTCCGTCCGCCCGGTCGGCGGATATATCGATTTTCAATGGGCGGTCGTGGGACCGGTACTTGATCGCGTTATCCAACAGGTTCTGGAACAGTCGGGTCAGGGACAAGGGGTTCGCGGCGACGGTCGGCAGGGAGCCCACGGTGAATTCGGCACCGACGGCCTCGATCAAGGAACGTAGGCTTTCCTGTGCCGCCGTAAGGCAGGCATTGGGATCGACTGCCCCTGATTGCGGGGCCGTGCGGGCTGAACGGGCATCGGCCAACAGGTCATTGATGAACAGGTTCATACGCAGGGCGGCTTCGTGGGCGGACCGCATAAAATGCGCTTTCTGTTCCGGGTCGATGTTCGACGATAGATGATTGACTGCTTCGATATTGCCGATCACGGCGTTAAGCGGCGATTTCAGGTCATGGGCGACGGCGCTGGTAAAACGATCCAATTCCTCATAGGCCGCGCGAAGCTGATATTCGGCACTGCTATAGGCGGCCCAGACAGTGCCCAGGCTCCAGCCGATCGAAACCACCATGCCCAGGAAGGCAAATCCGAAATCGAGCAGAATTACCTGCCCATGCCATTCGGGGCTGCCTTCGAACCAGGGACGGATGAAAACCCGCAGGCCGTGCAGCGTGGCGAAAATGGCGAACATGATGCCCAGAATCCGGCATCCGGTGCGAAGCTCCGCCCGGTTTTCCGCGATCAGGTCTTTTGCCGCAAGACCGGTCACAAGCGCGAACAGGGCCGAATTGGTCACCAGCATACCCGATACATTTTGCTGGGTGACGACGAAGTAATAACCGACCGTCGCTGCCACGATCAGGACAATTGCTTCAAGAGCGCGGCGCGGGGGCCGGTGCTGCAGGCGGCGCATGGCGCGCGCGGCCAGCAGGACGGCGATCACGAAACCGACGGGCCCGCAAAAGATCAGATCGTAATCGACCTTCGAGGCGCCGATCCCGGCGATCAGCGCCCCCGTGCCGGCGACCGAGACGGCAAGAGCCATTTCCTTCAGCCCGGCCGTGCGCAATCCCGTTGCCCAGAACAGCAAAAGAATGGCCGCCATGACGAACTGTACCGCCGTCAGCGAAAACAGGATGGAGCTCATATTGAACATGGCGACCGGACCGCAACGGGCATGAGGAACGGCCCGCTGACGCCGGGCCGGAAAGGATGGTCAGCGCATGCTTATAGGACGGCGTTGCTCCCCGCGACAAGCAGGCAGGGCGCAAGCCGCCCGATCAGGCGGGATATCAGGCGGTTTGAGGTTCCGGCCGTTTTTCCGGAATCGGAATATGCAGGGCGGCGGCGGCGAAGCCGAGTGCGATGGAGCCGTACCACACCAGGTCGTAGGACCCCGTGGTTTCATACAGATAGCCGCCCAGCCAGACGCCGAGGAAGCTGCCGATTTGATGGCTCAGGAAGGTGATTCCGAACAGCATGGAAAGATAGCGCACGCCGAACATATGGGCGACCAAGCCCGAGGTCAGCGGCACCGTGCCGAGCCACAGAAGCCCCATGGCACCGGCGAAGATCAGAATGTTGGTTTCCGTCTTGGGGGCGACCAGCATGGCGACGATGCAGAGCGAGCGCAGGAAATACAGCCAGGCCAATACCCATTTTTTCGGAAACTTGCCGCCCAGGATGCCGCAGGCGAAGGTGCCGACGATATTGCACAACCCGATCAACGACAGGGCCAGGGCGGCGATGCGCAGATCGATGTTCAGAATTTCCAGGTACTTGGGAAAGTGCACGGTGATGAAGGCGACCTGGAATCCGCAGACGAAAAAGCCCAGGGTCAACAGGTTGAAGCCCAGGTGCCGATAGGCACCGCCGAGCGCTTCGCCCAAGGTGATGTCGGCGGTCTGTCCCTGGCGCTGGTCGACCGGCGTGGCATCGGCGGCAAGCGGCTGGCGCGACAGCAGGAAGGCAAGCGGCAATGCCATCAGCATGATGAGGGCGAGCGCGATCAGCGCCCCCGTCCAGCCCTGGGATTCCAGCAGGGCCTGGCCGACCGGGGCCATGTAGAACTGACCGAAAGACCCGCCCGCACTGGCAATGCCGAGGGCGAGGGAGCGGTGCTCGGCCGGGACGCGACGGCCGACCGCACCCAATACCACGCCGAACCCGGTGCCGCCCATGCCGAGCCCGATCAGCACCCCGGCGCCGACGTGGAACGACATCAGGCTGTCCGCCGTTCCCATGACGTACAGGCCGACGGCATAGAGCAAGGCCCCCAGGATGATCATGCGCATGGAGCCGAATTTGTCGGCAATCGCCCCCATAAACGGCGTGGCCACACCCCACAGCAAATTCTGGATGGCCAGGGCCAGGCCGAAGTCGCTCGGTGTGATGGAAAGGTCGCGCAGGATATCCGTCTGGAACAGGCCGAAGGTCGTGCGGGTTCCCAGGTTCAGGCTGCCGATCAGACAGCCGGCGAAGGCGACGATCCAAATGGCGATACCGATGCGTTTGGTGGACATGGGGGGTTCCTTAAATGTCTTGGGCGTATCCGAATTCAATCCCGGGCGGGGGATGGGTCAGGGGCCGTGCGGCCCGTCAAACGGGCGACCATGGCCGGCGGGGTCAGGACGAACAGGTTGCCGACCAGGACGCATCCTACGCCGACGATCGCACCGGTCGTCCACTGAAAATCTTCCATGAAGGTCGATACGGTCAGCGCCACCAGGGGAAACAGTACGGATGAATAGCTCGCCCGTTCAGGCCCGATGCGTCCGACCAGGGTCAGATAGGTGGCGAAGGCGATGACGGTCGAAACCAACGACAGGAACAACAGGGAGCCGATATAGGCGCCGGTCCATTCCATGCGGAATTCGGCGCCGCGCATCAGGCAATAGACCAGAAAGAACAGAGCCCCATAAACCATGCCCATGGTGTTGGTGCGCACCACGCCCAGCCCGCGGCGCTGATTGAGCGCCGAAATCAGCATGCCCGTCGCCGCCGATGCCGTGCCGCAAAGGACAAGGACCATGCCCTTGGCGCCGCCTTGGGTGATGTCGAAATCGGCCAGTTCGGGCCAGAATACGATGGCGATGCCGCCGATTCCGAACAGGGCCCCGATCAGAACGCGGGGCTCCAGCGGATTGTGCAGGACCAGCGCACCCCCGGCGACGTTCATGACGATCACCAGGGAAAACAGAATCGATACCAGACCCGATGGCAGATACTGCGCGCCCAGATAGACCAGATAGAAATTGCTGCCGAACAGGAACAGTCCTTGGACGGCGACCCATATATGATCGCGCAGGCTGAAATCGATGGCGCGCTTGGTCACACGACAGAACGCATACATCACCATGGCCGAAATCGCGAAGCGGTAGAACACGGAAACTTCGGGGGCGACCACGCCCAGCTGCAGCTGCACGCCGTACCAGCTGAGGCCCCAGGCGAAAACGGTGATGATGTAAAGCAGCAGGATCACGGCGTCGGGTCCCGGCGGCGGCGGTGCGGTATGCGGCACCTGAAAAACGGAAGACGGGACCGGTCAAGGAGACCGGCCCCGCCCGAGGGCACAGTATGTGCCAGGGAAAGTGTAGATCGCTGGATCAGGAAATCCAGAACGGTTTTTCAACCTCGCGCCGGATATCGGCGGATGTCAGGCCGACATCCTCGCGCAGCCGATGATCCATCTGGGAAAGATGTCGGCGCATTTCGTCCCGTTTCTGCCATTCCACCAGCAGGGTAGGAAAGTTGAAGACCGCCTGGGCGGTCGATGCGAAAAGCGAAGCGAGGGCCTGTCCGAGAGGAAACAGGCCCGGGCGGGCGGCGGCCTGCGATGTCGTCGAAGACGAAGTCATGGGTCCTGTCCTTGTTTCGATGCCGGGGCGAACGGTCGTCCGGGCGGGTTGAGATCAAGTCGGTTGGGTCGTTGCGCGATGGTCGGCGCAGAACCTGAATAGGCCAGGACAATGTCTGTTCACAAACGACAAAAATTCTTATATGAATTAGAAAATATTATGCATATGTATCAATACAATAATTAAATATATATAAATTAATTAGTTAAAATCTTATAGGTCCGGAATGAAACTTATCTGATAAGGAAATTTAATGTTATGATACAATCATGTCCCGCCGTCTTCCGCCGCTGAACGCCCTGCGCGCGTTCGAGGCCGCGGCCCGCCATCTCAGCTTTACCCAGGCGGCGGACGAGCTCAGCGTGACCCAGGCGGCGGTCAGCCATCAGATCAGGGGGTTGGAAGACTGGCTTGGCTTTCCCCTGTTCCGGCGCCTCAGCCGTGCCCTGGTCCTGACCGAAGCCGGGCAGATATTGTTTCCCGAAGTGCGCGAAGCCATGGACATCCTGACCACGGCCGTGAACCGGGTGCAGCGCCAGGACCAGGAAGGCGTGCTGACGGTCACGACCATGGATTCCTTCGCCCAATCCTGGCTGGTGCCGCGCCTGGGCCGGTTCCGTCAATCCCACCCCGATATCGACGTGCGCCTGGTGATGAGCGACCGCATGGTCGATTTGGCGCGGGAAGGCGTGGACGTTGCCATCCGGTACGGCCGGGGCAACTGGTCGGGCTTGATGGTGACCTTGCTGCGTACGGAAGAACTGTTTCCCGTCTGCGCGCCAAGCCTGATCGCAGGTGGTGTGCCGTTGAACGAGCCCTGCGACCTTGTCCATTACACCCTGCTGCATGACGAAATGCCCGTCGACTGGCGCGACTGGCTGGAGGCCGTCGGCTGCGATGAGGTCAATCCCGAACGGGGGCCCGGCTATACCCATTCCAATCTGGTGTTGCTGGCCGCCCGCGCGGGCGAAGGCGTCGCCTTGGGGCGCAGCGTGATGGTCGCCGACGACCTGGCCGAAGGCCGTTTGGTGCGGCCCTTCGAGTTCGCCCTGCCGGCACCGCAGGCCTATTATCTGGCCTGCGTCGAGGGCACGGAGGACCGGCCCAAGATCCGCGCGTTCCGGGAATGGTTGCTTGATGAGTTCGAGGAGGCGTGACGTCCGGTGCCGGCCGGGCGTATTCTCGGCCCATCGGTGACTGCGGATAGCAGAAGACAAAAGCCCAAGGAGACTTTCCATGACGACCACTCCGCCCCCCTTGAACGGTCTGCGCCATCTTGCCCTGGTGGTCGAAAATTTCGACGACTGCGAACGGTTTTATCGCGATATCCTGGGCATGCGGGAGCTCAGCCGGTTCAACGACGACTTGGTCTACCTGACGCTCGGCAATGACAACCTGTCGCTCGGCCGGGCCCGGCCGGGCGAGGCCCCGCCCGCCAAGCGGCCCATGGATCACTTCGGCTTCGTGGTCGATACCAAGGAAGACCTGCAGGCTTGGTACGACTTTATGAAAGCGAAAGGCGTCAACCTTTTGGACACGCCGTCGGACCATTTCGACGGGGCCCGGTCGTTCCATTGTACCGACCCGGCGGGCAACGTGATCCAGCCGATCTTCCATCCGGCCATTTCCGGCCAGCGGTTCGAAGGCCCCTAACGGTCATTCCTCCGGGTCGGCGAACCCATGGCCCGGCACCATGGGGGACAGCCTGACCAGTCTGGAATCGGCAATCGCGGCCTGCCGGTGAATCATGGCGTGTCGGTAATCGGGGTCGAACACCATTTCGGCAAAAGCCTGGGGGCTCGGGTATTCTGCGATGAAACAGATATCCCAGTCTTCGTTGTCGGGCCCGATCAGGGTCTGTTCCAGCCGTCCACGCCATACGATGCGCCCGCCAAGGCGGGACAGCACCGGCGCGCTTTCCCGCCCATAAGCAGCATAGGCTTCTTTCCCCGAACGCGTTCTGCCGTCCGGCGGGCCGTCGCTGCCGTAATCCGCCTGTGGGCGCAGTTTGATCAGGTTCAGCATATGGACGGGCCCGGGGCGGTCGTTGTCACGGAACCGGCGAAATCCGTCCTTGGTAAAGGCTTTGTGGCTCATTCCGCGGCTCCTTGGCGGGCATTCGAGCGGTCGAGAAAGCTGCCGATGCCCTGTGCCACGGCGTCGGTTGCGGCGGCGCGGGCAAATTGTGCGGCCTCGACGGCCAGGCCTTCGTCGATCGACAGGTTGATGCCCCGGGTCACGGCGATCAGGCTGGCGGCGACGCTGACCGGCGCCTTCTCGGCAATCCGCAGCGCCAGCTTTTCCGCTTCAGAAATAAGTTTCGATAAAGGAACGACCCGATTGACCAGGCCGGCCTGAAAAGCTTCGGCCGCCGTTATGGGGTCGCCGGTCAGGATCATTTCCAGCGCCCGTTTGCGTCCGATCAGGCGGGGCAAGCGCTGGGTGCCGCCGAACGGTGGCGGGAAGCCCAGATTGATTTCCGGTTTGGCGAAGGTTGCGGTGTCGGCCGCCACGGCGAGCGGCATAGCTTCCAGGATTTCGCACCCACCGCCGAACGCCAGACCGTTGACGGCACCGATAATGGGTTTGGGGAAGCGTTCGATGCGCGAGGTCAAGGCCTGCCCCCGGGCAACGAAATCACGTAATGCGACCTCGACCCCGGCAGCCACCGAATGGGCGAATTCTTTGATATCGGCCCCGGCGCTGAAAGCGCGGTCCCCGGACCCGGTGACGATCACCGCGCGGATGGCATCGTCGCGTTCAATGGTGTCGAGATGGGTCATAAGACCGCCGATCAGGGCGTAGTTCAGGGCATTCAGTTGATCGGGGCGGTTCAGGGTCAAGATAGCCAGGTTGTGACGCTGACTGTACAGGACGGGGTCGGTTGTCATTGCGGGGGTCCTTTCGATCGTTTGGCTGATCTGATTGAATCAATTATGTTTATTTAATATTGATGTGTAATATCCATACGCCGCTGAAAGTCATGTTCACAAACGCAGAGAATTCAATTTTTGAGTTAATTAAATTCAACCATGATTGTGAAATTACCGCCCCTGAAAGCCTTGCGCGCGTTCGAAGCCGCGTTCCGTTACGAAAGTTTCCTTGCGGCTGCGCGGGAATTGAACGTCACGCCCTCGGCGGTCAGTCATCAGATCAAGTTGCTGGAAGAGGTGCTGGGACAGCCCTTGTTCCGCCGCGATGTGCGGGCGGTGTCGCCGACACCGGCGGCGCGTGCCGCCTATCCGGGTATCCGCCGAGGATTCGAAGAACTGGCCGGTGCCGTCGACCGCATACGTCCGGCGAAACCGGGGCCCCTGGTGCTGTCCTGCGTGCCGTCCTTCGCCATGAAATGGCTGATCCCGCGTCTGGAACGCCAACCTGCCGGTCTACAGGTGCAGATCGTCGCAACCCGTGATCGGGCCGATCTGATTGCCGGCGATGCCGACATGGCGATCCGTTTCGGCATGGGACATTATCCGGGTTTGGCGGCGCAGCGCCTGTTCGATGAAATGGTGGTGCCGTTGGCGGCGCCGTCGCTGCTGGCAGACGGTCTGCCGCTTGACGGCCCCCGCGACCTGCGCCGCTTTACCCTGTTGCATGACGATTCGATGGCGTTCGATCCACTGGCGCCCGATTGGCAGTCGTGGTTCGTGGCCGCGGGGGTTCCGGACCTGGACGTCGCCGACGGCCCCAGATTCACCGCCTCGGAGAACGTTCTGCAGGCGGCCATTGCCGGGGCGGGTGTGGCGCTGGGCAGATGGTCCTTGGCGGCCGACGACATCGATGCGGGGCGTTTGGTCGTCCTTTTCGGTCCGTCCCTGAGCCTGCAGCCGGCCTATTACCTGCTGGCGGCGCCGGGACGCGCGGAAACGCCTGAATGTCGCCGGTTCCGTGACTGGCTGCTGGGCGAAGTCGCGCAGTTCGAATCACGGCCCGACCGGGCTGAAGCCTAGGTTTTCAGATCGGCCAGGTTTTCGAATAGGGCCAAGGCTTCCGGATTGGCGAGCGCTTCCTTGTTCTTCACGGGACGACCGTGGACGATGTCGCGTACGGCCAGTTCGGTGATCTTGCCCGACTTGGTACGCGGAATGTCTGCAACCTCGACCACCTTGGCCGGAACATGGCGCGGCGTGCAGTTGGCCCGCACCTGATCCTTGATTTTCTTGATCAGCGCGTCGTCAAGCACAGCGCCCTGGGCCAGACGCACGAACAGCACGACGCGCACGTCGTTGTCCCAGTCCTGGCCGATCACCAGGCTTTCCGCGACGTCATCCAGCTTTTCCACTTGGCGATAGATTTCCGCCGTGCCGATGCGCACCCCGCCGGGGTTGAGCGTCGCATCGGACCGGCCGTAAACGATCATGCCGCCATGTTCGGTGATTTCGATGTAATCGCCATGGGTCCAGACATTGGGGAATTGTTCGAAATAGGCGGCGCGGTAGCGCGACCCGTCGTCGTCGCCCCAAAAGCCGATGGGCATGGACGGAAAGGCCTTGGTGCAGACCAGCTCGCCTTTTTCGCCGATCATCGGATTGCCTGTGTCATCCCAGCATTCCACGGCCATGCCCAGGGCCGGGACCTGCAGTTCGCCGCGCCAGACCGGTTTGGTGGCATCGCCCCCGGCGAAAATGCCCATGATGTCGGTCCCGCCGGTAAACGACACCAGATGCACGTCCGATTTGATGTGGTCATAGACGAATTCGAAGCCTTCCGGGGCTAGGGGCGATCCCGTCGACACCATTATGCGGACACTGGAAAGATCATGCGTATCCTTGGGGCGCAGGTCGGACTTGGCCACGGCATCGATGTATTTGGCCGAGGTGCCGAACAGGGTCATCTTTTCGGCGTCGGCGTAATCGAAAATCGTTTCGGGTCCGGGATGGAAGGGTGAGCCGTCATAAAGCAGGATGCAGGCTTCGCTGGCCAATACCGTGACCAGCCAGTTCCACATCATCCAGCCGCAGGTGGTGAAGAAATAAACCCGATCATCACGGCGGATATCCGCCTGGATCGGCTGTTCGGCCGCATGCTTCAATATCGTGCCGCCCACGCAATGAACCATGCATTTGGGCGCACCCGTCGTGCCTGATGAAAACATGATGTAGAGCGGATGATCGAACGGCACCTGCGTGAAGTCGATGTCCCCGGGCGTGTGCAGGGCCTGTACGTCGGCCAGAAGGCGCGCGCCGGGCATGCCGCCGATGTCCGGACGGTCGGCGGGATCGTAGGGGGCGACGATGACATGTTCGACAGACGGCAGACTTGCCAGAATTTCCGCGTTCTTGGCCCGCACGTCATGACGTTTGCCGTTATAGAAATAGCCGTCCGTGCAGAAGAACACCTTGGGCTCGATCTGCCCGAACCGGTCAAGCACGCCCTGCACCCCGAAATCGGGCGAACAGGACGACCAGGCGGCGCCCAACGACGTCGCCGCCAGCATGGCGACGACGGTTTCCGGCATATTGGGAAGATAGCCCGTGATCCGGTCGCCCGAAGTCACGCCCAAGGCCTTCAGTTCCTGGGCCAGGGATGAAACCTGATCATACAATTCGGCGAAGGTCACGCTGCGGCGATCCCCGTTTTCCGAACGGAACACGATGGCTTCGCCGTCGTCGCGCCGGCGCAACAGGTTCTCGGCATAATTCAGACGGGCATCGGGGAACCATTTGGCGCCTGGCATCTTGTCGCCGTCGACCAGGACGGTGTCGCCCCATTTTTCGGCCCGCACGCCGGTATAGTCCTTGAGTGCCGTCCAGAACCGTTCGCGGTCTTGGACGGAAAAGCGGTGCAGGTCCGTGGTGTCGCCCAGGTCAAGGCCGAGCGTATCATTCAGGTGCCGGCGGAACCTGTTGATCGTCGCGTTTTCCGCATAGTCGCGGGGCGGGGTCCAAAGGGGTTGGGGCGCGGTGGTGTGGTCCATGGCGGGCAAAGGGCCTCCCTGTTGGCCGGTTAATTTCCGGCGGCGCGGTTTTGCGCATTCTGCATAGGTGGGGGTAGGGCGGCAACGGCCAGTTTATGGAGCCGTTTGCAGAATGGCTATGCAGCGGTCGGCAACGAGAACCGCACCATGGCGACGGCCGCGACCCAGCCCGCATTGATCAGGCATGCGACGGCGTAAAGATACAGGGCCCGGCCGATATCCGCAGCTGTCGCCTGGGCGGTGCCGGTGCCGATCCAGGGGTCGCGCGCGATGTCCTGGGCATAGCGCCGAGGACCGGCCAGGGCCAGGCCCAAGGCACCGGCCATGGCCCCTTCGGGCCAGCCGGCGTTCATCGACCGGTGCTTGCCCGCGTCGCGCAACATGGTCTTGACCGCCTGCCATGGTTTGCCGCCGGGGGCAAAGGGGGCACCCAAACAGATAAACAGGCCCGAAAGGCGCGCCGGGATCAGGTTCAACACGTCGTCCAGCCGCGCCGCCGTCATGCCGAAAGCCCGGTATTTGGGCGTGCGGTGGCCGATCATGCTGTCCATGGTGTTGACCGCTTTGTAGACGAACAGGCCGGGGGCGCCGAACAGCACGTAGAAGAACACCGGTGCGACGACCCCGTCGCAATAATTCTCGGCCGTCGATTCGATGGCCGCGCGGGCCACGCCGTGGCTGTCCAATTGGTTGGGGTCGCGCCCGACAATATGAGATACGGCCCGGCGTCCTGCTTCCAGGTTGTCGTCCAATCCCTGGCGGACCGCCCGCACATGGTCGTAAAGCCCGCGCTGCGCGATCAAAAGGACAACGCAGAACAGCTCGATGGTCCAGCCCAGGGGATGGACGAAGGACAGCCAGGCGATCCCCAGGCCAAGCCCCCCGGCAACCGTGATGACGGCAAGCACCGCGATGGCACCGCGCACGGCGCGGTCCATTTCGGGCCGTGTTTCGCGGTTGAGCTTACGGTCCAGCCAATCGATCAACGCACCCAGATGGGCCACCGGATGCTTCCACCGCTTGAACAGCCAGGGCGTATCGCCGAGGTAGGCATCCAGCAACAGGGCAAGCAGCAGCAAAACCAGGGGATCAAAAGATGCATCTCCCCCAATGAAATCGATCAACAGCATGGCGGCGCCAGAATGGGGCCCGCCCCGGTCTTGGTCAATGGCGCGAATAGCGTGGCTGAAAGGCTGTAATGGTCCAAAATTTAAGGCTATTGTAAGTCTTGGCGTCTAGGCTCCGGCGCGGAAAAACCCGAGAGGCATGCCCCGGATACAGCAGAACCATGGCGGAACAGAAACCACCTGAAGCGGAACAACAGCCGAAAAAGCCTGCCCCCAAGGCGAAAGCCAAAGGTAAGGGCAAAGGCAAGAAGAACGGCAAGAAAGGCCTGCCCAAGAGCTTTTTCTGGGGCGTTATCCTGATCTTTGTCGTTCCTCTGGTCGGCCTGATGGGGTGGTACGCCTATCAGGTTTTAGGTCATGTCGCCCAGGATCAGCAGGCGGCCTTGGATAAACAGGCCAAGGCGTTGGCGTCCAAGGCGAATAAATTCGCCAAACGGGCCGCCAAGGAAGGGTTCAAGGTTCAAGATTTCGATGCCTGTGCACAGATCAGGGAACAATATCGAATTCCCGCAGGTGTCGTGTACACGGAGTTCACGCAGCGCCAATTGGTCGGCCTGTCCAAATTCGCGTCCGACGAACAGGTCACGGAACGCTGCATCCAATTTGCCAAGGCCGTGGCATATATGGAACGCCTGTCCCACCACGCTCGTCACGTTTACGTCTGTCAAAAAGCCCAGTTCAACGCGGATAAATCCGGTCGATACTTTCTGACGGCGGACCCGGAAGGAAAAGGGGTGATCGAGAACCTGGGAAAGGTCTCGACCCTGCAGCCCATACCGAAGGGTCAGTCGATTCTGCTGCGCGGATGGCAAGTTTATAATCAGGGTGACGGCTGCGTTATCATCGGCATGTCCAAATCAGGAACCTTTACCTTCCGAGGCGGAGTGACGATTATCGAATAAACCTGCGCTAGAATAGGGACATGCATCGCATGTTCTGGGGGGAGCATTCATGCAGGGTACGGAAATCATCAGCGCATCCACATCTTGGCGGGTTCTGGTCGCTGTCGAGTGCCTGCTGATCATTATCGCCGTTGCCGGGACGTTCGTCGCTATCCGGCGGTTCAATGAACTACGCCGCGCAGGGGCGACGCTTGGCGTCGTGTTGATTTTGGCCGGCCTGTGGGCGGGTATTCTTCTTTATTCTGCGGACCTTTACGTCACGGGCGGCCGGCCCGAGGCGGAAGCTCTTGTTCAGGCCTTGGCGGCGGCGGCCCCCCTGGGTTCGACGGCCAGCTGGTTCGTGATCGCTGCGTCGGCGGCCCTTGTCTTGGCGGGGTTGGTGATAACGGTTCTGCGCATGGTGCATCAAACAACGGTTCTGGACCGTCAGCGCCAAGCCCTTGAAGACAGTGAAAGCATCCTGCAGTCCGTGTTCGATAACGTACCCGTTGCCTTATTGATCAAGGATGGCGAACACATCATCGAACGGCCGAACCGCACCTATATGGAATGGTACGGTTTTGACATGGAAACCATGGTCGGGCGGCGTTCCGATGAAATCGAAGATTTCCAATCATCTAAAGAAGCCGCCTTCATGAACCGCCAGGAAGAACTCGTGCTGCGGTCCGGGCGGACACTTAGCCGCCAGGTGGAACGCAAATGCGTCAACGGCGAATTGCGCATTCTGAATATCACCAAGTTTCCGATCTATGACCGGTCCGGCACCATCACCAAGGTGGGATCGGTCAGTGTCGACCTGACCGAACAGGTCACGGCCCAGAAAAAACTTGCCGAAAGCGAGGCGCGGTTCCGGGACTTCGCCGAGGTTGCATCCGACTGGCTGTGGGAAATGGATGAGAACCTTCGGTTCAGTTATTTCTCCCGCCGTGCCGGCGAGATCACGGGCTTTGATCCGTCGATCAATATCGGCCTGCGGCGGTCCGACATCGCCGGAATGAGCGTGGATCAGGTCAAATGGAATAAGCACCTGGACGATTTGGAACGCCATCAACCGTTCCGTGATTTCGAATATCAGTTCAAGGACCGCGAAGGTGAATTGCGCACGGCGCGGATCAGCGGCAAACCGTTATTCGACGAACGGGGCCGGTTTGCCGGTTACCGCGGAACGGGCACGGACGTGACCGAACAGCGCCTGGTCCAACTGTCGCGGGACAAGGCCCTGCGTGCCGCCGAACAGGCGAACCGCGCCAAATCTGAATTTCTCGCCGCCATGAGCCATGAATTGCGCACGCCGCTGAATGCGATCCTGGGGTTTTCAGATATTCTGGCGAACGACTATCTGGCGGCGCCGTTGGCTGAAAAGCGCCAGGAATACGCCCGCGACATCCATGATAGCGCCGGCCATCTGCTCGACCTTGTCAACGACCTGCTCGACATTTCGGCGATCGAGGCGGGCAAGCTGGAGGTCAGCCTGGCCCCGGAATCCTTAAGCGATATCGTCGAAGATTGCGCCAATACCATGGCCGAGGTCGTTCGCGGCAAGGGTATCGAGCTGGAAATCCGGGTTCCAGATGGGCTTCCGCATCTTCCCGTGGACCGCCGCGCTATCAAACAAACGCTGCTGAATCTGTTGTCCAATGCCGTGAAATTCACGGGGCGTGACGGGCGTATTTCGATGGTTGTGGAGCAATTGGCGGATGCCCAGCGCATCGAGGTCTCCGATACGGGCATCGGCATTCCGGAAGAACGGCTGGATGAAATCGCTAAACCGTTTTCAGGCGGCCCGCAATCGCCCTATTCCAGCGAAAAGGGGTGGGGGCTGGGGCTTGCGATTTCGCGTTCCTTGGTGGAACTGCACGGCGGATCGATTGAGATCACCAGCGAGCTGGGGCAGGGCACCACGGTCATCATTGTCCTGCCGCAGCAAGAACGCGCCATATCCCTGGCTTAAGGACTGTGATTTCCTTTGCCCGCAGCCCTTGCATCCGGCGGCGCCCGGCGCTATAACCCGCGGCTCGAACGGGCGGCATGGCTTTGTAACGGGCATGCCTGGCCGCCCAGAACGACGATTGATAAAGACGTTGGGGTTCCGGCCTTTTTGGGGCCCCGCATATGAAAGGATGTCGAAATGCCCAAGCTGAAGACCAAGTCCAGCACCAAGGGACGGTTCAAGATAACCGGTACCGGCAAGGTGCGCGGCAATTTCGCTTTCAAGCGGCATAATCTGCGTAAGCGCTCCACCAAGATGAAGCGTAAAGCACGGGGTACGATGGTTCTCGATGTGACCAATGCGCGTCAGATCAAGTCCTTCGCGCCCTATCTGTAACGCCGCGCATCATTTTTTGATTTAGGAGAGCTGGACAATGGCACGAGTTACTCGGGGCGTTACCGCACACGCCCGCCACAAGAAAGTTGTCGACCGCGCGAAGGGTTATCGCGGTCGCAACAAGAACAACTTCCGCATTTCGCTGGAAAAGGTCGAAAAGGCGCTGCAATACGCCTATCGCGACCGCCGCGCCAAGAAGCGGACCTTCCGTCGTCTTTGGATCACCCGTATCAATGCGGGTGCGCGGGCGCATGGTTTGTCTTATTCGCAGTTCATGAACGGCCTGGACAAGGCCGGGATCGAACTGGACCGTAAGGTCCTTTCGGATATCGCGGTGCACGAACCGGAAGCCTTTAAGTCGCTGGTGGAACAGGCTCAGGCCGCCCTCGGCAACTAGGCGTTCAAGTACAGGCCGGCGCCCGACAGGCGCCGGCATCCTTCCGAATTGAAGAGGCGCGGCCATGGAGAGTGTCGAAAAGCTCCGTGAGGAACTGCTTGCTGCCGTTGAGGCGGCGGCGGATTTGGACGCGCTGGAACAGGTGCGGGTTTCGGCCCTCGGCAAAAAGGGCCGCATCACTGATCAGATGAAGGGCCTGGGCGCCCTTGATCCCGACCAGCGGAAGGAAACCGGCCAGGCGCTCAACGCGCTGAAGGATTCCGTGGCCGATGCCATCGACGGGCGCAAGGCGGCGATGGAAAATGCCGCCCTTGATGCGCGCCTGGCGCAAGAACGCATCGACGTGACCCTGCCGGTTCGCCCGGAAGACCAAGGCGCCATCCATCCCATCAGCCAGGTCATCGACGAGATCATCGCCGTGCTGGGCGATATGGGTTTCCGCATTGCCGAAGGCCCGGACGTCGAAGACGATTGGCACAACTTCACGGCCCTGAACATTCCGGCCGACCACCCGGCCCGCCAGGATCACGACACCTTTTATCTGCCCGCCCCCGACGGCGAAGGGGATGCCGATGGCGATACGGGCCGGTTGGTGCTGCGCACGCATACCTCACCGGTGCAGATCCGCACCATGCAGGGCGGCGAGCCGCCGTACCGCATCATCGTGCCGGGGCGCACCTATCGCTGCGATTACGACGCGACCCATTCGCCCATGTTTCACCAGGTCGAAGGCCTGCTGGTCGACGAGAAAACCCACATGGGACATCTCAAGGGCTGCCTGCAGGATTTCCTGCGCGCCTTTTTCGGCATGGACGATCTGCCGGTGCGCTTTCGGCCCAGCTACTTTCCCTTCACGGAACCGTCTGCCGAGGTCGATATCGGCTGCACCCGCGACGGCGGCGAATTGAAAATCGGGCACGGCGGCGATTGGCTGGAAATTCTCGGCTGCGGCATGGTCAATCCGAACGTGCTGCGCAATTGCGGCATCGATCCGGAAAAGTATCAGGGCTTCGCCTTCGGCATGGGGGTCGAGCGCATGGCCATGCTGAAATACGGCGTGCCGGATTTGCGCACGTTCTATGAATCGGACCTGCGTTGGCTGCGCCATTACGGCTTCGCGGCGCTCGACATGCCGACCCTGACCGGGGGGCTGAACCGATGAAGTTCACCCTGGGATGGCTCAAGCAGCATTTGGAAACGGATGCGACCTTCGAAGAAATTCTCGACCGTCTGACCATGGTCGGGCTCGAAGTCGAACAGGTTTCGGATCGTGCCAAGGGACTTGAGACCTTTATCGTCGGCGAAGTATTGGATGCAAAGCAGCACCCCGATGCGGACCGCCTGCGGGTCTGTCAGGTTTCGACGGGGGCCGAGACGGTGGAACTGGTTTGCGGTGCGCCCAATGCACGCACGGGCCTGAAGGGCGTGTTCGCGCCCTCCGGCTCCTACATCCCGGGCACGGGTATTACCCTGAAGCCCACGGAAATCCGCGGCGTGACGTCCAACGGCATGCTGCTGTCCGAACGGGAAATGGGCCTTTCCGACGAACATGACGGGATCGTCGAACTGGATGGCGATGCCGAAGTGGGGGCCCGCGCCGTAGACGTCATGGGCTTGGCCGATCCGGTGATCGAAATCGCCATCACGCCCAACCGGGGGGATTGTTTGGGCGTGCGCGGAATTGCCCGCGACCTGGCGGCATCCGGTCTAGGATCGTTGAAGCCGCTGGATACTTCGCCCGTCGTAGGCACCTTCGACAGCCCCATTGCCGTCGAATTGAAATTCAACGAAGAAACGGCAAGTGCCTGCTCCAAATTCGTCGGCCGGACCATCCGGGGCGTCAAGAACGGGCCCAGCCCCAAATGGCTGCAGGACCGATTGACCGCCGTGGGCCTGCGCCCCATTTCGGCGCTGGTCGATGTGACCAATTACATTTCCTTTGAATTCGACCGCCCGTTGCATGTGTTCGACGCGGCCAAGGTTTCCGGCAACATCCATGCCCGTCTGGCCAAACCGGGTGAGAAGATTCTGGCGCTCGACGAAATCGAATACGAACTGGACGGCGAGATGACGGTGATCGCCGACGACAAGGGACCGGAAGCGGTCGCTGGTGTCATCGGGGGGCTGAATTCGGGCTGCACGGAAAACACCACGGACGTGTTCCTGGAAGTCGCCTATTTCGATCCCGTGCGCACGGCCATGACCGGCCGCAAGCTGAACCTGCAGACCGATGCCCGCTACCGGTTCGAACGGGGCGTCGATCCGGCCTTTCTGGACGATGCCTGTGAAATCGCGACACGCATGATCTTGGATTTGTGCGGCGGCGAGGCCTCAAACGTGGTGTCGGCGGGTGAAGGCCCGGACTGGCAGCGCACGCTTGATTTCAACCTGGACCGGGTCGCGACCCTGGGCGGGACCGAGGTCGATGGCGTCGAAGCGCGCCGTATTCTCAACGTGCTGGGTTTCGCCATCGATTCCGATCAGGGCAACCGGCTTGTGGTCCGTGTGCCGTCCTGGCGCTCAGACGTGGTATCCGAAGCCTGCCTGGTCGAAGAGGTCGTGCGCATTTATGGCTATGACCGCATTCCAGCGGTCTCCCTGACCCGGCCGGACGAAGCGCCGGGCGCGATCCTGAACGCCGATCAGCGCCGCCGTGCCCAGGCCCGCCGCCTGCTGGCCGCACGCGGCATGGTCGAAGCCGTGACCTATTCCTTCATGCCCGATGAACAGGCAGCATTGTTCGGCGGTGTCGATGAGGCCATGCGTCTGCTCAATCCCATCAGCGCCGACCTTGACGTCATGCGCCCGTCGGTTCTGCCCAATCTGCTGGCGGCCGCGTCGCGCAATGGGGCCCGCGGGATCGCGGACCTGTCCCTGTTCGAAGTCGGCCCGCAATTCCCGGGCGCCAAGCCCGAGGACCAACAGATGGTTGCCGCCGGTATCCGGGTCGGAAAATCAGGCCCGCGCCATTGGTCGGCGCCGCCGCGTGACGTTGATGCATTCGATGCCAAGGCCGATGCCCAGGCTGTTCTGGCCGACCTGGGCCTGCCCGCCGACCGCGCGCAGATCACGGCCGAAGCCCCCGCCTGGTATCACCCCGGCCGGTCCGGTGCCTTGCGCCTGGGGCCGATGATGCTGGCGGCCTTCGGGGAAATCCATCCGGGCGTTCTCAAGGCCATGGACGTGAAGGGCCCGGCTGTCGGGTTCGAGATCTATTTCGACAACCTGCCGAAAACCAAGGCCAAGAAGTCGGCCGCCAAGGGGCATCTGGTGTTGTCGGCGCTGCAATCCGTCGCGCGCGATTTCGCCTTCGTCGTCGGCTCTGACGTCGAAGCCGCCAAAGCCATCAACGCGGCCTATGCAGCCGACAAGACCTTGATCACCGAGGTTACCCTGTTCGATGTCTACGAAGGCAAGGGCGTGGGCGAAGGCAAGAAGTCCCTTGCCATCAATGTCGTCCTGCAGCCGGTCGAAAAAACCCTGACCGATGCCGAGATCGACGCCGTCGCCGACAAGGTGATCGCCAATGTGACCAAGGCTACGGGCGGGGAGCTCCGTGGTTAAGGGCGGTAACGCCTGATGCTGCCGCTTGGGGAATTTCCCATCGCGGCCCGCCGCCAAGTCCGCGGCATCATCACCGATGTGGACGGTACGCTGACGACCGACGGCAAGATCACGGCGACGGCCCTTGCCGCGCTGGAACGCGCACGCGCGGCGGGGCTGACGGTCATCGCTGTTACGGGGGCGGCCGCCGGCACCTGCGATGCCATGGCACGGACCTGGCCTGTCGATGCGGTGGTCGGTGAATCCGGCGGCTTTGTGTTCCGCCTGCATCCCGACTCAGGCCGCATGGTGCATCTTCATATCCTGGCGCGGGACGAACGGCGTGCCCATTGGGCGCAATATGAAAAGGTGTTGGAAGCGATCATCGCCGAGGTCCCGGGTGCGGCCCTGGCCGCCGATCAGGCATACCGCGAAACGGACTTGGCCATCGACCATGCCCAGGATGTCGCCCCGCTGGGTGAGGAAGCGGTCGCGCAGATCGTTTCCATCATGGAAGCGGCGGGCATGACCGCAACCTATTCGAACATTCATGTCAACGGCTGGCTCGGCCCCTATGACAAGCTGACCACGACCTGTCTGGTCCTGCGTGAACTGTATAAGGCCGATGCATCGGACCAGGACGAACGGGCGCGCTGGATGTATCTGGGCGACAGCCCAAACGACGCGCCCCTGTTCGAATTTTTTCCCCATTCCGTCGGTGTCGCCAATGTTCGGGATTTCGGCGACCGGATCGATGCCAAGCCGACCTATGTGACCGAGGGGGCCTCGGGCGCCGGCTTCGCCGAAGCGGTCGATGCGGTGTTGGCGGCTCAATCCGGGGCGGACGCGACCGCGTAAACCTTGACCGGCTGGGCGCGGCCCTTGACCGTGATGTCCCCTTTGTAATCGAAACCGTAAGCACCGCGGCAGGCGTCGATGGTTTCCTGCGTGCACATTACATAGGTGCCGTATTGCTTGTTCAGTTGTTCCAGCCGGGCGGCGATGTTGACGTTATCGCCCAGCACGGTGAAGGTCAGGCTTTCCGCCGTGCCCAGGGCCCCTACGGTAACGGGCCCCGTGTTGACGCCGCAACGGGTCAACAGGCAAACGCCGTTTCCGAACCGGCGTTGGGCGCAGAGCTGTTGAAGTTCCAGCGCGCAGTCGAGTGCCGTGGTCGCATGATTGTCCGACGGCGAAACCGCGTTGAAGGTGATCAGCATGGCGTCACCTTCGAATAAAAGGATGACTCCGCCGTGGCGGGCGATGACCTCACCCACGGCCTGGAAATATTCGTTGATGGTGGCGGCCAGTTCCTGGGGCGACATGGTTTCGGAGACGGTGGAAAATCCTTCGATATCGGTGAACACCATGGTCGCGACCTTGCTTTCGCCGTCGCCCGGCTGGATCGCCTGGTCCGACTGGGTGATGCGTTCCGCCACTTCCTTGGAAACGAAGCGTGTCAGATCCTGAGCCGCCGTGCTTTCCGTGATCGCGCGGTAAAGCGATCGTCGCGCCCGCAGCACGGCAATCGCCAGAACGAAGGTGACCAACAGGATCGAGACGATCTTATCGACCTCGGCCCCGATCAGGATGACGTTGGAAGTCATGTATTCCACGTAGTTGCGGGTGATCATAGGATTGCCTGCTTCCGCATGAACCACGTAGAGCATCAACGTGATCCAGCCGGCCGCGGCCGATACACCGGCAAGGACGATGTAGCCCGGCTCGAACCTGAGCGCGCGCAGAGCGATGAAGATGAACACATACATCAACGTCGGCGCCTTCAGGTAAAAGCTTGCCGGCTGCATGTACTGGATATGGAAGGACCAGATCAGGATCATCAACAAGGCCATGTCGATGACGACCGAGATCGTCAGGAACGGCTTCGTCAGCGCGTTCTTATAGGCGCCGACCAGGCGGGCCAGGGTGAACAGGAAATAGAAGCCGAGCGCGAAGGGCACCAGTTCGAACTCGGGGTTGGTGCCTGCCTTGGGTGCTGCCAGCCACAGGCTGGAAAACAGAACGACCAGTGCCATCTGCACCCAGGACACCAGTTTTTCGCTTTGCTGCTGCTGTGCCTGGATGCGGTCGCGCACGCGGGCAGGCAGCCGGTCACTGACCGGTTCGCCGAAAATGAACGTGGATAGGCGATGGCGCATCCCCGAACGATGAACCGTTGCGCGCAGAAGCTCAATCACCGAATGCACACTCCCCGGAAGTTCAGGGTCTGTCTAACAGGCATCGGGATGATTTCGGAATCACAGCCGCGTCATCGGGACGCGAGCAAGATAAGATGTCGTGGTGAAGTCAGGCGGCGGTTTGATCCGCGTCCTGGCGCAGGGCTTCCTTCACGGCCTCGCATTTGTTGCGCAGGTGTTCGCGCAGCACCACGGCCAGACGCGCGCCGTCGCGGGCTTCGAACGCGGCCAGCATGTCTTCGTGTTCGGCCATGGCCTGCTTCCAGCGTTCGGGCGTGATCGATGAAATGTAACGCGCCCGGCGGATGCGCCCGGCAAGGCCTTCGTACATGCCGACCAAAAGATCATTGTGGGCCGCACGCATGATCATTTCATGGATCTTCTGGTTGAGCGCGAAATACTCGGCCCGTTCGCCCCGGGTATGGTGCAGCGCCATCTGGTAATGCAGGGCGCGCAGTTCGGCCAGGTCGGCCTCGGTCGCGTTGGCGCAGGCCAATTCCCCGGCAAGGGCTTCCAGGGCTCCCATGACGGGAAACATCTCGTCAACGTCCTCGGCCGTCAGGCGGGCCACCCTGGCCCCCCGGTTGGGCAATAATTCAAGTACCCCTTCGGACGCCAGAACCTTCAGCGCCTCGCGCAAGGGTGTGCGGGAAATGCCCAGCGTTTCGCACAGCATGCGTTCCGGTACTTTCTCGCCCGGTTTCAGATCACCGTCATAAACCATGGCCCTGACCCGATTGACGATGGTGTCGTGCAACGAGGTTCGCGGGATGGGGCGGGATAAAGTGCTTTCGTCCATGCTGGTCACTCCACGGTTGAAAGGAAAAACCACTGAGGCGGTGAGACGGAGAGAAGAAAGAAACCGGTTCTTACGCCCCGCCGAATCGTAGAATCCAAACCCAGAAAACGGTTCAAATTTCCTCTCATCCTTCCTTTCTCACCGGCTCACTGTCTCTGTGGTTTAAATGCCGGTCGAGAACCTGCGCGACATGGATGGCGTCGCGCGGGGTGCCGTCGGCGATCTGATGACGGCAGCTGGTGCCGTCGGCGACGATCAGCGTATCGTCATCGGCGCCGCGCACGGCGGGCAGCAGGGACAGCTCGCCCATGCGTTTGGAGACCTCGACGTTGTCTTTGTCATAACCGAACGCACCGGCCATGCCGCAGCAGCTTGAATCGACCGTTTCAACCGAAAGCCCTGGTACAAGGCTCAGGGTCCTTTCGACCGCCCCCATGGCGGCGAAGGCCTTTTGGTGGCAATGTCCGTGCAGCAGGGCGGACGTTCCGCCGGCGTCTTTCAGCGGCAGGGTCAAATTTCCGGCCTCGGCTTCGGCCGCCAGGAATTCCTCGAACAGCATGGCCTTCTTGCTGAGGGCTTGCGCCGCCTCGCCGGGCAAAAGGGCCGTGAATTCATCGCGCAGGGTCAACAGGCACGAAGGTTCCAACCCGACGATGGGCACGCCCGCTTCGACGAAGGGGGTCAGGGCCTCAAGCGTGCGCTGTGCTTCTTTCTTGGCCTCGTCGGCAAGGCCCGCGGCCAGGAACGTGCGCCCGCAGCACAGCGGTCGGGACCGGTCCGGTGCCTGCGCCGTGACCACGCGGTAGCCCGCCGCGACCAGCACACGCCGGGCGGCGGCCAGGTTTTCCGGCTCGAAGTAGGTGTTGAAGGTATCGCCCAGCAGAACCACCGCCGGGCCGGCGGGGCAGGCGTCCGCGTCCATCTTGGTCGCCCCCTTGTCCGGGGCGGATGCCCAGCGGGGCAGGGTGCGCTCAGCGGCAAAGCCGAACATCTTTTCCGACAGCCAAGCCAGGCCTGGCACCTTGTCCCGCAAATTCAGCAGCGGCGCGATCTTCGATGCCAGGGGGGCGTAGCGCGGCAGATAGGCGACCAGTTTGTCGAACATCCGCAGCCCGTGGCGTTTGTTGTACTGGTTCAGGAACTCAACCTTCATGCGCGCCATGTCCACGCCGGTGGGACATTCCCGTTTGCAGCCCTTGCAGCCGACGCAAAGCTTCATGGTCGCGGCCATGTCGTCGGAAGTGAAGGCGTCGGGTCCCAACTGGCCTGAAATGGCCAGGCGCAGCGTGTTGGCCCGGCCCCGGGTCAGATGCTGTTCGTCCCCCGTGGCGCGGAAGGACGGACACATCACGCCTGCATCGCGTTTGCGGCAGGCCCCGTTGTTGTTGCACATCTCGACCGCACCGGCGAACCCGCCCCAGTCGGACCAGTCGAGGACCGTTGCGATTTTCTGCGTTTCGTATCCGGGCTTGAAGCGGAACAGGCTGCGGTCGTCCATTTTGGGCGGGTCGACGATCTTGCCCGGGTTCATCAGGCCGGCCGGATCGAATGTGTCCTTCACTTCCTTGAAGGTCTCGATCATCCGCGGGCCGAACATGGCTTCGTGAAATTCGGACCGCACCAATCCGTCGCCGTGTTCGCCTGAGTGCGAGCCCTTGTATTCGCGCACCATTTCGAAGGCTTCCTCGGCGATGGCGCGCATCTGTTTGGCGCCCATCTCCTGCTTTAAATTGATCACCGGCCGGACATGCAAGGTGCCGACCGACGCATGGGCGTACCAGGTGCCTTCCGTGCCGTGCTTGTGGAACACCTGGGTCAGGCGGTCCGTGTATTCGGCCAGGTCTTCCAGGCGTACGGCGCAATCCTCGACGAAGGAGATCGGTTTCCCGTCGCCCTTCATGGACATCATGATGTTCAGGCCCGATTTGCGGACCTCCCAGATGTCGCGTTGGAACGACGGGTCCACGGCTTCGACCACGCCGCCGGGGAATCCCAGGTCGGCCATCATTTCGACCAGCTGTTTCAGTTTGGCCAGTTGGGGCTCCAACTCTTCCCCGGCGAATTCGACCAGCAGCAGGGCATCGGGTTCGCCCTGGACGAAGCGTTCGACCGTGGGACGGAAAATTTCGATATCGCGGGCCAGACCGATCATGGTGCGGTCGACCAGTTCCACGGCGGCGGGGCCGAGCGTCACCAGATGCTGCGTCGATTCCATCGCCTTATAGAAGGTCGGGAAATGACAGACGCCCAGCACCTTGTGCTTCGGCAGGGGGTGCAGGTCCAGGTGCAGTTTGGTCGAAAAGGCCAGGGTGCCTTCCGATCCGATCAGCAGGTGCGCCAGGTTGGGGTGGGTCTGCTGGCGGTAGAGCGTCGCATCGGCCCATGGGCCCTTAAAGGCTCCGCCGGGCACCAGCGAGTCGATGTTGTAGCCGCCGACCCGGCGCATCAGGTCGGGGAAGCTTTCTTTGATGTGGCCTTCTTCGCGGCGGCCGATGTCCAGAAGGCCGGCGACCAAATCCTGCTGTGCGGAATCCAGTTGTGCCGCCGGCGCGTTGTCCGAGACTTCGCCGAAGCGCATGGCCCGCCCGTCCATGGTCACGGCGTCGATGGCGCGCACGTTGTCACGCATGGTGCCGTAGACGATGGAGCGCGAGCCGCAGGAATTGTTGCCCGCCATGCCGCCGATGGTCGCGCGCGACGAAGTCGATACATCGACCGGAAACCACAAGCCATGCGGCTTCAGATAAGCGTTCAGGTGATCCAGCACCAACCCCGGTTCGACCAGGGCCTGCCGTCCCGCCGCATCGAAGTCGAGAACCTTGTTCACGTGTTTCGACAGATCGACGACCAGTGCCTCGCCCACGGTCTGCCCGCATTGCGAAGTGCCGCCACCACGCGGCAGAACGGGTACGCCTTCGTCGCGGGCGATGTTGATGATGGCTTCGATGTCGTCGGCCGTTTCCGGGATGACCACGCCGAGCGGTTCTATCTGATAGATCGAGGCATCCGTCGAATAGCGCCCGCGCGAGAACGGATCGAACAGCACCTTACCTTTAATCGCTTTGCCAAGCCGGCGGGCCAGGGCGCTGTCTCCCTTGGCGGGGCGGGCGGGACGGGATCGGCTGGGGGCGGTGGTCGTGGTCGCCATGGCGGGTCTCTGATTTGTTTGGATGAAGTGAACGAAGTTTACCAAAATGAATTCAAAATTCAATTAGGCATTTTCAGCTCATGAAGTCTGAGGGGCAATTATGGTATTTAATCGATTGATAAACAACAAAATATAATGATTGTTCGGGAATCATTTCGGATTCCGGTTGTCTATGGAAAAATTGTATGCATAATTCGCGGACCGTCGCGTCGATTGGCGCGAACCCATAATATTGTAGAGGATATCCGATCATGACTGTGCGCCGCGGCCGCCATTTCCTGCAAATCCCGGGCCCCTCCAACACGCCCGACCGCATCCTTCGTGCCATGGACAACGCGGTGATGGACCATCGCGGTCCCGATTTCGCCGATCTGGCTCATGCCTGCCTGGACGGCATGAAGAAGGTGTTCAAGACGGAAAAATGCGAAGTCATCATCTATCCCGCATCCGGAACGGGTGCCTGGGAAGCGGCCCTGGTCAACACCATGTCGCCGGGCGACCGCGTTCTGATGTACGAAACAGGGCAGTTCGCCACCTTGTGGAAGAACCTTGCGCTGCGTCTCGGCCTGGTGCCGGAATTCATCGACGGCGATTGGCGCCACGGCGTGGATGCAGCCGCCATCGAAGCGCGCCTGAACGAAGACACGGATCATGAGATCAAAGCCGTCTGCATGGTCCATAACGAAACATCCACGGGCGTAACCTCGCGGGTCAAGCTGGTGCGCGAAGCGATTGACCGCACCGGCCATCCGGCGCTGTTCATGGTCGATACGATTTCGGGTCTCGCTTCCGCCGATTTCCGCCAGGACGAATGGGGTGTCGACGTGACCGTCGCCGGTTCGCAAAAAGGCCTGATGTTGCCGCCGGGGATCAGCTTTAACTGCGTTTCCAAGAAAGCGGTCGAGGTTTCCAAGTCTGCGTCCCTGCCCAAATCCTATTGGGCCTGGGACGAAATGATCACCATGAACAAGACCGGCTATTTTCCCTACACCCCGGCGACCAATCTGCTGTACGGCCTGAAGGAAGCGGTCGACATGCTGATGGAAGAAGGCCTGGACAACGTGTTCGCCCGCCACGACCGCATGGCCGAGGCGACCCGCCGCGCCGTGCGGGCCTGGGGCCTGGAAGTTCTGTGTCAGGAGCCCAAGGAATATTCCCCCGTGCTGACCGCCGTGGTCATGCCGGAAGGCCATAGCGCCGATAACTTCCGCAAGGTCACGTTGGAACATTTCGACATGTCGCTCGGCAACGGGCTCAACAAGATCGCGGACAAGGTCTTCCGTATCGGCCATCTGGGTGACTTCAACGAACTGATGCTCATGGGCACGCTGTCGGGCGTCGAAATGGGCCTGGACCTGGCCAAGGTGCCCCATAAAAAGGGCGGCGTCGATGCAGCCATGTCCTACCTGGTGAACCCGCAATCCAGAGAAGGTTAAGGCCGATAGGTCCAGATTTCAGGGACTAATAATAAAAAGACCAAACCGCCGGGCAGTGCACGGCCCGGCGGGCCAACAAACCAAAAGAAGAAACCGGAGGAATTATCCAATGGCGCGTGGTGACGGACCGCTCGGCGGTATGAAAGTTTTGGATCTGACTCATGTCATGGCCGGGCCAACCTGTGCCCTGATGCTGGCCGACATGGGGGCCGACGTGATCAAGGTGGAAAAGGTTCCGGGCGGGGACGACACCCGCCGCGCCGTGCCGCCCAAGATCGGTGACGAGGCCGCCGCCTTTCTGGTCATGAACCGGGGTAAGCGCTCGATCGCGGTGAACCTGAAGACCAAGGAAGGCCAGGACGCCGTCCGCCGCATGGCGCTGGAAGCCGACGTGTTGTTGGAAAATTACCGCCAAGGGACGCTCGCCAAACTGGGCCTTGCCTATGAAGACCTGAAAAAGGAAAACCCGAAACTGGTGTGGTGCTCGATTTCGGGCTTTGGGCAAACCGGACCTTATGCCGAACGCGGCGGGTTTGATTTGATCGCCCAGGGCATGTCGGGTCTGATGCATATCACCGGCGAAGGCCCCGGCCGCCCGCCCTGCAAGGTGGGCGCGCCGATCACGGACATTACGGCGGGCCTTCTGGCCGCCATGGGGGTTTCCGCGGCCTATGCCCATGCGCAGAAAACCGGCGAGGGCCAGATCGTCGATACCTCCCTGTTCGAAGCGGGGATCATTCATACCTACTGGCAGTCGGCCATTGCCTTCGCCACGGGCGTGTCGCCTGCCGCCATGGGCTCGGCCCATCCCCTGAACGCGCCCTATCAGGCGTTCGAAACGTCGGACGGATGGATCACCTGCGGGGCCGCCAATCAGCGCACCTGGGGGCGTTTGCTGGATGCGCTCGACAATCCGCAAATCGCCGACGACCCCCGGTTCCAGGAAAACACCGGCCGCATGGAACACCGCCATGAACTGGAAGATATCCTGGCGCCGATCTTCAAGGAGAAGTCATCGGCGGAATGGCTCGCCATTTTCGATGAGGTCGGTCTGCCCGCCGGACCGGTTCTGGACATCAATCAGATGCATGCCGATCCGCACGCCATCGCCCGCGACATGATCATCGACGTGCCGCACAAGGCGCTGGGATCGGCCAAGGCATTGGGCATGCCCGTCAAGTTCACCGGCACGCCGGTGAAAACGGACCAGGGCGCGCCGGTCTATGGCCAGCACACGCGCGAGGTTCTGGCGGAATACGGGTTCAGCGCAGACGAAATCCAGGCGATGATCGATGGCGGTGCGGTGCTGACCGACGACTAGGTTTCGGTTTCGCCCCGCCGTCGGCGCAGTGCCGTCGTCAGCATGTTCACCTGATCCTCGATCGAAACTTCCATGGCGGAAGTGATCTCCAAACCACGGTCGTCGAAGGCCGATTGTTCGGTTGTGGCCGCGCGGGCCTGCCAATCGGTCAAGGCCGCGTCGCGTTGACGCAGCAATTCTTCGACCTGTGGGCGGAACAGCCGCAGCATGGCGGTGATCCAGGAATTGACCGGGCGCGACGGCAGGGCGCAGGTCAAGGCGAAACGGTCGATCAGGCCGATCACCGTTTGTGCGTCATGCCATTGTTCGCCGGTTACCCAGCGGTTGGTGGTGAACAGACGAAAAGGCAGGCCGCCCCCGTTCATGGAAATGGCGACGATATGGCAAAGTGCGGTATCGGGATCTTGGATGGTATCCGCGCCGGGCACGTCGGTGGGCAGCGTGCCGGCGGGCATGCCCTTGGCGCGTAGGAAGGTGTGGAAATGTCCGTGCTCCCGTTCCCAGAACTTGGACGGGAAACCGGGCACGGAATTATCGGCCGGATGGGCATGATAATAATACTGGGCCTGGCTGTCCCAGTCATAGACATCGCCTGCCGGGTAATGGTCCCAGGGGACGAAGTCGCCCTGACCTTTCAGAATTTCCCCCACGACAGATGTTGATTGATCTTCCAGTTTGCGAAGGCTGGCTTGAACCGTCTTGGCGGCTTGTTCCATGTCTTCCAGCCGTGCCGTGGAACAGGCGTCGATCTGGACCCCGGCCGGGGTCTGTTCGGATAAAGGAGGGTCGGAGACTGTGGTCATAAGGGCGGGTTCACGGCGGTGCGGATCAGAAATTATTGGGGGGAAGGGAATGTCAGGGGGCTGCGGGCGCCAGAGTGACGGATAAGGTCTTATCCTGCCCCCCGCGCCGCAATGTGAACACGACCGCGTCGCCCGGGCGATGATGGAACAGGGCCGCGCGGAATTGGCCGGGGGAAGTGATCGGGCGCTGACCGACGGATGTGATGATGTCGCCGGCATCGATCCCGGCGTGAAAGGCAGGACCGTCCCGGGTAACCTCGATAACGGCGACACCTGCCGTTTCGGCATTCTGCGCTGCCGACAAGGGACCGGTTGCCATGCCGGCCGTGCCGTCACGCACGGTGCCGTGTTCGGCCAGGTCGCGGACGACGCGCATCAGCAGCGGGCGCGCGGCCGCGAAGTTGACCCCGATATTGGCATCGGATGCCTGCGCGAAGATGGCCGAAACCAAGCCGACCAGCCGTCCCTTGCCGTCGACCAAAGCGCCCCCCGATCCGCCCGGATTGACGGCGGCATCGGTCTGGATGAAATCTTCGATCTCGTTGAATCCGGCGTTGGCCCGCCCCGTGGCGGAAACGACCCCGCAGGATACGGACAATCCCCGCCCGAACGGGTTGCCGATGGCGCAGACAGGCTCGGCAAGGTTTGGCTCGGGCCCGGCCTCGGCGGGCGGCAGATCGATTGCGGATTTCAGCAGGGCAATGTCCGTTGCCTTATGTCGGCCGATGATTTCGGCCGGCACGGCCCGCCCATCGGCCAGGCGCAGGCGCACGGAAACGGCATCTCCCAACACATGGTCGTTGGTGGCAACGTAGCCGCCGGGCAGCACGGCAACGCCGGACCCTTCCGGCGTCATCCGCCCATCGGCCGTGCGGGGGGCGAAGCCGGGGCGCACGTTGCGCCAGGTCGGCAGGACCACAACCACCGATTTCACGGCACCGGCAACGGCGGCGGGATCTATCCCGTCCGCCCCTTTGGCCGGGAGTGGGAAAAGAACGATGGCCGCGATGGCCAGGGGTGTTATGAGAAATCGCAAATTCATATTCCCGTCTTTACCATGATGCGCCGATCAATGCCGCCCTCTATATTGTCGGGCCACGGCAACGGAGAAACCTGACCGATGAAGTTTGCCCATACCATTCAGATGGATGTCTCGGACCGCAATGTATTTGAAAACCCGGCAGCACCCGGTGAATGGGCTGTAACCGGCACGTTCGAATTCGCCGATGGCGACCCGTCGCAATGGAACAACAAACAGCAGCTTGCCTTCAAAAGCGGCTGGTTGGGGCTTAGCGGGTTCGGGCGGTCGACCTTCGTGCAGGTTTCCGTGGTGCCCGATGGGCAAGTCGAAGAAGCGGTACGTGCGCTTGGCGCGCATCTGTTTGAACGCTACGGCGCGCCGGACATGCTGACGGCGGTCGAAGCCGCCCGCCAGGAATGCCAGGATATGGCGGCATTGTGCGATCATCCGGCGGGCACGCTTTTGGCGATCGAACGGGACTTCACGGACGAAGGGATCAATGAACGTGTGCGCGTCATCCCGCCGTCGGGCGATGGGCAGCACGCCAGGATTTGGGGATTGGCCGAGGAAGAATAACGGCAAGCTCATGGCAAACAGCTGAATTTCCGGTCAAGAATCTCTCACATGCTTGTGATGGCCTGCGACCTCAACGTGACGCCCGCAAACGAAATCCATCGTTACACTCCTTGACGACCGGCCAACAGAGTCGGATAGCGAATTCATGTCACAAGGAGAGTTCACAAATGTCGATCCAAAAGAAAACCGTTGGCGCCACCCTGGCGACCGCTGCCGCCGCCATGTTCATTGCCGGCGCCGCCATGACCGCCGCACCGACCACGGCACATGCCGAAGGCGTCAAATGCATGGGCATCAACTCGTGCAAGGGCACCGGCGCTTGCAAGACCGCATCCAATGCCTGTAAGGGCCATAACGCCTGCAAAGGCCAGGGCTGGGTCTCGACCGATTCCGCCAAGGCTTGCACGGACAAGGGCGGCAGCGTCGTTGAAGGCTGATTGCCTGCCCGAATTGCGGGCATAATGAATTTCGGGGGGTCGAAGCGATTCGATCCCTCGAATTCGTTTTGCGCTAAGATTTTTGCATGACCCATTCAGCATCACCATTCAAAGGTTTCGGCCTCGGTCTGCGGCCGCAGCATTTCCCGGACATTCTGGGGGATGGCGGGAAGGGCGATGATGCGTCTGATCCCGCCCGGCACGACGTTGATTGGTTCGAAATTATTTCCGAGAACTTCATCGCTGTCGGCGGCAGGCCCCTGCATAACCTAATGGCCGTACGTGAACGCTATCCCATGGCCATGCACGGCGTGTCGCTTTCGATCGGCGCGCCTGATCCGCTCGACCATGATTATCTCAGGGGCCTTAAGGACCTTGCCGACCGGATCGAACCGGCGGTTGTGTCGGACCACCTGTGCTGGACCGGCGCCCATGGCGTGAACCTGCATGATCTTCTGCCCCTGCCGCTGACCGAAGAAACCCTCGACCATGTGGCGGGCCGCATCCGCCAGGTGCAGGATGTGCTGGGCCGCAGGATCGCCATGGAAAACGCATCGACTTATGTCAGTTTCACGGCCGATACCATGACGGAATGGGATTTCCTTGCCGAACTGACGGAGCGTGCGGACTGTGACCTGCTGCTGGACGTCAACAACGTTTATGTCTCGGCCTTCAATCACGGTTTCGATGCCCAGGATTATCTGAACGGCGTGCCGTCTGACCGGGTGCGGCAAATTCATTTAGCGGGACATGAAAACAACGGCGATCACATCGTCGATACCCACGACGCGCCGGTGATTGATCTGGTCTGGGATCTCTACCGGGATGCCGTGCACCGCTTCGGCGCCGTGCCGACGATGATCGAACGCGATGCCAATATTCCGCCCTTCACTGAATTGCTGGCCGAATTGACCATCGCCCGTCGCCTATCGGCCCAGGCATTGGACGGAGCCGCGGCATGACCACACCGTTGGTGGAAATCCAATCCCTGTTTCAGGACCGCTTGCTTGCGGGCCGCGCCGATATCGAAGCGCATCTGCAACGCGGCGGCCCCTTTTTGCACGTTTACGATCATGCCTATGAGGCCCGCCTGATCGAGGTCATGGGCGAGGATTTTCCCGCCGTCCATACGCTGCTGGGCGATGACGGTTTTGCCGAGGCATGTTCAGCCTATGTGCGGGCACATCCGTCCCATGCCCGCTCCATCCGCTGGCTGGGCAAGGATTTCGCGGCTTGGCTGCGGGCGACGGACCTCTGGTCCGACGTGCCCGTTGTGGGCGACATGGCGGCGTTCGAATGGGCCTTGGGTCTGGCCTTCGATGCGCCGGACGGCGAAGCCCTGGCGGCGGAAGCCCTGGCGAGGGTGCCGCCCGAAGCCTGGCCCGTCCTGACGTTTGACCTGCATCCGTCGCTTAATGTCTTCCAGCTTTCCCACGACGTGGGTCCGTTCCAACAGGCGGTCGCCCGGGACGAAGACCCGGACGCGGCACCGGAGATGTTGGGGGAGCGTCAGATCTGGGCCGCCTGGCGGGATGCGGAAACGCTGACCGTGCGCTACCGCGTCCTGCCGACGGACGAGGCCGCGGGACTTGATGTGTTGCGGCGGGGGGAAGAATTCCAAACCCTTTGCCAAGTGCTTGCCGAACAGGGCGATCCCGAAGACGCCGCCCTGCGTGCGGCCGGTTTCCTGAAACATTGGCTCGACGCGGGCTGGATCACGGGCCTGTCGGCCGAGGGTATGAGCTGGTCATAAACACCGGCGAAGGGCGTCGGCTGGTGACCCCGGCAGGATTCGAACCTGCGACCTACAGATTAGGAATCTGTCGCTCTATCCGACTGAGCTACGGGGCCGAATGCCGCCATCGGGCGGCCCAAACGCGGCGCGCCTGGGTCTATATCACAGGTTTTGGCGGAAAGGGTAGGCCGGAGCAGGGGGCTTGAAAGCGTTCCGGAAGTCTACTTGAACATCCCCATCACGCTGTCCATGGACATGGAATAGTTCAGCATGACCGATTCCACGCCGGGATTGCCGTCGCCCAGGCCGGCGTTCGACGAATGGTCGATGGAAATGCCGATGCGCGACCGGTCATCAAACCGGTAGGCCAGTTCCAGGCGCGAGCGGAATTCCAGCGCATGGCCCAAATCCAGGTTCGAGGTCTTGCCGCGCCACCAGGTGGGGGAAAACTGCGGCGTCAGGACAAAGCGGCGGCCCAAATAGATATCGACCAGCACACCCGCCCCCAGGAAGGACGAATTGTTGGTGACGTAGGCCCCGGTCAGGAACGGTTTGAAAACCAGGAATTTCTTGCCGAACCGATAATCAAAGCGCAATTCGATGTCTTCTTCCCGGTTGCGGAGAATGTCGTATTTCCCAACACCGATGGTTAGAAAATCAGGGTCATCATCGGCCCGCAGGTTGCCGGAAGGCAGCGCCATCACGGCGGCAAACACGGCCGGAATGATCAGTTTTTTGAACACGTTGAATTTCCCCGATTGCGCCCCTTAATGGAACGCGTCCCCTTTGGAGCGCATCATAATCCATCGCGGATATCATGCAAGCAACGGGTTAAGGGAAAGGCCGGTCGGAAATGGGTCTAACGAAAGCCGTCCATGGCCTTGACAAGGGCCGAGCGGATGCCCGGTTCCATGGCGGAATGGCCGGCATCGGGCACGATGACGTATTCCGCATCGGGCCAGGCACGGGCCAATTCATCCGCCGTGGCGATCGGACAGACCATATCGTAGCGGCCCTGCACGATTACGCAGGGCAGATGCTTGATGGCATCGATATTGTCGAGGATGTGATCTTTCGCCATGAACACGTCGTTGACGAAATAATGGGCTTCCATCCGCGCCAGGGACAATGCCCCCCGGCCCGACCCGCCGCCGCCGTCGCCGTGGTGCAGGGTCGAGCAGGCGCTTTCGAACTGGCTCCAGGTTTCCGCCGCCGGGCGATGCACGGCCGGGTCCGGATCATTCAGGCGCTTGTGATAGGCAGCCAGAATGTCGTTTTGTTCGGCTTCGGGCAGGTGGCTTGAAAAACGACGCCAGGCTTCGGGAAATATCCGCTTCATCCCGTAAAGGAACCAATCGACCTCTGACTGACGGCCGAGGAAGATGCCGCGCAGCGCGAAGCCCCGGCAACGGTCCGGATGGGCGATGCCATAGGCCAATGCCAGGGTCGATCCCCAGGACCCGCCGAACACGAACCAACTGTCGATTTCCAAATGACGACGCAGGGCCTCCATGTCGTCGATCAGATCGGGGGTCGTGTTATGCCGCGTTTCGCCGAAGGGGGTGGAGCGTCCCGCCCCCCGCTGGTCGAAGATCACGATGCGGTAATGGTCCGGGTCGAAAAACCGGCGATGGGACGGGTTGGAGCCGGCGCCCGGCCCGCCGTGCAGGAATACCACGGGCACGCCGGCCGGATTTCCCGACTGCTCCCAATAGACCTGGTGCCCGCCGGAAACGTCCAGGAAACCGTGCGCAAAGGGCTCGATCCGGGGGTAGAGATCCGGGGACGGTCGGTTCAGAGGAGCGTTGGATTTATCCAATGTCGTATGCCGGTTGCGAAAAGGGTCGTTCTAATTAAGTTGGCCGGTGATGGCGTATTTCAATAGGCGCACCACCTGATCGGGCGTTTCCGCCGTTGCCATGGCCGCGCCATTCACTTCTTTCAGTGCGTGGGTCAGGGCCGGATCGTGAAGCGTGATCATGGGCGTCCCCAGGGCTGCGGCATATCCCGCGTCGAAAGCGGCGTTCCATTGTTTGTACTTGTCGCCGAAGCGGACGACAACCACATCGGCGCGTTCCATCAGGGTGCGGGTGCGGATGGCGTTGACCTTGGCGCCCTTATGATCCTTCCAGAAATCGTTGGGCTCGTCGCCCAGGATATCGACCCCGCAGTCGTCGCTCGATGCATGGTCGGTAACCGGGCTGACGAAATCGACGGGCAGGCCGGCCTTGGCGGCGCCCTGTTCGATCTGCTCGCGCCAATCGGTATGGATTTCTCCGGACAGGTATACGGTCCATGAGGCTTCTTGGCTGTTCGCTTGGCTGGTCACTTAAATCATTCCTTCGTTCTCTAAGCTCAACGGGTGCCGGTTTTCGGTCAGCGCCGGGCCCAGTGCAGGCCTCTTTGGATATCAACGTAATCGGAATGGTCGGGCCGGATAAACCCCCAACGGATCAAAAAATCGATAACAATGACACCGCAGTTGAATTTGAAACTATCGCTTTCCCGTACAGTGTCCATGACCTGGTCCATGGACCACAAGTAGAAATCTTCGATTTCACCATCGGTGTTACGTGGCCGAAAATCGGCGGGCAGTTCCAGATCATAATTGAACAGTATATCCCGACGCAGACCTTCGGCGCGTTCCGTGCAATAGGAAATGGCACTGACGGGGCGGGCGCGGCGAGCAATATCCTCGGGAATATCGGCCTCTTCGCCGCATTCCTTGACCAGATTGTCCATGATCCCGATCCCGGCAGGCAGGCCGCCGGCCACGACCTGGTCCAGCTTGCCGGGGCCCGTGGGTTTGGTCAGCGACCGCTTGCCGATCCACATTTTCACGGCGTCGCCGTCCCGGACATAGCCGTTGATATGAACGCCGTAGCCTTCAACCCCGAACAGCGGCACGGCGGCGCGTTCCATTTCGAACAAGGGTGGCCTGCCCCAACGTTCGCAGGCGGCATAGGGTTCGTCCCGCCAGCCGGAAATCAGCCCCTTATCGCGCAGCACGGCCAGCACACCGGCCATGGCGGCCGTGCGCGATGCATAATCGTTCAGGCCGGGGGCCAGTTCGACCCGGCTTTCGCTCACCATCAGGACGTCGGAAAAATCCGTGAGGTGCGGAACAAGGCCGCGGTGGATCATGCCGACCTGCATGCCGCCGGTCAGGAAGGGCCGGTAGGCCACCGGGTCAAAGGACTGGATTTCCCGAATACGGTCCAGATAGCTCAAAACGGTCCTCCGCCCGGAATGTCACACATGTGCCGGGGCCTGCTTTTCCGCGACCAGGACCGCATCCACGCAGAACTGCCGGCGGATTTCCTGGGCGATAAGGCGGGCCTGTTCGGCGTCCGCATTATCCAGGTGGACATCCACGACCAGACCGTCACGGGCACCCGCCGGACGGCTGGCATGAACCTGGGCCGGGATCAGGCCGCGTTTGGCAAAAACTTCCAGCACGCGGGGCAGGGTGCCGGGATCGGCCATGGCCTGCACGGAAAAACACTGTGTCGCGGGTGCCGTGCAGGGGGCAGGCGGGTTCGATGAAGAATGGGGATGGGAATGCGGGACAGACCCGCGGTCTTGCGATTGCATCGGAAAATCCTTTTCGACAGGGATGCCGGTCACGGCGAATCAATACAGCCCGGTCCTCGGTTAAGAGGCCGGGTCGATAATTCGCCGGATGGCGCCGGTCAAAAGGAAAGACGATGTATTGCTCATGGACGCGATGATAAGCGTCTGGCCCGAAAATTCAAGGCAGGCAGGGTCGGTCAGAGAAAATGTGATCGCAGCGGCGGGCGGGCCTTCGGAACGCAGCCGAACCTTGGGTCAGGCTGCGGCGACTTTACGGCCATCCTTGGTGATCCGGATATAGGCCTTGGCGCAGTGCTCGCGGCAATACGGCTTGCCGTCGACGGATTCTTCACCACAGAAATGGAAATCCGGGTCATTGGGTTCGCCCACCGGCCAACTGCACATGCCGGTGCGAAGCTTGGACATGGTCACAAGGTTCTCGTTAACCTGCGGTTTGTCGGGGCGTTCCTTGATGGGGGATCCGCGCTTGGCCAGGCCCAGGCGATGAACCTTGCCGATCACGGCGTTCTTGGTGATGCCAAGGCGGCGGCCGATTTCGCTGGTGGGAAGACCTTCATCCCACAAGGCGATCAGGGCGTTGACCCGTTGGGGCGTCCATTCGTTCGTCATTTTAAGTACCCTTGCCTCCCGATTTTTCAGCGGAAAACGCATTTCCGCCGAAACCCATACATCTCACCCAGGGTCGGCAACATTTGGGCTTTGTCGGCCCAAAGTGCCCCGAATCCGTCCAAAAGCAGGGCCGGAACGAGCAAAATCTTACAATATTTCGCGGGGCCGTCAACCGCTTACACCACATATAGTTATCCACAATATATGTAGTGGTTATCCACAAGAAATTGCACATCGGGACTTTTCGTTAGGCAGGGAATAAAAAATTCCTTTGTCTTGGGGGGCGGGCGGTATAATCCGGGGAAGCCGAAGGGGGTATTTTGGCCGCACGACCGGGAGTAACGCATATGAGCGTCGACAAGAACGACATGGAAAAATGGGCGGATGCCGCCGCCAAGGAATTGAAAGGCAAATCCCCCGATGACCTGATCTGGCAGACGCCGGAAGGGATCGCGGTCAAGCCGCTTTACACGGCGGCGGATCTGGAAGGCTTGGAGCATGTAGATACGTTGCCCGGGTTTGCGCCTTTCCTGCGCGGGCCGCGTGCGACCATGTATGCCAACCGTCCCTGGACCATCCGCCAATACGCCGGGTTTTCCACGGCCGAGGAATCCAACAAGTTCTACCGCGACAACCTTGCTGCCGGACAAAAGGGCCTCAGCGTTGCTTTCGATCTGGCGACCCACCGGGGGTACGATTCAGACCATCCGCGCGTGGTCGGCGATGTCGGCAAGGCCGGTGTGGCGATCGACAGCGTCGAGGACATGAAGATTTTGTTCGACGGCATCCCGTTGGATGAAATGTCCGTCTCCATGACCATGAACGGGGCCGTGTTGCCGGTTTTGGCGGGCTATATCGTGGCGGCGGAGGAACAGGGTGTGCCGGCGGAAAAGCTTTCCGGCACCATCCAAAACGATATCCTCAAGGAATTCATGGTGCGGAATACCTACATCTATCCGCCCACGCCCTCCATGCGGATCGTCGCCGATATTATTGAATATACGGCGCTCAACATGCCGCGCTTCAATTCGATCTCGATCTCCGGCTATCATATGCAGGAAGCGGGCGCCACGGCGGTGCAGGAACTGGCCTTCACCCTGGCCGATGGCCTGGAATACGTGCGCGCGGCCAAGAACAAGGGCCTGGATGTGGACAAGTTCGCACCGCGCCTGTCGTTCTTTTTCGCGATCGGCATGAACTTCTTCATGGAAGTCGCCAAACTACGCGCGGCGCGTCTTCTGTGGTCGGAACTGATGGCCCAGTTCGAGCCCAAGGACCCGCGCTCGTCCATGCTGCGCACCCATTGCCAGACCTCGGGCGTGTCCCTGACGGCGCGCGATCCCTACAACAACGTGATCCGTACGACCATCGAATGCATGGCGGCGGTCATGGGCGGCACGCAAAGCCTGCACACCAATGCGCTTGATGAAGCGATTGCGCTCCCGACCCCGTTTTCGGCCCGCATCGCACGTAACACGCAATTGATCGTGGCCGAGGAAACGGGCATTCCGCAGGTCATCGACCCGCTCGCCGGCAGCTATTACGTGGAAAGCCTGACCGCGTCTTTGGCCCAGGCGGCGCGCGAACTGATCGGCCAGGTCGAAGACCTAGGCGGCATGACCAAGGCGGTCGAGGAAGGCATGCCCAAGCGGGTGATCGAGGAAGCGGCCGCGCGCAAGCAGGCGCGCGTCGACCGTGGCGAGGAAGTCGTCGTCGGCGTCAACAAGTATGAACGCAAGGACGAGGACGATATCGATATCCTGGATGTCGATAACGACGCGGTGCGGGAAAGCCAGATCAAACGTCTACAGAGCATTCGCGGATCGCGCAACGAAGCGGCCTGCCAGGAAGCGCTCACCACGCTGACCCAGGCGGCCGAAAGCGGTGCCGGTAACCTGTTGGAACTGGCCGTCGAGGCGACGCGCAAACGCGCCACGGTGGGTGAGATTTCCGATGCGCTTGAAAAGGTCTACAGCCGCCACCGGGCCGAGACGAGCTCGATCTCCGGCGTGTATGGCTCGGCCTATGAAGGGGATGAGGGCTTCAGCAAAATCCGTAAGGACGTCGCCGACTTCGCCGAGGCCGAAGGCCGCCGCCCGCGCATGCTGGTGGTCAAAATGGGGCAGGACGGCCACGACCGGGGGGCCAAGGTCATCGCCACGGCCTTTGCCGATATCGGTTTCGACGTGGATGTCGGCCCGTTGTTCCAAACACCGGATGAAGCCGCCCGCCAGGCCATCGAAAACGACGTGCATGTGATCGGCGTGTCCAGTCAGGCCGCCGGCCACAAGACTCTGGTGCCGGCCTTGATTGATGAGTTGAAGGCCCAAGGGGCCGAGGACATCCTGGTCGTCTGCGGCGGGGTCATCCCGGCCCAGGATTATGATTTCCTGAAGGCCAAGGGCGTCGCCGCGATCTACGGCCCCGGTACGAACATCCCGGTTGCCGCCGCCGAGATCATGGAGATTATCGCCAACCGGCCGCTCGCCGCGGAATAACCGCCCCCAGAATCAAAAATGAATAACCCGCCCCGGGACCGTTTGGGGCGGCGTTTCTCCCACTTAATTCGATCGCAACACGCGCCTCCAGATGCACCAAGCGGGGTAGAGAAGCAGCATCGATAACGGGAACACGTAGAAAGTGAATTGAAGCAGATTTAAGTCACAGGAATACCGAATCGTTCCGCCGGCGTTTGGATCGAGTGGCAGTAGCCCTTGCGAGCCGGCAACAAATTCACATAGGCCGCGTGGTTCGGTGCCATCCGACTGCATTAGGATGACGACGATCGGCACTGTGGCCAACAAGATGGAACACAAAAGTGCAGCCAATAACGCGCCGATTGCTCGGCGCGCAGGAAAATCAGGGTGTTCCTCGTTTATCTTGTCCATGGCTTCTCGCGGTATATTCGGCCTACGTAGGCTCCGAAATCGTTGACGTTCTCGCGACCCATGAAGTTCCAAACAGAAGCGATCTTCGCGGGAGAGGGATCTGTTATTCTATCAAAGATTCGCTTTATCAAGGTAACGCCAGCCTTGATGTTCGTCTTTGGGATGTAGGCTGAGTTTTTGTCAATTCCAAGGCTGGCCCATTTTTCCGGATCGATATTCATGGGAAATATGGTGCCGGCTAGCTTAAACCCCTCCAGCATCTTCGCAGTTCCAAAATAGTGCCCTCGAGCATTCTCAGCGTAGACGATCGCTTTGATCAAATCGGGATCGACCCCTTGCTTTCGCGCTTCGGTATTTAGGATCGACTCGTAGTTCAAAACGGCTGTCTTGCCGACATTCGGGACTGCGTACCACGGGTCGCTATCGTCTGCGTTTGGATTCTCTTTCACGTCGAAACGCGCATTCGCGTTTTGTAATATCGCGTTGGTTCTCGCTTCTGAGTCCTTCAGAACAGGATATCGCGTAGCGACCGAAGCGGGGGATATCTCGGGTGTTTTGTCTGAGAAAGGGACTTTTCGGCCCACGGATTGGATTGGCGTGACCGGTGGAATTTGTCCCGAGGCAACCCAGTCAAAATCGTCCAGGCTGGGTGCTATCATCTTGCCCGAATTGATCGCCCGTTGGCTCAACAACTCTGTTGGGCCCCAGGGTTTGACCATGCCATCGATGTAGAGGCCGCCGCCAGAAAGCGCGTTCAGTTTTTCCTGGGCTTTTTCGATGCCGCGCAGGAAAGGTTCGTCCGCATCACGCCTGGACTTGGGCAGTAGGCCGTTTTCTGCCAGAAAGCTGGACGCTCGAAATACGTCGCCGGGCCGATTGGCTTGGCCGCGTCCAACAGAGTCGTTCAGGAACGATTTTCCGAACCCGCCGTATCCGTCCGTGCCGCCGATGCCGGTCAGACCATTGCCGGGCAGGTCGGAGGTGGCGGTATCGGTGGGTGGGAGCGGCAGTTGAGGGCGATGTTCGGTGCTTCCCATGATGGAGTTCCTTTCAATGGGGCAGAAGGGGCGCAAAAGAAAACGCCGCCCCTTGGGGCGGCGTTTGCTGGAAACCGGAATTGGTTGTGATGGTTAGCGGGGGGCGATCACCATGGTCATCAGCCGGCCTTCGGTCTTGGGATACTGTTCGACCTTGGCTTGTTCATCGACCTCTGTGCGCACGCGATCGAGCACCTTCATGCCCAGATCCTGGTGGGCCATTTCGCGGCCCCGGAAACGAATGGTCATTTTGACCTTATCGCCGTTGTCCAGGAACTTGCGCACGGCCTTCATCTTGACCTGATAATCGTGCTCGTCGATGCCCGGGCGCATCTTGATCTCTTTGACCTCGATGACCTTTTGCTTCTTGCGGGCTTCGTTGGCTTTTTTCTGGGCCTCGTACTTGAACTTTCCGTAGTCCAGAATTTTGCACACGGGCGGATCGGCATTGGGCGACACCTCGACCAGGTCGAGTCCAACCTCAAATGCCATTTCAATGGCTTCTTTCGTGGAAAGAACGCCGACCATTTCGCCGTCGGCGTCGACGACGCGCACTTCGGCTACGTCGATATCGTCATTTATCCGCGGTCCATCCTTAGACGGCGGTGTTTGTTGCATGGGGCGGCGTGCTATTGCCTTGCTCCTCGTTCGGTTGCGTCAATTGGCGGGTACGTCAAATATCCCCGTTCCGGCGGAACGTGAACGCGCGCACTTTATTGTGATTTTTATTGGGGACTCTTATTGATCATCCCCGGCGCCCAACGGCCCCGCCGCTTCCGACACTAATGTATCGATCGCGTCCCGGAGCGCAAGGATTTCTTGATTCTTGCCGCCCAGGCGCCGGATCGCGACCGTGCCGGCTTCGGCTTCCTTGGCGCCGACGACCATGATCGCGGGGACCTTGGCGTGGCTGTGTTCGCGGATCTTGTAGTTGATTTTCTCGTTTCGCTTGTCCGTTTCGACGCGCAGTCCCGCGGCCCGGCAGGCTTTGGCAACCTCGTCGGCGTAGGCGTCGGAATCGTTGGTGATGGTTGCGACCGTGACTTGGTGGGGGGCCAGCCATAGGGGGAAGCGCCCGGCGTAGTTTTCGATCAGGATGCCGATGAAACGTTCGAACGAGCCCAAAATCGCCCGGTGCAGCATGACAGGGCGGTGTTTGGCGCCGTCTTCGGCGATGTAACTGGCATCCAGGCGTTCGGGCAGCACGAAATCGACCTGCAGGGTGCCGCATTGCCAGTCGCGGCCGATGGCGTCGCGCAGCACGAATTCCAGCTTGGGTCCGTAAAACGCCCCTTCGCCGGGGTTCAGGATCGGATCGTGGCCGGCGGCCTTGGTAGCGTCCAGTAGGGCTTTTTCCGCTCGGTCCCAGGTTTCGTCCGACCCGGCGCGGACTTCCGGCCGGTCGGAAAACTTGATGACGAACTCGTCGAAGCCGAAGTCCTTGTAAATCCGGGTCAGCAGATCGATGAAGATGCTGGTTTCGCGCTCGATCTGGTCGGGGCGGCAGAAAATATGGGCATCGTCCTGGGTGAAGGCGCGCACGCGCATCAGGCCGTGGAGTGCTCCCGACGGCTCATTGCGGTGGCAGGAGCCGAATTCGGCCATGCGCAACGGCAGGTCGCGGTAGCTGGTGGTGCCTTGCTTGAAGATCTGCACATGGCAGGGGCAGTTCATGGGCTTGATGGCGAGCAGCTTGTCCTCGGCCTCGGAAATGAACATGTTCTCGCGGAACTTTTCCCAATGGCCCGAGGCTTCCCAAAGCGCCCGGTCGACCAGTTGTGGGGTGTTGACCTCCACATAGCCGGCGTCATCCAGGCGCTTGCGCATGTAGTCCTGGCAAATCCGGTAAAGTGTCCAGCCCTTTGGGTGCCAAAAGGCGGATCCGGCGGCTTCTTCCTGAATATGGAACAGGTCCATTTCGCGGCCGAGGCGGCGGTGGTCGCGCTTTTCGGCCTCTTCCAGCATGTGAAGATGGGCCTTCAGGTCTTTTTCCGTGAACCAGCAGGTGCCGTAGACCCGCTGCAGCATTTCGTTGCGATGATCGCCCCGCCAATAGGCGCCGGCCACCTTCATCAGTTTGAAGGCATGGCCCACGCGCCCCGTCGACGGCAGGTGCGGCCCCCGGCATAGGTCAAGCCAGTCGCCCTGGCGGTAGATGCCGATTTCCTCACCCTCGGGCAGGTCGCGGATCAATTCAGCCTTATATTTCTCGCCGATGTCTTCGAAATGCTTGATGGCGACGTCGCGCTCCCAAACCTCGCGGGTAAAAGGGGCGTCGCGATCGATGATCTCGTGCATCTTCTGTTCCATCTTCTCCAGATCGTCGATGGAGAAGGGCTCGTCGCGCGCGAAATCGTAATAAAAGCCGTTTTCGATCGTCGGGCCGATGGTTACCTGGGTGCCGGGGTAAAGTTCCTGCACGGCTTCGGCCAGGACGTGCGCGCAGTCATGGCGCAAAAGGTCCAGCGCGTCCTCGTCCTTGTTGGTGACGATGGCCAAATCCGCATCGGTCTTGATGGTTGCCGCAAGATCCGTAAGCGTGCCGTTGACGCGCACGGCCAATGCGGCCTTGGCCAGGCCGGGGCCGATGTCGGCGGCGACGTCAAGCCCCGTGACCGGTCCGTCGAAATTGCGGACGCTGCCGTCCGGAAGGGTAATGGCAACCATATGAATTCAGGCCGTTCGAACTGGGATCAGGATCAGGGGGGAATGTAGGGCGTGGTCCCTGTGTGTCAAGCGTCAGTCACATGCTTTATAGGGCCGCGCTGATGGGCGGCAGAACCTTGAGAACATCGTCGACCGAAAGATCGTTCAACCAGGGTTCGCGCAGGATCGTGACTTGTGGTCCCCGTTGAGCGCAAAGGGCGGGATCGCTGGCCTTTGAATAGAGCACCACCGTCGGCGCACCGGCGATGGCGGCGACATGCATGGGGCCTGTATCGTTGCCGACGGCAAGGGCGCACCGGCGAGCCAGGGTGGCAAGATCCAGTAGGGAGGTTTCCCCGCACAGGCTGCGTGCGGCGGGGCTGGCGGCCAGGATTTCATCGTGCAGGGCACGCTCATCCGGACCCCCCAGGATCACGGGCATTAGACCGCGTTGTGCAAGGCTGGACGCCAGTGCCGCGAAATGGTTTGCGGGCCAGCGCTTGGCCGGCCGATGCGGGGCGCCGCCCGGTACGATCAGGGCGAAGGGCTCGGTCAGATTGAAACGGGCAAGGTCGGTTGCCGCAAACGACAAATCCGGTGCGGGGACGGCGGGAATCCCGGCCATGGCAAGCTGGTCCGCTTGACGCTCAATCGTATGCATGCGGTCGCGGTCCGGATTGGCATGAGGATGCGAACAGCCGCGTGCGATGCCTGACCATTGGGGGCGGCGGTTTGCGGGAAACAGTCGGAAATAAAACGACGACCGGTCCGAGGTTTGCAAGTCATAAACCCGGCTATATGCGCCGTCGATCAGATCCCGGCGGAGCCTCAATGCCGTGCCCAGGTGGAACCATTTCATGCGTGGGTGTGCCACGATGCGGTCAAACAGGCCCGAGGCTTCGGCAAGTTCCACATAGGGCGGCGTGGTCAAAAGATCGACGCGTACATCGTTGTGATGATCGCGGATCGCCTTCATGGGGCCGAGAGCCTGGACGAAATCGCCAAGCGCGCCCAGCTTGATAACCAGAGTGTTTTTCAAAGGGGAGGGGGATGCGGCCATGAATCAGCCTTGGGGGCGAATGCCCAGGACCTCGTCATAAACGTCCAGCGTCTTGGCGCACATGGAGGCCTTGGAAAAATTGTCCCGCACGTTTGCGATGGCCTTACCGGCAAGGGTGCTGCGGGCGGCGCTGTCCAATGACAACACCTTATCGATTGCGGCGGCGAGCGCGTCCGCGTCGCCCGGCGGCACAAGCCATCCCGTGACGCCGGGAATGACGGTTTCCTTGGCACCGCCATGATCCGTGGCGATGACCGGCCGGCCCAGCGCCTGGGCCTCGGCGATCACGCGGCCGAAGGCTTCAGGGTCGGTCGAAGCGGAAATCACCACATCCGTCAGCATGTAAGCCGCGGGCATGTCGTCGCAATGATCGACCAGGCGGACGACCTCGTTCAGATCGCGGCGGGCAATCATGGCTTCCAGTTCGGCGCGGTAATCTTCGCGCCCTTGGTCGCCGCCGACCAATAAACAGCGGATATCGCGATGCTTTAATTTACTCAACGCATCAATCACGACGGGCTGGCCTTTCCATCGGGTCAGGCGCCCGGGCAACATGATCACGGGTACGCCGTCGGGCAACATCCAGTCCGCCGCCAGATTGACGACTCGCTGCGCCGAAACCTTGGCCGGATCGAATCGATCCAGATCGACCCCCCGGTGGATGACTTTTATCTTTCCCGAGGGAACGCCATACAGCTGGCGGACATGACCGGCGATGAACTGACTGATGGCGATCACCCGTTCGCCCCGGGTCATGACGGAATTATAGACCCGCTTCAGATGATTGGATGCGCCATAGGTTCCGTGGAAGGTGGTGACGAAATGGCTGCCCGTGCGTTTGGCGGCGGCCCAGGCGGACCAAGCGGGGGCGCGCGACCGGGCGTGGACGATGTCGACTTTTTCGGCACGGATGAACTCGGCCAGGCGTTCGATATTTCGCCACATGGTGATCGGGTTCTTGGACTGCAGCGGCAATTCCACGTGTTCGGCCCCGACGCGGCTTAGATCATGGACCAGGGGGCCGCCTGACGACGCGACAATGGCGCGACCACCGGCTTCGACCACGGCACCGGCGATTTCCACCGTTCCGCGTTCCACCCCGCCGCCGGCGCCAAGGGCGGGCAGAACTTGCAGGACCGTCGCAAGGCGGCCGTCCCCGGCTTTTCCCTTGGCGGTTTTTTGTTCGGCAGATTTGCCTTGGGCGGATTGGGCGCGTTCGCTTTCGCCGCCGCCGGTGTTATTGTCCGGCATCTTGTTCATGGATGGAAACCGATCATGTCTTCAGGCCCAGACGTTGCACCCGACACTCCGCCGCATATTTTGGAATGTGGTGACGGCAGGACTATTGCCTACCACTATTTGCCTGGCAAGTCTCCCGGTGTGGTCTTTTTGACGGGGTTCAAATCCGACATGACAGGGGGCAAAGCCCTTGCCTTGGAAGCCTATTGCAGAGCCCGCGGGCAGGCGTTCCTGCGTTTTGATTATACCGGACATGGGCAGTCTTCCGGGGTTTTCGAAGAAGGTTCCATCGGACAATGGGCCGATGACGCCATCACGGCGCTCGATGAACTGACCGAAGGTGAGCAGGTTTTGGTGGGATCTTCGATGGGCGGCTGGATCATGCTTTTGGTGGCTTTGGCACGAAAGGTGCGAATCCGGGGCCTGCTCGGCATCGCGGCAGCCCCCGATTTCACCCGCGACCTGCTGTGGGATGAATTCACCGATGTGCAAAAAGAGCAGATGGCACGCGACGGCTTTGTCGAATTGCCCAATTGTTACGATGATCAGGAACCGTACCGGATCTGCAAGCCGCTCATCGATGACGGCTGGGACCGCCTGTTGCTCGACAAGCCGATCGACCTGGATGTTCCCGTGCGCCTTATTCACGGTATTGAAGACGAAGACGTGCCGTGGAAGACAAGTTTGAAAATTCAGAAACAGCTCACATCCCATGATGTCGAGGTGCAATTGATCAAGAATGGTGGCCATCGTCTATCGGAAGATCACGACCTCGACCGCCTGACGCGGACGTTGGATGCATTGCTGACCCAGGTGTCTTGAGGTTCGTCGGCTTGCGGCCCAAGGCCCTGTTTTAGATATAAGGTCATGTAAAGGTAATAAAGCGGGGCGCCGGCGCCCGGGGAAGATCAGGCATCCGGCGCCCCGTCCCGAAAATGAGAAGGAGCTGCGGGAGCAAAAGCGCGCTCACCCCTCGTCGGGATAAAGGTCTTCGAAGCCTTTCTTTACCTGGGCAGCGAAGGCCGGGTCGTGGTCGCGCCAGTAACGGGGATCTTCCATCATGCGCCGCAGTTGGCTTTCCGAACGGCCCGAAGCCGCGGGTGCGGCACCCGACACCAATTCGGGTTCGCCGTCCCGCATCATCCGGTGAAGTGTCAGTACGCCGTCATATGACTGACTTAAGGCATCGAACACGGGTGCCGGAAGGTTGGCTTTGCCCCAGGACTGAATCTGTTCTGCGGCTGTTTCCCATCGGTCGTGTCCGCCGAAATGGTCGGCCAGGCGCCGCCGGTGCTCGCCTTGCACGGTTTCGGATGCAAGATCACGAACCAAGGGGGCAAGCTTTTCCGCCGCCAGGTCATAGACAAGTTGGGCCTGGGCCTGTGTAAACCCCGCTTCGATCAGACGCTCATTGACCTCGGGATCCGGTGTCATGCCCTCCATGGCAGGCTCGATCCGGTATCCGTCCGGGGCCTCCGGGACGGTATCGCCTCCGGCAGCGCCCAATCGTTTTTCCAGCGCGGCATAGGACCGGGCAAGCTCCTCGATACGAATCTCGCCAGCATCTGCGTCCCAGAATTTGGGAGGAAGGAAATCTGGTGCATCGATGTCGTTGCTTGCTTCCATCGCGACAGGTTCCGGGGCGTCCGTGTCATCAAGACTGTGGGCAGGAATGTGCGAAGCTTCCGGTTCATCCATCTCGGGGGTCACGGCGTGTAGGGTATTCATTCAGAGGCTCCTTTCGGGTGAACAGAGGGATCAGGGCCGGCGCGGCCCAGGTCGATCAAATGGCAAAGGTGACGGACGAGATGGCGTTGACCTTCCAGATGACGCAAAACGGCGTCCGGGGCATCCGGTCCCAAAGCCCGGCCTGTGGTCACGGCGTGCAGATAAGCCAGCAGGGCATCGCCGTCAGCCCCGCGAAAACACCGCGCGGCGGCATGTGCGACCTGTTCCGCATTGTTGGATGTGTTCGGTTGCTCGGATGAGGAGGGGAAATCATCCGTATGCCAAGGCCATTCCGGTATGTGATCTGGCATCAGATATCTCCTGCCGGCGGGACGGGTTGTGCGGCGCCCATAGCCGATGCCAAGGAGGCGATATCCATGCCGGCGCCTTCGTCGGAACCGGGATCATTCGGGACGGGAGGTTCAGGTGATGCGGGCAAGGGAAAGGCCGCTGGTGCACTGTCCGGGGATTTCAAAATTTTGGGCGGCACGCCATAGGCTGCGGCGAGGGTTTGTGCGGCTTGTTCGACATCGACGATTGCAAGTGCCGTCGGGCCCATGCGTGCCAATCCGTCAAGAAAGGCAAGGGTTGCCTGTACATCCTGTTGCGCTTGATGGCGGGCAAGCGGTGATTTGTATTCCAGATCGATCACCTTGCTGTCGATACGCAGGGCAGGGACTTCACCGCGTCGAGTCAAAATGGCAAGACCACGTGTGACCAGGGGCGTGAGAAGTTCGGATTGCAGGCGGCCGTAGGTCGCCCCCAGCAGGCGGGAAATTTCTGCGACGCGTTCAAGGACTTCTGTTGCGGTCATCCTGGGGCCTTCGATCTGCCCCAACCGGTCGGCGAGAAGGGCACGGCGAATCCCGGCCCGAAGGTCCTGCAAAACGACCTGGGACAGGTCGAAACGGCCCGGGGCCTCCAAAGGGCGCAACCCGGCCGAGCCGACGGCCTTGGGGATGATGGTGCCCGGTGTCAGCCGAATGTTGGAGGGGTTCAATACGCCGTCGTCATCCGCCTGCCAGATACCGGTCACGGCGATCGAGGCATTCTTGATCGCCATTTGCAGGCTTTCACCTTCTTCCGTGGCGGCGCCTTTGTGTGTCCCTTGGTCCGGATCGCGGAACAGGGCGGCAAAGGCCTCTGCCGCGGCCGGTTTGATTCCGTCTGGCAGGTCGCCACGGGCAAGGCGCTTCAGGGTTTCTTCGAACTGGCCGAGGGCCAAGCCTTCTTCGACCTTCGGCGCGCCCAACCGTGCTGTCGTTCGGCGCAGGGCAGCCCTGGTTTTGGGCCCGGGCATGCCGTCATCAACCAAATCTTGAAACAACGTTCTGTTCACGGGGGAGTGGCCTTGCGCAGAAGCCGGCCCGGCCGCCGTTCTGGCCTGGTTCAGGATCGTCAGGCCCTGCTGCAGAAATCGCACGGCATCGCGGGATCCTTGGGTTTCCGCGATGTCTGCCACACGTTCGGCAAGGCGCGAGACGGCGCGGGACAACTCCATACCATCGGCGGATCGGGCCGGGATGGGGGATGCGTTGACGGGCCGTTTGGGCACGGGTGCTGCCAAGCGGCCGGTTCCGTCGGCTGTGGCTTGTTCGGACCCGTAAACGTCTTCAAAGAATGCTTTCTCCAAGGCATAGAGGGCGTCCTTTTCATCACCTGCGGGTAGCGCTAATCGGCGCTCGGCGATGCGGCGGACTTCGACCTCGGTCAGATCGCGGGGTTGTTTGACCAGAATATCTTCCAGGTCGTCGTCGACCGTGATCAGTTGGTCGATCAATGACCTGCGGGAAAAGCCATTGGGCTTGCCTTTGCGCGAACGCGCACGGGATGTGGGTTGGATAGGCGTCATTGCATGTCTCCGCATTGGGCATGACAAATTATCCGCTGCCCGGATCGGCGGCGGCTGAATGTGCTGTATGAATATTGCGAGGGATTTCGCCTGGCCGGTGGGATGCCGGCTTGCGGACGCAGTTGTCCCTGACGATGACGGGAGCCTATGCGATGGCGGCGGCAATGTCAAGGAATAAATTCCGCATATGGATGGATGCGGAAGAGCGGGAATTCCGGTTCAGTCTTCCGCCGCCCATATGGCGGTCAAGCCCTCGCGGTAGGTTGGGTAGGACAATGTCGCCCCCAGTTCTTGCTTGATGCGGGCATTGCTGACGATGCGGTTGTCGCGCCAGAAAGTCAGCGCCATGGGCGACATGCTTTGGGCGGCCTGGGTGAACGGGACGGCAAGCGGTGGTTCCTTGTCCATCAATGCCGCGCCGAAGGCGATGACATCGGATTGGGCCGCGGGCGCGTCATCGCAGACGTTATAAACCGCGCCCGGATTGGGCCGTGCCATGGAGGCTTCGAGCACGCCCGCGATATCCTCCACGTGAATGCGGGAAAACCGGTGGCCCGGTTTATCGACCCGGTGTGCGGTTCCCTTGCGCAATTGATCAAGCACCGACCGGCCCGGACCATATATTCCCGCCAGCCGGAACACATGAATGGGCAATCCCTCGGCGGTCAGGTCGAGCCACGCCCGTTCGGCGGCGACCCGGTATTCGCTCCGGGGAGAACTGGGATTGAGGGGGCTTTTCTCCGTCACTTCGGCGCCGTCGGTGTCGCCGTAAACCCCCGTGGTCGACAGATACCCGGCCCAGCGCAGGCTAGGTGCGGCCTGGCGCATAAGCTCGGCCGATTGGATCAAAGCGGGATCACCTTCCGGCCCGGGGGGGATGGAAATCAACAGGTGATCCGCCTGACGGAGCGCTTGGGCCGCATCTTCGGACAAGGGGGCCGTGCCGTCGAACACATATGCCTGGATGCCTTGTGCCGACAAATCGGTTTGTGCGCCCGATGTGCGGCAGGTGCCCGCAACGGTCCAACCGTCGGCGCGAAGCCGGCGGGCCAAGGTCAGGGCGCTGAACCCCAATCCGAAACAGAACAGCTTGGTCATGGTGTAAAGCCCCGGTCGACAAGAAGGCGGAATGCCCCCTATAAGCGGGATCGGTTATAACCAGAGCCTGACCGCCATGCCAGGAATCCTGCACATATTCACAATGCGAATTACCCGTTCGACGCTGTGCGTAACGGGGGCCGGTTTATTGCTGGCCACGGTTGGGGCCACCGCTCTATCCAAGTCGGCCACGGCGCAGATTGTCCAAGGCCATCAGTCATTAGGGGCGGGGGCCGCCAGGGCCAAGACGGCCGAACAGGCGGAGAAATACCGGTCCTGCATGGCGCTGGCCCGCCGCCGTCCGCAGGACGGATTCGAGACGGCGATCGCTTGGCGTTCGCTGGGCGGCGGGGATGCCGCCGATCATTGCGCGGCGGTGGCGTTGATCGAATTGCAACAATATGACGAGGCCGCCCGCCGTTTGGAACGCTTGGCGGGAACCTCCCTGGAGGAACCGGACATCAAGGCCGGTTTGTTCGAACAGGCCGGGCAGGCCTGGCTGCTCAGCGGTCGGGCGGAAAACGCGACGCGGGCCTTTACCTCGGCCATCGGGTTGAAGCCCGGTGATGCGGACCTGCTTGCCGACCGGGCCCAGGCCTGGGCGGCGCGTAACGATTACGAGGCCGCGGATGCGGATTTGAGCGCGGCCTTGAACCTGTCGCCGTCCCGGGACGACATTTACGCCCTGCGCGCCAGTGCCCGGCGATTCCTGGACCGCCCCGACGACGCCCTGGCCGATGCCAACACGGCGTTGGAACTGAATCCCAACAATCCGGAAGCTTTGCTGGAGCGGGGAATCCTGCGGCGCCTTGCCGGTGACGATGCGGGCGCGCGGGCCGACTGGCTGAAAATTCTGAACGGCATGCCCGACAGCGATGCCGCCGGCCCGGCCCGCCAGAACATCGAAAACATGGACGTGAAGCCCGAAGGCCCGCCCCCCAGGCGCTAGGCACAGGATCGGGAAAAGGGCCTAGAAATCCAGATCGGCGTAATGGCGCGGCGGCGGAAACCCGGGCATGCGGTCCGACAGGACGGATCGCATGCTGGGCCGGGATTTAACCCGCGAATACCAATCGCGGGCTTCCGGATGATCTTCCCAGGGCACGTCGCCCAAATAATCGACGCAGGACAGATGCGCCGCCGCCGCCACGTCGGCCATGGAAAAATCGTCGCCCGCCAGCCAGCGCCGCCGTTCCACCAGGAACGACAGATAGTTCAGATGCAGGTGGATATTGGCGTGACCGGCGCGGATGCGGGCCCCCTTGGGTTCGCCCTGACCGAGAAACCGTTTCAACAATTTCTCGCCGACCAAATTGTCTGTGACCTCGCGGTTGAATTTTTCATCGAACCAATTGGTCAGGCGCCGGACCTCGGCCCGGATCACCGGCGTGCGGCCGATCAGCGGCGGGTCGTCGTGGACTTCATCCAGGAACTCACAGATCACGCCAGCGCCGGAAATCGCCGTGCCGTCGATTTCCACCAGCACGGGCAGCGTGCCGGCGGGATTAAGGGCCAGGAATTCTTCGCGCCGTTCCCAGATGTTTTCGATTCGCAGCTCGTGTTCGAGCCTTTTTTCGCCCAGGAATATGCGTGCCTTGCGGCAGAAGGGCGACATCCAAAGGTGATAGAGTGTGCGCATGGACGAATCTCCTACACCGGATTTCTTCGGATTGAAACGGCGCAATTTGGCCTTTGCTCGCGCATTCCTCGCGAAGATGTGACGGATTTGCCCCTTCAACGCCTTATTGGGTCGGCAGGTTCACGGCTTATACTATGTGACAGACATCAGAGCGAGCGAACGGCCGGGCGAACAATGAACATACTGTCGCCGGAAGGACTAAAAGGGAATCCATTATGATTATTCGCCACCGCCCGACCCATCCCATCGCGTCCAGCGAGATCACGCCGAAAAGCGTGTTCGACAATCGACGCACGATTCTCAAGGCCATGGGCTTCGGCGGCCTTGCGTTGACCCTGCCGCCGGCCCTGACCATGGGGATGTCCGGTGCCGCCCAGGCATCCTGGCGCCCCGCCGAAGGCAAGGCGCTTGCCGGCATCCCGCATGCCAAATACAACGCCAAGGTCCTGGGGGAGGATCCGACGGCCTTCGACCTCGTATCCAAGTACAATAACTTCTATGAATTCGGCACGGGCAAAAGCGACCCGGCGGAAAATGCCGGTGATTTCAAGACCACGCCCTGGACCGTCAAGGTCGAAGGGGCAGTGGAAAAACCCGGAACCTATGACATCAACGATCTGATCAAGGCCGACGATATCGAGGACCGGGTCTATCGGTTCCGCTGTGTCGAAGCCTGGTCCATGGTCGTGCCCTGGTTGGGTGTGCCCCTTGCCAAGGTGATTAAGCGCCTGAACCCCACATCCAAGGCCAAATACGTTTATTTCGAAACCTTGTTCGACCCGGACCAGATGCCGGGCCAACGCCGCCCCGTTCTGGAATGGCCGTACAAGGAAGGCCTGCGCATGGACGAAGCCATGAACCCGCTAAGTTTGCTGGCGGTGGGTGTGCACGGCCAGGTTCTGCCCAATCAGAACGGCGCGCCTTTGCGCCTGATCGTGCCGTGGAAGTACGGCTTTAAATCCATCAAGTCGATCGTGCTGATGCGGTTCACGGATAAACAGCCGCCGACCTCTTGGAGCGAAGCCAACGGCCGCGAGTACGGGTTCTATTCCAACGTCAATCCGACCGTCAGTCATCCGCGTTGGAGCCAGGAAGCGGAAAAGAAAATCGGCCAGAACAATGTGTTTGGCCTGCCGATCAAGCAGCCGACCTTGATGTTCAACGGATACGAGGAAGAGGTCGCGGACCTGTATGCGGGCATGGACCTCAGAAAATTCTACTAGGCTCACTTGCGGGTGCCGATCTTTCGGGCCGGTCACCTTTAGGGGGCGGATGCGCTAGGATTCCATCATGAACAAGGAAACCAGACTGACCTGGGTCATCAAGCCCCTGGTCCATGCGGCGGCGCTGGGGCCGTTGGCCTGGCTGATCTGGCTAGGTGTTTCCGGGCAGTTCGGTCCCAATCCGGCGGAATTCATCAATCGCTATACCGGTGATTGGGCGATCCGTTTTCTGTTGATCGCCCTGGCGGTGACGCCGGTCCGCGGTGTCACGGGACTTGCCGTGATCCTGCGCTTCCGCCGTATGTTGGGGCTTTACGCCTTTTTTTATGCCTTGCTGCATGTCACCAATTACGTGGCCTTGGATCAGTACTTCGCCTGGGGCGCGATCTGGCAGGACATCGTTAAGCGCACCTACATCACCGTCGGCATGCTGGCGCTGGTGATCTTGACGGCGTTGGCCGTAACGTCGCCCAAGGCCATGGTCAAGAAAATGGGCGGGCGCAACTGGCGACGGCTGCACAAGCTGGTTTACATCGCCGCCATTGCCGCCCCCATCCATTTCTTCATGATGCGCAAGGGCTTTCAGATCGAACCCTTGATCTATGGCGGCATTGCGGGGCTTCTGCTGGCCTATCGGGCGGTTCAATGGGCGAGGACCCGCACAAAAGGACGCGCGTCGGCCAAGGCGCAGACCGCCTGATCGGGTATCCCTATTTGTTCAGGCTTTGATAGATCAGCTGAATCCACATGGCTTCTGAAATGAACGGCCATTCCCATTTTTTCCATTTTTCGGGGAAGCCCGCCGCCTGAATGGCTTTCAGGTCCTTGCCCTCCATGACGGCGCCTTGCACGAATATGGTGGTTGACGTGAGCATATCCAGATAGGCCTCCACATCGGCCATGGTGGCCAGCGGGCCGTGGCCCGGGATGACCTTCGCGTCGGCAGGGAACCGACCGGTGATGTCCCGAATGTTGCGGGCCAGGGCAAGCGCATTACCGCCGTGTTCCAGATCGGTGAAGGGGAACATGCCGTTGAAGAACATATCCCCAAGGTGAAGGACCTTGGAATCCTTGAAATAGACGACCGTATCACCGTTGGTATGCCCGCCCGGGAAATGGTGAAGTTGGATTTCCTCGCCGTTGAAATGGATGGTCAGACGGTCGTTATAGGTCACGTCGGGCAGGGCTTCGGGCGGGGCGGCCGGGATTTCCTTGTTCAATGACTTGAATACCTGATCGACCGACATGTCCTTGCGCACATTGTCATGGGCGATGATCACCGCATCGGCGAACCGTTTGTTGCCGCCCACGTGGTCGAAATGCCAATGAGTGTTCAGAACGAACCTGGGCGTGCCGTCGCCGAAAGCTTTCAGCGCCTGGGCGAGTTTCTCTGAAAAGGCTTCCACTTTATCGTCGACGATCAACAGGCCGTCGGGGCCGGGCAGGACCGCGACGTTACCGCCCGTAAAACCGCCCATGCCCATCAGCATGGTAATCTTGCCGGCCACCGGCACGGCGCCGATGGTGATATCGGGGGCCTTGGCCTGGGCGACCTCATGGGAATGGCTGCGCCCCGCTCCGGCCAGGGCCGTACCGGCGCTAAGCGCCATCAGGGTTGCAGCCGTCAGGCACCGCAACGAATTGCCGAATACGGTCATCACCGTTCTCCTCTTCGATTTCGAGTTTGGAGAATGGTGGCGCGGCCCGCCGGGTTAGGCAACCCTTGGCGTCGTGGGGTTATGTATGGAACGTCTTCAATGCGGCAAATGGGTGCAAAGAAGGCCCCGGTCAGGAATTATCTTCCGCGTCACCCGGCAAATTTGACCGGGACAGGCCGCCGTTTTCCAGCGCATCGCGGGCTTCCATGACGGCCAGCATGACCGATCCGGCGGAACCCGTGTTGCCGGGATCGGCGATGTTACGGGCGGTCTCCGACATGCCGGAAAGTGTGCTGTTGTCGTCGTCAAGCTCGGCATTGGCCTGCATGCGGCGCTGAATTTCCTGGGCGATCAGGTCTTCGATCGCGGCCCGCTGTTCGGCCGGCATCTTGTCCAGATCTTCTTCGGAGAATCCCATCATGTTGAGGATTTTCTCCCGCATTTCCTCCATTTTCCGCTTTTCGACCTCTTCCGCATAGGCACGGAAACCCTTGTCGCGAATGATTTCCACATCGCTTTGCGGGCCGGTTTCCTGCGCGCCGTCGTCCATGGCAACGGAGGCGGCCATCATTTCGGCGAAGGAACCGGACCCGGCATTGCCGACGGTCGGTTTGGCCGGGCTTTGCGGGTTCAAGATGGCGGGAATATCGTCGATTTTCATGGCTGTCCTCCTGCTTGGTCCATGCGTGTGCGCGGGGCGTCCCCCGCGTGACCGCTGCAAGGGGTATGCCATGAAAACCGATTGCGGATTATTCCGTGTAATTGGGCCGGACGGGGTGTCGCCTAATGCGCCTCGTCCCAATTGGCGCCGGTTCCGATATCAACGTCGAGCGGCACGCTCAACTGTGCCGCGCCGGACATTACCTTGCGGACCATCTCGCGGGTCGCTTCGATCTCGGCGTCGGGAACCTCGAAGATCAGCTCGTCGTGGACCTGCAGCAGCATGCGCGCGCCCAATCCGGCGTCGCTCAGGGCGCCGGGCAAGCGGATCATGGCGCGCTTGATGATGTCGGCGGCCCCGCCCTGGATCGGCGCGTTGATGGCGGCGCGCTCGGCAAAGCCCCGCATGTTGGGGTTGCGGTCGTTGATGCCGCGCACATGGCACTTGCGCCCGAAGGGGGTGGACACGAAACCTTCCTTCTTGGCCTGTTCCTTGGTTCGCTCCATATAGGCTTTGATGCCCGGGTATTGTTCGAAATAGGCGTCGATATATTCCCCGGCTTCACCGCGCGAAATGCCCAGTTGGCGTGCCAGGCCGAAAGCCGAAATGCCGTAGATGATACCGAAGTTGATGGCCTTGGCGCGGCGGCGGACCATGGGGTCCATGCCCTCGACCGGAATGCCGAATACCTGAC